>NZ_JOFL01000011.1 GCF_000719265.1 Streptomyces roseoverticillatus | reverse complement strand
TAATCGGAGTCTTGGGGCCTTCCCGATCCGAATTCCGGCACGCCGAAATTCATCCCGTTCAGGGGCCGTGCAGTGGTGAGTGCCGCCGGTGCGGCTCGAGTGGCTGTCTCAGAACCGTCATGGCTCCGTGACAACTCGGAGAACACTACCCATCCGTCAGGGGAGTGTCAACTGACCGTTCGGCCCCCTCCGTCGGCCCCTCGGCCGGGGTCCCCGGTCGGGCTCAGTCGAGGTCGCTCAGCCGTCCGCCGGCGTCCGGCTGGGCGTCCTCCACCCGGCGCAGCAGCCGGGTCAGCATCTCGCCGAGCCGGCCGCGCTCCTCGCCGGAGAGGTCCTGGAGCAGGTCCTCCTCGAAGACGGTGGCCATCCGCATGGCCTCCAGCCACTTGCTCCGGCCTTCCTCCGTGATGCCGACGATGACGCGGACGCGGTTGCTCTCGTCGCGCTCCCGGGTCACCAGCCCCTCCGCGACCATGCGGTCGATGCGGTGGGTCATGGCGGCGGGGGTGAGGCCGAGCCGCTTGGCGAGGTCACCGGGGCCCAGGCGGTACGGAGCGCCGGCCAGCACGAGGGCCTTGAGGACCTCCCACTCGGCGTTGCTGATGCCGAGCTCGGCGGTCTGGCGTCCGTAGGCGACGTTCATCCGCCGGTTGAGGCGGCTGAGCGCCGATACGACCTTCTCCACCTGGGGGTCGAGGTCCTGGAACTCGCGCTGATAGGCGGCGATCTGTTCGTCGAGGCTCGGCTCGGAGGCGCCGGGGGTGTCAGCCATGCCCGGCAGTATGACACGAACCGATTCGCGCTAAAGCCCTTCGACATGTACTCTTTAGCTTCGAACTTTACTGTTGAAGTCTTCAGACCTCGACAGTCCCGCCTCTCAACCTCGACCTAGGAAGGTGAGTGTGACCACCGCGATGGGCGCAGCTCTGCGCCGGATCCAGCTGGGGAACGCCCTGAGTGCGTTCGGCAACGGCTTCACCGTCCCGTTCCTGTTCATCTATGTGTCTCAGGTACGGGATCTCGGAGCGAGCACCGCAGGGCTGGTGCTCATGACGTTCGCCGTGTCCGCGCTGGTCGTGCTGCCCTTCGTCGGTCGGGTCATCGACCGGCGGGGTCCGCTGCCTGTTGCCGTCGCCGGTGCGGTCTCCGCCGCCGTCGGGTCGATGGGGATGGGGCTGGCGTCCAGCGAGTCGCTGGTCTTCGCCGCTGCCGCGGCGCTGGGTGCCGGTATCGCGGTGATCCAGCCGACGCTCGCCACGATGATCGTCTGGTGCTCGACGCCGACGACCCGGTCGCGTGCGTTCGCGATGCAGTTCTTCCTGAACAACCTCGGCCTCGGCGTCGGCGGTCTGCTCGGCGGGCAGCTCGTGGACACCTCGGACCCGGACAGCTTCGTGCGGCTCTTCGCGATCGAGGCGGCGATGTTCCTGGTGCTGGGCGTCGCCGTGGCGACCGTGCGGCTGCCGAAGGCGCCCAGGGTCGATGACGCGGTCCCGACGGACGAGGGCGCCAAGGGCGGCTGGCGGACGCTGCTGGGTGACCGGGCCATGGTGCAGCTGTGCGTCCTGGGCTTCGTGATGTTCTTCGCCTGCTACGGACAGTTCGAGTCGGGTCTGGCGGCCTTCGCGGTCGAGGTCACCCGCATCTCGCCGGCGACGCTCGGCATCGCGCTCGCCGCCAACACCGCAGCGATCGTGCTGGCGCAGTTCGTCGTCCTCAAGCTGGTCGAGGGGCACCGGCGCAGCCGGGTCATGGCGCTCGTGGGTGTCATCTGGACCGTTGCGTGGGTGGCCGCGGGGGTCTCGGGGCTCGTTCCGGGGGCGCACGGGGTGGCGACCGCGCTGCTGATCTCCACGTACGCGCTCTTCGGCATCGGCGAGTCGATGCTGTCGCCGACGGTGGCACCGCTGGTGGCGGACCTGGCGCCGGCCCGGCTGGTCGGTCAGTACAACTCGGCGTTCGCGCTCGTGAAGCAGCTCGCGCTGGCGATCGGGCCGGCCGTGGGCGGTCTGATGGCCGGTGGCGGCCTGTACGTGGCGTACATCGCCATGGTGATCGCGTGTTCCCTGCTCATCACCACCCTGGCGCTGCGGCTGGGCCGCCGGCTCACCCCGGCGCAGGACAACCCGCTGCTGGCACGGGCACAGCGCCGCCCGGCGAAGACAGAGGCGACGAGCGAGCGCACTGCCGTACACGCCTGAGACACGCATACATATAAGAGGAGGGGAGGGCGCCTGCGGCGCCCTCCCCTCCTCTTTAGCCACCAGTCACCCGTGCCCCGCCGGCAAGGCGAACTCGCACCAGACGGCCTTCCCGCCGCCGGGCGTGCGCCGTGAGCCCCAGGACGAGGCGATCGTGGCGATGATCGAGATGCCGCGTCCCGCCTCGTCCGCCGGCTCGGCGCGGCGGCGCCGCGGGAGGTGGTCGTCGCCGTCGGTGACCTCGATGATCAGCCGGCGGTCGGTGCGGCGCAGGCGCAGCCGCATGGGCGGTGTGCCGTGCTGGAGGGAATTGGCGACGAGCTCGCTCGCGGCGAGGACGCCCAGGTCCCGCAGCTCGGTCGGGAAGCGCCAGCTGACGAGGACGCCCGAGGCGAAGGCGCGGGCCCGGGGTGCGGCCTCGATGCCGCCGAGGAGCTCCAGGGCGGCGTTGTGGAAGAGCTCGGCGTCGTGGCCGGTGCGCGCGGGGTGCTGGAGGACGAGGACGGCGACGTCGTCGTCGTGGTCGGCGGTCACGCCGAGGGCGCGGATCAGGCGGTCGCACATGACCTGGGGTGATCCGGTGGCGCCGGCGAAGGCGCGCTCCAGGGCGGCGACGCCTTCGTCGATGTCCTCGGTACGGCGCTCGACGAGGCCGTCCGTGTAGAGCACGGCGCTGGAGCCGGGGCCCAGCGGCATGGTGCCGGAGGTGTGCATCCAGCCGCCGGTGCCGAGGGGCGGGCCGGTGGGTTCGGCGGCGCGGCGGACCGTGCCGTCGGGGTCGCGGACGAGGATGGGCAGGTGGCCGGCGGAGGCGTAGACCAGGCGGCCCTCGTTGGGGTCGTGGACGGCGTAGATGCAGGTGGCGATCTGGGTGGCGTCGATCTCGCCGGCGAGGCCGTCGAGGAGCTGGAGGACCTCGTGGGGCGGCAGGTCGAGGCGGGCGTAGGCGCGTACGGCGGTGCGGAGCTGGCCCATGACGGCGGCGGCGCGCACTCCGCGGCCCATGACGTCGCCGATGACGAGGGCGGTGCGGCCGGCGCCGAGGGTGATGACGTCGTACCAGTCACCGCCTACGGCGGTGTCCTTTCCGCCGGGCTGGTACGTGGCGGCGACGCGCAGGTCGTCG
Source organism: Streptomyces roseoverticillatus (assembly GCF_000719265.1). Taxonomy (GTDB): domain Bacteria; phylum Actinomycetota; class Actinomycetes; order Streptomycetales; family Streptomycetaceae; genus Streptomyces; species Streptomyces roseoverticillatus. The sequence goes on along the minus strand of NZ_JOFL01000011.1, from coordinate 428,842 downwards.
GGCTGTTCGAGCTCCTGCGGGAGGAGGCTGCGCTGGAGGGTGACGGCGGCCTCGCGCTGGCGGCGCTCGCTGGCGCGCAGCCGCTCGGCGGCCTCGACCTGGTCGGTGACGTCCGCGGCGAAGACGAGGACGCCGGGCTGCTTGGCCTCGGTGGCGCCGACTTCGATCGGGGAGCAGGTGAACGTGTAGTAGCCGCTGCGGGGGCGGCTTTCGGCGTCGGCGGCAGGGGCGGGCGCCTGGTGGGGGACGTCGGCCACGGGGGCGCTGTCGCCCGGGGCGGGGCGGGGGGCGGCGATGTTCACCGCGGCGTTGATGTCCGCGGTGACGCGGCGGGACTTGACCGTACGGGGCCGACGGCTGCGCAGGACCTGGTCCATGAGGGGGAGCAGGCCGAGCTCGGTGAGCTCAGGGAGGGCTTCGCGGGCGGAGGCGCCGGGGGCGCGGGGGCCGAAGAGGGCGGCGTAGGCGTCGTTGACGTAGGCGACGCGGTGCTCGGGGCCGTAGACGACGGCGACGAGGGCCGGGACCTTGCCGAGCGTGTCGTGGACGGAGAGGCCGTCGAGGGTGGGGACGGGGCCGTCCGGTGCGGGGGCCGCGGGCGGGCCGGCCTCGGCGCGGGCGGCGGGCACGGAGCCGCCGGCCGCGGGCGGTGCGGGGGCGGCGGTGCGGTCCTTGCGGTCGGCGCGCGCCGCGGCTCGGCGCTGTGTGCCGGGGAGCCGGGCGCTCCAGCGGGTGAAGTTCACAGAGGATTACCTCGCGGAGTCGTTCCGGACCAGCTCGGCGACGTGGCGTGGCCGATCCGCGTGCCCGGCGCGGGGCCGCGGTTGGCGGTGCGGGGGACTGCCCCCGGGGGAATGCAGCAAACGTCCGAATCCTCGTAATTGTTACTCTTCGCAGGTACGAGCCCACCCATGGTCACACGACCAGTGTGGCCGACCGGACTGACATCCGTCAGGCGTCGGCCTCTCCGGGGCAGTTCCCGGCTCCGTCACAGGGCCCATGACCTGCTTCAACTCGCTTCCGGGTGACGTCCCGTGTCTGCGGCGAGTTCGAATTCGGCCCGGGGGTTTTCGAGCGAGCCGAGGGAGACGATCTCTCGTTTGAAGAGGCCGGTGAGGGTCCACTCGGCGAGGACGCGGGCCTTGCGGTTGAAGGTGGGGATCCGGCTGAGGTGGTAGGCGCGGTGCATGAACCAGGCGGGGTAGCCCTTGAGCTTCCTGCCGTAGAGGTACGCGACGCCCTTGTGGAGGCCCAGGGAGGCCACGGAACCGACGTACTTGTGCCGGTACTCCTTGAGGGGCTTGTCGCGCAGGGAGGCGAGCACGTTGTCGGCGAGGACCTTGGTCTGGCGGACGGCGTGCTGGGCGTTGGGCGCGCACACGGCGCCGGGGTCGTCCGAGGTGAGGTCGGGGACGGCCGCCGCGTCGCCCGCGCCCCAGGCGTGTTCCACGCCGTCCACGGTGAGGGCCGCCGTGCACTTGAGGCGGCCGCGGCCGTTGAGGGGGAGGTCGGTGGCGGCGAGCACCGGGTGGGCCTTGACTCCCGCGGTCCAGACGAGGGTTCGCGTGGGGAAGCGCGAGCCGTCGCTGAGGACGGCGACGCGGTCCGCGCAGGAGTCGAGGCGGGTGTCCAGGCGGATGTCGATGTTGCGCCCGCGCAGCTCACGCAGTGCGTAGCGGCCCATCTCCTCGCCCACTTCGGGGAGGATCCGACCGGTGGCCTCGACGAGGACGAACCGCAGGTCCTCGGGTTCGAGGTTGTGGTAGTACCGGGCGGCATAGCGGGCCATGTCCTCGAGTTCGGCTAGGGCCTCCACGCCCGCGTAGCCGCCGCCGACGAAGACGAAGGTCAGGGCCGCGTCGCGGACGGCGGGGTCGCGGGTGGAGGAGGCGATGTCCATCTGTTCGAGGACGTGGTTGCGCAGGCCGATGGCCTCCTCGACGGTCTTGAAGCCGATGCCGTACTCGGCGAGGCCGGGGACGGGCAGCGTGCGCGAGACGGAGCCGGGCGCGAGGATCAGCTCGTCGTAACGGATCTGGACGGCGCCGGTGCCCTCTTCGTGCGTGGCGAGGGTGTTGATGGCGGCGGCGCGCTTGGCGTGGTCGATGGACCTGACCTCGCCGATGACGACCTGGCACTTGTCTAGCGTGCGGCGCAGGGGGACGACCACGTGGCGGGGCGAGATGGAGCCGGCCGCGGCCTCGGGGAGGAAGGGCTGGTACGTCATGTACGGCTCGGGGTCGATCACGATGACGGTCGCCTCGCCGCGCCTGAGCTTCCGCTGCAGGCGCAGGGCGGTGTACATCCCGACATAGCCGCCGCCGACCACCAGAATGCGCGCCGGTTCCTTCGCCAAGGCCACTCCTCAGTCGTCGAGGTCCGCGAGCACAGCTCCTTCCCCATGACGCACCCCCGGCCGGAGTTTGTCCACAGGCCGTGCGAAATGCATGACCGGCTGCGGAGCTGATCCCTCCATCGGGGGCGCATCGGTTCGAGAGACAGGTGCGCAGGTCAGGGTGGATGCGGCGGGGTTGTGGGGTGGTGCAGAATCGGTGCGGAGGGGGGATGTACTCCAATCGGGGATGCCCGGTGCGGAACTACCCCTTCTTTCTTGACCTGGGCTCAACTATGTTCGTACTCCGTCGGGGTGTCAGAGACGTGCCTCGGCAGTCAGGGCGGGGAGTCTCCGGGGGGAGACGTCATAACCGGGGGAACACATATGCATATGCAGGGCTCTCATTGGTCGACCGCTGTCGCGTCGTCAGAGGCGGGCGGTGGCCGCAGCACGCCGTTGCGCGTGGACGCCCAGCGCAATCTCGAGCACGTACTGCGTGCTGCCCGCGAGGTCTTCGGCGAGCTGGGCTACGGCGCGCCGATGGAGGACGTGGCGCGTCGCGCCCGCGTCGGCGTGGGGACGGTCTACCGCCGCTTCCCCAGCAAGGACGTCCTCGTCCGGCGGATAGCCGAGGAGGAGACCGCCCGGCTGACCGAGCAGGCGCGCACGGCGCTCGGGCAGGAGGACGAGCCGTGGTCGGCGCTCTCGCGCTTCCTGCGCACGTCGGTGGCGTCCGGCGCGGGCCGGCTGCTGCCGCCGCAGGTGCTGCGGGTCGGCGTCGACGTGGACGCGGAGGAGATCGAGGCGCGTGTGCCGCAGCAGCGGCAGCCGGGCGTCACGGGTGGCCAGCTGCACGAGCTGCGGCTGGTCGAGCACCGGCCGGCTCCGGCTGCCGAGCGGCACGACGCGGGCGCCGCGGCGCTCCTGGAGGTCGTCGGGCGGCTCGTGGAGCGGGCGCGGGCGGCGGGCCAGCTGCGGCCGGATGTGACGGTGGCCGATGTGCTGCTGGTGATAGCGACGGCCGCGCCGTCGCTGCCGGATGCGGTGCAGCAGGCGGCGGCGTCCTCGCGGCTGCTGGACATCCTGCTGGAGGGGCTGCGGTCGCGGCCGTCCGAGTAGGCGTCCCGGGGTGCGCTGCCGCGGCTCGCTTCGGCAGCGCACCCGTGTAGGCACCCGCGTAAGCGCGCTGCCGGCAGTGCTCTTACGCGGCTCGCTTCCTGTAGCTCGTTTCTGTCACGGGCGCGCCCGGTACGGCTCTGCAGGCCGTCCGGGCGCATCCGGAAATCCTTCCCCGTTCGGGTGATGTCCAGTGCTCCATGCGACAGAAGTCGCCCCGGACGAGTGGTTGCTGCCCATCGCGCGCTGGTGACGGCCACTGCTGTGCCACGCTGTCCCGGTGTTCGGGTGTGCCGGCATGTACAGGGGCCTGCGCTATGGGTGTTGACGGGCAGGAAGAACCGAGCGGGAGCGAGAACGCGGACAGACCGTCCTCGCCCCGGCCCTCCGGTGAGGGGCGTCCCGCCATACCTGTTGTGCCGGGACAGCGTCGGCGCAAGCACCGCAGGACGGATGCCGACGCCGACGCACCCCTGACGGACATCCAGCTGGTAGCCCGGATGCGGGCCGGCGAGAGCGATGCGTACGAGGAGCTCTACCGCCGTCACGCCCCCGCGGTCCGCCGCTACGCCCGTAGCTGCTGCCGCGACGACCACACCGCGGATGACCTCACCAACGAGGTCTTCGCGAGCACCCTGCAGGCAGTGCGGGGCGGCGCGGGGCCGGAGTCGTCGGTGCGCGCCTATCTGCTCACCACGGTGCGGCGGGTCGCGGCCTCGTGGGGGAAGAGCGCCAAACGGGAGCAGCTCGTCGAGGACTTCGCGGAGTTCGCCTCGTCGGCCGAGCGGCTGCCGGCCGGTGCGGGGGACGGTGACGCGCTCGGCCTGGGCGCGGATGTGCTGGCCATGCAGGAGGCCGAGCACTCCCTGGCCGTGAAGGCGTTCCGCAGTCTGCCGCCGCGGTGGCAGACGGTGCTGTGGCACACCACGGTCGAGGAGGAGTCGCCGAGCGAGGTCGCGCCGCTGCTGGGGCTGACGGCCAATGCGACGGCGGTGCTGGCTCACCGGGCGCGCGAGGGCCTCAAACAGGCGTATCTGCAGGCCCATGTGAACTCAGCGCTGACGACCGGCGGGGACTGCGCGCGCTATGCGGACCGGCTCGGCGCGTATGCCCGGGGCGGGCTGCGGCTGCGGGCCGAGCGGGGCCTGCGCAGGCATCTGGAGAGCTGCGCGCGGTGCCGTACGGCGGCGCTGGAGGTCGCGGATGTCAATGAGCGGCTGCGGGCGCTGCTGCCGGTGGCGGTCATCGGCTGGTTCGCGGCCGGGTTCTCGGCCAAGGCGGCCGCGGGCCTGGCGGCGGGGGCGGCCGGAGCCGGTACGGCGGCGGGGGCGGGGGTCGCCGCTGCGAGCGGTGGGGCTGCCGGGGCCGGTGGTACGGGGGCGGGGGCGAGCTCCGGGGCCGGTGCGTCCGGCGGGAGCGCCGGCAGTGGGGCCGGCGGCTCCGGCAGTACTGCCGCGAGCCATGGCCTGGGGGCGCCCGCGAAGATCGGCGTCATCGGCGGCATGGTGGCCGCGGCCGGAGCTGCCGCCGCGTACGCCCTGATCGGGCTCTCGTCCGCGCCGGACCGGGCGCCGCAGGCCGAGGCCCCCAAAGCTCCGGTGGCGCCCGCGCCGACACCCGCGCCGCAGCGGAGCCACTCCCCCGGCCCGTCACCGACGCCCACGCCAGTGCCCTCGATGCCGACGCCGAGGGCGAAGGCACCCGTCGCGGCGCAGACCCGTTCCGCCGATGCGGCACCCGTGGTCCCGGTCCGTGCCGCCCTGCCGAAGCCGCGGCCGAAGCCGTCGCCGCCTCCCGCGCCGACCGTCCACCGGCCCACGCCCACGCCCTCTCCGTCCCCGTCCCCCTCGCCTTCGCCCACCCCGTCGCCCCCGCCCCGGCCGCCCGCCGTCTACCAGCTCAACCAGCTCGCGTACGCGGGCGCCGGCGACGGTACGAGGCCGGAGGTGCTGTTGGGTGCGCACAGCTGGCTGTGGCAGCGGTACGGCCTGCGGGTCGGCGGTGTCACGTACGGGAACGGCGTGAGCGTGCACGCGCCCTCGGCCGTCACCATCGAGCTGAACCGGCCCTGTACGGCCTTCAGCGCCCTCGTGGGCGTCGACGACATGTCGATGGGGCTCGGTGCCGCGCAGTTCTCCGTCTACGGCGACGGGGTGCCTCTGTGGCGTTCCGGCGTGGTGCAGGGCGGGGAGCCGGCGGTGCCGGTGTACGTGCCGCTCTCCGGCCACCGCACGATCCGGCTGTCGGTGCAGCCGCGGCGCGGCATGGGGTGGACGGCGGTGTCGGACTGGGCGCGCTCGTGGATCTCCTGCGGATAGCGGACAGGAGCCCCGAGGCGTCCCCGAGGCGTCCCTCCTGAGTCCCGTCACGCCACCGGGCCCGGTACCCCCCCTCCCCCCCCTCCCCCCCCCCCCCCCCCCCCGCGCCGCCCCCCGCCCCGCCCCCACGCGCCGCCCGGACGACGCGGGCCTCCACGAGACCGGCGTCGGCGAGCAGCGGGGCCTCGAAGAGCTCCAGCAGCGGGCCGGCGGAGGCCCGCAGCCCCGCCCGTACGGCTGCCGCGTGCGCCGCGTGCGACGTGGCGCCCCAGCCCGGGGGCAGGTCGCGCACGCCCGCCCCGGCGAGGACGGCGCGCAGGACCGCGGCGCGCGCTCCCGGCTGCACCCGGAGCGCCTCGGGGAGGGCGCGGCAGGCCCGTACGACCTCGTTGTCGAGGAAGGGGGCGTGGAGGCGCTGGCTGCGGACCTCGGCGGCCTGTTCGAGGATGCGGTGGTCGGCGGCGTGCCGGGCGAGGGCGGCGGCCGCGCGGCGCTCCCCGGGGCGTTGCGCGAGGCCTTGGGGGCGGACGGCCGCGGCCTGCAGACGAACCGATACTTCGGCCAGAGCCTCACCCGTGAGCCAGCGGGCGGCCGGCCCGGGGCGGCACCAGGTGAGGGCGGCGAGGGAGGCGTCGACGGCACCGCCCACACCCGCGGGGACGGCCGCGCCCGGGGTGTCGTCCACGACGGGGAAGGCCGTGGCCCGTAGCTGTCCGGCGGCGGCTTCGAGGCCTTCCCGGTAGGACGTGCGGGCCAGCCGGCGGGCCGCCCGGTAGACGGTGAAGGGGATGACGAGGGCCTGTGCGGAGGTCCTGTCGGCGCGGGCGAGCGCCGAGACGGGCCGCAGCAGGTGGCGTCGGCGGCGGTCCATCAGGAGGTCGGCGAGGCGCGCCGGATGGGCGTCGAGGACCTGGCGGGCGCCGTGTCCGACGAGGTGGTCCGCGCCGCCCGCCGCGAGCCGGTGCCGGTGGCGTTCGGCGGTGACGAGAGAGGGGCCCGGTTCGTCGGTCAGGGGGCCGCCGGCGAGGTCCGCGTAGGGCAGGGCCTCCTCGCCCGCGGCGACGACGATGTGGCGCAGCCGGGGGTTGGCGGCGATGGCGTGGGCCCGTTCGAGTTCGGCCTGGCGGACGCGGCTGTCGTCGGTGACGAGGTCGTTGAAGGTGACGGCGAGCAGCCGTCCGCCGGTGCCGTGGCCGAGGGGGGTGCCGGGCAGGCCGGGCAGGCCGGCGGCGAGCAGCGCCAGCGTGGCGGAGGCGCTGCCTCCGGAGAGGTCGGCGCCGACGCCGGGGGCGGGGCCGCCGCGGGCGGCGCGGCGGTGGGCGGGGCCCATGCCGGGCACGGGGCCGGGGTCGAGGCCGCCGGGACCGGGGTCGGGGGCGTGCCGGGGGGCGGCGAGGCGGGTGCGGACGGCTTCGACGAGCGCGTTCCTTATGCCCTCGACGGCCTGGTCGGGCGGGAGCTGGGCGGCGGAGACGGCGAGCGACGCCGTCGGCTCGTAACCGGTGATGTCGCGGGCGCCGTCGCGCAGGACGAGGGCGTGCCCGGGCGGCACGCGGCGTACGCCCTTGTAGGGCGTGCCGTCGGCGAGGGCCTCCGGGGAGTCGGGGCAGGCGAGGAGGGCGGCGAGGTGGCCGATGTCGAGCTGGGCCTCGATGAGGTCGGCGAGGGGCAGGGCGGCGGTGGCGTAGGCGGTGCCGCCGGCCCAGGCGGTGTGGAAGACGGGCCGGGCGCCGGCCAGGTCGCCCGCGACGGTGGTGCGGCGGCCCACCTGGGCGACGGCGGTGTAGCTGCCGGGCCAGGCGGTGAGGTGCCGCAGGGCGCCTCCGCGGGCGGCGACGAGCCCGGTGCGCAGCTGCTCGTCGCCGGCGCCGCAGCGGCCGAGGACGGCGAGGCGGGTGAGGGGGTCGAGGCGGACGACGCGGACCTCGTCGGGGCGCCAGTCGCCGACGGCCCAGAGGGGGGCGGGGTCGCCCCACAGGAGCTGGGCGCCGACGGGGTGGACGGTCGGGGCGTCGTAGTCGTCGTGACCGCCGTAGGCGCCGGGGGGTGCGGCACGTTGTCGCACGGTCCCCGAGGTGGTGCTGCTCCACCCCACCACCCAGCGCATGACGCCTCCACAGGCTGTGGACAACCGACGTGGACAACCGACCGAGCACCGCGAACACCGACTGGACGGCCATCAAGCGCCGCCATCCGCAGTCATCATGCACAGGAGGCCACCGGTTGCCACAACAAGACCACCACGAAAGAGGCAACACACCGGTCGCGTCTTTCACCCCAACTCGCGTGAATGCGGGGCGAAGTGGCGCGACGTCAAGCCGTATGCACGCAGCCGTTGCACGCGACCGCCATGCTGTCACGTACGGAGGCGTGGAATGCCCACGCGCGCGTGCGGCGCGCCAAGAACCCGCTCCCGGAGGGCCGCGGGCCGCCTTCAGGGCGGCGGTATCCGGCCAAACTCGGGGCGGTGCGGCCATGGGGGCGCACTCGCCCGGTGCTTCGACCCACGCGTCACGGTCCGGGAGGCGGTCAGCCGCCTCCCGGACCGGTCCGCCGCCCGCGGGGAATGAGGCGGCGGCTTCCCCCAGCCCACTGGATCCAGTGCAGCGGGCCAACCCACGCAACTCCCATGGAAGCGCTCCCTTGATGGCGCGGACAGAGCGCACGGCGGGCGCACAGCCACACACAACCGGAGCACGTGCCCCTCGGTGCACGTCCGCACGGACCAGAATCTCGCCATCCGGGACACCACCTCTTAACGGTCGGGATGCGGGGAACTACGCTGGGTTTACGAATGCCCCGCGCCTATGCCGGGGCGGGCGTCGCGTCGTCGAGGGGTGCGCATGTCCAGGGAGCCACGCGGGCCGAACGAGAAGCTCGGCACCGTCCTCGCCCTCGCCGGGATCAGCAACGCCGGTCTCGCGCGCAGGGTCAACGACCTCGGTGCGCAGCGCGGATTGACGCTTCGCTATGACAAGACGTCCGTCGCGCGCTGGGTCTCCAAAGGCATGGTGCCCCAGGGAGCGGCGCCCCATCTGATCGCCGCGGCGATCGCCGGCAAGCTCGGCCGGCCCGTACCGCTGCACGAGATCGGCCTCGCGGACGCGGATCCGGCGCCCGAAGTGGGGCTCTCCTTTCCGCGCGATGTCGGCCAGGCCGTGCGCTCCGCGACCGAGCTGTACAGGCTGGATCTCGCCGGTCGGCGAGGGGGCGGCGGCATCTGGCAGAGCCTGGCCGGATCCTTCTCCGTCAGCGCCTACGCCACGCCCGCCTCCCGGTGGCTGATAACCCCCGCCGACAGCTCGGTCGCGCGCGAGGCCCACACGGCGGCCGGTGAGGCCGAGGGCGGCGGCGGCCCGGAGGGCGCCATACCGCAGCGCGTGGGCCACAGTGACGTCAGCAAGCTGCGGGAGGCCGCGGAGGACGCGCGCCGCTGGGACTCCAAGTACGGCGGGGGCGACTGGCGTTCGTCGATGGTCCCCGAGTGCCTGCGGGTCGACGCGGCGCCCCTGCTGCTCGGCTCGTACAGCGACGAGGTGGGCCGCTCGCTCTTCGGCGCCACCGCGGAGCTGACCCGGCTGGCCGGCTGGATGGCCTTCGACACCGGCCAGCAGGAGGCCGCGCAGCGCTACTACATCCAGGCCCTGCGGCTCGCCCGCGCGGCCGCCGACGTGCCGCTGGGCGGCTACGTTCTGGCCTCGATGAGCCTGCAGGCCACGTACCGCGGCTTCGCCGACGAGGGCGTCGACCTGGCCCAGGCCGCCCTCGAGCGCAACCGCGGCCTGGCCACCGCCCGCACCATGAGCTTCTTCCGCCTGGTCGAGGCCCGTGCCCAGGCCAAGGCCGGGGACGCACCCGCGTGCGGTGCCGCGCTGAAGGCCGCCGAGGGCTGGCTGGAGCGGGCCCGTACGGGCGATCCGGACCCGTCCTGGCTCGACTTCTACACCCACGAGCGGTTCGCCGCGGATGCCGCCGAGTGCTACCGCGACCTGCGCATGCCCCGGCAGGTGCAGCGCTTCACTGAGCAGGCGCTGGCCCGCCCGACGGAGGAGTTCGTCCGCTCGCACGGGCTGCGGCTCGTGGTGTCCGCCGTGGCCGAGCTGGAGTCCGGCAATCTGGACGCGGCCTGCGCGGCCGGCACGCGGGCCGTGGAGGTCGCGGGCCGGATCTCCTCGGCGCGCACCACGGAGTACGTCCGCGATCTGCTGCACCGGCTGGAGCCGTACGGGGACGAGCCGCGGGTGGTGGAGCTGCGGGAGAGGGCGCGGCCGCTGCTGGTGTCGCTGGCGTGAGGGTGGCTGGCGGCGCTCTTGGCGTTTCGGGCGCTTCCGGCGTCCCCGGCGGGGGCTCCCGGTGTGAGGGTGCTCCCGGCGCTGCTGGTGCTCCCGGCGGGGCTCCCGGCGCTCCCGGCGTAAGGGGATCCCGATGTGAGCGCGTGATCACTCCCTGATCCGCGTCCCCCCTGTCCGACACCTGACCTGGATCTGTCCGATGCATGACCCGGGTCTGTCCGATGTCAGACCCGGGTTTCGACCGGATGTCAGTGGCGCAGGTCATGATGGGGGCGTGGGTGAGGCGCCGAGGGGTCCCGGATGCCCGGTCGCGGGTGTGCCGGCAGGCGCGGGGAGGTGACGTGGTGAGGGCGTACGACTGCGATGTGCTGGTGGTCGGCGGCGGCATCGTGGGCCTGTCGACGGCGTATGCGATCACGCGCGCCCGGCCGGGGACGCGCGTCGTGGTGCTGGAGAAGGAGCCGGGGCCCGCGCTGCACCAGACCGGGCGCAACAGCGGAGTGATCCACAGCGGGATCTACTACCGCCCGGGATCGTTCAAGGCGCGGTTCGCGGTGCGGGGCGCGGCGGAGATGGTGAAGTTCTGCGCCGAGCACGACCTGCCGCACGAGGTCAGCGGCAAGCTGATCGTGGCCACGGACCAGGCGGAGCTGCCCCGGCTGCACGCCCTCGTCCAGCGCGGCCGGGAGAACGGCGTGCCGGTGCGCGAGCTCGGCCCCGCCCAGATAGCCGAGTACGAGCCGCACGTCCGCGGCACGGGGGCCATCCACGTCGGCTCGACGGGCGTGTGCGACTACGGCGCGGTGGCACGCTGCCTGGCCCGTCTGGCGGAGGATGCGGGGGCCTTCGTGCGGTACGGGGCGGAGGCGCGCGCGATCGGGCGGCGCGGTGCGGCGGTCGCGGTGCGCACGGGGCTCGGCGAGGTGCTGCGCGCCCGCGCGCTGGTCAATTGCGCGGGTCTGCACAGCGACCGCGTCGCGCGGCTCGCGGGCGACGACCCCGGCGTGCGGATCGTCCCCTTCCGCGGGGAGTACTTCGAGCTGGCCCCGGGGCGTACGGAGCTGGTGCGCGGCCTGGTCTACCCGGTGCCGGACCCGGCGTTCCCGTTCCTGGGCGTCCACCTCACGCGAGGCATCGACGGCACGGTCCACCTGGGGCCGAACGCGGTCCCGGCGTTCGCCCGCGAGGGCTACGGCCGGCTGACGGTGCGCCCCGGCGAGCTGGCGGAGACGGTGGGCTGGCCCGGCTCCTGGCAGCTCGCCCGCCGCCACTGGCGGTACGGCGCGGGAGAGGTGCGGCGCTCGCTGTCCAAGCGCGCCTTCACGGAGGCAGCGCGGCGGCTGCTGCCGGAGCTGACGGCGGCGGACCTGATACCGGCGCCGTCGGGGGTGCGGGCGCAGGCGGTGCTGCGGGACGGCACGCTCGTGGACGACTTCCTGTTCGCCGAGTCGCCGCGGATGGTGCACGTGCTGAACGCGCCCTCGCCGGCGGCGACGGCCGCGCTGCCGATCGGGCGGGAGGTGGCGCGGCGGGCCCTGCGGGCGATGGATGCCCTCTGACCTGCAGAGACCGGAGCCTCGTGAGCAATTCCCGAGCGCCTGCAGGCACGCCCGTAGAATTGAAGAACTGTGTCCGAGAACCACGCATCCCCCTCAGCCCCCGCTCCGGCCGCCGACGCTGCCGCGGCACCGGTCCCTGCGCAGCAGGGGCGCCGCCGCGAGCCGATGTTCCCCGACGGTCCGGCGCCGGACCCGGCGGGCTCGCACCACGAGCGGCGCATCCGCTCCTTCCAGCCGCGCCGCAGCCGGGTCACGACCGGCCAGGGTGAGGCCCTGCGGCGCCTGTGGCCCCAGTGGGGCCTCGACATCGACGGCCTGAGCAAGCTGGATCTCGGCGAGCTCTTCGGCGACCCCGGGTTGCCCGTCGTGCTGGAGATCGGCTTCGGCATGGGCGAGGCCACGGCCAAGATGGCGGCGGCCGACCCGGGCACGGGCATCCTCGCCTGCGACGTGCACACCCCCGGCCAGGGCAATCTCCTCGGCCTGGCCGAGCGGAACGGCCTGGACAACATCCGGGTCGCCAACGGCGACGCGATCATCCTGCTCCGCGAGATGCTCGCCCCGGACTCCCTCGCGGGCCTGCGCGTCTACTTCCCGGATCCGTGGCCCAAGAAGCGGCACCACAAGCGCCGGCTGATCCAGCCGGAGTTCCTGGCCCTGGCGGCCACGCGCTTGGCCCCGGGCGCCCTGCTGCACTGCGCGACGGACTGGGAGCCGTACGCGGAGCAGATGCTGGAGGTGCTCTCCGCGGCGCCGGACTTCGAGAACACCCAGGCCGACGGGGGCTTCGCGCCGCGGCCGGAGTTCCGTCCGCTGACGCGGTTCGAGGGCCAGGGCCTGGACAAGGGGCACGTGGTCCACGACCTGCTGTTCCGCCGCAAGGCCCACTGACGCACGCCGGGGGGCGGCCGGGCAGAGGACCGGCCCCCGGAATACCGAGGCCGCCCCGACGTCCCTTGGTTAGGGTCATCGAGTGCATGAGTCCCCACCCCACCAGCAGCCGGTAGCCGGGCCGGTGCCCGCCTCCGGTCAGCAGCCGAACTTTCCCGCGATGCCCGCCCCCGCGGGCTGGCGCTATAAACCGCGCCGCGCCTTGTGGGACAACAAGGCGGTGCGCGCCGGCGGGCTGATCCTGCTCCTGGCCCTGTGCGGCCTGGTCATCCTGGCCCTGGTGCGGGAGCAGACCGGCACCGAGGGGTTCCTGGTGGGGCTCGGCCTCGCCGTCCTGCCCGTGCCGCTGCTGGTGGCGGCGTTCCGCTGGATGGACCGCGTCGAGCCGAAGCCCTGGAAGAACCTGGTCTTCGCCTTCTCGTGGGGCGCGTGCGCGGCCACGCTGATGGCCATCATCGCGAACGGCTACGCCACCGAGTGGCTGCTCAGCTCCGTCGACCTCGCGCAGCGCCCGGAGGCCGACAAGTGGGGGGCGACGTTCGTCGCGCCCGTGGTGGAAGAGACCGGCAAGGCGGCCGCGGTCCTCCTGCTCTTCCTCTTCCGCCGCCGGGACTTCAACAACACCGTCGACGGCGTGGTGATCGCGGGCATCACGGCCACGGGCTTCGCGTTCACCGAGAACATCCTCTACCTGGGCAACGCCTTCGCCACCGACCAGAGCTTCGGCCACGAGGGCGTGCCGGCGGCCACGGCGGCCACCTTCTTCATGCGCGTCCTGATGTCGCCGTTCGCCCACCCGCTCTTCACCACGATGACGGGCCTCGGCTTCGGCATCGCGGCCACCCTGGCCCCGCGCCGCAAGGTGATCCGCGTCCTCGTCCCCCTCGCGGGCCTGCTCACCGCGATGGTCCTGCACTCCGTCTGGAACGGCTCGGCCAGCCTGTCGCCCCTGGCCTTCCTCGCGGTCTACGCCCTCTTCATGGTGCCCGTCTTCGGCGCCCTGACCTGGCTCGCGATCTGGTCCCGCCAGAACGAGCTGCGCACGATACGCACCTTCCTCCCGGCCTACCAGATAGCCGGCTGGCTCACCCCGCCCGAGCCCCTCGCCCTCTCCTCGATGCGCGCCCGCGGCATAGCCCGCGACGTGGCCCGCCGCACCGGCGGCCCGGCGGCGGCCCGCACGGTGGCGGAGTACATCTCGTTCGCGACGTCCCTGGCCTTCCTCCGCCAGCGCGCCCACAACGGCACGGCGGGCCCGGACTTCACCGCCCGCGAACAGGAACTCCTCCACCACCTCTGGACCCGCAAACACACAGCCCAGCCGGCCCTCACCCAGGCCTCTGCAACGCTGCCGCGGCCGTACGCGCCGATGCCGCAGCAGTGGGCCGCACCACCACCAGGGTGGCAGGGCACGCGGGGTCCCGGGCCTTGGCAAGGCCCGGGAACGCCCCGCTAGCAGCCTCTTCGCTCCGACTGCGCAGTGCCCGATCGCCCTTGCTCAGGCGCTCGGGCCTGCGTGCTCGGACTCCGCTTCCAGAAACGTGAGCTGCCCGAACTCTGCAAGCGCGGGCTCAACGGGGCTGTGCAACGCAGCCGGTGCAGCAAGTCCAGTATCCCGTCGAGCAGCCGGAATCACCGAGCGGATTCCGTCCGTTGCAGAGCTCGGCTGCTCGCCCGGGCGGAGGACTGACACGATCGCCCTACCCACAGCCTCTGCGACCGGAGGCGGGAAGGCATTGCCCACCTGGCGGTACCGGGCGGTCTTTCCTCCCTGGAACGCCCAGTCCCGCGGGAATCCCTGGATGATCGCAGCCTGCTCGACCGTGAGCATCGGACCGTTCGCCCTGAAGAGGTCACGCTCCGGATTGCAGTTCTCCGGGTCATTCGCCACGCCGAGCGCATCGACACCGAGTCCGGCCCATGCCGCCTTCGCCCGGCTCGGACCGAGGTCGGCACCGCCGTGCTTCTTGGAACCGCCTACAAGCGTGGGTGCCTCAGTGCCGCGCTGCGTCGCCTTCTCAAGCCACCTGTCGAAGACCGCCCGGCCCTTGGCCCCGTACGGCTCACACCGTTCCTTCATGGTCTCGGCCAGCGCATCCGCCACAGTAACGATCTTCTCGTCACCTGCCGGCCACTCGAACTTCACGTCAGCCAAGAGCTCCTTGGCGATCACGACGAGGATGGCCCGCGGCCGGAGCTGCGGGACCCCGAAATGTCGCGCTTCGATCGGCTTCCAGCCGCAGAACTCGTAGCCGTAGCCCTTGAGCTCGCCCACGATCCGCTCGCGGTACTCATCGAACTTCGCATCCAGGATCCCCCGGACGTTTTCGATCATCACCGCCTTCGGCCGGAGCCCGTCCACCAGCTGAAGCATCCTGGGAAAGAGGTCACGCTCGTCGTCTTCGCCCAGCTGCTTGCCCGCAATGGAGAACGGCGGGCACGGTACGCCCCCGGCGAGGAGGTCCAGCTCCCCGGGCTGCAGTCCGAACTCGGCGAGCTGCCCATGCGCGAAGGGGTCGACATCGTTCACGTCACCTTCGACGATCTCGCAGCCCGCCCACTCCGGGTTATCCAGCACATTCGCGCGCAACGTTTTGCACGCAAATTTGTCAATCTCCAGGAGCGCGAGGTGCCTGAAGCCGGCCCGGTGCAGCCCGAGCGCCTGCCCCCCGGCACCGGCACAGATCTCGATCGACGTCAACGGCCTACTGCTGTAGTTCAAGGTCCCCCCTCGTCACGATGTGAGCAGATACCTAAGTCTCACACCCAGGGGTGACATATCGAACTAGTGTTTTACACGGCTATCGCGCCGAGCTCGGGGACAAGCACTCGACGGACCTGTCCGCCGGCAGAATGGAAGCGTGCCTGTCATTCCCCCCTCGCCTCGCAAGTCGGCCGAGATGAGCCGCCAGGCAAGTCGGAACACGACGCCTGAAATGGCGGTGCGGCGCCTCCTGCACAGCGCAGGGCACCGCTACCGACTCCACAGCAAGGTGCCGGGCATGCCACGGCGCAGCATCGACATCGCCTTTCCCGGCGTCAAAGTCGCTGTCTTCCTCGACGGCTGCTTCTGGCACGGATGCCCGCAGCACGCCACCAGCCCGAAAGCCAACGCCGACTGGTGGCGACAGAAGCTGGACCGGAACATCGCCCGTGACCGGGAAACCAACGAGCACCTCGTCGAAGCCGGTTGGACGGTGTTGCGTTTCTGGGAGCACCAGGACCCCGCGACCGTGGCCGCCGATGTGGCTGCGGCCGTCGCCATGGCACGGGCGTCCCGCCGCTGACCTCCGTCCTCGCATGCCCTCCGGCCCGATCCAATCTGCACGGATCAGGCCTCACTGCCGGTTGTGTGCACTACGGTCACTATTGGTCGCACAAATTCTGTCACCGCGCTTACCCGCGCCGACAACTTGGATGCCAAGGCTGAACATGACCGACTGGAAGTTCGACGTTCCCACCACCGGGAGCAAGCACCTGCCGCCCGACCCCCGTTACGTCGAGGCTCTGAGCAGCCAGGGGTACGGGTTCGAGGTCGCCATAGCCGACCTCGTCGACAACTCCATCGATGCAGGCGCGAAGGACGTGGTCATCCACTTCCTCCGGGACGGCGACCGATTAGTCTCGCTTCTCGTGGTCGACGACGGCCACGGCATGGACGAGGAGGCCCTGGACGTCGCCATGACGGTCGGCGGCCGGCGGGACTACGCGTCGGGCGCTCTGGGCATGTTCGGCACCGGACTCAAGTCCGCCTCGTTGTCGCACGCCGATGCCGTCACCGTCGTGAGCACCACCAAGCGGACCCGAACGGTCGGCAGGCGGTGGCGGATGGAGAACGCGCGGGCGGACTTCCAGTGCGACATCGTCGATCCCTCCTACGCCCAGAGTCTGATCGACCGGTACGACAACAGCCGCCCCATTCAGTGGCAGGGCACCGTTGTCCGATGGGACGGGGTCAAGGACTTCCCGAAGCACGGCGGAAGCGGACAGACGGATCGCTATCTTCAGCGGACGATCAACAAGCTGGGCCTCCATCTCGGCCTGTACCTGCACCGTTTCCTGGCTCGTGACGATTTCAACATCACGATCGCGGTGGAGGACGTACGCACGCGCACCGTGTACCTGGACTTCGGCGTCGAGCCGCTCGACCCGTTCGGATATCCGGTGTCGGGCAACGCAGACTATCCGCGTCGATTCACCACGACCGTTCCGGGAGCAGCGACCGACGTCTCCCTCGCGGCCCACATCTGGCCGCCCAAGTCGAACCTCGACGAGTACCGGGCAGTGGGTACGGTGATCGACCGTCAGGGGTTCTACTTCTACCGCAACGACCGCCTGGTGCAGGCGGGCGGCTGGAACAACCTCCGCCAGCCCGAACAGCACCTCTCGCTCGCCCGCGTAGCCGTCGACCTGCCCCCGGTACCGAACGACGTGTTCCGGCTCACGGTGAAGAAGTCCGGGGTCGACACCTCTCCCGAATTCGTCGAAGCGCTGGAAAAGGCCATCGATGTTCGAGGACGTCCGTTCACTCAGTACCTCGCGGATGCGGACGCCGTCTACCGGGAGGCCCGCAAGCGCTCGGGCACCGTACGCAAGCCGGTGATCGGCCCAGGACGGGGGCTCGCGCCCGAGGTGCGGTCCACCATCGAGGAGGAACTCCCCCTCCTCCCCCTGGAAGAACCGATCTCGCTGGTGTGGCAGAAGCTCGACACGGACCTCTTCTTCGAGCTGGATCGGGAGAACCGTCTCGTCGTCCTCAACCAGCACTACCGTCGGGCGATCCTGGGCGGCCGGGACGGCAGTCTCAACGACGCCCCGCTCCTGAAGTCCCTGATGTACCTGATGATGCACCGGGTGTTCGAGAAGGAGTACAGCGGCTCCCGTGAGAAGGACAACCTGCAGCTGTGGCAGTCGATCCTGGTGTCGGCCGCCCGCAGTGAGCTCGACCGGGTGACCGACCATGACAGCTGACAGTCGGGCATCCTGGTCCGAGGTCGAGGAGTACCTCGAGTCCGGCCTCAGCGTCTCCTTCCCGTTGGCCGCACCCGGATCACCCCGCGTGGACTACGTGGTCTCCGACGACCGGGACATAGCGCTCCACCTCCAGTTGGGCCCGAGACAGCGGATCCCCAGCTCCCCGCACCCCCTCATACGCGTGGAGGAGATAGCCCACCAGGGCCTCCGCATGGCACGCCTGCGGACGACACGACGAAACCTGCAGCGCGACTTCCACGACCTCCTGTGCGCCGTCGCCGACCGCGTGACCGTGGAACACCGGACTCCCGAGCAGGCCTTCGGCGAGACGGTGCGCGCCTGGCGCGCCCTGCTCGAAAAGCCGCGCGAGCTCTCCACAGAAAGACGCATAGGTCTGATGGGTGAGCTGACCGTCCTGGGCAGTCTTGCCGCAGCCCACGGCTGGGCCACCGCCGTCGAGTCATGGAAGGGCCCGCTCGGCGAGGAGCACGACTTCAGTGCCGAGTCGTACGACATAGAAGTGAAGACCACCTCCGCCGAGGAGCGTCGGCACTCCGTGCACGGATTCGGTCAGCTGACGCCGTCGCCCGGTCGCCCCCTGTGGTTCGTCTCGGTGCAGATGACCCGAGGAGGTTCGGCCGGACGGACCCTCACACAATGCGTCGAGTCCGTCCGGAGCGAGGTGGCCGAGCAGGCTCCCACGTCGCTCGACCGTCTCGATGCACTCCTCGACGGGGTCGTGTTGCCGCGCGACCAGGACGACGAGCGGTGGAGGATACGGACCGTTCCACTCGTCCTGGAGACCGACGACCGCTTCCCGTCCCTGGACCGCTCCGTCCTCGGCGGCCTCCCGAAGGAGGCCGCCGAGCGGATCAAGAACATCGCCTACGACATCGACCTGACCGGACTGGAGCCGTCGCCGGGCCCGCCGGTGGCCCTGTGCGGCCCGTTCCATCTTCCCCAGTGATCGAACAGCTTCCGTCCTGCAGCAGAGCCGAGGAACGACCACATGACGCCCACCGACAACGACAAAGCCCTTCTGAAGGTGCACCGGAGTGCCTTGGAGGGTATGCCCGCCGGGCGCCCCATGTCCCTGTCCGCAATCGTCACCTTTCACGCGAGTGCGCAGGACATAGCCCTTGATATCTCCGAGGCCGTATTCAGGAACGCCATCACCCGTGACAGCGAGGAATCGCGTGCCCTGCTCAAGCTGTGGCGCAAGCAGCTCACCCGGTGGGACCGTGCAGCCGAAGGCTCCGACTCCTGGTGCGCGGGCAGCGAGGCCCGCACCCAGGAGCGTCGGACGGCGGTCTTCGAACTGCTCGGGTTGGAGACCGCGACGCGCAAACTCCTCGACGCCGAGATCCCCGTCAGCACGCAGATGGGCCCTGTCGTCATAAGCCGGGAGTACACGCCCTGGCGCGGCATCGGCACTCCGCGGGGCGTCGACTGGTACTGGCCCACGTACGAACGCTACCTGCGGGAGGTCAAGGGCTGGTCGGACGAGACAGTGGTGGACCTGGGCGAGGCCGCCGAGCGCGTCGTGGAACGGCTGGCGGACCCCACGTCGCCCGAGGCCTACCAGGCGAAGGGGCTGGTCGTCGGATACGTCCAGTCCGGCAAGACAGCCAATTTCACGGGCGTCATCGCCAAGGCCGTCGATGCCGGCTACCGCCTGGTCATCGTGCTCGGTGGCACGCTGAACCTCCTGCGCGGCCAGACCCAGCGGCGACTCGACATGGAGCTCGTCGGCCGGGAGAACATCCTGCGCGGGACGGTCGAGACCGAGTCCGACTACGCGGATGACCGTGACTGGCTGCGCGGCCGCTTCATCAAGCACGGCGGTCTGCCCTCCGAACTCGGTGCCTTCGACATCGAGCGCCTCACCACGCGGGAGAACGACTACAAGTCCCTGGCCCAGGGGATTCGTGCCCTGGAGATCGAGAAGCGCGAGAAGTCGCTCCCCTTGCACGATCCGCGCAACCTGGACCACGCCGCGGCTCGCCTCATGGTGGTCAAGAAGAACAAGACGGTCCTGAGCAAGCTGGTCAAGGATCTGAAGAAGATCAGTGGACTGCTCGGCGAGATCCCCACCCTGATCATCGACGACGAGTCCGATGAGGCGTCGGTCAACACCGTCAACCCGCGCAGCAGCAGTGCGGAGCGCACCGCGATCAACGAGAAGCTCTCGGAGCTACTGAGGCTGCTGCCCAGAGCCCAGTACGTGGGTTACACCGCGACCCCGTTCGCCAACGTGTTCATCGACCCGAGCGACAGCGAGGACATCTTCCCCAAGGACTTCCTGATCTCGCTCCCCCGCCCGAAGGGGTACATGGGTGTCCAGGACTTCCACGACTTGGACGGGCAGGTCCCGGAGGAGGGGCGGACGTTCGCCGATTCCAACGAACTGGCATACATCCGCTCCGTCGACGCCACCGAGGAGGAGGACGACGACCTGTCACTCAGGCAGGCCATGGACATGTTCGTCCTCACCGCCGCGGTCAAGATCTTCCGGGAGAACACGGACCCCCTCGTCCCGTCGAACTTCTATCGGCACCACACCATGCTGGTGCACGAGTCCCGCCTCACAGCGGATCACCGCGAACTCAAGGGCCGCATTCTCAGGCTGTGGGACGAGTCCGGCTACACGAGTGCGGCCGGGCACGACCGCCTGCGCAAGCTGTTCGAGTCCGATCTGCTTCCGGTGTCACGTGCGCGGGCGGGCGACTACGCCGTTCCGGAGTCCTTCGACGATCTCGGTCCGCACATCGGCGCCGCTGTGACCCGCATCGGCGGTGACCTCGCCCCGGTCATCGTCGTCAACGGCGACAAGGACATCGAAAGTGGTGAAGCCGACTTCGAGCGCCGGTCCATCTGGAAGATCCTGCTGGGCGGACAGAAGCTGTCCCGCGGCTTCACCGTGGAGGGGCTTACCGTCTCCTACTACCGCCGACGGGCGGGCAATGCCTCCAGCATGATGCAGATGGGACGCTGGTTCGGTTTCCGCGAGGGCTACCGCGACCTGGTCCGTCTGTGGATCGGCCGCAACGAGACGGCAGGGAGCAAAGAGCTCGACCTCTACGAGGGTTTCGAGGCCATCTGCCAGGACGAGGAGTCCTTCCGGGCCCAACTCGCCCAGTACTCGGTGCTGATCGACGGCCGTCCGCAGGTCACACCGGCCCAGGTCCCACCGCTCGTCTCCCAGCACCTGCCCTGGCTGAAGCCGACCAGCCCGAACAAGATGTACAACGCCCGCCTCGTCGAGCTGAGGTCGCCGGGCGAATGGCAGGAGCCCACGGCCTTTCCCGCCCAGCCGACCGCGCTCCGCCACAATGTCGATCTCTGGCTGCCGATCCTGGAACAGCTGCCGAGCGTCAGGACCGCGTTCAGCCACCGGTTCGAGGGCGCAGCGAGGCCGCACCGGTTCGAAGCATTCGCGAACACCGTTCCTGCTGAGGCCGTGCTCGATGTCCTGTCCTCCCTGAAATGGCACTCCGGCGAGCAGTTCGCGCCGCACCTGACCTACCTGGAAGAGATCACCCGACAGTCCGGGCAGATCGACGACTGGCTCGTGGTCGCGCCTCAGCACTCCACCCGACGGCAGGCGATTCTCCTGGGGAACGCCGGCCGATCCTTCTCCTGGTTCGGAGTCGAGCGACGCCGCGACCCTCTGTTCGGAGCGATCAGCAATCCCCGGCACCGAGCCGCCCTGCTCAGGGTGGCGGGAACGCTGCCGACCTGCGGGGATGCGGCCACAGAGAGCTACGTGCGGGAGCGCCGAGGCACCCTGGCTCTTTACCCCATCGTCGAGAGGCGCAACGCCGACTCGATCGCCCCGGACGGGCGGATCGATCCCGGCAAGGTCGTCATGGCCTTCTCCTTCGTCGCTCCGTCCGCGGCACGAGGCCGAGGCAATCAGGTGGTCCGATTCACCACGATCGACTCGTCCCGCGAGAACGAGGCGATCATCTCCCAGTGATCCGTCCCCGTTGATCCGAGCGCCGTCCGTTCCCGTTCCACCGCCCCAGGAGACACCCCCGTGCGACAGCCCCACCTCACCTCTCTCGAGCTCTGCGCCGGGGCCGGCGGGCAGGCTCTGGGCCTGGAACGGGCCGGGTTCACTCCGCTGGCGCTGATCGAGAACGACCGGGATGCCTGCGCGACGCTCCGCACCAACAGGGAGCAGTGGAATGTGCTGCAGGAGGATCTGCTCACCTTCGACCCCGACGAGCACCCCCACCTCTACGACGTGGACCTGGTGGCTGCCGGTCCGCCTCGGGTCAAACCCGTGGCGGACGGAAAGGAGCGTCCCCAGGACCGGGAGGCACGCGCGCTCCTCGAAGCGACGGTCTACCTCGCGCACGCCGTACAACCCCGCGCCCTACTGATCGAGAACGTCGCAGACCTGGTCGAGTCCCCGAAACTCACTGATCTTCGCAAGTTCGTCCACGAAGAGCTGGAGCACCTCGGCTACGGGGTGCACTCCAAGGTTCTCGACGCCGCCGACTTCGGTGTCCCCCAAGAGCGAAGACAGGGCTTCTTCGTGGCCCTGCGGGGACCGTATGCCGATCGGTTCCGGTGGCCCGAGGCCGTGGGGAGTCCGACGCCCACGGTGGGAGAGATGCTCGGCGCCTCCATGGCGGAGCGCGGATGGCCCCACGCCGCCGCGTGGGCGAAGCACGCGAACCGTCCGGCCCCGACGATCGTCGGCGGCTCGAAGGGGCGGGGCGGCGCCGACCTGGGTCAGAAGGGCAGCAAGGCCGCCTGGGCCAGGTTGGGGGTCAACGGGGAATCGCTCGGCGACGCGGTGCCGGCGGAGGACTTCCCATGGCTGCCGGACGCCGAGAACCGCAAGCTCCTCCCGAAACTCACCATCCCGCAGGTGGCCGCGCTGCAGGCCTTCCCGGCCGACTGGACGCTGGAAGGCCTCAAGACCTCCCGGTTCCGTCAGGTCGGTCACGCGTCACCGCCGCCGGTCGCCGAGGCCGTGGGGCGGGCGATAGCCGATGCGCTCGCCCTGCAGGCGGAAGCGCACCCGTGAGCCCGTCCCGGACAGTGTGAACGGTCACCGCGTGCGCACTCGGCCCACTATCATCCGCAGACTAGACTTCCCCAACATGACCAGCCCTGCCTCCGACTCCACCCGTGTCGAGCCGATCAAGGTGATCGACCTGTTCGCGGGCGCCGGGGGCTTCTCGCAAGGGTTTCACGAGTACGTGCCCGAGGGGCACGACTCGTCGCCGTTCCGTTCCGTGGCGGCGGTGGAGTTCGACGAGGCCGCGGCGTCCACCTATGCGGCGAACTTCCCGGACACAAAGGTGCACGCCGGCGACATCAAGGACTGGGACCCGGGCGATGTCACCGATGCCGACGTGATTCTGGGCGGGCCTCCATGTCAGGGCTTCTCCGGCCTGGGCAAAGAGGACGAGAACGATCCACGCAACCTGCTCTGGCAGGAATACATTCGCGTCGTACAAAAGGTGGAGCCGCGGATCTTCATCATGGAGAACGTGGACCGCTTTTTCCGTTCAGGGCAGTACGACGCGTTGAGGAAAATTACAGCACAGGGCGAGAAACTCGAGAATTACGAACTGAGCGTCGAAATCTTGAACGCCGCGGACTACGGCGTCCCGCAGGCCCGTAAGCGCACCATCGTCATCGGCACCCACAAGGACTTGAAGGAGGACCTGCGGCGGCTTGTCCCACACCCTCGCCCCACTCACGACCGCAAGGCCGATAAGTGGCAACCGCGACTGGGTGAGTTGAGCGACGAGACCACAGCCCCGCAGCAGTGGGTAGCCGTGGGACCCGCCGTCTTCGACAGGACAGCTTCGACCGAGCTCCAGAACTTCCCCGATCGCCCCGGCAATGATGATTCCCCGCTGAATCTCCGCCAGCCGGGCCCGTACCTCACCCCCGAGCTCCATATTCGGCGCACTCCGGAGCCTTTGTCCCTCGCCCGCTACGCCGCCATCCCACCCGGTGGAAATCGGAACGACCTGCGGGACAAGTGGGCAATTTTCGAAGATCGGTGCGTCTATCTCTCGACGCCCAGCTGGGACGGACACAAAGCCGGCTCGGGCGACGTCATGGGACGGATGCACGCCGACCGTCCCTCTGTGACCATCCGTACCGAGGCCTTCAAGCCGGAAAAGGGACGGTACCTCCACCCGACGGAGGACCGTCCCATCACCCAGTACGAGGCAGCCCTTATCCAGGGCTTCCCGGAGAACTTCCAGTGGTACGGCACCAAGATCCAGATCGCCCGGCAGATCGGCAACGCCGTACCCGTCGGCCTGGCCAAAGCACTCGCCTCGGTGGTCTACGAAGCCCTCAGAGGCCGGGGCCGGTCTTCGCAAGACTGACGCCCTCGGGACGGGGAGCCTCCGACTCCGCGAGGATCTCCTTCCCCCGCACGGGGGCCACAGCCGCCAAGCGTTCGAACCACTCCACCAACGTGCTGATAGAACCTTTGTCGACCCGCCCGTCATCCGGCCCGTCGGGCAGGCGGTCGTAAGGCGCCTCCACAGCGTCCCCTATGGCGTCGATCCAGTCCTGGAGCTCGTCGGCGTCCTGCGGATCGTCGGACGCCAGAACCTCGTAGATCATCGTGGCGGACGCCGCGTACGCGAGTTTCGCCAGCCCGTTGACCTCGCGACCGGTGGTCGTCACCCGGCTCTGCAGCAGGTGGACCAGCGCCTGCGCGGCGGGACGGTGCAGGACCAGCTCCTGCCGGAGAACCGTGTTGAGGACATCCTGGTTACGACAGGCGATCTCCACCGGACCGTAGTCGGGGCCGTCGCGGAAGAGCTCGGCCGCCCACCACAGTCGGGAAAAGCACTGGGAGTGCCAAGGGCCGGCGAAGCGGACGGCCTGGCCCACCGCACGACGGTCACCCTCCGTGTCCTTCCCCCAGCGCCACCGCACGAAATCCGGCGCCACACACATCGCGAGGAAGTTCCAGAGCCCGGAGTCGGCGGCCTCGGCCCGCGTGATCCGCAGGGTGTAGTGCAGCCGTGGGGCGAGCCAGGCGTCGGACGCCGTTGGCGACTCGTCTCGGAATCGCCGCATGGCCTCGTCGCACAGCAGGCGGATGGGCTCCGCCTCCCCGCCGGGTATCGCGCCACCTGAGAAATCGGCGCTCCTGCGGAGCCGCTCGGGTCCGGGCATCGGCTCGTAGCCTGCGAGGACGCCGGACGTGAGGACCTTGAGAGCCACGGACGTCGGCAGCCGACCGATCATCCTTTCCTGAGCCGTTCCGGGCTCGGCGGTGCTCACACCGACTCCTTTGCACTGGCCATACGGGCAAGCGACTTGAGTGCGCCTGCCACGGCCTTCGGTTTACGGGACTGGAAGGTCGCAGCGTGCATGACGCGTCTCTGCAGGTCCCCGCCGCTCTGTCCCTCGGTACGTCGCTCGACAAGCTCCGCGAGCCCCTCGCTCGGGGAACGGTCCGCGAAGACGTCGGGCAGCATGCGCTTGAGGACGTCCTCGTGCCACCCGCCGGGCCACTGCACCTCGCCGTCCTCCATGTCACTCGCGTACAGCGCGGCATTGAACATCGAGGCCCATGTCTCGGAGGCTATCTGGGCGGCCATTACGTCACGCACCACCTTCTGTTCGGGCGTGGTCGCGTTCTCCAGTACACCCCGCAGACCCTCCACCGAGGAGTTCAGGTAGAGGACGGGATCGTCGGCCTGTGCATCGAGAAGCCACGGGTCGTCGCGGAACTCCGTGAGGTCGATGTCGTCCGTGAAGTTCTTCCACACCATCTTGATGGAGCGCTGCTGTGTAGGTGTCCTTGCCTCGAAGTCGGCACGCCACCGCTCGCTCGCCGTGCCGATCAACCGGCCGGACTCGCCGCCGACGTCCGCCACGACCCAGGCATCTATCTCGCAGGCACCGAGCTGCTCGCCCCGACGCAATTCGACGTCGCCCTCCCAGACCCCGTTGCCCGCCGGGGCCAACGTGAACGTATGGCGAATCCTGGTCCTGGGATTGCGTACGACGGCGACACAGGTCGGTGCGGACCACGGCCCTGCGGCCAGCTCTCCGGCGTCCACCGTGACCGACACCTTGATACGGATCTCTTTCCAGCGCCCCTTCACCTCGTGCAGGGCGATCACGTGCTCCCGCTCGGAGATCGCCTTCCACTGCCGGGGGATGTTGTCGACCACGAGTCTGTCGGCGACGAGGACGACCTCGCCGGACAGGACCGGATAGGGAAAGAGCGTCTTCACGCCTTGGCCTCCTTCGCACGCGGCACGTCAACCTCAATGCGTGACATGGCGGCCGGCACGGGATGGCTCGCGACGTCTGTCACGCCCTTGAAGACGCCTCTGCGCCCGCGGAACAAGAGGTTTCCCTCCTTGGTCAGTTCGCAGTTCTTCACGGGAACCAGCCTGCCGGCCCACCGGACGGGGATCCCACCGCCGTCGCGCCCCGTGAATCGGATTGCGGGTGCCAGCACCCACGGATCCTCCCGCTCGGGGCACTTCACAGTCACGGTCACGCGCCATGCCGAATGCTCGTCGACCTCTCCTTCGATCGCGTGGATCGTCGGGAAGCCCTGCGTCCGCGGTGCCTTGGGCGGATCGAGGCGAAGCAGCTCCTTGAGTACCTCGGGGCCCTCGTCGCCCTGCTGCCCGTCGTCCTGCGTCTGAAGTGCCTCCCGGACACTCTGTTCGGCAAGCCTTTTGAAGTTGACGATGCACTGCCGTGCGCCACGCACGTACATCGCGGTGAGGTCCTCGGTGCCGGTCCAGTCGTTGTGATCCGGGGGCTCGGAGGCGCGGAGGAGACGCTCGGCCGCTTCCACGTCCGGGGTGTCCTTCATCGTGGCGGCACCCGCCAGCAGGACAGCCTGGAAGTTCCGATGGCCGAGGGGCAGATCACCGACCTTCTTGCTGCGCACCACCATGCGCGTGGCCCGCATATACGAGATGTGGTCGGCAGCCGGCTCGTCGTCACCCGAGGGCGTGATCAGCAGCACGGCATCGTGCGTCGTGGGGGACGTACGGTCCGAGCCCGCGCCGTCCTTCAGCCGCGGCAGCTTGAGAGGCACCGCCATCTCCAGGACGTCCTCACGCGACGTCAACTCAAGGACGGTACGGCGGTCCAGGAACGCCTGCACCGCCCTGGACCGTGCGGGTTCGTGCCGATGGGGATCGATGCGCTCCTCGGCCCTGACCACACGACCGTTGCGCCACGAGGCCACGGAAGCCCGCAGGAGCGGAGCCGCAGCCTCGCCCCCCACCATGGACGCCCAGAAATTGCGGGCGACCCCGGCCGCGAGGCGCTCGTGCATCTCCTCCAGCTGTTCGGTGTCTCCGGAGCCGTCGTAGGCCCCGACCACCAGGAACGACGTCCCGGCTGCGGAGCCGTCCCGTTCCAGGTACAGACTCCGTGCCGTCTCCTCGTCGCCCCACCATGAGCGCGCGGCGTCGTCCCTGTCCGGGTCCTTCACGCCGAACCACGCAGGCCCCGCGAACTCGTCGGTCCCCAGGGCGTGCCAAGGCAGCTCCAGGCGGCCTGCCATCCGACGCTCGTGCCGACCGTCCTGGCGCTCCGACAACGTGCTGTTCACCAGCACCAGGCCGAATCGGCTCGCCGCCCAGAGAGCAGCCTTACCCAGACCGTAGGAACCACCCTGGGCGCCCGCCTTGCCGCTGTCCAGCGTTCGGCGCACCACCCGGGCGAAGCGCCCGTCATCGTAGTCGGGACCGGTCAGACCGGTGGCGTTGTAGTCATCGACCCTCAACAGCACCAGGCGCCGGGTGCGCTCCAGCTCCTGGAGTCCGTCGAGCAGCACACGCCCGACCTTCTGCCCGGGATCGGCCGCTGCGTGGAGGTGCTTCTCGATCTCGCTCCAACGGAGCGCCTCCAGGAATTCCTCGAGGTGCTGTCCCGTGAGCTCGTGCAGCACGAAGCGCGAGACGACCGGCTGCCCACCTGGCAAGCGTTCGTCGAGGCTGTTCTGAGTCGCTTCCCGGGCCAGCACCTCCAGGTTGGCCGCGAAGGCGAAGGCCGCCGCGTTGCCGCCTTCGCGGCCGCCGTCGGCGGGAGCCTTACGGAAGATCCACGAGAGCTCCGACGACGCCGCACCCGGCTGGCGCCGGCTGACGGCGTCCTCGGCTGCGACCCCCAGGGCCTCGGCGATCGCCGCGATCTTCTCGTAGCGAGGTTCGGAACGTCCTCTGATCCAGGCGGTCACTGCTGCAGGGGTCACATCGATGGCCCCAGCCAAGTCCTTTTGGGACATGTCCCGTTGCCGCAGCATCCCCCTGAGCCACTCCGCAAAATCCTGCGGCACGCCGCACCCTCCCGTCCGTCGACTCCCTCCCTCCGCACACTAGTCGGTTAATTACGACCCATCAAATTTACTTTCCTATCACCACAGATGCGCAAAGCGGACATAGCACCCTCGACTTGCCGCGAGGGCAACCTCGCCCGAAGGGGTGGACATTCGCACGCTCGTTGGATAATCATGATCGAGTCGACGCCGCCTTCGCCCGACACCGGCCATCCGGGGGTGCGCAAGAGGCGCGAGGGGGGTGGGGTGGGGCCGCACCGGCCGACACGGTCATCCACTCACGCGGTCGCGTCACAGCACGCAAGTCGGACAATTCGTCACAGATGGAGTTGAATCATGACCGTGACCCGTGAGGTCGTCCTGGAGCTGGAGTGCGACGCGGACGCCGTCGGCTCGGCGACCGTCACCTGCAGCCCCAACGGCACCCTGATCTCCACGAAGGGGGCCGGCCTGAAGGCCGCTTCGGTGCGTGAGCTGAAGCAGGCGCCCGACGTGAAGTGACCTCGCACGGACGGCAATCGCCGGAGCTCGGGGTTCGGTGTGCCACCGAACCCCGAGCTCCGGCTCCAGGGGAATCGGCGCCCCGAGATTCGGGGGGTCGGGGGTCGGGGGTCGAGCGATCCGTACACGGAATGGGTGGGCCGGCGGATGCGCCGTCGCCAGTGAAGTGGTTGAACCGCACGACCTGCTCGTCGAACAGCCAGAAGTCGTTACCCGGCAAGGCGATGTCCGACGCCTGCCGCCTGGGAAGCCGGCTAACCCCTTCGCCGGCCTCGATGTTCAGCCCCGTTTCCGCGTGCTCGAACCGGATGTACTCGGAGAGAGGTTCCGCGACGATCCGGGATGCGGATGACGAGCTCAGCCTGAGGGATGCGGCCGACCGTCAGGCATTCCTTCTCGGGCCTGCCGCCCGCCCGTGCCGGCTCGTCGGCACCGACTACTCCCCCGATGCGGCACGGTTCGGCATGCCCGCCGGGTGGATCCGCATCCGGGCCTCCCGGCGGAACCTGGCTGCTGCCGCCCACGCGGACGCCGACTCGGACAACGCCCCCGAGTCCACCGAGCAGCTCCGGCTGCAGGCCTGGCCGGTGCCCTGCTCCCCGCCGCAGATCATCAAGCGGTGGGCTGAAGGCCCCATGCAGTTCCTTCTCAGCCGCTGCGAGGCGACCGTACCGCCCGGCGTAGCCTCGAAAGCGTTGGGTTTCTTGATGCGGAGGTGCGGGATGGCTCGGGTTCCTACGGGTGTGGTTGCTGCGGGTGGGCTTGTCGGGGGGTACGCGGTTGCCCGGTGGACCAAGAAGCGGCCGCTTGGTGGGGCTGCGCTGGCTGTGGCTGGCGGGGTGGCTGCTCGGCAGTGGGCCGGGAAGGTCGGGGCGCCCAAGGCCGCGGCGCTGACCGGGCTGTACGTTGCCGCGTTCGGCGGGTCGCATCCGCTGGCCAAGAAGATCGGCGCCTGGCCTTCCGTGTTCGCCGTTGCCGGTGGGGTGGCCCTTGCCTCCTGGGTGGTGGAGAGCCGGGCCTGATCAGCAGGGCAGGGCCTCGGGCGGCGTCTTTTCCGCCCGAGGCCCTCATCGGTTACGCCGACGCCTCCGTCAAGTGCTTCAGCTCTTCCTCCGTGAGCTTCAGGTCCGCCACCGCCAGCAGCGCCGGCAGCTGCTCCACCGTGCGGGCGCTGGCCAGCGGGGAGGCCACGGTCGGCTGGGCCGCGAGCCAGGCCAGGGCGACCGTTGCGAGTTCGGCGTCGTGGGCCGCGGCGATCTCGTCCAGGGCCGCCAGGACGTTGAGGCCGCGCTCGGACTCCAGGTACTTGCCGGCGGCCCCCGCGCGAGCGCTGTCCACGGCGGTGCCGGGGCGGTACTTGCCGGTGAGGAAGCCCGAGGCCAGGGCCCAGTACGGGACGGCCGCGAGGCCGTGCTGCGCCGCCACGGACGCCAGGGCGCCCTCGTAGGTGTCGCGGGAGACCAGGTTGTAGTGGGGCTGGATCGCCACGTACTTGGCCAGGCCCGACGTGTCCGAGAACTCCAGGGCCTCCCGCAGGCGCTCCGGCGTGATGTTGGAGGCCGCGATCTCGCGGACCTTGCCCTCCTTCACCAGGGCGTCGAGGGCGGTGATGAACTCCTCCACCGGCACCGACGGGTCGTCGTAGTGCGTGTAGTAGAGGTCGATGTAGTCGGTGCGGAGGCGGCGCAGGGACTCCTCCACGCCCGACTTGATCACCGATGCCCGCAGGCCCCGGGGCTCGGGGACGCCCGCGCCGACCTTGGTGGCGAGGACGATGTCGGCGCGGTTGCCGCGCGAGGCGAACCAGTTGCCGAGGACGGTCTCCGACTCGCCGCCCTGGTTGCCCGGGACCCAGGCGGAGTAGACGTCGGCGGTGTCGATGAAGTTGCCGCCCGCCGCCGCGTACGCGTCGAGGACCGCGAAGGACTCCGCCTCGTCCGCCGTCCAGCCGAAGACGTTGCCGCCGAGGGCGAGCGGGTGGACGGAGAGGGTGCCGATCTTCTTGTGAATGTCAGCCATGCACCACGTCAACGTCCTTGCGGGAGCAGGTATTCCGTTTCCGCTCCGCCCGCCGGCAGCGCCGTCGGCTACGGCTGCAGGCCCCTGCCCCGCAGCCACCCCAGCGGATCTATCGGCGCGCCCCCGCCCGGCCGGACCTCCAGGTGCAGATGCGGCCCGGTGACGTTGCCCGTCGCGCCGACCCGGCCTATGACCTGGCCCGCAGCGACCTTGCCCGACGTGACCACCATCGACGACAGGTGGCAGAACCACAGCTCCGTGCCGTCATCGAGCTTCAGCACGATGCGGTAACCGTACGCCCCCGCCCAGCCGGCCTGGGTGATCGTGCCGCCGCCCACCGCCTTCACCGGTGTGCCGGTCGGGGCGGCGAAGTCCTCGCCCGTGTGGTGCGCGGACCACATGTTGCCCGCCTGCCCGAAGCCGGCCGTCAGGGTGTACGAGCCGACGGGGAGGGTGAACGCCCCGGAGTGGCGAACCGGGGCCGCGTCACGGGTGGAAGCCCGGCCGGGCCTCTCCCTCTTCTCCGCCTGCTTCTTCTCCGTCTGCTTCTTCTCGGTCTGCTTCTTCTCCGACGCCCGCGGCTCTGTCTTCTCCGGCGTCCGCTCCGGCGTCCGCGCCTGCGTCCGGCCCTGCTCCGCCTGCTTCTGCTCCGCCGCCTCGGCCGCCGCGGTCCGCGCCGCCTCCGCCTCGGCCGCCTTGCGCTGCGCCGCCTGCTTCTGCGCCGCCTCGGCCACCTTCACCTGGGCGGCCTGCGCCTCGGCCACGGCCACGCCCTGCTGGTGATCGGCCTGCTCCATGATCCTCGCCCGGAGCGCCTCACCCGCCTTCGCCGCCTCCTGAGCCACCTCGGAAGCGGTCGTACCGGTCTCCTCGCCGAGGGAGTCGGCCGTGCCCGCCGCGCTCCCCGCGAAGAACGAGCCCACGCCCGGCAGCTGCGCCAGGTCGGGCATGGATATGGAGGCTGCCGCCGGACGCTCCTGCGCGTGCGCCATCCCGCCCGCGCCGACCGCCGCGATGACACCCGCGCCGAGCACGGCACCGCTGCGGGCCATCGTGCCGCCGCGCTGCTTGACGACGCGGTGGCGCCCGCGGCCCGCGCCGAAGGAGAAGGCGCTGAAGGCGGAGGGTTCGTACGACCGCTCATGGTCGGTCCGGCCCGCCCCGTACGGCTCCGAGTCGTAGGACGACGGCTCCGGGTCCGGCTGGTACGGAGGTGCGTACGCCGGTACGAGCGGAGGGTCGTAGGAAGCGTCCTCGTAGGAAGCGTGCCCGTAGGACTCGTAGGAGGCGCGCTCGTAGGAGGCGTCCTCGTAGGACTCGTAGGAGGCGTCCTCGTAGGCGGCGCCAGGCTCGTAAGGGACGGGCGGCTCGTAAGGGACGGCAGGCTCGTTGGATGCCACGAAGGCACTCCTTTCCTTCCTTCTCGCCTACCGGGTTAGCTGACGGGTTCGGAGCAGGAAGGTCTCCTACGGGCCGCGTGCGGCCCGATTCACCCCAGGGTGGTGGTTCCCCGGTTCCCAGAACATGCCGGTGTATCAGGTGGCACTGTGCCCGCGGGATTCGGCGAAGGCGCACGGCGCACCGCCTCTTGCGGCGGTTGCGACGACCGCGCTCCGTTATCGAACGTTAATAGACATGCCGGGTGGATTCCAAGCCGAAAGCCCGAATCCACCACTCTCCCTGACAGCTCTTCACAGGACGTCCGCCCACGGAACCTGTCGATACTTTCCACGAAATGCTGTTCGATGCGCTCGCCGCGCCGAATCGCCAACAGGGCCATGTCGTCGGCCGCCTGACCGCCCGAATGCCGCGTGACCTCGGCGACCAGGCTGTCCAGCAGCGTCTCCGGACTCCTGAACTGCCGGCCCGTCAGCTCCGCCCGCGGGTCGTAGAACGTACCGTCGGCGTCCCTGGCCTCGGTCACCCCGTCCGTCATCAGCAGCAGCATCGACCCCGCGGGGAACTCCCGCTCCTCGGCCCGGTCCGCCCACACCCCCAGATCCCCCAGCCCGAGCGGCAGGGCGGGCACGGTGGGGTCGGCCGCGCCGACCCGCCCGTCCGCGTGCAGCAGGAGCGGTGGCGGATGGCCGCGGTTCAGCAGGCGGAGTACGGGTTGCCCCGGCGGCAGCTCCGCCAGGACGGCCGTGGTGAAGCCCTCGTACTGGTCCAGGTTCGCGCGCCGCGCGCCCTCCCGCTGCAACGCGCGCTCCAGCCGCCCCGCGACTCCCTCCAGCGTCGGCTCCTGCTCGGCCGCCTCCCGGAAGGCACCGATCACGACGGCGACGGCCTCGACCGCGCCCAGGCCCTTGCCACGGACGTCGCCGACGACGGCCCGTACGCCGTAAGGAGTGTCCTGGACCGCGTACAGATCCCCGCCGATCCGGGCGCCGGCATGCGCGGCCACGTAGCGCGCGGCCACCCGCAGGCCGCCGATGCGGGACGGGGGCGCGGGCAGGACGGCGCGCTGGGCAGCTTCCGCGATGCCGCGGGCGGAGGCAAGCTGCTGGTCGCTGCGGCGGGCGATGCGGTTGATGCCCAGGGCGACCAAGGAGACCGTGCCGATGGCGGCGATCTCGGCCAGCGCCTCACCGGTGTCGGACGGCCGGTGGTAGAACACGAGGCCGACCGCGACCGCCACCGCGGCCAAGGCGGCCGCGACGGTGGCGCGGAGGGTGTGCAGGGGCGCCGCCACGAGGGGTGCGGCGGAGAGAAAAGGGGCGCACGTGTAGTTCGCGGGCGCCCCGAGCCCGAACAGGGCGCCGCCGGTGATCAGGACGGCCGGAAGCCTACGGGCAGCGCGGCGGACGGTGCGCCCCGCGGCGCGGCAGGCAGTTCGGCTCACCCCTCCCACCCTTCCGGGCGGGAGGTCACCGGGCGAACGGTGCTCGGCCGATCGGGGAATCACCGCCCCCGGCCGGCCAGAAGCCCGGGCACCAGAAGCCCGGGCACTCACGAGCCCGGGCAGCCGGGTGCCTGACCGGCCAGAACCCCGATCGATCAGGCGTCCTACCAGTCAGGCATCCGACCAGTCAGACGTCCGGCCAACCAGGGCCGGGCAGTCAGACGTCCGGCCAGTCAGAAGCCGGGCAGTCAAGGGCCGGCCAGTCAGAGGCCAGGCAGCGGCCCCGGACCGTCAGGAAGACGCGCGGCGCTGCCGCCCGCCCCCGCCACCGTTGCCACCGCGACCCGCGCCACCGCCGGCACCGCGACCGGCACCGCCGTTGCCGCCCCGCCCGTAGCCACCCCGGCCGGAACCGCCCGCACCGGAAGAAGAAGCGGAAGAGGAAGTCACAGCAGAGCCCTCCCCGCGACCACGTCCACGACCGCCCCGCGACCCTCGCGTGCCCCGGGACCCTCGCGACCCGGCGGCAGCCGCAGCCCCACCGGCCGCTCCGGTACCGGCACCGGAGCCCCCGCCGCTGCGCTTGCGCGGCGTCGCCTGGGCCGGCACCGGCGCGGGAATGACGACCGCCACGCCGCTCGGCTCCTGGGCGCCCGTGATGCGCACGAGCTCCGGGTGGTCCGGGCCGACGGTGACGACGTTCGGGGAGATCTTGGCCGTGACCATCATCCGGCTCATCTCGCGCCGCTGCTCGGGCAGCACCAGCGTGACGACCGTGCCGGACTCGCCCGCGCGCGCCGTACGGCCGCCGCGGTGCAGGTAGTCCTTGTGGTCCATGGGCGGGTCGACGTTCACGACGAGGTCGAGGCCGTCGATGTGGATGCCGCGCGCGGCGACGTTCGTGGCGATCAGCGCCGTGACCTGCTCCGTACGGAAGAGGTCCAGCGTGCGGTTGCGCTGCGGCTGGCTCTTGCCGCCGTGCAGCGCGGCGGCGCGCACACCCTCGGAGAGCAGCTTCTTCACCAGCCGGTCGGCGCCGCGCTTGGTGTCCACGAACATGATCACGCGGCCGTCGCGGGCGGCGATCCGGGTGACCGTGTCCTTCTTGTCCGTCTCGGTGACGTGCAGCAGGTGGTGGTCCATCGTGGCGACCGCGCCCACCGACGCGTCGACGGAGTGCGTCACCGGGTCGGACAGGAAGCGGCGGACGAGCCGGTCGACGTTGCGGTCGAGCGTCGCGGAGAACAGCATCCGCTGGCCCTCCGGGTCGACCTGGTCGAGCAGCCGGGTGACCTGCGGCAGGAAGCCCATGTCGGCCATCTGGTCGGCCTCGTCCAGGACGGTGATCCGCACGTCGCCGAGCTTGCAGTCGCCGCGCTGGATGAGGTCCGCGAGGCGGCCCGGCGTGGCGACGAGCACCTCGGCGCCGCGCGCGAGCGTCTGGGCCTGGCGGCCGATGGACATGCCGCCGACGACCGTGGCCAGCCGCAGGTTCACGGCGGTGGCGTACGGGGCGAGCGAGTCGGTGACCTGCTGGGCCAGCTCGCGGGTGGGGACGAGGACGAGCGCGAGCGGGCGGCCGGGCTCGGCGCGGCGGCCGGCCGTACGGGCCAGCAGGGCCAGGCCGAACGCGAGGGTCTTGCCGGAGCCGGTGCGGCCGCGGCCGAGGACGTCACGGCCGGTGAGCGAGTTCGGCAGCGTCGCGGCCTGGATGGGGAACGGCTCGGTGACGCCCTCGCGGGTCAGCGTGGAGAGCAGCGCGGCCGGCATGTCCAGGTCGGCGAAGGCGGCGACCGGCGGCAGCGCCGGGGTCGTGCTCACCGGGGTCTCGAAGTCGCCCTGCGGGGCGGCGGGCCGGCGGTTCACGGGCCGGGCGCCGCCACGGCCCTGCTGGGAGCCGCGACCGGGACGGTCGGAGCGGTTCTGCTGGGGTCCGCGGGGCGAACGGGACGACGGACGGGCGGAGCGAGTCATGCGGGTGGGACCTTCCCTCAAAGGGGGTGGACACGCCCGGAATGGAGACTTCGCATCGCGAGGCCGCCGCCCTGGGGAACGGGAACGGCAGAACGGCGGAAAAGCCTGGGCGCGCTTGGTGCGGGACGACGACGGCCGGTGCACAGCGGGCGCCGGCCGGCGCAGGGGCAGCAATGGGGCCCGCACCCAGTGGTGCGGGCCCCATTGCCTGTGTGCTTCATGCAGAGCCCGGGGCCGCCGTCAGGCGGACCGGGCGGGCATCATCGTCAGGCAGCGACGATGTTCTCGGCCTGCAGGCCCTTCTGGCCCTGCGTGACGTCGAAGGAAACCTTCTGGCCCTCGAACAGCTCACGGAAGC
This sequence comes from Streptomyces roseoverticillatus, assembly GCF_000719265.1. Taxonomy (GTDB): domain Bacteria; phylum Actinomycetota; class Actinomycetes; order Streptomycetales; family Streptomycetaceae; genus Streptomyces; species Streptomyces roseoverticillatus. The sequence goes on along the minus strand of NZ_JOFL01000011.1, from coordinate 393,351 downwards.
CGTTGGAGGCGATGTTCGAGTAGTGGGCGAAGACGTCGGGGCCGCCGCCGTCCTGCTCGATGAAGCCGAAGCCCTTTTCCGAGTTGAACCACTTCACGGTGCCAGTAGCCATGTCTATCTCCTTAGTGGATGCACCCACGAGGGATGCAACGGGCCCCACACCGGAATAGACCGGCAAAAACAAAAATGCGCCGTCGGTTCACATAACCGTCAGGCGCACACGAGTTCATGGGTACCACAACTGAAACGTCAGTTCAGCGTAGCACACGCACACACTGCCCCACTAGCACACGTCGGCGGCCCCCGTTCCACCGCCCGCCGACGGTGCCTGCCCGCTGCTACAGCTCCACTCCTACAGCTCCACGCCCTGCGCGCGGGCGTGCCGGTCCGCGGCGACCTCGGCCTCCGTCTCGTCCAGATAGACCTCGCAGACCAGGCGGCCGTCCCTGTTCATGTTGTGCTCCAGCTCCCAGAGGCTGAGCTCGCCCCCGCCCTCCAGCAGGAACGCGTGCTCGTAGAAGCGGCACCAGGTGGCGTCGCGCCCGGCACCCCGGCGCCTCGGCTTGGTGATCAGCGCGATGTGGTGGCCGAGCGCCCCCTGGAGCAGCTCGCGCACCACCTCGCCGGGCCCGTCCTCGTTCTCCGCGCGCCGCAGCAGCCGCCGGGCGTGGTCGGGAGAGGCGTCGGCGACGTACTCCCGGCGGGGCTGGACCGGCCCCATGGCCAGCAGCAGCTCCTCCGCCAGCCAGGCCGGCAGCTCATCGACCTCGCTGCCGGGCCCGATGCCGCCGCCGATCCGCTCGTGCACGCGCTGCTCGGCCCGGTCGAGGGCGTCCTCGTCGGCGTAGAGCTCGTAGACGAAGGCGTCCTCCGGGCCGGTGTCGTGCTCCAGCTCGAACAGCAGCAGGCTGCTGCCGTCGGCCAGCAGGAAGACGTGCCGGTACGAGTTGCAGCGCAGCGGGCGGTGCTCGTCATTGCGCTGGCGGTACGAGCGGAGCTCCGCCTGATGCATCAGCGCCGTCCGCAGCCGGGCCAGGACCCGCTCGCCGATCTCGAAGCCGTTCTGGGCCCGCTGCAGCAGTGCCGCCACGTGCTCGGCGGGCGTCGCCTCGGCCCCGGCGGCACCCGGGGTGCCCGCCGCGACCCCCGGGGCTCCCCCGGCCCGTGCGGCTCCCGCAGGCCCGGCCGGCCCCTGGCCGCGCTCCGTGCGCCCCCTGTGCGCCCTGCACGCCGGGGACTGGTCACCCCGCTCCCCTCGCTCGCTTCCGCTTCCGCTCCCACCGGCTCGCGAGTTCTCCATGCCTCCGACCTCCCGGCCCTCGCCCACCCACCCCGCGCACTTACCGTAGCGGCGCGAACACAAGGCGGGTGCGGGGTTTCGGGGAACTGGGTGCGCGGAGGGCCGGGCACGCGGGGGGCGTCCAAGGGTGGCTCGGAGGGTGGGGCGTGCGCGGCCCGTGCGCCCCCCCCTGGCGAAGCCGGTCCCGGCGAAGGCGTCGTCGAGCGGCCGGAGCGTACGGATTTGATCAGCTGGTCCGCAGAGCGCCGCGAGCTGCAGAGGCCGGCCCGTTGGGATCCGATCGGGCACGACGAAGTCCGATCAGGCACGACGAGGTCCGGCGAAGCCCGATGAGGCCCGTTGGGGATCCGATGAGGCCCGGCAAGGCCCCGATGAAGCCCGGCAAGGTCCCGATGAGGTCCGATGAAGCCCGATGAGGTTCGCCGGGGTATCCGCCACATGTCCCGCTGGTTCACGAGGAATTCGCGGACCACTCCCGGCCGGATGGGCACGCCATGGGCGCGCAGACACCCCCCACAACGCCGGGCGCCCCGCCCGGCAAGAACCGGACGGGGCGCTCCACCGCAGGTCAGCGGCGTAAAGCCGGACCCGCATCGCGTAGGCCGTGTGGGACTCGAACCCACAACCAATGGATTAAAAGTCCACTGCTCTGCCAATTGAGCTAACGGCCCGCACCCCGCAGCATAGCCCGGCCGACCGCGTTATCCCGAGTCGTTATGGCCGATGAGTTGGACGGACCCGCGGACGCAACGGGGCCCGTACGCCACCGAAGTGCCGTACGGGCCCCAAATCACCTGCGGTTATCAGCCGTTGCGCTTCCAGCGCGGCTTGTCGTCGCGGCGGCCGAAGGAACCGGTGCCACCGCGGTGGTCGTCGCGGCGGCCGTTCGGGCGGTCGTGACCGCCGGAGCGGAAGCCGCCGCCGGCCGGACGGTCGTCACGACGGTCGCGGTTGAACGGACGGTCGCTGCCGCCGGAGCGGAACCCGCCGCCGTGCGTGGGGCGGTCGTCGCGGCGGAAGCCACCCGACGGACGGTCGTCGCGACGGAAGCCACCGGTGCGGTTCTCGTCGCGGCGGAAGCCGCCGGAGGGGCGGTCGTCACGGCGGAAGCCACCGGAGCGGTTGTCGTCACGACGGTCGTCGCGACGGAAGCCGCCACGGTCACCACCGCGGTCATCGCGGCGGTCGTCACGACGGAAGCCGTCACGGTCGTCGCGACGGAAGCCACCGGAGGGGCACCACCGCGGTCGTCACGACGGTCACCACCGCGGCGCTCGAAGTTGCCCCGCTCGTCGCGGCGCTCTGCCGGAGCGGCCTGCGCCGGGACGGACGCGGCGGCAGCGGCCTCCTCCTCGGCCTTGGCCTCGGTGGCGGCGGCCTCGGCGGCAGCGGCGACGGCGGCCTCCGGGTCCTCACCGCGCTCGCGGGCGGCGCGCGCGGTCAGACGGTCGGCCTCCTCGCGGAGCTCGGTCGCACGGCGCTGGGCGCGCTCGAGCTGACGGGTGAGCTCCTGGAGGTCGCGCTCGGCCTGCTTGGCGGCGTTGGCGGCGGAGTCGGCCTGGACCTCGGTGAGGGAACGGGCGCCGGTGATCTTGGCGACCTCCTCGTCGAAGGCGCCGGAACCGCCGACGATGTGGCGCGAGGCGTCGACGCCCGCGTCCTCCATCAGGCGGAAGATCTGCTTGCGCTGGTGCGGCAGGGCCAGGGAGACGACCGTGCCGGACTGGCCGGCGCGGGCGGTGCGGCCCGAGCGGTGCAGGTAGTCCTTGTGGTCGCCGGCCGGGTCGACGTTGAGGACCAGGTCGATGCCGTCGACGTGGATGCCGCGGGCGGCGACGTCGGTGGCGACCAGGCAGTTCACGTAGCCGGCCTTGAAGTCCTCCAGGACGCGGCTGCGGGCGCCCTGGGTCATGCCGCCGTGCAGGGCGTCGGCGCGGACGCCGGCGTCCAGCAGCTGCTCGGCGACGCGGTCGGCGCCCAGCTGGGTACGGACGAAGATGATCGTGCGGCCCTTGCGGGCGGCGATGGCGGCGGTGACCGGCGCCTTGTCCTTCGGCTTCACGACGAGGACGTGGTGGGTCATGGTGGTGACCGCGCCCTGGGCCGCGTCGACCTCGTGCGTCACCGGGGCGACCAGGTAGCGCTTGACGAGGGTGTCGATCTCGTTCTCCAGCGTGGCGGAGAACAGCAGGCGCTGGCCGCCGGCCGGCACCTGGTCGAGGATCTCGGTGACCTCGGGCAGGAAGCCCATGTCGGCCATCTGGTCGGCCTCGTCGAGGACGGCGACCTGGACCTTGTCGAGGAAGGCGGCGCCGCGGTTGATGATGTCGCGCAGGCGGCCCGGGGTGGCGACGAGGATGTCGACGCCGCGCTCCAGGGCGTAGATCTGGTTGCCCATGGACGTACCGCCGCAGACGACCTTCATCTTGAGGCCGAGCACGTCGCCGTACGGCTGGAGGGCGTCCGCGACCTGCATCGCGAGCTCACGGGTCGGGGTGAGGATCAGACCGCGGGGGCGCTTCTTCTCGGTGTGGCCGCCGGCCAGCGTGGACAGCAGCGGGAGACCGAAGGAGAGCGTCTTGCCGGAGCCGGTGCGGCCGCGGCCGAGGATGTCCTTGCCGGCCAGGGCGTCCGGGATGGTCGCGGCCTGGATCGGGAAGGGGGTGGTCACGCCGTTCTGCGCGAGCTTGCGGACGATCGCGTCGTCCAGACCGAGGTCACCGAAGGTGATCGTCGGCTCGGCGGGCTCGGCGGCAGCGGTGTCGACAGTGTCGACGGCCTCGGCGGCGGTGTCGGGGGTGAGGTCCGCGGTGGTCTCCGCGGTGGCGTCCGCCTCGGCGACGATCTCGACGATCTCGACGATCTCGTCGCTCGCGGGCATGACGGTCTGCTCAGGGGAAATGGACATGCGAAATGCGAAACCTTCCGGAGTTTCGGCACGCGCCCAAGCTCCGTGTCGGCTTCACAAATGACCGCCTCGATGCGGTCAGCCACGGCAAGGTAAGGAACGCGCCACACGGCGCGCTTCTGCAGGGCGCCGGGCAAATGGGATCAAACGATCTACCACCATACGCACTCGCACCCCCCGGACGCAACCCGCCGTCCCCGCCCGGCGGCATGGCCTGCGCCACAGGGCCCGGCACGGCCTAGGCCACGGGACCCGCCGCCTGCGGCCCCGGCTGCGGCGACGGGGGCGCCGAGGACGTGGGCGGCTGGGTGGGGGGCGGCGGCGCGGGGGTGCTCGGCTGGGGAGCCGGCTGCGTGGACGCGGGCGGACGGGGCGCGGGGGCCGTGCCGCCGCCGGTCGGCGGCTTCGCCTTCTTGCCCGGCTTGCCGGGGCGGGCGTCCGGCGAGGCCTCGGCCGGGGTGCCCGAGGGCGTCGCGGAGGAGGACGGGGTGGCCGTGTTCCGGGCCGACGGGCTGCCGCTCGCGCCCCGCGCGGAGCGCGCGTCCGCCTGCCCGGGCCGCCCGCCCGGCATCCGCACCCCGCCGTCCGGCTCCGGTCCCGCGTCGCGCTGCTTGCCCGCACCCGGCGACGGAGCGGGCCGCTCCGGGTCGCTCACGCTCATGCACCCCCCGAGGGCCAGGGCCACGGCGGCGACGGCCACGATCCGGGTGACGGCTGCGCGGGGTGAGGTGGGAGGCATCGGGGACCGCCTTCGGGACTTCCGGGACTGAACGCTGGGACAGGCCCCCTGCCCAACTGAGACCGCCCCGCCCAGGACACGCGCGGCACGCGGTCACCTGACCGGCTCTTTGCCCCGGCCCCGTCACCTCGGCCCGCCCCGGCCCCGTCGCCTCGGTCCGCCCCGGACTCCCGCCGGTCAGCCGTAGCCGAGGGCGTGCAGGCGCTCGTCGTCGATGCCGAAGTGGTGCGCCACCTCGTGAACGACCGTCACTTCGGTCTCCTCCACCACCTCTTCCCGCGAGGTGCACAGGCGCAGCGTGGGACCGCGGTAGATCGTGATCCGGTCGGGCAGGACGCCCGCGTACCACTCGCCGCGCTCGGTCAGCGGCGTTCCCTCGTAGAGGCCGAGCAGATCCGGGTCCGCCGCCGGGGGCTCGTCCTCGACGAACACCGCGACGTTGTCCATCAGCCGCGTCAGCTCCGGCGGGATCCGGTCCAGGGCCTCGGCGACCAGTTCCTCGAACTCCTCGCGCGTCATCTCCAGCACGCTCGCCATTGTCCGGCACGCACCCCCGCCCGGCCCCTGCACGGGCCCCGTACGCTTCCCGCGCCGCGCCCGGGCGGCCTCCGGGAACCCTTCGCGCCGGCCTCCGGGAAACCGTTTTGGCGTTCCCTCCCTCCATCCCATATGCTTCTCACGTCCCCGAGGCGCTGCGAAGCGCCCAGGTGGGCCATCAGCCCTCATCGTCTAGTGGCCCAGGACGCCGCCCTTTCAAGGCGGTAGCACGGGTTCGAATCCCGTTGGGGGCACGCTGTACCGTGTGCGAGACTAGTGCTCGCACATAGCAAGGTCCTGTGGAGCAGTTTGGAGTGCTCGCCACCCTGTCAAGGTGGAGGCCGCGGGTTCAAATCCCGTCAGGACCGCTGCAGACATTTCTGATGTCTGCGTGGCTGGGTAGCTCAGTTGGTACGAGCGTCCGCCTGAAAAGCGGAAGGTCGCCGGTTCGACCCCGGCCCCAGCCACAGTGAGCCCCTCATCTCCGGATGGGGGGCTCAGTGCATTTCCGGGGAAATGCGTTCGCCGCTTCGCGGCGGCTGGTGCGATCCTGGACTCCGTATGTCTACGCAGCCTGCCGCCCCCGCCATCTTCGCCGACCTCGCCGCCCGCCTCCCCGAGCTGACGCTGCGCGACGCGCAGCGCCTGGGGCGGCGGCTCGAGGGCGCGCGCCGCATCCGCAAGCCCGAGGCCCGTACGGCCGTCCTGGCCGAGATCACGGCAGAGGTCGACGCGGCCGAGCTGCGCGTCGCGAGCCGCCGGGCCGCCGCGCCGGCCGTCACCTATCCCGAGCAGCTCCCGGTCAGCCAGAAGAAGGACGAGATCCTGGCGGCGATCCGCGACCACCAGGTCGTGATCGTCGCGGGCGAGACCGGTTCCGGGAAGACCACGCAGATCCCCAAGATCTGCATGGAGCTCGGCCGCGGCGTCCGGGGCCTGATCGGGCACACCCAGCCGCGCCGGATCGCCGCCCGTACGGTCGCGGAGCGCGTCGCGGAGGAGCTGCGCACGCCGCTGGGCGAGGCGGTCGGCTGGAAGGTCCGCTTCACCGACCAGGTGAGCGAGAGCACGCTGGTCAAGCTGATGACGGACGGCATCCTGCTGGCCGAGATCCAGACGGACCGCGAGCTGCGTCAGTACGACACGATCATCATCGACGAGGCGCACGAGCGCAGCCTCAACATCGACTTCATCCTCGGCTATCTGGCCCAGCTGCTGCCGCGCCGCCCCGACCTCAAGGTCGTCATCACTTCGGCCACGATCGACCCGGAGCGCTTCTCGCGCCATTTCGGGGAGGCGCCGATCATCGAGGTGAGCGGGCGGACGTATCCGGTGGAGGTGCGGTACCGGCCGCTGCTTGAGGAGGACTCGGGCGATGCGGACCGCGATCAGATCACGGCGATCTGCGATGCGGTGGACGAGCTGCAGCGCGAGGGCGACGGCGACATATTGGTCTTCCTCTCCGGTGAACGGGAGATCCGCGACACCGCGGACGCGCTGGAGAAGAAGAAGCTCCGGTTCACCGAGATCCTGCCGCTGTACGCCCGTCTGTCCCACGCCGAGCAGCACCGGGTCTTCCAGCGCCACACGGGCCGCCGGATCGTCCTCGCGACGAACGTCGCGGAGACGTCCCTGACGGTTCCGGGCATCCGCTACGTGATCGACCCCGGTTTCGCGCGGATCTCGCGGTACAGCCACCGCACCAAGGTCCAGCGGCTGCCGATCGAGGCGGTCTCGCAGGCGAGTGCGAACCAGCGCAAGGGCCGCTGCGGCCGTACGTCGGACGGCATCTGCATCCGGCTGTACTCGGAGGACGACTTCCTCGCGCGTCCGGAGTTCACGGACGCGGAGATCCTCCGTACGAACCTGGCCTCGGTCATCCTGCAGATGACGGCGGCCGGCCTGGGCGACATCGAGAAGTTCCCGTTCATCGATCCGCCGGACCGGCGCAACATCAAGGACGGCGTCGATCTGCTGGTCGAGCTGGGTGCGCTCGACCCCGCGCAGAAGGACCCGAAGAAGCGGCTCACGCAGTCGGGGCGGAAGCTCGCGCAGCTGCCGGTGGACCCGCGGCTGGCCCGCATGGTCCTGGAGGCCGACCGCAACGGCTGCGTCCGCGAGGTCATGGTGATCGCGGCCGCGCTGTCGATCCAGGATCCGCGCGAGCGGCCTTCGGAGAAGCAGGCGCAGGCCGATCAGCAGCACGCCCGCTTCAAGGACGAGACGAGTGACTTCCTCGCGTTCCTGAACCTGTGGCGCTATGTGCGCGAGCAGCAGAAGGCGCTGTCGTCGTCGGCGTTCCGGCGCATGTGCAAGTCGGAGTTCCTGAACTATCTGCGGATACGCGAGTGGCAGGACATCTACTCGCAGCTGCGGACGGTCGCCAAGCAGATGGGCGTCCACATGGCGGAGGAGGATGCGGCCCCGGAGCGCATTCACCAGTCGCTGCTGGCGGGTCTGCTCTCCCATATCGGTCTCAAGGACACCGAAAAGAACGAGTACCTGGGTGCCCGCAGCGCGAAGTTCGCGGTGTTCCCGGGCTCGGCGCTGTTCCGCAAGCAGCCGCGCTGGGTGATGTCGGCCGAGCTGGTGGAGACGTCGCGGCTGTGGGCGCGGGTCAACGCCAAGGTCGAGCCCGAGTGGATCGAGCCGCTCGCCGAGCACCTGGTGAAGCGCAATTACAGCGAGCCGCACTGGGAGCAGAAGCAGGCGGCCGTCATGGCGTACGAGCGGGTGACGCTGTACGGCGTGCCGATCGTCGCCCAGCGGAAGGTCAACTTCGGCCGGATCGACCCGGAGACCAGCCGCGAGCTGTTCATCCGCAACGCCCTGGTCGAGGGCGACTGGCGGACGCACCACCAGTTCTTCCACGACAACCGCAAACTGCTGGGCGAGGTCGAGGAGCTGGAGCACCGCGCCCGTCGCCGGGACATCCTGGTGGACGACGAGACGCTCTTCGACTTCTACGACCAGCGGCTGCCCGAACACGTGGTGTCGGGCGCGCACTTCGACTCGTGGTGGAAGCACAAGCGGCGCGACGAGCCGGAGCTGCTGAACTTCGAGCAGTCGATGCTCATCAACGAGAACGCCGAGGCGGTCACCAAGGACGACTACCCGGATTCCTGGCGGCAGGGCCGGCTGAAGTTCAAGGTGACCTACCAGTTCGAGCCGGGGGCGGACGCGGACGGCGTGACCGTCCACATTCCGCTGCAGGTGCTGAACCAGGTCTCGGCCGAGGGCTTCGACTGGCAGATCCCGGGGCTGCGCGAGGACCTGGTGACGGAGCTGATCCGGTCGCTGCCCAAGCCGATCCGCAGGAACTACGTGCCGGCGCCGAACTTCGCCAAGGCGTTCCTCGACCGTGCCGTACCCCTGCAGGAGTCCCTGACGGTCACGCTGGCGCGTGAGCTGCACCGGATGACGGCCGTCCGGCTGGAGCCGGAGGACTTCGACCCGGGCAAGGTCCCCGACCACCTGAAGATCACTTTCCGGGTCGTCGACGAGCGGCGCCGCAAGATCGCCGAGGACAAGGACCTGGAGGCGCTGCGGCTGCGGCTCAAGCCGAAGACGCAGGAGGCGATCTCCAAGGCCTTCGAGCAGGCCGCGGGGGCCGCCAAGGCCGGCGGCACCGGCGGCGGCGCCCCGGAGCAGCGCTCGGGGCTCACGTCCTGGACGGTGGGCACCCTGCCGCGCACCTTCGAGACGCGCCGGGCCGGCCAGCCGGTCAAGGCGTATCCGGCACTGGTGGACGAGGGCTCCTCGGTCGCGGTGCGGCTCTTCGACACCGAGCCGGAGCAGCGCGAGGCGATGTGGCGGGGCACCCGCCGGCTGATCCTGCTGAACCTGCCCTCCAACCCGGCGAAATTCGCCCAGGACAAGCTCAGCAACCAGCAGAAGCTCGCCCTGTCGCGCAATCCGCACGGCTCCGTCCAGGCGCTCTTCGAGGACTGCGTCGCGGGCGCGGCCGACAAGCTGATCGCGGCGCACGGCGGCCCCGTCTGGGACGAAGAATCCTTCCGCAAGCTGTTCGACGCGGTACGGGCGGACATCGTGGACGCCACGATGGACGCGATCCGCAAGGTGCAGGAGGTGCTGGCCGCCTGGCAGGCGTGCGAGCGCCGGCTGAAGGCCACCACGAGCCTGTCGCTGATGCCCTCCCTCTCGGACGTCAAGGAGCAGCTGGCGGGGCTGATCAAGCCGGGCTTCGTCACCGAGCACGGCGTGCGGCGGCTGCCGGACCTGCTGCGCTATCTGGTGGCGGTCGACCGGCGGCTCACCCAGCTGCCCGCCAACGCCGACCGGGACCGGGCCCGGATGGCGAAGGTGAAGGAGGTGCAGGACGAGCACGCGTGGCTGCTGGAGCAGTTCCCGAAGGGGCGCCCGGTGCCGCGGGAGGCGCTCGACATCCGCTGGATGATCGAGGAGCTGCGGGTGAGCTACTTCGCCCACGCGCTGGGGACGGCGCACCCGGTCTCGGACAAGCGGATCGTGAAGGCCATCGATCAGCTGGTGCCCTAGGGACGGGTGGTGCGGCCGGGCCGTGGCACGGTGCGGAGACCCGATCGGGGGCCCTTCCGTGATCGGGTTCGACCGCACCCCCTGACCTGCTGTAGAGTCTCATTCGCAAGCCCGCGAGAGCGGGAAGCAAGCAAGGTCCTGTGGAGCAGTTTGGAGTGCTCGCCACCCTGTCAAGGTGGAGGCCGCGGGTTCAAATCCCGTCAGGACCGCACGATCTGAAGGCCCGGATCCCTTTTCAGGGATCCGGGCCTTCTCGCGTTCGACCTTGACTGGGACACGTGCCAGGGGTACCCAGACAGTGGAGGTGCTGCGCTCCATGACGACGACCACCACCCCGGCAGAGGCGAAGCGGCCCGGGACGCCCGGGTCCGGGAAGCTCAGGGCCGAGAGCATCCGGCACGAGACGCGGGCGCTGCTGCGCGCCCACCTGTCCGCCGCGTCGGGCGCTTCCGGGTACCGCCACCTGACCCGGCACTGCGCCGTGTGCCACCGGCTGCTGCGGCTCGCCCAGGAGGCGGCGGCTGCGGGCCCTGCAGGGCCGGTGTCCGGCCCGGAGGGCGCCGAGGAGGCGCGGACCGGCTCCGGGTGACCAACGGGGCCTGTACGGGCGGCAGTCGGCCGTGGTTCCGCGCGCGTCCGGCGCGCACCCGGGCCCTTTACCGCAGCGGCACAATGAGTGACAAGCCCGTCGCGCTGTGATGGGAGTCACCGAAAGAGTTTCCCGGACGAGGGAACTTACCCCTGGCCTACAACGGGTCAATTTAATATGTGCAATTGCACTCCACCCGAAAGGGTGGGCCCGGGACTCCGTACGGGTGCCCCGCCGGCTCCCGCTGCCCAGAGCCGGGCAGGGCCGCCGGGGCCGTTAACGGGCATCCGGAGACGTCCGGGCATAAAAAAGATCGCGCTGGACCCGGCGGAGTCCAGCGCGATCGACGACTCGCCCAAGTCGGTGGGCTGCGGCGGTCCTGTTGGGGCAGGAAGCCGGTCGTGTGGAGCCAGATGGTGCTTCAGGGTGCTTCAGCTGGAACTGGAGCAGGGCGCGAGCCGGGTTGGGGGCCCCGGAAAACGCCCGGTCATGCGGTTGTTCAGGCCTCGCTGCGCTGCTGCGGAATGCCCGCCAGCAGGGCGCGGACCTCCGCTTCGCGGTAACGGCGGTGTCCTCCGAGCGTGCGGATGGACGTGAGCTTGCCAGCCTTGGCCCAACGGGTGACCGTCTTCGGGTCCACGCGGAACATCGTGGCAACCTCAGCCGGGGTCAGCAGCGGCTCGGCATCAGGGGTGCGAGCGGTCATGAGCGGCCTCCTCGGGAGAACCTGACGTGGAGTCGGTTCTTTCCTCTAAATTCTGCACCTTGACCCGCGTTGCCCGAAATGGCGGACGCGGGCCGAGTCGGTTATAGGACGAACGGCTTGTCCTCGGCACTACAACTACACCATCTGTCCAGCCACGTCGGCCAAACCGATGGAATTGCCCTCTCAGGTGTTCAACCTCGACGGAAGCCGATGGACCATGCCATAGCGGACAGTCACGCCACCGTGACGATCAGTCACAGCGGGATCAGGGGTCACCAGACCCGCCAAGGAGTGCAATACCGATCAATCCGCCCTTAGTTGGACGGAAGGAGCCCTTCCCGGACTCCTTGTCCTATTTTGCCACGCGGATGGGCGATGGGCGCAAGACCTGACGAAAGTGCGTTAGGTCACGGTTGCCGCAATGGCCCGGATCGGGACCTAGGTCCCGGGGCTCCTCGGATCAGGACTTCAATTGGCGTACTGACGGTTGCGTACGGCACTCCAGCGCTCCGTCAACCGCTCGTACGCCCTCCCCGCGCGCACCCCGTCCCCCGCGCGCAACGCCGCGAGCCCCTCCGCCGTGTCCCCGGCGGAATGGTCCTCCGCGAGCTGCGCCTCGGGCACCATATGCACCAGACCGCCGTAGTCCAGCTCCACCAGGGAGCGCGGGTGGAACTCCTCCAGCCACCGCCCCACGTCCACCAGCCCGTCGATCAGCGGGCCCTCGTCGATCGCGTCCTTGAGCGTGCGCAGCCCCCGGGCCACCCGCCGCCTCGCCTGCACCATCGGCGTGCGGTAGCGGAGCACGAGCCCGTTCCGGCCCGGCTCCCCCTCGCCGGCGCACTCGCCCGGCTTGCCGTACTCGCGCTCCTCGTCGGAGAAGAGGACGAACCAGCGCAGGGGCACCTGCCAGGTCGCGGTGCGGATCCACGGCCGGGCGTCGGGGTTGCGCTCCTGCCAGCGCTCGTAGTCCGCCTCCGCCTGCCGGCGCACGACCGGCGGCAGCGCCGCGTCCAGGACCGGCGCGGGCAGGCTCTCGGACAGCTCCTCCAGGGCCAGCCAGCCGCGCAGCCGCGTCCGCCAGGGGCAGACGCACAGGACGCCGTCCTGGAAGGTCACGAAGGCGTCGCCGCTCTCGTGCACCGGGACCGGCACCGGCGGGGTGGGCAGCAGGTCGGCGAGCGAGCGCCGGAGCTCGTCCTGGGCGCAGGGCAGGGCGGTGCGCCGGGCGTAGCGCTCCCAGTGCGTGCGCTCCGGCTCCGGGAACGCGCCCAGCGGCTCGTAGACCCGCAGGTACGACGCGTACGGGACAGTCACCGATGACGCCGAGCCCACACGTGCTCCCCTCAAGACGCCGGACACCCCGGGGAGTTGCCGAACCCTCCCCGTACCGCGCAAATCGTCCCATGGCACCGCTCCCCGGAGGAGTGATCCTCCGCACGGGACCGGCCCGCCGGGCCGACAGGTCTTACCCTCTTGCCAACCGGCCCTCCACCACCCCCGGAGGGCGACCTCCGCGACATATGGAGTCACCACAGTGACTGACGTACGTCCCACCAATGACGCTGACGGCGTGCTGCACACATTGTTCCGGTCGGACCAGGGCGGCCACGAACAGGTCGTGCTGTGCCAGGACCGCGAGAGCGGCCTCAAGGCAGTGATCGCCATCCACTCCACCGCCCTGGGCAACGCCCTCGGCGGCACCCGCTTCTACCCGTACGCCTCGGAGGAGGAGGCGGTGCAGGACGCCCTCAACCTCTCCCGCGGCATGTCCTACAAGAACGCGCTGGCGGGTCTCGATCACGGCGGCGGAAAGGCCGTGATCATCGGCGATCCCTCCCTGATCAAGACCGAACAGCTTCTGCTGGCATACGGTCGCTTCGTGGCCTCCCTCGGCGGCCGGTACGTCACCGCCTGCGACGTCGGCACCTACGTCCAGGACATGGACGTCGTCGCCCGCGAGTGCCGCTGGACCACCGGCCGCTCCCCCGAGAACGGCGGCGCCGGCGACTCCTCCGTCCTCACCGCCTTCGGCGTCTTCCAGGGCATGCGCGCCGCCGCGCAGACCCAGTGGGGCGAGCCCACGCTGCGCGGCCGCAGAGTCGGCGTCGCGGGGGTCGGCAAGGTCGGCCACCACCTCGTCGAGCACCTTGTCGAGGACGGCGCGGAGGTCGTGATCACCGATGTCCGGACGGAGGCCGTGGAGCGGATCCTGGCCCGCCACCCGCAGGTCACCGCCGTGACGGACGCCGATGTCCTGGTCCGCACGCCGCTCGACGTCTACGCCCCCTGCGCCCTCGGCGGCGCGCTGGACGACGCCACCGTGGCCGCCCTGACCGCGAGCGTGGTCTGCGGCGCGGCCAACAACCAGCTGGCCCACCCGGGCGTCGAGAAGGACCTCGCGGACCGCGGCATCCTCTACGCCCCGGACTATGTGGTGAACGCCGGCGGAGTGATCCAGGTCGCCGACGAGCTGCACGGCTTCGACTTCGACCGGGCGAAGGCCAAGGCGAACCAGATCTTCGATACGACCCTGGCCATATTTGATCGGGCCAAGGCCGACGGCATTCCGCCCGCCGCTGCCGCCGACCGGCTGGCCGAGCAGCGCATGGCCGAGGCGCGGGCGCGCGCCACGGGTGCGGCCGCTGCCGCCGGCATGGCTACCGCGCGGTAGAACCGTCCGGTAAGCCTGGTAAGGGCGCCTTGCGCAGGTCCGCGGCCGGACCGGCGGTCGCGAGACCGCCCGGAGCCGCCCCCTAGCGGTCCCTACAGGCCCGTCCGATGAGGTGGTGAGCGAGACATCTCTCACCACCCATCGGCGGGTCGGGGCACAAGACACGTTAAAATCGCAGCTGACCAGCGGGGACGGGGCTCCCCTAGGGTTGTGCTGCGTGGCACGTCATGCGGGCGACGTACCGTATGGCCGCGGAAGCAGGTACCGTTGAAGCCCTACAGGCCGGATCCCTCCACGGGGGTCCGCTCTGACTCATGAACGTGAACGCGTGTCAAGACTCTGGGGCCGTCGAGCCCCGTCATTGAGGGGGTCGAGCCATGGGGCGCGGCCGGGCCAAGGCCAAGCAGACAAAGGTCGCCCGCCAGCTGAAGTACAACAGCGGCGGGACCGACCTCTCACGTCTGGCCAATGAGCTGGGCGCATCGCCGACGAAGCAGCCGCCGAACAGCGAGCCGCTCGAAAAGGACGATGAGCTGGATGACGACCCGTACGCTCAGTACGCGAGTCGTTACAACGACGATGAGGACGAGGACGAGCAGGCCCAGTCCGACTCTCCTTACCGTCGCCGCGCTTGACGCTGTAACTCCCACCGACCCGGTTCGAGGCCCGACCTCGGACCGGGTTCTGTGCTGCCCGGGGTGGCAAGTCGCGGTCCGCCGTGCGCGCTGCCCGGGGCTCCGCCCGGGACCTTCCGGTCCGGGCGGCGGCCCCCGTGCAGCGTCGGCTCACGTCGGCTTCCGGCGGGCTCTCAGCCGGCGTAGCCGCCGGTCAGAGCCACGGCCTCGGTGTGGTCACCGCGGTCGGTGATGCCACCGGCGACCCAGGCGTCCACTCCGCGGTCGGCGAGGGCCGTGAGGGCCACGTCCACGGACTCCTGCGGGACGACCGCGACCATGCCGACGCCCATGTTCAGCGTCTTCTCCAGCTCCAGCCGCTCGACGCCGCCGAGCCGGCCCACGGTGTCGAAGACCGCGCCGGGCGTCCACGTCGACCTGTCGACCGTAGCCCGGAGGTGGTCCGGGATGACCCGGGCCAGGTTGTTGGCCAGGCCGCCGCCCGTGATGTGCGAGAAGGCGTGCACCTCGGCCGTACGGGTGAGGGCCAGGCAGTCCAGCGAGTAGATCCGGGTGGGCTCCAGGAGCTCCTCGCCGAGGGTGCGGCCGAACTCCGGCACCTCCCGGTCCAGCTCCCAGCCGGCCCGGTCGAAGAGCACATGGCGGACCAGCGAGTACCCGTTCGAGTGAAGTCCGGACGAGGCCATCGCGATGACGACGTCACCCGTACGGATGCGATCGGCGCCCAGCACGCGGTCGGCCTCGACCACGCCGGTGCCCGCACCGGCCACGTCGAACTCGTCCGCGCCGAGCAGGCCCGGGTGCTCGGCGGTCTCGCCGCCGACCAGCGCGCAGCCCGCGAGCACACAGCCCTCGGCGATGCCCTTGACGATCGCGGCGACCCGCTCGGGGTGGACCTTGCCGACGCAGATGTAGTCGGTCATGAACAGCGGCTCGGCGCCGCAGACGACCAGGTCGTCCACGACCATGCCGACCAGGTCGTGGCCGATGGTGTCGTAGACGCCCATGCGGCGGGCGATGTCGACCTTCGTGCCGACGCCGTCCGTGGCGGAGGCCAGGAGGGGGCGCTCGTACCGCTTGAGCGCACTGGCGTCGAAGAGCCCGGCGAAACCGCCGAGGCCGCCGACGACCTCCGGACGGGTGGCCTTCTTCACCCACTTCTTCATCAGCTCGACGGCGTGATCGCCCGCTTCGATGTCGACGCCCGCGGCTGCGTAGCTGGCACCGGTGGTCTCAGACATGAGTTTGAGAACTTTCGTGTCGTTCGGTACTGCGGAGGCGTTTACGGACGACGGAGCGCGTCGGCGGCGTCCGTGCCACCGGCCAGCTCGGTCTCCAGGAGCTGCTTGCCGAGCAGCTCGGGGTCGGGGAGCGCCATGGGGTACTCGCCGTCGAAGCAGGCGCGGCACAGGTTCGGCTTGGCGATGGTGGTCGCCTCGATCATGCCGTCGAGGGAGATGTACGCGAGCGAGTCCGCGCCCAGCGAGCGGCCGATCTCCTCGACGCTCATGCCATTGGCGATGAGCTCGGCCCGGGTGGCGAAATCGATGCCGAAGAAACACGGCCATTTCACCGGCGGGGAGGAAATCCGCACGTGCACCTCGGCGGCGCCGGCCTCGCGGAGCATCCGGACGAGCGCGCGCTGGGTGTTGCCGCGGACGATGGAATCGTCGACGACGACCAGGCGCTTGCCCTTGATGACTTCCTTGAGCGGATTCAGCTTGAGCCGGATGCCGAGCTGGCGGATGGTCTGGCTCGGCTGGATGAAGGTCCGGCCGACATAGGAATTCTTGACCAGGCCGGTACCGTACGGAATGCCGCTGGCCTCCGCATAACCGACCGCAGCCGGAGTGCCGGATTCCGGGGTCGGTATCACCAGATCGGCGTCGACCGGTGCCTCGGCGGCGAGCCGGCGGCCCATTTCCACCCGGGAAAGGTAGACGTTCCGGCCCGCGATATCGGTGTCCGGGCGGGCCAGGTACACGTACTCGAAGACGCAGCCCTTGGGGCGGGCCTCGGCGAAGCGGCTGGTGCGCACGCCGTGCTCGTCGATGGCGATGAGCTCACCCGGCTCGATCTCGCGGACGAACGTGGCACCGCAGATGTCCAGGGCGGCCGTCTCGGAGGCCACCACCCAGCCGCGCTCCAGGCGGCCGAGGACCAGCGGGCGGATGCCCTGCGGGTCACGGGCGGCGTAGAGCGTGTGCTCGTTCATGAAGACGAGACAGAAGGCGCCCATGACGTCGGGAAGGACCTTGGCGGCCGCCTCCTCGATGGTCAGCGGCTTGCCGTCGGCGTCGGTCTGGCCCGCGAGGAGGGCCGTGACCAGGTCGGTGTCGTTGGTCGCCGCGACCTGGGTGGCCCGGCCGTTCTCCTTGGGGAGGGCGGCGACCATCTCGGCCAGCTCGGCCGTGTTGACCAGGTTGCCGTTGTGACCCAGCGCGATCGAGCCGTGCGCGGTCGCCCGGAAGGTCGGCTGGGCGTTCTCCCACACCGAGGCTCCGGTGGTGGAGTAGCGGGCGTGACCGACCGCAATGTGGCCCTGGAGAGAGCCGAGGGAGGTTTCGTCGAAGACCTGGGAAACCAGTCCCATGTCCTTGAAGACGAGGATCTGGGAGCCGTTGCTCACTGCGATGCCCGCGGACTCCTGTCCACGGTGCTGCAGCGCATACAGCCCGAAATAGGTGAGTTTGGCGACCTCTTCACCCGGAGCCCAGACACCGAAGACGCCGCAAGCGTCCTGGGGGCCCTTCTCACCGGGGAGCAGGTCGTGGCTGAGTCGTCCGTCACCACGAGGCACACCTTGAGTCTATGGCAGGGAGGAGGTTCATCCGAACCGGGGACGACCGGTGATGCCTCACACCACGCACAGCCACTCGGCGCGCACGGTGAATCACCTTTGGGAGATGGCGAATCGCCTTTCGGAGATCTTTTGTTCATTCCCACAAAGAGGGCTGACCGGATGCGGTCCGGACGGACCGCCGAAGGGAGCTGACCGGGCGCGATCGGAACGCTGTCAGAAGCCGATCAAAAGCCGGTCAGAGGCCGGTCAGAACGGAGTCAGACGGACAGCGGGAGGTGCGCGGAGAGGTCCGCGCGCTCGCCGCTCGCGCTGACCGCGGCGGCGTCCAGGGCGGCGGCCCAGCCCGTGCGGCCGGTGGCCAGGCGGAGCCAGGTGAGCGGGTCGGTCTCGACCACGTTGGGCGGCGTGCCGCGGGTGTGCCGGGGGCCGGCCACGCACTGGACCACCGCGAACGGCGGAATGCGGACCTCCACGGAACCGCCCGGGGCCTTGGCGGCCAGCGCGTCGGCGAGCAGACGAGTGGCGTGGGCCAAGGCCTGCCGGTCGTAACGGATCTCGGTGCCGAGCGCCGCCGCGAGGTCGTCGGTGCCGACGGCCAGCTCCACGCAGCGCGTGACCAGGAAGTCGTCCAGGCGCATGGCGCCCGAGGGCGTGGCGAGCAGGCGGTCGGGCGGGGTGGCGGCCGCGAGGGTGGCGAAGCGGTCCGCCGCGGCGTCCAGGAGGGCTACGGGGGCGGCGTCCGCGTCGCTGCCGGCGATCTCGGTGGGCGCGGCCGTGACCGGCCACTCCACGGCGGTGATCTCCCGCGCGGGCGGGGCCGGTTCCCCGATCAGGCGGGCCACGAGGTCAACACCCAGGGCGATGTGCGCGAGCAGATCGCGGACGGTCCGGTCCCCGCACCGCGTGGGCAGCGCGAGCCGCGCCTCATCCAGGCTCGCGGCGGCGTCCCGTACGTGGGCGAGCTGCGCGGCGACGGCGGCGCGCAGCTTGGCGGGGTCGTAGCTGCGGGGACGGGGCTTGCGCTGGGCGGGAGGCATGGCTCCGACCCTATTCGGCGCCGGCCTCTGCGGCCTGGGCCGTATCCGTGCCGGCCGGGAGCGTGCCGAAGTCCCCGAGCCCGTGCTCGACCAGGGCGAAGGCCCGCTCGGCGAGGGCGACGGCGCCGGGAAGGACCTCCTCCGCCGACTCGCCCGCGAACAAACGCCGGTGGTTGTGCTCGTGCACGACGTAGCGGACGCTCATCAGCTGCGCCGCCACCACGGGGGCGAGCTCGGCGTCGGGCCCTTCCGCGGACGCGGCCAGTTCCTCGGCCAGGAGCATCTGGGCGCGGCGGACGTATTCATGGGCGCGGACGAGAAGGGCCGGGGTCTCCTGGATCATCCGGCGCATCTGGAGCACGTACGGGTCGTCGCTCATGCCGACGGACGCGTCGTGGGCGTTGAGCGCGGCCATGAAGTCCCTGCGGAAGGCGGCGACAGCGGACTCGCCGGGGCTCCTGTCCCGCACGGCGCGGGCGGCGTCGCCGATGTGCTCCTTCATGGGGCCGAGGACCAGGTCCTCCTTGGAGGACATGTAGTTGAAGACGGTCATCTTCGAGACCTCGGCGGCCAGGGCGACCTCGGCGACCGACACCTGGTCGTAGCCGCGCTCCAGGAACAGCTTCGTGGCGGCCCTCCAGAGGGCGCGCCGGGTCTGGATCTTCTTGCGCTCGCGCAGGCTCAGCTCTTCGGCCATGGCACGACTGTACCAGGATGAAGTTTTGACCGGGGCGACAAACTTACCCGATAGAAGAATTGACTCGGTACACGTTCTCGGGGCATGGTGAGGACGCGCCGCTTCCGTCGGCGTTCACAAACCGACTCCGGAGGGGGAAGAAGGGTGCATTCATCCACAGCGGCGAGGCAGTTGGCTCCTGATCGCGGGGCTGCGGGAGGGACTGCCCACGCACCCGCTCCGGCGCCGGCCGGCCAGCCGGCCGGGCCCCGCATGACCGCCGGGCAGCGCAAGATCGCCTTCGTGGTCTGCCTGACCACGATGCTCCTGGCCGTCCTCGACCAGAACATCGTCTCGGCCGTCACCGTCCCGATCGTCCGGGACCTCGACCCCGCGCACGGCCTCGACCGCGTGCCGTGGCTGATCAGCGCCTTCGCCCTCGCGTCGACCGCGGCCCTGCCGCTCTACGGCAAGCTGTGCGACACGCTCGGTGCCCGCAAGGTGTTCCTGAGCGCCGTCGCGGCCTTCCTCGTGGGATCGGCGCTGTGCGGGGCCGCGCAGTCCATGGAGCAGCTCATCGCGTTCCGTGCGGTCCAGGGCATCGGCGGCGGCGGGCTGATGAGCGTCACCATGGTCGTGATCGCCCAGCTCAAGGCGGCGGCGCCCGCGGACGGGAGCGACGGCGGCGGCAAGGGCGGCGCCGGCATCGGCGGCCTCGTGGCGGGCGCGGGCATGGCGCTCGGGCCCGTGCTGGGCGGCGTCCTCGCCGATCACGCCGACTGGCGCTGGGTCTTCTACGTGAACCTGCCCGTCGGCCTCGCCGTGCTCGCCGCAGCGGCCGCCGTCCTCAAACTCCCCCGGCACCACGGCACACGCCACCGGATCGACTTCCTCGGGGCCGGCCTCGCAGCGGCCTTCTCCACATCCGTGCTGCTCGTCACCGAATGGGGCGGCAAGGAGTATGCGTGGGACTCCCCCGTCGTCCTCGGGCTGATCGCGGCGAGCGCACTGCTGCTCGGCCTGTTCCTGTGGCGGCAGGCGACGGCGGCCGAGCCCGTCCTGCCCCTGTCGCTGTTCAAGATCCCCGTGCTGCGCATCTCGTTCGCGCTTCAGGCGCTGATCGGGACGGCTCTGATGGGCTCGATGATCTACGTGATCATCTATCTGCAGCTCGTGCGCGGCATCGCCGCCACGAACGCCAGCCTGTTCCTGCTCCCGATGGCCGCGGGGATCTCCGTCATCGGCGTCGTCACCGCCCGGCTGACGGCGCGCGGCTGGCCGCAGAAGACCTTCGTCGTCACCGGCACGGCCGTCAGCGCAGCGGCCATGGGGATCCTCGCGACCCTCGAGGCGGACACGGGCCTGTGGGTCGTCGGCACGGCGCTGCTGCTGCTCGGCCTGGGGTTCGGCCAGCTGCTGGGCCAGCTGATCCAGCTCACACAGGAGTCGGCGCCGCCCCGCCAACTGGGCGTGGCCACCACGGGGATCCGCTTCTTCCAGTCCCTTGGCGGCGCGCTGGGCGCCTCCCTCTTCGGCACGGTGCTGGCCCGGGTGTACGAGGCGAAGGGCCCCGGCGGATCGACGAGCCGCATAGCCGCGCTCAGCGGGGAGGCGCACACTCAGGCGATACGGGCGTTCGTCTCCTCCGTCGACACGGTGTTCGCGTGCGCTGCCGGAGCGATGCTGCTGGCGCTGCTGCTGGCGATACGCCTGCGGGTGCCCCGCCCCTGACCGGGGTGTTGCGGGGAGGCGCTGTCCCGGTGGCGGGGCGGGCTCGGGAAGGAGCCCGCCCCGCCACCGTGGACGTCAGGCGGAACCTACGCGATCAGCGCCGGAATCGTGGCCTCGTGGGCCTCGCGCAGCTCGGCCAGCGGGATGCTGAACTGCCCCTGGATGTCGATCGCTTCGCCGTCGACGACACCGATCCGGGCCGCGGGCAGGCCCCGCGCGCCGCACATGTCGGTGAACCGCAGCTCCTCGCTCCGCGGGACCGCGACGACCGCACGGCCGGCGGACTCGGAGAAGAGGAGGACGAAGGGGTCGATGCCGTCGGGCACGACGACCCGAGCACCCTTGCCGCCGCGCAGGCACGACTCCGCGAGGGCCTGGATCAGACCGCCGTCCGAGAGGTCGTGCGCGGCGTCGACCATGCCGTCGCGCGAGGCGGAGATCAGGATCTCGCCCAGCAGCTTCTCGCGGTCCAGGTCCACGGCCGGCGGCAGACCGCCGAGGTGGTCGTGGACGACCTGGGACCAGGCCGAGCCGCCCAGCTCCTCCTTGGTGTCACCCAGCAGGTAGAGCAGGTGGCCCTCGTCGGAGAAGGCGATCGGCGTACGGCGGTTCACGTCGTCGATGACGCCGAGCACCGCGACCACGGGGGTCGGGTGGATGGCGGTCTCGCCGGTCTGGTTGTAGAGCGAGACGTTGCCGCCGGTGACCGGGGTGCCCAGGGTCAGGCAGCCGTCGGCCAGGCCGCGCGTGGCCTCCGCGAACTGCCACATGACCGCGGGGTCCTCGGGGGAGCCGAAGTTCAGGCAGTTCGAGATGGCCAGCGGGCGGGCACCCGAGGCGGCCACGTTGCGGTAGGACTCGGCGAGCGCGAGCTGCGCACCCGCGTACGGGTCGAGCTTGGCGTAGCGCCCGTTGCCGTCCGTGGCGACGGCGACACCGAGGTTGGTGTCCTCGTCGATGCGGACCATGCCGGAGTCCTCCGGCTGCGCGAGGACGGTGTTGCCCTGCACGAACCGGTCGTACTGATCGGTAATCCAGGACTTGGACGCCTGGTTCGGCGAGGAGATCACCTTCAAGACCTGCTCGCGCAGCTCCTCGGCGGTCGCCGGCCGGGCCAGCTTGTTCGCGTCGTCGGCCTGGAGGGCGTCCTGCCAGTCCGGGCGGGCGTACGGGCGCTCGTAGACCGGACCCTCGTGGGCGACGGTGCGCGGCGGCACGTCCACGATCTGCTCGCCGTGCCAGAAGATCTCCAGCCGCTCGCCGTCGGTCACCTCACCGATGACGGTGGCGATGACGTCCCACTTCTCGCAGATCTCCAGGAAGCGGTCGACCTTGCCGGGCTCGACGATCGCGCACATGCGTTCCTGCGACTCGCTCATGAGGATCTCCTCGGGCGAGAGCGTCGCGTCGCGCAGGTGCACACGGTCCAGCTCGACGCGCATGCCGCCGGAGCCGGCGCTGGCCAGCTCGCTGGTGGCGCAGGACAGACCGGCGCCGCCGAGGTCCTGGATGCCGTCGACCAGGTCCTCGCGGAAGATCTCCAGGGTGCACTCGATGAGGAGCTTCTCCTGGAAGGGGTCGCCGACCTGGACGGCGGGGCGCTTCGTCGGCTTCGAGTCGTCGAAGGTCTCGGACGCGAGGACCGAGACGCCGCCGATGCCGTCGCCGCCGGTGCGGGCGCCGTAGAGGATGACCTTGTTGCCGGCGCCCGAGGCCTTGGCGAGGTGGATGTCCTCGTGCTTCATCACGCCCACGCAGAGGGCGTTGACCAGCGGATTGCCCTGGTAGCAGGCGTCAAAGACGACCTCGCCGCCGATGTTGGGCAGGCCCAGGCAGTTGCCGTAGCCGCCGATGCCCGCGACGACGCCCGGCAGGACGCGCTTGGTGTCGGGGTGGTCGGCGGCACCGAAGCGCAGCGGGTCCATGACGGCGACCGGGCGGGCGCCCATCGCGAGGATGTCGCGGACGATGCCGCCGACGCCGGTGGCCGCGCCCTGGTAGGGCTCGATGTACGAGGGGTGGTTGTGCGACTCGACCTTGAAGGTGACCGCGTAGCCCTGGCCGACGTCGACGACGCCGGCGTTCTCGCCGATGCCGACGAGGAGGGCGTCGTTCTCGGGGGCCTTCTCGCCGAACTGGCGGAGGTGGACCTTGCTGCTCTTGTACGAGCAGTGCTCGGACCACATGACGGAGTACATCGCGAGCTCGGCGCCGGTGGGACGGCGGCCGAGGATGGAGCGGATGCGCTCGTACTCGTCCTGCTTCAGGCCCAGTTCGGCCCAGGGCTGCTCGGTGTCCGGGGTCTCGCCTGCGTGCTTGACGGTGTCCAGAGTCATGCGTTGACCAGCTTCTTCAGGATCGAGGTGAAGAATCCGAGCCCGTCCGTGCGGCCCGTGCCGACGCCCGGCTCGACGGCGTGCTCGGGGTGCGGCATCAGGCCGACGACGTTGCCGGCGGCGTTGGTGATGCCCGCGATGTCGCGGAGCGAGCCGTTGGGGTTGCCGTCCAGGTAGCGGAAGGCGACGCGGCCCTCGGCCTCGAGCTCGTCGAGGGTGCGCTCGTCGGCCACGTAACGGCCGTCGATGTTCTTCAGCGGGACGGAGATCTCCTGGCCCGCCTCGTAGTCGGACGTCCAGGCGGTGTCCGCGTTCTCGACGCGGAGCTTCTGGTCGCGGCAGATGAAGTGCAGGTGGTTGTTGCGCAGCATCGCGCCGGGCAGCAGGTGGGTCTCGGTGAGCACCTGGAAGCCGTTGCAGATGCCGAGGACGGGCATGCCGCCCCGGGCCTGCTCGATGACGGTCTCCATGACCGGCGAGAAGCGGGAGATGGCGCCCGCCCGCAGATAGTCGCCGTAGGAGAAACCGCCGGGCAGGACCACGGCGTCCACCTGCTTGAGGTCCTTGTCGCGGTGCCAGAGCGGCACGGGCTCGAGCCCGGCGATCCGGACGGCGCGCTGGGTGTCGCGGTCGTCCAGGGTGCCGGGGAAGGTGACGACTCCTACGCGTGCGGTCACGAGTCGACCCGCACGGTGAAGTTCTCGATCACGGTGTTGGCGAGAAACGTTTCCGCCATCTCGTGGATTCGGGCGAGGGCGGCGTCATCGACCGGTCCCTCCACCTCGAGTTCAAAGCGCTTGCCCTGACGGACGTCGGCGATCCCCTCGAAACCCAGGCGAGGCAGCGCGCGCTGCACCGCCTGGCCCTGCGGGTCGAGGATCTCCGGCTTGAGCATGACGTCGACTACGACGCGTGCCACTGGCACTCCCGGTGTGTGGTGCGTGAGCTGAAGCGGTACGGCCAGAGTACAGTCCCCAAAAATCTACGCGCATAGATATGCTGAGCCTCCTGTCACGTTTACGCATCGACGCCCAGGACGCCCTGGAAAAATCCCGGGAAAAACGTACGGTCCTGATTGCGAAGAGGCGCCCGGACGGAATTAACTGGGCTTCACTTTGCAATGCGTCTCGTTGTACAAATGAATAACCATTGACCAGGAACGGATCCGGAACATCCGGAACCAGTGCATCTGCGCAGTTCATCGCGGAGGTGCCCGCCGAAAGGACCGATATTCGTGGCACAGCGCGTAGTGGTCACACTCTCCGACGACATCGACGGCGGGGAAGCCGCGGAGACGGTTACCTTCGGCCTCGACGGCAAGTCGTACGAGATCGACCTGAACACTGCCAATGCGAAGAAACTGCGGGCGGTCCTCACGCCTTACCTGGAGGCGGGTCGCAAGCAGTCCCGCTCCGGCAAGGTCTACCGCCGCACCTCCGTCGCCCCCGACCCCGCGGCGGTCCGCGCCTGGGCCCGCTCGCACGGCATGGACGTGCCGCCGCGCGGCCGCATCCCCAAGCGCGTGTACGAGGCCTTCAACTCCGCCGACTGAGCCGCGCCCCGAGCCGCCGAGCCGCCCGGCGGACCCCGCCGGGTCGGCGCCGGGCCCTCCCCGGGGCCGCCCGCCGGGCCGATTTGCCAAGCACCCCGGATGATCAGCTAGAGTCTGGATCACGCCGAGGGGCGAGGCCGGGAAACCGGGCAAAACCCCAGGCCGCGCGGGTGTAGCTCAGTAGTAGAGCGCCCCCTTTCCAAGGGGGAGGCGCAGTGTGCGATTCCTGTCACCCGCTCTGAACGTCCTCCGGTCACATCTGTGACCGGCCGGGACGGATCATGCGGGTGTAGCTCAGTAGTAGAGCGCCCTCTTTCCAAGAGGGAGGCGCAGTGTGCGATTCCTGTCACCCGCTCTGATCGTTTGCCGGTCCACTCCTGTGGGCCGGACCGGCGATCCATGCGGGTGTAGCTCAGTAGTAGAGCGCCCCCTTTCCAAGGGGGAGGCGCA
This sequence comes from Streptomyces roseoverticillatus, assembly GCF_000719265.1. Taxonomy (GTDB): domain Bacteria; phylum Actinomycetota; class Actinomycetes; order Streptomycetales; family Streptomycetaceae; genus Streptomyces; species Streptomyces roseoverticillatus. The sequence continues at coordinate 368,160 of NZ_JOFL01000011.1, read as the reverse complement.
GTGTGCGATTCCTGTCACCCGCTCTCATCACCATTACCGTCCACGGAAGTGGATCAGGTAGAGTGATGCACGCGCCGCCCGGTGAAGCCGGTCGGATGCATGCGGACGTAGCTCAGTTGGTAGAGCACCACCTTGCCAAGGTGGATGTCGCGAGTTCGAGTCTCGTCGTCCGCTCCAGTACGAAGGCCCCGGTCATACCCCCGCCCGGATCCGGCGGGAGGCTTGGGACATGGACATCGGGGACAGTGTGATCGACGTCTCGGGGCTGCGCCGTCGCTACGGCCCGGCCGGGGACGAAGGCTTCGAAGCAGTGCGGGACATCTCCTTCACCGTGGCGCGCGGCGAGTTGTTCGCCCTGCTCGGCACGAACGGCGCGGGCAAGACCTCCACGGTCGAGCTGCTGGAGGGGCTCGCGAAGCCGACCGCGGGCGAGGTGCGGGTGCTCGGGCACGATCCGTATGCGGAGCGGAGCGCCGTGCGGCCCCGGATCGGGGTGATGCTCCAGGAAGGCGGCTTCCCCGCGGACCTCACCGTCGCGGAAACGGTCCGTATGTGGGCCGGCTGCACCACCGGGGCCCGGCCCGTGGCGGAGGCCCTGGAGCTGGTCGACATGCTCCGCCGCAAGGACGTCCGCATCAAGCAGCTCTCCGGCGGCGAGCGCCGCCGCCTCGATCTCGCACTGGCCCTCCTCGGCCGCCCCGAGGTGCTCTTCCTCGACGAGCCGACGACCGGCCTCGACCCCGAGGCCCGGCGCAACACCTGGGAGCTGGTGCGCCGGCTGCGTGCCGAGGGCACCACGGTGCTGCTCACCACGCACTATCTGGAAGAGGCGGAAGCCCTCGCCGATCAGCTGGCGATCATGCGCGAGGGGCGGATCGTCACGTCCGGCACGCCGGAGGAAGTGATCGGCAGCTATCCCGCGCGGATCCGCTTCGCGATGCCCATGGGCTGGTTCGTGGGCGATCTCCCGCCGCTCGCCGAGCTGGGCGTCGTGCGGCACGAGGAGGACCGCGGGCGCATAGAGCTGCAGACCCGCGAGCTGCAGCGGACGCTGACCGGACTGCTGCTCTGGGCCCGGGACAAGGATGTCGAGCTGGAGGGCCTCGACGCCCGGACCGCCTCGCTGGAGGAGGCGTTCCTGGCCATAGCGGGCGCGGGCCCGGCCGGCGAGCCCGCGGAGGCGGGGGCGGGTCTCGGTGCTGGCCTTGGTGTGGATTCTGTCGCGGGAAGGAACGCGTGATGGCGAAGGCCGTGTCGATATCGGTGCCGCGGATGACGGCGCTGGGCCGGGCGGAGTTCATCCTGCTCGGGCGGAACAAGATGGGGCTCTATGTGGCCCTGCTGATGCCGGTGATGATGGTGTGGGCCATGCGGCGCGCCATCGGTGAGGTCGACCTCGGCGAGGCCGGGATGTCGGTCAACGAGGTCGCCCTGACCGGTGCCTTCGGCTACATCCTGCTCTTCGCCGTCTACCAGCACCTGGTCAGTGCCTATGTGGCGCGCCGTGAGGAGCTGGTCCTCAAGCGGCTGCGGACCGGCGAGACCCATGATGCCGAGATCCTGACCGGCACGGCGCTGCCGGCCGTGGCCGTGGCGGTGGCGCAGTGCGTCCTGCTGGTCGTGGCGGGCGTGCTCTGGCTGGACCTGCGGGCCGTCTCCCGGCCGGATCTGATGGCGGCCGGGATCGTGCTCGGGGTGGCGATGTCCATAGCCCTGGCCGCGGTGACCGCGAGCTGGGCGAAGACGGTGCAGGGCTCCCAGCTGGTGACCACGCCGCTGGTGCTGATATCCGTGGCGGGCTCGGGGCTCATGGTGCCGCTGGAGGCCATGCCGGACACCATGGCGGACATCTGCTCGGTGCTGCCGCTGACTCCGGTGATCCAGCTGGTGCGCGGCGGCTGGCTGGGCGGGATGAGCGCACACGAAGCCGGGGGCGCGATCCTCACGGGCATTGCCTGGACAATAGTGGCCGCATACGGCGCCAAGCGGTGGTTCCGGTGGGAGCCCCGGCGGTGACCGCGGGACAACGGCCGTAGGGCCGCGGCCGTAAAGCAGTGACGAGGACGTGCAAGGGGGCGGGGCCCATGGGCCTGTGGACACGGGTGCAGCAGTGGCGGGGCCGCAGCAGGGTCGCCAAGGTCGACAGCTATATGCGGTGGACGCTCTATGCGCTGCCCGTCCTCCTCCCGGCCTTCGGCACTCTCAGCGTGATCGGCGACTCCGGCCTCACCCGGCCGTGGGTGCTGCTGCTGGGCGGGCTGTTCACCCTCCAGGGCGTCCTGGGTATCACCGTCTTCCGCCGCTCCCTCGACCACTATCTGTGGAAGAAGCCCGCCCCTTGGTGGTTGCTGGCCGGGCAAGGGGTGCTGCTCGTCGTGGCGATCGTCTGCATGGGCATCACGTTCCTCCGCTACGGCCAGGAGTACGCCTCCACGATCGGCCTGTTCCTGTGGAACGGCAGCCTGTCGGTCTTCGGCCCGTACACCCTGCTGGCCCGCAAGATCCGCCGGTTCGTGATCGCGTGCGCCGCGATATCGCTGGCGCTCGGGGGCGGCATCGTGGCGATCGGCGGCGCCTGGGGGCCTGCGGCCCTCGTGGCCGGGCTGGTGTTCTTGATGGCGATGTGGTGTGTGTCCGTCGTGCGGATGTCGGGCTGGATGCTGCACGTCATGTGGGAGCTGGAGACGGCGCGGGAGGCCCAGGCGCGGCTGGCGGTCGCGGAGGAGCGGCTGCGGTTCGGCCGCGATCTGCACGACGTCCTCGGGCGGAACCTCGCGGTGATCGCGCTCAAGAGCGAGCTGGCCGTCCAGCTGGCCCGCCGGGGCTCGCCCGCCGCGGTGGACCAGATGACCGAGGTCCAGCGCATGGCCCAGGACTCCCAGCGCGAGGTCCGGGAGGTCGTGCGCGGCTACCGCGAGGCGGATCTGCACACCGAGCTGGTGGGAGCGCGGGGCGTGCTGTCCGCCGCGGACATCGAGTGCCGCATCGACGACACGGTGGGCAAGGCCCTGCCGCCGGCGGTGCAGTCGGTCCTGGCGTGGGTCGTCCGGGAGGGCACCACCAATGTGCTGCGGCACGCGGACGCCGGGCGGTGCGCCGTGCGGCTGCGGGTCGTGGCGGGGACGACGGCCGTTCTCGTCATGGAGAACAACGGGGTGCGGGAGCCGGACCGGGATCCGGGGTCCGGGAGCGGCTCCGGACTGGCAGGCCTGCGGGAGCGGCTCACGGTGCTGGGTGGCACGCTGACCTACGAGCACCGGGCGAACATGACGTTCCGGCTGACGGCGGAGGTGCCGTTGGAGGGGGTGCTGCCGGCGGATGCGGACGGTGTGTACGGCGCGGATGCCGCAGCTTTGCCGGGTAAGGCGGTTCAGGGGGCGGGTCTGGTTCCGGTGAACGGGGGGACGGCATGAGCACTGGTGCGCGTACGGACGTGGGCGGCGTCAACGTCACGCCGATCCGGGTCATGCTCGCGGATGACGAGCATTTGATCCGGGGCGCGCTGGCCGCGCTGCTGGGCCTGGAGGATGATCTTCAGGTGGTCGCCGAGGCGGCGTCGGGCCCGGAGGCGCTCGCGATGGCCCGGACGCACCGGCCGGACGTCGCGGTGCTGGATCTTCAAATGCCAGGGGCCGACGGTGTGATGGTGGCCACATCCCTGCGGGTCGAACTGCCGGCGTGCCGGACCATGATCGTGACGGGGCACGGCCGTCCCGGTCACTTGAAGCGGGCGCTGGAAGCGGGGGTGCGGGGGTTCGTACCGAAGACCGTCTCGGCGCAGAGGCTCGCCGAGATCATCCGGACCGTGCACCGCGGAAGCCGCTATGTGGACCCGGAGTTGGCGGCCGACGCGATCAGTGCGGGCGACTCCCCGCTGAGCGCGCGCGAAGCCGAGCTGCTCGAACTGGCGGAGGACGGGGCGCCCGTCGCGGAGATCGCGGAGCGGGCCTCGCTGACGCCCGGGACGGTCCGCAATTACCTCTCCTCGGCCGCCACGAAGCTGGGCGCGGACAACCGGCACGCCGCCGCGCGCATTGCACGCTCTCAAGGTTGGCTATAGTTGTCCTCGCACCGCACGGGAAACCCGCGGGGCATGCGGACGTAGCTCAGTTGGTAGAGCACCACCTTGCCAAGGTGGATGTCGCGAGTTCGAGTCTCGTCGTCCGCTCCAGTACGAAGGCCCCGGTCATGCGGTCAGCTCGGCGCCGTGGGCGCGGGCGATCTGGCGGGCCATGGCGAGGCCCAGGCCGGAGCCGGGCAGGGCCCTGGCCTGGCGGGAGCGGTAGAAGCGGTCGAAGACGTAGGGCAGGTCCTCGGCGGAGATGCCGGGGCCGTGGTCGCGGACGGTCAGGTCGAGCGCCCCGCCGTCCGTACGGGCCAGGCGCGCCTCGACGACGCCGCCGGGCGGGCTGAACTTGGCCGCGTTGTCGAGCAGGTTGGACAGCAGCCGGGCGAGGCGGGCCGGGACGCCCGGGACGGTGACGCCCTCCGGGCCGGCCAGGTCCGCCGTGAAGACCGTGCCGGGCCAGTGGCCGCGCGCGTCGGCGACGCAGCGCTCCGTCAGCCGGTCGAGGCGTACGTCCTCCAGGAACTGCTGCGGCTCCTCGTCGCGGGCCAGCTCGATGAGGTCGTTGACCAGACCGGTGACCTCGCGGAGCTGGCGGCCGAGTGCGCCGGCGGCCCGCTCGCGCTGGGCCGGGGTGAGACGTTCGGCGCGGGCGAGGAGCTCGGCGTTGGTGCGCAGCGCGGTCAGCGGGGTGCGCAGCTCGTGCGAGGCGTCGGCGACGAGGCGGCGCTGGGCGGCGACGGCCTCCTCCAGTTCGCCGAGCATGGTGTTGAAGCTGGTGGCGAGGCTGGTGATCTCGTCGTCGCGGCGGGCCTCGTAGGGGGCGAGCTCGATGCGGTGGGCGGGGTCGCGGGTGGCGGCGATGTGTTCGGCGGTGGCCGTGAGCCGGGTCACGGGGCGCAGGGACGTACGGGACGCGAAGTAGCCGAGGCCGGCGGCGAGGAGCACGCCCGCGCCGCCGACCGCGCCGAGCAGCAGGCCCGCCTGGCGCACGCCCTTGTCGACGGTGTCGGAGCGGACGGCGACCTGCAGGGCGCGGTGGCCCTTGACCGGGGTGGTCAGCATCCGCATGGCGTGGCCGCCGACGGTGATGTCGCTGTAGTGCTCGCCGAGCGTGCCGGCCGCGACGCGCCGGGTGGCGCCGGTCACGGGCAGCACGAGGCCGTCCTGGTGCGGGGCGGCCGGATCGGCCCGGACGGTCTGCGCGCAGGCCGGGGCCGCGAGCCAGGTGCACTCGCCGTACAGGGGGCCTGTCGGTTCGCCGCGGCTCTGCTGGGAGATGAGGGTGGCCTGCTGCTTGAGCTGGAGGTCGAGCTGGCGGCCCAGTTCGTAGCGGATGACGACGTAGGCGGCGGCCAGGACGCCGAGGGCGACGACGGCGACGGCCACGGACGTCACGAGGGCGAGCCGAGCCCGGAGCGGCCTCCGGCCGAGGATCCTCCTGCGCAGGGCCGTCGCTCTTCCGGCGCGGCTGCCACGGCCGGCCGCGTCCCTTGCGCTCACTGCTCCGCCAGGCGGTAGCCGATGCCGTGCACGGTGTGGACCAGGCGGGGGGCGCCGCCGGCCTCCAGCTTGCGCCGCAGGTAACCGATGTAGACGGCGAGGGAGTTGGAGTCCGGTCCGAAGTCGGTGCCCCACACGCGCTCCTGGATGACCTCGCGGGGCAGCACCTGGCCCGGGTGGCGCATCAGGACGTCCAGCAGGGCGAATTCGGTGCGCGTGAACTCGAGGGGGGCGCCGCCGCGGTCGCCGGTGCGGGTGGCCGGGTCGACGGTGAGGTCCGCGAAGGACAGGGTGCCGGCGTCCTGCCCGGCGGCCGGTTCCGTGGGGGCGGCGCGGCGCAGGAGGGCCCTGAGGCGGGCCAGGAGCTCGTCCAGGGCGAACGGTTTGACCAGGTAGTCGTCGGCTCCGGCGTCCAGGCCCGCGACGCGGTCGGCGACGGCGTCGCGGGCGGTGAGGACGAGCACGGGCGTGCGGTCGCCCAGGGCGCGCAGCCTCCGGCAGACCGCGAGGCCGTCGAGGACGGGCATGGCCAGGTCGAGAACGAGGGCGCCGGGCGGCGCGGCCGCGACGGAGGAGAGGGCCGCCAGGCCGTCGGCCGCCTCCCGGACGACGTAGCCCTCGACGCTCAGGGCGTCGGCGACGGCCGCCCGGACGTCGGGGTCGTCGTCGACGACGAGGACGGACGTCTCGGCCATGTCGCCTCCGGCGGGGTTCTGCGGCGTTCGGGGCCCCGGCGGTTCGGGGTGCCCCCAGCGGTTCGGGGTGCCCCCAGCTTGGCAGGGCTCTCTTAGAGAGCTCTTACGTTCGGCACGGTGGCGCCGCGGGCGTTCGGCAGGGGCGTGCCGGCCCGCCACCGCGGGTGTGCCGGCGGCGGCCCTTCGTTCCGCCGCCGCGGCGATCAGCAGTCGCTGCCACGGGCGGTCGGCCGACGGCCGGTCGAGGCTCGGCACCGCCGAATGCGTTCGTTGACGGCCGGGCACCGTTGCGGCGGGGGATGTTGCCGGGCCCCGCATGATTCTTCCGCCGCAACGGTGGGCAACCCCCACCGGGCGTGACCGGCGGTGCCGGACCCCGCTCAGCCGCCGGACTCGGCCCCCGGCCGCGTCAGGCCCAGCTCAAACCCGTCAGGCGTTCGTACGCCTCGATGTACTTCGCGCGGGTGCGGTCCACGATCTCCTGCGGGAGCACCGGCGGCGGCTGGTGGCCGTGGCGGTCCCAGCCCGAGGCCGGGGAGGTCAGCCAGTCGCGGACGAACTGCTTGTCGAAGGACGGCTGCGCCCGCCCCGGCTGCCACTCGTCCGCCGGCCAGAAGCGGGAGGAGTCGGGGGTGAGCACCTCGTCCGCGAGGACGAGCTCGCCGCCCGCGAAGCCGAACTCGAACTTGGTGTCGGCCAGGATGATGCCCCGGTCGCGGGCGATGTCGCGGGCCCGCCCGTAGACGGCGAGCGTCGTCTGCCGCAGCAGGGCCGCCGTCTCGGCGCCGACCTGCCGGGCCACCTCCTCGTAGCTGACGTTCTCGTCGTGCTCGCCGACCTCGGCCTTCGTGGCGGGCGTGAAGATCGGGGACGGCAGCTCGGAGCCGTCGGTGAGCCCCTCGGGGAGGGCGAGCCCGCACACCGTGCGCGTCTGCCGGTACTCGGCGAGCCCGGAGCCGGTCAGATAGCCGCGGGCCACGCACTCCACCGGCACCATGTCGAGCGCGCGGCACACGAGCGTGCGGCCCTCCCAGTCGGCGGGGGCGCCGGCGGGCAGGTCCGTGGAGATGACGTGGTTCGGGACGAGGTCGGTGAGCCGGTCGAACCACCACAGGGACAGCTGGGTGAGGACCCGGCCCTTGTCGGGGATGTCCGTGGGCAGCACCCAGTCGTAGGCGGACATGCGGTCGGAGGCGACCATGACCAGATTGCCGTCCGCGTCGCGGTAGAGGTCGCGGACCTTGCCGGTGTGCAGATGCACGAGACCGGGCACCTCGATCGGCTCGGGCTTCTCTACGAATCCGGACACGCGTCCTCCTGGTGGTTTGTCCAAGCACCACGATTCTGCCGTACGGGCCGGAGCCCGGCGGAGGAGGGTCGGGCGAGGGTCAGCAGCGCTTGCAGATCCGGTCCAGGAGGTTGGCCGTGGCCCGCTGGATCCGGGTGTCGGTGTGGCCCGGCCGGTCCAGGGCCGGTGACCAGGCGAAGGTGCCCGCGGCGAAGACCAGGGCGCCGCTCGGGGCGCGGTAGAGGGATGTCTCCTGGTGCCGTTTGCTGCCCTCGCTGTCCAGGTAGGGCGAGTGGGCCAGCAGGATGCGGCGGGTGTGCTCGGGCAGGGCCGTCCGGGGGTAGTAGCGGTCGGCCTCGCCGGCGACGAGGCCGGGGAGCTCGTCGCCCTCGCCGGCGCCGGTGGCGTCCCACAGCCAGTGGTCGGCGTTGCGGACGACCATGGGGGCGGGCTCGGGGACGCGCCCCGCGTACTGGATGCCCAGGAGCTGCTGCTCGGCCGGCGTGATGTCGCGCCAGAGCGCGGAGCGGCCGGGGCCGCGGTGCTTCCGGCAGGTCATGAGGTGGTCGGGGCCGGCCGGCGAGGGGGCGAGCTCGACCTGCCAGTACATGGTGTTGGCGGAGAGGAAGACCAGCGACGTGCCGGAGTCGCGGGCGAGCTCGGCGGCCCGGCGCATGGCCGGCGACCAGTACTCGTCGTGGCCGGGGAAGACCAGGCCGCGGTAGCGCGAGGGGTCGACGCGGCCCGCGTGGAGGTCGCGGGTGTCGGCGTAGGCGAGGTCGTAGCCGTAGCGCTCGGCCCAGCGGATGAAGTCGTACGCGTGGCCCACGTGCAGCGGCAGGCCCGCGCCCGCGAAGGGGCGGTCGAAGGAGACGGTGGTGGCCGCGCCCTCCTCGCCGAGCAGCCGGCCGTGCTCGTCCCAGGCGTGGTAGAGGCTCGCGCCCGTGCGGCCGTCCTCGGGGTAGAGGTTGTAGGCCTGCCAGGTGATGTCGGGCAGGACGAGCAGCAGGTCGGCCGGGTGGGTGTCGCGGACGAGGAAGGGGATGTGGCTGCGGTAGCCGTCGGCGGTGGTGAGGACGGCCACGTAGGCGCCGAGGCTCCAGTAGCTGGGGATCTGCAGGCGCCAGGAGAGCCACCAGTGGTGGCAGGAGACCGTGCGGTCGACGGTGAGCGGCGTGGGCTGGACGATGCCGGACAGCCGCGGACTCGTGGTGATCTTGGAGGCGCCGTCGCCCGCGTAGTGACCGATGCGGTAGACGTCCACGCCGAACTGCTGCGGCGGATCCACGGTGATGCGGAAATCTATGGCCTCGCCGGGGGCGACGGCGCTGTTGGACGCGAAGCCCTTGATCTGGAGGTGGACGTCGTCTGCGGTGCGCGGGCCGCCGCTGCGGGGGGCGGGGACGCGGCCGGCGCCGCGCCCCCCGCCGGATCTGCCCCGGCCCGCTCCCGCTTCCCCGCCGCCCCGGTCCGGGACGGGGTTCACGTACCACGGGATGATCTGGCCCGCGTCGTCGAAATAGTGCTCGCTGCCGCGCAGCCAGGGCAGCGGGCCCTGGCCGAAGGGGTCGGACACGGCGTGCGCGAGTGCCCCCGACTCCCAGCGGCGGATCTGGTCCATCCCCATGCGTGCTCCCTCCCCTACGTCCCCCGGCGCCTGCCGTTTTCCCTTGCTTTCCCTTGCCGGAATTTCCGGTGCCCGGGCGTGGCTCACTGCAGTCACTGGCGCACAGCAGCCCCCAGCACATCACATACTGCGCCCGCCTCGTCACCGCTCGTCGTGAAATTCCCCGGTAAGTGACTGGGTGAAGGATCACCGAGTGTCACGGGGCTCACCGGGCTACACCAGGCGGACGGGCTTCTCGGGGCGGACCCCTACCTCGCCGAGCCAGGCGCGCAGCGGCGCGTCGTCGCCGTCCTCGATCAGGCTGAGGACCGTGCGGCCCAGGTCGGGGCGGCGGGCGCCGCCGACCAGCAGGGCCGGGCCGTCGAGCCAGTCCAGGCCCGGGGCGGCGCCGGCGGTGTCCACGGCGGCGCAGCAGACCATGGCCGTCACGTGGTCGGCGAGCAGCTCACGGCCGCTGCGGGGCGGCTGGAGCGGGAAGAGGGGCGCGAGGCCGTCCACCCAGGGCTCGGCGGTGGCCGCCGCGCCGAAGGCCCTCTGCTGCGCCGTGAGCGCCTCCTGGGCGGCCTCCCGCGCCACCTCGGCGCCGAGCCGGGCGCCGAGCTCCTCCGCGACTCCGTCCGCGGCGGGGCCCGCCAGCCGCTCCAGGACGCGGGCCACGGTCGGGGCGGCGGCCATGCCCGCCGGGGCCGCGGGGACGGGGGTGAGGGCCGGCAGGGCGTCCACGACGTCGAGGACGCGGTGCAGGCGGGCGGCCTCCAGCCGCCACTTCCGGTCCACGACCTCCTCCGGATACTGGCTCCAGGCCACCGGCAGCCAGCCCGGGCCGGTGTCGGGCGGGCCGCCGTGGAAGAGGCGGGCCGCCAGCAGGGACGCGGCCTCGTCGATCGCGCCGGGCTCCTCCAGCAGATCGCAGGCCGGGCGCTCGCCCAGCCGGGAGGCGAAGCCCTCCGCGAGGCGGTCGCGGCGGGAGAGCTCGGTGAGCGCGGAGACGACGCCCGCGTCGAGGCGGGAGGGCCAGCGGCCCATGCGCCAGGCGGGCAGCGCGACCCTGTTGAGCAGCCGGTCCCAGCCGGCGTAGGCCAGGCCGACCTGCTCCTGGGCGACGATCCGCAGGCCGTAGTCGACGCTCTGGGCTCGCTCGGAGGCGGCCGCCGCGACCCCCCGCTCCATCTCGGCCGCGTGCCCCCGGCAGGAGTGCAGCAGCAACCGGGCCACACCGCCGACGAACGCCAGGGCGGGCCGGCCCGCCGCGACCGCGACGGCGGCGTCCAGCCCGCGGACGAAGCGGCGGGCGGCGGCTATGTCGGGATGGGCCGAGGGGCCCGTGCCCGCGACGACCGGCGCCAGCAGGGCGCGCAGCTCGGCGACGCGCATCCACCACAGGAACGGCGATCCGATCACCAGCACCGGCGCGGCCGTGGAGCGGCGGCGCGGGCGCAGGGCGCGCGGGGAGCCGTTCGCGGCGCCGTGCGGCGAGCCGTGGGCCGGGTGGGTGCGGTCCTCCAGCCAGCTGTCGCAGTCGGGAGTGAGGGCCATCGCCGACGGGGCCGGGACCTCCAGCCGCTCCGCGAGGTCGCGGACGAGGCGGTAGAGGTCGGGCGCCTTCTCCTCGGGGATGGCGACCGTGGGGCTCAGGGCCGGTCTGGCCCGGACGACCACGGCGGCGACCGTGGCCGCGAGGGCCAGGGCGAGGACCGCGGCGCCGGTGAACGCCCAGCGGGCGGCGGACCATGCGCCGCCGTCAGGGATGCGCCCCATGGCGATGCCCGCCGCCAGCACGGCGGCGGCTGCCGCGGGCAGCAGGGCGACGGCCAGCGCGGCGCTGCGGATGCGCAGCACCGCGAGGGCTTGGGCGCGTGCGACGAGCACGCCTGCTTCCGGACCTGCCACGAGACCGATCACCCCCTGTTGCCAGTTTGTGCTCCGTCGGAACGCGGACCGAGGAGTGCGACAGCGGACGCAACGCCGGGGGGCGTTGCCTTTCCCCCCACTGTGGCACCGGCCTCTGACATCGCAATGCCGGTGGGCCAGTTGCCTGAGTCCGGCGCCGCGGCACCGGCCTCTGCCCGGCACCGCGCTTGCGCCGCACCCTAGTTGGGGGTGGGGCGCGCGTCAGCTAGTTAGCCAACCGGTCACCCGATGGAATGGCTTTGGTCAAAGCCGGGGCCCTGGCCGGGCGGGCTCGACGTATAGGGGCGTGCCTACTTGCCGGTACGGGGTGCGCCCCTTGCCGCAGGCAAGAAATCCGCCGCGGCGGCGGTCAGCCCCCGTCGGCCTGAACGGCGGTGCCGTACCTGCCTGAGGGCCGTCGGGCACCGCCGGTCACCTCCGGTGGGGTTGCGCGCCGCTGCGGCGGATTCGAGAGGCCTGGTCGGCCTCTCGCATCGCGAGAGCGCCCCCTACGACTCCTCCGCCGCCCGCGCGGCGATGTCCGTGCGGTGGTGGGAGCCGGCGAGGCGGATGCGGGATACCGCCTCGTAGGCACGCGTGCGGGCGTCCTGCAGGGACGAGCCCGTGGCCGTCACGGACAGGACGCGGCCGCCGGCGCTGACCACGCGCCCCTCCGCGTCCCGGGCCGTACCCGCGTGGAGGACGTACGCGTCGCCGGTCGCCCCGGCCTCCTCCAGGCCCTCGATGACGTCGCCCGTGCGCGGCGTCCCCGGGTAGTTGTGCGAGGCGACGACGACCGTGACGGCGGCGCCGTCGCTCCACCGCAGCGGCGGCAGGGACGCGAGCGTCCCCGTGGCCGCGGCGTGCAGCAGCCCGGCCAGGGGCGTCTTCAGGCGGGCGAGGACGACCTGCGTCTCGGGGTCGCCGAAGCGGGCGTTGAACTCGATCACGCGGACGCCGCGCGAGGTGATCGCGAGACCGGCGTAGAGCAGGCCGGAGAAGGGCTTGCCGCGGCGCCGCAGCTCGTCCACGGTGGGCTGCAGGACCGACTGGAGGACCTCGTCGACCAGCTTGGGGTCGGCCCAGGGCAGCGGGGAGTACGCGCCCATGCCGCCCGTGTTCGGGCCCTCGTCGCCGTCGAGGGCGCGCTTGAAGTCCTGGGCGGGCTGGAGGGGGACGACGGTCTCGCCGTCGGTGACGGCGAAGAGGGAGACCTCGGGGCCGTCCAGGAACTCCTCGATCACGACGCGGCCGCAGGCCAGCGCGTGCTCGCGGGCGAGGCCGAGGTCACTGGTGACGACGACGCCCTTGCCGGCGGCCAGGCCGTCGTCCTTGACGACGTACGGCGCGCCGAAGGCGTCGAGCGCGGCGTCGATCTCCGCGGGCGTGGTGCACACGTAGGCGCGGGCCGTGGGAACGCCGGCCGCCGCCATGACGTCCTTGGCGAACGCCTTGGAGCCCTCCAGCTCCGCGGCCTGCGCCGAGGGGCCGAAGACGGCGAAACCCCGCTCGCGCAGGACGTCGGAGACGCCTGCGACCAGCGGGGCTTCGGGGCCGACGACCACCAGGTCAGCGCCCAGGGACGCGGCGAGGTCGGCGACCGCCGCGCCGTCGAGGGCGTCCACCTGGTGCACCTCGGCGACCTCGGCGATCCCGGCATTGCCGGGGGCGCAGTGCAGCGCGGTGACGTCGGGATCGAGGGAGAGTGAGCGGCACAGGGCGTGTTCGCGGGCGCCGCCGCCGATGACGAGGACCTTCACACCGGTCACCCTATTGCCTCGTCGACTGATCGCTTTCCAGGGCCCGTGCGACGATCCGTACGACAAGAGACGAACACGGCACAGAAACGTCACTGCATCGGCCCCGTACGGCCGGGCGACGAGCCGGCGACAACGGCGCGGCCGTACTCCCGCCCCCGCGACCCACTCTTTCGGGTGATGTCGATCCGCGGCTTATACCGGATTCCTCAGCGCTTACGGGCGGAAAAGCAGCGATCTTGTCCCCAAGACCGACCGTTCGGCGGTAGGAAGGTGGCTCGCGATCCGCATGCGGCAGAGGGAGTGCACGGGTGAGCCAGCCGGAGATGCAGCCCGAGGGGCTCCCCCGCGAGCAGAGTGGGAGGCACCGCGGCGACCTGCGCGGCCGCACCTTCCCGCTCGGCGACTGGGGGGAACCCGCGGAGCGTCTCGATGAGCTGTACCGCTGGGTGGAGAACGGCGCGCTGTATCTGGTCGACTGGTATCTGGCGGACCGCGCCTGGAAACGCCGGTGGGCGCGCGCGCTGCGCATCGGCGCCGCGGCCTGCGCGGTGGTGGGCTCGGCCCTGCCGCTGCTGCAGCTGACGAACGTCGTCCGCACCGGCTGCGCCTGGGGGTTCCTGGTGCTGCTCGGGTCGGTCGCCTGCGTCGCCTGCGACCGCTACTTCGGCCTGACGTCCGGCTGGATGCGGGCCGTCGCCACGGCGCAGGCCGTGCAGCGGCGGCTGGAGGCGCTGCAGTTCGACTGGGCGTCGGAGTGCGTCCGCGAGGTGCTCGGCCCGACGGAGGGCACGGCCAGCGAGGCGGCCGAGCGCTGCCTGAGCGTCCTGCGCCGCTTCTCCGAGGACGTCTCCGAGCTCGTCCGGGCGGAGACGGCCGACTGGATGGTGGAGTTCCGCGCGGGGCCGACGCCGCTGCTCACGCAGTCGCTGGTGTCGTGGGGCCCCCGGGGGGAGGGCGGCGGCCCGCTGCCGCGCTTCCCGCTGCCCCCCGGCACCCGGCCGAACATGCCGCGGCAGCGCCCCCCGGAGTCCCCGCGCTGACCCGTCCCCCGTCCGCCCGGACGTCCCGTCCGGGTCCTCGTCCCCGGACGAACGGCGCGGGCGCCCTCAGCTGAAGACGATCATCGACCCCTGGCCCAGACTGCGCGTCGCCGCGGCGTGCAGCCCCAGCCAGACGTGCCGCTCCCGCGCGAACGGACTGTCGTCCTCCGGCCCGGGCGCCGCCCGCTCCTCCAGCCCCGTGGGCCGCTCCGGAGCGGCGGGCGCGGCAGGGGGGTTGCCGGGATCGATGCCCAGCACCGGTGCCACCGCATGCAGTTCGCGCAGCAGCCCCTGGCTGGACCCCAAGGGGCCGCCGCCCTCCAGGAGTTCGTCATTGGTCAGCGGGTGCGCGAAGTCCACCGGGACGTACGCGCCGGCGTGGTCGTAGTGCCACACCAGGTGGGACTGCTGCGCCGTGGTCTCGAACATCTCCAGCAACTGCTCGTAGTCCCCGCCCAGTTCGTCCACGGGCGTGACGGCGAGGCCGCACAGGTTGAGCATGTGGGCGCGGCGCAGGAAATGCAGCGCGTCGTAGTCGAAGCCCGCGACGGGCGCCACGTCGCCGGAGAGCCCCGGCATGTAGCCGAAGACCGGCACGGGCGGCAGCCCGGCCTCGCCCAGCGCCTTGTCGTACGCGGCGATCTCCTCGGCGAAGGGGTTGTCGGGGCTGTGGCACAGCACGTCTACGAGGGGGACCAGCCAGAGGTCACAGGCCACGTGAACTCGCTCTCGTTCGCGACGACACAACGTGATGCGATGGTCGAGCCAGAGTAGTGCTGCCGGGCCGGTTGTCATACCGGGCGGGAGGCCTCGATCAGTGCCAGGGAGTGCTGGTTGTACGCGGTGATGATCCGCTCCGCCTCGGCCGCGTTCTGCTGGGCCACGGCCTCGACGAGTGCGCTGTGGCCGCTCCACAGGCGGCCCCGGAGGGTGGGCATGCGGCGCAGCAGCGGGACCGTGAAGACCCAGCCCTGCACACGGACCGTATTGAGGAAGTCGGATATGTACGGGTTGCCGACGATTGCCGCGAGCTCGCGCCAGAAGCGGAGGTCGTAGCCGATGAGGATGTCCAGATCGCCCGCGGCGGCGGCCCGCGCGGCCTCCTCGGCCCGGCGCCGCACGGAGGCCAGCGCGGCCGGGGTGACGCTGCCCAGCGCGCGGTCCGGGGAACGGCGGAAGATGCCCTCGACGATCAGCGAACGGGCCTCGACCATGTCCCGGAAATCGGCGTACGTGAATTCGCGCACGCGGTAGCCCTTGTGCATCTCCGCGTCGAGCAGCCCTTGCGCGCACAGGTCGAGCAGCGCCTCGCGCACGGGTGTGGCCGAGACGCCGTACTGCTCGGCGATCTCCTTGACCGTGAACTGGCGGCCCGCGGGGAGCCGCCCCGCTATGACCTCGTCACGCAAGGCATCGGCGATCTGCTCGCGCAGCGTCGTGCGTCTGACAGCCTCGCTGCCCGGCATCTGTCTCCGTCTCCCCTTCCCCAGCCGCGCGCCATTCTGCGGGCGGCCCTCGCAAACGATATGCGAGGGCCGTCTTGGGCAATATGGCCGTGCGCACAGGAACGGGGCACGGTACCCCATGCGGGGTTGCGCCCTTACGAGTGGGCTCGGGTGGTTCAGCGCCGCCGGTCACCTTTGCGGGGGTTGCTCCCCCAGCTACCGCTGGGAGGTACCCCCAGCCGCGGCGGGAGGGAGTGCGTGGCGTCACACGGTGTACGCGTCGGCCACCGCCAAGGCCGCGTCGAGGATCACCAGGCCCTCCTTGGCCTCTTCCTCGGTGATCGTGCACGGCGGCACCACGTGGGTGCGGTTCATGTTCACGAACGGCCACAGGCCGTTCTTCTTGCAGGCGGCGGTGAACGCCGTCATCGCCTCGCCCGCCGCCGCGTACGGCACCAGCGGCTCGCGCGTGGCCCGGTCCCGGACCAGTTCCAGGGCCCAGAAGGCGCCCAGGCCGCGCACCTCGCCGATGCTCGGGTGCCGCTCGGCGAGCTCGCGCAGGCCGGGGCCGAGGACCTGCTCGCCGATCCGGGCGGCGTTCTCCACGATGCCCTCCTCGGCCATGGCGTTGATCGTCGCCACGGCGGAGGCGCAGGCCAGGGGGTGCCCGGAGTAGGTGAGCCCGCCGGGGTAGGGGCGCTCGTCGAAGGTGGCGGCGATCTCCGCTGAGATCGCGACGCCGCCGAGCGGCACGTAGCCGGAGTTGACGCCCTTGGCGAAGGTCAGCAGGTCGGGGACGACGCCGAAGTGGTCGGCGGCGAACCAGCGGCCCGTGCGGCCGAAGCCCGCCATGACCTCGTCGAGGACGAACACGATCCCGTAGCGGTCGCAGATCTCCCGCACGCCGGGGAGGTAGCCGGGCGGCGGGACCATGATCCCGGCCGTGCCGGGGACTGTCTCCAGGACGATCGCGGCGATCGTGGCCGGGCCCTCGAAGGCGATCGTGTCCTCCAGGTGCGAAAGCGCCCGCTCGCACTCCTGCTGCTCGCTGTCCGAGTGGAACGGCGAGCGGTAGAGGAAGGGCGCCCAGAAGTGCACCACGCCCGCCGAGGCGGTGTCGGAGGGCCAGCGGCGCGGGTCGCCGGTGAGGTTGATGGCCGCGGCGGTCGCGCCGTGGTACGAGCGGTAGGCGCTCAGGACCTTGGGCCGGCCCGTGTGCAGGCGGGCCATCCGTACGGCGTTCTCGACCGCCTCCGCACCGCCGTTGGTGAAGAAGATCTTGTCGAGGTCGCCGGGGGTGCGCTCGGCGATCAGCCGCGCGGCCTCGGACCGCACGTCCACCGCGAAGCCCGGCGCGATCGTGCACAGCCGCGCAGCCTGCTCCTGGATCGCGGCGACCACCTTGGGGTGTTGGTGGCCGATGTTGGTGTTGACGAGCTGGGAGGAGAAGTCGAGGTAGCGGTTGCCGTCGTAGTCCCAGAACCAGGAGCCCTCGGCGCCCGCGACGGCCAGCGGGTCGATGAGGCCCTGCGCGGACCAGGAGTGGAAGACGTGCGCTCGGTCGGCGGCCTTGACGGCGGCGCCTGCAGCGGGGTCGGCGGCGGGGTGCGGGGTGCTCACGGTCGGCTCCCTGGTGCTCGGGCGGGCTCTGGGACGGGCAACGGCCAGCGTAGGCAGGCCCGGAGCGGCCCGACACCGGCACTGTGTACGGCTCTTGCCGCCCCCGGCGACACACTGCCGGGCCGCGCGGCACGCCGCGTCAACCGGAGAGTTCGCAAATTCCGCGAACGGGACGAGCCGCGTGCTACGGTCATTTTCCGTTGCAGTTATGGACCCGTCATATGCGCGCCTGAAGGTCTGCGACCTTCAGGCGCTGCTGTGTTTGGCTACTGCGCTTTTTAGGTGCCCGGAATTCCGGCACCGCCGCCATCGAGGAGATCATCTTGGCTACCGGCATCGTGAAGTGGTTCAACTCCGAAAAGGGATTCGGCTTCATCGCCCAGGACGGCGGCGGCGCTGACGTCTTCGCCCACTACTCCAACATCGCTACCCAGGGGTTCCGGGAACTGCAGGAGGGCCAGAAGGTCACCTTCGACGTCACCCAGGGCCAGAAGGGCCCCCAGGCGGAGAACATCATTCCCGCCTGACCCCGCTCCCCGGCCCGCGCCGGGGCCGCCGGCGGTCCGGACCGGGGCCACGTACTTTCCGAGTGCGGGGTCCCGGTTCTTTGTACTCCCGCTATTCTCCGCAAGGAAAACACGGGGGACACGGAGGACCTGACCCATGGACAGTCTGAGGCCGGACGATCCACGCACACTCGGCGCGTACCGGCTGCTCGGGCGGCTCGGATCGGGCGGCATGGGCCGCGTCTATCTGGCCCGCTCCGACCGGGGACGCACGGTGGCCGTCAAGCTCGTCCACCGCGAGCTGGCCGGCCAGGAGGAGTTCCGGCGGCGCTTCCGCCAGGAGGTGCGCAGCGCCCGCCAGGTCGGCGGCGAGTGGACCGCGCCCGTCCTCGACGCGGACACCGAGGCCGAAGTCCCCTGGGTCGCCACCGGCTACATCGCCGGGCCGTCCCTGCGGCAGGTCGTGGACCGGGACTTCGGGCCGCTGCCCGAGCGGTCCGTGCGCATCCTCGGCGCCGGTCTCGCGCGCGCCCTGCAGGCCGTCCACGCCGCGGGCATCGTCCACCGCGACCTCAAGCCGTCCAACGTGCTCGTCACCCTCGACGGCCCGCGCGTCATCGACTTCGGCATCGCCCGCGCCCTGGAGACCGTCGCCGACGGCGACGGCCTCACCCGTACCGGCGCGGCCGTCGGCTCCCCCGGCTTCATGTCGCCCGAGCAGGTGCGCGGCGGCGCGGTCACGCCCGCCAGCGACGTCTTCTGCCTCGGCTCGGTGCTGGCCTACGCGGCCACCGGCCGGATGCCGTTCGGCACGGCGGACAGCGGCGTGCACGCCCTCATGTACCGGATCGCGGAGGAGCAGCCGGACCTGACCGGGGTGCCGGCCGGACTGCGCCCGCTCATCACGTCGTTCCTCGCCAAGGACCCGCAGGAGCGGCCGACGCCCGCGCAGGTCCTGGAGGTCACCGGCGTCGAGGAGGTGATCGGCGAGCTGCGCTCCGCGGAGCCCTGGCTGCCGGCCGGCCTCGTCGCCCAGCTCGGGCGGCACGCCGTCCAGTTGCTGGACGTGGAGGAGCCCGTCCGGGACCCCGCTCCGGCGGGTGACGGGCACGCGCCGACGGCGATATCCCCGGCGGCGCCCCTGTCTCCGGCGCAGCCGCAGCCGCCCGTGCGGCAGGATCCGCCGACCGTCACCGCGGGAAGCACGCCGCCCCCTGCGCCGCACGCGTCGCAGCCCCTGCCGCCGCCCGCGCCCGCCCCGGCCCCTTACGGATATCCGCAGCAGGGCCCCTACGGCCACGCCCCCGGCCCGCACGACTCGGGCAGCACGTACGTCACCGGTTACGTGCCCTACGGGCCTCCCGCGCCGCGCCGTTCGCGGACGCCGGTCATCCTCGCCGCCGTGGTGGCCGCCGGGCTGATCGCAGGAGGAGGAACGGTCTTCCTGCTCAAGCAGAACGGCGCGAAGGACCACGCTTCCGGGTCGGCCGGCTCCTCCTCGCAGGCCGCCTCCCCCGGCACGACGGGCCCGTCCTCCGCCCCGGCCACGGGGTCCTCACCCGCGCCCGCCACGAGCCCGAGCACCGGCGCGGACGGTGACACCACCGGGCCCCAGGCGTTCGCCGGCACCTGGCAGTCCGGCTTCGGCGGCGGCGCCCGCGCCAACAACCGGGCCATCACCATCGCCCGGGGCACGAACGCCGCCGTCACGATCGACGGGAGCGGCGTCCTCGACGACGGCACCCCGTACACCTGCCAGTGGCAGACCACGGCGAGCGGCGGCGGCACCGCCGGCTCCCCGCTGCACCTCGGCCCGTCCCGGGTCACCCACGCGAACCCCGCCTCGGCCTGCCAGCCCGGCTCCGCCTCGGACCTCGTCCTGCTGCCGGACGGACGGATGCGGCGCGACTTTGTCGACTCCGGCACGAAAGACGCCTCGCTGGTCTACCGGAAAACCGGCTGATACCCGAAGATCGCCTGAACGCGACGGCGCCCCGGTGGCCGAAAGCCACCGGGGCGCCGCGCGTCCGTACAGGGTGCCTACGAAAGGAACGAGTTGATCTCGATCGTCTCGTCGCGGCCCGGGCCCACGCCGATCGCGGAGATCGGCGCGCCCGACATCTCCTCCAGCGCCTTCACGTACGCCTGCGCGTTCTTCGGCAGGTCCGAGAAGGTCTTCGCCTTGGAGATGTCCTCGCTCCAGCCCGGCAGCATCTCGTAGACCGGCTTCGCGTGGTGGAAGTCGCTCTGGCTGTAGGGCAGCTCCTCGACCCGCTTGCCGTCGATCTCGTACGCGACGCAGACCGGGATCTGCTCCCAGCCGGTGAGCACGTCGAGCTTGGTGAGGAAGAAGTCCGTCAGGCCGTTGACGCGGGTGGCGTAGCGGGCGATGACCGCGTCGAACCAGCCGCAGCGGCGGTCACGGCCGGTGGTCACACCGCGCTCGCCGCCGATGGTGCGCAGCGCCTCGCCGTCCTTGTCGAACAGCTCGGTCGGGAACGGACCGGCGCCGACGCGCGTGGTGTAGGCCTTGAGGATGCCGATCACGCGGTTGATCTTCGTCGGGCCCACGCCCGTACCCGTGCAGGCGCCGCCCGCGGTCGGGTTCGAGGAGGTGACGAAGGGGTACGTGCCGTGGTCGACGTCGAGCAGCGTGCCCTGGCCGCCCTCGAAGAGGACGACCTTGCCCTCGTCGATGGCGTTGTTCAGGATCAGCGTGGTGTCCGCGACGAACGGCTTGATCTGCTCGGCGTAGCCCAGCATCTCGTCGACGATCTGGGCGACGTCGATCGCGCGGCGGTTGTAGAGCTTCGCCAGGATCTGGTTCTTGAAGTCGAGGGCAGCCTCGACCTTCTGCGTCAGGATCGACTCGTCGTAGAGGTCCTGGACGCGGATGCCCACGCGGTTGATCTTGTCCGCGTAGGTCGGGCCGATGCCGCGGCCGGTGGTGCCGATCTTCCGCTTGCCGAGGAAGCGTTCCGTCACCTTGTCGACCGTCGTGTGGTACGGCGTGATCAGGTGAGCGTTACCGCTGAGCAGCAGCTTGGACGTGTCGACGCCGCGCTCGTTCAGCCCGCTCAGCTCGGAGAGCAGGACCGCCGGGTCGACGACCACACCGTTGCCGATGACCGGGGTACACCCCGGCGAGAGGATCCCGGAAGGGAGGAGGTGCAGCGCGTATTTCTGGTCGCCGACGACCACCGTGTGGCCGGCGTTGTTGCCACCTTGGTAGCGCACCACATAGTCCACAGATCCACCGAGGAGATCGGTGGCCTTTCCCTTGCCCTCGTCACCCCACTGAGCACCGAGCAGCACAAGTGCGGGCACAGGCGTACACCCCTTCCGGGCGGGGCATGTCCAACGTGCGTGGTGGTGTCACCCCGCTTGCTCAGGGCGTACACCACCGCTAGAGCCGTCGAACCGGTGCCCCGGATAGACGAAGCCCCTGGCGCAACAGCGACAGGGGCTCTTGCACCGAGAGATTACCGAATATTTCGCTCGGGGGACGAACAGAAAGACCCAGGGCCCCGGGTCGCGACCGGGGGTCCGGGGGTCGTGCCCCGGGAAAAACAGCACCTGAGGAAGGACCGAGGTGTCGGCTCCAGACCCCAGCGAGCAGGCTCTGCTCGTGGTCATCGACCCGGTCGCCCGCCGCGTGGACGGCGAGTCCGTACGGATCGCGAGGGACGTGCTCCGCGGCGGCGCAGCGACCAAGATCTGTCTGCCGGAAGGGCCCGAGGAGGTCGAGCGCGCCCTGGCCCGGCGCGGCCGGCGACGGCCGGTGGTCATCGGCGACGACCGCGCCCTGCTGCACGTGGTGACTGTCCTGCACCGCCGCCGCGAGCTGGCGGACGTGCCAGTGTCCGTCGTGCCCGTGGGGCCTCTGCCGGCCGTCTCCCTGGCCCGGACGCTGGGGGTGCCCCTGGGGCCCGTCGCGGCCGCCCGGGCCGTCCTGGACGGCCTGGAGCGCCCTCTGGACCTGCTTGTGGACGACAGCGGCGGCGTGGTCCTCGGCGGGGTGTGGATCCCGGGCGGCGGGGACGGGCCGGACGCGTCTGCGGGGTCGCCGGTGCCGGCTGGGCCGAACGGGTCTGCGGAGGCGAGTGAGGGCGGCGCGGAGGACGCGGATCCCGCGGGCGCGGGCTCCGGCCCGGGTTGCGCGACCGCGGAAGGCGTGCCCGGCGGAAGTGGCGAAGGTCACCAGCCGTGGTGGTCCCCGGCCGCGCGCACGGCCCGCTCCGCGCTCACCCTGCTGACCGGTCCCGCGGCCGCGGGCCGCGTTCCCGTGCCCGGCTGCACCCGGCTGCGGATCGAGGCCGACGGGGAGCTGGTCACCGACCTCGACCGGCCGGTCACCCGCGTCTCCCTGACCGCCGCGGACGGCGGCCTCGCGGAGCTCGCTGTCCACACCCACGACGCCGACGTCCCCCTGCGCTCCCGCGCCCGCCGCGTCACCGTCTCCGGTCCCGCGTTCCGCTACCGCGCGGACAACGTGCTGGCGGGGCCGGTGCGGCGGCGTACGTGGACGGCGGCGCCGGGGGGATGGCGGCTCACGCTGCCGCGGGTGTAGCCGTCCGGCGGGTCATGCGGACGTGCGGGGCGTGCCCCGCGGGTCATTCGGACGTACGGGCCATGGCGGCCGGTCATTCCGCCGGACCCGCGCCGCGGGGGTGATCCGCCGTTGCGGCGGGTTTTCCTTGCCGCGGCGGCGCGCCGGCCGACGACAGCGCGGCTCGGGCGGCGGACCGCGCAGGCCGCGGTGGGCGGTCATTCCACCGGGCCCGCGCCGTCGGGGTGATTCGCCGTTGCGGCGGGGCTTTTTCTTCCGCTGCGGTGGTGAGCTGAGCGGGTTTCCTTGCTGCGGCGGTGAGCCGGGCGGCGGACGGCCGCAGGACCCGGTGGGCGGTCATTCCGCCGGGCCCGCGCCGTCGGGGCGGCCTAGGCGCGTGCCCGTCGCAAGGCGCCCCGCCCCTCAGCCGCCCGGGGTCACCAAGCCCGCCTCGTACGCGAAGACCGCCGCCTGCGTCCGGTCGCGCAGGCCGAGCTTCACCAGGATGCGGCTGACGTGCGTCTTGACCGTGGACTCGGCGACCACGAGGTGCGCGGCGATCTCCGAGTTGGAGCGGCCCTGCGCGACCAGCACCAGCACCTCCGTCTCCCGCTCGGTCAGCTCGCCCACGCGCTCCTGCGTGGGCGGCTTGGGCGCGCCCAGCCGGGAGAACTCCTGGATGAGGCGCTTGGTGACCGTCGGCGCCAGCAGCGCCTCGCCGGCGGCGACCACGCGCACGCCGTCCGCGAGCTGCCGCGCCGAGGCGTCCTTGAGCAGGAAGCCGCTCGCTCCGGCCCGCAGCGCCTGGTAGACGTACTCGTCCAGGTCGAAGGTCGTCAGGACCAGCACCTTCGCGTCCGCGTCGGCGGCGACGATCTCCCGGGTGGCCTCCAGGCCGTTGAGGACGGGCATCCGGATGTCCATCAGGACGACGTCGGGGCGCAGGGTGGCGACCTTTTCCACAGCCTCCCTGCCGTCGACCGCCTCGCCCACGACCTCGATGTCGGGCATGGCGTTCAGCAGGACCGAGAAGCCCTCGCGGACCATCATCTGATCGTCAACGATCATCACGCGAATGGTCATGCGGCGGCCTCGCCCGGCTCCACGGGGAGGAACGCGGCGACCTCGTAGCCGCCGTCCGCCGTCGCCTCGGCCGTCATCGCGCCGCCGAGCATCGCCACGCGCTCGCGCATGCCGAGGACGCCGTGGCCGGCGCCGGGCGAGGGCTTCGCCAGCCGGTTCGGCGCGCCGTTGACCACGCGCAGGCCGAGGCCGCCCAGGACGTAGCTCACCTCGACGCGGGCCTCGGCGCCCGGGGCGTGCCGCAGGACGTTGCTGAGCGCCTCCTGGACGATCCGGTACGCCGACAGCTCCACGCCCTGCGGCAGCGGCCGCACGGCGCCCGTCGTCACGTGCTCGACGGCCAGCCCGGCCGAGCGGATGTTGCCGAGCAGCGCGGGAAGGGCCTCCAGGGTGGGCTGCGGGGCCTCCGGGTCGGCGAACGCGTCGGGGTTCTCCGACCGTACGACGCCGAGGATTCTGCGCAGCTCCGTGAGCGCCGCCACGGCGTTCTCCCGGATCGTCTGGAACGCGGCCGCGAGCTCGGGCGGGGTGTCCTGGACGCGGTACGGGGCGGCCTCCGCCTGGATGGCGACGACCGACATGTGGTGCGCGACGACGTCGTGCAGCTCCCGGGCGATGGTGGTGCGCTCCTCCAGCACGGTGCGGCGGGAGCGCTCGACCTCGGTGACGGCCGTCTGCACGGCGACCTGCTGCTTGGTCTCGCGCAGCCCGCGCACGGAGAGCACGGCGATCATCACGACCGTGAACAGGGCGAACATCTCGAAGAGGTCGGAGCCCGGGTAGCCGCCGTACGGGCGGAAGGCCTGGAGGAAGAACGTCAGGAAGATGCCGGACGCGGCGGTGAGCACCAGCATCTCGACCGCGACGCGGGGCCGCGTCCGCAGGGCCACGAACAGCACGACCATCAGGTACGTGACGAAGTTGACCGACGAGTCGCCCATGCCGTAACCGCTGAGGAAGACGCCCGAGAACAGCATCCCTCCCAGGGAGAGCCACCAGGCGCCGACCGGCCGGAGCATCGTCATGATCAGCGGTGCGCCGACGAACAGCCCCGCGTAGCCGAGCCCGGACACGCCGCCTATGCGCTCGGCGGTCGCGAGCGTGACGAAGCACGCGAAGAGGGTGAGGGCGCCGTGCGGGAACCAGCGTGCGTACCGCCGGGCGCGCACCGGCAGCCGGCGCACCCACCCGCGCTCGGTGGGGAGCGGCGGCAGCGGGCGGAACGCGAAGGCGTCGGTGAAGAGGTCCTCGCGCAGCCTGTGGAGGGCAGTCTTCGCCATGCGCAGCTCGTTGCCCGGGTGGGTGTCATGGGTGTCGGTCACACCATCAACCGTAGGCAACCGGATTTCGTAGGGCGTCCCCATGAATGGGGATCTCCGGGGGTCCTCCTTAAGACGGACAGGGGGAGGCCGAGGGGCGTCCCAGCGCGGCCAGCAGGGCCTCGTACGCCGCCGTGCCCGGCGTGATCGCGGCGTAGTGGCCGGTGCCCGGGAGGACCCGCAGCGTCACGTTGCTCCCCGCGGCCGCCGCGTAGGACCGGGACAGCTCCAGGGGGACGTCCGGGTCCGCGTCGCCATGGAGGACGGTCACGCGGACACCGGCGGGCGGGCGCAGGACCGGGTCCGCCTCCGGGTGGTGCCCACCGCCCAGGAACTCCTCCACAGCTCCTCCGCTCAGCCCCAGCTCCCGCGCCCGGGCGAGGTCGGCCACAGGAGCCACGGCGATCACGGCGTCCACGCCGGCGGCCTCGCTCGCCGCGCACAGCGCGAGGTGCCCGCCCGCGGAGTGGCCCACCAGCACGTGCCGGGCCGGGCCGCTGCCGCTGCGGATCGCCGCGGCGCGGACGATGTCCTCGTACGTCTGCGGCCAGCCTCCGCCGCCGCCCGGCCCGACGCGGCGGTACTCCGCGAGGGTCACCTCCACACCCTGCGCGGCCAGTGCCGCCGCGAGGGGCGCGAGGTGGCGGCGGTCGTACGCCTCGCGCCAGAACCCGCCGTGCAGCAACGTCACCCGTATCCCGGCCGGCGGCCCGGCCGGGAGGTGGAGGTCGACGACCTGGCTGGGGTGCGGGCCGTAGGGCACGGTCGCGTCGGGCGGCGCGTAGGGCAGGCCGAACAGGGCGTCCTCCTCGGCCGTCACCGCCGGGCCTCTTCCATCGCTCCGATGGCCTCGCCGAGCACGCGCGCGGCCCGTTCCGCATCCGCGAAGCGCGTGTAGAGCGGCGTGAAGCCGAACCGGAGGATGTCCGGGCGCCGGAAGTCGCCGACGACACCGCGGCGGATGAGCTCCGCCATGACCTCACCGGCTCCGGGCCCGTACCGCAGCGACACCTGGCTGCCCCGCTCGCCGTGCGCCTCCGGCGTCACGGACGCGACGCGGCCCTCCGGCACGTACGCGGCGGCGCAGCGCAGGAAGAAGTCCGTGAGGGCGAGGCTCTTGGCGCGGACGGCCGCGAGGTCCACGCCGTCCCAGACGCCGAGCGCGGCGTCGAGGGCGAGGAGGGAGAGGATCTCCGGGGTGCCGACGCGGCCGCGGACCGCGCCGCCGGCGGGGGCGTAGGCGGGGTCCATGGAAAAGGGATCGGCGTGGGAGTTCCAGCCGGGGAGCGGTGAGTCGAAGCGGTCCTGCAGGGCGCGGCGCACGTAGAGGAAGGCGGGCGCGCCGGGGCCGCCGTTCAGGTACTTGTACGTGCAGCCGACCGCGAAGTCCGCCCCGTCGGCGTCGAGCCGGACGGGCAGGGCGCCCGCGCTGTGGCACAGGTCCCACACGGTGCGCGCGCCGGCGGCACGGAGGGCGGCCGTGGTGCCGAGCAGGTCGTGGAGGCGGCCCGTGCGGTAGTCGACGTGGTTGACGAGGGCGACGGCCGTGCGGGGACCGGCCTCGCGGGCCATGTCCGCCGCGGCGACGGCGCGGATCCGGCAGCCGGTCATGCGGGCGGCGGAGCGGGCGATGTAGCCGTCAGTGGGGAAGGTGGCGGCGTCCACGAGCACTTCGTCCCGCGATGCCGTGTCCGCCAGGCGGATCGCCGCCACCACGGCCTTGAAGACGTTGACGCTCGTGGAGTCGCCGGCGACGACCTGCCCCGGGGCGGCGCCGACCAGCCGGCCGAGGCGGTCGCCGACGCGCTCCGGGGCCGTCCACCAGCCGGACTCCTCCCAGGAGCGGATGCCCAGGCGCCCCCACTCGCGGCCGACCACGTCGGCGAGGCGGCCGGCGACGCCGCGCGGCGGGGCGCCCAGGGAGTTCCCGTCGAGGTAGACGATGTCGTCGTCAAGGTCGAACTCGGCGCGCTTGGCAGCCAGTCCGTCGGCGGCGTCGAGAGCGGCGGCTTCCTTGACCAGGACCGCCTCAGACACGGCTGCGCGCCGTCCACAGTTCGGGGAACACGTTCTTCGTGGCCCGCTTCTCCAGCCAGGCGACCCCCGGCGAGCCGCCGGTGCCCACCTTCGCGCCCATGGCCCGGCGCGTGGCCACCAAGTGGTCGTTGCGCCAGCGCCAGACGAGCTCCGCGACCTCCGTCAGCGCCTCCCCCAGGCGGCACTCCTCACTGCCCTGGTCCCCGGCGTATATCCGCTCCCAGACCGCCTCGACCGCCGGGTCGGCGGCGTACCGCTCGGAGACATCGCGGTCGAGGACGGCCGCGGGTATCGCATGGCCGCGGCGCGCGAGATGGCGCAGCACCTCGTCGTACAGGCTGGGTGCGTACAGCGCCTTCTCCAGCTCGGCGTGGATCTGCGGCGCGCCCTGGTGCGGCACGAGCATGGCCGCGGACTTGTCGCCGAGGAGGAACTCCAGCCGCCGGTGCATGGCCGACTGGAAGCCGGACGCGTCCCCCAGGGCGGAGCGGAAGGCGTTGAACTGGGCCGGGGTGAGGTGCGCCAGCGGCTCCCAACTGGCGTTGAGGGACTGCAACTCGTACGTGGAGCGCTTCAGGGCGGCCATCGCCACCGGCAGGTCGTCCTCGCGCAGGGCGCGCGCGGCGGTCTCCCATTCGTGCACGATGACTCTGAACCAGAGCTCCATCACCTGCGTGGTGACGAGGAAGGACATCTCCCCGGGATCCTCGGAGAGCGGCTCCTGAAGGCTGCTGAGCAGGGACGCCCGCACATAGTCCTCGTACGGGGTGGTGCCGGTGAAGTGCAGGTTGGGTGCGGTGTCCTGTGGGTCGGAAGTCATCTCGTCTCCCCTGCCGTCGCTCCCGGGTTCGCCGGGCCACTGCGGCGATCATCCGGGCCGATGGGTGCTGACGGCAAGGGTCGTTATGAACGTGGACCACGCTGCGGCCGAGACGGCTATGACCGGGCCGTCAGGGTTCTTGCTGTCCCGGACGGGAACGAGGCCGGACGAGGCGAGGACGGGGGCCCATTCGACGCACTCCCCTTCGCCTTCGCTGTAACTGGACTTCGCCCATATCGCGTTGCGGATGTCGCTGATTCTCATGGGTATACGCCTCCATCGCATGGCGGATGAGGGAGACGGAGTCATCGCGCGGGAGGGCGTCGGCGCGCAGATGCTCGTACGCTGCCCGCCATTTGGTGACCACTTCCGCGGAGTCCTCCACCTGCCCCCACGTGTAGTTATCCGTGTACAGGACTTCACTCCCGTCCCGTCGCGTCAGCACGATAAACGGTGTCCCGCGAGGGGGAGTGCCCGCACCGGCCGGGAACACTTGCAGGTCGATGTGCGGGGACTCTGCTGCTACTACGAGATGCGCCAGCTGTCCCCGCATGACATCCGGCCCACCCACGCCGGACCACAGGACCGCCTCGTGCAGGATCACCCACAATGACGGTGGATTGGAGTCGGCGAACAGCTCCTTGCGCCGCATTCGGCCCTCTACGCGCTGCGCGATTTGCACTGCGCTCTCCTCCGGATGCGCGGCACGATAAACAGCTTCGGCATACTCCGGCGTCTGCAGTAGGCCCATGACGAAGAGGGTTGAGTAGCCGCAGATCGCCTCGGCCTCACGCTCAAGTTCCAGATAGGGGATGAACCAGACGGGATTGCCCCAGTCGGCCGCCCTGCGCCGCATCCGCGCGTAGATCCCGGGCGTGCCGAACACCACGTCACACTGCTCAGCGAACTGCGCGGACGCGATCTGCCGCCCCGTCTCGACCTTACTGACATAGGGCTGCTGGAAGTGCAGCTCTCCCGCCAGCTTCGCCTGGGACCATCCCCGCGATTCGCGCGCGTGTTTGATCTCCTCGCCGAAGGTCACAACTGGTGACTCGTACCTCTCACCCATGCATCCAACCCCCCGCATTCCAAAGGCGTTTGGCATCCAAAATAGTCTTCTCCGCGGCACCACGGCGGTGGATTCTGGGGCTCACAGTTGATGCCCACCCGTTCGGGGCGGGACACGCGGAGGATCGAACAAAATGACGGTTGCTGTGCCGCACTCAAGCGGCCCGCCTCTCTGCCCGACGCCGGAGGAGTGCCCGGTGTGCCGCCTCCTGGCCCGTGTCATCAGGGGCGCCGAGAGACGCGGCGACGCGCAAGCCGCGACCGAGTACAACGCAGTGCGGGACAAGCACCAAGCGCGGTGGCACCACAAGATCGAAGGAGCGCGTGAACATGGGGAAGAAGGACGACGAGTGGGACCCGAACGAGAACCAGGACCAGGTCACCGACCCCGATACGCGGGTCTCTCAGAACGGTAACGTCTACAGCAGCATGGCCGACGATGAGGAGCGCGAAGGGAAGTAGCGCATGATCCACGGCGAGCACTTGGTCAGAGATCTCCGGCGCGACCATGGATTCGTCCATATCGGGCGCACCAAGGACGGTAAAGCCGTGATCATGCGCAAGGGCGACCGGTGGACCGTCGTGCCGCTTCGTCTTCTCACCAGTGAAGCCGTGGACACCATCAAGGCTCAAGCCGGGATCAGCCCCGTCTGAGGCATCCCGCAGCAGGACCACAGACCGGCCGGAGCGCCCCGCACGAGGCGGGGCGCTCCGGTCGGTCGTTCAGCTCGGTCCGGCTCAGCCCAGGGTGTCGGCCGCCGTGGGCGAGCTGTCGCGCAGGAAGGTGGAGCAGCGCTCGTACTCCTCCTGCTCGCCGATGGCCTGCGCGGCGCGCGCGAGGGCGTGCAGGGCGCGCAGGAAGCCCCGGTTCGGCTCGTGCTCGAAGGGCACCGGGCCGTGGCCCTTCCAGCCGCTGCGGCGCAGCGCGTCGAGGCCGCGGTGGTAGCCGGTGCGGGCGTAGGCGTAGGACTCGACGACCCGGCCGCCCTCGAACGCCTCGTCGGCGAGCTGGGCCCAGGCGAGCGACGAAGCGGGGTACTTCGCGGCGACCTCGGAGGGGGCTGCTCCGGAGGCGAGCAGCTCACGCGGCTCCGGGTCGTCGGGCAGGTGGGTCGGGGGCGGGCCCCCGAGCAGGTTCTCGTGAATGGACATGAGCTCCAGTTTGCCTTGTCGCCCTGCTGCCTGGGCAGGTGCCGGAACCGCCCGTCACCGATTGCGGGCAGGGCGGACCCGGCGATTCCGGGCAGGGCGGGTGACCGGCGCGCGAGGGCCTCAGGCGTCGCCCGGGTCCAGCGGCGGGGACGCCATCCCGCAGTGGTACGTGGTCTCCGGGTGGCTGGGCTCCTCGCCCGTGGGCTTGCGGGCGCGCAGGCACGTCACCCCGACCGTGAACCAGGCCAGGAGCGCGCCCAGCACCAGGGAGCCCGCGCACCAGTACATCGCGCTGCTGAAGGCCCGCGAGAACGCCGCGGGGTCGCGGTAAGCGTCCGGGCCCATGCCGACCAGCAGCGGCAGCGCGGCCACCGCGATCAGGCCGGCGGCGCGGGCGGCCGCGTTGTTGATGCCGCTGGCCAGGCCGGCGCGGGCCACGTCCACGGAGGCGAGGACGGTCGCGGTGAGCGGGGCGACGAGGGCCGTCATGCCCATTCCCAGGACGACGAGCGCGGGCAGGACGTCCGCCCAGTACGAGGCGCCGCGGTCGACGCGGACCATCAGCAGCATGCCCGCGGCGCACAGCAGCGGCCCGATCGTGAGGGGCAGGCGCGGGCCGATCCGCTGGGCGAGTTCCCCGGAGCGGGCCGACAGCAGCAGCATCAGCACCGTCGTGGGCAGCAGGGCCGTGCCGGCCACGAGCGCCGACCAGCCCACCACGACCTGCAGTTGCAGCACCGAGAGGAAGAAGAAGCCGCTGAAGGCCGCGTAGACGCACACCGTCACCGCGTTGATCGACGAGAACAGGCGGTTGGAGAAGATCCCCAGCGGCAGCATCGGGTCGGGTCTGCGGGCCTCCACCCGGCAGAAGGCGATGCCCAGCAGGACGCCCGCGACGGCGGGGCCGATCACCCACGGCGAGACGCCCTTGTCGGGGGCGGCGATCAGGGCGTACGTCACGGCGCCCAGGGCGAGCGCGCCGAGGGTCGCGCCGAGGACGTCGAACCGCCCGCCCGCGCCGGGGTCGCGCGTCTCCGGTACGTACTTCAGGGCCACCGGGACGCACACCGCCGCCAGCGGCAGGTTGATGAGGAACACCCAGCGCCAGCCGGGGCCGTCCACCAGCCAGCCGCCCACGAACGGCCCGATCGCCGTGGCCACCCCGCCCAGGCCGGACCAGGCGCCGACGGCGGCGGCCCGGTCCTCCTCGCGGAAGACGGCCTGGATGAGGGCGAGCGAGCCGGGCGTGAGCAGGGCCCCGCCGATGCCCTGGAGGGCGCGGGCGGCGATGAGCACCCCGGCGTTCGGGGCGATCCCGCACAGCAGCGAGGCGAGCGCGAACCACACCACGCCGATCACGAAGACCCGCCGCCGGCCGTAGCGGTCGCCGAGCGCGCCGCCCAGCAGAATCAGGCCCGCGAGGGTGAGCATGTACGCGTTGACGGTCCACTGCAGGACCGCCAGGTCGGCGTTGAGGTCCCGGCCGATGTGCGGCAGGGCGACGTTGACGACGGTGCTGTCGAGCATCGCCATGCCCGAGCCCAGCACGGCGGTCAGCAGCACCGCACGCCCCGTGGCGGTGCCCATGCGCACCGCGGGACCGCTGCCGGCGGGCGCCCGCCCCGTTCCCGCTGCCCGCGCCGGCGGGGGCGGCTCGGGGCCGGGCCCGGGCGCGGGTTCCGGTGCGGAGTCGCTCATGGCGCGATCATCCCCCGGCCGGGCGCGTGCGGCCACGCGAAGGGGCCCGGTGCCGCTCGCGCGCGGCACCGGGCCCCTTCCTGAGCCGTACGGCCCCTACTTCAGCTTCGTGCCTACTTCAGCTTCGTGCCCGTGGAGCGCAGGTCCGCGCACGCCTTGGTGACGCGCGCGGCCATGCTCGCCTCGGCCAGCTTGCCCCAGGTGCGCGGGTCGTAGGTCTTCTTGTCGCCGACCTCGCCGTCGACCTTCAGGACGCCGTCGTAGTTGCTGAACATGTGCGCCGCCACCGGACGGGTGAAGGCGTACTGGGTGTCGGTGTCGAGGTTCATCTTCACGACGCCGTTCTCCAGCGCGGTGCGGATCTCCTCCTCCGTGGAGCCGGAGCCGCCGTGGAAGACGAAGTCGAACGGGTCGGCCTTGCCGTGCTTGGCGGCGATGCCGTCCTGCAGGTCGCGGAGGAGCTCGGGGCGGAGCACGACGTTGCCCGGCTTGTAGACGCCGTGGACGTTGCCGAAGGAGGCGGCCAGCAGGTAGCGGCCCTTCTCGCCCAGGCCCAGCGCCTCGGCGGTGCGCTCGACGTCCGAGACGGTGGTGTAGAGGTCGTCGTTGATCTCGTGGGAGACGCCGTCCTCCTCGCCGCCGGTCGGGGTGATCTCGACCTCAAGGATGATCTTCGCCTTCACGGCCTCGGCGAGGAGCTCCTTCGCGATGGCGAGGTTCTCGTCGAGCTTCTCGGCGGAGCCGTCCCACATGTGGGACTGGAAGAGCGGGTTCTGACCGGCGGCCACGCGCTCCTGGGAGATCGCGAGCAGCGGGCGGACGTAGCCGTCCAGCTTGTCCTTGGGGCAGTGGTCGGTGTGCAGCGCGATGTTCACCGGGTACTTCTTGGCGACGACATGCGCGAACTCGGCGAGCGCGACCGCACCCGAGACCATGTCCTTGCTGTACTGACCGCCCAGGAACTCCGCACCGCCGGTGGAGATCTGGATGATGCCGTCGCTCTCCGCCTCGGCGAAGCCGCGCAGCGCGGCGTGGAGGGTCTGCGTCGAGGTGACGTTGATGGCCGGGTAGGCGAACTTGCCTGCCTTCGCCCGGTCGAGCATCTCGTTGTAGACCTCGGGGGTTGCGATGGGCATCTGTCCGCTCCTTGTGATGTGCGGGTACGGGCGTGATTCGGGGCCCTGACCTAGGGGGCGACGGTCATCGTCGCCCCCATACTCCCAGACTCCCCGAATTACTCCACATGAGGCTCACCACGCTCATATGAGCTCGGGCATGCGCAGGGGGCGCGGTTTCACGTGAAACCACGCCCCCGACTCGGACGCCGCGAAGAAACCGCAGGTCAGGACAGGCCCAGGTCTCCCAGGGAGTAGCCCGTGACATAGCGCAGGCCCTCGCCCTCGATGGCGGAAGCGGCCCCGCGGTCGACGATCGTCGCCACCGCGACGACCTCGGCACCGGCCTCGCGCGCCGCCTCGACGGCGGTCAGCGGGGAGCCGCCGGTGGTCGAGGTGTCCTCGACGACCAGGACGCGGCGGCCCTTGATGTCCGGGCCCTCGATGCGGCGCTGCATGCCGTGGGTCTTCTGCGCCTTGCGGACGACGAAGGCGTCCAGCTTGCGGCCGCGCGCGGCGGCGGCGTGCAGCATCGACGTGGCCACCGGGTCGGCGCCCAGGGTGAGCCCGCCCACGGCGTCGAAGTCCAGGTCGGCCGTGGCGTCCAGCATGACCTGGCCGACCAGCGGCGCGGCCTCGGCGTCCAGGGTGATCCGGCGCAGGTCGATGTAGTAGTCGGCCTCCTTGCCGGAGGAGAGGGTCACCTTGCCGTGGACCACGGCCTTGTCCTTGATCTGCTGCAGCAGGGCGTCACGGGTGCTCATGCCCATGAGCTTAGGCCAGCACCCGCCGGGCCGGCGCCGCCGTCAGGCCACCGTCCGCCGGGCCGGCGGGTGCCGTCAGGCCTGCGTCCGCCAGGTCCACGTCGTGGAGATCTCCAGCGGGTCGATCGGCGTGACGAGGCGGGGCAGGGTGTTCAGGCCGTTGGGCGGGCCGGACTGCGGCTCGACGCAGACGGCCGCTTCCTGCTCGTCGTAGATCACGACCCACTCGGCGCGGCTGGCCACCTTCAGCTCCAGGGCGCCGGGCCAGGTCAGGGTCACATCGACGCCGTCGGGCATGCCGAAGCAGTCGTCCCAGGGGCCGGGCAGGGGGTCGATGCGGCGGCCGGTCGGGATGTGGTCGTCGCCGCGCTCCTCCTGCCAGCCGGGCGTGAAGCCGATCCGTACGTCCTCGCCGGTGCCGAGGTTCCGCAGGAACCAGGGGTGCCAGCCGGCCTGCGCCGGGAAGGAGTCGCTCGCCGCCTCCACGCCCATGGTGAGCGTGAGGGCGTCCGGGGCCAGTTCGACCAGCTGGGTGACGCGGCCGGGGTACGGCCACGGGTCGCCGAGCTCGTAGGTGAACGCGGCGGAGGAGCCGTCCACCCGGACCGTGCGCCACGCCGTGTCCCGGCCGGTGCCGTGAATGGCGTGCGGCGGGTGGTTGACGGGCATCTGGTGCCGCTCGCCGCCGTTGCGGAACTGCCCGAGCTCGATGCGGCCGCACCAGGGCACCATGGGGAAGCAGCCGTACTTGTCGCCCTGGCGCAGGAGTTCGGTCCCGCCGATGCGGAGGCTGGTCAGCCGGCAGCCGTGCGCCGGGTCCACAGTGGCTTCGGCCGCGCCGGCCTTGAGACGGACAGTGCCGTCCTCTGTACGTGCGTCACGTGCGTCGTTGGTCACGCACCGAGCCTATGGGGTGGAACTGATGGATCGTCGGGGTGCACGCCGGGCGGGTTTCTCCTCCCCCACCCGCCCCTTCCCGCAACCGGATCCGCGCCCCGGACCCCTTGGCCCCGGACCCTTTGACCTCAGACGCCGGCCGGGCCGGGGGCGGGGGATCACCCCCGCTACCGGCGGCGGCGCAGCACGCGCCCCACAACGACCGCCGAGGCGATCGCGACGGCCGCGGCGGGGGCCGCCCAGCGCAGGGCGGTCGCCGTCGCCGAGCCGGCCTCGGGGGCCGGGACGGGGGCGTAGCGGCCGCGGGGCGGGGCGTGGTCGACCTCCTCGGCGCTGCGGCCGATCATCGTACGGCGGGCGTGCGCGGCCTCGGCGGGCGGCTCGTCGTCCACATCGTCCTCGTCGAGGTCGTCGTCGGCCAGATCGTCCGCGAGGTCGTCGGCCGACGGGTCGAGGGAGGAGGGCGGGACGGCGGTGTCGAAGACGCTGCCGCCCTCCAGGCGGGGGCCGTCCCCGGCCTCCTCCTCGGCGTCCTCCCGCAGCTCCTCCACCAGCGCGGCGGCGAAACGGTCCAGCAGGCGGCGGGCAGTGGCCTCCGTGGTCTTCTCGTCGAACTCCGCCAGCCGGCCACCGGTGGCCACCGTCCCGGCGCAGGTGAGCCGCGCGCCGCCGGGCGCCTCCGTCAGCAGCCCGCGCAGCGACAGCGTCACCGTGCCGGTGCCCCGCACCTCGGTGCCCTCGCCGGAGAGTTCGTACGCCCCCTCCTGCTCGGTCAGGCGCAGCCGGCCGCGGTAGGTGATGGTCGAGCCGCCTATGCGCAGCCGCAGCCGCCCGGCGACGGCCTCGCCCGAGGCGTCGGCGCTGTCCTGCTGCAGGCCGGGGACGCACCGGGCCACTCGTGCCGGGTCCGCGAGGACCCGGCGCACGGCCTCGACGGGAAACGGGACGAACACCTCATGCTCCATAGCAGCCGAGCCTACCCACCGGGCCCCTCACCAGGGCCTCTCCGGACGGATTTTCGTGGATCCAGCCCCGGATCCCGCCCGGGGAAGCCGCTCCCGGAACCCGGCCCCGGATCCCGCACCGGAGCCCGCACCGGAGCCCGGCCCCTGTCCGCGGGGCCGGGCGGGCGGGCGTCAGTCGCCGACCGTGAAGCGCTCGCCGATGTGGTTGGCCTCCTCGATCTCGTCGACGAGGGCCACCGCGTAGTCCTCGGCGGAGATCCGCGACTTGCCGTTGCCGTCCACGACGAGGTCGTCCAGGGCGGTGCGGTACGTGCCGGTGCGCTCGCCCGGCTCGATGAGGCCGGCGGGGCTGAGGTTGGTCCAGCGCACGTCGGTGACCGTGCGGTAGTAGTCGAGGGCGTCGCCGTGCGCGTGCATGATCTGCAGCAGGAACTCGGGGAGCCCCTCCGCGTCCCAGACCTGCTTGCCGTCCGGCGTGCGCAGCGAGCCCGCACCGCCGACCGTGATCAGGCGCGGCGCCTGCTCGCCGAGCGCCCGCACACCGGCCACCAGCGACTTCGCGGCGGGCTCGATGGTCGCGATGTGGCCGGGGCCGTCGCCGCCGCCGACCGCGCTGACCACGACGTCCTGGCCCTCGGCGACGGCCTCGACGGACTTGGGGTCGAGGACGTCACCGGTGACGACCGTCAGGTTCTCGTGCGTCTCGGTGAGCTTCTTGGGGTCGCGGACGACGGCCGTGACCCGGTGGCCGCGGTCCAGGGCCTCGCGCAGGACGCGGCTGCCGATGGTGCCGTTGGCGCCGAAGAGGGCGATCTTCGCCATGGGGGTTCTTCTCCTCAGGAATATGGTGCGAAGCCCGCTGAAGCGGGGTGATCAGTAGCGTGATCAGTGCTGGTCGAGGGCGCGGGTGAGCCCGCGCGCGCTGGTCGTCGGGCCGCCGAGCCGCCGCAGCCCGCCGGGCGTGTGCAGCAGCAGCGTCGGGAAGCTGTCGACGCCCAGCCGCCGGACCTCCCGGAACTCCGCCTCCGCCGCGCGCCGCGTGGCCGGATCGGCGAAGGCCGCGACGGCCGCGTCGGCGTCCACGCCGCCGAGCCCGGAGGCGACCGCCCGCACCATCTCCGGGTCGGACAGGCTCCGCCCGTCCACGTACCAGGCGCGCTGCAGTGCACCCGCGAACTCCAGTGTCCGCTCGGGTGCCTGCTCGCGCAGCGCGGCGAGGGCCGTTGCGGCGGCGGCCGAATCGAGGACGGCGGTGCCGTCGGCGAACGCCCTGGCGTATCCCTGGCCGAAGACCGCGCCGGTCAGCTCGCCGATCCGGGCGTCCGCCCGGGGGATATAGGGATAGGCGGACACCGGCTGCGCCCGCGGGCCGGTGAACAGCCCGCCGCTGAGCACCGTAAGTTCGATGCGCTCAGCATTCGCCTCCGCGAATTCCCGGATGGTGGGGCCGTAGCCGTAGCACCAGCCGCAGTAGGCGTCGAAGGCGTAAGTGAGTTTGTACCGCGCGGTTTCTTTCTGCCGTGCCATGTCCGTCCCTGGATTTCTCTCGACCGCACCGTCTTGTGCGTTAAACCGCACTGTCTTGTGCGTTACGACCACGCTAAAGGCGTTTTCCACCCATAAACAGGTAAGCTCGCGTCTCACCATGGTGAAAAAGCGACACGACGCGGCGGGATCGGACGGCAGCGGCATCATCGATCTCGCCTACCGGGCCCCGGCCGGCACGCCCGCCGGCGTCGAGGTGATGCCGGTGGCCGAGCTGCGCGCCCGCGCCCCGGAGGGCCTGCTGGTCAGCCCGCAGCGGCTGGACTTCCACCAGATCGTCGCCGTCCGCTCCGGCGCCTCCGCCCACACCGTCGACTTCACCGGCCACTGGCTGGAGGAGGGCTCGGTGCTGTGGGTGCGCCCGGGACAGGTGCAGCAGTTCGGCGACCCGGAGGCGATCGAGGGCACGGTCGTCCTCGTCCAGCCGGGCTTCCTGCCGTCCGGCAGCCCCGTGGCCGCCGTGGCGGACGACCCCTTCCGGCCGGTGGTGTGGCAGCCGGTCGGCCGGGACCGGGAGGCGGTGTTCTGCGCGGTGGGCCACCTGGAGGCGGACTTCCGTACGGGCGCGGGCCTGCCGGCCGACGTGCACGCCGACGTCCTGCGCCACCTGCTGTCGGTGCTGGTGCTGCGGCTCGCGCACCTCACCGTGCCCGTCGGCAGCAGGGTGCCCGCCCCGGGCGACGCCTTCCTGCGCTTCCGGGCCGCGGTCGAGCGGGAGTTCGCCACGAGCCACCGGGTCGCGGACTACGCCCGCGCGCTCGGCTACTCCTCGCGGACGCTGTCGCGCGCGACGACGGCCGCGGCCGGAGTGGGCGCCAAGGAGTTCATCGACCGGCGGGTGATGCTGGAGGCCAAGCGGCTGCTCGCGCACAGCGGGCTCTCCGCGGCCCGGATCGCGGGCCGGGTCGGCTTCGACGACGCGGCGAACTTCTCCAAGTTCTTCCAGCACCGGGAGGGGTGCTCACCGGGCGCCTTCCGCGCCCGCATGCACGAGGGCCGTACGCCGGAGAGAAGCAGTCACTCCGCATAGCGCGGGTGCATCAGCGTCGACGGCAGCAGCCCCGGCTCCCGGCTGTGCTCGGCCTCCCGCCCGGCCGCCGCGAGCCTGCCGCCGGTGAGGGACAGCAGGCAGGGCCGCGCCCGGGGCAGCACCAGCGGCAGCCGTTCCCGCGAGACGAGCAGGAAGCTCCAGTCATCGCCGCGGCCGCTGCGCACGGGGACCAGGTCCGGGCCGCCGGAGAAGCCGCTGCCGTCCACGCGGTACGGCGTGGAGTAGAGGCCGAGGGAGCGGACGGTGGCGTCGACCGTCCAGAACACGTGCGGGTGGGCGCCGAGCGTGCCCGCGTGGACGGCCAGCCGCCCGCCCGGGGCCAGCCGCCGCTCGACCAGCCCGTAGAACTCCTGCGAATAGAACTTGCTGCTCGTGGTGATGCCGGGGTCGGGGAGGTCGGAGATCACCACGTCGAACGGGGCCTCGGCGGAGGGGCGGGAGCGCAGCCACTCGAAGGGGCCGGCCGTCACCAGCCGCACGCGCGGGTCGCGGAAGGCGCCGTGGTTGAGGGCGGCCAGATCGGGGTCCGTGCGGGCCAGCCGCAGGACGGCCGCGTCGACGTCGACGACGGTCACCGAGGAGACGTCGCCGTAGCGCAGCAGTTCGCGGACGGCGAGGCCGTCGCCGCCGCCGAGGACGAGGATCCGGCCGTGCGGGCCGTCCATCGCGGGGTGGACCAGGGCTTCGTGGTACCGGTACTCGTCGTCGCCGTTGACGCGCAGCCGGCCGTCGAGGAAGAGGGAGAGCGGTTTGCCGCTCCCGCCGCCGCCCGTGAGGACGACCTCCTGGACGTCGGACTGGACGGCGACGCGGACGTCGTCGCCGTAGACGGCGTGGCGCGCGGCCCGTTCGAAGGGCCCGCTGAGGGCGGAGCAGGTGGCGAGGAGGGCGAGGACGAGGCCGTTGGCGGCTATGAGGAGCCGGCGGGTGCGGACGGAGAGGTCGCCGCGGAAGAGCCACAGGACGAGCGCGCCGCCGGCGACCGCATTGACCGCACCGGTCAGCAGGGCGCCCGTCAGCTGGCCGAGCACGGGCAGGAGGAGGAAGGGGAAGGCGAGGCCGCCGACCAGGGCGCCCACGTAGTCGGCGGCGAAGAGATCGGCGACGGCGCCGCCCGCGTCCTGGCGGCGGATGCGCTGGATGAGCGTCATCAGCAGGGGCACTTCGGCGCCGATCAGCACGCCGATGGCCAGCGAGAAGCCGACCAGGGCCGGCCGCGCCTGGCCGAACCAGGCGAAGCAGGCGTAGAGCGCCATGGCCGACAAGCCGCCTATGAGCGCGAGTAAGGCCTCGACCGCGGCGAACCCCAGGGCGGCGCGCCCGCGCAGCTGCTTGGCGAGCAGCGAGCCGATGCCCATCGCGAAGACCATGACGGACAGCACGACGGACGCCTGCGTGACGGAGTCCCCGATGAGATACGAGGCCAGGGCGACCAGCTCCAGCTCGTACACCAGCCCGCAGGCGGCGCAGATGAAGACGGTGGTCAGCACCACGAGGCGGCCGAGCCCGGCCGGTACGGGCAGCCGCGCCGGTACCGGGCGGTAGATCATGTTGGGAACGCTACGTTACGAAACGGCAACCCTTTGTCACCCACAAGGGTTTATTACGAGAGGGCGGCCGCCGTCCGTGCCCCCACTCTCGTGCGGGTGGCGACCAGCCGCCCCTCCTGGGGGTAGGCGTGCCAGGTGCGCCAGCTGATCTGGCCGTCGCAGCGCTGGGCGAGCAGCGCGGTGAAGGCGTGCGGGCTACCCGGGAAGGTGCCCGCCAGGCCGTACGGGTGTTCGGCGACCAGGGCGAGGAGCTCCTGTGCGCGGCCCGCGAACGAGCCGTGCGAGAGCGTTTCTATCCGGGCCGCGAACTCGTACTCCCAGGCGCCGATGCGCTTGGCGACGCCCAGCGGCAGCGGGGTGGCGCTGCCCGGCAGGCAGGCGACGGTCTCCGAGCAGACGCCGTCGCCCTCCTCCAGCAGCACCTGGTGGGAGGCGCCGAGGAGGCGCAGCTGGACCTGGGAGCCGGCGAGCTGGAGGTCGAGGACGGCCAGTGCCGGCAGCGGATCCTTGCCCAGGCACCAGGCGAGGTCCGCGGCACGGGTGTCGGTGTAGGTGGTCTTGAGGGTGGTGAGCATGGGTCGGCTCCGCAAGCACGCAGTGGAGGGTGGGCCGGCCCGCCGGGGAGGACCAGAGTCTTCGGGTGAGGACCAGAGGTCTTCGAGTGCGCCGGCTCATGCCCACATATGAGCTGTTTCCGTGGGTCCGAGGACGTCCGAGGACAGTGATTACGGGATTCCCCGGAGCCTTAATGAGAGGAAATCATGAATGAGCAGCGCCCACAGCGTTTTTACCCATCTCATCGTGCTTTCCATCCACGCGAGGGCCGGGCAGTTCAACTGTTCAGAATCTTTGCGGACCGGTAGCTGGCCGGGCGGGCGGCCGATTGAGCGGCCGGCGGGCCGGGGGAACCCGCCGGATGCATATGCGATCACGCGCGGGACGACCGCAAATCCCCGTCAGGCGGCGTTCAGCAGCTTCTCCACCGCCGAAATCACGGACTCTTCACGCTTACAGAACGAGAAACGCACGAGATAGGGCGGCGCATCGGGGCGCAGATTGAAGGCGGCCGTCGGAATGGCCACCACCCCGGCGCGCGAAGGGAGTTCGCGGCAGAATCGCACGCCGTCCGTGTACCCCCACGCGCGGATGTCCGCCTGGAGGAAATACCCCGCCTCCGCGCGATAGGGGCGCAGACCGGCGCTCGCGAGCCCCCGGCTCAGCAGGTCGCGATTGCGCTGCAGCGTGCTCCGCAGCTCCGCCGCCCACTCCTCCACGCCGTCCAGCATCCGCGCGAGCGCCTCCTGGTACGGCGTGCCCGAGGCGTACGTGAGGAACTGCTTCGCGGCCCCGACCGCCCGCACGAGCTCCGCGGGCCCGCACACCCAGCCGACCTTCCAGCCGGTCACGTTGAACGTCTTGCCTGCCGACGAGATGGTCAGCGTACGATCCCGCATCCCCGCGAGCGAAGCGATCGTCGCGTGCCGCCCGCCGTCGTACACGAGGTGCTCGTACACCTCGTCCGTCACCACCGTCAGGCCGTGCTCCTCGCACACCGCGGCGATCTCGGCGAGCTCCCGCGCCGTGAAGACCTTGCCCGTCGGGTTGTGCGGCGAGTTGAGCATCAGCACCCGGGTGCGCGGGGTGACCGCGGCCCGCAGCGCGGCCGCGTCCAGCACGAAGGCGTCGCCGTCCTCGGCGAGCGGCACGCCGACCACGCGCGCACCGGCGAAGCGGGCGCCCGCCGGGTAGGCGTCGTAGCAGGGGTCGAAGGCCAGCACCTCGTCGCCCGGGTCGCACAGCGCGAGCAGCGCCGAGGCGAGGGCCTCGGTCGCGCCCGTCGTCACCAGCACCTCGTCCTGCGGGTCGTACTCCAGCCCGTAGCGCCGGGACTGGTGCGCGGCCACCGCCTCGCGCAGCGCGGGGAAGCCGGCGGCGGGCGGGTACTGGTTGCTGCCCGCGAGGACCGCCGTCGAGACGTCCTTCAGCAGCCCGGGCGGAGCTCCCAGTTCCGGCACGCCCTGGCCGAGGTTGACCGCGCCCGTCCGGCGGGCGAGCTCCGTCATCTCCGTGAAGACCGAGGTGCCGAGGCCCTGCACGCGGGCGGCGGGGCTCCACTCCTTGTTCATGCGATCCCACTTCCGTGTCGGTTTCTGAGGCTGCCTCACCCTAGGCAGGCCGCCGCGCGCGGGCACAGCACACGGTCAGCCGCCCGCCGCGCCGACACTCCGCGGTGCCCGCCGAGCGGGTGGAAGGCGCACCGCTTACGGGCGCTCCCGCTCGCGCGCGCGAGGCGGGCGCCGCAAGGTCGAAGGTGCAGTCGACGGTGCCGTCACCGGCGCCTAACAGGACAGAGGCCGAGGCCGAGAGGCCGAGGATGCCGGAGGTCCCCCCGTGTCAGCCGACACCGCCGTGCCCGTCCGGGCGCCCGAGCCGCGCCCCGCGTCCGGCAACGCCCGCGTCCGCCGCGTCGAGCGCGCGCGGGAAGCCCTGCGCCGGGCGGCCCCCGCCCTCGCGTTCTACGCGGCGGCCCGGCTGACCGGCATGGCGACGATGGCCGCCTGGGCGTGGTGGATCGGCCGCCACCCGCGCACGCTGCTCGGCCACTCCTGGGACGGCATCTGGTACGCCGGGATCGCCCGGCACGGCTACGGGCTGGTGCTGCCCTCGCCGACCACGCGCGGGGTCGTCTTCAACGACCTGGCGTTCTTCCCGCTCTACCCCGGCCTGGTGCACGCCGTCGCCA
Source organism: Streptomyces roseoverticillatus (assembly GCF_000719265.1). Taxonomy (GTDB): domain Bacteria; phylum Actinomycetota; class Actinomycetes; order Streptomycetales; family Streptomycetaceae; genus Streptomyces; species Streptomyces roseoverticillatus. The sequence goes on along the minus strand of NZ_JOFL01000011.1, from coordinate 326,364 downwards.
CCGTCACGCCGCTGACCGTCGTCAGCTCCGGCCTCGTCGTCGCCTGGCTGTCCGCCGGTGCCGCCGCGTGGGGCATCTACGCGCTCGGGGAACGGCTGTACGGACAGCTGTACGGGCGCAGGGCCGCGACGCTGCTCGTCGTGCTGTGGGGGCTGCTGCCGCACGCGATCGTGCAGTCCATGGCCTACACCGAGCCGCTGATGACCGCCCTCGCCGTGTGGGCCCTGTACGCGCTGGTCACCGGCCGCCCGCTGTGGGCCGGAGCGCTCTCCCTGCTCGCCGGGCTCTCCCGGCCGAACGCGGTCGCCGTCGCCGCGGCCGTCGTCTGCTCCTGCGCGCTCCTGCTGTGGCGCGACCGTCAGGCCCGTACGAACTGGCGGGTGTGGGCGGGCGCCGCCCTCGCCCCGCTGGGCTGGACCGGCTACGTCGTCTGGGCCGGATTCCGCTCCGGAGGCGGCCTGCTCGGCTACTTCGAGGTGCAGCGGCTGTGGGGCTCGCGCTTCGACTTCGGGAAGGACGCGCTGCGGTTCGTGCGGCACCTGATCGTCGGGCGGGACGCGATGGCGTACTACGTGACGGTCGCGATCATCGCCGTCGCGCTCGTCTCGCTGGCCCTCCTGGCCCTGGAACGGCCGCGGCCGCCGCTTCCGCTGCTGGTGTACGCGGTCGTGCTCGTCGTCATCGCGGTCGGCGGGTCGAGCTACTTCGCCTCGAAGCCGCGGTTCCTGATGCCGGCGTTTCCGCTGCTGGTACCGGCGGCGCTGGCGCTGGCCCGCGCGAGGCCGCGCACCGTCCTGACGACGGTCGCGGCGTTGGCCGGGATGTCGTTCTTCTACGGAACGTACTTGCTGACGGTGGCGCGCATGCCGATGTGAGGGCGGGGTGCCACGGGTGACGGTGCGGTCGGGCACCGCCGGATACCCCGGTGGGGGTTGCGCGCCGTCGCGGCGGAAAGAAGAAGCCCAGCCTCTTCACACGGCCTTGCCGCAGGCAAGGAACCGCCGCCGCCGATGTGAGGGCGGGGTGCCACGGGTGACGGTGCGGTCGGGCACCGCCGGATACCCCGGTGGGGGTTGCGCGCCGTCGCGGCGGAATCAAGAGGCTCGGCCTCTTCACACCTTGCCGGAGGCAAGGACTTCCCGCCGCAGCGGCGCGTTACCCCACCGGACGTACCCGGCGGTGCCGAACCCTGCGAGAGTTACGCGTCCTCGTCCGGCTTTTCGTCGTCGCCCGACTCCGCGTCCGCCTCCAGGCCCAGCTGCTCGACGAGCCACTTGTCGAACTCGATGGAGGCCCGCACCCAGCTGACCGTGCTGGAGACGAAGTGCTCCAGGGACACCCCGACGCCGATCAGCATCTGGGCCTCGCCGATCAGGCGGACCGTGCCGTCGTCGTTCGTGTGGGTGTAGACCTTCGGCCACAGCGTCCGGCGGTTCCAGTCGTCGATGGCCTCCAGCAGGCGGGCCTTCTCGTCGATGGCGTGCGGGCGGTCGTAGAACGTCCGCACGGAGAAGACCTGCTGCTCCTCCTCGCCGCGGAACATGAAGTACGTGCGGAACTGCTCCCACGGGGCGGCGAGGTCACCCTCGTCGTCCACGACGTACTTCAGCTCCATCTGCTCCAGGAGCTGCTTGACCAGGTCCTGGTCGGGGATGACGGGGCCGGTCGGGCCCGCCCCAGGCTGCGGTTCGGGCTGTCCCCCGAAGTTCGGGATCGAGGACGGGTCGATGCTCACCGTTTAATTCCCTTCGTACGGTCTCCCGCCATCCTCCCTCACACCCGCCCCCGTGCCGCAACCCCTCCCCGGCCGCGCCCGCGGCCGGGGGTACCTCCCGGGAGTGTCCGGGGGAGGTCAGACCGCCGCCGCGGGCTCGCCCCTCGTCACCGACAGGCCCGTGCCCCGGCCGGGCGCGCGGTCCACGCGGATGGTGTCGCCGTCGCGGATCTCGCCGCCGATGATCCCCTTCGCGAGCTGGTCGCCGATGGCGGTCTGGACCAGGCGGCGCAGCGGCCGGGCGCCGTAGGCGAGGTCGGGCACGGCCCCGTCCACGGCTTCCGCCGGCTCCTGGCCGAGCGTGGCCAGCCAGTGCAGCGCCTCCGCGGACACGTCGAGCGTGAGCCTGCGGTCGGCGAGGCGGCGCTGCAGGTGGCCGAGCTGGATGCGGGCGATCTCCGCCAGCTGCTCCGTGCCGAGGGGGTGGAAGACGACGATGTCGTCGAGCCGGTTGAGGAACTCGGGACGGAAGGAGGCCCGCACCGTCTCCAGGACCTTCTCCTTCTTCTGCTCCTCCTTGAGGAGGGGGTCCACCAGATAGGTGGATCCCAGGTTGGAGGTGAGGATGAGGATGGTGTTGCGGAAGTCAACGGTCCGGCCCTGGCCGTCGGTGAGGCGGCCGTCGTCGAGCACCTGCAGCAGGATGTCGAAGGCCTCGTGGTGCGCCTTCTCGACCTCGTCCAGCAGGACGACGCTGTACGGCCGCCGGCGCACGGCCTCCGTGAGCTGGCCGCCCTCCTCGTAGCCGACGTAGCCGGGCGGCGCGCCGACCAGGCGGGCCACGGCGTGCTTCTCGCTGTACTCGCTCATGTCGATGCGGACCATGGCCCGCTCGTCGTCGAAGAGGAAGTCGGCGAGGGCCTTGGCCAGCTCGGTCTTGCCGACGCCGGTCGGGCCGAGGAAGAGGAACGAGCCGGTCGGCCGGTCGGGGTCGGCGATGCCGGCCCGCGAGCGGCGCACGGCGTCGGAGACGGCCTGCACGGCCTCGCTCTGGCCGATCAGCCGCCTGCCGATCTCGTCCTCCATGCGCAGCAGCTTGCGCGTCTCGCCCTCCAGCAGGCGGCCGGCCGGGATGCCGGTCCAGGAGGCGACGACGTCGGCGATGTCGTCCGGGCCGACCTCCTCCTTGACCATGAGGTCCTTCGCCGCGGCCTCCTGCTCGGCCTCCGCCTCGGCCTCGGCCGCCGCCTCCAGCTCGCGCTCCAGGCCGGGGATCTCCCCGTAGAGCAGCTTGGACGCGGTGTCGAAGTCGCCGTCGCGCTGGGCGCGCTCGGCCTGCCCGCGCAGCTCGTCCAGGCGCTCCTTGAGCTCACCCACCCGGTTGAGGGACTGCTTCTCGCGCTCCCAGCGGGCGGTCAGGCCGCGCAGCTCCTCCTCCTTGTCGGCGAGGTCGCGGCGCAGCTTCTCCAGGCGCTGCTTGCTCGCCTCGTCCGACTCCTTGGACAGGGCGAGCTCCTCCATCTTCAGCCGGTCGACGGCGCGCTGCAGCTCGTCGATCTCGACGGGCGAGGAGTCGATCTCCATGCGCAGCCGGGACGCGGACTCGTCGACGAGGTCGATGGCCTTGTCGGGCAGGAAGCGGGAGGTGATGTAGCGGTCGGAGAGGGTGGCGGCGGCGACCAGCGCGGAGTCCGCGATCTGCACCTTGTGGTGCGCCTCGTAGCGCCCCTTGAGACCACGGAGGATCGCGATGGAGTCCTCGACGGAGGGCTCGGCGACCAGCACCTGCTGGAAGCGGCGCTCCAGCGCGGGGTCCTTCTCGATCCGCTCGCGGTACTCGTCGAGGGTGGTGGCGCCGACCATGCGGAGCTCGCCGCGCGCGAGCATGGGCTTGAGCATGTTGCCCGCGTCCATGGCGGAGTCGCCGCCGGCGCCCGCGCCCACGACGGTGTGCAGCTCGTCGATGAAGGTGATGATCTGGCCCTCGCTGGCCTTGATCTCGGCCAGGACGGTCTTCAGCCGCTCCTCGAACTCGCCGCGGTACTTCGCGCCGGCGACCATCGCGCCCAGGTCGAGCGAGACGAGGCGCTTGTTGCGCAGCGACTCGGGGACGTCGCCCTTCACTATCCGCTGCGCGAGCCCCTCCACGACGGCGGTCTTGCCGACGCCCGGCTCGCCGATGAGGACGGGATTGTTCTTCGTCCGCCGCGACAGGACCTGCACGACGCGCCGGATCTCGGTGTCCCGCCCGATGACGGGGTCGAGCCGGCCCTCGCGGGCGGCCGCGGTCAGGTCCGCGCCGAACTTCTCCAGGGCCTTGTACGTGCCCTCCGGATCGGCAGTGGTCACTCGCTGCCCGCCCCTCGCGGTCTCGAATGCCTCCAGCAGCCGGGGCGCGGAAGCGCCCTGCTGCTGCAGCAGCTCACCCGTGCGGCCGCCCTTCGCGGCGAGGCCGATCAGCAGGTGCTCGGTGGAAATGTAGGTGTCGCCGAGCTCGCGGGCCCGCTGCGACGCGTCGGCGATCACGGCGAGCAGCTCGCGGCTGGGCTGCGGCGGCGCGACCGTCGCCCCCTGCACGCTGGGCTCGCCCGCCAGCTGCCGCTCGGCGCCGGACCGCAGCGCGGCGGCGTCGGCCTCCACGGCGGCCAGCAGGTCCATGATGTTCTCGTTGTCCTGCCCGGCGAGCAGCGCCAGCAGCAGGTGCGCGGGCGTCATATCGGCATGCCCGGCCGACACGGCGCGCTCACTGGCCCCGCTCAGCGCCTCCCGGCTCCTGTTGGTCAGCTCGGCATCCACGACGGCGTTCTCCTCCTCGTCCCGACGACCCATCCTGCCTAGGGCAACGTGCGATAAGTTGAGCCTATTCCACTCAACCTTGAAATCGCCACCCTGCCGGGCACCCCCTCTATGTTCCGGCTTCCGGGGCAGGCCCGCCCCCGCACCGGGCCGGCCGCCGGCGGCGCGTCCCGCTCGCGTAGGCCCCGGGCCGGCATCGGCCGAACGGCGCGCGGACGCGCGGCTACGCTTCCCGCATGGCCCACGATCTGCGCAACCTGGACACCGCCTACGTCGAGTTCTGGCGGGAGCGGCACATCTGCACCCTCACCACCACCCGCCCCGACGGCAGCCCGCACCTCGTGCCCGTGGGGGTGACCTTCGATCCCGAGGCCGGGATCGCGCGCGTCATCACCAACAAGAACAGCCGCAAGATCGCCAACATCCTGGCCGCCGGCCCGGACGGCGCGCGCGTCGCCGTCTGCCAGATAGGCGAGCGGAAGTGGGCCACGCTGGAGGGCCGCGCGACCGTGCGCACGGAGGCCGACGCCATCGCCGACGCGGTCAACCGCTACGCCGAGCGGTACGGGCGGATGCCCGCCCCCAACCCCGACCGGGTCCTTGTGGAAATCACGGTCACCAAAGCCCTGGGGCTGGTCTGACGGACAGCTGAGCGGAGGAGGGCCGCCCTCTTCTCCCGTGCCCCTGACACGAGCGGACGGCGGCACCTAGCGTGTCAACATGTCTCAGTTCACCGTGCAGTTGAGCGTCAACGGTCCGGCGTCCGAGGTCTGGGCGCTGCTCACCGACGACGCCTTCCTCGAAGACCTGTACCGGAACCGGCTGAACTACGTGAAGTGGGCCGTCGACGAACGGCACGACGCCCCGGAAGGCGACCTCATACGCAAGGTCACCCTCATTCCGCCCATGAACGCGCCCGCGCCGGTGCTGAAGCTCCTCGGCCCGGGCTTCAAGGAGACCGAGGAGAGCCGCCTCGACCCCGAGAGGCTCACTTGGACGTGGCGCAGGGTCCCGTCCACCCTGGCGGACAAGATCAGGGAGGAAGGCCGGGTACGGGTCGAGGCGGCGGCGGACGGCGGCAGCCTGCTCGTCGCCGAGACCACCATCGAGTGCAAGGTCTTCGGCATCGGCGGCCTCATGGAGTCCTCGGCCGAGAAGCACAGCCGGAACGACTGGCAGCAGCTCGGCCAAGCGCTCAACCAGCGCCTGGGCCAGGGCGAAGGCTGAGCGCAGGGACCGGTCCGGGCCTGCCCCGCACCCCCGACGGCCTTCAGCTCACCCTCCTCAACGGCACCGCGCACGACCGTCCGGACGGCCCGTGAAATCCAGCCGTCCGGCACTCGGGCACGCCCAGAACCCCGGCTGGTTGCCACTTGCCCGGGAGAGATCGCCCGGCTGCCGCACAACCAGGTGGCCGGCTGCCACGTTGCAGTGAGGCCGTCGTCGGTTTCCGGGTGATTCATTCCTGGGTGTGGTTTGAGGTGCGCAGCGATGCCGGTGGGCTGCTGCCGGGCGTTCAATGGCGAAGTTTCATGACGACCACATGAGATGGGGAGGGGCATTGTCACGCTTGTCGCGTGTTCTGCTTGCTGCGCCGTTGGCCGCTGCGGCATTGGCGGGCGGTTTGATGGCTCCGGCTCAGGCAGCCGCGCCGTCCTGCACGGCGCAGGGTGAGTGCCGGCAGGAGTTCGCCGGTCTGGGATGGCAGGAGTTCACTGTTCCTGAAGGCGTGCACACCGTTACCGGCTATGTCTGGGGCGCGGGCGGGGGCGGCGCCGCCGGGGGCCGCGGCGGGGGCGGCGGGGGCGGAGGCGGCACCGCAACCGCCTTGGCCGCTGTCAACCGGTTCGGCGGCGGTGGCGGTGGCGGGGGTGGTGGCGGAGGTGCCGGTGGGAACGGCGGCAGCAGCGGCGGGTACGCGACCGGAAAGATCACCGTTCGCCCCGGCGAGAAGCTGAAGGTGTTCGTCGGAGAGGGCGGCACGGGCGGAGCCGCCCTGCCCGGCGGCCGAGGCGGACACGGTTCTGGGAACAACACGGGCGGGCGCGGCACGGGCAACAGCCGCATTCTGGCCCTGACCGGTGGTTTTGGCGGTGGATCGGCGATCAACCGGAAGAACAACACCTGGCTGCTGCACGCCTCTGGCGGGATTTATGGGCATGCCGGCGACGGCGGCAGCGGCGGTGGCGGCTGGGGCGGATGCCCGAGCGCCACCGGCCCCCGGTGCGCGGAGGGCAGGCCCGGCGACTACTTCTACAACGGGGGAGAGCCGGGCCCGGGCGGCGCCGCAGGCCGTGCCAAGCCCGAAAGCGGTGGCCGCGTCGGGGGAGAGATCGGCAAGGGCATCGAGGGCGCCGCCTACCTGGCGCACCTCGGCGCGGCCGGTGCACCGGGATGCAACGGAAACCCCGGAACCTACGGTGCGTACGGCGATAAGGCGGCCGACGCTCCCGAGACCAAGCCGGGCCAGGGCGGCAGCGGCGGCTGCGGCGGCACCGGCGGAGCAGGCGGCGCCGCGCCCGTCCTCGACATCACGCCCCCACAAGGCGCGGGCCGAGGCGGCGACGGCGGCAACGGCGGCGCCGGTGGAGCCGGCGGCCGCGGAGCCTACGGCGCCACCAACCAGCGCTACCACGAGAACCACGGCCTCAACGGCGCCAACGGCCAGACCGACGCCCCCGGGCACCAGGGCGGCAACGGCTACGTCGTCATCACCTGGAAAGCCCCCGCCGGCTAACCGACCCCTCACTCGGTCTTCGGGGCGTGCCGGTTCACCGACCCGGCCACGTTGTTCCCCCTGATCGCCCAGCGTCTCAATCCCGGTGGCGTCCTGGTGTTCTCCCACCCCCGGCCATCCCTAGCCGTCCGGTGGGAGATCACCCGCCAAGCGCCGGTATGACCCTCGACGGTGGCACAGGTCCCCCACACCCTTGATTCGCAAGTGCGATCGAGCGATCCCCGCCGTCTTCGACTTGGCGCTATCCCGTCCTATACGGGCGCCGGACGCGCCGCGATGGTGGACGGCGTCTCCCAGTGCCTCCTGATGTCACGTCGGGAGGCACTGGACAGCCGCACGAGAACGCCGCGTGAGAAAGCCGCGAGAGAAGGAGTTCCGCACATGCCTCCTATCCCGGTACGTCCCGGCATCTACAAGATCCACGCGCACATCATCGGCCCGTCCGCCCTGGTCACGGCCACCGAGCATGCCGTCAAGTACGGCGCCCCCGTCATCACCGACCGGCTGAACCCGCTCCCGATCGAGCAGGACTGGATCATCGAGCCCAGCGAGCCCATCCCCGGCGCGCCGTACATGATCCACCTCGCTCACCATGAGGCGGCGGGCCTCGTCGTCCAAGAGGACAAGCTCTGGGTCAACGCCGTGCCCCGCGCCGAATGGTCGAAGTTCACGTTCGACCGGGTCATCGGCGGGGTCAAGATCATGTCCGAGAAGCACCTCGCCTTCCGGGCCGGTCACCGTGGCGCACAGATCGAACTCGTCGAGCCCAAGCCCGAGTTCCAGGAGACCTTCACCCTGGAGTTCATCAGCCCCGTCAACGAGGACTAGGCCCTAGGAGCAGGCGCTAGGACCACGCACGCGCGGGGCGGCCGGCCGAGGGGCTCGCCGCCCCGTCGCCGTTCCCGCCTAGCGGGTCGTGATGCGCGACACCAGTGCCCACACCCCCGTCGACGGGTTCGTCACGTGTTCCCGGCCCTCCGTCGCGAGGCGGCGGGCGCGGCGGCCCGCTTCCGGCCAGCCTTGCTCGAAGTCGCGGAAGTCGAGGCGGGCCTTCTCGTACGCCGGGACGTGGCGCTTCAGGTACGGGAGCAGCTCGCGGTACGTGCGCACCTGCGCCGTGTGGCCGCTGAAGTGGAGGATCAGCCAGAGTTCGAAGCACGGGTTCGAGACCGCGACCCGGATGCCCATGCGGCGGGCGGCGTTGACCGCGCAGCCCACCTCGAAGTGGTCGACGTCGAAGACGCACCACACCTGGTCGAAGTCGTCGCCGATGCGGTCGCGCTCGCGCGCCGCGTAGGTGATGAGCTGCTCGGGGGCGCAGGACTTCGTTCTGATGCGAACGGTGACGGCGGGGTTGCCGACGTGGTCGACGAGTCCGAGGAGGTAGTCCTTCTCGGTGGCCTTCGCGCCGCAGACGACCAGCAGGCGGTCCCGGGCATGACGGCCGCCCGGTAAGCGGAGGACGTTCGATTCGAAGGACGGGCCGGGCGCGCAGCGTCCGTTACTCTTCGGCGTCCTCGCCATCCGCCGCTGCCCTCCCCCTGGCGGCCAGTGCCGCCTCGAACCGCTCGTCACTGAGGACCGGGACCGCACCATAGCTGCCGCCGAGGTAGCGCCGCTCGCGGTTCTCGCCGTCGCGCGGTTCGAAGTCGGACAGGGGGTACAGTGCGCTCTCCCCGTGCCGGTCCTTCTCCACGAACCAGATCTGGTCGCGCCGCAGGATCTCCTCGCCGCCGCAGCGTCCCAGCAGGCTCACGTCGTGGGTGGTCAGGAGGAGCTGGGCGGCGTGCGGGTTCGTCGCGGGTTCCTGGAAGAGTCTGATCAGGTGTGCCGTGATGCGCGGGTGCAGGCTCGAGTCGACCTCGTCGACGATGAGGACGCCGCCCTGTTCCAGGGTGTCGAGGACGGGGCCCGCGTAGTCGAAGAGCATGCGGGTGCCCTGGGACTGGTCCTCCAGGCCGAGGCGGGCGCTGCTGCCGCCGCGGCCCTTCTGCCGGATCCACACGCGGGCGGTCGTGGTGGTGAACAGGCAGGTGGAGAGCTCGGTGCGGCGCAGTTCGCGCACGAGCCGGTCGGCGAAGCCGCGTACGGAGAGCCGGTCACCGGCCTCGGCCGCGTCGAAGTCCTCGATGCCCATGTCCTCGATGCCGAGGTCGGCGGCGCGCAGCAGGGCGACGACGGACGCGGCGCGCTGCGGGTCCTGCAGCCGCAGCAGGCTTCCCGGATCGGGTGAACCGTGCGCCCCGCCCGCCCGGAAGCGGACGTTCATGAACCAGGCGTAGACCGGCTGGACCCCGGCCTGCCGGGATCGCGCCGCGACGGTCAGGAACAGGGCGTTCGGCTCGGTGATGCTGCGGACGAGGTCCAGTTCGGGCCGGGGTGCCGCGTCGCCGAAGCGGATGTCGTCGCCCGAGCGCTGGAACACCGTCTGCCGCTCGCCGCCGGGGTAGCGGTACAGCCACTCGTCGCGGATCCGCTCGTCGTCGAGGCCGAAGCCGTACGTGTGGCGCACGCCGTCGAGGACGAGGTCCACCACGTACCAGGACGCGGCATCGGCGCTCTCCTGGTCCAGCAGGAACGGGGACCGTACGAGACCGGCGCCCGGTTCGGCGTCCCGGTGGGAGGTGCGCACCAGGTCCGCCATGAAGTGCAGGGCGTCGACGACGTTGGACTTGCCGGCCGCGTTCGCGCCGAAGAGGACCGCGATGGGGACGGGCTCGCCGCCGGCGTCGCGGCCCTCTTCGGAGTCGCCCGCGTCGCCGACCCGGGCCAGGAGCAGTTGCTGCTCCTCCCTGATCGAGCGGTGATTCGAGACCCGGAAGCTCAGCAGCACCCGTCCACCGTAAGGCCCGTGGGCGGGCGGCGACAGGTTCGCCACCCAAGTGGGTGGCGCGGGGTGGCGATCGTCCGCGCGCGCTCAGCCGCACGCCCCGATGATCTCCTCCATGTCGTCCACGGCCGCCCGGACGCCCTCGGTGAGCATGACCCCCGCCGGATTCAGCATGACCTCGTCGACACCGGCCGCGCGGTACTCGGCCAGGCGTTCGGCGATCTCCCCGGGAGTGCCGGTGACGACCACGGAGTGGTCGAGGAGGGCACCCGCCGTCGCGGCCGGATCGTCCCCGACGGGCACGCCCGCGCGGCGGAGCATGTCGGCGTAGTGCGGCCCCTTGAGGTGTTCGCCCGCCCCCGCGAGGGCCGTCCGGCGCAGATCGCGGCCGGGGCGCGCGACCGCGACGTGCACGGCCGTGGCGACGCGCGGACGGACCGGGCGGCCGGCGGCCCGCGCACCGTCCTCCAAGGCGGGCACGAGGGCGTCCCGTACGTACGCGGGAGGCGTCATCCACGTGATCGCGACGTCGGCGGCCTCCCCCGCCGTACGCGCCATGCCCGGCCGGAGCACGCCCGCCCCGACCTCCACCGGCGCGTGGTCCAGCGGCAGCAGCCGCGCGTCGAGGTGGTGGTACGGGCCGGCGTGGTCGACAGCCCTGCCGTCCAGGAGATCCCGTACGGAGGTGAGGTAGTCGCGGACGGCCGTGCGGGGGCTCTTGTACGGCGCGCCCGTGAGCGCGGCCACGAAGTCGGGCGTGCCGATGCCGTAGCCGGCGACGACCGGCTGCCCGGTCAGCAGCGCCAGGGAACGGGCCTGCAGCGCCGCCTCGTACGGGTGGCGCAGCGGCATCACGCTGACGCTCGTACCGACGGGCACGTCATAGCCGGCGCCGGAGAGGTGGGCGAGGACCTGATGCGGCTCGGCCTTGAAGGACTGGCACAGCCACAGGCGGCGGGCGCCGGAGCGCTGCACGAGGGCGGCGAAGGGGGCCACCAGCTCCGGGTGGTCCGGCTGGAGGGGGTAGAGGACCGCCGGGGTGGTCGCACGCGTGCTCACGGGGCTTCGTCTTCCTTTCCTTCGTGTCCTTCGGTGGCGTCGGCCGTTGCCAGCAGGGTCTTCGCCGGATGCAGGAACTCGCGGCACGCCGCCGTCACTTCGGCGTGCGTGACGCGCCCTGCGGCCTCCGCGTACGCCGGGAGCCAGTCCACGTCCATGCCCCGCGCCGCGAACCCGGCGAGGGCGCTCGCCTCCTCGGCCCGCGTCGCGAGGGCGAAGCGCGTGAACCCGGCGGCATAGCGGCGGGCGCGCTCGGCCTCCTGGGGCGTGGGGCCGTCCTCGGCGAGTTCGCGCAGGACGTCCGCGGCCTCGACGGCCAGGCGGTCCGCCGTGCCGGGGGCGCCCGCGCACTCGATCTCCAGCCAGCTGCCCGCGGCGTTCTCGCGGAGGGCGGCGGAGACCGCGTAGGCGAGGGCGTGCCGCTCGCGCAGCCGCCGGGTCAGCCGGGAGGAGGCGTGGCCGCCGAGGACGAGCTGGGCGAGGTGCAGGGCGGCGTGGCCGGGGCCGGTGGACGGCACGGCCGGGCCCGCCGTCAGGAGGAGGGCCTGGCCCGTGCCCGGGTGCCGCAGCGCCAGCCGGCCGGGCGCGGGGGCCGTGCGGCCGAAGGGCGGCAGGGTCAGGCCGGAGGGGCCGCCGGCCCACGGGCCGAGGTGCTCGGCGACGAGCCGCAGGACGCGGGCCGGGTCCGCGCCCGTCATCACCAGGAGCACCGAACCGGCCGGGACGACGGCGCGGCGGTGGAAGGCGTCCAGGCCGTCCGGCGTCACGGGGCCCGGCGGCGGGGGTGCGGCGGCCAGCGGGTGCGGGCCGAAGGCGTGGGTCAGGACGGCGCGGCGCAGGGCGGTGCGGGGGCCGGCCCGGCGCGGGGACGGGGGCGGTGCGGCAGGCAGATCGCGGTAGGCCGGGCGGACCAGCAGGTCGCCCAGGAGCTCCAGCGTCCCCTCCAGTCCCCCGGACAGCACGCTCACCGACAGCAGCAGCTGCTCCACGGTGACGACCGTGGACAGCTCCGCTCCGAGGTCCGCCGTCCGGTCGGCGACGGCCCGGCGGTCGAGGGTCGTGCTGCCGGTGCCGAGCCGGGCGGCGAGCAGCTCGCGCGTGGAGGCCTCGCGGGGCTCCGTCAGGGCGTACGGGACGACCAGCCGGAGCTCGGCCAGGGGCGCGCCGGGGGCCTCGACGACGACCACCTGCAGGCCGTTGCCCAGCGTGCTGCGGACCCAGGGGCGCTTCATGGGGGGGGTGCCTCCCTTACGAGTTCACGAGTTCACGAGTTCGGTCACGCCGTACGGTGCGGCGAGGAGCCTCCGGGCGGCGGCCGACACGTCCGCCGGGGTGACCCGGGCCAGCTGCCCGGCGAGCGCTCCGGGGCCGTTGTCGCCGGGCAGGCGCCCGGGGAAGAGCAGGGCCGCGCGGCCGTGGGCGACCGCCCTGGCCGCGAGGGAGTCCGCCTGGCGGTGGCAGTTCACCAGGAGGGCGTTGAGGGTGCGGCGGTGCTCCGTGTCCGAGGGCGGGGCGGCTGCCACGCCGCGCAGGACGTCCTCCCAGGCGGCGACCGCCTCCCCCGTGCCCACGCCGTCGGGCCGCCCCAGCAGCGCCAGCGCGAGGTCGGGCGCCGCTGAGGCGAGCCACTGCCCGTAGTAGCCGCAGATGACGTTCGCCGACGCGATCCGGGCGTCCGTGCGGACGGCACGGGGCAGCCGGGCCCGCCCCAGCAGTTCCGCGAGCACCACGTGCGCGAGGTAGGCGTGCCGCTCGCCCGCCGCGTCCGGGAGGGGGAGGGCGAGGGCGGTGCCGGAAGCGCCGTACGGGATGCTGCCCGCCGGTCCCGGTCCCGGTCCCGGTGCCGCGGCCGGTTGCCCGGCCGTACGGGCCGGCGCCGCGGCGACTTCCCCGAACAGCTCCTCCACGCGCTCCGCGACCCGCGCGGGGTCCGCGTCCCCCACGACCGTCAGGGCCATCGCCCCGGCCGTGTAGTGCGCGCGCTGGAAGGCGAGCGCCTCGGCGGCCGTGGCGCGCCGGAGTTCGGCGACCGTTCCGTAGCTGTCGCGGCTACCGGGGTGGAGCGAGGCGTAGGCCGTGTCCCACAGCCGGCCGCCGCCGACCGCGCCCCGGATCTCCGCGCCGATGACCTCCGTCTCCGTGCGGACGACCGCGTCGTCCGGCGCGAAGTCCAGGAGGCGGCGCGCCTCCCACTCCAGGATCCCGGGGAGCGCGTCCGCGGGGGCGACCGTGTGGAAGACGGTGTGGTCGCGGTGGGTCTCGGCGTTGCACGTGCCGCCCGCGCCCTCGACGCGGCCGACGTGCCCGTCCGGGTCGGCGGCCGTGCCCCGGGGGAACATCAGGTGCTCCACGAGGTGCGCCATGCCGTGCCGGCCAGCGGGGTCGTGGGCGCCGCCCGCGGCCACGGTGAGGGCGACGGCGACGAGCCCGCGGCCGGGCTCGGGCTCGACGGTCAGGCGCAGCCCGTTGCCGAGCCTGTCAGCCAGGACGCGGCCGGCCGGAACGCTCACAGCGGGCGGTAGACGGAGACGACCATCTTCCGGCTGTCGCCGCCGTCGAACGGCTGCTTCTGCCAGCCCGTGTACCGCTCGGCGAGCTCCAGCCGCGCGAGGCCGGCGAGCAGGTCCAGCTCGCTGGGCCACAGGTAACGCATCACCGTCGTCGCGGACTTGGGGGCCTCGCCGTCCAGGAAGAGGGTGTTCTGCATCATCATGTTCTGCGAGGCGGGCAGCACGCCCACGGACTCGATCATGGCGCCCCGGCTGCCGATCGGGTACGTGTTGACCTCGTTCTTCTTCTGCACGTGGTAGTCGCTGGGGTCGAACGTCTCGATCACCACGTGCCCGTCCGGCGCCGCGTGGCGGGCGACGGCGTGGATGAGGGCGATCTGCTCGGCCGGGGTGACGGCGCAGCACAGGGCGTTGAACGGGGCGAGCACGACGTCGAAGGCGCGGCCGAGGTCGAGGGTCGCGAAGTCGCCGAGGACGGGCGTCACGCGGCCCTCGGGGTCCTTCTCGGCGAGGCGCGCGAGCATGCCCTCGGAGGCGTCGACGCCGTGGACCTCGAAGCCCTTGTCTGCGAGGGGGAGCGCCACGCGGCCCGTGCCGACACCGAGTTCGAGGACGCTCGCGCCGGGGCGGGTGAGGGTCAGGAGGAAGTCGGCGATGTCCTCCAGGTCGGGGGTGCTCGGGTAGATGTCGTCGTAGACCTCGGCGAGGGCGTCGCTGTAGGCGGCGGTGATGGAGACGGCGAAGCCGCTCATCCCGGGGTCGGGCCGCCCGCTCGCGCCCTCGGTCTCGTCGATGACTGCGGCGCTGTCAACTGCGGTGCTGTCAGTGGCCATACGGGCTCAACTCCCCGAGTCGGTGCGGTCGGTGGGCGAAGTCAGGTTGCGGTCGGGCCGCCAGGGGTCGATGCCGGCCTCGCGGAAGCACCGCACGACGTGCTCCTCGCGGGCCGGCCCGGCCCCCTCCGGCGCCAGGGCGTGGTCGATCAGGGCGGTGGCGAGGGCGAAGGCGCGGTGCTGGCCGAAGCTCATGCCGTCCTGACCGGGGCGCGGGTCCTCGGGGTCCCAGGAGGCGGCGACGCCCGGTGCGAGGCGCTCGGTGAAGACGGAGGTCTCCGCGCCCTTCCCGGGGAGCGGCGCCACGGCCCGTACGACGGCTTCCTCGCCCGGTACGTGGTCGCCGTGCAGATACACCACGATGCCGTCGCGGCGCGGGAAGTCCTGCGGGTCGGAGAGGACCTTGGCGTGGTAGCGGGCCTCCGCGCGCTCCAGGGCGGCCAGGGTGGCGCCCCACAGGGTGACGGCGCTGTCCGCGTCCGCCGCGTGCACGAAGATCCGCCGTACGGGGCCGGTGGGGCGGGGCAGCGGGCGCGAACCCATGACGTAGAAGAAGCCGGGCGAGAGCGCGGGCCGGGCGGCCTCCAGGGAGAGGTCGACGGGCTCGCCGGGCTCGGGGGCTGGGGGGCCGAGCAGCCGGTCGGCGGGCACGCGGGCGGTGACCTCGGGGAGGCGGACGATCAACTGGTCGCCGTCGGGCCGCCGCAGGACCTCGATCAGCCGGCCGCGGACGGGCGTGCGGTCGTGCGGGACGGCGGCGGCCAGGCGGCGCTCCAGCTCCGGGTCGCGCAGGCTGCGCCGGGGCGGGGTGTCGGTGTCGCGCGCGGCGCCGTCGCGACCCGCGTGCAGCTCCTCGTAGAGGGCGTTGGTGAGTCGTCCGCGCAGGTCACGGGGGCTGTCGGCGGAGAGGGAGCGCCCGGCGACGGTGGCCTGGCGGCCGTCGCCGCGGACCGAGACGGTCGCGAGGGCGGCGGCGAGCCCGGGGGTGAGGCCCCGCGCCGGGACATCTGTGGGGGAGAGAGTGGCAGTCATCGGGGGCTCCCGGTGGGCTGGGCGAGACCGATCGTGGCGACGGATCCCGACGGGTTGAGGAGCAGCGTCCGGCCGATGCCCGCGGCCGCGCGGGCCACCGGGTTGAGGGTCGCGTGCAGCTCGGCCGTGGCGAGCAGCCGGTCGAACATGTGCCAGCCCGCGAAGCCGGCGGCCCGCTCGGCGAGCCCGGGGTCGGGCGTGCGCCCTTCGAGCGCGAGCTGTTCGCGGTAGCCCTGCCAGAAGGCGGTGATGCGGGGGGTGTGGCGGCGCAGGCTGGCCGCGCCCCGCTCGATGATCTCGGCGTGGTCGAGCCCGAAGCCGGCGGCGGGCCCCTCCCCCTGCCCGGCTCCCGGCGCGAAGACGGCGTACGTGGCGTGGAAGAGCCACTCGCCGGCGAAGGCGCCGACGTCGCGGGCCGGGTCGGCCAGCCGGAACTCCTCCCAGTCGCAGAGGTGGAGCTTTCCGCCGTGCCGCAGGAACTGGTCGAAGCGCAGGTCGCAGTGGACGGGCGTGTGCGGCGCGGCGCGCTCGGCGGCGCGCAGGGCGTGCAGCGCGGCGATGACCCGGTCGTCGTCCTGGACCAGCCGCCAGGCGGCGATCTGGCCCATGCTGCGCTCCTGCACGGTGCTCCAGGGGAGCGCCTCCAGCCACGGCATGGGCGGCAGCGGGGCCTCCTCCGTGTCGATGGCGGGGCCGTCCCCCGTGTGTGAAGCCGGAAGGGAGTGCAGGGCCGCTATGGCACGCCCCGCCTCGTGGCAGAGGTCGTCGTCGAAGGCGTCGTCCAGGGCGAGTTCGGAGCCGGAGCGGGCACCGGGCAGCAGTTCGTAGACGCCGACGGCGGCCGTGCGGTCCGAGCCGAGGTGCGCGGGCGTGCGCAGCGGGGAGCCGGCCGGGCGGAGGGCGGCGAGGTGCTCGAAGGCCAGGGCGCGGTCGAGCTGGGGGCTGCCGCCCTCGGCGGCGCGGGCCACGGTCTTCACGAAGACCTGCCGGCCGCCGCTCGTGCGGCCGGCCCAGTTGTCGTTGCGGCCGCCGAAGGAGGCGAGGCCCTCCTGGTCGAGCCGGCCGAGGCCGAGCCGCTCCAGCAGGGCGTTGACCTCGGGGGCGGCGTCCAGGTCGGTGGGCTGGAACCGCTGCAGCGTGGGCTGTCCGGCGGTGTCGGCAGTGGTGGTGGTCATGGCGTCGGCGTTCCTCCGGGGGCGGGGCCGGGGCCGGGACCCGGGACGGCCCGGCGGCCCTCCTCGTCGATCAGCTCGGCAGTGAAGGCGATGTAGTCGTGCAGTTCTTCGGTCCAGTCGCAGTACGCGGCGAAGTCCTGCATGTGGGTGACGACCCGCAGGACCGCGGCCCGGCCGAGGGCGTCCGCGCCGGGGCCCGGGCCGTAGCCGGCCAGCAGGACGTGGCGCGGGTCGGGGCCCTCCGGGGGCACCGGAGGGCCGTTCCGCCCTTGCGACCAGGCGAGTTCGGCGAGGTCGCCGAGCAGCCAGCCGAGGTCGAGCGCGGGGCTGCCCGCGGCGAGGTCCTCGCCGGTGAGCAGCGCGGTCCGGCCCCGGTGCAGGGGCGGTACGAGCGCTCCGAGCGAGGCGCCGCCGTGGATCAGGGACGGCACGGCCGGTGCGACCGCCTCCTCCCACCATGTACGGACCCGGTCGAGCCGGTCCGTTCCCCACCCGGCGAGGGCCGCCTCGCGCAGGCGCGCCGCGCCGGGGAGAAGCCCGTCCCTGCCGTCCGCCCACGCGCGCATCCGCCGCAGCGCGGCGGGCGGGCCCGCGGGGAGGCCGGGCGGCACGGGCGTGCCGTGCAGGGCGCGCAGGGCGCACCCCGCCGCGGCGAGGGCGTGGGCGGCCAGCCGCCGGGCCCCCGGGCGGGGGTCGGCGAGCCAGGTGACCACGGAGACGGCGCCCGGCGCGCGGTGGAGCAGGCCGCCGCCCGCGGGGACGGGGGTGGCGAGCAGCGCCGCTCCGGGCACGCCGGACAGATCGGGGACGGCCGCGGCGGCGGGCGCGGCGAGCGGGCCGGGGTGCAGCGCGCCGGGCCGGTGCCACCACAGGAAGCCGTCGGAGCCACCGGTGGTGCCGCGTGCGGAACGGTGCACGCGGGTGTGCTGCAGGCCGGTGACGTGCTCGGCGACGAGGTCGCCCGCGTCGTCAGGAAGCGTCACCACGGTGCTCCGACTCCTTCTTGTACGTGGCGCACAGCCGGAACAGCTCCGGCATGGGCGCCGCGCCGCCGTCGTCCCGCTCGCCCGTGGAGGCGCTCTCCGCGGGCACGGTCGGGGCGACGACGACGCCGGGGCGGGCGCGCAGCGCCGCCAAGTGGCCTTGGATCACCGGGCTGTGCTGAGCGGCCGGCGGGAGCGCGGGGGCGACTCCCACCACGGCCCGGGTGGTCTGGAGGGCGAGCAGCACGGGCGTGTCGGCGAGGCCGAGCGCGTACCGGCTCAGGAAGTGCACCGTGGCGGGGTGCACGAGGACGAGGTCGGCCCAGGCGGCGAGTTCGACGTGCGGTGCCGTGCCGGGCGGGGCGCTGTCCCAGTCGTCGGTGAAGACGTCGTGGCGGGAGCGGGAGAGCGCGGCGACGGCGTCGGGCGAGACGAAGCGGCGGGCGGAACGGGTCAGCGCGACGCGTTTCTCCACTGCCGGAAAGGAATCCTGCAGCCAGTTGATCCAGAACGGCAGGAAGGACACGCTGAGCGCTCCCGTGCCCACCACGAGCACGCGCCGGAATCCGGCGTCGGGGATTTCCATGACAGGTGCTTCCTTCTGCTTCCTTCTCACCGGGGTCGTACGGTGGCCGGGGGCCGGCCGGCGCGGTGTGCGGGCGACCGGCCGACCCCCGTGGCTCACAAATTGATCAGCACTTGCTCTCGATCGTGCGGGCGGTGAAGGAACCGATCGCCATGGCGCACTGCTGCGAGGAGCGGGCGGTGATGAGGGTGGCGCGGATCGCCCACGGGATGGTGGGGCTGAAGGCCGGGGCGGCGTCCTTGCCGTCGTACAGGCCCAGCTCCTCGGCGGAGGTGTAGGCGGTGTAGCCGTCGAACAGGTCCTTCTCGGTGACGTTCTGCATGATGAATGTCTCCATATTCTCAATTCGGTTTCCAGCAGGGGCGGTTGGCGCCTCCGGCCGGTGTCCGCTGCGGACAGGTAGATATTCACCCGGAGCCCGGAAGCCCCGCTATTGCCACAACCGTCATTGCCGCACGGGGCATTGCCGGAGCGGGTATTGCCGCACCCGGCAATGCCGCAACCGCCAATTTCGCGCGCCCGCGTAAGCGAGCTAGAACTACGAGGGTGAAATCACCTGACCCGGACACGCACGACACCGCCCCCGCCCCGCGGCCGCCGCTGCGGGCCCTGCTCGCGTACGCGCGGCCGCACCGCCGCGTCCTCGCGCTGGTGCTGCTGCTGACACTGGGGGGCAGCGCCGCCGGACTCGCCCAGCCCATGGTCATCGAGTCGGCGATGACGGCGCTCATGACCGGCGGCACCCTGCGCGACACCCTGCTCCTGCTGCTGGGTCTGCTCGCCGTCTCGATCGGGTTCACCTGGGCGCAGTCCTGGCTGAGCGAGCGGACCGCGGAGCGAGTGGTCCTGCAGGTGCGGCGCGGCCTGATCACCCGTCTGATCCGGCTGCGCACCGCCGAGCTGGACCGCGTCGAGCCCGGCGGCCTGACGACCCGCGTCACCTCCGACAGCACGCTCGTGCAGCACGCCGCCACCAACGGCGTGATCCAGCTCGTGGACGGCGCGGTCCACCTGCTCGCCACGATCGTGCTGATGGGCATCACCAGCCTGCCGCTGCTCGGCATCACCTCGGGCGTGCTGGTCCTCGCCGGCATCGCCGTGGGCATCGTCATGCCGCGCATCCGCCGCGTCACCACCCGCTCGCAGGAGTCGGTCGGCGACATCGGCGCCGCCCTCGACCGCGCGCTCGGCGCCGCCCGCACCGTCAAGGCCAACGGCGGTGAGGCGACGGAGACCGCGCGGGCCGTGGCCGCCGCCGAGGACGCCTACCGCGCCGGGCTGACCGGCGCCCGCTACCAGGCCGCCATCGCCGTGATCACCGGCATGGTCGTGCAGGCTTCCTTCCTGGCCGTGATCGGCTTCGGCGGCGCCCTTGTCGCCACCGGCACGCTCAACCTGGCGGCCCTGATCGCCTTCCTGCTCTACCTGTTCAACCTCGGCGGGCCGATCCTCTCCCTCGTCGGCGGCACCACCTCGCTGCAGCAGGGCCTCGGCGCCCTGGCCCGCATCGAGGAGATCGACCGCATGGAGACCGAGGACGACGTCGACACCGTGCCGCCGCGGCCCACCGGCCCGCCGCCCCGCGTCGTCCTCGACGGGGTCACCTTCTCCTACGCCGACCGGACCCCGGTCCTGGAGGGCGCCTCCTTCACCGCGCCGGCCGGCAAGGTCACCGCCGTCATAGGCCCCTCGGGCACCGGCAAGACCACCGTCTTCTCCCTCCTCCAGCGCTTCTACGACGTCGACGGCGGCCGCATCCTCCTCGGCGACACCGACATCACGACTCTCAGCCGCGCCGAGGTGCGCCGCCGCATCGCCTACGTCGAGCAGGACTCCCCCATGCTCGCCGGCACGATCCGCGAGAACCTGCTGTACGCGGCGCCCGACGCCACGGACGAGGAGATCGCGGACGTCCTGCGGCAGACCCTGCTCGACACCTACGTCGAGGGCCTGCCCGACGGCCTGGACACGGGCGTCGGCGCCCGCGGCCTCGCCCTCTCCGGCGGGCAGCGGCAGCGGCTGGCCATCGCCCGTGCCCTGCTGCGGCGCCCGCAGGTGCTGCTGCTCGACGAGGTCACCGCACACCTCGACGGCCTCAGCGAGACCGCGCTGCGCCGGACCGTCGAGCGGGCGGCCGAACACTGCACGGTCCTGCTCATCGCGCACCGGCTCTCGACGGTGACCTCGGCGGACCGGCTCATCCTTTTGGAAGGCGGACGCGTCCGTGACCACGGGAAGCACGAGGAACTCCTGGACCGGGACGAGCTGTACCGGGACCTGGCGGCGACGCAGCTCGCCGTCTCACACTGATCGTCAGACCGTCAGTACTGACCACACTGAAGGAAGCTCCGCATGACGCACGTGACCGACAGCCGGGCCGAGACCGTCTCTCCGGACAAAGACACCGACGACCTCGACGAGGAAGTCCCCACCGGCCCCGTACAGGACGACCGCTTCGGCGACATCACCGTCCTCCTCAACGACGAGGAGGGCTGGGTCGAGGTGCTCGGCGACGCGATACCCCCGGCCACCGTGGACCGCGCCCCCGAGGCCGGGACCGAGAACCACGTCCCCATCGGCACCCGCGACGGCGACCACCTGACCATGACGGTGGACGGCGAGCCCGTCGCCCTCGTGCCCGGCAAGGGCAAGCTGTCGCGCCGCTCGTACGCCGTGGACGTCACCCGCGACGGCGTCGTCTACCGCCTCGTACCGGACTCCATCGCCGGCAGCCGGCTGCTGAAGGACGGGCAGCACCTCGGGGACTTCTCCTCCGACGGCGACGGCCGGGTCCTCGCCGAGTGGAAGGAGGGGGCGGAGGTCTCCCCCGCGGACGCCTCCGTCGGCTACGCGCTCGCCGCGGCGTTCGGCACCGGCGGGCAGCCGATGTGGATGATGGCGATCGAGGCCGCCGCCGAACTGCTCCCGGGATGAGCGAAGGCCCCGCCGGAGAGCTCCGACGGGGCCAGACGTGCGGTGGACGCGTTACGCGGCGGCGTGGCCGCCCGGCGCGGACGCCCTGATGGCGTCCGCGTAGACGTGCGACACGATCGCCGCCTCGAACCGCGACCGCAGGTCGAGCTTGCGCACGATGTTCGCGGTGTGGGCCCGTACGGTGCGCTCCGCGATGCCCAGCCGCCGCGCGAGCCGCCTGTTCTGCTCCCCCGAGGCCAGCAGGAGCAGGACCTCCACCTCACGCTCGGTGAGCGTGGTGAAGTCGTGCCGTGCCTCGGCCGTCGTTGTCATCATCCGGATTCCCCTCGTAGGTCTCAGCCTTTCCGGTACGCCCAGAGTGCCAAGGCGGCGCGGGCCAGGGTCCGTTCTCCGGAGGCAGGTTCCTGCAACCGGTGTTACAGCTTGCTGCGTCATCCCGGACGGAACGCCGTGGCCAGCCCCTTTACCTCTGCATTACGCTTTGGGCGATGTACCGGCGGTTACGCAGGGCGCGCTCGTCACTGACCAGTCGAGCCGAGCCGCCGGCCAGTCGCACACGGGGGAGCCATGAGCAAGTCAGGCATGGGTATGGGCCTTTTGGGGCTCAGCACGGCAGAAGAGGACATATACCGGCACTTCCTGCGCAATCCCAGCACATCCGCCGACGACATCCACCTGAGGATCCACAGCGCGAAGGACACCGTCCACGCCGCCCTGGACCGGCTGCACGGGCTCGGCCTGCTGCGCCGCACCGACGCCGGAGACATCACCCCGGCCGATCCGGAGACCGCCGTCGACCGCCTCACCGACCTGCGGCTCCGCGAACTCCACCACGAACTGCAGCAGGTCACCCAGTCCCGCCGGCTGATCGCCGAACTGCGGGCCGAACAAGGGCCGCGCGCCCCCGTCCCCAAGGGCGTGGAGCGCATGGAGGACCTGGCCCAGATCCGGGACCGCATCGACGACCTGGCCTTCTTCGCCCGCGAGGAGATCCTCTCCGTCGAGCCGTACACGGCCCTCACGCAGGAGAACATCGACCACGCCCGGCCGCTGGACGCCCGCTGCCTGCGCCGCGGCGTGACGATCCGCAACGTCGTCCTCAAGGAGGCGCTCGGCCACCCGCCCACCGTCGCCTACCTGCGTGAACTCACCGCCCAGGGCGCCCGGATCCGCGTCGCCCCCGACATATCCGAGCGGATCCTCGTCTACGACCGGCACACCGCGCTGGTGCCCGCCGACCCCGACGACACCTCGCGCGGCGCCCTGGTCGCCCGGGAGACCGGCCTGGTGGCCAACATCCTGGCCCTCTTCGAGAAGATCTGGGACCAGGCCACCGACCTCACCGCGCTGATCGAGGAACCGGCCGAGGGCGCGGCCGGGCTCTCCGCCGTGGAACAGCGTGTCCTGGAATCGATGTGCCGCGTCGGCAAGGACGAGATCGGCGCCCGTGACCTGGGCATCTCGGTGCGCACCTACCGCCGCCACGTCGCCGATCTGCTGCGCGTCCTGAACGCGTCCAGCCGTGCGCACGCCGCGCTGCTGGCGCGGGAGCGCGGCTGGATCTAGCGGCAGGCCCTAACGGCCGCCCTGCCGCCATCCGCGCAGCCCGCCGCCGTCCACGAGCACTCCGGCCAGCCATGCGTGGACGGCGGCGGGACCGGCGGGTCCGATCCGGAGCAGGATCCGGTCCCCCTCCAGCCGCCAGGTGGCCTCCCAGCCGCCGGGCAGCGCCGACACCAACCTGATCACGGCCGTCTCGGGGGGCGCGGCGGTGGGCGCGGCGCGCTCCACCACCGCTTCCGTGAATGCTGTCCTCGCCACGCCTTCTCCTCCGGTCCTTCGGGTACACGAGTACGGGTACTTCGCGTACGAGCACTTCGCGTACGGGTGCATACGGCGAAGCCCCGGCCTGCCACATCGCAGACCGGGGCTCCAGAGCCGACGTCGTTGTCACTGCCACCCGTTGACACGATGACAGACGGGCAGCCGGTCGACGAGCTTGACCGGGAGGGCGCACAGGCCGTGCGCGGCGTGCGGGCCGTGCGCGGCGGGTGCGGCCACCGCCGTGCCCGGCAGCGCGAAGACCGCCAGGGACACTCCCGGAACGAGCACTGCGGCGGCCTTCTTGGCGAACTTCCCGGTCATCACGTTTCCCCCAACGTCGTGGTTCCGTGGGGAAAACTCTGCCAGCGGGGCCGGGCCGCTCCGTGGGGAAGGTGTGTCAGGTTGCTGCAGCCGGCACACAGCTTCATGCCAGTTCATGCCGGCGGGGCTGGGCGGGCATGCGCTCGCCCGGCCCCGCCGGATCAGCTTTTACTGGTCGCGGCGCGGACGCCACACCACCAGCGCGCTCGTCTGCTGGACGTCCTGGTACGGGACCAGGTCGCGGCGGTACGAGGCGTGGACCGCGGCCTCCGCCTGCTGCCGGGCCGCGGCGGCGCCCTCGACGGCGCCCTGCAGTTCGGCGACGCGCGCCTTGAGCGCGGCCACCTGGTTCTCCAGCTCGATGATGCGCTTGATGCCGGCGAGGTTGATGCCCTCGTCCTGGCTGAGCTGCTGCACCTGCCGGAGCTGTTCGATGTCCCGCGCGGAGTAGCGCCGGCCGCGCCCGGCGGCGCGGTCGGGCGAGACCAGGCCGAGCCGGTCGTACTGCCGGAGGGTCTGCGGGTGCAGTCCCGACAGCTGCGCGGCGACCGAGATGACGTAGACCGGCGATTCGTCGGTCAGCTCGTACGGATTGCGCCGTCGGCCGGTCCCATCCATGCGGGTCACGCTCCCTTCGCGGCCTGGAAGAGCTCTGCCCGCGGGTCGTGGTCCGCGGTGGCCTCACGGAAGGTCTGCAGGGCTTCCCGGGCCTTGTCGCCGAGATCCTTTGGCACGGTCACCTCCACCGTGACGAGCAGGTCGCCGCGGGTGCCGTCCTTGCGCACCGCGCCCTTGCCGCGGGCGCGCATCGTGCGGCCGTTGGGCGTGCCGGGCGGCAGCTTGAGGGTGACCGGGGGGCCGCCGAGGGTCGGCACCTTGATCTCGCCGCCGAGGACCGCCTCCGGGTAGGTGACGGGCACGGTGACGGTGAGGTTGTCGTCCTTGCGGCCGAAGACCGGGTGGGCGCCGACGTGCACGACGACGTAGAGGTCGCCGTTGGGCCCGCCGCGCTCGCCCGGGGCGCCCTTGCCGCGCAGCCGGATCCGCTGGCCGTCGGAGACGCCGGCGGGGATGCGGACCTGCATCGTCCGGGAGGACTTGGCGCGGCCGCTGCCGTGGCAGACGTCGCAGGGGTTCTCCGGGATGAGGCCGCGGCCCTTGCAGTCGGGGCAGGGGTCGGTCATGGAGAATCCGCCGCCGGAGCCGTGCGACACCTGGCCGGTGCCGACACAGGTGGGGCAGACGCGAGGCGTACCGTTTTTGTCGCCGGTGCCGGAGCAGGCCTTGCAGGCCGCGGAGGAGGACATCCGCAGGGGCACGGTGGCCCCGTCGACCGCCTCGGTGAAGCTCAGGGACACCTCGGACTCGATGTCCTGGCCACGGCGCGGCTGGGTCCGCGTGCCGCCACCGCGGTTGAACAGGCCGCCGAAGACATCGCCGAGGCCGCCGCCGAAGCTGCCGGCGCCGCCCCCGCCCTGGGCGCCCCCGAAGAGGTCGCCCAGGTCGAAGTTGAAGGAGCCGCCGCCCGCGCCGCCCGGCCCGGGGCGGAAGCCGCCGTTGCCGAAGAGGGCGCGGGCGTCGTCGTACTCCTTGCGCCGCTTGGGATCGGCCAGGACGTCGTTCGCCTCGGAGATCTCCTTGAAGCGCTCCTCGGCCTTGGCGTCGCCCTTGTTGGCGTCCGGGTGGTACTCGCGGGCGAGCTTCCGGTACGCCTTCTTGATCTCCGCCTCGGTGGCGTCCTTGGGGACACCGAGGACCTTGTAGTAGTCCTTCTCCAGGAAGTCCTTCGTGCTCATCCCCGGCGTCCCTCCTTCCGTTCCCTGCGGTGATTCATCGGGTCAGCGTCAGCCCTTGTCCGGGCCACCGCTCTCCTCTTCGGAGCCGGAACCGGCCTCCTCGCCCTCGCCCTTGGCGCCCTGGGCGCCCGGCTGGGGCTCGGCGACGGCGACCCGCGCGGGGCGGATCGTCCGCTCGCCGATCCGGTACCCCGGCTGCAGGATCTGCACGCACGTGGTCTCGGTGACGTCGGGCGCGTAAGAATGCATCAGCGCCTCGTGCACCAGCGGGTCGAAGGGCTCGCCCTCCTTGCCGAACTGCTGCAGCCCCATCTTGGCGACGATCGTCTCCAGCGACTCGGCGACGGACTTGAAGCCGCCGACGAGCTCGCCGTGATCACGGGCGCGGCCGATGTCGTCGAGCGTGGGCAGGAGCTCGGACAGGAGGTTCGCGACGGCGACCTCCTTGACCGTGACCCGGTCCCGCTCGACCCGGCGGCGGTAGTTCTGGTACTCCGCCTGAAGGCGCTGGAGGTCCGCGGTGCGCTCGTTGAGCGCGGCCTGGGCCTGGTCCAGCTGGGCCTTCAGACCCACCTCCACCAGCTCCTCGCCGGAGGGGGCAGAGCCCGGGGCCGCCTTGTCGGCAGCCCCGGCGCCCTGCGCCGCTTCCTCGGAACCGGCGGCGTCGGAGGGGCCTTCAGGCTTCTTGTCGTCAAAGCCCGGGGTCTCCTCCGTCACGCCGCACCACCCTTGGGCTTGTCCTCGTCGACGATCTCGGCGTCGACGACGTCGTCGTCACCCTTGGTCGGACCACCGGTCGCGCCGGCGGCACCGGCAGCGCCCTGGGCGCCCTGGGCGTCGGCGTACATGGCCTGGCCGAGCTTCTGGCTGACCGCGGCGACCTTCTCGGTCGCGGTGCGGATCTCGGCCGTGTCCTCGCCCTTGAGCTTCTCCTTGAGCTCGGTGACGGCGGTCTCGACCTCGGTCTTCACCTCGGCCGGAACCTTGTCCTCGTTGTCCTTGAGGAACTTCTCCGTCTGGTAGACGAGCTGCTCGGCCTGGTTGCGGGTCTCGGCGGCCTCGCGGCGCTTGTGGTCCTCCTCCGCGTACTTCTCGGCCTCCTCGCGCATGCGGTCGACCTCGTCCTTCGGCAGCGAGGAGCCGCCGGTGACGGTCATCTTCTGCTCCTTGCCCGTGCCGAGGTCCTTCGCGGCGACGTGCATGATGCCGTTCGCGTCGATGTCGAAGGTGACCTCGATCTGCGGGACGCCCCGCGGGGCCGGCGGCAGACCGGTCAGCTCGAACATGCCGAGCTTCTTGTTGTACGCGGCGATCTCGCGCTCGCCCTGGTAGACCTGGATCTGCACGGACGGCTGGTTGTCCTCGGCCGTCGTGAAGATCTCGGAGCGCTTGGTCGGGATCGTGGTGTTGCGCTCGATCAGCTTGGTCATGATGCCGCCCTTGGTCTCGATGCCGAGGGACAGCGGGGTGACGTCGAGCAGCAGGACGTCCTTGACCTCGCCCTTGAGGACACCGGCCTGGAGCGAGGCGCCGATGGCGACGACCTCGTCCGGGTTGACGCCCTTGTTGGCCTCGCGGCCGCCGGTCAGCTCCTTGACGAGCTCGGCGACGGCGGGCATACGGGTGGAGCCGCCGACCAGGACCACGTGGTCGATCTCGGAGAGGGCGATGCCCGCGTCCTTGATGACGTTGTGGAACGGGGTCTTGCAGCGCTCCAGCAGGTCCGCGGTGAGCTGCTGGAACTGGGCGCGCGTGAGCTTCTCGTCCAGGTGCAGCGGGCCCTCGGCGGAGGCCGTGATGTAGGGCAGGTTGATCGTGGTCTCGGTGGACGAGGACAGCTCGATCTTCGCCTTCTCCGCGGCCTCGCGGAGGCGCTGGAGAGCCATCTTGTCCTTGGACAGGTCCACGCCGTGACCGTTGGCGAACTGCTTGACCAGGTAGTCGACGACGCGCTGGTCCCAGTCGTCACCACCGAGGTGGTTGTCACCGTTGGTGGCCTTGACCTCGACCACGCCGTCGCCGATCTCGAGGAGCGAGACGTCGAAGGTGCCGCCACCGAGGTCGAAGACCAGAATGGTCTGGTCGTCCTTGTCGAGACCGTAGGCCAGGGCGGCCGCGGTGGGCTCGTTGACGATGCGCAGGACGTTCAGACCCGCGATCTCACCGGCCTCCTTGGTGGCCTGGCGCTCGGAGTCGTTGAAGTACGCCGGGACGGTGATGACCGCGTCCGTGACCTTCTCGCCCAGGTAGGCCTCGGCGTCCCGCTTCAGCTTCTGCAGGATGAAGGCGCTCATCTGCTGCGGGTTGAAGTCCTTGCCGTCCAGGTTGATCTTCCAGTCAGTGCCCATGTGGCGCTTGACGGAACGGATCGTCCGGTCGACGTTGGTGACGGCCTGACGCTTGGCGACCTCGCCGACGAGCACCTCGCCGTTCTTCGCGAAGGCGACGACGGACGGCGTGGTCCTGGCGCCCTCGGCGTTGGTGATGACGGTGGGCTCACCGCCCTCGAGAACACTGACGACGGAGTTCGTCGTACCCAGGTCGATGCCGACCGCACGTGCCATGTCTATTCCTCCAGCTGACTTGAGTGGAACAGACTCAAGGGTGCATTGCGGATCGGAATCTGTCAACGGAGCTGAGTCGAGGGGGCTCAAGTCTTATGCTGGCCTTATGCGCAGCCAGAGAGTTCGGGGCAGTCCGGGTGAGGGTTCCCTGAGCGACACAGATCACCGGCGGTGCGCCTATATCGCGCGCGCGGGAGTGAGTAGTCTCGTACGGACTGGATAAGTTACCCGTTAGTAGTAGTTCGCTCTCGCAGGCCCGAGGAGCCCACCCATGCAACTCGCCGCGATCATCGTGTCGCTGGTACTAATCGCGGTCGGCGTCGCGCTGTTCGGCCGTGCCATTCTGCAGATCTACCGCTTCATGCGGCTGGGTCAGCCCGTACCAGCCGGCACCCGCACCGACGATCCCGCACAGCGCACCGTCACGGTGGCCAAGGAATTCCTCGGCCACACCCGGATGAACCGCTGGGGCATCGTCGGCGTCGCGCACTGGTTCGTGGCGGTGGGCTTCTTCTCGCTGCTGCTGACGATCGTCAACGCCATCGGCCAGCTCTTCAAGGCCGACTGGCTCCTGCCGATCATCGGCGACTGGACCCCGTACAACGTCTTCGTCGAGTTCCTCGGCACGATGACCGCGCTCGGCATCCTGACGCTCATCGTCATCCGGCAGCTGAACCGGCCGGGCGGCGCGGGCCGCAAGTCCCGCTTCGCCGGCTCCAACACCGGCCAGGCGTACTTCGTCGAGGCCGTCATCCTCATCGTCGGCGTCTGCATCTTCATGCTGCACGCCCTTGAGGGCGCCCAGCACCACGTGGACGGATACGAGGCCTCGTTCTTCGTCTCGTACCCGGTCGTCTCGTGGCTGGAGGGGATGGACGTCTCGACGCTCCAGAACCTCACCTACTTCTTCGCCGGCCTGAAGATCGCGACCTCCTTCATCTGGATGATCACGGTCGCCCTGAAGACCGACATGGGCGTGGCCTGGCACCGCTTCCTCGCCTTCCCGAACATCTGGTTCAAGCGCGAGGCGTCCGGCGACGTGGCGCTCGGCGCGCTGCTGCCCATGACGAGCGGCGGCAAGCCGATCGACTTCGAGGACCCGGGCGAGGACGACACGTTCGGCGTCTCGAAGATCGAGGAGTTCTCCTGGAAGGGCCTGCTCGACTTCTCCACCTGCACCGAGTGCGGCCGCTGCCAGTCGCAGTGCCCCGCCTGGAACACCGGCAAGCCCCTCTCCCCCAAGCTCCTGATCATGGCGCTGCGCGACCACGCGCACGCCAAGGCGCCGTACCTGCTCGCGGGCGGCGGCAAGGATGCCGAGGGTGCGGAGAAGGCTTCGGCCGAGCAGCTCGCCGATGTCCCCGCCGCGGCCCTGGCCGAGGCCGAGCGCCCGCTGATCGGCACGCTGGAGGAGAACGGCGTCATCGACCCGGACGTGCTGTGGTCCTGCACCACGTGCGGCGCGTGCGTCGAGCAGTGCCCGGTCGACATCGAGCACGTCGACCACATCGTCGACATGCGCCGCTACCAGGTGATGATCGAGAGCTCCTTCCCGTCCGAGGCGGGCACGATGCTCAAGAACCTGGAGAAGAAGGGCAACCCCTGGGGCCTGGCCAAGAAGCAGCGCCTGCAGTGGACCAAGGAGGTCGACTTCGAGGTCCCGGTCGTCGGCAAGGACATCGAGGACCTCACCGAGGTCGACTACCTCTACTGGGTCGGCTGCGCCGGCGCTCTGGAGGACCGCGCCAAGAAGACCACCAAGGCCTTCGCGGAGCTGCTGCACATGGCGGGCGTGAAGTTCGCGATCATGGGCGGCGACGAGAACTGCACCGGTGACTCGGCCCGCCGCCTGGGCAACGAGTTCCTGTTCCAGCAGCTCGGCCAGCAGAACGTCGAAATGCTGAACATGGCCTTCGGCGAGGATGCGGAGGAGGGCGTCAAGGTCGAAAAGGCGAAGAAGAAGATCGTCGCGACCTGCCCGCACTGCTTCAACACCATCGCGAACGAGTACCCGCAGCTCGGCGGCGAGTACGAGGTCATCCACCACACGCAGCTGCTGCAGCACCTCATCGACGAGGGCAAGCTCATCCCCGTCACCCCGGTCGAGGGCCTCATCACGTACCACGACCCCTGCTACCTGGGCCGCCACAACAAGGTCTATACGCCGCCGCGCGAGATCATCGCGAAGGTGCCGGGCCTGCGCAACGAGGAGATGCACCGCCACAAGGAGCGGGGCTTCTGCTGCGGTGCGGGTGGCGCGCGCATGTGGATGGAGGAGCGGATCGGCAAGCGCATCAACAACGAGCGCGTCGACGAGGCGCTGTCCCTCAACCCGGACATCGTCTCGACCGCCTGCCCCTTCTGCCTCGTCATGCTGACCGACTCGGTCAACGGCAAGAAGAACGACGGCAAGGCCAAGGAGTCCATCCAGGTCGTCGACGTCGCCCAGCTGTTGCTGGAGTCGGTGAAGACCCCGGAGGTGCCGGAGGACGGCGGCGAGGACAACGGCGAAGGCGGCGACGGCGAGCCGGCGGACGCCCCGAAGCCGGACCCGAAGCCGGCTCCGGAGCCGGTGAAGTAGCCGTTTCGTACGAGCACCACGGCCGGGCCCCGCGACTGTTCGCGGGGCCCGGCCGTTGTCGTAGGTGCGTGGGACGCTGAGCACGAAGGTGCCCGCGAGCTGCACAACAGGAGCCTCGTCATGGAGTACGCCCGTGTCCTGGCCATCGCCGAGGAACTGCACCGGCACGCGCCGGATGCCGCCAAGCGCTTCGAGATCAGCGGCAACAGCATCATCATGACGGTGTCGATTCCCAGACGCTGCGGCTACACCGCCTTCATGCTGAGACGCCAGCTGGACCGACAGCTCAGCGAGGGCTGGGTGGCCCACAACTGGGGCGGGGTGGAAGACGTCGCGCTCGGCATCCTGCGCCGCCCGGCCGTCATCGTGCTCCCCGAAGCGGCCATGGGCGGTCCCGGAGGGATCGACCCGAGAGACCTCGCGCTGGCCGCCGACATCGTCCCTCCCCTGGGGCAGGTCCACGACAGGCAGAAGATGTACGACTCCGCGGCCATGGGCATTCCGTTGTACGTCCTGGTCAATCCACGCAACGGGACCACGGCTGTCATGTCCGGTCCCCGAGGCACCGACAGCGAAGGACAGCGCTGTTACCTCACTCGTCATGACTACGTCTTCGGCGACAAGGTCTCCGTAGGCCCCTGGACCGTCGACACCTCCGAGTTCCGTACGCACCCCCCTCCTGACGCGGCCTCGCCGAACCCCAACCCCCGATATTTCCCTTAGGGGATGTCACAGCTCGGCCGCAATGGCGGGCCCGTTCTCACCGCGCCGACTCGGCATCGTCACGGAGCGGGTACGTTCGAACCGTGGCTGGATTCAGGATGGGACGCGGACAGGGCTCGAACGACCCCGGGCCCGCGCAGCAAGGACAGCGCCCGAGGCCGTACCAGGCCCCGTACGGCGGCCAGGGCGGGCAGGGCGGCCAAGGGGCCCACGGCGGTCAGTGGCAGCAGCAGGCGCCGCCGCCGTACGGCGAGCCGGAGTACTTCGGCCCGGGCGGGCAGCCGCAGCAGGGGCACGGCCGGCAGCAGCCGTACGGGCAGGGCGGCGGCCAGGACCCCTACTACGGCCACGGCCAGCCCGGGCAGGGACAGCCCGGCGGCGGTCACCCCGGCCAGACCCAGCAGTTCAGCCTCGGCGAGGCCCCGGACGCGTACGGCGGCGATCCGTACGGCCAGGGCGCCCCGTACGGCCGGGACGACTACGGCCAGGATCCGTACAACAACGCCCCCGCGCCGCCCCCGGGCCCGCGCCTGCCGTGGAAGCAGTTGCTGACGGGCATAGTGATGCGCCCCTCCGCGACCTTCTGGCAGATGCGTGACCACGCCGTGTGGGCACCGGCGCTGATCGTCACGTTCGTCTACGGCCTGCTCGCCGTCTTCGGCTTCGACAAGGCCCGCGAGGACGTGCTGAACGCCTCGCTCGCCAACAGCTTCCCGTCGGTGCTGATCACCGGCGTGGTCATGATCCTCGCCGGGCTCCTCCTGGGCGCGGTCACCCACACGCTCGCCCGGCAGCTCGGCGGCGACGGCCTGTGGCAGCCGACGATCGGCCTGTCGATGCTGATCATGTCGATCACGGACGCGCCCCGGCTGCTCTTCGCCATGTTCCTCGGCGGCGACAACCTGCTGGTGCAGGTGCTGGGCTGGGCGACCTGGCTCGTGGCGGGCTATCTGTTCACGTCCATGGTCAGCAAGTCGCACGACATCCCGTGGCCGAGGGCGCTGGGCGCCTCCGCCATCCAGCTGATCGCCCTGCTGTCGATCATCAAGCTGGGCACGCTCTAGCGGTGTGCACGCAAGAGGGCCCCGCTGCGGTGAACGCGGCGGGGCCCTCTTGCATGTACGGGTACGCGGGCTACGCGTCGAGGACCTGGCCCTCACGGCGCACGACCGGCGGCTCCACCGACCACGGGAAGTTGATCCAGTCCTCGGTGCGCTTCCAGACGTACTCGCACTTCACGAGGGAGTGGGACTTCTCGTAGATCACCGCGGAACGGACCTCGGCCACGTGGTCCTTGCAGAAGTCGTGCACCAGCTTGAGGGTCTTGCCGGTGTCCGCCACGTCGTCGGCGATCAGGACCTTCTTGTCGGTGAAGTCGATCTGGTCGGGGACGGGGGCGAGCATGACCGGCATCTCCATGGTCTCGCCGACGCCCGAGTAGAACTCCACGTTCACCAGGTGGATGTTCTTGCAGTCCAGGGCGTACGCCAGACCGCCCGCGACGAAGACGCCGCCGCGCGCGATGGACAGGATGATGTCGGGCTCGTAACCGTCGTCCGCGATGGTCTGCGCCAGCTCACGGATGGCCTCCCCGAAGATCGGGTAGGTCAGGTTCTCGCGGATCTCACTCACTGTTGCTCTTCGCCTTTTGCTCTGCTCAGACCTGGGTGCGGTGGAAATTCTGGAAGGACCGCGAGGGCGTGGGCCCGCGCTGCCCCTGGTAGCGGGAACCGTGCTTCGCGGACCCGTAGGGATGCTCGACGGGCGAGGTCAGACGGAACATGCACAGCTGCCCGATCTTCATCCCCGGCCACAGCTTGATCGGCAGCGTGGCCATGTTCGACAGCTCCAGCGTCACGTGCCCGGAGAAACCGGGGTCGATGAAGCCGGCGGTCGAGTGCGTCAGCAGGCCGAGCCGGCCGAGGCTGGACTTGCCCTCCAGCCGGGAGGCCACGTCGTCGGGGAGCGTGATGACCTCGTACGTCGAGGCGAGCACGAACTCACCGGGGTGCAGGATGAACGCCTCGTCGCCCTCCGGCACCACCTCACGCGTGAGGTCCGCCTGCTCGACCGCGGGGTCGATGTGCGGGTACCGGTGGTTCTCGAACACCCGGAAGTAGCGGTCGAGGCGCACATCGATGCTCGACGGCTGCACCATGGATTCGTCGAACGGGTCGATACGCACCCGGCCGGCGTCGATCTCGGTCCGGATGTCCTTGTCTGAGAGAAGCACGGGTCGAGGATACGCGGAGAAGACGGACAACGCGGGCCCGGTCCGAGCGGACCGGGCCGCGCCGCTTGATCGACTCCTGATCGGTGCTCGGCCGGCGCTTGATCAGCGCCCGGATCGGGCGCCCGGCGGGCTGCTCGGCCGGCCGCCTGATCGGCTGCCCGGCCGGCGCCCGGACAGCCGCTCGGTCAGCGCTTCTGGAGCGCGACCGGAACGGAATGCCGCAGCCGGGCGCAGCGCGGGCAGCGCAGGAGCCGCCCGGGGCCGATCCGGTCGGGTCCGAGGTGCTGCATCGGGAACGAAGCGGTGCTGAAGACGTGCCCCTCGGCACAACGAACGACGGTGCGCTCCATAGAGCTCCCTTTCCCCATCCACGTGAAAGACAAAAGCCACATTAGGGGATGTATGGGACTCACTCCTACGCGGCACTCCCGGCGGTCCCTCGCCGGGCTTCCAGCGCTCCACGGTACGCCCCAACTCCCGGCGCGCGCGCACGCATCCCCACCTGCCCCACACTCTCCTCACACGACAGGAAGGCCCGTACGGTGAGTGCACCGAGGGCCTTCGATGGGGTAGAGTGTGCGACGATGAGGCGCTCAGAAAACGGGCGCCCCCGCGGGTGTAGTTTAATGGTAGAACATGAGCTTCCCAAGCTCAGAGCGCGAGTTCGATTCTCGTCACCCGCTCCATAGAACGTAGGAAGGCCCAGGTCGAAGACCTGGGCCTTCCTTGTTGTCCCGGCGTTGTCCCGGCATTTCGTGGCCCCGGTCTCCCGCCGCTCCTCCGGGGGGCCGCGGCCCCCACAGCGCCTGCCTCTACTCTGGGGGCCGCCAGGGTGCGAACGACGAACGAACAGTGCCGGGACGGACGGACGGAGCGTGCGGTGACAGCGGGGGCAGCGAACGACGACGAGCTGATAGGCAAACTCCTCGGAGGCCGCTACCGCGTGACCGCGACGATCGGGCGCGGCGGCATGGGCGTCGTCGCCCGGGCCGTGGACGAGCTGCTGAACCGCGAGGTCGCCGTCAAGGTCCTGCGGGCCTTCACCGACGCCTCGGCCACCGAACTGGCCGACCTGCGGATCCGGATGCAGCGGGAGGCGCAGGCCGCCGCCCGCATCCGGCACGGCGGCGTGGTCACCGTGCACGACGTGACCGAGGAGCAGGGGCTGCCGGTCATCGTCATGGAACTCGTCGACGGGCCCTCGCTCGACGACGTGCTGGAGGAGCGCGGCGCGCTGGAGCCGCACGAGGCCGCGGCGATCGGCGCCAAGCTGATGGACGCGCTCGACGCCGCGCACCGGGCCGGCGTGCTGCACCGGGACGTCAAGCCGGGGAACGTGCTGCTGGAGCACGGCGGGAGAGTCGTGCTCACCGACTTCGGCATCGCCACCATGGAGGCCGCCGGCGACGACGCCATGGCCAAGCTGACCCAGAGCGGCCAGATCATCGGCTCCCTCGACTACCTGCCGCCGGAGCGCGCGCAGGGCAAGGAGCCCGGCCCGGCGTCGGACATCTGGTCGCTGGGCATGACGCTGTACGCGGCGGTGGAGGGCACGTCGCCGTTCCGCCGGACGTCCGTGTGGTCCACGTTGTCGGCGATCGTCACCGAGCCGCTGCCGGCGCCGCAGCGGGCGGGGGCGCTCGCGCCGGTGCTGCAGGCGCTGATGGCGAAGGAGCCGGAGCACCGGCCCGCGGCCGGCGAGGCGCGCGAGCTGCTGGAGCGGGTGGCCGCGGGCGGGACGGCGGCGCCCTACGCGCCCGTGCCGGGCCCGGGGCCCGCCGTCACGCCTACGCCTGGGTCTGCTGCCGCTGCAGCTACGCCCGCACCCATGCCGCTGCATGAGCCGACGCCGACGCAGGCCGTCGCTCCGGGGCCGCCGCCCGGGTTCGGCGCGGCGCCGCCCGCGTTCCACCAGCCTTCGCCGTCCCCGCAGCACTCTCCGCACCCGCAGCCGCTGCAGTCCTCCCAACCGCTGCACGCCGGCTACCCGCAGCCGGGCCTGCCGCACCAGCACCCGCAGCCCGGAGCACCGGCCGCGAGCCCCGCCCCCGGCACCAACCCCGGCTCCGGCCCCGGCCGCTCCACCACCGCACGCTCCACCACCACCCGTTCCGCCACCGCCGACCGCAAGCGGCGCCGCAGCCGTACCGTCATCGCGGCCGCGGCCGCTGCCGTCGTGCTCGCCGGAGGCGGCGTCACGTACGCCCTGACGGGCAATCACAGCAGCAGCACGAAGGGCGACGAGGCACAGGCGGCACAGCCCGCGGTCAGCTCTCCGGCGGACAGCGGGCAACCGGGCGGAGGCGACGCGACCGCCGGAGCGCACTCCCCGAGCCCCTCGTCCCCCACGGGCTCCGGAAAGCCGTCCGGCGCGGCCTCGCCGTCGGCCTCCGCCTCGGCCAAGCCCGGCGCCACGCCGAGCACGTCCGCTTCCCCGTCGACGAAGCTCAACGTCCCGACGACTTGCAGCGGCTGGAGCCACCAGGACCCGAAGCCGGGTACGTACGGCTACGTGACCGGCGATCGCCACGTGGTGAACGGGCCCTACCAGGTCTGCGGCTCCGTCGCCGCGGCCAAGTCCGGTACGAAGGTCTGGTTCCACTGCTCCGTAGAGAACGCCTACGGGCACAAGTGGCTCTACGTCCGCATCGACGGGACGAAGAGCGCGGGCTGGCTGTCCGCCGACACGATCATCCGCCAGAGCGGCCAGCCGGCCCGCTGCTAGAAGCCGCCTAGAAGCCGCCGCGAGGCGCGGTCAGAGCCGGGCCGGCGCGGGCGTACGTCCGCACGGCCCTCCGCGGTGACGACCCGGACTTCTTCCGGCCGCCGGAGGAGGCACGCACCCTGCGACCGGACGGTACCGGCCAGTACCTCGTGGTGGAGGGTCACCGGTCGGCCCCGGACAGCCTGCCGCGGTTCACGATCGCGCGGGAGAGCGGGAGATCCGACGTTCCGCAGCCGCAGTCCCGTAAGGCCCCGGATCGCCGAGGACGATCCGGGGCCTTTGCCCGCCTGTGTCGCCCCGGCCGCCGCGACACCCGCTGCCCGACGTGAAATTCCGATAAGTTGCCCTGCCAAACGATCAACGATGTGGGTCAGACCCCGATGCGGAGTACGACATGAGCACTTATCCGGGCGGCAGCGCCGGACCGGGCGGCTGGGCGGCGTCGGGAGCCTCGGGCCCCAACGGTTCCTACCGGAACCAGACCCTGAAGTACCAGAAGATCGAGCTGAGCCTCGACGAGTCGGTCGGCCTCCGGACGGTCATCAGCCACTGGGCGACCGCGGCCTCCGCCTCGATCGGCGTCTGGCTGCTCATCACGCTGTTCGGCCTGCTGACGAACGACTGGGACTTCGACGCGGCCGAAGGCACCTTCAGCGTGGGCGCGATCCTGGGGTTCATCGTCTTCTGGCTGATCCTGCTCTTCTCGTGCTTCACCGAGCCCGTCTCGGAGTGGCGGACGCTGCTGGAGGACAAGGCGCAGGCGTCTCCGTCCGCCTACGCGGCGATCTACGGCGCGCTGTCCAGCCGCCGCATCCCGGTGACGGCCGTGCCGTCCCGGATCCGCAGCGACGTCTTTCAGCCGGAGGTGGTCAGCAACCGTCTCGTCATCAACAGCGGCCGGTACGTGGCCTACGTATCCGTCTTCGAGTACGGCACCAGCCTCTACCTGGGCTGGACGATGTGGCGCATCCGCCCCGGCTGGGTGATCATCGGCACGTACTTCAAGGACCTCATCGGCGGGTTCAAGGGCCGCACCGGTGACGTCAACCAGATGCTCCGCACCGAGCGGCCGCGCGCCATGCGCGAGGCCGTGCACTCGGCGGTCCGTGAAGGCGTGGAGATCGCGGTCCAGGGCATCGAGGTGCCCATCGCCTCGACGTTCGGCCAGGACCTGCCGATCATGACCGCGCCCGGCCAGGGTCCCGCCGGCCCCCCGGCTCCGCCCGCGCCGCCCGTCATGCCCGCGGCACCGCCCGTACCGCAGGCCGTACCGCACCCCGCGCCGCCGGCTCCGCCCGCGCCGGGCCCCGCTTCCCCGTGGACCAGCTGAGCGGCATGAACCAGCAGACCGACAGGACGCCCCCGCCGGGCGTCCTGACCGTCGGCGACGGCACCTCGGTGTGGGCCTGGGCGGCCGTGCGCATCGAGGCCGCCGCCGACCTCACCGAGACCAGGGAATACGCCGACCTCCCCGAGGACGAGCGCCGGATCAAGGCGGTCGCCGCAGAGGCGGCCTGGCTGGCGGGCCAGTGGGACACCCACCACGACACCCGCATCGAGCTGCGCTACCTGACGGACCCGGCCACGCGCAGGATCTCGTGCGCCCTGCTGGCCCGGGTGCGCAGCGACGGCGCGGACGGGTCGGCCGTGGCGGCCTCGGCGCAGGACTCCGCCGTGGCCGCAGTGCTCGCGCTCCGCGACCGGCTGGGGCAGCTGCCGCACCACGTCCACGCCGCCCCGGTCGAGGACGCGGCCGAAGTGGCGCGGTGGCTCACGCCGTTCACCCCCGACCCGGCCGGCCTGGCCGAGATCCGCAAGCGCTACCGGACGGGCCTGCCCAACCGGCCCGACGCGGGCGTGCAGTACTACCTCTCCCCGCAGCCGTTCACCGCCGCGGCGCCGCCGTGGGACGCGCTGTGGCAGGCGCTGGCGGCACACCCGTACCCGCTCATGCTGACGGTCGGCCTCGAACCGTACCGGGTGCCCGACGACCTCGGGCCGATGCTGCACCAGATCGCCACGCACTACGGGCGGCTGGGGACGCCGGGACAGCTGCCGGAGGGCCTGTGGGGCCCGCCGTCCCAGCTCGCCCCGGACGCCTTCGCCGTGGACGCCGCGAAGGTGTACGCGGACGCCGCGCGCCGCTACACCGACCGTGCCTTCCGCATCCGCATCGCGCTCGCCTCCCCGAACCCGCTCCCCGAGTCCCTCGCCGAGCTGGTCGGCGCCACGGTCTCCCCGCAGGAACGGCCCGGCCAGGGCAGCGCGCTGACCGAGACCTTCACCGGCCCCGCCCACGTCACCGTACGGCCGGCGCCGCCGGAAATGGCGGCGGCATGGACCGGGATCACGACGCTGGAGCACGCCCGCTGGGGCGGCGACCAGCGCTGGCAGCTGCCCGAACCGCTGTCGCCGCCCCTGCGCCTGCTGCCCGAGCTGGTCGACGCGCGGGAGGCGGGCGCCGCGCTGCGGCTTCCCCTCGCCGTGCACGGGCACATGACGGGCTTCCCCGTCCGCAGGCCCGACATGGCCATGGAGACCGACTACCGGCCGCAAGGGCCCGCCATCGAACTCGGCCGGCAGCTGGTGCACGGCGCGCCGGCCGGGCCGCTCGGCGTGGAGCTGGGGTCCCTCTCCCGGCACGCGCTGTTCGTCGGAACGACCGGCTCGGGCAAGACCAACACGACCCTGGCCTTCTGCCAGCAGCTCTGGCGGGACCACAAGGTGCCGTTCCTCGTGCTGGAACCGGTCAACTCCGAGCTCGACGACTACCGCTGGCTCGCCACCCGCCCCGGCTTCGAGGACCTCCTCGTCCTCACCGTCGGCGACGAGAACACGGCGCCGTTCCGGCTGAACCCCTTCGAGGTGCCGCACGGGGTCCGGATCAGCACCCACACG
This sequence comes from Streptomyces roseoverticillatus, assembly GCF_000719265.1. Classification (GTDB taxonomy): domain Bacteria; phylum Actinomycetota; class Actinomycetes; order Streptomycetales; family Streptomycetaceae; genus Streptomyces; species Streptomyces roseoverticillatus. Next base: position 287,510 of record NZ_JOFL01000011.1, on the reverse strand, counting down.
GCCGGGCTGCTCGCCTGCTTCGACGCGGCGTTCGGCCTCTGGGACCCCCTGCCGGCCATCTACAACAAGGCCCTGCGCAACACGTACGCACGGAAGGGCATCGTCCCCACCGACGTCTCCACACCCGCCCACGACGGGTCGTGGCCCACCCTGCGCGACTTCATCGCCGAGATGCGCAAGGAGTGCGACCAGCTCGGGTACTCCGGCGAGGTCAAGGACAACATCATCGCCGCGTCCCGGCTGCGGGCCGAGTCCCTCGCGGAAGGCGCCTGCGGCAGCACGCTGGACTGCGCGCGCTCGTACCCCGTCGAGGAGCTCCTCAGCCGCCCCGTCGTCATCGAACTGGCCGGCGTCGGCGACAACGAGAAGGAGCAGTCCCTCGTCACGGCGCTGATCCTGCAGACCATGACGGAGCACTACAAGGCGACCCGGCGGGGCGACGGCCTGGCCCACGTCACCGTCATCGAGGAGGCCCACCGGCTGCTCGGCCGTCCCGTCGCCTCCGGCGGGGACGGCAAGGAGGGCAACGCCCAGGCCCGCGCGGCCCAAGCCTTCGCCAACACGCTCGCCGAGAACCGCAAGTACGGGGAAGGCCTGGTGATCGTCGAGCAGGTCCCCGAGAAGCTCATCGAGGACGCGTACAAGAACACGAACCTGAAGGTCATGCACCGGCTGCCGTCCGCCACGGACCGGGAGCTCATCGGCGGCACGATGCGGTTCTCCCCCGACCAGGAGCGCTACGCGTCGTCCCTGGAACCCTTCCAGGCCTTCGCCCACCACGACGGCATCGACCGCCCCGCCCTGATCAAGGTGCCGAACGTACGGGCCGAGGCGGCTGCCGAGACCGGGGCCGCGCGGGCACCGCTCGCCGGCAACGCGGAACTGGCCGACCGCTTCCGCGCCTTCGCGGCGGCGACCCCGGCCGTCGACGCGGCGCTCGCCCCCTTCGCCGACTGCGAGGGCTGCCGGCACCGCTGCGCGTTCCGCTCGCGGGCGGCGACAGCGGTGTGGCCGGAGCACGGCACCGAGCTGAAGAAGCGCGTCGCCGACTACCCCAAGACGTCGGCCGCCCAGGCGGAGTGGTGGTCCCGTACGGCGGAATGGGTCGCCGACATCGCCGACGCCGTCGCCCCGCATGGCGCGGACGCGGAAGCCGTCGACGACTACCGCGCCTGCGTCTTCATTCACCTGGCCCAGTCGGCGTGGAAGCGGAAGACGCTGCCGTGGGTGCGCCTGTACCGCAGCAATGCCAAGGCCGGTACGGGGCCTGATTCATGAGCGACCGCTCCAGCGAGGAGGAACGGCCGCCTGAGCAGCCCGCGTCCGCCCCGGAATCCGGGGCGGACGAGGCGCCGGAACCTGCGGAGGCGCAGGACGCGGAGGGGGCAGAGGGAGCGGAGGAGGCGCCTGAACCGTCGGGTTCGGAGGCCTCCGAGGCCGATGACGGCGCCTCCGACGGGGGCGAGGCGTCCGATGGGGGCGAGGAGTCCGACGGAAGCGAGGCGTCCGACGACGCACCGGAGCCGACGGAGGCGGAGGACGCCGGGGAGGCGGAGGAGGCGGAGGAGGCGCCCGAGCCTGCGGAGGCGGACGCCGAGAAGGCAGAGGAAGCGCCCGAGCCGGAGGAGGCGGAGGACGCGCCCGACCGGCCGGAAGCCTCCACTGAGTCCGAGGATGGGGGCGAGTCCTCCGAGGAAGGTGAGACCTCCGACGAGGACGAGTCCTCCGACGAAGGTGAGTCCTCTGACGACGGCGAGCATTCCGACGGGGATGAGGCGTCCGACGCTGCGCCGGAGCCGGCGGAGGCAGAGGAACTGGAGGGGACGGAAGAACCGGAGGAGGCCGAGGAGACCGAGCAGGGGGAGGAGCCGGAGGACGCGGAGGACGCCGAGGAGCCGGAAGAACCGGAGGACCCGGAGGACGCCGAGGAATCGGAAGAGCCGGAGGACCCGGAAGACGCCGAGGAATCGGAAGAGCCGGAGGACCCGGAAGACGCCGAGGAATCGGAAGAACCGGAGGACCCGGAAGAGCCGGACGAAGCCGAGGACGCGGAAGACACGGAGGACGCCGACGAGTCCTCGGAAGACGCCCCGGAGCCTGCGGATGCGCTCGATACGGACGAGGCGCCCGACCCGGCCGAACCAGCCGCACCGGCAGCCGAAGCGGCCGAACCGGCTGAATCAGCCGAATCGTCGGAGGGTTCGTCCTCGGAAGCCGCCCCGGAACCGGCCGACGACGCACCGAAGCCGACGGCGGCGGAAGCAGCGGAGACACCCTCACGCACTGATACCGCGGACGACCCGGAGGAAGCTCCCGAACCGACCGAGGCCCAGGACACCGACGCGAGGCGGGCACCAGAACACCAGCAGGAGCCGGCCCCTGAAGCGCCCGTGGCCTCAAAGCCCGAGGCGCCCTCGGCGACCGATTCCCAGGCCGACCCGGAGGAAGCCCCCGATCCGGCGACTGATTCAACGGCCCCGTCAACGGCCCCGGAGGACGACGCTCCCGCAGCGGAAGACCCGGAACAGAACGGAGGCGGCCGGCGCTCGCCTGACAGGCCGGACAGCCAAGGGCAAACGGACTGGGCGGAGGGCGCCGACGACGACTTCGATCCCGAATCCGAGGCAGACGACACCTGGATCAGGCTGCGCTCGGGAAGGAACCGCCAGAACGGCGCGACCTCGAACGAGGGCCAAGGCGTAGCCGGTGATCGCTGACCTGACCGGCAGCGGCGACTGAATGCGAGCGGGGCCCGGGCAGTAACCCGGGCCCCGCCCGCTGCTTGCCCGCGCACGCCTCACCGACGTGCCGCGGCCTTCTTCGGCGCCGGAGCCGAGGGAGCCGTTCCGGGGCCGGCCTCCGGGCGCCGGTCCCTGGGGATGAGGGCCAGGACGAGCCCCACGGCCAAGAGGGCGCCGCTCACCAGGAAGACCGTCTGCATGGCGTGGGCCATGCCCTCCAGGAAGGGGTGGGCGAGGCGGGCGTCGGCGTGGGCCAGGAACGAGCTGTCGTCCAGGGAGACGGCACCGTTCCGGCCGGCGAGGAGCGTCTGGTTGGCCGGCTGGGAGGTGACGGCCGGGTCGGCGAGGGCGGCCTTGAAGTCCGGGTCGGTCGCGGCGTCGGCGTAGGCGTCGGCGATGCGGCCGCCGACCGTGCCGAAGAAGAGCGAGAAGAAGGCGCTGATGCCCACGGTGCCGCCGATGGACCGGAAGAAGGCGAAGGAGCCCATGCCGGCGCCCATGTACTTCGGCTCGACGCCCCGCTGGATGGCGGTCAGCATGACCTGCCAGCACGCACCGATGCCGATGCCCATGACAGCGGCGGCGGCCCCGGCCTGCCACAGCGCCGTGCCCGCGCCGAACGACGCGAACCAGAACGTGCCCGCCATCATCAGCACGATCCCGGCCAGCATGGAGCCCTTGAAGCTGCCGGTGCGCGTGACGTACGCGCTGCACACCCGGCCGGCGGCGATGATGCCGAGCGTCTGCGGCAGCAGCATCAGGCCCGCCTCGGTGGGCGAGAGCCCCTTGACGATCTGGAGGTAGAGCGGGAGGACGGCGAGCGAGCCGAAGACGGCGGCGCCGATGATCGTGTTGACGCCGTTGTAGATCGAGAAGACGGGGTTGCGGAACATCGGGGTGGGGAGCAGGGCGGCGCCGCCGGCCCGCCGCTGCGCCATCAGGAAGAGCACGAGCCCCACGGCCCCCACGGCGAACAGCCCCAGCGTGCCGGCCGAGCCCCAGCCCCACTTCGGCCCTTCCTCGACGGCGAAGAGCAGGGGCACCAGGAAGAGGACGAGGGTGACCACGCCGGCTACGTCCGGCTTGTCCGTCGAGCGGTCCGCCTGGACCCGTACCTGACTGGCGATCAGCAGGGCGGCGGCGATGCCGACCGGCACGTTGATGAAGAAGGCCCAGCGCCAGCCGGCCGCTCCGGCGAAGCTGTCCAGCCCGGCGAAGAACCCGCCCACGACCGGCCCGACGACGGCCGCGACCCCGAAGACCGCACCGAACCAGGCCTGGTAGCGACTGCGCTCGGCCGGTGGCAGCAGATCGGCCAGGATGGCGAACGCGAGGCTCATCAGACCGCCCGCGCCGAGCCCCTGGACGCCCCGGAAGACCGACAGCATCACCATGGAGGAGGCGAGCCCGCACAGCACCGAACCGGCGACGAAGAAGGCCACGGCCGTGACGTAGAGCGGCCGGCGTCCGTAGATGTCGGAGAGCTTGCCGTAGAGGGCCGTGGTGACCACAGACGTGATCATGTAGGCGGTGTTGGCCCAGGCCTGCTGCGAGAGGCCGTTGAGGTCGTCGGCGATGGTGCGGAGCGCCGCGGAGATGATGGTCTGGTCGAGCGCCGACATGAACAGGCCGAGCATCAGCCCGGCCATGACGAGTCTCATGCGGCGCCGGTCGATCACCGGCGCGCTCGGAGCAGTTGTGTCCGTCATCGTCGTTCCATCCATCCCTGGCCGAGGCCCTGCTGAGGCGATGACTCAAGGATGGAACCTCAAGCAAACTTGGGGTCAAGGCGACGGACGATCAGCCCTCTCCGTCTTCATCTGCATCTTCGTCTTCATCGTCATCTTCATAAGGGGCCTCCTCCATCAGCCGTTCGGCGATGTCGTCGACCCAGGCCTCGGCCCAGCGCAGGAGCTCGGCGCGGTCGGTCTCGTCGAGCCCGTAGGCGGCGAACTCGGAGTCGGCGATCCACTCGGCACCGGCGAGCCGGGCCTGGAGGTCGGTGAGGTCGAAGCCGGTGTCGCCGGCGTGCCGCCGGCCGAGCTCCTCCAGCTCGACGTGCGACCAGCTGCCGGAGGCGGCCCGCACGTCGACGAGGTCCCGGGCGAGGCCGAGGTCCGCGAGGTCGCGCACGGCCATGCCGACCACGTCCTCGACGGCGGGCACGGGCCCGTACGGACCGAGCTCCGGCGGCCGCCGGAGGATCTCCTTGCGGATGCCGACGGCGCAGTGTTCGCCGGTCGCGGCGTCGGTGACGACGAGCCGGGCCTCGGCCGGCTCCGCCTGCCAGCCGCGCTCCCGCAGGCCGCTGCAGAGGGCGGCGACGAGGTCGGCCATGGGGTCCGGGGCCTCGGTGACCACTTCCAGGCCGGTGTCCCGGCGGGCGGCGCCGGGGGCGAGGAGGCCGTGCGCCTCAAGGGCGTACGAACCGCTGAGGACGAGCGGGTACGCCGAGCCGGCCGCCATCACGTCCGGGAGCAGCCGCCGGTGCAGTCCGTGCGGGCCGCTTTCGTACGGGCCGCTTTCGTACGGATTTCCCTCGTACGGGCCGGGCAGCGGTGTGGGCGGCAGCATGATCGCGATTATTCCGGAAGGACGCCCTCGACCAGGTCGGATACGCGCTGCAGCTCCGGCTGGATCTCGTCCGCCTCGGCCCGGTCGACGGCGGCGAGCCGCCACCACACGGCCCGGGCGTTGCGCAGCACGCGCCGGGTCTCGTCGACGGGCGCCTGCGCGTTGTGCCGCCGCTCGGCGGTCCGCAGGTGCAGCCGCATGATCGCGGCCCAGTCCTCCTGCAGCAGCAGCGCCAGCCAGGCGCGCGTACCGAGCACGCCGACGGTGTGCGGATGCAACGCCCCGTACTCCCGGTCGAGCGCCCCTTCCAGCTCACGGGCGGCGAGGGCCGCCCCCGCCAGATCCCCGCGCAGCTCGGCGGCGACGATCCGACCGAAGCGCTCGGCGTGATGCGGGGGGAGGGAGCTGTTCCAGTCGGAGACGGGAGCGGGAATGGGCGCGGGCGGTGCCACAGGGGCAGGAGCAGGAGCAGGCGCTACGGGCGCGGGCGGCACGGGCGCCGGAACCGGCTGCGGTACCGGAACCGGCTGCGGTGCCACGGGAGCAACGGGAGCCGCAGGAAAAACTGGCGCCACGGGTGCCACAGGCGCAGGCGCCGGCGTCGGATGCGGCGCCGCCAGCGGCGTCACCGCCCCGTCGTGGTCGACGATCAGCGGCCAGACCGACCCGTCGGGCTCCTTGGCGTTGATGCGTATGGGATGGCCACGCTTCGCGGCCCGCACCCGTATCTCCGCGAGCGCGGACGTCCGCCCGTCCTGCCCGGGCAGCGGCTCTACGGGCTCCCCCTCGATCGTCGCTTCACCCGCTGCGCTGATCACGATGGTGTAGACGGGAGTCAGGGGGACCGAGTCGAGGTCCGTCACAACAGGCATGGTCAATCCTTACGTACCGGCGCCGCCAGCAGGCCAACGGGGCCACGGCAACGCATATGCCGCGGCCCCGGGGCTAATGATGACCCGGATCACCCGCCATTGGGGTAGTAGGGGGGCGACCAGCCCAGGTAGTCCGCGCCCCACTTGGACTCGATGTCCGTGGCGGGGACGATCGAGATCTCGCCGGGGGTCACGATGTCGTTGGACGCGACCTTGCCGTCACCGACGTAGATGGCGACGTGACCGGCCCGGTGGTGGGTGTCCCAGAACATCAGGGCGCCCGGCGGCGGGTTGCGGTCCTTGTCGTGACGCATGTTCTGCGGCATCACGTCCGTGTAGTGGTCGATGGCGTAGTTGGTGCCCGAAGACCCCCGGCCGTAGGCGATCGCCGTGAAGGCCAGGCACCGCTGGTACCACTCGCTGTTGTGGCTCTCGGCCTGCTTCTTGGCGTAGGCGATCGCCTGCTCCGTGGAGCTGGGGTTCTTCACGATGTCGGGCCAGTTGGCCTTGCTGTCGTGGAAAGGCTCACCGGGCTTGCCGGGGTTGTTGCTGCCCGACGTGTTGCAGCGATCCGCCTTCTTCCTGTCGGGGTTGTTGTCGGGCTTGCCGTCGGGCTTCTTGCTGGACTTGTCGCCGTCCTTCTTTCCCGGCTTGTCGGGGTGGTTCTCGCCCGACCGCTCCAGGTCGATACCGGCTTCCTTGGCGATGCTCCGCGCCTGTTCCTCCTTGGAACCGTAAGCGTCGGGAAAGCCGGAACGCTGCACCTTCTGGGCGGCATCGTTGAGCGACATGCTTTCCCAGGCGACGTCTTCCAGCCCCGGCGGGTCTCCGCTGTCGCCGCCGAAGAGGAACATGTGGGTCGAGTACTTGGGGTCCAGGATCTGCTCCCTTGTGCCCCACCCCGAGGACGGGCGCTGCTGGAAGATGCCGAGGGAGTCGCGGTCGCCGTAGCTGATGTTCGACAGCTGCGACTCGGCGAGACCCGTCATCAGAGCGATGAGCGTGGCCCTGCCGGGCAGCTTTCCGTCCTTGGCCACCTGGTCGATGATCTTGGCGTTCTCGACCTGCTCCTCGCGGAGCTTCTTGCTCGCGCCGCCCGTGGTGTCCCCGGTCTGCCCGTTCCCGGAAGGCCCGTCGTTGCCGGGCGAGCCGGGCTGGGAGCAGCCGGCGGCGACGGCCGAAGGGCCGCCGCCGATCCCGGCCAGCATGCCCACGATCAGCAGGAGCCCCATGAGGAGGGCGATCCCGGGTATGCCGACCTTGAACGCGAGCCCCTTGCGCAGCCCGCCCGAGGCCAGGGCGAGGGCCTGACGTGAAACCACTCGCTCAGACCCCCAGGACCCGGCCCACGCGCCAGCCGTCGGAGGTCAGCATGATCTCCGTCAGGTACACCCTCGTCTCGGTGTACGTCCGGTAGCCCTTGACCGTGATGTCGGCGCTGGCCTTGCGCCAGACGCGCGTCTCCGTGTCCGCCTGCTTCCGCACGCGGTCGTCGTCGGCGGGGCCGACGGTGACCTTGTCGACCTTCGAGACGCCGCCGTTGGAGACGAGCTCCGCCCACGCCTTGTCGTCGAACTGCTTCAGGTTCACCACCAGCGCGTCGGTCATCCACGGCGCGGCCCGGTCGACGGACGCGGTGTGCGTCTTGTCCACCGGCGGATTGCGCGTGAGATAGGCGCGGGCCCAGCCCTCCGCCGTCTTCTCCGGCTTGCTGCGATCAGCCTTGACCGACGGGGAGGGCTGCGGCGGCTGGGGGACGGGGGCCGAGGACGGCTTGGTGCCGGGCTCGTCCAGGGTCCGGTTCTTGGCCGTGTCCCCGGCGTGGCCCACCGTCGACGGTGCGCCCGTGCGGTCCGGCCACCAGTGCGCCGCAGCGGCGCCGATGGCGAGGATGACGACCATGACGAGGATCGCCCCGCCCGCCGTGATCGGCTCGCGCCGGCGCTCTTCCGCCAGCCGGCGCTTGTACTCCTCGCGCTGCTCCTGCCGGTAGGCCTTGCGGGCCTTCCGGCGGACGCGGCGCTTGCCGACCTTCTCGATCTCCTCGGGGTAGTCGTATTCCGCCTTGAGCAGTTCCCGCCACTCGGAGGACGGGCGCTGGTTCTGGTTCTTGCTCACCTGTCCTCTTCCTTACCGACGGCCACGGGGCGCGGGAGGCCGCACGGCGGTGCGCCTCTTCGGCCGGGAGGCACCCTGGCCGGCCGCGGAGGCCCCACTGCGGGCCGCGGCCCTGCGGGCCTCCGCCACGCGTCGCTGCGCGCCACCGCTGCCGGGCTTCGGGGCGTTCCGGAACCCGTCGCCGCCTCCGGCCTTGCCACGTGCGGCAGAACTCGCGGAACCTGCTGCCCGGGCAGGAACGCCTCTCTTGTCCTCGGACCGGCGGTCGTCCCGGCCTAGTCGGGCCTGGGCCGCTGCCGAGACGCTCTGCAGCTCGCCCACTCGGAGCGAACGGCTGTTCAACTCGCCCGGACGGCCCGAGCTGCTGACCTTCAGGGGCGCGGAGCTGCCTGTCTTCGCCGCTCGATTGGCGGCACTGACCTGAGCGGACGTGTTGGGTCCACTCATATCGGCACCGTTGACGTATTTCGCCCGCCTCGGGGAGCCCTTGGACACGCCCGCGGCGTCCATGTCCGCGTGTCTGTCACCGAGCTGCTTGACCGCTTGCGCCATCCGGAAGGGGCGCTGGATGAAGCGTTCGTCAGCCGCGTCAAGAGCCTTCTTGCCCGCGCGGCCGGCACCCACCGTGGTCTTTTTCGCGGCTCCCCAAGCGCCCTTGCCGCCGAACTTGCCGGCTGCCAGGGCAGCACCCCCGGCCTTCCGGGCCATGAGGGAACCGGCTCCCTGCGCGAGCTTCATCGCACCGGCGTTGAAGGACGAGTTGGTCGCGCCGGTCACACCGACGATGCTCTCCATGATCCCGCGGAACTTGAACGCGACGATCGCGGAGGTGATGCTGATGCCCGCCGACGCGAACCAGCCGTAGCTACCGACCATGGACACGCTCGCCGTGTTCAGCACGAGCACGCATCCCAGCACCATCGTGCTGACGAACGACTGCAGGGCGAAGCCGAGCAGGGTGTCGAACCAGCGGACGCCCCACTGGCGCGGCCTGCCGGGGATCACCCACAGACAGGCGAAGACGACGCCCGCCAGCAGCAGCATCAGCGCGCCGATCAGCGAAGCGAGGGAGGCGAAGGCCAAGGCCACCGCGAGGACGGCGAAGAGTGCCACACAGACCGCGGAGGCCATGGTGACCATGACTCGGGCGTGGCCCACGTGGCCCTGGCGGTACTTGACCGCCTCATCGCCGACGTTGTCCGTGCTGACGTTCGGCTTCAGCCAGTCCTCGCGCTTACCGGTGTCCGATCCCTGGTCCAGCAGACCCTTTCCGTACTCCTTGCACGTGTTCAGATTTCCGAACTCGGCGACGCACCAGGGTGTGACGACGTAGGACCGCCAGATCGCGTCCGCGGACTTGCGGAGCATGTTGTCCTGGTCATTTTTGCCGTACGTGGGCGACCCGCCGATGTCGATGGGTTCCTTGGACTCGTTGCCCATGCCGGCGGACGCGGCTTTCATGGCCGTGTTGCTGCCGATGGTCCGGACCGAGTCGAGCCCGTCGATCCACACCTTCGGAGTGGTCAGCAGCGAGACGGACAGGATCCCTGCCGCAGCCACCCATCCCAACTGGCTTATGGATGTGCCGTTTCTTCGATGGTTCGCGTACGCGATCAGCGCGCCCACGGCCATCGCCGACGGAAGCAAGGTCGTTGAGACCGTACCCGCCGCCCCGGAGATAGCGGTCGCCATGGAGTCCTCGAGCTTGTCGATGGACGTGAACTTGAACGTCCACTGCACGACGACGATGGCGGCCAGGGCCAGTACGACGGTCAGCCCCATGAAGATCTGGGCGACGAACTGAAGCGCCCAGTCACCGAACTCGTCCCAGCCCAGCTGGACGTCCAGGTTGTAGAGCATGGGGTCGCCGTACTGCTCGTACAGCGTGCCAGGACCCGAATACGAGGTGTGCGGTGCCGGGAGGAGGCCGCCGATGCCGGCCGGCTTGTATTTCGCGTGCTTGTCGTCCGCCGCGGCCGCGGACGCCGTCACCATCAGGGTGGTGAGGGCGCCGACAACCGGGACGGCCAGATTACGGAGCCGTGGGATCCTCAATGCGACCTCATCAGGGCGCTGTGCACCGGGCTCGAACTGTTCATGTCCGCACCGGAGATGTCTTCGTCCTGGTCCACCAGCCAGGTTCCCTTGACCTTGACCATGCGCAGGGCGGTCTGGCGGTAGTTGGTGTTCCCGTCGGACTTGGACTCCGCGGTCACCATGACGCCGGTACCGGCCGGATGATTACCTGAAGACACCACGTCGACGGGGTTGCCTGTGACGCTGTACGAAACCTTTTCCGCCGTCTCACGGGCATCGTCGTTCAGCGGCATGTAGAACTTCACGCAGGCTTCGAACGACGCGTCCTTACCGTGCCGGCCGCCCTCCGTCATCAGCCGACAGGCGGCCTCACCGTCGTGAAGGCGATCCGCCTTCCGGTACGCGACCGCCACCTCCAGCATCTTCGCCCGGTCCTTCTTCGCCGCCTCGCGGTACTCCCGGGCCTGCCGGTCCGCTGCCGACTCCGTCTTCTTCGCGCCCGGCTTGTCGCCGTCCTTGCCCCCGCCCGAGGACGACGAGCACCCCGTGACCACCAGGACCGCCGTAGCCGCCGCGGTCACCGCCGCGATCCGCTTCTTCACGCGTTCGCCTCCTCGTAAGCCGGCTTGCTCATGGACACCGGGCCCTCGCCCGCACCGCCCGCGCTGTCCGCCTTCGGCGTCGTGTTCAGCAGCTGCAGCATCTCCAGCGAGGGCACGTCGAACTGGACCGTCGCACTGCTGAAGCGGCGGTCACGCATGATGCAGTGGCCGTGCCGGATCTCCTGCGTCACGTCGACGCCGATGGCCTGGATCAGCTGGCGCGTGTGGGCGCCCTTCGGCAGGTCGAGCAGGGCCGCCATCGCGTCCTGCTGCTCGGGCGTCGTCAGCTGGAACCCGAAGACCGTCGTCATCTGCTCCACGAGGCCGGTGAGGCTCGCCAGCGACTCCGGGTCCTGCGTGTCCACGACGAGCGCGGTGTGCAGGGCTCGTCCGACACGCGCGATGTACTGGAGGAACGAGCTGCCCTCGCGCGTGGCCGTGAGGACGTGCACCTCGGGCACCGCCACGACCTTGCGCAGGCCGCGCAGGTCCTTCCGGCCCGCCATGCTGATGCCGTACGCGAGCAGCGAGTGGACCAGTGCCACCGAGAGCCGCTGGTGGACGGACCAGTCGTCGCGGGAGTCGTCGGGCGACGGCAGGGTGATGCCCGGGACCTGGATGACCCAGATGCCGGGCGTGGGCGTGATCAGGGACGAGCCGGACGGCCTGCCCATGAACGGCGCGCCCAGGCCCGTCAGCGACAGCTCGTACAGCGCGTCGCCCGTCTCGCGCGACAGCTCGTCGGTCGACTGCCGTAGCCGCTCGATGACCTTCCACGTCGCCGGGTCGCCCTCGGCGATGATCTCGTTGACCGCGCTCTGGATCGGCGTCTCCGCACCGCGCATCCGCAGGTGCTGCGGCAGCGAGATGCCCAGCTGCGCCGGCACCTCGGTCTGGGCGCGCTCGGCGCTCTCGCCGCTGAGCAGGAAGAAGAGGTCGGCGACGCCGGCGAACTGCGAGCCCGTCTCGATCAGGTGGGCGTTCAGCCCGTACCGCTGGCCGGCCGAGACCAGGCCGCCCATGTCGCCCTTGAAGTCCAGGGCGAGCACGAACGAGCCGCGGAAGCCGGAGTCCAGCAGCGACAGCATCATGGCGGTGGTCTTGCCGCGGCCGCTTCGGCCGATGAAGGCCGTGGTCGTGGCGTCACCGCGCTCGGAACCACCGGTGAGGTCGTTGCGGACGACGCCGGGCGTCGAACCGGTCAGGTAGCCGATGACCGGGCCGGTGTCGTCACCGACCGAGGCACCGCCCCAGAACCACGAGCCGGCGAAGGCGCCGACCGTACGGGTGTGCACCAGGTCCGGTACGCGCAGCATGTCGCCGGGCTGGGCCTCCAGCCACAGCTCGCGCTGCTCCTCGGCGGCGACGCTGACCTCGATGCCGACGCCGCCGTAGTAGCCGATGACGGCGTCGCAGCGGCTGCGCAGGTCGTCCAGGGAAACGTCACTGCTGATGATCAGGCGCGGGTGGTCCTCCAGCAGCGTGACGTCCTCGCGCTTCATGTCGCGCGAGAGGGACGTCATCGTCTCCTCGGTCTCCTCGATCTCCTGGGCGGTCTCACCGGCGGAGTGCTTGGCCGCGCTCTGCCGCTGCTCCTTCGCCAGGCGCCGGACCTCGTCGATCTGCTTGAGGGCGTCGCGCTTGTGGAGGACCTTGAAGCGGACGGACGGTTCGGGGTTGACCGGCAGGGCCGTGATGTCACCGGGGTCCTCGTCGTCCATGAGCTCGGGGACGTACGTGATCTCCGCGACGGATCTCAGCCATTCACCCGGCCCCGGCGACTCCATCTCCTCCGGGAAGCCGTCCATCGTGAGGATCGCGCTCCAGCCGACCGTTTCTCCGCGCTGGTCGAGGACCCGGACGTGGTCGGGGTAGGGCAGGACGCGTCCCCGCGTGAGCTGGGCGAGCTTGGCGCCGGTGATCATTCCCTTGTCGTCCGGGGAGGGCAGCGGCGTGCCGCGGCGCTGCTCGCGCGCGATCATCCAGGCCAGCAGCTCCACCGTGGCCGGCTGCGCCTTCCACGGCGTGGTCTCCAGCTGGCGCCCGAGGCGCCGTGCCAGGGCGTCGAGCCGGGCGATCTCCTTCTGCGACACCGAGGTCGAGCCGATGCCCAGGGCGTCCTGGACGCCCCGGCTGCCACGCGCCTTCGCCTGGTTGGCGCGCTCGGATATCCGCACGCCGAGCAGGAGCATCCGGGTGGGGAGCTCCAGCTCCTCCAGACGCCCGACGCGCAGGTCGGCCCACGCGGCGTAGTCGCCCGCCGAGAAGAGGGTCTCCGCCTCGGTCCGGTAGTCCTCGGCGTTCAGCGGCGACCAGAGGATCTTGAGATGGCAGTCGTAGCCGGCGAGGGTACGGGCCAGGGCACTGCTCGCCTGGTCCTGCTCGGCGTCCCGGGCCGCCTCTGACATCAGGTCGGTGTTGGAGCTTCCCAGCAGGTACCACGCCTCGGCGTGGGTCTCCGTGATGACCAGCCCGTCCGCCAGGCCCACGTAGCGGGGCGGCGGGGCGGAGCGGTCACCGTCGACGCCGAGAAAGCGGGCGATGCCCTTCATGATCTTCATCGCGTACCTTTACGTACCTTTCCGGCCCTTACGGCCGCCTGGCGCCTGCTGCGGGTTCTGCGCCGCGTTCTGCGCCTTGTGTGCCTTCTGGGACGAGTGGTTGCGCGACCTCGCCCGGTAGACGTGGTCCGGTCCGTACAGCCGGGGGCGGGCCTCGAGCGTGATGGCCCGGCCGGACGTGCGCTGCGGCTCCTCGTTGCCCAGGAGCCCTTCGAACGCGCCAATGCCGGGGAGGGACATGACGTCGTCGGCCTTCTCCCCGAGGCGCGCCCGCAGCGGGAGCCACTCGGAGCGGGCGGCCGCCCGCCGGCCGCCGTTGATGACCGGCCGGTGGCCCACCGTCAGATAGCGGACACTGAGGGCCCACTGGGTGAGGTTCCAGCGCCGCTCATTGCGCCGGGACCGCTGGGATCCGTAGAAGGTGATGAGGGCCGGCGGCGCGAAGTAGAGGGTGAAGAAGACCTGCGAGGGCCACCCGAAGATCAGGAAGAGGGCGCCCATCCACACCGCGTAGACGACGGCGCCCGTGGTGAGGACCCGCCGTGACGGGCCCTCGCCGAGGTCCATGCCGAGCAGCTCGTGCTGGCGTGTCTCCAGATCGAAATGGCGGGTGAAGGTATGCCCTACCCTCATGCCCCCGCCACTTTGTTCCAGATCGCGGTGAGCATGCCCTTGGCGCTGTCCGACGCGTAGACGAAACCGGCCACCACGACGCCGGCCATGAAGTGGGCGAGCAGCTCGCCCCATTCACGCTTGGCGTAGTGGCCGATCGCCCGGACGGCCAGGACGATCAGGAAGATGTTGCCGGCGACGGCAATCACCCAGGTCTTGAGCTCGTCACCATTGGACAGCGCGATTTCCATCATTTTCCCTTTGCTTGAGATAAGAGCGGAAGGATCCGGAATGTGGAGGCAGTTCCCCGGCGCTCCGGTCAGGAGGACATGCCGCCGTGGACCTCCGCGACCTGCCAGCGTTCGGCCTTGGCCGAGGCGACCCGGGTCAGCTTGACCCGATAGGTCTGCTCGAGTTCGGCTCCGCCCATCAGCCAGGTGACGGTCGCGGCACCAGTACGGTCGCTTCCGCTTCCTTCGTCGACCGACCAGTTACGGAGGGAGCCGAGGGAGACTCCGGGCGGCAGGGCCGCGACGGAGGCACCGGGCGCGGCGACGGATTCGGCCTCGCCCGTGGCGTACTTGCCGAAGAACTCCTCGACGACGCCGCGCGTCTTGTCACTGAAGTCGTTGTCCGCGGTCTTCGCCGTGAATGCGGGGGCGGCGGGGGCGTTCTGCGGCACGCCCACCAGGCCGGGCTGGCCCGTGACGACGATCCGGCCGGACGTGTAGACGACCGGGATCTCCAGCCCGATCCACCGGGGACCGGTGACCGGACGGGAGTCGTTCCCCTTGGACGCGTCGTCCTTCTTCGCGTCGTCCTTCTTGTCCTTGGACTTGTCGTCCTTGGATTTGTCGTCCTTCGACTTGTCGTCCTTGGGCTTGTCGGAGGGCTTGCTCTTGTCGTCGGAAGCGGGACCCTTCACCAGGACGTCCACGCGCACCCGGGCCCGCTTGTCCTTGTCCTCGGAGACCGGACCGGGCTGGGCCACGAGGACCTCCTGCTGCCCACGGGTGTTCCAACCGGCCGCAGCGTCCAATCCCTTGGCCATGTCACGGGCCATGGCCTCGGCGCGCGGCTTGGGGTCGTTCTCGTCCCAGGTCAGGTAGGCGCGCGCGAAGCGGGCAGCGACGGACTGGGCTTCCTGTACGGGGTAGGTGGGCCCGTTGTTGACCTGGACGGGATCGGCCTTGGGCGGGGCGGGAGCCCAGAACCACGACCGGATGCCGGTGATCGCCGCCAGCGCGACAACGCCCCAGAGCGCACCGCGGCCGACCTTGACCATGAACTTGGTGCCGCTGTTCTCGTCCTCCAGCTGCCAGGGGACGTCACGGCCCTTGCCCTGGCCCTGACCCGACGGGGCGGCCTGGTCAGGGGCGGGCTGCGGCGCGCCCGGGGCCTGTGCCTGCAGGCGGGCGGCGGCGTCGGTCCACTGCTGGAGTCCGGCGGGGGCCGGCGGGGCGGCCTGGGCGGGTACGGGGGACGGCGTCGTTGCGGATTGCTGCTGACCGGGTACGGCGGACTGACCGGCCGGTGCACCCGCCGGTGGATTCGCCGCCTTCTTGTCGCCCTGCGGCTCCGGCAGATTCAGAATCCGCCGCATGACCGTCTTGAACGTGCTCAACCCTGATGACCCTTCCCCCGTGCTAGGCCTGAGTGGCAGGACAGTACGTCGACCATTACTGATCGTCAAATTACTTCGGACGAACAGTTTCCGTTCGAATATGAACGATCTTGATCGATGCGACGCCCTTAATTTCCCGACAAGGCGGACGCTGCCGCGTGCCCCTTCAGCGGTTGCGTGGCTTGGGTCACGTCAGCGACGGGCCACGGCCGCGGGACTGCGCCGGCAGCGGCTCGGTGCGCGCAGCCGTGGGGCCCTGCCGGGCCTGCTGCGGAAGGGTTTTTGTAGCCAACTTGTTGCGCAGCTCGTTGTGTTCGGCCTGCGCGGGGGCGTCCGTGTCCAGGACCGACCGGGCCGCTTGCGCCTGTGATTGCGCACGAGCCGCGGCTTCAGCCGCATGCTTCGCCTTGAGCCCGGCCTCCTTCTCCTGGACGACCCCGACGGCTTCCCGGCTGACGTCCGGATTGAGCTCGGCCCGGATAACGTGCTCGCCGAACTGCTCCTGACCGGGCGGGATGCGGATGATTTTGTTGCGCTCGCTCTGGAGCAGATCCGCAGCCTGCTTGTACTGCTTCGCCAGGCCCTCGTCCTTCCCGGCAAGCTCCCTGAACTTCCCCGAACGCGTCAGCTCGTACAGCTCATGGTTCTCCGACTTCGCCTGGTAGCTCTCCGGAGTGTGAAACTGCAGCTCGAAGTGCTCCTTCGTCTCCGAGTGCCGCCAGGAAGTGTTCAGCCCCTTGTAGACCGGGTCGTCCCAGGTGTTCACCTCGTAGACCGGCTCGTACCCCTGCTCGCGCAGTTGAGCGTACGACTCCTGCACGCCCTCGGCGTATTTATCCGTCTCGAAGGTCAGGGTGTAGCGATTCAGGTCGTCGACGTATTCGGCCGTTTCCTCGGCGCTCACGTTGTCGGCCTTGCGTGCCACAGCGGCCTTGCGGCGGAAGGAGTCGAGGCCCTTCAGGGAGTGATCCAGCCCGACCACCTGACTGCCGTGGCTCTCTGCGGTCTTCTCCTGGATCCCCTTCACCACGCCGTCGAGATGGCCGCGCGCCGCCTTGGCCTGCTCCCACCGGTTCGTGATGATCCGGTTCTCGTCCTCGGTCAGCGTCAGATGGTCTTCCTCGGCTTCCTTGCTGCCCCGCCAGGCCCCCGTTTCGCTGCTCACAGTTCCGTGGCCCCCGTAACGCCGAAGATCTCCTGCAGAAGCTGCTCGGCTTCGCCGGTCGTGAGCTCGACAAGGTGCGGGGACGTGGACGACCGGCCGTCGAACGCGTTGAAGGCCGCCATGGTCGGGCCCCATTCCGACTCACTGTTGAACGACTCGTCACGGATGTTCTCCGGACTGCGGCGACGCCTGACCACGGTGGTCGGCGCACGCCCGTCGTCCCAGGCACGCCGGCTCGAATAGTGAGCCCAGTACTGAACCCAGCCCTGCCGGTCGGCCGCCAGCGCGGCCGCGTGCTCCTCGGAGACGGCGTGCAGCACCTCGGGGGCGGGCGGAGTCTGCACGTTCGTCGCCGTGACGTCGTGCCACTGCCAGTCCAGGAGTGACAGGTACTCCCACGCGTCACCGCGACGGCGCCACAGGCCGTCGGGCCGATCCACGGTGTAGCCCTGCGGCACCTCGGCGAAGTATTCGTATTGCTCGCTCATCATTTACTTTCCTTGTTCTTGCTCTGCCCACAGCCCGGTGGCTCCGGTCACGCCGAACAGTTCGTGAAGCAGCGCATCGGCCTCTTTTGCGGTCAGCTCGACCAGGTGCGGCCAGTCCGAACTCCGGCCCTCGTGGACATCGAGGATCGCCAGGGTGCGCCCCCAGACACCACGCCTCCGGAAGGACTCGTCGAGGACACACTCGGGGCTGCGCCGGCGCCGGACGACCGTGGAGGGCGGCTCGCCGTCCCTCCAGTCCTCCTCGTCCACGTAGCGCGCCCAGTAGCGCACGAAGACCTGCCGGTCGGCCTCGAGCGCGGCGGCGCGATGCGCCGATACCGGATGCAGGTCCTCTGCCCGGGGCAAGAACCAGGCTTCTCTCTCGGCCTCGACCGTTTTCCACGACCAGTCGAGCAGCGACAGGTACTCCCACTGCTCGTCGAATCGCCGCCATAGGCTCGACGGGCGTTCCTCCGTGTACAGAGCCATGGCGGTCGGACCCGACCCCACGAAATATTCATGCTGTCCCACCACTTACAAGCACCATTCACGGAGGAAGAAGGACACCGCTTACGTCAATGACGGGCCACGACCGCGCGACTGGCTCGGTACGGGGTCGCGGTACGGCGCCTCTGCCACCTTTCGGGTCGCTTCCGGGGTAGGAGCGTTCGCGGCCAGTCTGTTCTTCAGGTCTTGCTTCTCCGATTGGAGCGGATCGTCCATGTCCAACACCACCGACTTCGCCTCGGCCTCGGCGCGGGCACGAGCAGCAGCCTCCGCCTCATGCGTCGCCTTCAGATCCGCCTCCATCTGACGGACCTCGGCGACGACCTCCGGTGAGACTTGTGGATTGAGCGTCGCCCGGACCTTCACCTTTCCGAGCTCGTCGACGCCCTCGGGCACCTTGACGTTCGCGTACCGCTCGTTCTGCAGCAGGTCCGTAGCCTGGTAGTAGGCAGTCGAACGATTCGGCTGTTCCTGGGTGTTCTTCGCGTCGAAGGAACCGCTGCGGGCGAGCTCGTACAGTTCGTGATTCTCGCTCTTCGCGGCGAAGCTCTCCGGCGTGTGGAACTGGAGCTCGAATCGCTCCTCGCGCTCCGTGTGCTGCCAGGTCGTGTTCAGGCCCTTGTAGACCGGGTCCTGCCACGTATTCGTCTCGGAGAGCGGCTCGTACCCCTGTTCCCGAAGACGTTCATAGGTCTCTTTGGTGCCCTGGACGTAGTTGTCCGTCTCAAAGGTCAGGGTGTAGCGATTGAGATCGTCGATATCCGCGCACACGTCCTCCGCGCTGACACCACGTTCGGTCGGACCGGCCGCTTTTCGGCGGAGAGAGTCCAGACCCTTGAGGGAGTGCGACAATCCCTCAAGCTTCCCGCCACGAGAGGCTGACCGCTCCTCCAAGCCCTTCATCGTGTTGTCGAGTTCGCCGCGAGCCGCTGCCGCCCGCTCCCAGAACTGCGTGACGGTCCGGTTGTCCTCGGGGCTCAGCTTGAGGTGGTCTTCGCGTTTGGCCTCGTCGCCCTGCCAGCCCCCGTCTGCCAGGTCGGTCACAGCTCAGTGGCTCCCGTCACGCCACGCAGCTCTTGCAGGAGCTGCTCTGCCTCGTCGGGGCTGATCTCGACCAGGTGCGGGGGGTTGCTCGCCCGCGCGTCGTAGAACTCGAAGATCGCCGTGTCGCGCTTCCATGCGTCATTTCGCATGAAGGTCTCGTCCAGGCGGTCTTCAGGGCTGTTCCGGCGACGCACCACGGTCGTCGGTCCGTTGCCGGCGCGCCACGTGCGCTCGCTCGTGTGGTAGGCCCAGTAGCGCACCCAGCCCTGGCGGTCGCTTTCCAGCTCGGCGGCCCGTTCCGCGGTGATCGGCTTAAGCCCTTCGAGTACGGGGGGGTACTTGACGTTGGTGTCCTTCACGTTGTGCCAGGACCAGTCGACGAGGGACAGGTACTCCCACTGGTCACCCAGCCTCCGCCACATGCTCGACGGCCGGTCCTCGCTGTACAGGTCGTCGACCGTCGGAACGGCGTCCACAAAGTATTCGTAATTCTCGCTCATCACTTGTTCCCCTTCGCAGGAATCTCGCCGTACCGCTGGTGCTGGAGCACCTTCGCCGCGTCCTCATGGGACTCCGTCATGTTCTCCGGCGGCTCTTCGCCCAGCGCGCGGAGATGGCTCTCGCGATACAGATCGTAGAGAAGGTGGTTCTCCGTCTTCACCCGATAACTGTCAGGCGTGTGGAAAGCGATTTCGAATCGCGCCGCGCCGTCCGGCTGCTGCCACACCGCGCGGAAGCCCTTGTACACCGGGTCCTCCCACGTGTTCTGCTCCGAGCCGGGAACGATGGCGTAGCCGCGTTCGTGGAGCAGGGCGTACGTGTGGCGGACGCCTTCGGTGTAGGAGTTCGGGGCGAAGGTGAGGGTGTAGCGGTTCAGGTCGCGGACCAGTCGCAGGATTTTGTCCAGGGGGACGTGGTCCTCCAGCTGCAGGGCGACCGTGCGGCGGAAGGCCTTCAGGCCCATCAGGCGGTGCTGTTTGCCTTCCAGCTTTGCTCCGTGCGTGTCGCGCAGCGTCTCCTCGACGGCCTCCACGGCGGCGTCCAGGCCCTTGTGGGCCGTTCGCGCCGCCTCCCAGCGGTCCGTCACCGCCTGGTTCTGGTCCGCGGTCAGTTCCGGGCGGCGTCCCGGGGCCGTGGAGTCGTCCTTCCAGGCCGCTACCGGCTTCTTCGCCGTCATAGTTCCGTCGCCCCCTTCGCGCCGTGGAGTTCGCCCAGCAGTCGTTCCGCCTCGGCCGCGTCGATCTCCACCAGGTGCGGCGGGTTCGACGGGCGGGCGTCGAAGAAGTCGTAGACCGCCCGGGTCGGGCCCCACTCGTTCCAGGTCTTGAACGCCTCGTCGTAGATGCGCTCGGGGCTGCGGCGCCGGCGGACCACCGACACCGGCTGCTCCCCCGCCCGCCACTCCTGCTCGTCCACGTACCGTGCCCAGTAGCGGACCCAGCCCTGCCGGTCCGCCTGGAGTTCCTCGGCCCGGTCGGCCGTCACCTCGTGCAAAGCCTTGCGCGGAGGCGGCAGCTGGGCGTCCTCGTCCTCCGTCCTGTGCCACTGCCAGTCCAGCAGCGACAGGAACTCCCACTCCTCGTCCCGTCCGGCCGCGCAGCGCCACAGGCTCGACGGGCGCTCCGCCGGATAGCCGTTCGGCGACGTCTTGACGAAGTAGTCGTACTTGGCGTGCTCCAGGCGACGCCGCTCGGCCTCCGCCTCGGCCATGCGCTGCTGCAGCGCCGCCGCGTCCGTCGGGCGGCCCGGGCGGTCGGGCGAGTGGTCGTCCTCGCACTCGCTGAACATGTAGTGCTGGCGGATGCGCTCGATCGTCGGCCACAGCCACATCTGGTGCCAGTACGCGAGGTCGCTGCCCTCGCGAGACGGGTCCGCGTCCGCTTCCGTGGCCGCGCGCCAGGAGGCATGCAGGGCGGCCAGTTCCTCGGTGACGCCGCCGTGCAGCGGCCAGCACGGCCAGATGCGCAGGTGGAGCTGCGGCGCGTAGTGCTTGCCCAGCCAGTCCAGCCACTCCGCGAGCTTGCGCCAGTCCTCTTCCGTGGCCCGGAGCGACCACGGCTGGTGGGAGTCGGCAGCCGAAGCGCCGGCGGACGCGGCCGTCGCCGCCTCCACCGCGTGCAGCCGGTCGATGACCTCCGTCACGACCTCCGTGACCTCGGCCTGGTTCGCCTTCGTCCCCGACGCGAAGTTCTTGACCGCCGTCTCGAACTGGGTGCGCCACTCCCGGAGGGCTTCCAGCTCCTCCCGGAGGGACTTCAGTTCTTCCTGCAGGTTCTGCAGGTGTTCTTCCATGTCGTTCCGCCCCCTCTTTTACGCGCCCGGAAGCTCCACCGGCGGCGGGCCTATGCGCGATGCCCGCGTCGCGTGCTCGGCCGCCTTCAGCTGCGCCCCGTCCCGCCGCTGGTCCCACGGCAGCAGCTCGGCGATGACGCCCGGCGCGCCGCGGAACAGCAGGAGCGCCCGGCCGTGCGGCAGCTGGCGGATCTCCTCGGGCCGGAGGATGCGGCGTTCGCGCTCGACCTCGTTGGTGCCGTAGCCGAAGAGGCGCTGGCTGTCGCGGGACTTCGAGATCTCCATGATCTCGGCCTCGCCGACGAGTTCGGAGAAGCGGCGCAGCGCCTCGACGTCCTTCAGGCCGCCCATGACGATCGTGGCCGCCGCGTTGTCGAGCAGCGTGTCGGCCTCGTGCTGGCCCCATCGGAGCACGGCCTGGGCCAGGGACTGCAGCGCGTAGACGATGTGGATGCCGTAGCCGCGCGCGTCGGAGGCCAGCGACGGCAGCTTGGGCAGCGGGGCGACGTTCGCGACCTCGTCGAGGACGAGGCGCAGGAACGGGTCCAGCCGGCCGGACGGCAGGCGCGGGGCGCGCCGCTTCGCCGCGTCGACGACCTCGCCGAGCAGCATTGTCGTCAGCGGCGAGACGTTCGTCGACGCGTTGGAGTCGCTGATGAGGACGAGGGTGTCGCGGGAGGCGACGAACGCGTCCGGGCTGAAGGTGGGCACGCCCTCCTGCGGGGTGACGCAGCGCAGCACCTTGCGCAGCGCGAGGGGCTCGATCTGCGCGGCGAGGGTCTGGCGGGTCGAGGCGACGGTCTCGTCGGCGCCGGTCGACACGGACCTCAGCAGGACGTCCCAGCCGGGCTCGGCGTTGGGGTGGTCGGTGAGGATGGCCCGCGGTTCGCTGGCCTTCTCCAGGTTGGTGGCCCAGCGCATGACGTGCTCGATGGTCTTGCCTTCGAGGGCGGCGGCGTGGAGGAGCCGTGTCAGCGCGGACGACGCCGTCTGCTGGAAGAAGCTGCCGTTGCTGGAGGAGCTGTCGTCCGCGCCCATGCCGACGGAGAACGACAGGGCGCGCGACGTCGCGGTCTCGCCCTCCTGGCAGCCGGCGACCGGGTCCCACACCATCTTGTGCGGCCAGCCGACGGTGTCGAGCGGGTCGAAGACCCACACCCGGCCGAGCCGCGAGCGCGGTTCGGCGATGACGTCGAGGACGTCGGCGCGGGTGGAGGTGACGACGAGCGGCCCGGGGGCGTCGAGGCAGGCGGGGATGACGACGTTGCGGGACTTGCCGCCGCCGGACGGGGCGATGACCGCGACCGAGTCCTCCGGCGTGGCCACCAGCGGCTGCCCGCTGCCGACCTGCGTGCCGAGCATCCAGCCGACCTCGTGGAGCTCCGCGCGCGCGGCGGCCTTGGGGTCGTAACGGCCGTCCTTGTCGGTGAACGACGTCGCGCGCGTCATCTTGGCGGCGGCGCGGGCGCGCTTCTCGCCGAGCATGTCGCGGGCCTCGGTCGCGGAGGCGAGGCCCTCGCCGCCCGCGCCGCGCTTACGGCGGTGCCGGGCCCGTACGGCCAGCACGACGATCACGATCGGGCCGAGCAGGATGCCGAGCCAGGCGGCCACGGTGACGGGGGCGGACGCCGGCACGATGCCGTCGCCGAGACCGGCGAGGGGCTCGTGCTTCGCGAGGGCGCCGGCCGTGGCCAGGACGTTCCCGAGGGCCATGTGGTCGGCCGTGGCCCACACCGCCAGGTGCCAGCTGACGACGACGGCGATGAGTACGCCTGCGCCCTTGGCCAGGGCGATCTCGCCCTTGGGTCCGCCGCTCTCGTGCTTGCGTCCCACTTCGCGCGCGCCTGCCACGCCGTGGACCCCCGTCCCTTGCTTGATGTGATCTCTTCAGATCGCTGCGACGTTAACACCTCCGTGCGACAGCTCGGGCGTTCGAGGCGGGGCCGGGGACGGGTGCAGCAAAGGTGTTACGCGGGTGGTCTTCCGCGACGGGTGCCGGGCGAGGGCGTCAGGCGAAGGTGCTACGCGGCGGCGTCAGGCGGAGGCGCTACGCGGCGGCCGCGCGGGCCGCGCGCCAGACCGGGCTGTCCACGTAGTGGTTGTCGAACCGCTCCGACGACTCCTTGATCTCCTCGACGCTCGCCTCGCCCCGCGCCACGCGGTCCAGCAGGCGGTAGTAGTCGAAGCGGGCCATGCCCGGCGTGAAGACGACCAGGGCGTCGGCCGAGTGACCGGCCGCGGGGGCGAACGCGTGCGGCGTGCCCGGCGGTACGGCGAGGAAGTCGTTCTTGTGCAGGGTGAGGACGTCCTCCCCGACCAGCACCTCCAGCGCGCCGTCGAGGACGAGGAAGAACTCGGTGGCACGGGTGTGGAAGTGGGCCGGGGCGCCGGCCGTGCCCTCGGCGAGCGTGGCGCGGTTGGTCGTGAACGCGCCGCCGGTGGTGTCCGAGTCCGCGAGGAGGGTGATCAGCGAGCCGGGGGCGTCGCTGAGGACGGTGGCCTCGGCGGAGCGGACGAGGAGAGGGGCGGCGGGGGCGGCGGGGTTCTGTGCGCTGTTCATGTTGATCAATCTAGGGGAGCGAGTGTCCGGTCCCGTGGTCCACTTTCCGGCCGGGATCTTGGGCCACTTGGTGGTACGGCGCGGCCGTTCGGCCGGGGGCGGTGGGCGGCGCCCCCTTCTTTCCCATTCGCTCACCTGACGGAGTGAGAAAACCCCGCTTCACCTGCCATCCAGTTTTGCTGAAAATTGTTCACGGACGTGCCATGAACTCCCGCGTATGGAGGTTTACAGATGGAAGGAAAAGTCGCTCTCGTCACCGGGGCGGCAGGCGGAATAGGGGAATCGGTCGTCCGGACGCTCGCCGAGAGGGGTGTCACCGTCGCAGCGGTCGACAAGGATGAGGTACGGCTACGGGCCTCCGTCGAGAAATTCACCGCGGACGGGCTGCCCGTGGCGGCGTTTCCCGGGGACGTCACCTCCAGTCCGGAGGTGGAGTCCTTCGTCGACGCGGTCGAGCGGGCGCTCGGGCCGCTGGACTACCTGGTCAACGCGGCAGGCGTGCTACGGCTCTCCGAAGCGCGCCGACTGACGGACGAGGACTGGAAGTTCACCTTCGCCGTCAACACCAGCGGGGTCTTCTTCGTCTCCCGCGCGGTCGTCAACCGCATGGTGCCGCGGGGCAGTGGCGCCGTGGTGACGGTCGCCTCCAACGCGGCCGGTACGGCGCGGGTGGAGATGGCGGCCTATTCGGCGTCGAAGGCGGCCGCCACGATGTTCACCAAGTGCCTGGGGCTGGAGGTCGCCAAATACGGGATCCGGTGCAATCTGGTGGCGCCGGGGTCCACGGAGACGCCGATGCTCAGTGATATGTGGAAGGACGCGGCCGCGGCGCGGAAGGCCTCGATCGAAGGAGTTGCGAGTTCGTTCCGCGTGGGCATTCCGCTACGGAAACTGGCCCGTCCGGACAATGTCGCCCAGGCGGTGGTGTTCCTCCTCTCGGACGCCGCGTCCCACATCACGATGCATGACCTGACGGTGGACGGGGGTGCGGCGCTGGGTGTCTGACGGTACGTCTACGGATTCGAGCGCCGTTGCCGGGCAGTTCCTGCCGCGCAACGGCGCTCGTTGACGTACGGGGCGGCTGCGCCGTGGGGCGAGCCCCCTTCAATCGCCGGACCGTTGCCGCGCAACAAACCCGCCGCCGCAACGGCGCCCCACCACGACGGCGAGACCGGCGGTGCCCTACGAGCGGGCGAGCCCCCTTCAATCGCCGGACCGTTGCCGCGCAACAAACCCGCCGCCGCAACGGCGCCCCACCACGACGGCGAGACCGGCGGTGCCCTACGAGCTGAGGCCGGCACGGCACCGCCGGATACCGCCACAGTGGCTGATCACCGCCGCGGCGGAAGGAGGGGGCCGCCCCCTCCAACCGCCGGACCATTGCCGCGCAACAAACCCCCGCCGCGGCAAGGCCCCTTCAACCGCCGACCCGCGTGCCCGCCCCCTCGGCGCCGCCCGTCACTACCTCCGCCGGCGGATGAGGCGCCGACGCGCCCCGTACCGCGGTCCGGTCCGTGCCCGCCCGTCGCCCCCGCAACACCACCGCCGACCCCACCGCGCTCGCCGCGAAGGCCGCCGCCGCGAGGAGGAGGGCGAAGGCGTAGCCGCCGGACGTGGCCGAGGCGGCGGTCTCGCCCCCGGACCGCAAGCCGGTCGCGTGGGCCGTGGCGAGGGAGACGAGGATGGCGAGGCCGACGGTCGGGCCGACCTCCATCGCCGTGTTGACGACGCCGCCGGCGAGCCCCGCCCGCGAGTCCTCGACGTCCTCCAGGGCGACGACGGTCGACCCGGAGAACACGCACGCGATCCCGACCGGGAAGACGATCAGGCCGGCCAGCATGGCCCCCGCGTACGGGCTGGACGCCCCCAGCTGCCCGATCAGCACGAGCCCGCCGGCCGCGACCACCAGCCCGCCCACCATGACCGCGCGCCCGCCGAACCGCCCGATCAGCCGTCCGGCGAGCATGCCCGTGACGACCTGGGCAGCGCTGAACGGCAGGAACGCCGCCGACGTGAGCAGCGGAGACGCGTCCCGCACGTCCTGGAAGTACAGGGACAGCAGGAAGAAGATCGTGGACATTCCGGCGGAGCCGATGAAGACGGCCCACAGCGCCGTGGCCCGGTGCCGCCGCGCCAGGAACCCGAGCGGCACCAGCGGGTCCGCCACCTTCAGCTCCACCACCGCGAACGCGGCCAGCAGCAGCAGCACTCCGGCCACGACCGGCCCCCACACGACGCCCGCGCCCCAGGGCCGCTCGCCCGCCTGCACGAGCCCGTAGCTCATGACGGTCAGCCCGGCGGTGACCAGCACCGCACCGGGCACGTCCAGCTTCACCCGCACCGGTGCGGGCCCCGCCGGCAGCAGCCGCCGCGCCGCGACCACGGCGACCAGCGACACCGCCACCGGCACCACGAACGCCCACCGCCACGACACCCACGTCGAGATCGTGCCGGACAGCAGCATCCCCGCCGTCGCCCCGAACCCGGCCAGCCCGCCCCACACCGCGAGCGCCCGCGCGTGCCGGGCCTCGTCGGGGTAGAGGGAGCGGACGAGGGACATCGCCGCGGGCGCCGCCAGCGCCGCCCCGATGCCCTGTACGAAGCGGCCCCCGAGCAGGAACGCGAACCCGGGCCCGAGCCCCGCCGCGGCCGACGCGAGACCGAAGACCGCGGCCCCCGCCACCAGCGCCCGCCGCCGCCCGAGCAGGTCCCCGAGCCGCCCGCCCAGCATCAGCAGGCCGCTGAACGACAGCCCGTACGCCGCGCTGACCAGCGTCAGCTGCGCACCGGACAACCCGAGGTCGCGCTGGATCGCCGGCAGCGCCGGCGACAGCATCGTGATGGCCAGGATCAGGACGACCTGCACGGCGCCCAGCAGGGCGAAACCGCGTCCGGTGCGTGCGACCGCGTCCACGGCCGCGCCTCCCGGAGCCGGTGCGAAACCGGATGACATGAATGCCTACCTTCGTCAGCTTTGCTCAGCCCCGGCCCGGAAGCCGTACCGACTGCCCGTGCCGGAACACGTCCCTCGGGTCCCACCGCGCCTTCGCGGCCTGCAGCCTGCGGTAGTTCCCCTTGAAATACAGCTCGTGCCACGGCACTCCGGACCCGTTCCACCGCGCCTCGTTCAGGTCCGCGTCCGCGTAGTTGACGAAGCACCCGTCCGTCACGTCCCCCGGCCTCGGCACGCCGCCGGACGCCGCGTAGACGTCCTGGTAGAACTCACGGATCCAGGCCAGGTGCCGCGCGTCGCCGGCCGCGTCCTGCCAGAAGGTCACGTAGTGCAGCTTCATCACGGAGTCCCGCTGCGGCACGGCGGTGTCCCCCGCGGACACCGCGTTGACCCGCCCCCCGTACGCGCTGATCATCACCAGCGACATCGGCCCGGAGAAGTCGTCCCGGGCCAGGTGCCTGTAGAAGGCCTTGAGCTGCTCCTCCGGAAAGCCCTTCCGCATGTACGCGGACTTGGCCTTGAACCGCATCGTCGTGTCGGGCGCGGTGAAGCCCGGCCAGGACGTGGTGGCGTGCAGCCAGGGGATCGTCCGCCGGTCGTCCACGCGGTGGGCGATCCCCGCGCCCCGCCCGACCTCGGCCAGGAAGGCGTCGAGCAGCCCGGCCGCGTCCGGCACCGACGCGTCGATCTGCGTCGTCATGGAGAACGACCCCGCCGACCGGTGCGCCGGCTTCAGCTGGCTGAACAGGCTCGCGTACGGGGATCCGGGCGCGCTGTTGCGCTCGCACCACCGCCCGTAATTCCGCAGGATCGTGCAGAACGCCGCCTCGGTCATGCCCTCCCACGGCCACGAGACCGTGGAGACGAGGAGTTCGGAGGGCGGCTGCGGCAGCAGCCCCGCCGGATCGGTCCCGCCCGCGCCCGGCGCGCGCATCCAGTACCGCGTCACGACCCCGAGCGATCCGCCGCCCGCGCCCGTGTGCGCCCACAGCAGCTCGCGCAGCGGGTCGTTCTCCTCCCGCGTGGCGAGCACCTTCCTGGCGGTTCCGTTCGCGTCGACGACGACGGCCTCGATCCCGTACAGGTGGTCCACGACGAGCCCGTGCAGCCGCGACAGCGCGCCGTAGCCGCCGCCCACGATGTGCCCGCCCGCGCCCACCGTGGGGCACGTTCCGCCGGGCACGGTGACGCCCCAGCCCTTGTACAGGGCGCGGTAGACGTCCCCCAGCCGTGCGCCGGGCTCGATGAAGAAGGCGCGCCGGGCCGGGTCGTAGCCGACCGCGTCCAGGAAGCTCGTGTCGATGACGAGGCGCACGTCGTCCGAGGTCACGAAGTCCTCGTAGCAGTGCCCTCCGCTGCGTACGGCCGGCTTGCGGCCGGTGTCGACCGCCTCCTGGACGGCCGCGAGCACCTGGTCGGCCGAGCCCACCAGGCGTACGGCGTCGGGCGTGCCGGTCCAGCGGCGGTTGGCGCCCCGGGCGAGGTCGGCGTAGCGCCGGTCGGAGGGGCGGACGGTGAGCGGCCCGAAGGCGCCCGGCGCGCCCGTACCCGTACCCGTACCGGTACCCGTACCCGTGCCCGCGCCCGTACCCGCGCCCGCGCCCCCGTCGGCGCTCGCCCGCCCCACGGGACCCGTCAGCGCCACCCCCGCGCCCACGGCCGCCGCCCCCGCGACGACCTGCCGCCGCGAGTACCGCCGCCGCGCCCCGCTCTCATTCATCTCCGAGTCCCTGCAGCGCATGCTGCCGCAGCACCGTCGTCATGGCGTCGAGGGTCGCGGCGAAGTCGGCGTCCAGCTCGTGGAGGTACACGTTCTCGCGGAGCACGGCCGACGAGGGCGCCTCGGTCAGGCTGATGCTGAGGGTGAGCGTGAGATTGCCGTGCTCGTCCTCGCCCATCTGGTTGGTGATCACCGCGATGTCGGAGGAGTCCGCGTGCCGGAAGGTGATGCGCCCGGCCGCCTCGTCGGGTGTGACGCGCTGGACGAGCAGCCGCGAGCCGCGCCGGGCCTCGCGCAGGAACCCGTCCTCGTAGCGCTCCAGGATCCGGCACTCGGTGATCGCCGGCACGTAGCCGACGGGATTCTCCGCCTTGTGCAGCAGGACGCGCCACAGCCGTTGGCGCGTGGTGCACGGCGCGTCGGCGGCGTCATCGACCTTACGGGTCCACGAAAGCGTGATCATGCGTTCTCCTGCGGGCAGCGGCGAATCGCCGGAGGAACCGGGAACCGGGGAACCGTCCGGCGGAGGAACCGGGAACCGGCCGGCACTCGAAGTCTTCGCCGCATTTCCCCGCCCGGTCGAAGCTCTTCCCGCTACTTCGTCAGATGGCGGCAGCCGTGACGGCACCTGACGAAGTCAAACGCATATGCAACCGGCCGGCCCCGATTCCCCTGATGCTGAAGGAAGTTGACTCGGCCGCGGTGCCGCGACGGAAACAGGGGAGACGCAATGTCCAAGCGATTCGCAGGCAAGGTTGTCCTGGTCACCGGGGGCGGAGAAGGAATCGGCCGCGCCGCCGCCTTCGCCTTCGCACGCGAGGGGGCCGACGTCGTGGTCGCCGGCCGGCACCCGGAAATGCTGCACGACACCGTTGAGGAGATCAAGGCACTGGGCGGCAGCGCCAGTTGCGGAATTGCCGACGTGACCCAGCACGGCGAGAACGGCGGCGCGTCCGACGCGGAAGCCATCGTGGCCGCCGTCGTCGAGCGGCACGGCCGCATCGACGTCGCTTTCAACAATGTCACCGAACTCGGCCCGAACCAGCCCGTGGCGGAGATCTGCGAGAGCGTCTGGGGCGAGACCCTGGCCGCCAACCTGACCGGGGTCTGGCTTTCCATGAAGCACGAGATCGCCCACATGGAGCGCAACGGCGGCGGCGTGATCGTGAACACCGCCAGCAATATCGGCAGCCAGGGCATGCTGCCGGGGCTCGGTGCGTACGCCGCGTCGAAGGCGGCGGTGAGCACGCTCACCCAGACCGCCGCGCGCGAGTACATCGGCAAGGGCATCCGCATCAACGCCATCAGCCCGTGCCCGCTGGGCCGCGGCGCGAAGGTCGAGGAGATCGCCGACACCGTGCTGTGGCTGGCCTCCGACGAGGCGTCCTACGTCGTCGGCCACGACCTTGTCCTGGACCGCAAGACCGCCGCCTGACCTCCGCCTGACCTCCGCCTGACCTCTGCCGTCCGACCCATCCGACCCATCCGACCCGTCCGATTCGACCCACTCGTCCCACCCGTCCGACCGTCCCCTTGACCACCACCCCCTCCCTCCGCGCGAGAGGACTGCGAGAGACGACATGGCCAACATCCTTATCGCCGGCGGCGGCATCGGCGGCCTCGCGGCCGCCCTGTCCGTCGCCCGGCAGGGTCACCGGGCGACCGTGCTGGAGCGCAGCGACGTCTTCGGCGAGGTCGGGGCCGGCATCCAGCTCGGCCCAAACGCCTTCCATGCCCTCGACAGCCTCGGCGTGGGTGCCGCGGTCCGCGCGCGGGCCGTGCTGATCGACGAACTGCAGTTCATGGACGGCACGACGGGCGAGCGGATCGCCCGCATGCCGCTGACCGGCGCCTACCGGGAGCGCTTCGGCAATCCGTACGCCGTCGTGCACCGCGGCGACCTCTACCAGGCGCTGCTCGACGCCTGCCGCGCCCACCCCGCCGTCACCCTCCTCGGCGGTCACTACGTGGTGCGCTACGAGCAGACCGACAAGAACGGGGAGGGCGCGGACGGCGGCTCCGGCGGCGTCACCGCCGTCACGTGCACCGGCCGCGCCTTCCACGGCGACGTGCTGGTCGGCGCGGACGGCATCCGCTCGGCCGTGCGCCGCCAGCTCGTCGGCGACGGCGACCCGCGCGTGTCGGGGCACACCATCTACCGCTCGGTGATCCCCATGGACCAGGTGCCGCGGGAGCTGCGCTGGAACAGCGTCACGCTGTGGGCCGGCCCCAAGTGGCACTTCGTGCACTACCCCATCGCGGGCGGCAAGTGCCTGAACCTGGCGGCGACCCGCGACGACGCCGCTTCCGAGGCGGTGGCGGGGCTGCCGGTGCCGGCCGAAGCGGTCGTCGCCGAGTTCCCGGAGCTGGGGCACGCCGCGCGGCGGCTGCTGGAGCTCGGCAAGGGCTGGCGGGCGTGGGTGCTGTGCGACCGCGACCCGGTGACGGGCTGGACGGACGGCCGGGTGACGCTGCTGGGCGACGCCGCGCACCCCATGCTGCAGTACGCGGCGCAGGGCGCGTGCATGGCACTGGAGGACGCGGTGCTGCTGGGCGAGCTGCTGCGCGGCGCGGAGCCGGGCGAGCCGGCTCTGGAGCGGCGGCTGGAGAAGTACAACGCGGCGCGCAGCGAGCGCACGGCGCGGACGCAGCTGGTGGCGCGCGAGATGGGCAGGCAGCTGTACCACCCGGTGGGGGAGGCGGCCCGGGCCCGCAACCGGATGCTGTGCTCGCTGACGGCGGACGAGTTGTACGACAAGGTGGCGTGGCTGCATGCGGGGGTGCGCTGACCGAGCGCACCTGCACGGACGCCCCCGGGGAAACCGGGGGCGTCCGTGGTGTGGGGGGTCGTGCCGTCAGTGGCCGTGCCCGTGGTGCCAGTCGTCGTCGCCGTGGCCGCCGCGGTGGTCGTCGTCGTCACGGTCGTGGTGACCGAAGCCGCCGTGGTGGTGCCCGTGGTGGTGGTGGTGCTCGTCGCGGTCGTTCCAGGAACCGTTGCCCGAGATGATCGGGATCTCGTCCAGGATGTGCGACAGCGGGTCGTCCCCGTCGCTGATCGTGGAGTTCTCCGTGCAGGACTGCTGCTGCTGCGAGGAGAGGATCGGGATGTCCTGAAGGCCGATGTTGATCGCGCTGAGCAGGGACTGGGCGCCGAGCTTTCCGATGCCGATGCACGGCTTGTTCAGCGAGCCGTTGATCAGACCCATCTGCGGGCTCATGTAGCCGCCCGTCCAGGTGTTTCCGTACATCTGACCCGCGCCGTTGGCGTTCGCAACGTCTTGGCGGTCGCCGACGGCCATCGCGGGGGTCGCCGACACGCCGGCCGCGGAAGCCACGAGTGCGGTCGTGGCCACTACTTTCTTGATCACGCTTGGTTCCTCGTTCTGGCTCGACGATTACGGGATCTCTGAGCTCCCTGCCTAACTCGGTAATTTGCCGGAGGTTATTACCGGATACGGCCCTTCACTCATTCGGCCCAGGAGCCGGAAGGGGCCCCGGAAATGGGAAAACCCCCTGCCGCGGGGCCCGCACACCCGCCGCAGGGGGAATTCCGTCCGACTACCGCGATGCTCAGTGCCCGCCGAAGCCCGGGTGGCCGCCGAAGCCGTGGTGGCCGTGGCCGCCCTCGCTCTTGTTGCCGGAGCCGTTGCCCGAGATGATCGGGATCTCCGAGAGGATGTGCGACAGCGGGTCGTCCCCGTCGCTGATCGTGGAGTTGTCGGTGCACTGCTGCTGCTGCTGGGACGTGAGGATCGGGATGTCCTGGATGCCGATGTTGATGAGGAGCGCCAGCACGGACTGCACACCGATCTTGCCGATGCCGAGGCACGGCTTGTTCAGCGTGCCCTGGATCAGGCTCATCTGCGGGCTTTCCACACCGCCGGTGTGCGTGTTGCCGTAACCGGTGTGCGCGGCGTTGCCGTTCGCGACGTCCTGATCGTTTCCGATGGCCATCGCCGGGCCGGCCATGGTGCCGACCGCGGACGCCGTCAGGGCGGCTGTGGCAATTACCTTGTTGAGCACGTCGTAAGCCTTTCGATCGTGTAGCGCCCCCACTGGGAAAGCGTTCTGAATAACTCCGCCCCTATTCGGAGGTTCCGGGCTTTCACTCATTCGAGCCAGTGGGACGGCAGCACGTAGGACTGGCCGATAAATGTAAATAGGGAGGGCAGTGATATGGATACCGGCGGCCGGACGGGGGCCCGCGGGCGCGCCCGTGAGCGGTTCCGCGAGCGCGTTCGCGAGCCCCGTTCGCGAGCCCCGTTCGCGAACGCGTCCGTCAGGGCGTCCGTCAGGCGTCACGCCGGCGGTCCAGGCGGCCGCATGCGCCATCGCCTCGTACAGGACGTGCTCGACTTGGGGGGCGTCAAGCGGGTATGTCAAGGAATGGGTGGCGATGCACGCCTCACGAGGTGACAGGTTCGCAGCCGTTGCACGCTCCATGTCGGCTGCCCCTGTGGCCACTTGGCCACCACGCGACCATTCTGACCACGACAATGTATGTATTGCGTGTCGGTGATGTCGCGGTCGGCCGCTGCGCACCCGCCGTGGACCTTTTCTGCGGCATGATCTCCACTCTCCCTGGCATGTGCAGCGGCGGCCCGGCGCGTCCACTTGCCTGCCGGCGCGGCCAGTTGGGGCAGACGGGAAGGCGGACTGCCAGCTGACCGGGCGTCAAGTAGGTTGCCCGGGAGGCGACAGGTACACGACAACGGCAGGAGAGACCCATGGGCAGCACCCCTCAGGCGCGCCGGAGCGACACCCGGGAGCGCATCCAGAAAACGGCCCTGGACCTCTTCGTCTCACGTGGTTACGAAAAGACGTCGCTACGGGAGATCGCCGAGGAGCTCGGCGTCACGAAGGCGGCGCTGTACTACCACTTCAAGACGAAGGAGGACATCCTCAGCGCGATCTCCAGGGACCTGGGGAGGCCGGTCGACGAACTCATCGCGTGGGCGGAGGAACAACCGCCCACGATGGAGACGAAGCGGGAACTGTTGCGGCGGTACAGCGCCGCGCTCGCCTCGGCCATGCCGATCTACCGCATCCTGCAGGAGAACCAGGCGACGCTGCGGGACCTGGCCGTCGGCCGGGAGCTGAGCGACCGGGTGACCGCGATCTCGCGGCTCATGCACGCGGGTGACCTGGAGTTCGGCTGTCGCATGCGGGTCGCCAGCGCGGTGCTCACGGTGCACTTCGGGGCGTTCACGCCGTGCGCGGCGACGGTCGGCACGGTGGAGCAGCGGCGCGCGGCGCTCCTGGACGTGGCCCTGTCCACCCTCTCCGGCGCGCAGGTCCCGACGATGTCCCCGGACCCGGCCTGACCCGTCCGGGACGCCGGCCCTGAGGCGCCCGCTCCCGCCGCGACGGTGCGCGGCCCCCGCCGACGCGACCGGCGGTGCCGACCCCCGGCCCAGCCGGTACGGCACCGCCGGTCAGCGCCGTCGTGGCGCATCGCCGCCGCGGCGGAAGGGGGCGGCCGGAGCACCACCCTCCCACCGGCCCGGCCAAACACCCCCGCCGCAACGGAAGAGGGCGGCCGGCGCCCAAACCCTCGCTGGGCACCGGCAACACCCCGCACCCCGCCGGAGGCGCTACGCGCCCACCGGTTCCAGCGTGGCCAGCGCCAGCGCCCTCGCGCCGCGGCCCGGGGCCATGTCCAGGCGGGCCAGGACGGCGGGGACGGCGATGGAGGGCATGAGGTGCTCGTAGAGGACGATCGCGCGGCGTTCGAGGTCGGCGCGGTCGGAGACCGACTGCGACAGCGCGTTGATCCCCCCGAACGCCCCCACGATCAGCTCCGCGACCTCCGCCGGCACGACGTCCGGTAAGACTTCCCCCCGCTCCTTGCCCTCCGCCAGCAGCCGCGTGTGGAGCTCGATCCACCCGGTGAACGGCCCGCTCCGGTGGAGGAGCGCCGCGGAGCCGTGCTCCATGGTCAGCCGCACGCTCCCCCGCAGCACGGGGTCGACCAGCAGCTGGTGGGCGAAGACCATGCCGAGGTCGACGAGCCGCTGCATCCGGCACCCGCCGGGCAGGTCCAGGAGGGCGGACGTCGCCTCGGCCTGGGCGTCGATGACGGCGAGCGCGAGGTCCTCTTTCGAGGGGAAGTGGAAGTACAGCGCGCCCTTGGTGACCTCGGCCCGCGCGAGGATCTCGTTGATCGTGGCGGCGTCGTAGCCCCGTTCGTCGAACACCACCGCGGCCGCCTCCAGGATGGTCTGTCGAGTCCTGATCGCACGGTCCTGCTTGGCCACGGCACGCCTCCGAATCGATGGGCCCCGCTCACCGCCTGCGCGCGGTGTGGAGGGCTGGGCATCCAGCGGCCGCAGCCGGTACCGGGCGCGCCCGCGGCGTCGAGCGTATGCAGCACACCCGCGTCAAGGGAGGAGAGCGAACCAGCCAACGTGTATCTATGGGATATCTATGGGAGCGATGAGTCTCACCGGAACCGCGTTCTTCGCCGCGCTGGCCGCGGCGACGGCGGGCGCCGTGCTGGCCGCCCTCCTCCTCTGGTCGAGGATTCCCGGCCCGGCCCCCGCCCGCTGGCTCGCGCGCGTGCTGCTGATCGGGCTGTGCCAGGTGACGGCCATCTGCGTGGTGGCCGCGTGGATCAACACGAGTTACGGGCTGTACGCCTCGTGGGACGACCTGCTGGGCCGGGCGGGCGGCAGCGGGCCGGTGGCGATGCCGGGGCCGCCGCCCGACCGCGCCCGCTTCCTGCGCGGGGACGCGGGGATACAGCAGACGTACGTACGGGGCCCCCGTTCGGCGCTGTCCGGTCAGGTGATGGTGTGGACGCCGCCGCAGTACGACGAGCCGCGCTTCCGCCGCACGCCGTTCCCCGTGGTGATCCTGTTGCACGGCATCCCCGGTTCGCCGCAGTCGTGGCTGGACCAGGGCCACATGCCGGCGGCCTTCGCGAAGCTGCTGCGCGCGGGGACGACCCATCCGTTCATCCTGGCCGTGCCGGTGATCAACCCCGGCGGGCTGGACACGGACTGCGCCGACATCCCGGGCCACAAGATCGCCACGTGGCTCTCCACGGACGTCCCGGAGGTGATCCGGCAGCACTTCCGTACGGGGAAGGGCCCCCGGTCGTGGGGGCTGCTGGGCATCTCGACCGGCGGCTACTGCGCGGCGAAGCTGCCCCTGCAGTACCCGCGGGTCTTCGGCGCGGGCGCGGCCCTCGACCCGGACCCGCTCAACGGCGAGCAGGGCGCCCTGACCGATCCGGTCCTGCGGGAGCACAACAGCCCGACGTGGCTGGTGGCCCACGCGAAGCCGGCCGGGGACGGTGCGGGCGTCGGGCTGTTCCTGGCGACGTCGCGGCAGGACCGTTCCAGTCCGCCGTCCCTCATCGAACAGTTCGAGCAGGCCGCGGCCGGCAGCGGTGTCCGGCTGCGGACGATGCTGGCGCCGGCGGGCGGGCACAACTACCACACGTGGATCTCGATGTACCCGGCCGCGTTCGCCTGGCTCAGCGAGGAGCTGGCCGGTCCGGAAGGCCAGGCCCCGCCGAGCGGTCCGCCGCCGGGCGGCCGGACGCCGGGCGACCAGCCCGCGGACGCCGAGGCCCCGGGCGACGGGGCTCCGCACGACGGGGCTCCGCGCGGCGAGGCTCCGGGCGATGAGGCTCCGCGCGGCGAGGGTCCGCGCGGCGAGGCCGAGGGCGCCGAAGCCCCGGCCGAAGCCCCTTGATCGTCGACGTCAATTGTTGACGTCCTGCGGGAACGTCATCTGCTTGCTCATCCACTCCAGCGTCGGCCCGACCTCACGCCGCCACGTCGTGAAGTTGTGACTCCCGGACGGAAGAATGATCTTCGCCGCCGTCATCGGTTCCTTGACGGCCTTGAGGAATTTCTCCGTCTCCTTGAAGTTCTTCTCGCCTTCCTTGCTGCTGGTGACGAGGACCGAGACGCGCGGCGCGGGCAGGTGCTCCAGCCGCCAGAGCAGATCGTGCTCGCGCTTGTTCTTCTCGCCCTCCTCGCCGTCACCGAAGAGGTTTCCCGTGGTCAGATCATTCTTGATCTTGTAGTCGGCGGAGAGGGCGCCCGCCACCGGAAACGTGCCCGGCTGCCGCATCGCGAGTTCGAGCGCGCACGTGCCGCCCGAGGAGTACCCCATGACGCCCCAGGCGCTGGCCTCGTGGCCGACCCGGTAGGCGCTCTTGAGCGCCTCCGGCAGGTCCTTGGTGAAGTACGTCTCCGACTGCGGCCCCCCGGGGACGTCCACGCACTCGGTGTCGCGCGGCGGGGCTATCGTCGGCCGCACCATCACGATCACGGTCGGCTGCATCTTGCGCTCGCCGATCAGGTCGCTCGCCGTCTTCGGCACCTTCAGGAAGTGGGAGAGGTTGGTGATCCCGCCGGGGTAGCCGCTGATGGCGATGACGACCGGGAAGCGCTGGCGCTTGTACTGCTCCTGGAAGTACTGCGGCGGGAGGTAGACGAACGCCGGCTCCATGACCCCGGCCCGGCGGGCGACCAGCCGCACCGACTCGACCGTGCCGACCTTGTCCTTCGGCCCCTGCGGGATGTCGGTCTTGTCGAGGCCCTCCGTGCCCGTGTTCCGTACGAGCCCGCCCTTGCCCGCGTCGACCGGCGTGGTGCTCCCGCCGCCGTTGTCGGTGACCTGGGTGACCTCGCCCGGCGAGCGGTCGTACTTGCCGATCAGCTCGCCCCACGAGCCGTAGAAACTGTTCGCGGAATTCACCGCGAGCAGCACCGAGGACATGATCGTCAGCTGGGTGACGACGATCGCGCCGAGCCGGCCGAGCAGGGGCAGCACACCGCGCCCGGAAAGCCGCGGCCAGAGCCAGAGGGTGAGACCGACACACACCACGGCGACGAAGATCACCGTGTACAAGAGCGACCTGCTGGTCAGGCCCATGCGCCCCTCAACTCCCTGCCCCCGTGGTGGGTACTCATGTTCGGTAAAGCGATACTCACCGATGAAGAGGCCGGAATGGGCGGACAGGGTTGCCCTGGACCGATTTCTTACCCTGCTCTTGGCCTCCGCGTGTCCTGCCGGTCCCCCGCCGTTATCGCGCCGGAAACCGCCCCCCGCGGCGGGTGGGTGAGGGTTCCGCTGGGCAAGAAGGGCGCATGGGTGACGTCTTCCTTCGCAGGCTGAGCCGCTGGCAGGCCGACCAGTACCGCGACCAGCTCGCGGACCTGCACGTCGCGGCGTACGACGGTGCGGCGCACGGCGCCGCGGCTTCCGCGGAACCGCACGGCCACGGTGGTCCCGGGCACGGGGAACCGTACGTCGAGCCCTTCCACAGCCGCAGCCGTTTCCGGGAACGGCTCGCCGAGCACTCCGCGCGGCCGGGCTTCGACCTGGTGATCGCGGACTCCGGCGGGCGGCCGGTCGGCTGCGCGTACGGCTACCCCCTGCCGCGCGACAGCGCCCGGTGGCAGGGCTTCGCCGGGTCCGTCCCCGGGCAGCTGGAGGAGCTGACCACGGCGGGCCGGGTCTTCGCCGTCGCCGAGCTGGTGGTGACGCCCCACGAGCGCCGCCGGGGCATCGGGCGGCGGCTGCACGACCGGCTGCTGTCCGGCAGCGGCGCGGAGCTGGCGGTACTGCTCCTCTCCCCCGCGGACGCGCGCGCCGCGGCGGCGGAGGCGGCCCGCCGGTCCTGGGGCTGGCAGCCGGCGGGCAGGCTGCAGCTGCCCGCGGCGGGGGACGTCGGGGACGCCCTGGAGGCGTTCGTACGGCCGTTGCACCGCTGAGCGGCGGCCGCGGCGGGTGGCTCGGCGTACGGCCTGACGCGTGGCCCGGCCTGTGGCCGGAATTCGCCGCCGCCCGCGCCTCCGTCTGACGGAGCGTGAAGTTCCGTGGCCCCAAGTGGGCGTAGGGCCCGTCCCCCGTGCGTGGGGCGGCCGGGAGTGCCTCGCGAGGGTCTGAGCATGCGGGGAATAGGGGGGCGGCTAGCCTTACGTCACCGTCCCCCAGGGGGATGTATACCCGCAACACGGACATTTCATAGCTCCCGAGACACGTGAAGGACTACTCCACATGGGCATTCGGAGTCTGCTGCGGAACGCGTTCGGCCGGTCCAGGACAGCGACGGCCGAGCGAGACGAAGCGAGCCCGCGCGTACAGAGCGCGCCGCCGTCCGTGCCCGCGCCCGCCCAGGAGCCGGACCCGGAGCCGCGCGCCGAACCGCGCACCGAGCCGCGGAGCGAATCCGCTACCGAGCCGCGTACTGAACCTCGTACTGAACCGCGTATTGAGCAGCGCACCGAGCCGGTCGTGGCCCGGCCCCGCACTCCCGCGGAGGAGACCGTTGCCGAGCCCGTCCGCGCCCCGGTGCCGCCGCAGCAGGGTGGCGGGGGCTCCGCGCGCGTGGCGGAGCCGGCCCACGAGCCGGTGACCGGCAGGCCGGCCGCCGGCGATCCGGACGACGACCGCATCCCCGACCCGGGCCCGCTGGAGCCGACGCCGCAGCCGGGGCCGACCCCCGGCCCGCGTCCCGGCCCCGGGCCCGTCCCGCCGGAGCCGAGCCCGGAGCCCGAGCCTGAGCCGACGCCGATGCCGAAGCCCAAGCCGATCCCGCAGCCCCACCCCGTCCCGCCGGTCGAGCCCGAGCCGGTGCCCGAGCCCGCCCCCGGCCCCGACCCGGTCCGCAAGCCGGAGCCCGCGCCGGGCCCGACGCCGGAACCGGCCCCCGCGATGCCGCCGCGCGACGAAGCCCCCGGGCTGACCGCCACGCCGGCCGCCGCGCAGCCCGCCGCGCAAGCAGCCGCACCCGCACCTGCCTCCGCAACCGCACACGCGCAGGCCCCCGCATCCGCACAGACCACCCCACCGGCACCGGCGGAAACAGCCGCATCAACCGCCACGCCGGCACAGGCACCCGCACCCGCACAGGCCCCCGCACCCACACCCGCCGCCCCGCAGGCAGCCGCCCCCGCTCCCGCCATCAGCCTCCAAAAGCTGGAAACCCGCGCCCCCGGCCTGATCAGCCTCTACAAGGCGGCCGGCGCCTCCCTGGAGAAGCAGGGCCTGACCGGGCAGCGCGCGGCGGTCTACCTCGTTCTCGACCGCTCCGGCTCCATGCGCGAGTTCTACAAGAACGGCACGGTCCAGCACCTCGCGGAGCAGGCCCTCGGCCTGTCCGCCCACCTGGACGACGACGGTACGGTTCCGGTCGTCTTCTTCTCGACGGACGTCGACGGCGTGGCCGAGATCGAGCTCGGCAGCCACGAGGGCCGCATCGAGGAACTCCACTCCTCCATGGGCCACATGGGCCGCACCAACTACCACTGGGCGATGGAGGCGGTGATCGAGCACTACAAGAAGTCCGGCTCGACCGCCCCGGCGTTCGTCATCTTCCAGACGGACGGCGGCCCGTACAGCAAGTCGGCCGCGGAACGGGCCCTCTGCGAGAGCGCGAACCTGCCGATCTTCTGGCAGTTCGTCGCCTTCGGCGACCCGGAGGGCAAGGGCTTCGACTTCCTCCGGAAGCTGGACGCCCTCCCGGTCCCGGAGAAGCGCGTCGTGGACAACGCGGGCTTCTTCCACGCGGGCCGCGACCCGAAGTCCCTCACGGACGCCCAGCTCTACGCGGAGCTGATGGTGGAGTTCCCGGACTGGCTGAAGGAGGCCAGGGCGGCGGGCATCGTCGAGGGCTGAGCCCGGATGCCGGCGCCGGGGCGGGCATCGCTACCGCCCCGGCGCCGGAATCTCCACCGTCACCCGCAGCCCCCCGCCCCGGTTCGGCGCGGCGCTCGCGCGGCCGCCGTGGGCCCGGGCGATCGACTGGACGATGGACAGGCCCAGGCCCGTGCCGCCGGAGAGGCGTTCCTTGCCCCGGCCGCGCCGGAACGGTTCGAAGAGAGCCGGAATGTCCGCCGCGGCCACGACCGGGCCGGAGTTGCGGACCACCAGCCGGCCCGGCTCGACGATCACGTCGACGTCGCCGCCCCGGTGGTTGTACTCGACCGCGTTCCGCAGCAGGTTCCCGGCGAGCTGCCCGAGCAGGACGCGGTTGCCGCGCAGCGGCGCCCGTTCGCTGCGCACGGACAGCCGCACCCCCGCCCGCTCCGCGCGCTCCGCGATCGCCGCGGTCTCCTCGGAGACGATGTCGGCGAGGTCGAGCGGGTCTCGGCGCTCCAGCCCGCGGTCGCTGCGGGCGAGCAGGAGGAGGCCGTCTATGAGCCGTTCGGAGCGGCGGTTGGCCTCCAGGAGGGTGGTCCGTACGTGGGCGAGCTCGTCCGGGGACGGGTCCCCGTCCAGCCCGACCTGGATGGCCGTGCGCTGCACGGCGAGCGGCGTCCGCAGCTCGTGCGAGGCGTTGGAGATGAAGCGGCGCTGGCTCTCGAAGGCGCCCTGGACGGGGCGCAGGCAGCGGCCCGCCGTCCACCAGCCCACCCCGAGCGCCAGCAGCGCCGTCACCAGCAGCGCCGCGAACGACCACATGATCAGCTGCTGGGAGGCGGCGGCACTGACGTCGCCGGAGATCCGGTACGCCGACCACGCGCTCACCCGCTCCCCGGGCCGGACGAGTTCGACGGGCACGGCGTTGCGCGCGATCGTCGTCGCCCGCTCCTGCGTGCCGGCGCGCGAGAGCAGGTTCACGGTGAGCAGGAGGCCCGCGCCGAGCACCAGGAAGATCCCGCCGAAGGCCACGGCGATACGGGTACGGGCCGTGAGGAACGGCCGCCTCACGGGTTTCACCCTCACGGAATTCACAGGGCGTACCCCACGCCCTGCACCGTACGGATCAGCGCCGGCTCCCCGAGCTTGCCGCGCAGCTTGCTCATGGCCACGCGCACCGCGCCGGTGAACGGGTCGGCGTGCGCGTCCCAGGCGCGCTCCAGGAGCTCCTCCGCGCTGACGACCGCCCCGTCCGCCTCCAGCAGCAGCTGCAGGATGGCGAACTCCTTGGGCGAGAGGTCGAGATCCCGCCCCTCCCGGTCGGCGGTCCGGCGCACCGTGTCGAGCCGCAGGCCCGCCTTCTCCAGCAGCGGCGGGGCCGGCCGCGCGCTGCGCCGCCGCAGGGCGCGCACCCGCGAGATCAGTTCGGGGAACTCGAACGGCTTCGGCAGGTAGTCGTCGGCGCCCAGGTCCAGCCCGGCCACCCGGTCCTCCATCGACCCGGCGGCGGTCAGCATCAGGATGCGGGTGCGGGAGCCGCCCGCGACCAGGTGCCGGGCGACGTCGTCGCCGTGCACGCGCGGCAGGTCGCGGTCGAGGACGACGACGTCGTAGTCGTGGAGCGAGAGGTAGGCGATGGCCGCGTCGCCGCTGTAGACGGTGTCCACGGCGAACCCGGCCCTGCGCAGGCCCGTCGCGACCAGCTCGGCAAGTATCTCTTCGTCCTCGGCGACCAGTACCCGCATGGCTTCACCCGTCTCCTCTGGAGGCCGTCTCCTCCGGCGTTAGTGCGTCTCCCTCCCAGGATGCGGTGTACACCAGGACATGTTTCGCAAACCTCTCCGCAGACCTGACCAACGCGCTGCCCGCGCCCCCGGGGAGCCTCCGCGCGCCCCGTGCACGCGGTTACGTTCCGCTGATCGAACAACTACTGTGGGTAATCACAGAGTCACTCTGCGGATACAGGAGCTCTCTCATGGCCGTTTCCGGCGAGGCCGTCCCCAGCGAGGAAGGCGAGGTGCGCACGTCCCACGCGGGCACGTTCGCCTCCCTGCAGGACGCCGTCGACTTCGTCACCCTGCCCCCGGGCGAGGGCAGCGGCGAAGCCGGCTTCTCCTACCGGGCGGACGGCCAGGTCGACGTCGTCTATTTCCACTGAGGTCGTCTATTTCCACTGAGGCTTCCTCCGGGGCATCCGCTGAGGCTTCCTCCGGGGCTCCTGTGAGAGGGAGGGGGAACCGGGTGGCGGGAGGGGCAGCCCCCGCCACCCGGTCACAACAGCCCGGTACGGCTACGGCTTGGGCGGGAGCGCGCCCAGCGCGGCCCCGGCCCGCTCCTGCCGGGCGGCAAGCTCCGCCTTGACCTCGGCGAGCTCCTTCGCGTTCCGCTCGATCTCCTGCCGCTGGTACGCCGCGTCGACCGTGAACCACACGCCCACCACGTTGTGCTCCTTCTTGCACCGCGCATCGGCCGTCGCCGCCTCCCGCTCCTTCGCGGACGGCTGGGGCGTACGCCAGGCGGGGTCGCCGCTCGCCTGCAGCGGATCGCCGTACGAGGCGAAACCGCGCTGCTTCATGCACTCCGCCCACCGGGCGAGGACGCCGGCCACGCGCGGGTCGCGCTTCGCCTTCTCGAAGCTGCCGGCGTTGATCCGGTCGGCGACCGGCGCATCGCCGCCGGCCCCGGCCCCGTCCGTACGGAGCGCGGCCCGCGCCTCGCCCAGACAGCCGCCGACGGGGACGGTGCGCCCGCCCACCCGCTGTCCGCCCTTCGCCGCGCCGCTGCCCGGCTTGGCCTTCGGGTCGTCCGTGCCGGTCAGCACGACACCCGCCTCGGCGGAGAGGGACGGCAGCGCCTCGGGCGGCGGGGGCGGCGTCCGCGGGCTGCCCGGCGGCGCGAAGCCGTAGCGGGAGGCGTCGGCGGGATCGGTCACGCCGTAGCGGTACTGCGTACGGGTCCCGGGCCGGAAGGGGGTGCCGGGATCGGGCGGCCGGTAGGTGACCCCGAAGCGGTTCATGCAGCGTTCGACGAGGGTGCGCTGGGCGGCGTCGAGCCGGTCGGCCTGGTCATTGGCGAGGAGATAGGGGTCGATGGGCAGGGAGCGGGAGGCGGCGGATTCCATCGCCGGAAAAGCGGAAGGCCGAGGAGCGTCCTCCTCGCCGGACGACGACCCCGAACAGCCCGCGACCGCCAGCAGAACGCCCGCCACGGAGGCAACAACAGCGAAGGCGCCCCGCCCATGACGACAGGCGGGGCACACGGTGCGCGACGGCAGCTCGATCACCCGAATTTGCCGGACGCGTTGTCGTTCCGCAGCGCGGAATTCAGGTTCGCCTGACCGCCGGCCGCGATGCGCTGGTGCACGCCCGTGTAGTTCGGGCTGTAGTAGATCGTGATGGCGTTGTAGAAGTCCCAGTTGTCGACCGACGCCGCGTTGTTCCGCACGACCAGGCCCGAACCGGAACCGCCACGCACCGAACTGCTCGTCACGAAGTGGTTGTTACCGTAGTTCGGGTCGTTGTTGTACTGCTTGTAGATCGCACCCGTGTAGTTCTGGTGGTAGAACAGGCACGCGTAGCCGGACGAGCAGCTCTCCGCGAACCGGTCCGTCGACGACGCGGAAGCCGGTGAGGTGGCCAGAAGGCCCGAACCCGCGGTCGCAATCGCGATCGCCCCGGCCACGGCCAGACGCTTGAATCGCATACGAAAGCCCTCCTGTTTTCGGCTGTTCCAGCCGTTTCGGCTGTCCAGCCGTTCGGCGGCTTGCAGGAAGCGTTCCGTTTTCGAGCGCCATCCTGTCGAATCGGCGCGGAGAAGGACAGCGCCTTCGAATCTCGTCGAAACGCGCAGCTCACTCGCAGCTCGAATGCACGAGCGCGGACCCGGTGCGGGTCCGCACATGCAACGCGGTGGTGCCGTGCGGCACGGTCCGGAGCAGGCCCGCGTCCCGCAGGGCCGACAGGTGATGGCTCACCGTCGGCGCGGACACGCCCACGCGGCGGGCCAGTTCACCGGCCGTGCAGG
This sequence comes from Streptomyces roseoverticillatus, assembly GCF_000719265.1. GTDB lineage: Bacteria > Actinomycetota > Actinomycetes > Streptomycetales > Streptomycetaceae > Streptomyces > Streptomyces roseoverticillatus. The sequence goes on along the minus strand of NZ_JOFL01000011.1, from coordinate 243,413 downwards.
CGGTCCCGGCCGCGATGAGGATCCCGGCGCGGGTGGCCCCCATGAGGCGGGCGAGCGCCTTGTCACCGGCGGGATCCGACTGCGGCTGGGCCGCCGGGTGCACGAGGACGGGCGGGGCGTCCGGATCCTCGGGCAGGTGCCCCACGCCGTAACAGAAGTACGACGGCTGGAGCAGCAGCCCCCTGCCGCGCAGGGCGTAGTCCCTGTCCACGGCGCTGCGCACGTGCAGCGTGGGCGGCATCCATCGCATGATCGGCACGTAGCTGCGGAGCAGCCCGTTGACCCCGCCGTCGAGGAGCGCCCGGATCCGCAGGGCGCGGTCGCCGTCGACGCTCGTGCGGACGTCCTCCCAGTACGGGTCGACGGCCACCTCGCGGTAGGCCTCCGGCGGCTGCGGGTGCGACAACCGGGAGAGCACCTCGCGGTGCCAGGCGGCGTAGCGCGGCGGCACGACACGTCTTCGTAAGTGCCGCAGACTCAGCACCAGTTCCCACCGGGGGTCGGGCGCGGTCGCCACGCGGGTGTTGAGCAAGTCCGTGTCCGTGAAGTGAATACGCAGCACCGCGGCAGAGTGTCAAGAACGGTACGGGGGCGCCAGGCGAAATGTGGCTGGGGTCGACTATGGCTGGTTCGGGGCCGAGAAGGGAGGTTTGTTGCACGGAAAACCAGCGGAGGTGCCTGCTACGGCCGGGTCGGCGCGCGCCGCCGGTTCGCGCCGCCGGTTTGCTCCGTAAAACCCGTTGGCGAGCCACGACGACGACTGCTACGTTTTCGGAGGCCGTGCGAGAGAACAAGGAGGTGGTACCCGTGAACGCAGTATCGACATGGGTGCTCCCCTCCGGGGTCACGGTCGGACGATAGACAGGTCGTCCGGGAGCGCCGCTCTGAGCACTCCCGAAAGGGCACGACCATGCATTTCACTTCTGAGCAGCGTCTCGACGACGGCGTCATCGAGCGCGAATTCTCCCTCGGCGAGATCCCCGGCATCCTGTGGACGCCCGCATCGGCATCCGCATCCGCACCGGCGCCGCTGATCCTCCTCGGCCACCCTCCCCTCGGGCTGCGCAAGATGTATCCCCGGCTGGTGGCCCGGGCCCGGCGGTCCGCGGCGGACGGCTTCGCCACGGCCACCATCGAGCTTCCCGGAAGCGGCGAGCGGCCCCGTTGGGCCGCCGCCGAGCAGGCCCGCGCCGACCTGCGCCGGGCGCTGGAGGCCGGCGAGCCGGTCAGCGACGAGATCGTCGACGCTCTCGTCCTCCCGCTGGTCGACAAGGTGGTCCCGGAATGGCAGGCCGCCCTGGACGCCCTCCTTTCGCTGCCCGGGATCTGCGGCCCGGTCGGATACTCGGGGGGAGTGATCTCCATCGGCATCCGGCTGGCGGTGGTCGAACCGCGCATCGCGGCCGCCGCTCTGTTCGCCGGGAGTTTCGTGCCTCGCGCCATGTTCGAGGAGGCTCGTCAGGTCACCATTCCGCTGCACGTCCTGCTGCAGTGGGACGACGAAGGGAACCACCGGCAGGCGGCCCTGGACCTGTTCGACGCCTTCGGCTCCCAGGAGAAGACCCTGCACGCCAATATGGGCGGGCACGCCGGCGTCCCGCAGTTCGCGGGGGACGCCGCGGCCCGGTTCTTCGCCCGGCATCTGAGCTAGCCGCCGACCACCCCTGCCGTCAGGCCCACAGCAGACGGTAGGCGACGCCGGTCAGGACGCCGCTCATCGAGGACGGGCTCCGGCCCTCCTCGATGGCGGTGTCCGGCAGACGCCCGGGCAGGGAGCTAAGCGCCGCCGGTGCGGGCGAGGGTGCGGAGGTGGGTGACGTGGGTGTGGATGGCGGCGGGGTCGGGCCGGTCCGGGGTGGGTTCGGTGCCGCGGCAGGTGCGGCAGAGGCCGTCGGGCAGGGCTTCGGGCGGGCCGGGGATGCCGCAGACCGTGCACTCCATCATCCAGCGGGGTGGCGACGGCGGTGTCTCCGGGGCGGGCGGGAGCTGGGGAGGCACCCTGTCGATGAGCCTCCTGCGGGTGAAAGCGCCCGGGCACTGGATGACGTCGGGGAGGTCGTGCGTGAGGATCCGCGCGAAGGCCAGCGGCGTGATGCCCCGCGCGAACCATTCGGCGGCGAGGCCTTCAAGGGCGGCGCACTCCGCTGCCGAGAGCGTCAGGCGGGGGTCGGAGCAGCCGAGGGTGGCCAGGGCGATGTAGGCCTGGGAGCAGTCGGATTGCGCCTGGTCTTCGGGCGGTTCCCCGGCCGGGGACGGCGTGGCCGGTGAGGGGACGGGCGGCCCCTCGGTGCTCATCAGGAAGGCGTCCCACCAGGCCTGGTCGCGGGCGGTGCGGGAGAAGAACCAGCGCGACACCCACTGCGTACGGCCCTCGCCGACGACGCGTCTGATGCGGCGCAGGTGACCGGCGTCGTTGAGGGCTTTGAGGGCGGTCGCGACGGCCTGCTGCCCGTAGTTCGGCAGCTCTTTGGCCAGGGTCTTGATGTCGACGGCCGCGCCTTCGGGAAGCCGGTCGATGTGGGCCGCGATGTACGCCTCGCGGGTGGGCAGATGCGCGAAGTCGTCCCGGCCGCGGGGGGCTTGATCCGGTGCGGAACGCTTCCCGTACCCGGGCGCGGCCATGGGGGGAGCGGTAAGGTGGGCAGCAGCCACGAGATCACTCATTCTGATCTTGATGGTCAGACCCTGGCTCGGTGCTCCTACACCGTGCCGGGGTCGCTTTGTTGTGGCGCACGCTACACGCCGAACGCGTGGCGTGGCGACTCGGTTGCGTAAAGTCATATGAGTGTGCTTACGCGCGTACTTGCGCGCCCACGCGCGAGGCTTGGGTGGGAGGGTGGGGAGAAACCCTCCCACCCATTCCGTGTATGGATCGCTCGAATCCCGGCCCCCGAATCCCGAAACTCGGCACAGCGGCCGTACGGTCGATCGGACGGCGCCCGACCGCCCTCTCTGCGTCCGATTCCGAAGCCCGAAGCCCGAAGCCCGGAGCCCGAGCGCCGGACGATCCGTCACGCGTTCACCGAGGCACGGGGCTGATGGCGTCGGCCCGGCAGGCTCCACAGACCTGTGCGGGGCCGCCTTCCGTACGCACCAGGGCAGCGGCGGCGGCGACGAAGGCGCGGATCCGGGCGTTGTCCGCCGCTGTCCGCCACACCGCACCGAACTCGACGGGTGGCGCGTCCGGATAGGAGACAAAAGCGACCGTCGGGCGGGTTTGGTACACCGCTGTCTGGCTCGGGACGGGATAGACGCCATGGCCTGCGCCGACCCGGGCCAGCGTCTCCTGGAGCGAGCCCGCCGGCAGCACGCTCTCGCCGGCGAGGTCGCCTTCGCCGACCGCGTCGCGGCGGGCCAGCCGGTGGCGGGCGGGAACGGCGAGCATGACGGCGTCGGATATCAGCACCGGCCCGGCCGTCAAGTCCGGTTCACTGACAGGGAATCGGACGATCGCCACGTCGGCCTCGCCGGACCGGAGGGGGCCGTACGGATCACCCTCGGGGACCTCATGGAGTCGCACCTCGCACTCGGGGTTGCCGACACGCAAAGCGGCCTGGACGGAGAGCACCAAGTCACCCTGGAGCGCCCCGGAGAAGCCCACGTGCAGCGGTCCGGCAACACCCCGGCCGGCCTCGGTCGCACGCGCGATGCCTTCCTGGATACGTACGAACGCCGGGCCGATGTCGTCCCGGAGGCGACGGCCCACCGGGGTGAGGGCGACCCGCCGACTGGTCCGCTCGAACAGCGCGATACCGAACCGGCGCTCCAGCTTCTTGATGGTCTGGCTGACCCGGGCCTGCGAGACGAGCAGCCGCTCGGCGGTGCGCGCGAAGTGCAGTTCCTCGGCGAGCGTCAGGAAGATCTCGATCTCACGGCTTTCCATAACCCTCAGGTTATCGATCCTTTCGGGGTTCGGCATTGTTCGGAAGTCGGCGCACGAGCAGGGTTGATGACGTCGCCTCCGGAGATCCGCCCGGAGGCAGTATCCAGAAGTCATGAGGAACGGGGCACGCCATGGCACAGCCGCTCATCGTCATCACCGGCGCAGGTTCGGGCATCGGCGCGGCTATCGCACGCGCCTTCGCCGACCGCGGTCACGCGCTCCTGCTGCTCGGCCGTCGCCTCGACCGGCTCACCGGCCTGGGCCTGCCCCACGCACTGGCGCGGGCGGTGGACGTCACCGACCGCTCCGCGGTGGCCGCCGCGGTCGCCGAGGCCGAGGCCGCCTTCGGCCCCGCCGACGCGATCGTGAACAACGCCGGGACGATGCTGCTCGGCGAGGTCGCCGAGCAGCCGGCGCAGGAATGGGACCAGATGGTGGACGTGAACGTGCGCGGCCTGCTCAACGGCATCGCCGCGGTACTGCCCGGCATGGTCGACCGCGGAACCGGCACGGTGATCAACATCGGCTCGGTGGCAGGTCTCAAGAGCTACCCGAAGCACACCGTCTACAGCGGCACCAAAGCCGCGGTGCACGCGATCTCGGAGAGCCTGCGCGAGGAGGTCGCCGCGCACGGAGTGCGGGTGGTGACCATCGCCCCGGGCGCGGTCCGTACGGACCTGCTGTCGCACACCACCGACGAGGCCGCCAAGGCCGACTACCAGGCATTCAAGGATGCGGTGGAACTGCCGACGGCCGATGAGATCGCGGAGGCGGTGCGTTGGGTCTACGAGCAGCCGCAGCGGATCACCGTCCGCGAACTGGTACTGGCCGCAACCGGACAGGCCGCGTGACAATGCGGCCGACGCCTTCAGCCCACTTCCACGCCGCGGAGCCCCGCACGGCCGGTGGATTTCCGCGCCGCGAGGGCACCAGCCCCCACCCTCCGCCCGCTGCCAGCCTGTTCTGACCGGCACCCGACCCACGGACCCCAGCCTGGTGAGCGCGGTTTACGCCGCGGCGATGTACGTGAGGAACCCCGTCCAGGCGGGGGCGCCTACGGCGAGTTGAGGACCGGACCTTTGTTTTGAGTCCCGTATGTATATACCCCGCGGCCCATTGGCCATCTCGACGCAATTGCTTCCGTCATCGTCGCTATAACTGGACTTACGCCACGAAATAGCCACTTCGACACACTCGCTGCCGTCCCCGTCGCTATAGCTGGACTTAAACCATACGAGTTCGCCTATCACAGCTCACTCACCATCTGCTCGATGAATCGTGCGGACTCTTCGGTGCTGAGGGCTTCGGACTGGATCGCGCCCTGCCGCTGCGTGGCGACTGAGACATTTTCCGGATCTCCAGTGAAGTGGCTGATCATTTGCCCTTCCGCGAGCATGAAACGCTGATGCTTGGCGGTCTCCAAGAAGACCAATGGGCCGCTAAGCGCAGCCGAGAAGGCGCTGCCAAACGGCAACACCTGGATGCTGACGTTACGCAGCTTGCCTACCTCCAGCAGATGCAGCAGCTGTTCTTTGCAGACGTCGACTCCGCCCATACGACACCGCAAGGCGGCCTCGTAGATCACGAAGCTGCACTGCACCAGTGGCCTACGCGTAAGCAGCCCCTGGCGCTCCATCCGAGCAGCGACGCGCTCTTCGACCTCCTCGTCGTCCACCGGTGGATGGTTGCTGCCGACCAGCGCCCGCGCGTACGCCTCCGTCTGGAGGAGCCCCGGGATGAGCAGCGGCTGGTAGCCCCACAGCGTGATCGCTTCGCTCTCGAAGCTGAAGAATTCCTTCGATCGCTCCGGGAACTTCTCCCGCGTGAGGTACGAAAGCCCGGCTTTCAACTTACCCCGCGCGCCGAACAACTCATCCGCGATCTCCGCCATCCTCGGCGGGCACGCCCGCCTCCCCTGCTCCACGGACCGCACCATTTCCGCGGAATATCCCACCGCCTCAGCCACCTCCTCCCTCGACATCTCCGCTTCCTGCCGCCACATCATGAACTGCTTACCGAAGTACCTGTGGTTGCCCGGAAGGAAAACCTCACCCATGGACCCGTACCCTCCCCTGCTACAGATGGCATACCCTCTGGCCAAAGATTCCGCACATCACTGGCCGTATCCATCTCGTGACCGATCAGGCTAGCCATCCGTGGGCATCAATATGGCGTGAGCAGAGAAAATCCCCCTCCCCTTCCTCTCAGCTACGCAGTAGACACCCGTACCAACCGCCTCGGCCAGGTCATGAACCTCCACGCCGGCGGCGTACACCTGCGCCCACCGCAAGGCGGGGTGGAGTGGGACTGCCCTCCCGAGCACACCCGCCCCGCGTCCGAAGCGGAAGCGCTCCGCGCCCGCGTCGCGCGGCTCAACGCACTGAGCAGGTGGGGGCTGCAGTGACCGCACATACTCCCCGCGCCGTCTACCGCTACGGCACCTGGACCCTCGCCCCCGACCGCGAGCCGGACGCCGAGCCGATCACGTACGTGATGCAGTGCGCCGTGTGCGAGCAGCACTCGGACGCGCTGGAGGATCCCGCGGACGCGCAAGCGTGGACCTTCCGGCACGCCGGCCGGCACCCCTCGCACCACACCTACCGGGAGGTGATCACCCGGCCCTGGAGGGCCTGGATGGCCTGAAGAAACGGCGCGCGGTCACCCCTGGTCGCTCGGATACGCTAAAGGTCTCCATATACGCCCGCGACCAGGGAGCAGCCGCAATGGCTCGACACCTCATCACCAGCGCCCTTCCGTATATCAACGGGATCAAGCACCTGGGCAACATGGTGGGGTCCATGCTCCCGGCGGACGTGTACGCCAGGTACCTCCGCCAGACCGGTCGCGAGACGCTGTACATCTGCGCCACGGACGAGCACGGGACCCCGGCCGAGCTGGGCGCCAAGGAGCTCGGTCTGCCCGTGGACGAGTTCTGCGCGAAGCAGCACGACGCGCAGAAGGCGATCTACGACGGCTTCGGTCTGTCCTTCGACTACTTCGGCCGCAGCTCCTCCCCGGAGAACCGGGAGATCACCCAGCACTTCGCGCGGCAGCTGCAGAAGAACGGGTTCATCGAGGAGCGGTCCATCCGCCAGGTCTACAGCCTCGCCGACGGCCGCTTCCTGCCCGACCGCTACATCGTCGGCACGTGCCCGCACTGCGGCTACGACAAGGCCCGCGGCGACCAGTGCGAGAACTGCACCCGCGTCCTGGACCCGACGGACCTGATCGACGCCCGCTCGGCGATCAGCGGCAGCAGCGAGCTGGAGGTCCGCGAGACCAAGCACCTCTTCCTCCTCCAGTCCGCGCTGCAGGGCGAGGTCGAGGCGTGGATCGACGAGCACGGCAAGGACTGGCCGGTCCTGGCGTCCTCGATCGCCCGCAAGTGGCTGACCGAGGGGCTGAACGACCGCGCGATCACCCGCGACCTGGACTGGGGCGTGCCGGTCCCGGCGGACACGTGGCCGGAGCTGGCGGCCGAGGGCAAGGTCTTCTACGTCTGGTTCGACGCCCCGATCGAGTACATCGGCGCGACGAAGGAGTGGGCGGCCCAGGACCCGGAGAACCGGGACTGGAAGTCCTGGTGGTACGAGGCGACGGACGTCCGCTACACCCAGTTCATGGGCAAGGACAACGTCCCGTTCCACACGGTGATGTTCCCGGCCACCCAGCTCGGCGTCCGCGAGCCGTGGAAGAAGGTCGACTACGTCAAGGCCTTCAACTGGCTCAACTACTACGGCGGCAAGTTCTCCACCTCCCAGAAGCGCGGCGTGTTCACGCACGACGCCCTGGAGCTGCTGCCCGCCGACTACTGGCGCTACTTCATGATGGCGAACGCCCCCGAGTCGGACGACACGTCGTTCACCTGGGAGCTGTTCTCGGCCACGGTGAACAAGGACCTCGCCGACGTCCTGGGCAACTTCGTCAACCGCGTCCTGTCCTTCTCGAAGAAGCGCTTCGGCGACGAGGTCCCGGCCGGCTCCGAGGCGGGCGAGGCCGAGACGAACCTGGGCCGCGAGATCGCCCAGCTGCTCCAGGAGTACGAGGAGCAGATGGAGTCCCTGCAGTTCCGCAAGGCCGCCCAGGCCCTGCGCGCGCTGTGGAGCGCGGGCAACGCGTACCTGGAGACCAAGGCCCCCTGGCTGGAGATCAAGACCGACCCGGAGGCGGCCGCGCTGACGCTCCGTACGGCCATGAACCTCATCCACCTCTACTCCGTCGTGTCGGAGCCGTTCATCCCGGCGTCGGCGGCGGCGATGCGCTCCGCGTTCGCGCTGGCGGACGACACGAAGACGTGGATCACGGCCGACGAGGCCCGCTCGCTGTCCTTCGTCCCGCCCGGTACGGCCTTCACCGTCCCGCCGGTGCTCTTCGCGAAGATCACCGAGGATGACCTGGCGGCCTACCGCGAGCGCTTCGGCGGCGGCGAGGAGCCGACGGCCTAGTCGCCCCGCGCAGCAGCCGCAGAGGGCCCGGAACCGTACGGTTCCGGGCCCTCTGCCGTACCCGTTGATGGATCGGTAATCGTCCGTTGAGGCCGGCCGAGCAGGCTGGGCATCGCACTTACACGGGGGAAGCCTGGAGACGAGGAAGAGCAGTGTTCAAGAAGCCGATCACCATCAGCGTGCACGCCACCGACGAGCTGGTGCGGGCCAGGTTCGCCCGCGAGGTGCGGGCGATGCTGCCCGAGGTGCGGGTGGTCCGGCGGGACGAGGAAGGGGACGTCGGCTTCGTCCTCATGGGGGCCGACGACCCGGCCGCGGCGGCCACGATGCGGCGGCTGACGCGCGAGGGCGGGACGGCGGTGGTGCTGGTCGCGGACGAGCTCGGGGAGAGCGAGCTCATGGCCGTGGCGGAGTACGGCGTGCGGTCCGTGCTGTGGCGTCCCGCGATCACGCGGCGGCAGCTGTCGCGGGCCGTGCACAGCGCCGCGGGATGCTGCCCAAAGCTGCCCATGCTGACCGCGCTCGTGTGACACTGCGGTCATGGTGACGACAGAGCGTGCCATCCCACCCCTGACGGCCGATGAGCGCACCACACTGGAGAGTTGGCTGGACTTCCAGCGCGCCACCCTCGCGCGCAAGGTCGCCGGCCTGACCGACGAACAAGCGCGGGACGCGGCAGCACCGCCGTCCACGCTGAGCCTGCTGGGCCTCGTGCAGCACATGGGCGAGGTGGAGCGGCAGTGGTTCCGCAGAGTGCTCCAGAGCCAGGCGGCGCCACCGCTGTACGGGCCGGGCGCGCGCGGCGAGGCGAGATCCGCGGAGGATCTGGGCGATGCCGATGCGGGCCTCGCCGTCGCGCCGGACGCGAGTCTCGGGGAGGCGGTGGCGGTGTGGCAGGAGGAGATCGCGCGGGCCCGGGCCGCCTACGCGCCCCTGTCGCTCAACGCCGTGGGGACGGTGCAGGGCCAGGAGGTGTCCCTGCGCTGGATCTTCCTGCACATGATCGAGGAGTACGCGCGGCACAACGGGCACGCCGACCTGCTGCGGGAGCGGACGGACGGCGAGACGGGCTACTGAGGGCGCCCCTGAACCGGCCTTGACCTCAAGTCAGCTTGATCTTTTAGCGTCGTGGCCATGACGACGGAACGCGAAAGCCTCGACACCGCCCCCGCCACCGCCACCGACGCCCCGCTCGACATCTCGGCACTGGCGGCCCAGCCCGTCGCCTACTGGACCTGGGCCGCCTCGCAAGCACTGCTCGACCACATCCGCGGCGCGATGGCCCGCGAGGACGTCACCCAGCAGCAGTGGTGGACGCTCAACCACGTCGACGGCGCGGAGAACGGCCTCACCCGCGCCGAGGTCTGCGAGCGGCTGGAGCCCTACCTCAACGGCGTGACGCCCGGCGCGGTGGGCCACGCCGTCGACAGCCTCCTCCGCCGCGAGTGGCTCGTCGCCGGCGACGCCGGCCGCCTGGCCCTCACCGACGCCGGACGGGACGCCAAGGCCCGGATCAAGACCCTCGTCACGCGGCTGCGCGCGGAGATCCACGAGGGCATCACGGACGAGGAGTACGCGGCCGCCCTCACCGTCCTCCAGCGGATGATCAGCAACGTCGGCGGCACGGCCACGCCGCGTTGAAACCGGGGCATCCTGCCCGGCACGCACGAGCCCCCGCGCCGAGAACGGCGCGGGGGCTCAGCACGTAAAGGCGCGTACTACTTGACGACCGGCTTACGGATCGACAGGTGGAGCTCCTTCAGACGGGACTCGTCGACCTCGCTCGGGGCGCCCATCAGCAGGTCCTGCGCGTTGCCGTTGAGCGGGAAGGCGATCGTCTCGCGGATGTTCGGCTCGTCGGCCAGGAGCATCACGATGCGGTCGACGCCCGGGGCGATGCCGCCGTGCGGCGGGGCGCCGAACTTGAAGGCGCGGAGCATGCCGCCGAACTCGCGCTCCACGTCCTCGTTGGAGTAGCCCGCGATCTCGAACGCGCGGTACATGACCTCGGGCTCGTGGTTGCGGATGGCGCCGGAGGACAGCTCGGTGCCGTTGCAGACGATGTCGTACTGCCAGGCCAGGATGTCCAGCGGGTCCATCGTGTTCAGCGCCTCCAGGCCGCCCTGCGGCATGGAGAACGGGTTGTGCGAGAACTCGATCTGGCCGGTGTCCTCGTTCTTCTCGAACATCGGGAAGTCGACGATCCAGCAGAAGCGGAAGACGTTCTCCTCGAACTGGCCGGCGCGCTTGGCGGCCTCGACGCGCACGGCGCCCATGATCTTGGAGACCTCGTCGAACTCGCCCGCGCCGAAGAAAATGGCGTGGCCGGGCTCCAGGCCGAGGCGCTCGGTGAGGGCCTTGACGTTCTCCTCGGTGAGGAACTTGGCGATCGGGCCGGTGAGCGCTGCCTTGTCGGGGAGTCCTTCACCCACACGCACCCAGGCCAGGCCCTTCGCGCCCTGCTCGACCGCGTAGTCGCCGAGGCCGTCGAAGAACTTGCGCGGCTGGTCGCCGGTGGCCGGGACGGCCAGCGCGCGGACGTGCTTGCCGGCGAAGGCCTTGAACTCCGAGCCCTCGAAGACGTCGGAGACGTCGGCGAGCTCCAGCTTGGCGCGCAGGTCCGGCTTGTCGGAGCCGTACTTGAGCATGGCCTCGCGGAAGGGGATCCGCGGGAAGGGGGAAGTGACGTGGCGGCCGTTGCCGAACTCCTCGAAGAGGTCGGTCATGACCTTCTCGATGACCTGGAAGACGTCCTCCTGCTCGACGAAGGACATCTCCATGTCGAGCTGGTAGAACTCGCCCGGCGAGCGGTCGGCGCGGGCGTCCTCGTCGCGGAAGCAGGGCGCGATCTGGAAGTAGCGGTCGAAGCCGGCGATCATCAGCAGCTGCTTGAACTGCTGCGGGGCCTGCGGCAGGGCGTAGAACTTGCCGGCGTGCAGGCGGGACGGCACCAGGAAGTCGCGCGCGCCCTCGGGGGAGGTGGCGGACAGGATCGGGGTGGCCAGCTCGTTGAAGCCGAGGTTGGTCATCTTCTCGCGGATGGAGGCGATGACGGCGGAGCGCAGCATGATGTTGCTGTGCATGCGCTCGCGGCGCAGGTCGAGGAAGCGGTACTCCAGGCGGCGCTCCTCGTTCACCCCGTCCTCGGTGTTGATCGTGAAGGGCAGCGGCTCGGCGGCGCCCAGGACCTCGACGGCGGAGACCTCGACCTCGATCTCACCGGTGGGGAGCTCGGGGTTGATGTTGTCGGCACCGCGGCTGACGACCTTGCCGTCGATGCGGACGACGGTCTCCTTGGTGAGGTGGCTCAGGGCCTCGTTGGCGGGGGTGCCGGGACGGGCCACGAGCTGCACCAGGCCGTGGTGGTCGCGGAGGTCGATGAAGAGGATGCCGCCCAGGTCACGCCGATTGTGCAGCCAGCCGCTCAGTCGCACGTCGGTGTCGACGTCAGCCGCACGGAGCTCGCCGCAGGTGTGGGACCGGTACCGATGCATCGTTCATCCAAGTCGTGATCGAGGGCGTGGGCTAGCGTGCCTGCAGCACAGGCTCGTACGTGCGGCACAGGGCTAGCGTGCATACAACACGGGAGCAAGCGTACTGCGCGCTTGTGAAGATCCGCCCACCGTACCTTCGGTGGTACCCCTTGCGTAGACCTGCATAAAGTAGGGCAATGCGCACCGAGGACGTACTGGCCGCCACAGCGACCGGCCTGTGGCACTGGGACAACGCCACGCGCATCGCCACCTTCGACCCCGAAGCCTCCCGGCTGCTGGGCCTCCCCGCCACCCGTACGGAGCTGACCGAATCCGCGACGAGGGCGCGCTTCCACGCCGTGGACTGGGTGGAGGTCCAGGGCGTGATCAGCCTGGCCGTGGCCGAGGGCACGCTCACCGAGGCGCGGCTGCGGGTGGTCGACGACAAGGGCCGGGTGCTGCGGACGGTGCGCTGCCGGATGCGGCCGCAGCTGCGGGCCGCGGCCAAGGGCCGGGTGGACTTCGTGATGGTCGGCACGGTGCAGGAGGTGCCGGAGCCGCAGCCGGGCACGTCCGCGGCCCGTGCGCCGATGGTCACGGGCGACTGGCGGCGCAATAGAGAAGCGTTCCTGCTGGACGCGGGGCGGGCGCTCGCGGAGGCCCGCTCCACGGCCGAGGTGCTGCGGGTGGCGGCCGGGCTGTCGATGCCCGGCTTCGAGCCGTCGGGGCTCGCGGTCTTCAGCTCCGAGGGCGGCCGGGTGCGGGTGATCGGGCACCACGGGTACGCGCCCGGCAGCGCGGACCCGTTCCTCGACCTGCCCATGGACGCGGCCTACCCGGCGGCCGAGGTCATCCGCACCGGCCGGGGCATCTACCTGCCGTCGCCCGAGGACTACGAGCGCCGCTTCCCGGCCGCCTGGCAGGACGTCGCGCACTTCGGGCGGCAGTCGTGGGCGTTCCTGCCGCTGATCAACGCGGGGCAGGTCATCGGGGCGTGGATGGCCGGATTCAGCGTGCCGGTGTCCTTCACGCCCGACGAGCGGTCCGTGCTCACGACGGTGGCCCGCATGCTCGCGCAGGCCCTGAGCCGGGCGAGCGTGCACGAGTCCGAGCGGGAGCTCACCGTCGGCCTGCAGCGCTCCATGATGCCGACGCTGCAGCAGGACATCCCCGGCATGGCCGTCGCCGCGCGGTACGTGCCGACCGGCGGCGGGCTGGAGGTCGGCGGCGACTGGTATGACATGATCCCCCTCCCCCTCGGCAGGATCGCGCTCGTCATCGGCGACGTGCAGGGCCACGACGTGCGGGCCGCCGGGCTCATGGGCCAGCTGCGGATCGCCCTGCGCGCGTACGCCTCCGAAGGCCACCACCCCGACGCGGTCCTCTCCCGCGCCTCCCACTTCCTCGCCGGGATCAACGCCTCCGAGACCGAGGGCGAGGAGGGCGAACCGCGCTTCGCGACGTGCCTGTACATCGAGGTCGACCCGGAGAGCGGGCGGCTCGTCATCGCCCGGGCCGGCCACCCGAACCCGGCGATCCGGCTGAGCGACGGCACCATGCTCGTCCGCAACACGGCCGGCGGTCTGCCGCTCGGCATCGACCCCGACACCGACTACCCCACCACGCGGCTCGTCCTCGAACCCGGCGAGACCATGCTCGTCTGCACGGACGGGCTGATCGAGACGGGCGGACACGACCTGGACAGCGGCTGGAACCGGCTGCGCGAAGTGATCGAGGGACAGCCGCTCGACCTCGGCGGGGGCGGCGGCGGGCCCGACGGAAGCGATCTGGAAGCGCTCGCGGACGCCCTCGTCAAGGCCGTCCACGGCCCCTCCTCCCACTACACGACCGGGCCGCTCCTGGACCGCCGCGAGGACGACATCGCCGTCCTACTGCTCGCCCGCGAAGACGGTGCGGCGGGCGCCGGACCGGCGGCCGTGCCGCGCCCTGTGCGGCGCACGGTCCTCAGCATCGCCCAGGCCGAACCGGAACGGATCGCCGAGGCGCGGCAGCAGGTGCGCGACCTGATGCACGACTGGCCCGACGCCGACCAGACCGACTCCGCCGTCCTGATGGTCTCCGAGATGGTCACCAACGTCCTCGTCCACACCGACGGGGACGCGGTGCTCATCGCCCGCATCAGCGGCGAGCCCGGGGAGCGGTGCGTCCGCGTCGACGTCTCGGACAGCAGCGACGAACTGCCGCACCGGCGGCACCCCGGCGAGATGGCCTCCTCGGGCCGGGGCCTCGTCCTGATGGAGATCCTCGCGGGGGCGTGGGGAGTGGACCCGCGGGGCGAGGGCAAGAACATCTGGTTCGAGCTGTACGAGAAGGACGGCGAGGCGGTCGCGTCGATGGCGGTGCGGTAGCGGAACACTCAGAACGTAGCCGTCCACCCCACTTGCCGGACCTGCTCGTCGGTGTAGGCGACGCCGTGCACCTTGAGCCCCGACGGATCGATCAGGCTGACCGCTCCCCCCTCACGGCTGAGCCGGAACCCATTGCCCCCGGCGACGGTGAAGGTGGTTCCGGGGGCGAGGGAGTACGCCGGGAGCGGGCGCAGGTGCCCCCTGCCGTCGGCGAGCCGCCAGCCCCGCATGTCGATGGGGCCGGGGGAGGCGTTGAGCAGGGTGACGGACTCGGCGTCCGGCCCCGGAGCCGGCGCGCCGATCCGGGCGGCCACGATGCGCAGCGGGGCCTCCAGTTGCCTGGACCAGAGCGGTCCGCCCGGTGCGGCAAGGGTGTGCCCCGTGGTGTCGTCGGTGTGCCAGGCCTGTGACTGGAAGGCCAGGAAGACCGCCACCCAGCGCGCCTCGGCGGTCAAGTGGAACAGCAGTCCGCCGTCCTGCCACACGCCGTCGTCCGGGCGGAACTCCTCGACGTTGCCCTGGTTCATGTGCACGTCGTGGACACCGATGACCGCCGGGTGCGCGCCTCCGGCCCGGGAGGCCCTTCCGGACCGGGAGGCCCTTCCGGACCGGAGCCGGAGGATCCTGCCGAGCACGGAGCGCTTGCGCCCGAACCCCTGGCCGAACACGTAGACGGCCACCGTGGGATCGGCGATCGCGCGCTCCACGTAGTGGTCCAGGAAATCGGAGAGGTCGTTGTCCACGCCGGGGCGGTCCGGCGGCAGCGGACGCATCAGCGACGGAGTGAAGAGATTGCCGCGGACGAAGTCGAGGGCGCCCGTGCCCGCCTGCGAGCCGAGCGGCGTCCATCCGCTCCCCGCCGGCGGGAGGAGCCGCGTCACCGGGTGGCGGAAGTCGTCGTCCGCCAGGTACAGCAGCTCGGACGGGGCCACTTTGGACAGGACGTTCACCGGGGCCTGATAGGTGACGCCGCCGTTGTCCTTGAGGAAGAGCTGGTAGTGCGGCGAGCGGGTGCCGCCCTCCCGACGTCGGTCGGTGGCACGGCCCGCCAGCACGCCGTACGGACTGATCGGCATGGCTGGGCCTCCGTTCCTGGAGGGATCACTTCCGGAGGCGTCCGCCGAGGACCCCCGGCCCTTCCACCCTGCGCCCACCGGAGGCCCGGCACCACTCGGCCGCGTGGAGCCGGGCCCGCCGTCAGCCGGCGTCGGCAGGGATGACCCCCAGCCGTCCCGCCTGGTAGTCGTCGAAGGCCTGGGCCAGTTCGGCGTGGGTGTTCATGACGAACGGGCCGTAGTGCTGCATGGGCTCACGGATCGGCCGCCCGCCCAGCAGCACGACCTCGAACCGCTCGCTGCGCGAGTCCTGCTTCTCCGCGGCCCGTATCGTCAGGGAGTCTCCGTCGCCGAAGACGACCGTCTGTCCCGCCCCGAACGGACGCCCCTCCGCACCGGCCGCGCCGTGCCCGGCGAGCCCGTACGCCAGCGCGTTGAAGTCGGACCGCCACGGCAGCGTGACCTCCGCCCCGGGGGTCACGGAGGCGTGGATCATCGTGATCGGGGTGTGCGTCGCGCCGGGCCCGGCGTGGCCCGCCACGTCGCCCGCGATGAGCCGCAGCAGCGCGCCGCCGTCCTCCGACGCCAGCAGCTTCACGCTGCCGCCGCGGATGTCCTGGTACTTCGGCGCGATCATCTTGTCCTCGGCCGGCAGGTTCACCCACAGCTGCAGGCCGTGGAAGAGGCCGCCGCTCATGACGAGCTCTTCCGGCGGGGTCTCGATGTGCAGCAGGCCGGAGCCGGCCGTCATCCACTGCGTGTCACCGTCCGTGATGACGCCGCCGCCCCCGTGCGAGTCGCGGTGCACGAACGTGCCGTCGATGATGTAGGTCACCGTCTCGAACCCGCGGTGCGGGTGCCAGGGGGTCCCCTTCGGCTCACCGGCCGCGTAGTCCACCTCGCCCATCTGGTCCATCATGATGAACGGGTCCAGGTACTTGTAATTGATCCCCGCGAAGGCCCTGCGCACGGGGAATCCCTCGCCCTCGAACCCCGACGGGGCCGTGCCGACGTACAGCACCGGCCGCTGCGGGGCGCCCGCCGCGGCGGTGACGCGCGGCAGGGTCAACGGGTTCTCGACGGTCACTGCTGGCATGACGACCTCCTCGGTTCGTTCACGTTCAAGTTAGTTGAAGGGTGAACAACCTGCAAGGACCGCGCATTCCCGCCCCGCGTTCCCGCCGCTCATTCCCGCCGCGCGACCACCCGCCCGGCACGCCCGCCGGATCATGGACACTGGATCAATGCGCCAGAACGCCAGCGGGCCCCGCCCGGCCGCCGTCACCGCCCTCGTCGCCGCGGTCCTGGCGCTGACCGCCGCCGGCCTGGTCGTGGCGCACCAGGGCCTGGCCACGGACTCCCCCGTGGCCGACGGCGACGCCTCGGGGCACTACGCCCAGCCGGAGGCGCAGGGGGACGAGACGGCGGAGGCGATGCGCCCGGCCGTCCGCAGCGAGAACGGCACGGCGCCCCTCAAGCCCGCGAGCAGCGGCAGGACCGACCCGCTCCCCACCTCCGACCCCCTGCGCGCCGCCGAGTCCGCGCCCTCGCCGGCCGTCGGGCCGCTGTTCTACACGGGCCAGGGCGCGCCGGGGCACGGCTGCAGCGCGAGCGTCGTGCACAGCCCGAAGGGCGATCTGATCGTCACCGCGGCGCACTGCGTGTACCAGGACGGCTTCCGCACGGACATCGCGTTCGTGCCGGGGTACCGCGACGGCGTCGCGCCGTACGGGGTGTGGGTGCCGGCGTCCGTGGACATCGACCCGGAGTGGGCGGCCGACCGCGACCCGGACCACGACGTGGCGTTCCTGCGGGTGCGCCGCCCGGGCGCGGACACCAGGGCGCTAGAGCAGGTCACCGGCGCGGAGCGGATCCGCTTCCGGCCGCCGGTCGGGCGGCAGGCGCGGGTGACGGGCTACCCGGTGACCGAGGAGCGCCCGGTCTCCTGCCAGAACGCCACGCGGTCCTTCAGCCCCACCCAGCTGCGGTTCGACTGCGCGGGCCTCCCCAACGGCACGAGCGGCGGGCCCTTCCTCACGGACGTCGACCCCGCGACCGGCCTGGGCACGGTCAACGGGGTCGTGGGCGGCCACGACGAGGGCGGCGACGAGGAGACGTCGTACAGCTCGTACTTCGGCGACGGGACCGAGTCCCTCTACCGGAGGGCGACGGCGTCCTGATCCCGGGGCGCCGGCCCGGGCGCTCTCAGCCGTAGAGCCTGCGCATCGTGAAGTCCACCATCTGCTCGACCGCCTTGGCGTCGAACACCATGCGGTGGTCGCCCTCGATGTCGAGCACGAAGCCGTACCCCGTCGGGAGGAGGTCGATCACCTCCGCGCCCGTGATGACGAAGTACTTGGACTCCTTGCCCGCGTACCGCCGCAGCTCCTTCAGCGACGTGAACATGGGGATCACCGGCTGCTGTGTGTTGTGCAGCGCGAGGAAGCCGGGGTTGTCGCCGCGGGGGCAGTAGACCTTCGACGTGGAGAAGACCGTCTGGAAGTCCTCCGCGGACATCGAGCCGGTGGTGAAGGCCCGCACCGCGTCCGCAAGCGACGGAGGAGACGGCTCCGGATAGAGCGGCTGTTCGCCGTAGACACCGGGGCCGCCGTGCTGCTGCGGCGGCGGTGGCGGCGGCGGCGGCGCGTAACCCTGCGTGCCCGCGTTCTGGTCGTAGCCGTACATGCGCCAAAGCGTAGCGGCGTACGCCGTCGATTGAGACTGGTCACAGTCGGTCGGACAGGGGTTGCGTCTTATTACCGGTGGGTAGCATCATGCAGATTACTGCCCGGTACGTATTTGAGGGTTCATCCTCCCAGTCCTACGGAGCCGTTGTCATGGGCCACTACAAGTCGAATCTCCGCGACATCGAGTTCAACCTCTTCGAGGTTCTCGGCCGCGACAAGCTGTACGGCACCGGCCCGTTCGCGGAGATGGACGTCGAGACCGCCAAGGACATCCTGTCGGAGATCACGCGCCTCTCGGAGAACGAGCTGGCCGATTCCTTCGCCGACACGGACCGCAACCCGCCGGTCTTCGACCCGGACACCAACACCGCCCCGGTTCCGGACACCTTCAAGAAGAGCTACCAGGCCTACATGGACGCCGAGTGGTGGCGCCTCGGCATCCCGGAGGAGATCGGCGGCACCACCGCGCCCCGCTCCCTGATCTGGGCCTACGCCGAGTCGATCCTGGGCTCCAACCCGGCCATCTGGATGTACTCCTCGGGCCCGGCCTTCGCCGGCATCCTCTTCGAGGAGGGCACCGAGCAGCAGAAGCACATCGCGAAGATCGCGGTGGAGAAGCAGTGGGGCTCCACCATGGTGCTGACCGAGCCGGACGCCGGCTCGGACGTGGGCGCCGGCCGCACCAAGGCCGTCCAGCAGGAGGACGGCTCCTGGCACATCGAGGGCGTGAAGCGCTTCATCACCTCGGGTGAGCACGACATGGCGGAGAACATCCTCCACTACGTCCTCGCCCGCCCCGAGGGCGCCGGCCCCGGCACCAAGGGCCTCTCCCTCTTCCTCGTGCCGAAGTACGAGTTCGACTTCGAGACCGGCGAGCTGGGCGAGCGCAACGGCGTCTACGCGACCAACGTCGAGCACAAGATGGGCCTCAAGGCCTCCAACACGTGCGAGATGACCTTCGGCGACAAGCACCCCGCCAAGGGCTGGCTCATCGGCGAGAAGCACGACGGCATCCGCCAGATGTTCATGATCATCGAGTTCGCCCGGATGATGGTCGGCACGAAGGCCATCGCCACCCTCTCCACCGGCTACCTCAACGCGCTGGAGTACGCCAAGGAGCGCGTGCAGGGCCCGGACCTGGCCAACTTCATGGACAAGACCGCGCCCAAGGTCACCATCACGCACCACCCCGACGTGCGCCGCTCGCTGATGACGCAGAAGGCGTACGCCGAGGGCATGCGCGCCCTCGTCCTCTACACCGCCTCCGTCCAGGACGAGATCATGGTCAAGGAGGCCGCGGGCGAGGACGCCAAGGCGCTGCACGGCCTCAACGACCTGCTCCTGCCGATCGTCAAGGGCTACGGCTCCGAGAAGTCCTACGAGCAGCTCGCCCAGTCCCTGCAGACCTTCGGCGGCTCCGGGTACCTGCAGGAGTACCCGATCGAGCAGTACATCCGCGACTCGAAGATCGACACCCTCTACGAGGGCACCACGGCGATCCAGGGCCAGGACTTCTTCTTCCGGAAGATCGTCCGTGACCAGGGCCAGGCCCTGAACACCCTCTCCGAGGAGATCAAGAAGTTCCTGGCCTCCGAGGCCGGCGGCGAGGACCTGGCCGGCGCCCGCGGCGCGCTCGCCAAGGCCGCCGTGGACCTGGAGGCGATCGTCGGCAAGATGATCACCGACCTCACCGCCACCGGCGAGGACGTCAAGAACATCTACAAGGTCGGCCTGAACACCACCCGCCTGCTGCTCGCCTCCGGCGACGTCGTCATCTCCTACCTGCTCCTCAAGGGCGCGGCCGTGGCCGCCGAGAAGCTGGACGGCGCCTCCGCCAAGGACAAGGCGTTCTACACCGGCAAGATCGCGGCGGCGAAGTTCTTCGTCTCCGACATCCTGCCGCGCGTCTCCGTCGAGCGCGCGCTCGCCGAGGCCGTGGACAACTCCCTCATGGAGCTGGACGAGGCCGCTTTCTAAGGCTGTCATGGAGCTGGACGAAGCCGCCTTCTAAGGCTGTTGAGGTCCGTGTGACAAACGGGGCAAGAGCCCGGGCGCAAACCCCCGCCCGGCTCTTGCCCTGATCCTTATCCTGAGGCCATGAGCTCTGCGCACCGCTTCGACCGCGGCCACACCGACGACCTGATGACGTTCCTCGCCGCCAGCCCCTCCCCCTACCACGCGGTGGCCAACACCGCCGAGCGGCTGGAGAAGGCGGGCTTCCGCCAGGTCGCGGAGACCGACGCGTGGGACGCCACGACCGGCGGCAAGTACGTGACGCGCGGCGGCGCGATCATCGCCTGGTACGTGCCGGAGGGCGCGACGCCCGCCAGCCCCTTCCGGATCGTCGGCGCGCACACCGACTCCCCCAACCTGCGCGTCAAGCCGCTGCCGGACACCGGCTCCGCGGGCTGGCGCCAGGTCGCCGTCGAGCTGTACGGCGGCACGCTCCTCAACACCTGGCTGGACCGCGACCTCGGCCTCTCCGGCCGGGTCACCCTGCGGGACGGCAGCCACCGCCTCGTCAACGTCGACCGCCCGCTGCTGCGCGTCCCCCAGCTGGCGATCCACCTCGACAGAGGCGTCAACCAGGACGGCCTCAAGCTCGACAAGCAGAAGCACATGACCCCGATCTGGGGCCTGGGCAAGCCGAACGAGGGCGACCTGATCCGCTTCGTGGCCGGGGAAATCAGCATCACCGCCGAGGAGATCACGGGCTGGGACCTGATGGTCCACAGCGTGGAGCCGCCGGCCTACCTGGGCCGCGACCAGGAGCTCCTCGCGGGCCCCCGCATGGACAACCTGCTGTCCGTCCACGCCGGCGTGGCCGCCCTGATCGCCGCCACCGCCTCCGAGGGCCTCCCGTACATCCCCGTCCTCGCCGCGTTCGACCACGAGGAGAACGGCAGCCAGTCCGACACGGGCGCGGAGGGCCCCCTCCTGGGCAATGTGCTGGAACGATCCGTCTTCGCCCGCGGCGGCACGTACGAGGACAAGGCCCGCGCCTTCGCCGGCACGATCTGCCTGTCCTCGGACACCGGCCACGCGGTCCACCCCAACTACACGGAGCGCCACGAGCCGGGCCACCACCCGGTGCCGAACGGCGGCCCCATCCTCAAGGTCAACGTCAACCAGCGCTACGCCACGGACGGCAGCGGCCGGGCGGTGTTCGCCGCGGCGTGCGAGCGGGCGGGCGTGCCGTGGCAGCACTTCGTGTCCAACAACGCCATGCCCTGCGGCACGACGATCGGCCCGATCACGGCGGCGCGGCACGGCATCGCCACGGTGGACATCGGCGTGGCCTGCCTGTCGATGCACTCGGCGCGGGAGCTGTGCGGGGCGGACGACCCGTACCTGCTGGCGGCGGCGCTCACGGCGTTCCTGGAAGGCTGAGCCGTTGAAGCACCACCGCATCTGGACCGCGGCGGCCCTGGCCGTAACGGCGACCCTCACGCTGACGGCGTGCGGAAGCAAGAACGACAAGAACGACAAGGCGGACACGAAAGACGGACCGTCGGCCACAGCCCCCTCAGCCGAAGAAGGAGAGCCGGGCGAGGAGGAGGACGACAAGCCCCAGGACAAGGGCGACGCCTGCGCGCCCTCCGACATGAAGGTCGAGGCCGGGCCGCAGTCCGGCAAGATCCTGCTCGTGGCGACGAACACCGGCAAGAAGCCGTGCACGGCCTACGGCTTCCCCTACATCCGCTTCGACCAGGACCAGGCGACGGCGGGCGTGGGCGAGGAGACCAAGCCGAAGGCGCCGGTCAAGGTAGCGCCGGGGAAGTCCGCCTACGCGGCCGTGACACCCACCGCACCGGACGGCTCGGGCGGCCCGGGCCGCGACGCGAAGAAACTGACGGTGACCTTCCAAACGGCCGGCGGTGACCCCCTGCAGGGCGACCCGGCAGCGCCCGCCCTCCCGGGCGGCACCCTCCACGTGGACGACCAGGCCCGCGCCACGTACTGGCTGCCGGACGAGGCCGCCGCGCTCAAGGGCTGACGCCTTCCCCCCGATTGGCGGTTCCGGTCCGGGGTACGCGATGCGTGCCGGCACCGGAACAGCCAATCGGATACGGAGGCTTGAGCCATGGGCATGGGATGGTGCATCGGTCTGATCGGGATCGGGGCGATCCTCACGTTCGCGGTCGACTGGCACGTCGACGGCATGAACGTCCCGCTGGTGGGACTGATCCTGATGGCGGTCGGCTTCATCGGCACCGCCGCCTACGTCAGCATCTACAAACGCCGCAGGACCCAGCCCCCGCCGCCGGCCGCGCCCGTGGTGGAGGAGGACCACCGCTTCATCCGCTGAGTCCTCTCGGCCCGCGGCCGGCGACGTGCCGGAGGGCCGGAGGGCCGGAGGGCCGGAGCCCTGCCCCGGAGGCCCCCGGCCCGGCCCGCCCGACGCGTCAGCCGTCCAGCCCCGCAAGGACCAGCGGCAACCGCTCCGCACCGCCGGCCACGACCCGCACGGGCACTCCCCAGTCGTTCTGGTGCATGTGGCACGCCGGGTATTCGTTCGCCGGATCGTCGTCACACGACGCCGCCATGGCCGAGACGTGCAGGATGCCCTCGGTCACGCCCTCCGCCAGCACCAGATCGCGCCCGAGGTCCGTACCCGTCCCCGCGCCCTCCGCCAGGAGCTCCGGAGGGGTGGAGCTGACGATCAGCCGCGTCGACGGCCCGTACCGCGTGTCGAGCTTCTGCCCCGCCGGCGCGGAGAAGACGACGTCGACCCGCAGCCGCCCGGGCGCCACGTCCGTCGCGGCCCGCTGCGTCTGATGGGCGACTGCCTCCACCCGTACCGCGGACTCCGGCAGCCGCAGCCGCGTGAGCCGGTGCCGGGCGGACTCGACCACCACGACGTCGTCCCCGACGAGCACCGCGTCGGACGGCTCCCGCAGGTCCGTGGCGAGCGTCGTCACCTCGCCGCTCGCCGGGTCGTAGCGCCGCAGCGCGTGGTTGTACGTGTCGGCGATGGCGACGGACCCGTCGGGGAGGGCGGTGACGCCGAGCGGGTGCTGCAGCAGGGCCTGCACCGCGTCCCCGTCGCGGTGCCCGAAGTCGAACAGGCCCTTGCCGACGGCCGTGTGCACGAACCCGTCACGGTCGACCCACCGCACGGCGGATCCCTCGGAGTCGGCGACCCACAGCCGCTCGCCGTCGGCCGACGCGGCGAGCCCGGAGGGCTGGGCGAACCAGGCTTCGCGCAGCGGCCCGTCGACGATGCCCTCGTTGGTCGTGCCGGCGGCGGCCTCGACCGTTCCGCTCTCGGGGTCGTACGTCCAGAGCTGGTGCACTCCGGCCATGGCGATCCACAGCCGCTCGTCGAACCAGGCGACGTCCCAGGGGGAGGAGAGTGAGACTTCGAGGGCGGGCCCGGACGTGGGCTGTCCCTGCATCCACTGCCGCCCGGTGCCGGCGATGGTGGTCACGACACCGGTCTCCGGGTCGTAGGCCCGCAGCGCGTGGTTGACGGTGTCGGCGACGACGACCTTGCCGTCGGGCAGCAGGGCGAGCCCCTGGGGCTCGTTGAACGACCCGGCCCCGAACCCCCGCTCGCCGCTGCCGATCCGCCGGACGACGGTCTCACCGTCGTCCGCCATCTCCACCAGCTGGTGCCGCGTGGAGTCGGACACCAGGAACCCACCGCCGGGCAGCACAACCGCCTTCCCCGGGAACCGAAGATCCGTGGCCTCCGGCTCGGGCGCCACGTACGGCCCGTCCCCCCGCCGCAGCGTCCCCTTCGCGCCGTGCTCGGCCTCCAGCTCGGCGACAAGCGCTTCCAGGGCGTGGGCGTGGCCCTCGCCGGAGTGCTGGGCGACGACGTACCCCTCGGGGTCGATCACCACGAGCGTGGGCCAGGCCCGCACGGCGTACTGCTTCCACGTCGCGAGCTCGGGGTCGTCGAGGACGGGGTGCTCTACCCCGTACCGCTCGACGGCGTCGACGACGGCCTGGTGCTCGGCCTCGTGGACGAACTTCGGCGAGTGCACACCGATGATCACCACGGTGTCGCGGTGCTTCTCCTCCAGCTCGCGCAGCTCGTCGAGGACGTGCAGGCAGTTCACACAGCAGAACGTCCAGAAGTCGAGGATGACGATGCGTCCTCGCAGGTCAGCGAGGGAAAGGTCAACATTGCCGGTGTTCAGCCAGCCGCCCTTGCCGATGAGTTCGGGGGCGCGGACACGTACGCGAGGGGCCATACCGCCATCAAACAACACCGGCCACAGCAGGCATTCCCCCGCCCGGGGAATGACACACGGCGTTAATGTCCGCGGACGCCGAGAACCCGGTCCTTGAGCGCCGGAAACTCCTCGCGGACCCGCGCCACCCGCGCCGGGTCGAGGTCGACGGCGAGCACTTCCTCACCCGCCCCCGCCTCGCCGACCACATCCCCCCAGGGATCGACCACGACACTGTGGCCGGCCTGCTCCACCCCCGCGTGCGTGCCGGCCGTGCCGCAGGCCAGCACGTAGGCCTGGTTCTCGACGGCCCGCGCGCGGGCGAGCAGCGACCAGTGGGCGCGCCGCCGCTCGGGCCATCCGGCCGGTACGACGAACATCTGGGCGCCGCGGTCGACGAGGGCGCGGAAGAGCTCGGGAAACCGCAGGTCGTAGCAGGTGGCCAGGCCTGCCACGGCGCCCGGCAGCGCCACCGTGACCGGCTCCGCCCCCGCGGCCATGGTCACGGCCTCGCCCTTGTCGAAGCCGAAACGGTGGATCTTCCGGTACGTCCGCACGAGTTCGCCGGCCGGGGAGAAGACCAGGGAGGTGTTGTACAAGGCGCCGCCGGCGTCCCGCTCGACGATCGACCCGGCGTGCAACCAGACAGCCGCGTCACGCGCAGCAGCAGACATGGCACGAACCGTGGGACCGTCCAACGGTTCCGCCTCGGCTGCGAACGACTCGAAGGCGAAAGCGCCCACGTGCCACAGCTCGGGCAGGACGACCAGATCGCTGCCCGCCTGCTCCCGCACCAGCGCCGCCGCGCGATCCCGCCGCCGGGCGACCGGCTCCGCCGGATCGACGTTTATCTGAATCAGGGAAGCACGCACAGTACCCACCACTCTCAGCACACGAAACCTCTGCCGGGTCACCCGCGCGCAGCGTAACTTAACTAACGCACCCGCATCAGGAACGCCCACGCCCTACGCACTCGCATCAGGAACGCCCACGCACCCGCCGCACCGCCCGAGGGATCACGTGACCGTCCACCCGAATCTTCAGCCGGCCATCGACGCCTGGACCCACTCCATCGAAGCGATCAACGACTTGGTGAAACCGCTCGCCGAGAGCGACTGGAACCGGGCCACCGAGTGCCCCGGGTGGTCGGTGCGCGACGTCGTCTCGCACGTCATCGGCGTGGAGACCGAAATGCTGGGTGAGCCGCGGCCGATCCACACGCTGCCGCGCGACCTCTTCCACGTCACCGACGAGTTCTCCCGCTACAACGAGGTGCAGGTGGACGTGCGGCGCTGTCACACCGCGCTGGAGATGACGTCGGAGCTGGAGCTCATCGTCATCCGCCGCTCCCGCCAGCTGCGCAACGAGACGCGCGGCCCGCAGACGGCGATCCGCTGGCCGCTCGGCTCCGGCAACGAGCAGCCGCTCGAACGCGCCCTGGTGGTACGGGCCTTCGACGTGTGGACGCACGAGCAGGACCTGCGCCGCGCGCTCGGCATGCCCGGCAACCTGGACTCGCCCGCCGCGGTCATCTGCCGGGACTTCCTGCTCGGCGCGCTGCCGAGGGTCGTGGCCAAGGACGCCGGCGCGCCGCCGGGATCGACGGTCGTCTTCGACGTGCACGGCCCGCTGGAGTTCCTGCGGACCGTGCGCGTCGACCAGCAGGGGCGGGGAACGATCGACGGCAGCGTGTCGCTGGGCCCGGCGGTCACGTTCGCGATGGACTGGGAGACGTACGCCCGGCTGGCGTGCGGCCGGGTGCGGCCGGAGGCGGCGCTGGGGCGGATCAAGGTGGAGGGGGAGCCGGACCTGGCGGAGGCGATCCTCAGGGAGTTCGCGATCACGCCGTAGGACCGGCGCTCGCCCCGAGGCACCCGGAGCACCCGGAGTACCCGGAGTACCCGAGAGACCACGCCGTAGGACCGGCGGTTACGCCGTGGACCCCGGCGAAACCGCCGGCACGTGCACCGTCTCCACCCGCGAAGCCACCACCCGCTCCTGCTCCCGCCGCTGCGCGCGCGTGCGCAGCCGCAGGATCTGGGACAGGCCGAGCGCTTCCAGGACGAAGACGGAGCAGAAGGCGAGGCGGTAGTCGTCCCCGGTGGCGTCGAGCAGGACGCCCACGGCCAGCAGCGTGGTGATGGAGGCGATGAAGCCGCCCATGTTGACGATGCCGGAGGCGGTGCCCTGGCGCTCGGGCGGGTTCGCGGGGCGGGCGAAGTCGAAGCCGATCATCGAGGCGGGGCCGCACGCGCCGAGCATGACGCATTCGGTCACGAGCAGCCACACGGGCGCGTGGGCGCCGGGCCAGCCGGCCACGGCGGCCCACAGCAGGGCGGTCGCGCCGACCGTGCCGAGCGCGAGCGGCAGCCGGGCCGCGTGGTGGCGGGCGATGATCTGCCCGTAGACGAGCCCGACGGCCATGTTGGAGAGCACGACGACGGTCAGCAGCAGGCCCGCGGTCTCCCGCGAGAGGCCCTCCGCCTCGACCAGGAACGGCATGCCCCACAGGAGCAGGAAGACCATGGCCGGGAACTGGGACGTGAAGTGCACCCACATGCCGAGCCGGGTGCCGGGCTCCCGCCACGTCAGGGCGATCTGGCGCCGGACGAAGCCCCTGCCGCCTCCGTTTCCGTCTCCGTGCGCGGCCGGCGGCGGCTCGTGGCCCTCCGGGTGGTCCTTCAGGAACAGCAGCGTCAGGAGGAGGACGAGGATGCCCGCCGCGGCGCTGCCGCCGAACGTGGCGGTCCAGCCGGCGCCGTGGAGCAGCCGGGCGAGGACCATGGTGGAGACGAGGTTGCCCGCCATCCCGAACAGCGCCGCCACCTGCGCGATCAGCGGGCCGCGGCGGGCGGGGAACCAGCGCGCGCCGAGCCGGAGCACGCTGATGAACGTCATCGCGTCGCCGCAGCCGAGCAGGGCGCGGCTGGCGAGGGCCGTGCCGTACGTGTGGGAGAGGGCGAAGGCGAGCTGCCCGGCAGTGAACAGGACGGCGCCGAGCGCCAGCACCTTCTTCGTGCCCAGCCGGTCGACCATCAGGCCGACGGGTATCTGCATGCCCGCGTAGACGAGCAGCTGGAGTATGGAGAACGTCGACAGCGCGGACGCGTTGATGTGGAAGCGCTCGGCGGCGTCGATGCCGGCGACGCCGAGGCTCGTACGGAAGATGATGGCGACGAAGTAGACCCCGACGCCCAGACCCCAGACGGCGACCGCGCGCCGTCCGCCGGGTGGGTCGCCGGGCAGCGCTGCGGCCCCCTGACTCATCGGTGCTCCCCCCACTCGTTCATCGGATCTCGCCCTGGGCGAGGTTGCGCACCCAGCTCACGTGCTGGTCGATGACGGCGACGGCGGCCTCGGCGTCACCGGCGCGCAGCGCTTCGAGGATCTCGGTGTGCTCGCTGTGGTTCTTGGCGATGCGGTCGGGGTGGGCGTGCATCACGGCCACCCCCATCCGCAGCTGACGGTCGCGCAGCTGGTCGTAGAGCCGGGAGAGGATCTCGTTGCCGGCGCTGCGCACGATCTCGGCGTGGAAGGCGCGGTCGCTGACGGAGACCGCGGCCAGGTCACCGGCCGCTGCCTGGCGTCTCATGTCGTCGAGCAGCTCTTCCAGGCGGGCGATGAGCAGCGCGGAGGCGGGTACGGCCTTGGCCGCCGCGTACTTCTCGACGAGCAGCCGGGTCTCGACGACGTCGGCGATCTCCTGTGCGGAGACGGGCAGGACGAGGGCGCCCTTCTTCGGGTAGAGCTTGATCAGCCCTTCGGCCTCCAGCCGGAGCAGGGCTTCGCGCACGGGGGTGCGGGACACCCCGACGGCCTCGGCCAGATCCCCCTCGGTGAGCAGCGTGCCGCCTTCGTAACGGCGGTGCAGGACGGCTTCCTTGATGTGCGTGTAGACACGCTCGGCGGCGGGAGGCTGCTTGCTCTGCTTGGTCTGCTTGATCGCAACGGAGGGAGTGGCGGTTGGCATGAACACAGCTTAGATACAAGATATATACGCAGAAAGAGGGGGTCCGCGATCCGGACAACGGGCGTCCCGGCTTACGGTCCTGTCCAGCCGCCCGCCCGGCAGGGCCTCCGGCGGGACCTCCGGCAGGCCTTCTGGCAGGGCTTAAGGTGCCGTCCAGCCGTCCGCGGGCGTGATGAAGACGAACCTCAGGTCAGGACGCTGTATGGGCAGCAGCACATGGCTCGTCACCCGTACCTCCCGTCCACCGTGGAACGGCAGTTGCAGCCGGAACACGTCGCCGTCGCGGTGCTCGACCACGTCGTGCTCCTCGGCCCAGATGCGCCGGCAGTCGGCGTCCGCGTCGAGGATGTCGCGGACGAGCGTGCGCAGTTCGGCGTTGCCGGGGTCGCTGTTGGCGGCGACGCGCAGCATGGCGAGGTACGTGCGGGCGCAGGCGTTCTCCCAGTCGAGCATCTGCTCGCGGGCCTCGGGGTCGAGCAGCGCCCAGCGCATCAGATTGGCACCGGGCCGCCGCACCCAGGGAAACCACTCGGCCATGAGGGAATTCGCCGCGACGATATTCCAGGCCACATCGGAGAGATAGGCGGGATAGGACGTCTGCTGTTCCAGCAGGGCTTTGACGCCGTATGGGAGATCGCCCCGCCCGGCGCCGGCTTCCCGGGAGAGTTCACCGGGCGGGCGGCGGCCGCTCACCGCGAGAAAGAGCGTGAGCGTCTCGGCGTCGCTCAGCCGCAGCGCTCGGGCGACGCGGAGGAGGAAATGCTCGGAGAAGTCCTGCCGGCGGCCGGCTTCCAGCGCGCGGTACCAGCCCTCGCTCACCTCGGTCATCCGGGCCACGTGGGCCTGGGAGAGGCGGCGTCCGGGCCGGGGGAGGACGCCGCGCAGCTCGGGGACGGTGCGCGCGTCGACGCGGGCCCGCCAGGCGCGGAGAAGACGGCTGATGGATTCACCGTCCACGTGGTCGGCGCCGTCCACGCGTCCTCCAATTCCGACAGTGCAAGTGTCGGTCAATCTTAAGTAAATTGCCCCGCACGGGCTATTCGAGTCGCTGACCTGGCTGGGATTCCCGAGGCCGCTCCGCATCACGACGGGGGCCCGGACGCCGCGCTCTCTCCTCGCTGGAGGGGGGTGAGGAGAGAAGCGTCCGGGCCTTTCGTCGTTTATGTCGTACCTAATTCAACCAATTAATCCAGGACCATCCGGGATCACTCACCCGGAGGCCGGGATCACCCCCAGCTGATCAGCCCCGGGTGATCAGCCCCAGGTGATCAGCCGCTGCGGATTCTCCAGCACCGCCGCCGTGTCGGCCAGCACCTTCGAACCCAGCTCGCCGTCGACCAGGCGGTGGTCGAAGGACAGCGCCAGCGTCGTCACGTGCCGCGGCTTGACCTTGCCCTTGTGGACCCACGGCTGCAGCTTGACCGCGCCGAAGGCCAGGATCGCCGACTCGCCCGGGTTGAGGATGGGCGTGCCGGTGTCGACGCCGAAGACGCCCACGTTGGTGATGGTCACCGTGCCGCCGGACATGTCCGCCGGGCTGGTCTTCCCCTCGCGGGCGGTCGCCACCAGCTCGGACAGCGCCGTGGACAGCTCGGGGAGCGTCTTGACGCCGGCGTCCTTGATGTTCGGCACGATCAGCCCGCGCGGCGTGGCCGCCGCGATGCCCAGGTTCACGTAGCCCTTGCGGACGATCTCCTGGTTCTCCTCGTCCCACGACGCGTTGACGTCCGGGTTCCGCTTGATCGCGACGAGGAAGGCCTTCATGACGAGCAGGAGCGGGTTGACGCGCAGGCCCGCCATGTCGGGGTCGTCCTTGAGCTTCTGGACGAGCTTCATCGTGCGGGTCACGTCGACGGTGACGAACTCCGTGACGTGCGGCGCGGTGAAGGCGCTCGCGACCATCGCCTGGGCGGTGGCCTTGCGGACCCCCTTGACCGGGATCCGCGTCTCGCGCGCGGCGAGGTCCCCACCGGCCGCGGGAGCGCCCGCGACGGCCACCGGCTCCTCCGCGACCGGGGCAGTCGCGGCCGAAGCGGCGGCGTGGACGTCCTCGCGCGTCACGATGCCGTCGGCACCGGACGGGATGACGGAGGCGAGATCGACCCCGAGATCCTTGGCGAGCTTGCGCACGGGGGGTTTGGCGAGCGGACGAGCACCAACGGAGGCCTGTCCGGCCCCGGGGGCCGTTCCCGTCCCGGAGGCCTGTCCCGTGCCGGGGACCGGCGAAATCTTTTCGGCCGCGGTTCCGGGTGCACCGGTCGAGGGCACTGCGGCCGCAGCAGGCCCGGCCGCCCCGGCCGGGCGCCCGTTGAGCTCCGCCTGTATGGCGGCGGCCACCGGCTCGGCTGTCACGGGCTGCTTGCGAGCACGCCGCTTCGTCGAAGACGGCGCCGCCCCGTACCCCACCAGCACGGCCTGCCGCCCCTGCGGCTCCTCCGCCTCCTCGGCGGGCGCGGCCGGGGCCGCAGCCTGCTCCGGCGCAGCCGGTCCCGCTCCGGGGTCCGTGTCCACCGAGATGATCACCTGGCCGACGTCGACCGTCGTCCCCTCGGGGAACCGCAGTTCGTGCACGACCCCGTCGAAGGGGATCGGCAGTTCGACGGCCGCCTTGGCCGTCTCGACCTCACACACCACCTGCCCGTCGGCGACGGTGTCGCCGGCGGCCACGTACCACTTGAGGATCTCCGCCTCGGTGAGCCCCTCGCCCACGTCGGGCATCTTGAACTCGCGGAAGCGCTGGTCGTTCGCGGTCCTTGCAGTCATGGTCACGACTCTCCTCAAACCCCTCAGTACGCCAGCGCGCGGTCGACGGCGTCGAGCACCCGGTCCAGTCCCGGAAGGTACTCGTCCTCCAGCCGGGACGGCGGGTAGGGCGCGTGATATCCGCCGACCCGCAGGACCGGGGCCTCCAGGTGGTAGAAGCACCGCTCGGTGATCCGGGCGGCGATCTCCGCACCGGTGCCCAGGAAGACCGGGGCCTCGTGGACGACGACCAGCCGGCGGGTGCGCTCGACGGACGCCTGGATGCCGTCGAAGTCGATGGGCGACATCGAGCGGAGGTCGAGGACCTCCAGGGACTTGCCCTCCTCCTCGGCCGCCGCGGCGGCCTCCAGACAGGTCTTCACCATCGGCCCGTAGGCGGCGAGGGTGAGGTCCGTGCCCGGGCGGGCGACGCGCGCGGCGTGCAGCGGGTCCGGAATGGCCTCCGTGTCGAGCTCGGACTTGTCGTGGTAGCGGCGCTTGGGCTCGAAGTAGATGACCGGGTCGTCGCTCTGGATGGCCTGCTGGAGCATCCAGTAGGCGTCCGAGGCGTTCGACGGGGAGACCACCTTCAGGCCCGCGACGTGCGCGAACAGCGTCTCGGGCGACTCGCTGTGGTGCTCGACGGCGCCGATGGCACCGCCGTAGGGGATGCGGATGACGACCGGCAGCTTGATCTTGCCGAGCGCGCGGGCGTGCATCTTGGCGAGCTGGGTGACGATCTGGTCGTACGCGGGGAAGACGAAGCCGTCGAACTGGATCTCGACGACGGGGCGGTAGCCGCGCAGGGCCAGGCCGATCGCGGTGCCGACGATGCCGGACTCGGCGAGCGGGGTGTCGATGACCCGCTCCTCGCCGAAGTCCTTCTGCAGGCCGTCGGTGACGCGGAAGACGCCGCCGAGCTTGCCGACGTCCTCGCCCATGACGAGGACCTTGGGGTCGTTCTCCAGCGCGGTGCGCAGCGAGGCGTTGATCGCCTTGACGATGGAGAGCTTCTGGGCGGTCATCAGTGGCTCTCCTCGGCGAACGAAGCCTGGTAGGCGGCGAACTGGGCGCGCTCCTCGTCGACGAGGGCGTGGCCGTCGGCGTAGATGTTGTCGAAGATCGCCATGTTCTCGGGGTCCGGCATGGTGCGGACGCGGTCGCGCACGTGCTTGGCGAGCTCGTCGGCCTCGGTCTCCAGGGCGGCGAAGAATGCCTCGTCGGCGTTGTCCTCGCGCTCCAGGTACGCGCGCAGGCGCGCGATCGGGTCCTTGGCCTCCCACAGCTCGCGCTCCTCGTCGCGGCGGTAGCGCGTCGGGTCGTCGGAGGTGGTGTGGGCGCCCATGCGGTACGTGAAGGCCTCGATCAGCATCGGGCCCTGGCCGGTGCGGGCCCGGTCGAGGGCGGCCTTGGTGACGGCGAGGCAGGCGAGGACGTCGTTGCCGTCGACGCGGACGCCGGGGAAGCCGTAGCCCTGCGCGCGCTGGTAGAGCGGGACGCGGGTCTGCTTCTCGGTGGGCTCGGAGATGGCCCACTGGTTGTTCTGGCAGAAGAATACGACCGGGGCGTTGTAGACGGCCGCGAAGGTGAACGCCTCGGCCACGTCGCCCTGGCTGGAGGCGCCGTCGCCGAAGTAGGCGATGACGGCGGAGTCGGCGCCGTCCTTGGTGATCCCCATGGCGTAACCGGTCGCGTGCAGGGCCTGCGAGCCGATGACGATGGTGTAGAGGTGGAAGTTGTTCTCGTTGGGGTCCCAGCCGCCGTGGTTCACGCCGCGGAACATGCCGAGCAGGTTGGTGGGGTCGACCCCGCGGCACCAGGCCACGCCGTGCTCGCGGTAGGTCGGGAAGACGTAGTCGTCCGGGCGCGTCGCCCGGCCGGAGCCGATCTGGGCGGCCTCCTGGCCCAGCAGAGAGGCCCACAGACCCAGTTCGCCCTGGCGCTGCAGGGTGGTGGCCTCCGCGTCGAAACGGCGGGTCAGCACCATGTCCCGGTACAGGCCGCGCAGTTCTTCGGCGGACAGGTCGATGGAGTAGTCGGGGTGCTCGACCCGCTCGCCCTCGGGCGTCAGCAGCTGTACGAGCTCGGGCTCGCCCGCCGCCTTGGCGGTCTTGGCGCCGGCGCGCTTGCTGCCGCCGCGGCGCGGCTTGCGCGCGGCAGTGCTGTCCACAGTCACGTGTGCTCCTCCGTCAGTCCGGCCCCCGGGGTCGCCGGCGGCCAGAGGGGGTTCCCCCGCCGTGAGGCAGGAGAATGCTCGCTCGATCCCCGACGGCACACGGGGTGGGTGTGCCGAGGCCGGAACCGGGCGTGACAGGCGCCCCGGCGAAAGGCCTGCAATAAGCACGTTACCCAGAAGGCCGCATTCCTGCGAAACCCCGCCTGACCTGCAATTTTGCTTGGATTTCCAAGTAAATCGAGAAAGCGGGGCGACGCTCCTGGTCACGACCTTGTGAGCACAGCCCATGCGGGCTGCCGGAACGACGGCACGTTATCCCGGAGGACAAGAGCAGGGGAAGACTCCGTGTGTGAGACTGGCACTGTGCCCGAACAAGGAAAAATCACGGTATTTCTGCTCGATGACCACGAGGTCGTCCGGCGCGGGGTGCACGAGATGCTGGCCGGGGAGGCCGACATCGAGGTCGTCGGGGAGGCCGGGACGGCCGCGGACGCCATGGTGCGCATTCCCGCCACGCGGCCTGACGTGGCAGTTCTGGACGTTCGCCTTCCGGATGGCAGCGGCGTAGAAGTCTGCCGGGAAATCCGTTCACAGGACGAGCAGATCAAATGCCTGATGCTCACCTCCTTCGCCGATGACGAGGCGCTCTTCGACGCGATCATGGCGGGCGCCTCCGGCTACGTACTGAAGGCAATTCGTGGCAATGAGTTGCTCGCCGCCGTGCGGGACGTGGCGGCCGGGAAATCCCTGCTCGACCCGGTGGCGACGGCACGGGTCCTGGAGCGGCTGCGCGACGGCAGGGCGCCTAAGGGCGACGACCGGCTGGCGAGCCTGACCGACCAGGAGCGCCGGATCCTGGACCTGATCGGCGAGGGCCTGACCAACCGCGTGATCGGCGAGCGGCTGCACCTGGCCGAGAAGACGATCAAGAACTACGTCTCCAGCCTGCTCTCCAAGCTGGGCATGGAGCGGCGCTCCCAGGCGGCGGCGTACGTGGCGCGACTCCAGGCGGAGAAGCGGTGACGAGAAGCGGCGACAAGGAGCAGTGATGAGAAGCGGTGAATCTGCCGGATCTACGGTAAACCGGTGATTCGGGACCAATGGCCCGCGCCGAAGGGGCGGGTGCCCCTATGGACGGGTGGGACAGGCGTGCACAGTGGTGCCATGCTCTCCGCGCATCCCGACCGACACCGAGCCCTCGAACTGCTCGACCGCACCCCCTACGGCCGCCTCTCGGTCAGCATGCGCGCGCTCCCCTTCGTCACCGTCGCCCGCCACATCGTCTCCGGCGACAGCGTCCTGCTCCGCCTCCACGGCGACTTCGGGTACGCACAGGCCTGCGACGGCAACGTCGTCGCGTACGGCGCGGACAACCTCGGCGACCGCCACGAGGGCGACGAGGCCGTGTGGACCGTCCAATTCGTCGGCACGGCACGCCTCTTCCTCCCCTCCGGGGAGGACCTGGAACGCTTCGGGCGGCCGCCCCGCACGGCGGACGCGACCCCCTTCCGTCCCGAATACCTGTACATCGAACCGCAGTTCACCACCGTGCATCACCTCGAAGGGGTCCCCGCGCGACAGGCCGCACACTCAGCGTGATTTAACATTTGGGACGTGCCACGCTCACTTGTCACCGATGCCCCGCCCGACACCGGACCCGACATCGGCCCCGACACCGGCACCCTGCACACACTGCTGCGCCGCTACGACCGGGCCGGCGAGCCCGTCTCGTGCGTCCCCCTGACCCAGGGCCTGCTCAACCGCGGCTACCGCCTCACCACCACCCGCGGCGACTTCTTCCTCAAGCACCACCTCGACGGCGACCAGGCCGCCATCGCCCGCCAGCACAGCGTCACCCTGCGCCTGGCCGCCCTCGGCCTGCCCGTCGCCCCGCCCGTGGCCCGCACCGACGGCACCACCGTCACCGTCCTCGGCGGCCGCTGCTACGCCCTGCACCCCTGGGTCGACGGCCGCCACCGCGACGGGGGAGAGCTGACCCTCGCGCAGTCCCGCAAGCTCGGCGCGCTGCTCGGCCACGTCCACACGTGCCTGGCGAAGGTCTGCCGGGAGGAGACCCCCGACGGACCGCTCGCGCCCTTCACCCCCGCAGAAGGCCCTGGAGAGGCCTCAGGGGGCCCTGGAGGGCCCGGGAGGCCCGAAGACGCCTCCGCGGACCCCCAGGACACGTACGCCCTCATCGAGGAGCTTCTCGGGCTCGTCCGCCGGGGCAGGGGCAGCCGCCCGCGCGACTCCTTCGACGAACTCGCCGAGCACCGGCTGATCGAGCGCCGCGCCCTGCTGGAGCGCCACGCCCACCGCCGCCCCGCCGACGGCACCGCGCCCGGCTGGGTGCACGGCGACTTCCACCCGCTCAACCTGCTCTACCGCGGCGGCGAACCCGCCGCGATCGTCGACTGGGACCGGCTAGGCGTGCGGCCCCGCGCGGAGGAGGCCGTCCGCGCCGCCGTCATCTTCTTCCTCCGGCCCGACGGCACGCTCGACCTCGCGAAGATACGGCCGTACTCGCGCGCGTACCGGCGCGCGAGCGGCGCCGGCCCCGCCGAACTGGGCGCCGCGGTCCACCGCGTGTGGTGGGAACGGCTGAACGACTTCTGGATGCTGCGCTGGCGCTACCAGCGGGGCGACCACCGCGCGGACCCCGGCTTCCCGGCGTCGGCGGCGCTGACGGTGTGGTGGACGCGGTCGTACGAGGCGGTACGGGACGCGTTCACGGACTGAGCGGCTGCGGAAACGACCGAGGGCACCCCATGGGGTGCCCTCAAGTAGTTGTTCGCTTTGTCGCCTGCTGTCGCCCGACGTGGCGGCGGCCGGATCAGCCGCCCGCGGTCACGCCCGTCGCACCGGGCTGCCCGGCGGTGGAGCCGGTGGTGCCGGTCTGCCCGGTCGTACCGGTGGTGCCGGTGGTACCCGTGGTGGTGCCCGTGGTGGTACCCGGCTTGTCGTCGCCCCCGGTGGACGGCTTGGACGACGGGTCGGGCTTGGACGACGTGTCGGACGACGGCGTCGAACCGCCGGACGGCTTGGTGGACGGCGGAGGCGTCTGACGGTGCCGCCCGGTGCCCTCGTCGGTGTCCGTGGTGTCGTCCTCGCTGTCCGACCCGCGCTGACGGCCCGTGTCGCCGGTGGTGCCGTTGTGGCCCGGGGCGGCGGATTTCTGCGAATCGGGGCTCTGGGAGTCGGAAGGACCGGGGGAGGACGGGCCGACGGACGTCTTGTCCTTCGTCGTCTTCCCGCCCTGGCCGCCGCTCGTGTTGAACGACTTCAGCGCGTAGACGACGCCCGCCACCAGCACGATCGCCACCACGGCGGCGACGAGCAGCATCTTGCCCTTGCCGCCGCCCCGGCCGCGGCCGCCGTTGCCGCCGTAGCCGTCGAACCCGCCGTCGTCGCCGTGGCGCGGCGGCAGGATCGACTGCTGCGAGGTGTTGCCGTGCTGCGTGTGCGGCATGGCAGTGGTGTGCTGGCCGCCGACGGCGCCCATCACCTGCGTGGCGCCACCGGCGAGGTGGTCAATGGGGCCGGTGTCCCAGGCGCCGGTGTGGGCGCCCGCGTCGTGCAGCATCTGCAGCGCGTACTGCACCAGCCCGCGCATCTCCTCGGCGCTCTGGAACCGGTCGTCCGGGTCCTTCGCGAGGGAGCGCATGACGAGCCCGTCGAGCTCCGGCGGCACGCTGCCGAGGACGTGCGACGGCGCCACCGGCATGTCCTGGACGTGCTGGTAGACGACCGAGAGCGGGGTCTCGCCGGTGAACGGCGGACGCAGCGCCAGCAGTTCGTAGAGCAGGCAGCCGGTGGCGTAAAGGTCCGAGCGGGCGTCGACGGTCTTGCCGAGGGCCTGCTCCGGGGAGAGGTACTGCGGGGTGCCCATGACCATGCCGGTCTGGGTCATGGTGGAGGCCGCGCCGTGCAGGGCGCGGGCGATGCCGAAGTCCATGACCTTCACCGCGCCGCTGTTGGTGATGATCACGTTGGCGGGCTTGATGTCGCGGTGGACGATGCCGTGCTGGTGGCTGTAGGCCAGCGCTTCCAGCACGCCCGAGACGATGATGAGCGCCTGCTCGGGCGGCGGGGCCTCGGCGTTGAGCAACAGGTCGCGAATGGTGCGGCCTTCAACCAGTTCCATGACGATGTACGGCACGACGTTGCGGCCGACGGTGTCCTCGCCGGAGTCGTAGACGGCGACGACAGCGTGGTGGTTGAGGCCGGCGACCGACTGTGCCTCGCGGGTGAAGCGGGCCTTGGAGACCGGGTCCTCGGCGAGATCGGCGCGGAGCAGCTTCACCGCGACCGTACGGCCGAGGCGCACGTCCTCGGCGGCGAAGACCTCGGCCATGCCGCCGCGGCCCAGCCTGTGCGTCAGGCGGTAACGGCCGTCGCCTACCAGCCCGCCATTACCCCACATTTCCGGCACATCGGGCATTCCGCCCTCGTTGGCGTCAGGGTCGGACGGACCCTGGGCGCTCTGCGTCTGTGCCATCAGTCCTCGCCGTCGTGTCTGGCCGCGTCGCGCGGAAGGCGCTGCGGTGGGAAAACGGTCTTCCGCTAAGGCACGCTACAGGTTCCGCGGCGCGCGCCGGTCCGGGATGGACGCGCTATCAAACCCGTACGGCCCTGGGCAAGGCAAATCTCGTGACGTCTTGTCGCGCATCCCGTCACGGAACGGGCACGCGGCTTGACGTGCCCGCGGCCTGGGGCAGACTTGGCCGAGATATATCGACAGAGTGGAAACGTGTGCCACTGCCGACGCGGTGGCATCTCGTAGCCAGGCAGTGCGCCCAAGGGGGAAGCAGAACGATGAGCCAGGACGGCGCACAGGGCCGCTACGCGGGCCGGTCTGTCGGTGGCGGCCGCTACCAGCTCCGGGACCTTCTGGGCGAGGGCGGGATGGCCTCCGTCCACCTGGCCTACGACTCCGTCCTGGACCGTCAGGTCGCAATCAAGACACTTCACACGGAGCTCGGCCGGGAGGCGTCCTTCCGCGAGCGGTTCCGGCGCGAGGCCCAGGCCGTCGCCAAGCTCACACACACCAACATCGTCTCGGTGTTCGACACAGGCGAGGACGACCTCGACGGGTCGACCATGCCGTACATCGTCATGGAGTACATCGAGGGCCAGCCGCTGCGCTCCGTCCTCGACGCGGACGTGGCGCAGTTCGGCGCGATGCCGGCTGACAAGGCGCTGAAGATCACCGCCGACGTGCTGGCGGCGCTCGAGGTCAGCCACGAGATGGGCCTGGTCCACCGCGACATCAAGCCCGGCAACGTGATGATGACCAAGCGCGGCGTGGTCAAGGTGATGGACTTCGGCATCGCCCGCGCCATGCAGTCCGGCGTCACGTCGATGACGCAGACCGGCATGGTCGTCGGCACCCCGCAGTACCTCTCCCCCGAGCAGGCCCTCGGGCGCGGCGTGGACGCCCGCTCCGACCTGTACTCGGTCGGCATCATGCTCTTCGAGCTGCTCACCGGACGGCTGCCGTTCGACGCGGACTCGCCGCTGGCCATCGCCTACGCGCACGTCCAGGAGGAGCCGGTCGCTCCCTCCACGATCAACCGCTCGATCCCGCCGGCGGTCGACGCGCTCGTCGCCCGGGCGCTGAAGAAGAACCCGAACGAGCGCTTCCCGAGCGCCGAGTCCATGCGCGACGAGTGCGCGCGGGTCACGGGCACGGCGCAGGCCGCGCCCGCGCCGATCATCATCGCGGGCGGTCCGCCGGCGCGCAGCGGCGCGGGCGTCGGCTCGGCGGTCTTCCCGCCCGTCGACCAGCAGACCCCCGCGCCGGGCCCTGGCGGCGTCCAGACGCCCTACCAGCCCCCGGCGGCCCCCGGGCCCTACAACGGCGGCTACGGGCCCTCCTCGGGCGCTCAGCAGGCCGCTGGGGGGTACCCGACGCCGGTGCAGCCCTTCCAGGCCGGTCCGGGCGGCCCCAGCACGCCCCCTCCGTACTCGACCGGTCCGTCCACCTCGGTCGGTTCGTCCTCGGGCGGCGGCAAGAGCAACAAGGGCGTCATCATCGGCTCGGCGGTCGTCGCGGGCCTCGCGGTCATCGGCGTGATCGCCGCGATCACGCTGAGCGGCGGCGAGAAGGGCAACGAGGCCGGCAGCGGCGGCACCACCGGCGGGCAGAGCCAGGCACCGGCCAGCGGCGCCCCGGCCCCCGGCGGCGGCACCACCTCCACGAGCGGTGGCGGCACGACGGCCGGCGGCGGCACCGGCGGCACGCAGAGCAAGCACAAGGAGGGCGACAAGTCGAAGACCGTCGACCCGGAGAAGTGCACCAAGGCCTACGAGTACTACAGCGACAAGTCGAAGAAGTCGTCCCCCGACTTCCGCTACATGTACATCGACTCCGTGAAGTCGTGCCTCCAGGCCGCCGGCTGGAAGTACCGGATCGACGTGTCGCCGGAGAACACCTGGGGCAAGGGCACGGTGCTCAACCAGGTGCCGGCCGCGGGTGACCCGTTCGACCCGAAGTCGCCGTCGGACCAGTTCGTGCTGACGGTGTCGACGGGCGACCCGGCTTCGTAGGACCGACCCGGCCTCGTAAGGCCGTTGTTGCACGTGTGCCCGGTACGTCCTGAGAGGACGTACCGGGCACATGTGCAAGCGGGCTGACGCTCGCTCAGAGTTCTTACGCTCGGGACTCTCGGAGCTCTCAGGGATGCGGAGCTCTCGGAGTCCTCGGAGGTTCAGAGCCCTCGGAGATGCGGAGCTCTCAGAGATACGGGCCGGAGCGCGCGCCGCTGTGCTGGTGGCCGTCGCCCTCGTCGTCCCCCAGGACACCGGCGGGCAGCGCCCTGCGCATCTGCTCCAGCTGGGCCCGGGCCGCCATCTGCTGGGCGAACAGCGTCGTCTGGATGCCGTGGAACAGGCCCTCCAGCCAGCCGACCAACTGGGCCTGCGCAATGCGCAGTTCCGCCTCGCTCGGCACGCTGTCGTCCATGAAGGGAAGCGACAGGCGCTCCAGCTCCTCGACCAGCTCGGGGGCCAGGCCGTCCTCCAGCTCCTTGACGGAGCTGTGGTGGATCTCCTTGAGCCGGACCCTGCTCGCCTCGTCGAGAGGTGCGGCCCGCACTTCCTCCAGCAGTTGCTTGATCATGCTGCCGATGCGCATGACCTTCGCAGGCTGTTCGACCATTTCCGTCACCGGGACCTCGCGCGACTCGTCGTCGCCCTCCCCGCCGCCGGGGCTGGCGCTGCCGAGAGCCATGCCGTCCGGGCCTACGACCAGGACTTTGGGGCTCTCCTCCTGCGACCGTTCATTCCTCGGCATATCCATGCCGCCATTCTCTCGCACATGTGATTTCCCCCTGTTGATGCCCCCGTACACGCCTGATCCACCGTGCCACGCGCCCTGCCGCGCGCCCCTTTCCCGCTTCGCGCGCCCCGTTTTTCACTCCCTGCGCCACACTGCTCACTTCATCGCTCACTTCGCTCTGCGCAGCCGCAGGGCGAAGAACCCGAGCCCTAGGCCGGTGAGGGCGAGGCCGGTGCCCAGGGGCAGGACGCGCAGCACGTGATCGCCGTAGGCCGCGGTCCTGGCGTCGCGGGCGGCGGCGGAACGAGTGGACACAGGGTCGGGAGTGGCCGGTCCGGCGGGGCCTTGCGGCTGTTCGGGAACACCGCCCGCCTCGTCCACGGCGGCCGGCGGCGCGGTGTCGGGGGCGTCCTCCCCCGGCGCGTCCTCGGCCGGGTCGGCAGCGTCCTCACCCGTCTCCGTACCGGTGTCGTCGGAGGGGTCCGCGGAGGGCGATTCGGAAGACTCGTCGGAAGGGAGTGAGCCGGATATCCCGGGCGACCCCGGCCGGGCCGTCCGGCCGGGGTCGCGGCCCGGGTGGAGGCGTCCCTCGCCGGCGGACGTCCCGGCGAGCCTGCCCTCACCGGGGGCCGGCGGGGCGGCGGGGCGGCGGGGGGGGCCGGGCGTCGGGCCGGGCGCGGCGGAAGCCGCGCGCGGGGCCGGGTGCCCGGGGGACGGCTCGGAGGGCTCGGGGCCCGGCGCGACGGCGACGACCAGGGCGGTGGCGGCCAGCACCGGCCCGGCTATCAGTCCCGTGCGCAGGCCCGCCCGCAGACTGCCCGGCAGCCTGCCGCCGTCGATGCCCACGTCGCCGCCCTCCGCTCTCCGCCCGAGCCGCTCTCGCCCACCCTCACACGGGGTGGGCGGGGCGGCACGGCGGGTGGTTCAAGCGGGTGATTGGTGAGCGGTCCTGCTCGGGCTTCGGCTCAAGCCCTGACTCATCAAGCCCTGGCTCATCAAGCCCTGGCTCAGACCGTGAGCCTGACTCAGACCGTGAGGAGGATCTTCCCCACGTGGGCGCTCTGCTCCATGACGCGGTGCGCCTCGGCGGCCTCCGACATCGGCATCGTGCGGTCGACGACCGGCCGCACCCGGCCGCCGGCGACGAGCGGCCACACGTGCTCCCGTACGGCCGCGATGATCGTCGCCTTCTCGGCGAGCGGGCGGCCGCGCAGGGAGGTGCCCATCACGGCGGCGCGCTTGGTGAGCAGCGCGCCGAGGTCGAGCTCGGCCGTACGCCCGCCCTGCAGGCCGATGATGACCAGGCGGCCGTTGACGGCGAGGGCGTCCACGTTCCGGGCGAGGTACTTCGCGCCGACGATGTCGAGGATGACGTCGGCACCGATGCCGCCGGTGACCTTGTGCAGCTCCTCGACGAAGTCCTGTTCGCGGTAGTCGATGAGGATGTCCGCGCCCAGCTCGCGGCAGGCCTCCAGCTTGTCCGCGCTGCCCGCGGTGACGGCGACGCGCGCGCCGACGGCCTTCGCCAGTTGGACGGCCATGGTGCCGATGCCGCTGCCGCCGCCGTGCACGAGGAACGTCTCGCCGGGGCACAGGTGGGCGACCATGAACACGTTGGACCAGACGGTCGCGGTCACCTCGGGCAGGCAGGCCGCCGTGACGAGGTCCATGCCGTCGGGCACGGGCAGCAGCTGGCCCGCGGGGACGCACACCTTCTGCGCGTAGCCGCCGCCCGCCAGCAGCGCGCACACCTCGTCGCCGACCGCCCAGCCGCTCACCCCGGGGCCGAGCGCCGCGATGCGGCCGGAGCACTCCAGGCCGGGGTAGGGGGACGCGCCGGGCGGCGGGTCGTAGAAGCCCTGCCGCTGGACGACGTCGGCGCGATTGACGGCGCTGGCCACGACCTCGATCAGGACCTCGCCCTCGGCGGGCACCGGATCGGGTACCTCGGACCAGACCAGGGCCTCGGGCCCGCCCGGTTCGGTAATGGTGATCGCATACATGGTCGCGAGGCTACCGCCGGGGCACGGGGAAGATCACGGAATATGGGGGCCATGGTGACGCGCAAGATGACCCGACTGTCGCTGTTCCGCACCCTGTGGAACCGCACCCGCGGCGATGCCGGCGAGGACGCCGAGGCGGGCCGCTCGATCGTCATGCCCGCCCGGCGCGTCGCGCCGCCGCTGCGGCAGGTGCTGCAGCGGCTGGTCATGGCGCTCCTGGTGCTGGCCGTCACCACACTGATCGTCTATGCGGACAGCGGCGGCTACCACGACAACGCCGGCGGCGGCGTCGGCTTCCTCGACTCGGCGTACTACGCGACCGTGACGCTGTCGACCACCGGCTACGGCGACATCACGCCCGTCGGCGACGCGGCCCGGCTGACGAATATCTTCGTGATCACGCCGCTGCGCGTGCTGTTCCTGATCATTCTGGTCGGAACGACCCTGGAAGTGTTGACCGATCGGACGCGCCAGCAGGTACGCGTCCACCGTTGGAGGTCCCGGATGCGAGAGCACACCGTCGTCGTCGGCTACGGCACGAAGGGCCGGCACGCCGTCGAGACGCTGCTCGGACAGGGCAAGCCCAAGGACAAGATCGTCGTGGTCGACCCGCAGAAGAAGGTGGTCGACGCGGCGGCGGCCGAGGGCCTGGTGGGCGTCCTGGGCGACGCCACGCGCTCCGAGACCCTGCTGCGCGCGGAGCTCGCGCGCGCCTCCCAGATCATCATCACCACGCAGCGGGACGACACGGCCGCACTGGTCACCCTGACGGCGCGGCAGCTGAACAAGTCCGCCACGATCGTCGTCGCCGTCCGGGAGGACGAGAACGTGCCGCTGCTGCGGCAGAGCGGCGCGAACACGGTCGTGACGAGCTCCAGCTCGGCGGGCCGCCTGCTCGGCATGTCGATGATGAGCCCGAACGTCGGCACGGTGCTGGAGGACCTGCTGACGTACGGAAACGGCCTGGACGTCGCCGAACGCCCGGTGACGAAGCGCGAGGCGGGTCATTCGCCACGGGACTGCGAGGACCTGGTGGTGGCGGTGGTACGGGGCCACCGCCTGCTGCACTTCACGGACCCGGAGGCGGCAACGCTGCAACTGGCGGACCGGGTCATCACCATCAGGAAGGGGACGACGCAGGAGGGGGCTTGAGGGGCCCGTCTGCAGGGCCCCCGCGTGGACGCGACCGGCCACGGCTGCAGCCGGGACCGCGCCCGTAAGGGGCGCGGGGCAGCATCAATCTGCGGCTCCGCCGCGTGGACGCGACCAGCCACGACTGCAGCGGAGACCGCGCCCGTAAGGGGCGCGGGACAGCATCAATCTGCGGCTCCGCCGCGTGGGCGCGACAAGCCACACACGACCCGCAGTCGAACGGGCAGGGGCAGAGCCCCATAAGGGGCGCGGGACAGCACCAATCCGCGGATCCGCCGCGTGGGCGCGACCGGCCACAGCCGACACAGGCCGCGGCTACGGCAGCCCCAACACCGTCACCTCCGCAGCCCTCCCCGCACCACCAGCCGGTACAACGGCCATGCCGTCCCCCGCGGCCAGCCCCCGCAGCATGGCGGGCCCGTGAAACCGAAGAGGCCGTACACGGCCGACCCCGTCGTACTCGACCGGCACGAGCCGCGTATCCGCCGGATGCCCGGACACGGCCTCCGCGAGAACGGCCCGCGCCACAGCGCCGGACGCTCGCCCGGTCAGCGCCCGCAGCAACGGCTCGGCAAGCGTCAGCAGCCCGGCCACGGCGGCCAGCGGATTCCCCGGCAGCCCGACGACATGCCGGCCGGGCCCGAGCCTGGCGAGCAGCATCGGATGCCCGGGCCGCACCGCGACCCCGTCGACCAGCAGCTCCGCACCCAGCCCCCGCAGCGTGGGGTGAACGTGGTCCACAGGCCCGGAGGCCGTACCGCCGGTGGTGACGACCACGTCCGCCGTGGACGCGGCGAGCGCCTCGCGCAGGGCGCCGCCCTCGTCCCCGAGGTACAACGCCTCACCCGGCTCCGCCCCGAGCGCCCGCAGCCACGGACCGAGCATCGGGCCGAGGGCGTCCCGGATCAGCCCGCCCTCCGGCAGCCCCTCGCGGAGCAGCTCGTCGCCGAGGACGAGCACGTCGACGCGGGGGCGCCGCACGACGGCCAGTGCGTCGTAGCCGGCGGCGGCCGCGAGCCCGAGCAGGGCGGGGGTGACGAGCGTTCCTACGGGCGCGAGTTCGTCGCCCTGCCGGCACTCGCCGCCCCGCGGCCGGATGTCCTGGCCGTGGCTGACGTGCCGGCTGGCGAGCAGCTCGCCCTGCACCGTCACTTCGCCGTGCTCGCTGCGCAGCACGGCGGTCGCCCCGGGCGGGACCGGCGCTCCGGTGGCGATCCGCACGGCGCGCCCGTCGCGCAGCGGCCGCGCGCCGGGGCGGCCCGCGAGGACGTCCTGCGCGCCGGGTGGCGGGAGCTTCCAGGGGCCGGGCCCGGAGACGGCCCAGCCGTCCATGGCGGAGGTGTCGAAGGAGGGCAGGTCGGTGAGGGCGACGAGCGGCTCGGCAAGTACTTGTCCGAGGGCGTCGCCGAGGGCCCGGTCCTCCGCCGGAAGGGCACCGGCGGCGG
The DNA here is from genome assembly GCF_000719265.1 of Streptomyces roseoverticillatus. Classification (GTDB taxonomy): domain Bacteria; phylum Actinomycetota; class Actinomycetes; order Streptomycetales; family Streptomycetaceae; genus Streptomyces; species Streptomyces roseoverticillatus. The sequence continues at coordinate 198,552 of NZ_JOFL01000011.1, read as the reverse complement.
CTGCCGCGACGGCGCGGGCCGTGGACCAGGGGGTGGCGTGGGAACTGCGCGTGGCGTGGGGGGCGTCGTCGGCCGTCATGTCGCGGGCCCGCTTCTCGTCCTTGCCGTCCTGGGCGACGTCGATGTCGGTGAACGGAAGGTCATCGTAGGCGGGAGCCGGTGCGGGAGCGGGGACGGAAGGCCCCCGCGTGGCATGCGCGGCCCGTGCGGTGCCCACGGCGCGGCCGCCGTCGACCACGCCGCCCCCGACGGGGATCTCGTCGAACGGGAAGTACGCGAAGGACGCTTGCCCACTGTGCGCGGGTCCGGCGTGCGGAGGCTCGGCATGCCGGGGCTCGGCGCGACCGGCCCCGGACCGGCCCGCCGCCTCCGCGCCCTCGTCGGGCAGCCGGTCGCCGGCGTGGGAGCGCGCCCCGCGCCGCTGGTTCGTGAAGAGCGCCAGCGCATCCTCCGTCGCCCGGTCGAGCGCGGAATCCCCGTCCACGTCCTTCATCGCGGGCCGTCGGCCTTCCCGGCGGCGCCGTCGCCGGGCTTGCCCGCCGCGTGGTCCTCGGCGGCGGCCGCCTCCGCCGCCCACTGCTGGGCCAGGGCCACGGCCTTGCGGGTCGCCTCGGCCACCGCTTCGGGGCCGCCTCCCAGGCGCCCTGCGGCGTAGCCGACGAGGAAGGTGGTCAGGGGCGCGGCGGGCCTGGCCACGCCGTGCGCGGCGTCGCGCGCGAGGTCCAGGAGGGCGGTTGTGTCGACGTCGAGGTCGATGCCCAGCTCGGCCTTGGCCGCGGAGATCCATTCATCCAGCACGCTCCCATCGTCCCTGATGCGCGCGCGGGCGGTGGCGACGTCCTCCCAGGTGTCACAGTCGAAGGAGGCCGTCGGGTGCGGGAACCGGCCGAGGGTGAGCTCGTCGGTGAGCAGCCGCAGCGGCAGCCCCACGAGGCTGCCGTGCTCGGCGGCGAGCAGCGCCAGCTCGCGGCGCAGCGGCTCGGTGCGGTAGGCGGCGACCAGCGGCTGATCGCGGCCGTCCAGGTCGGTGAGGAGCACCCCTTCCACGTACGGGCCGCCGGTGGCGGCCGCGGCGAGCAGGGCCCGTACGGTCTCGGGGCGCAGGAACGGCAGGTCGGCGGAGAGCACGAGAGTGGTGCCGGCGGCTGTGTGCCGCAGGCCGGCGGCGAGCCCGGCGAGGGGGCCGCCGCCGGGAGGCTCCTCCCGCGCCCACCGCACGGGGCGTGCGGTGGGGCGCCGGGGGCCCACGACGACGGTCTCCTCGGCGTCCGCGCACGCCTCCAGCACCCGGTCCAGCAGTGTGCGCCCGCCCACGCGCAGGGTGGGCTTGTCGGTGCCGCCCAGCCTGCGGGCGGCGCCACCGGCGAGCACTATGGCGTCGTAACCAGTCACCCGACGAGTATGGCCGTTCGCCTTGCGGCGAAGGCTCAGAGGGAGCGCAACAGTACGGCGGGCTGCTCGACGCAGTCGGCCACGTAGCGCAGGAAGCCTCCGGCGGTGCCGCCGTCGCAGACCCGGTGGTCGAAGGTGAACGACAGCTGCACCACGTGCCGTACGGCCAACTCGCCCTCGTGCACCCAGGGCTTGGCGGCTATCCGGCCGATGCCGAGCATGGCCGCCTCGGGGTGGTTGATGATCGGCGTGGAGCCGTCGACGCCGAACACGCCGTAGTTGTTCAGCGTGAACGTGCCCCCCGTGAGCTCGGCGGGGGTCAGGGCGCCCGTGCGCGCGGCCTCGGTCAGCCGGGCGATCTCCGCGGAGAGGCCGGCAGCGTTGCGCAGGTGGGCGTCCCGGACGACGGGGACGACCAGCCCGCGCTCCGTCTGCGCGGCGAACCCGAGGTGGACGCCGGGCAGCCGGACGATCTCCCGGGCCTCGGTGTCGACGGTGGAGTTGAGGTCGGGATAGCGGGTCAGGGCGGCCGTGCAGATGCGGGCGAGCAGGGCCAGGAGGGAGATCTTCGCGCCGCCGGCGGCGTTCATGGCCTTGCGGGCCGCCAGCAGCTCGGTCGCGTCCGCGTCCACCCAGCAGGTGGCGTCGGGAATCTCCCGGCGACTCCGGCTGAGCTTCTCGGCGACGGCACCACGCAGCCCCCGCAAGGGGATGCGCTCGGCGCCGGCGACCCCGGCGGCCGGGGAGGGGGCCGGCGCCTTGTCCGCGGCCGCGGCAGCACGTACGGCACGCTCCACATCGGCGCGCAGGATCAGCCCGTCCCGGCCGGTACCGGTCAATGCCCGCAGGTCGAGACCGTGTTCACGGGCCAGCTTCCGGACGAGTGGAGAGACGACGGGAACGGGCCCGGCCGGGACGGAAGGCCGTGCCCCGGCCACGGCTACGGCCCCGCGCTCGCCCGCACGCCGCTCCTCGGACACGCCCTGGGAAGCCCCTCGGCCGACAAGATCACTGGGGGCCTCGGCCGTTCCTCCCGCCGCAGCGGCGCCCGGCCCGTATGTACGTGACCGGAGGTGCCCGCCCGCCTCAAGACCGTCCGTGGACACGGCTCCGGAGGTTCCACCGGGCGCGGGCTCGGCCCGGGAAGGCCCCGGGCCTGAAAGTCCGCCGGCGGCCTCGGCCACATCATCCGCCGCGACGGCGCTCAGCCCGTGCACACGTGACCGGCGGTGCCCGCCCGCCTCCGGGCCGCCCGGATCCGTCGGGCCACCCGCCGAGCCGACACCGGCGGAGCTCCCGGGCACCCCGGAAGAACCGGCCTTCGGCCGGACACGGCGGCGCCGCGCCGCAGGCGCCCCCGTCCCGTAGCCCACGAGCACGTTGCCGGAAGCCTCCGGCTCCTCCCCCGTGGACGCGCCCGCATCCACGGGGGACGCGCCGACGGCGACCGTCAGGAGCGGCGCCCCGACGGGGAGCTCCGTTCCCACCGCGCCGAAGCGGGCCGTCACCACGCCCCCGTAGGGGCAGGGGACTTCGACCATCGCCTTGGCCGTCTCGACCTCCACCACGGGCTGGTCGATCTCCACGACCTCGCCGACCTCCACCAGCCAGCGCACGATCTCCGCCTCGGTGAGGCCTTCGCCGAGATCCGGCAGCCGGAATTCCTTGACCTCGGGCATCAGCTCTCCGCCTCCCACTGCAGCCGTGCGACCGCGTCGAGCACCCGGTCGACACCGGGCAGGTGGTGCCGCTCCAGCATCGGCGGCGGGTACGGGATGTCGAATCCGGCGACGCGCAGCACCGGCGCCTCCAGGTGGTGGAAGCAGCGCTCGGTGATGCGGGCCGCGATCTCCCCGCCGGGGCCGCCGAACCCGGTGGACTCGTGGACGATCACGGCGCGCCCGGTGCGCCGGACGGAGGCGCAGACCGTCTCCTCGTCGAAGGGCACGAGCGAGCGCAGGTCGACCACTTCGAGGTCCCAGCCCTCGGCGGCAGCCGCCTCGGCCGCTTCCATGCAGACCGGCAGGGACGGCCCGTAGGTGATGAGCGTGGCGGAGGTGCCCCGGCGGCGGACGGCGGCGCGGCCTATGCCGGGCACCGCTTCGGGCGTCTCGGGGTCCCATTCGGCCTTGGACCAGTAGAGCCGCTTGGGCTCCAGGAAGACGACGGGGTCGTCGGAGGCGATCGCCTCGCGCAGCAGCCCGTAGGCATCGGCGACGGTGGCGGGCGTGACGACGTGGAGGCCGGGCGTCGCCATGTAGTACGCCTCGGAGGAGTCGCTGTGGTGCTCGACGCCGCCGATGCCGCCGCCGTAGGGCACCCGGATGGTGAGGGGCATGGGCATGGCGCCGCGCGTGCGGTTGCGCATCCGGGCGACGTGGCTGATGAGCTGCTCGAACGAGGGATAGGCGAAGGCGTCGAACTGCATCTCGACGACTGGCCGCAGCCCGTACATGGCCATGCCGACCGCGGTGCCGAGGATGCCGGCCTCGGCGAGCGGAGTGTCAGTGCAGCGGTCCTCGCCGAACTCCTTCACCAGGCCGTCGGTGACGCGGAAGACGCCGCCCAGCGCACCTACGTCCTCTCCGAGGACGTGGACGGACGGGTCTTCGGCCATGGCGTCGCGCAGGGCCCGGTTGAGGGCCTGGGCCATGGAGGCGGGCCGGATTCCGGCCCGGACGGCGGCGGTGGTCATCGCTGCGCCCCTTCCCGGGTCGCCGGGTCGGCCTCGGCCGCTGCCTCGAGCTCGGCGCGCAGCATGTCGGCCTGCTCCCGCAGCTGGGCGGTCTGCTGGGCGTACACGTGGGTGAAGAGGTCCATGGGGTCGAGCGGCGGGTCCTGGTTCATGCGGTCGCGCAGGTCGGCGGCCATGCGCTCGGCGGCTTCCCGCTCGGCGGCGACGACGGACGGGTCCAGCAGCTTGCGCTCGGTCAGCTCCTGCTCCAGCAGGGCGATGGGGTCGTGGCCGCGCCAGGTATCGACCTCGGCGTCGCTGCGGTAGCGCGTGGCGTCGTCGGCGTTGGTGTGGGCGTCCATGCGGTAGGTGACGGCTTCCACCAAGGTGGGGCCGCCGCCTTCGCGGGCGTGCCGCACGGCGTCGGTGAGCACCTCGTGGACGGCGGCGACGTCGTTGCCGTCGACGAGCCGGCCGGGCATGCCGTAGCCGACGGCCTTGTGGGCGAGCGAGGGGGCCGCGGTCTGCTTGGCGAGCGGCACGGAGATCGCGAAGCCGTTGTTCTGCACGAGGAAGACGACGGGGGCCCGCCACACGGCGGCGAAGTTCAGCGCCTCGTGGAAGTCGCCCTCGCTGGTGCCGCCGTCGCCGACCATGGCGAGCGCGACCACGTCGTCGCCCTTGAGGCGGGCCGCGTGCGCGAGGCCCACTGCATGCGGCAGTTGGGTGGCCAAGGGGGTGCACAGCGGTGCGATCCTGTGCTCGTGGGGGTCGTATCCGGTGTGCCAGTCGCCGCGCAGGAGCGTGAGCGCCTGGACGGGGTCGAGGCCGCGGGCGACCGCGGCGAGGGTGTCGCGGTAGCTCGGGAAGAGCCAGTCCTGCTCCTGCAGGGCGAGCGCGGCGGCGACCTCGCACGCCTCCTGCCCGGCGGAGGAGGGGTAGACGGCGAGCCGGCCCTGGCGGGTCAGCGCCGTGGCCTGGCCGTTGTACCGCCGGCCGCGGACGAGGTGCCCGTAGAGCCGCAGCAGCAGCCCGGCGTCGAGCCCGCCCGCGGCCTCGGTGCCCAGCACGCGATACGGCTCCGCGTCGGGAAGCAGGGGTGCGGGGTCGGTGCGGGGCCGCCAGGCGGGCGGGGGGATGGGCCGGTACGAGCCGGGCTGCTCCAGAACCGTCATGACGAGCACCTCCTTCGTGGGGACGGGCTTGACCGGACGCGCGGCGGGATGCGCCGGACGCCCTCCCTACCGATTGTTCGGTCGTCGGCACATTTTGGCTACAGGCGGCCCGAGCCTGTGGACAAACGGTTCTCCACAGCCTGAGATATGGCCAGGACGTCCAAGAGGGGGAGGCAGGACGCCATGCCGGACGAACAGATGGCCCTCACCGGGAGCAGGGCACCCGCGCGGCCGCTGGACGACATAGACCGCGCCATCCTGCGCATGCTGCAGGCGGACGGGCGCGCGTCGATACGGTCCGTGGCCGAGCGGGTGCACGTCTCGCGCGCCAACGCCTACGCGCGGATCAACCGGCTGATCGACGACGGGGTCATCCGGGGCTTCAGCGCCCGCGTCGACCAGGAGCGGGCCGGGCAGAGCGCGTCGGCGTACATCACGCTGAAGATCGTGCAGAACTCCTGGCGCGCGGTCCGCGACAAGCTCCTGGAGCTGCCGGGGGCCGCGCACATCGCCCTGGTGAGCGGGGACTTCGACGTGCTCCTGCTGGTGCACACCAAGGACAACCGCGCCCTGCGCGAGCTGGTGCTGACCCGCATCCAGGCCATGGACGAGGTGCTCAGCACCCGCACGCTGCTGATCTTCGAGGAGACGGACCTCGACGAAGGAGGTCTCTAGAGGTTTCCGGAGGTCTCCAGGGGTTTCCGGAGGTCTCTAGCGTTCGGTCCGGAGCCCGTCGAACGCCGTGCGCACCACCGCGTCGGCGACTTCTTCGCTGGTCACCGCCCCGCCACGGTCGGGGCGGTACCACTCCACCACGGAGTTGATCATCCCGAAGAGGAGCCGGGTGGCCAGCCGCGCGTCCACGTCCGCCCGCAGGTCGCCGTCGGCAGCCGCCTGCTTGAGCAGCTCGGCGACGCGGTGGTCGAACTCGCGGCGGCGCTCCATGGCCCAGCGCTCGGTGCCGGTGTTGCCGCGCACGCGCAGCAGCAGCGTCACGTAGGGCAGCTCGGCCATGAGCACCTCGACGGTGCGGCGGGTCACGTACTGCAGCCGGTCGACGGCCGGGCCGCCGGTCGCCCCGGGCTCGTCCAGCACGGCGAAGAGCTCGTCCAGGGCGCGGCTTATCGCGAGCCGGAGCAGCTCCTCCTTGCCCTTCACGTGGTGGTAGATGGAGGACTTGGAGATGCCGGCCGCCTTGGAGAGGTGCTCCATGGACGTGCCGTCGTAGCCCCGCTCGTTGAACACCCCTACGGCGACCGCGAGCAGCGATTCGGGCGTGTAGGTGTCGCGCTTGGCCATGGTCATGATTACAGCAGGCTCTCTTCGACGGCCGCACGGCGGCGGAGGGACAAGGAGGGGTCGTAGCGGCCGCCGGGGTACTCCTGGGCGAGGCCCCACAGCATGCCGCGCACATGGGTCAGGCCGATCGCGCGGCCCCACTCCAGCGGGCCGCGCGGGTAGTTCACGCCCAGCCGCATGGCGGTGTCGATGTCCTCGCGGCTCGCCACGCCGCGCCCGGCGGCGTCCTCGGCGAAGTCGACGAGCATGGCGACCGTACGGGCGACGATCAGGCCGGGAACGTCGGCAATGACGCTGACGCTCTTGCCGAGCGCCTGGAACAGGCCCACGGCGGCCTGCACGTCCCGTGCCGAGGCCTTCTCCGAGGGGGCGAGGGCGATCCGGGTGCAGGTGCGGTAGTCGAGGGCCAGGTCGAAGTAGATGTGCGGCCCGCCGTTCTTGGGGGTGGCGGCCTCGCCGCCCGTGAGGGTGAGCGCCGCGCCGTCGGGGAGGGTGATGTACCACTCGGAGTACGGCGCACGGTCGCGCACGACCTTGATCCCGGCTTCCTCGATCAGCTCCCGCAGGGGGGCGCAGACGCGCGGGGGCCGGGCGTGCCAGCCGATCTCCGCGGGCGGCTCGCACGGCGCCGCCGTGGCCGGTCCGGGCCGGTCGGCGCCCTCCTCGTACGGGAACCATCCGCGGCCGGACTTGCGGCCGAGCAGCCCGGCCTCCACGAGCCGCTGCTGGGCGAGGGAGGGCGTGAACCGGGGGTCGTGGAAGAACGCCTCGTAGACCGAACGAGTGACGGCGTTGTTCACATCCTGGCCGATGAGGTCGGTCAGCTCGAAGGGGCCCATGCGGAAGCCGCCGCACTCCCGCAGCACGGCGTCGATGGTGGCCGGGTCGGCGCCGCCCTCCTCGTGGACGCGGAACGCCTCCGCGTAGAAGGGCCGGGCGAGCCGGTTGACGATGAAGCCGGGCGTGTCCGCGCAGGTCACCGGGGTCTTGCCCCACGCGGCCACGGTGGCCCGGGCGCGGTCGGCCGCCTCCGGGTCCGTGGCGAAGCCCCGGACCACCTCGACCAGCGGGAGCAGCGGGGCGGGGTTGAAGAAGTGCAGGCCGACGAAGCGGCCGGGAAGCCGCAGTGCGCCGGCGACGGCGGTCACCGACAGGGACGAGGTGTTGGTGGCCAGCAGGCAGTCGTCGGGAACGACCGATTCCAGCTCGGCGAACACCTTCTGTTTGGCCTCCAGTTGCTCGACAATCGCCTCGATGACGAGGGCGGAGTCGGCGAGTTCGGCGAGCCGCGCGGCGGGCCGCAGACGGGCGAGGGCCTCGTCCCGGCCGGCCGCGTCGAGCCTGCCCTTGTCCACCAGGCGGCCGAGCCGGGCGGCGATCGACCGCGCCGCCTCCTCCGCACGGCCGGGCGCGGCGTCGTACAGCCGCACCGCGTGGCCCGCTGCCAGGGCGACCTGGGCGATGCCCTGGCCCATGGTGCCGGCGCCGACGACGGCGACGGTCCCGGCGGGGTCGATTGGGGTCATGGCAGTGATCCTCCCCGAAGAGTTGTCCACAGGTTCGCCGGGCCCCCTTGTCCCGACCGATCGTTCGGTTACTGTATCCACCGGGGGTGCGTCTGGTCCCCCGTATCGGAGCCCCGCTCGACAAGGAGTTGGTCAGCCGTGACCGCCGGACTCACCACCGCTCAGTTGACCGAGAAGCACCGCCCCACCCTCGATCAGGCGCTGGACGCCATCCGCACGCGCGCCTACTGGTCCCCGTTCCCCGAGCACCCGAAGGCGTACGGCGCGGAGGGGGCCGTCCCCGGCAGCCTGAGCGCCGCCGAGGGCCGGGCCGCCTTCGAGGCGCTCCGGGGCGAGCGCTTCGAGCTGGACCAGCCGGGCACCGACGGCTGGGCGGGCACCGAGGTCTCGCCGTTCGGGATCGAGCTCGGCATCGAGTATCCGCACCCGGCCGTCGATGAGCTGCTGCCGGCGCTGCGCGCGGCGATGCCGCAGTGGCGCGAGGCGGGCCCGGAGGTGCGGGCCGCGGTCTGCCTGGAGATCCTCTCCCGGATCAACGCCCGCTCGCACGAATTCGCGCACGCCGTCATGCACACCAGCGGCCAGGCCTTCATGATGGCCTTCCAGGCCGGCGGCCCGCACGCCCAGGACCGGGGCCTGGAGGCCGTCGCCTACGCGTATGCGGAGCAGGTCCGCACCCCGGGCTCGGCCGACTGGTCCAAGCCGCAGGGCAAGCGCGATCCGCTGGAGCTGCGCAAGGAGTTCACGGCCGTGCCGCGGGGCGTCTCCCTGCTCATCGGCTGCAACACCTTCCCCACGTGGAACGGCTTCCCCGGCCTCTTCGCCTCCCTCGCCACGGGCAACGCCGTCCTGGTCAAGCCGCACCCGCGCGCGGTGCTGCCGCTGGCCCTGACCGTGCGGATCGCGCGCGAGGTGCTGCGCGAGGCGGGCTTCTCGCCCGACCTGGTGGCCCTGGCCGCCGAGCGGGACGGCGAGGGCATCGCCAAGACCCTGGCCGTGCGCCCCGAGATCCGCATCATCGACTACACCGGCTCCACCGCCTTCGGCGACTGGCTGGAGACCAACGCCCGCCAGGCGCAGGTCTTCACGGAGAAGGCCGGCGTCAACACGGTCGTCATCGACTCCACGGACGACTACAAGGGCCTCCTCGGCAACCTGGCCTTCTCGCTGTCCCTCTACAGCGGCCAGATGTGCACCACCCCGCAGAACTTCCTGATCCCCCGCGGCGGCATCACGACCGACGCCGGTCCCAAGTCCTACGACGAGGTGGTGGCGGATCTGGCCGGCGCGGTCCAGGGCCTGCTGGGCGACGACGCCCGGGCGAACGGCCTGCTCGGCGCCATCGTCAACGACCAGGTCAAGGAGCGGATCGACGCCGCGGGCCGGCTCGGCGAAGTCGCCCTCGCCTCCCGCGCGGTGGAGAACCCCGACTTCCCCGGCGCCACCGTCCGCACCCCGGTCATCGTGAAGCTGGACGGTGCCAAGCCCGACGCCGAGGCGGCCTACTTCTCGGAGTGCTTCGGGCCGGTGTCCTTCGCCGTCGCCGTCGACTCCGCGGCGGACGCCGTGGAGCTGCTGCGCCGCACGGTGCGCGAGAAGGGCGCGATGACCGTCGGGGCGTACACCACGTCGCCCGAGGTCGAGCGGCTGGTGGAGGAGGCCTGCCTGGAGGAGTGCGCCCAGCTCTCCCTCAACCTGACCGGCGGGGTCTTCGTGAACCAGACGGCCGCGTTCTCCGACTTCCACGGCTCCGGCGGCAACCCCGCCGCGAACGCGGCCCTGTGCGACGGCGCGTTCGTCGCGAACCGCTTCCGCACGGTCGAGGTGCGCCGCCCGGTCTAGCCCCGGCCCGGGCCCCCGCCGCCCCAGTGGAACAGCGCCATGGCGACGCTCGTGGCGAGGTTGTAACTGGAGACCTGGGGGCGCATGGGGAGGGCGACCAGCCGGGTCGCCCTCTCGCGCAGCTCGGGCGAGATGCCGTGGCGCTCGGAGCCGAAGGCGATCAGCGCGTCGTCGGGCAGGGTGAGGGAGCGGATGTCATCGCCCTCCGGGTCCAGGGCGTAGAGCGGCCCGGGCGGGAGCTCGGGCAGCGGCAGCCGCTCGACGGCGGTGGCGTAGTGCAGGCCCGCCCCGGCCCGTACGGCGTTGGGGTGCCAGGGGTCCATATCCCCGGTGGTGACGACGCCCGTGGCGCCGAAGCCGGCGGCGAGCCGGATCACGGCGCCGACATTGCCGAGGTTGCGCGGGTTGTCGAGGACGACGACGGGGGCCTTGCGGGGCGCCCGCGAGAGCGCGTCGAGGTTCGCCCTGCGCTCCGGCCGCACGGCGAGGGCGGCCACGCCCGTGGGGTGGATCCTGGGCACCAGCTCGCGCAGGGCCTTGGCGGGGATCTCGACCAGGCGCTCGGCGAGCGTCCCGGTGAGGTCGTCGGCCAGGGCTTCGGCGAGCGCCAGCGCCGCCTCCTTGTCGCTGGTGACCGCGAGCGGCACGTCCGCGCCGAAGCGCAGCGCGTGCTTCAGGGCGTGGAAGCCGTCGAGCAGTACGGCGTCGGGGGCGCGCTCGCCCCACTGCCGGACTGCGGCAGCGGCTTCGTCCTCGGTCATGCCCTCAGCCTACGAGAGTCCTGGCCGCCGCCTCGTCGCCCTCGCGCTGCACCGGGACCTGCTGGGCCCGGGCCGGGAGCAGCCGGTCGCGGGCGCGGCCCGCCGCGGCGCCCAGACGGCGCAGGAAGGAGGTGGGCAGGAAGACCGCGTCGGCCACGATCATCGCCAGGGAGAAGAACGGCAGCCCGAGCAGCAGGGCGATGCCGAGGTGCTCCATCATCATCACACCCAGCAGGACGTTCTTCACCCGCCGGTTGAGCAGGGTGAAGGGGAAGGCGACCTGCACGGCCACGGTGCCGTAGCTGAGCAGCAGCACGAGCAGCCCGCTGCTCGCGAGGGCGTGGGACAGCTCGGGCCAGGGCGAGAAGTAGTCGAGGTGCAGCGGGTAGTAGAGCGCGGTGCCGTCCTGCCAGCGGGAACCCTGGATCTTGTACCAGCCGGCCGTGGCGTAGATCAGGCAGACCTCCGCCATGATCACCAGCACGCCGGCGTTGTGCAGCAGGTTCGCCAGGACGTCGAGCACGGCGCGGGGCTCGCCCGGGCCGTACCGCTGCGCGAGCCACCACAGGCCCTGGACCAGCCAGAGGGCCCACAGGGCGGCGGCCCAGCCGACGCCGGGGAGCGGGCCGTGGTCGGTCCACGACATCCGGGTGTCGCCGAGGATCATCGCCGCGGCCAGGGCGAGCCCGCAGCAGGCCCACAGCACGACGCCCGTCAGGTCGAGGCCCGCGGGCTGCCCGGCCCGCTTCGCCGCCCGGCGGGCGTCGAGGGACCAGACGCGGCCGCAGCGCGTGAGGATCAGGTAGAGCGCCATCAGGTGGATGACGTTGTCGCCGCCGTCGCCGAGGAAGACGCTGCGGTTCTGCAGCGACAGCACGCCGACCATGGAGAGCACGGTCATGGTCCGGGTGCGCCACCCGAGGGCGAGCAGGGCCGCGGTGACGACGGCGAAGGCGTAGACCGCCTCGAACCACAGGCCGCCGTCGGACCAGAGCAGGGCGGTGAAGGCGTGGTTGTCGGCCGTCAGCCGGCGGGCCATCTCCCAGCTCCACGGCCCGTCGGGGCCGTACATCTCGTGCCGGTTCGGCCACTCGCGCAGCAGGAAGACCAGCCACGTGAAGGAGAGGCCTATCCGGATCACGGCCGTCTGGTGGGCGCCGAGCGCGGCTCCGGTGACGCGGTCGATCCCGCGCGAGAGCCGGGCGCCGAGCTGCAGGGACGTGCTCATCGGTTCTTCGCCTCCGTACGGTCGGCGGCGGTGACCGGCCACCAGCCCAGCACCCGGTAGGCGGGCTTGGGCTCGTTCTTCTCGTCGCTCCAGGACGGCGGCGCGACCAGGGTGGTCACGGCGCGCACCTGGACGCGCTGGACGGTCCGGCCGTCCTCCCCGGCGCCGAGCCGGCCGACGACGATGCGCCGGATGTACTGCTCGGAGAGGGCCCCGCGCAGCCCGTTGGGCGCTTCCTTGACGTCGTGGGAGTTGGTGTAGAAGTCCCAGGCGCGGCGCAGCTCGTTCTGCTGCGTGTGGCTGGGGAGGAGGTTGTGGCGGATCTCGGCGCCGTCCCGTGCGGTGAGGTCGGTCCAGCCGGTGACGGTGGTCCGGCCGTCGGGGGCGCGGAGCTCGGCGCGGGCCTGGACAGCGACGTTCTGCTGGAGCGGGTTGGGAGCGAAGAACTTCCAGTTCTGCTCATACTCCGGATAGATGTAGTCGTCTATCGCCGTGGCGTTCTGCTTGGTGACCGTGTTCGACGGCGCCACGTGCAGGAACACCATCCCCAAGTGGACGGCCGCCGTCACCGCTATCACCGCCGCGCCCCCCGCGACGACGAGGCGCGCGGGCAGGGACAGCCCCGCGAGGCCGCCGGCCCGCTCGTGCCCGTCATCCGACTCCATACCCGCCCCGTTCCTGCGTCCGCCGTCTGCTGTGCACCCGAACGGTACCGAGGTCGCCTCGCGGGGCACAGCGCCCGGGGTTATCCACAGGCTTGACACCCCCCGGCGGCCGCACCACCATTGAACCGAACGATCGGTCGGTCGGGCCGGTCGCGCAGCGGGCCGGAGAGGCAGGGGGCAATGCCATGACGACGATGGCGCCGGACGCAGGAGCCCAGGACACCACGGCCCACGAGGCGGTTTTCGACGCCGCAGTGGCCGCGGAGGAGCGCATCGAGCCGCGGGACTGGATGCCCGACGCCTACCGCGCCACCCTCGTCCGCCAGATAGCGCAGCACGCCCACTCCGAGATCATCGGCATGCAGCCCGAGGCCAACTGGATCACTCGCGCGCCCTCGCTGCGCCGCAAGGCGATCCTCATGGCCAAGGTGCAGGACGAGGCCGGCCACGGCCTCTACCTCTACAGCGCCGCCGAGACCCTGGGCACCGGGCGCGACGAGCTGCTCGACAAGCTCCACTCGGGCCGCCAGAAGTACTCCTCGATCTTCAACTACCCCACCCTGACCTGGGCCGATGTGGGCGCCATCGGTTGGCTGGTGGACGGCGCCGCGATCACCAACCAGGTCCCGCTGTGCCGCTGCTCCTACGGGCCCTACGCCCGCGCCATGGTCCGCATCTGCAAGGAGGAGTCCTTCCACCAGCGCCAGGGCTACGAGCTGCTGCTGGCCCTGAGCCGCGGCACCGAGGCCCAGCACGCGATGGCGCAGGACGCCGTGGACCGCTGGTGGTGGCCCTCCCTGATGATGTTCGGCCCGCCGGACGCGGAGTCGTCCCACTCGGCCCAGTCCATGGCCTGGAAGATCAAGCGCCACTCCAACGACGAGCTGCGCCAGCGGTTCGTGGACATCTGCGTCCCCCAGGCCGCTTCCCTCGGCCTGACGCTCCCCGACCCCGACCTCCGGTGGAACGAGGAGCGCGGCCACCACGACTTCGGCGCGATCGACTGGACCGAGTTCCAGGACGTGCTCCGCGGCAACGGCCCCTGCAACGACCAGCGGATCGGTCAGCGCCGGCGCGCCCATGAAGAGGGCGCGTGGGTGCGCGAAGCAGCCGCCGCGTATGCGGCCAAGCACGGAAAGGCGACGGCATGACGAACGCTGACTGGCCGCTGTGGGAGGTCTTCGTGCGCAGCAGGCGCGGGCTCGCCCACACCCATGCGGGCAGCCTCCACGCCCCGGACGCGGAGATGGCCCTGCGCAATGCGCGCGACCTCTACACCCGCCGTTCCGAGGGCGTCTCGATCTGGGTCGTGCCCTCCGCCGCGGTCACCGCCTCCTCGCCCGACGAGAAGGACCCCTTCTTCGAGCCCGCCGCCGACAAGCCCTACCGCCACCCGACCTTCTACGAGATCCCGGAAGGGGTGAAGCACCTGTGACCGACGCACCTGTGACCCTCGGGGAGGCCCCCCTGGCCACGGCCGCCCTGGCCCTCGGCGACGACGCCCTGGTGCTCTCACACCGGCTGGGGGAGTGGGCCGGGCACGCACCCGTGCTGGAGGAGGAGGTCGCCCTCGCCAACATCGCCCTCGACCTGCTCGGCCAGGCCCGCACCCTGCTCTCCCTCGCCGGCGACGAGGACGAGCTGGCCTATCTGCGGGAGGAGCGCTCCTTCCGCAATGCCCAGCTCGTCGAGCAGCCCAACGGCGACTTCGCCCGCACGATCGCCCGCCAGCTGTACTTCTCCGTCCACCAGCACCTGCTGTACGGGCAACTGGCCGCGGGCGACGGCCCGTTCGCGCCCCTGGCCGGCAAGGCCGTCAAGGAGGTCGCCTACCACCGCGACCACGCCGAGCACTGGACACTGCGGCTCGGCGACGGCACGGAGGAGAGCCACGCCCGGATGCAGCGCGCCCTGGACGCCCTCTGGCGGTACACGGGCGAGCTCTTCGAGCCCGTCGAGGGCCTCTCCGTCGACTGGACAGCCCTGCGCGAGGGCTGGCTGGCCGCGGTGACCGAGGTCGTCGAGCGCGCCACGCTCAAGCTGCCGGACGGCCCGCAGAGCGGCGCGTGGACGGCCGGCGCGGGCCGGCAGGGCATCCACACCGAGCCGTTCGGGCGCATGCTCGCCGAGATGCAGCACCTGCACCGCAGCCACCCGGGGGCGTCATGGTGACCGCCTCCGCCCCCCATGAATCCGCTGAATCCGCCCCCCGCGGATCCACCCGCCTCGAAGAAGAGCTCCGGGCTCTGGCCGGGGCCGTCCCCGACCCCGAGCTGCCCGTGATCACCCTGGCCGAGCTGGGCGTGCTGCGCGGCCTGCACGTCACCGGCCCCGGCCGGGTCGAGGTGGAGCTGACCCCCACGTACACCGGCTGCCCCGCGGTCGAGGCGATGTCAGCGGACATCGAGCGCGTCCTGCACGAGCACGGACAGGCCGAGGTGTCCGTCCGCACGGTGCTCTCCCCCGCCTGGTCCACCGACGACATCACGGCCGAAGGCCGCCGCAAGCTGCAGGAGTTCGGCATAGCCCCGCCCCGGCCCACGGGCCCGGCCGGGCCGGTCATGGTCGGCCTGGCCATCCGCTGCCCCCACTGCGGATCCACCGAGACGACGCTGCTCAGCCGCTTCTCCTCCACCGCCTGCAAGGCCCTGCGCCGCTGCGAGGCCTGCCGCGAACCCTTCGACCACTTCAAGGAGTTGTAGATGGCCGCGGCCCGCCACGGCGCCTTCCACCCCCTGCGGGTGGCGGCGGTCGACCCCCTCACCGACGACTCGGTCGCCGTGACCTTCGCCGTGCCGCCCGAGCTGCGCGAGGCCTACCGCTGGGCACCGGGCCAGCACATCGCCGTCCGCCGCACCGCCCGGGACGGCACCGAGATCCGCCGTACGTACTCGGTGTGCATCCCCGCACCCGCCCCGGAGGCGCCCGGGCCCGCCGAGCTGAAGGTGGGGGTCCGGCTGGTAGACGGCGGCGAGTTCTCGACGTACGCCCTCAAGGAGCTGGCCGCCGGGGACACGGTGGAGGTCATGGCACCGGCCGGGCGGTTCGTCCTGGAGCCGCGGGCCGGGCACTTCGCGGCGATCGTGGGCGGCAGCGGCATCACCCCCGTGCTGTCCATCGCCTCGACGCTGCTGGCGCGGGAGCCCGGGGCCCGGTTCTGCCTCATACGCAGCGACCGGACCACGGCCTCCACGATGTTCCTGGAGGAGGTCGCCGACCTCAAGGACCGCTTCCCCGACCGCTTCCAGCTGGTGCAGACCCTCTCCCGCGAGGAACAGCAGGCCGGGCTGCCGGCCGGGCGGCTGGACGAGGAGCGGCTGACCCGGCTGCTGCCCGCCCTGGTGCCGGTGGAGGAGATAGGCGGCTGGTTCCTGTGCGGGCCCTACGGGCTGGTGCGCGGGGCGGAGCGGGCGCTGCGCGCCCTGGGAATCGGGCGGGACCGCATCCACCAGGAGATCTTCCACGTGGAGTCCGGCGTCGAATCCGGCGCGGGGTCCGCTCAGCCCGCGGGCAGCGCCGGGGAGCGGGCCGCCACCTCCCCCGCGCGCAGCACGGTGACCGCCACGCTGGACGGGCGCAGCGGCAGCTGGCCGGTGCAGGAGGGGGAGACCCTGCTGGAGGCCGTGCTGCGCAACCGCGCCGACGCGCCCTACGCCTGCAAGGGCGGGGTGTGCGGGACGTGCCGGGCGTTCCTGGTCCGGGGCGAGGTGCGGATGGACCGGAACTTCGCGCTGGAGCCGGAGGAGGTCGAGGGCGGTCATGTGCTGGCGTGCCAGTCGCATCCGGTGACGGAGGAGGTGGAGCTCGACTTCGACCGCTGAGTTCCCATGAGTTCCCATGAGGCCCCATGAGCTCCCGCGCGTTTGAAGTCCCATGAAGTCCCATGAAGTCCCGTGAAGTTCGCGCATTTGAGGTCCCATGAGGTTCCGCCCGCTTGAAGTCCCATGGGGTTCGCACGCTTGAGGCCCCATGACCTCCCGCCCGCTTGAAGTCCCGTGAGGTTCCGCACGCTTGAGGTCCCATGCGTTCCCAATTACTCCCGCTCCCCCTACATTGACGGACCGTCATATCCGGGTGTTGCCGAGCCGGCAACGGGTGCGGGAGGACGGCGGCAGTGGACTTCACCTTCAGCGAGGAGCAGCAGGCGGCCGCCGAGGCGGCGCGGGCCGTGTTCTCCGGGGTCTCCCCCGACGGCGTGCCCAGCCCCGTGCTGTCCCGGGGCCCGGTCGCGGAGGACTTCGACCGTGCGCTGTGGCGCAGGCTGGCCGCGGCGGATCTGCTGAGCCTGACCGTCGGCACCCGGCACGGCGGATCGGGGCTCGGGCCGATCGCCCTGTGCCTGGTGCTGCGGGAGGCCGGTCAGGTGCTCGCCCGGGTGCCACTGCTGGAGGCCGGGGCCACGGCGCTGGCGCTGAGCACGCACGGCGGTGCGGCGGGGGCGCGGATCTTGCCGGCGCTCGGGCGCGGCGAGCTGGTCGTCACGGTCGCCTCCAACGGCCGGACCGGGCACGATGCGGCGGAGCTCTCGGTCGCCGCCCGGCCGGCGGCCGGGGAGGGATGGGTCTTCGACGGCCTGCAGACGGCCGTGTCGTGGGCGCCGTGCGCCGATCTGATCGTCGTCCCCGCGTGCGATGCGGACGGCCGTGCCGTGCTCGGGCTCGTCCCCCGCGACCGCCCCGGGGTCGCCCTGGGCCTGCAGGTGTCCACGAACGGCGAGCGGTACGCCGAAGTGCGGCTCGACTCCGTACGGCTCGACAGCACGCAGGTGATCACCGAGGAAGGGGCCTGGCCGCGGCTGCGCGCGCTGCTCACCGCCGGGACGTGCGCGCTCGCGCTCGGAGTGGGGACGGCGGTGTGCCGTATGACCAGCACGTACACGAGCAAGCGGGAGCAGTTCGGCTTCCCGCTGGCCACGTTCCAGGCGGTGGCTATCCAGGCCGCGGACCGCTATGTCGACCTGCGGGCCATGGAGGCCACGCTCTGGCAGGCCGCGTGGCGGCTGGAGACCGGTGCGGGCGGGGACCTGCCCGCCGACGCGGACCTCGCCGTCGCGAAGGTGTGGGCCTCGGAAGGCGTGCGGCGCGCGGTGCAGACCGCGCAGCACCTGCACGGCGGCTTCGGCGCCGACACCGGCTACGCCCTGCACCGGTACCACGCCTGGGCCAAGCAGCTGGAGCTGTCGCTGGGCCCGGCCGCGGCGCACGAGGAGGCGCTGGGCGACCTCCTGGCCGCCCACGCGCCCGAGGACTAGAGCCCGCCGGAGCCGGCTACAGCCACGGCCGCAGCCGCAGCCGCAGCCGCAAACCCGGCTACCGCTAGATCACGGTCCCGGGAGCGCCGTTGCCGTCCACGACCGGGCGGCCGGCGGCCTCCCAGACCTGCATGCCGCCGTCGACGTTCACCGCGTCCAGGCCCTGCTGCACCAGATAGGCGGTGACCTGCGCGGAACGGCCGCCCGAGCGGCAGATGACGTTGATCCGGCCGCCGTCCGGCGCCTTCTCCGTCAGCTCGCCGAAGCGGGCCACGAAGTCGCTCATCGGGATGTGCAGAGCGCCCTCCGCGTGGCCGGCCGCCCACTCGTCGGCCTCGCGCACATCCAGCAGAAAGTCGTCGGACGAGAGGGCATCGACGCCGACCGTGGGAATTCCGGAACCAAAGCTCATGCCCACGACGCTACCCGACCATTTCCCGCAGCTGCGCCTCGCGCTCGGCGACCTGGGCGCGCAGGCTCTCGGCGATCTCCTCCAGCAGGCCGTCCGGGTCCTCCGGCGCCATCCGCAGCATCGAGCCGATCGCCGACCCCTCCAGCTCGGCTGCCAGCCCCGACAGCATCTCCTTGCGCTGCGCCAGCCACTCCAGGCGGGCGTAGAGCTCCTCCGCGCGGTCCAGGGGACGCGGCTCCGGCGCCGGGCCCGCGGCCCACTCCGCGGCCAGGGCGCCCAGGAGGTCCTCGTCACCGGCCGCGTACGCGGCGTTGACGCGCACGATGAACTCCTCGCGGCGCAGCCGCTCGGCCTCGTCCCGCGCCAGGTCCGGGTGGGCCTCGCGGACCAGCTCCCGGAAGGCCCGGCGGGCCCCGTCGCTCGGGCGGACCCGGCGGGGCGGGCGGACCGGCTTCTCCGTGAGCATCGCCGTGCCCTCCGGGGACAGCCCGTCCGAGTCCAGCCAGCCGCCGAACAGCTCCTCCACTCCGGGCATCGGCTGCACCAGCGCGCGGGCCTCGCGGGCCTTGCGCAGGTCCTCCGGATCGCCGCTGCGGGCGGCGACGGCCTCGGCGATCTGTGCGTCCAGCTCTTCGAGGCGGGCGTAGACGGGGCCGAGGCGCTGGTGGTGCAGGCGGGAGAAGTTCTCCACCTCCACGCGGAACGTCTCCACGGCGATCTCGAACTCGATCAGTGCGGTCTCGGCCGTGCGGACGGCTTGCTCCAGGCGGGAAGTGTCTGCTTCCGGATTCATCACCCGACCAGCGTAGTTCCCTCCGGGAGGGGTGCCGGGAACGCGGTGCCCGGCACTGTACGGAGGTTCCTCTAAACGCCCATTTCCGCAGGTACGCGCCCCGCGCGGATCGCACGGACCAAGGTTTGGTGATCGGCTTCCGTCTGGTCCGCGTAGGCCCGGGCGAACGCGGCCACCGCCTCGTCCAGGGCCTCGGACTTGCCGCAGTAGGCGGCTATCAGGCGCGGGTCCGTGGTGTGGGAGTGGGCGCGGGCGAGGAGCGCGCCGGTGAGGCGGGCGTAGTCGTCCAGCTCGGCGGGGGCGAGGGCGGCCGGGTCGACGCTGCCCTTGCGGTTGCGGAACTGCCGCACCTGGTACGGGCGCCCCTCGACCGTGGCCCAGCCGAGCAGCACGTCGCTCACGACCTGCATCCGCTTCTGCCCGAGCACGACCCGCCGCCCCTCGTGCCCGTCCGGCGGCAGCGCGAAGCCGGCCTTCTCCGCGTACGGCAGCAGGACCGAGGGCCGGGCCTCCTTCACCTGGAGGACCAGCGGCTCCCCGCGGTGGTCCAGGAGCAGCACCACGTACGAGCGCAGCCCCACGCTCCCGGTGCCGACGACGCGGAACGCCACGTCCTGCACCTCGTACCGGGCGAGCAGCGGCAGCAGCTCCTCCGGGAGGGTGCCGAGGTAGCCGCCCAGCGCCGAGGCGACCGCGGCCGCCCCGGCGTCCGGCAGGCGGCGCAGCACCGGCGGGGCGTCCACGAAGCGCCGCCCACCGTCCGCCTTCTCCGTGGCCTTGGCGGCGAAGCGGGCGCTCGTGTTCCGCCGGGCCTTCTCGGAGACGCGCTCCAGCGTGCCGGTGAGGTCGCGGGCGTCCGCGTGGGAGACGAGCCGCTCGTCGGCGATGGCGTTCCAGGCGTCCGCGACGGGCATGCCGGCGAGCAGCCGCATCGTGTGCCGGTAGGAGCCCGCGGCGTCCCGCGCGGCGGCCCGGCAGGTGGCCTCGTCCGCGCCCGCCTCCCGCCCGGCCAGCACCAGCGAGGCGGCGAGCCGCTTCACGTCCCACTCCCAGGGCCCGTGCAGGGTCTCGTCGAAGTCGTTGAGGTCGATGACGAGTTCGCCGCGCGCGTCGCCGTAGAGCCCGAAGTTGGCGGCGTGGGCGTCGCCGCATATCTGGGCGCCGGCCCCGGTCACGGCGGTGTCCATCAGGTCGTACGCCATGAGCCCGGCGGACCCGCGCAGGAAGGCGAACGGGGAGGCGGCCATCCGGCCGACCCGTATCGGCGTGAGCTCGGGCAGCCGGCCCGCGTTCGAGGCCTCGACCTCGGCGACCGCGTCCGGCCGGTCCGGCCCGGGGGCCCACCGCGCGTGCGCGGACCGCGGCACGCGTTCCCGCAGCGCCTTGCCCTCCGCCTTCGGTGCCCCCGCCGCCCCCTTGGGACCGGCGGAACGGGCGAATCCCGGTACGTACGGCAGTCGCGACATCGCGCCCACCTCCCCCTTCATACGTCTCTTACGTCGTGCTCCGCACAGCTCTTACGTCGTGACCTACGTCGTGAGGTCGTGACGTACGTACGTCGTGACGTAGGTCGTGCTCCGCTCGTCGCGCTGCGATCGGATGCCGAGAACCTACCGGCGGAGCGCCCGCAGGAGACAGGGGAGGGGAACGCCGGACGGGCAGCCGGTTCAGGCGCACAGGGGCGTGACGGTTCCCGTCACGCGCCGCCGCCGCGCCGGCAACCGGCGCGTCCCCGCCCGCGCGGCGACGAGGTGGGCGACCGAGGCCAGGGTGATGTGGCGGTGCCAGCCCTGGAACGAGCGGCCCGCGAAGTCCCGGACGCCGGTGTGCTCGGAGATCTCCGCGAAGTCGCGCTCGACGACGTCCGTGAGCCGGGTCAGCCGCAGCAGCGTGATGAGCGGCAGCCGCCGGGAGTCGGTGAGCCACAGCCGGGACGGCCACCGGCCGGAGGAGCGCCAGTCGCCCATGAGGAGCATCGGCCGGTGGTGGACGGCGCCGGGCACGCCGCCGGGCGCAGGGCACGCCAGCAGCACGGGAATGGCGCTCACCACGCCGAGGTGCATGCCGCCGCCCGACGCGTCAGTCCACTCCACCTGGCGGCGCATCCGCTTCATCGAGGAGATCAGGCTCAGGGCGGGCACCTCCTTGTCGCTGTACCCCTGCAGCAGGGAGCCGTCGACCCGCAGCGGCGTCGCGCCGTCGATGCGCAGGAGCAGGGAGGCGCCCGCGCGGGCGAAGCGCCCCACGGTCGTCCCCGCGTCGAGCCCCTCCACGTCCACGACGACGGGGCGCCGGCGCAGGCCCCAGGCCTCGGCGGCCTCCAGGGCGACGGATCCGGCGTGCTCCTCCAGGGAGACGACGCGGCTGGCGTCGGGTATGTGGGCGCGGCTGCGCCGGGCCGGGTCCTCCAGCCAGTTCCTGGAGAGCACCAGGCTCCAGTTGAAGGGCACGCTGATCCGCTCCGAGGCGCTCCACGCGCCGAACGCCCGCTGCCCGTTGACGGTCTGGCCCAGGTGGGGGAGGAACTGCTGGTCGACGCCGACCGAGTGGATCCCCGCCTTGGGGATGACGGTGGAGTTGACCACCCA
Source organism: Streptomyces roseoverticillatus (assembly GCF_000719265.1). Classification (GTDB taxonomy): domain Bacteria; phylum Actinomycetota; class Actinomycetes; order Streptomycetales; family Streptomycetaceae; genus Streptomyces; species Streptomyces roseoverticillatus. Next base: position 176,946 of record NZ_JOFL01000011.1, on the reverse strand, counting down.
CGCCTGGGGGCGCACGGCCTCGTCCGCGAGCCGGGCCAGCGCGCCCCGGACGGGCGCCCAGTTCCAGGACGACGCGGTGATGAAGTGATGGACGCTCTGCTGGAGCGCCTTTCCGCCGATCTGTTCCGCGACGTTGCGCAGGGTCTTGCGGCCCTCCGCCGCCAGCAGGCCGCGTACGTACTGCTCGGCCATCCGGCGCTGGTCGTTCCGCGCGAGGGAAGCGAACAGTTCCGGCTCCACGTCCCAGCGGTCGGCGAGGGCTGCCGTCCCGCTGGGCACAGGGCCGGGTTGCGCGGATCTGACTTCCATCGGATCTCCCCACATGGGTGGCTACCGGACTGGCGCCCGACCGTACCAAACCGACCGCGTGGTTTCTATTGATGCTTGAAACTTGCAGCACTCGCGACCGTCGCGGCCCGGCCGCCACCCCGGGCCGCGACGGATGGCGCGAACCTTGGCCGAATTCGACCGATTGCTGCATCACCCCTGGTCACAGATTGATCAAAAAGTGAACTCGCCCCCGATGCAGCAATCTTTAGCCGGATGCGGGCTTTTAGTTAGCCCTAAAGGTGGCATCCTCTTAGGGGAAGGCGCCTAAGGGTGCCGTGAGTTCTTGGTTCCAGGGGGTTGGCGATGACGTGGCGCGACAGACGTGATCATGGACGCACGGCCGATGAGGCCGGAGGCCGGTTGGCACGCCACGCGACGGCATCCCTGGCAGGCCTCCTCGCCGAACGCGGCATGACCCGCAAGGACTTAGCGGAGAGCATGGGCGTCTCGCCGGGCAGAGTGAGCCAAATCCTCTCCGGGGACGAGAATCTGACCATGCGTTCGCTCGCCGCCGTGGCCGATGCGCTCGACGTGAAGATGGAGATCTCCTTCACCGAGCCTTCCGCCGCCGGCTGCCAGGAACAGCCCGCACACAGAGCGTTGGCCAAGACGTATCACTGAGGACGCATCACCGGGCCGGCCCCTTGACCGGCTCACCGCTCAGCGCATCAGAGGCTCGTCAGCGCGCCGAAGGCTCGGCGGCGGCCGCGTACAGAGGCTGCCGCCGCAGTTCGAGGATCTTCCTGTCGTCGCTGCGCTTGCCGTGCGCGTGAGCCAGCTCCAGCAGGTACGCGCACAGGTGCTCGGCCTCTCCGAAGGCCCGCAGCGTCCGCCCGATCTCCTCGCGCGTCCGCTCGCGCTGTTCGTCCATGCAGGCCTTCTCGATCTCGGTCTCGAGGATGTCCGCGTGCTGCACCGCGGTCCGCACCTCCTCGTACCGCTCCTTCGTCATGGCCGTCAGGCCGCTCTTCCCTTTGGACGAGCGGCTGGAGACATCCCGCGACCTCAGGTGGCGCGCGACACGGTCCGCAAAGACGTCGAGCTCCCAGCAGCTGCCGAAACCGGCGGCCATCCGGCCGCACCAATCGGCCCGGTCGGTCTGCAGGCGCACCATCAAACTGCTGATCAGCAGAGAGTGTCCCAGTGTGAGAATCGCCATCACCGGATGCTCGGCCTGCTCGGTCCGCCGCTTGGGCACCAGGCCCGCCCCCGCGACGATGCCGACCGCCGCCGGCGGCACGGCGGAGGCGTGCGGTAACAGCAGACCGCTGGCGAGCGCCGCCATCGCGGACGTCCACAGCACCACGGCCAGCGCCGAGGCGGCCGAACGCACCGTCCCCAGCAGCCGGCCCTGCCCGCGGAAGCGGTACACGAGACAGACCCAGGTCACGGGCGCGCAGACGACAGCGGGCAGGATCCACACCGAAAAAACGGACGTCTGGTCACCAGCCACCCCGCGTCCCCCATTCCGGATCACACAGCGCCCCGGTACGACTACGGAATGATGTTCCCACTCCAGCCACTACGGCGTGCCACGTTCCGGCCAAGCTCCGGGATCACAAGGGTCCCGTGGGCTACAGAAGGACGGCAGGGCAAAATGAGACAGACCCCCCGGAGTGACCGAAGTCACTTCGAGGGGTCTGTCCTCACTGTGCGCGAGGGGGGAGTTGAACCCCCACGCCCTTTCGGGCACTGGAACCTGAATCCAGCGCGTCTGCCTATTCCGCCACCCGCGCATGGGTGTTGTCCTCGAGCTTCCGGGCTTCTTCCGGGGGACTTACCCTTCCGGTTTCTGCGCCGTTCGCCTTCCGACATCGAGAACATTAGCACGCCTTCACGGGTGCCTTCACACTCGTTCTCCCCGCTCCGGCCCCGGCAGGGACCGCGGGAGCCCTCCCGGGCCGCCGGGACCGGTGGGGACCCCGCCGGTTGCGGGACACTGGCTCCCGGCCGCCTCTACGATCCCTATGAAGGGGACAGGGAGGTCGCGCCGGCAGGCCGGGGCGACACTCGTCACTCCTGGCCCCGAAGGGGAACCGGCCGTTTCCCCAACGCGTGGATACGATCAGTAAGCAGTATCAGGAACGACACCGAGCATCAGGAACGTCACTGAGGGAAGGAGGTGCCCCGTGGGAGTACTGAAGCGCTTCGAGCAGCGTCTCGAGGGTCTCGTGAACGGCACCTTCGCCAAGGTGTTCAAGTCCGAGGTGCAGCCGGTCGAGATCGCGGGCGCGCTCCAGCGCGAGTGCGACAACAACGCCACCATCTGGAACCGTGACCGCACCGTCGTCCCGAACGACTTCATCGTGGAGCTGAGCACCCCGGACTTCGAGCGGCTCAGCCCGTATTCGGGTCAGCTCGGCGACGAGCTGTCCGGCATGGTCCGCGACTACGCCAAGCAGCAGCGGTACACCTTCATGGGGACCATCAAGGTCCACCTGGAGAAGGCGGACGACCTCGACACCGGCCTGTACCGGGTGCGCAGCCGCACCCTCGCCGCCAGCGAGTCGCAGGACCACCAAGGCCAGCCGAGCCAGCGCCCCGGCAGCCCGCGCCAGGGCGGCCCCGTCACGCACGGTGCGGGCTATCCGGCCCCCCCGTCGGGGCTGCCGCCCATGCCCGCGTCGCCGCCGCCCTCCACGCCCCCCGGGCGGCCCGCGCCGCGCGCGGGCGGGAGCGGAAGCGGCCCCGCGGCCGGCGTGCCCGGCGCCCAGACCCGGCGCTGGATCGAGATCAACGGCACCCGCCACCAGATCTCCCGGCCCACCCTCGTGCTGGGCCGCAGCACCGAGGCGGACGTACGGATCGACGACCCCGGCGTCTCCCGCCGGCACTGCGAAATCCGGGTCGGAACCCCCGCCACCATCCAGGACCTGGGGTCGACCAACGGCATCGTGGTGGACGGACAGCACACCACTCGCGCTACGCTCCGCGACGGCTCACGGATCGTCGTGGGCAGCACCACCATCGTTTATCGGCAAGCCGAAGGGTGAAGCGGGGGCAATGTCAGAGCTGACCCTCACGGTCATGCGGTTGGGTTTCCTCGCCGTACTGTGGCTGTTCGTGATCGTGGCCGTTCAGGTCATCCGCAGTGATCTCTTCGGCACCCGGGTCACCCAGCGTGGCTCCCGCCGGGGCGGTGGCGAGAGCCGGCCGCAGCGCGCGCAGGCCCAGGCCGCGCCCCCGCAGCAGCGCCAGCAGCAGCAGGCGGGCGGCCGCAGGGCCGACCGGCGCGCGGACCGGGGCCGCCGCGGCGCCCCCACCAAGCTCGTGGTCTCCGAGGGCTCCCTCGCGGGCACCACGGTGGCCCTGCAGGGCCAGACCATCTCGCTGGGCCGCGCCCACGACTCCACGATCGTGCTGGACGACGACTACGCCTCCAGCCGGCATGCCAGGATCTACCCGGACCGCGACGGCCAGTGGATCGTCGAGGACCTCGGCTCGACCAACGGCACGTATCTCGACCGCACCCGGCTGACCACCCCGACCCCGATCCCGCTCGGCGCGCCGATCCGTATCGGCAAGACCGTCATCGAGCTGCGGAAGTAGTAGGACCATGACGACCGGAGGGTGGGCAGCGTGGCTGGGAAGGGGCTGTACCCGGAGCCGACGGGCGAGGTGCGCATGAGTCTGTCTCTGCGCTTCGCCGCCGGATCGCACAAGGGCATGATCCGGGAGGGCAACGAGGACTCCGGTTACGCCGGCCCGCGCCTGCTCGCCATCGCCGACGGCATGGGCGGCCAGGCCGCGGGCGAGGTCGCCAGCTCCGAGGTGATCTCCACCCTCGTGCAGCTCGACGACGACGTCCCCGGCTCGGACATCCTCACCTCCCTCGGCACCGCCGTGCAGCGCGCCAACGACCAGCTGCGCGTGATGGTCGAGCAGGACCCCCAGCTGGAGGGCATGGGCACGACCCTGACCGCCCTGCTGTGGACCGGCCAGCGGCTCGGCCTCGTGCACGTCGGCGACTCCCGCGCGTACTTGCTGCGCGACGGCGTCCTCACGCAGATCACCCAGGACCACACCTGGGTGCAGCGGCTGGTGGACGAGGGCCGGATCACCGAGGAGGAGGCCACCACCCACCCGCAGCGCTCCCTGCTGATGCGCGCGCTGGGCAGTGGCGACCATGTCGAGCCCGACCTCTCGATCCGCGAGGTCCGGGCGGGCGACCGCTATCTGATCTGCTCCGACGGCCTCTCCGGAGTCGTCAGTCACCAGACGATGGAGGAGACCCTCGCCAGCTACCAGGGTCCCCACGAGACGATCCAGGAGCTGATCCAGCTCGCCCTGCGCGGCGGCGGTCCCGACAACATCACCTGCATCGTCGCCGACGTCCTCGACGTGGACGGCGGCGACACCCTCGCCCAGCAGTTCAACGACACGCCGGTGATCGTCGGCGCGGTCGCCGAGAACCAGCTGCAGCTGGGCGTCGACGGCGCCATGCACACCCCGGCCGGCCGGGCCGCCGAGCACGCCCGCGCCAACCGTCCCGTGCCCGCCCAGCAGCCCGGCGGCGCCTTCGGCCCGCCCGGCAGCGGCGACGACGGCATGGGCGGCACCCCGGACGGCTCGTTCGGCGCCTTCATGGACGAGGATTTCGTCAAGGAGCCCCGGCGCGGCCGCTGGCTGAAGCGGACGCTCATCCTCGGCGTCGTCCTCGGCGTCGTCGCGGGCGGCCTCTACGGCGGCTACAGCTGGACCCAGACGCAGTACTACGTGGGCGCCAAGGACAACAACCACGTGGCGGTCTACCAGGGCATCAACCAGGACCTGGCGTGGGTGAGCCTCAGCAAGCTGTACCAGGACCACCCCGAGATCGAACTCAAGTACCTGCCCGTCGACCAGCGCAGCCGCGTCGAGGACACCATCGCGCTCGACAGCCGCGAGAAGGCGGAGCAGAAGGCCAAGGACCTCGGCCTCCTCGCCGGCGCCTGCAAGAAGGAAGACGAGCGGCGCAAGGCCGAGCAGGCGCAGCGGGAGAAGGAGAAGCAGAACGGCGACCGGGTCGGCTCCGTGGGCGATCTGCCCAAGGACCCGAAGGACCCCAAGGCCGGCGACGCCAAGCCGGGGGCCGCCGGCCTCTCCGCCCAAGCCACCCCGGTGCCGAGCCCGGGCCCCACCCTCACCGAGGAAGAGCAGAAGTTGGTCCCGCAGTGCAGCGCTCAGCAGTAAAGCCGTAGGGGGCCATCAACTCATGTCAGCCATGCCATCCATGCCATCCAGCGCGGGCAGCAACACGACCGCGACGACGACGATCAGCACCGTGGGCCCGCCCAGCCGGCGCAACACCGAGCTGGCGCTGCTCGCGTTCGCGGTGATCCTGCCCTGCTTCGCGTACGCCAACGTCGGCCTCGCGCTCAACGGCGAGATGCCCTCCGGCATGCTCGGCTACGGGCTCGGCCTCGGCCTGCTCGGCGGCGTCGGGCACCTGGTGGTGCGCAAGTTCGCCAAGTACGCCGACCCGCTGCTGCTGCCGCTGGCCACCCTGCTCAACGGCCTCGGCCTCGTGATGATCTGGCGGCTGGACCAGTCGGAGCGCCTGGCGCGCCTGGCCAAGGCGCAGGGCTTCACGTTCCAGGCGTCGGCGCCCAACCAGCTGATGTTCTCGGCACTCGGCATCGCGCTGTTCGTCGCTGTCATGATCTTCCTCAAGGATCACCGCATCCTCCAGCGCTACACCTACATCTCCATGGTGGTCGCGCTGGTCCTGCTGATCGCCCCGATCTTCTTCCCCGGCAAGTTCGGTGCCAAGATCTGGATCGTCATCCCCGGCCTCGGCTCCATCCAGCCCGGTGAGTTCGCGAAGATCATCCTGGCGATCTTCTTCGCCGGCTACCTGATGGTGAAGCGCGACGCCCTGGCGCTCGCCAGCCGCCGCTTCATGGGCCTGTACCTGCCGCGCGGCCGCGACCTCGGCCCGATCCTCGCCGTCTGGGCGCTCAGCCTCGTCGTCCTCGTCTTCGAGACCGACCTGGGCTCGTCGCTGCTGTTCTTCGGCATGTTCGTCGTCATGCTGTACGTCGCCACCGAGCGCACCAGCTGGATCGTCTTCGGTCTGCTGATGTCAGCGGGTGGCGCGGCCGTCGTCGGCTCCGTCGAGCCGCACGTCAAGGTCCGTGTGATGGCCTGGCTGCACCCCTTCGCGGTCTACGACAACCCGCGCCCGTCCTGGGCCACCACCGAGCAGATCGCCCAGGCCATGTTCGCCTTCGGCTCCGGCGGCGTCTTCGGCACCGGCTGGGGCCAGGGCGCCTCCGACCTGATCCAGTTCGCCGCCAACTCCGACTTCATCTTCGCCTCCTACGGCGAGGAGCTCGGCCTGGCCGGCGCCATGGGGATCCTGCTGATCTACGGCCTGATCGTGGAGCGCGGCATGCGCACGGCCCTCGCGGCCCGCGACCCGTTCGGCAAGCTGCTCGCCACCGGCCTCTCCGCAGCCTTCGGCATCCAGGTCTTCGTCGTGGCGGGCGGCGTCATGGGCCTCATCCCGCTGACCGGCATGACCATGCCGTTCCTCGCGGCGGGCGGCTCGTCCGTCATCGCGAACTGGGCGCTGATCGCCATCCTGATAAAGATCAGCGACACGGCACGGCGCCCGGCCCCGGCCCCCGCACCGTCCACAGACGCCGAGATGACCCAGGTGGTCCGCCCGTGAACAAGCCCGTACGCAGGATCGCGATCTTCTGCGGCCTCCTCGTCCTGGCCCTGCTCCTGCGGGACAACTGGCTGCAGTTCGTCCAGGCCGACGAGCTCAAGACGCACAAGAACAACCGCCGCGTCGACATCGCCCGCTACAGCCAGCCCCGCGGCAACATCATCGTGGACGGCCAGGCCATCACCGGCTCCGTCGAGACCGGCGGCGTGGACTTCAAGTACAAGCGGACGTACACGGACGGCCCCATGTGGGCGACCGTCACCGGCCGCTCCTCGCAGGTCTACGGAGCCACCCAGCTGGAGAAGCTCTACGACCGCGTCCTCATCGGCGACGACGACCGCCTGTTCTTCAACCGCACCGTCGACATGATCACGGGCAAGGGGAAGAAGGGCGGTGACGTGATCACCACCCTGAACAGCAAGGCCCAGAAGGCCGCCTTCGAGGGCCTCGGCGACAAGAAGGGCGCGGTCGCGGCCATCGACCCGCGCACCGGCAAGATCCTCGCCCTGGCGTCCACGCCGTCGTACGACCCGTCGAAGATCGCGGGCGCCAACGACGGCAAGGAGTGGACGTCGCTGGACCAGGACAAGAACCAGCCGATGCTCAACCGGGCGCTGCGCCAGACGTACCCCCCGGGCTCCACGTTCAAGGTCGTGACGGCCGCTGCCGCCCTGGAGAACGGCCTGTACAAGGACGTCGACTCCAAGACCGACTCGCCGGTGCCGTGGACGCTGCCGGACACGGTCACGGAGCTGAAGAACGAGGGCAGCATCCAGTGCAAGGACGCCTCCCTGCGGGAGGCGCTGCGGGTCTCCTGCAACAGCGTCTTCGGCAAGGTCAGCGCCGACCTCGGCAACAAGAAGATGATGGACGAGGCGCAGAAGTTCGGCTTCAACAACGACAAGCTCGACACGCCGGTGCGTGCGGCCCAGAGCGTCTACCCCAAGGACAACCGTCCGCAGAACGCCATGGACGGCATCGGCCAGGCCTCCAACCGCGCCACGCCGCTGCAGATGGCCATGGTGGCCGCCGCGGTCGCCAATGACGGCAAGCTCATGGAGCCGTACATGGTCGACAAGGTGCGCGCCCCCAACCTCAACGTGATCGAGACGCATCAGCCGAAGGAGATGTCCCAGCCCATGTCGCGGGACAACGCCCGCAAGCTGCAGTCGATGATGGAGACGGTGGTCAACGAGGGCACCGGCAAGAACGGCCAGATCAAGGGCGTCACGGTCGGCGGCAAGACCGGAACGGCCCAGCACGGCGTCGACAACAGCGGCAACCCCTACGCGTGGTTCATCTCCTACGCCAAGGGCGCCGACGGCTCCCCCGTCGCCGTCGCCGTGGTGATCGAGAGCTCGGACACGCTCCGCGACGACATCGCCGGTGGCGCCCTCGCCGCGCCCGTGGCGAAGAAGGTCATGGAGGCGGTGCTCAGCACGTCGAAGTGACGGGGCTCACCTCCGCCGTCCGGCGCCGCCCGCGACGGTACCGGTCGTGTATCAGGTGGCCGTCGCGGCCGGAACGGGCGTGACCTGCCGGGTACCGTATGCCGGACAGCACACCGCCGGACGTAGTGAAGGTGCGGTCAGGAAAACGGAAGGGCTGGAGCTATGGAAGAGCCGCGTCGCCTCGGCGGCCGGTACGAACTGGGCTCGGTGCTCGGCCGCGGTGGCATGGCCGAGGTCTACCTCGCCCACGACACCCGGCTCGGCCGCACCGTCGCCGTGAAGACGCTGCGGGTGGATCTTGCCCGCGACCCGTCCTTCCAGGCCCGGTTCCGCCGCGAGGCCCAGTCGGCCGCCTCACTCAACCACCCGTCGATCGTCGCCGTCTACGACACCGGCGAGGACTACGTCGACGGCGTGTCGATCCCGTACATCGTCATGGAGTACGTGGACGGGTCGACGCTGCGCGAGCTGCTGCACTCCGGCCGCAAGCTGCTGCCCGAGCGGTCGCTGGAGATGACCATCGGCGTCCTGCAGGCCCTGGAGTACTCCCACCGGGCCGGCATCGTCCACCGCGACATCAAGCCGGCCAACGTTATGCTGACGCGCACCGGCCAGGTCAAGGTCATGGACTTCGGCATCGCCCGCGCGATGGGCGACTCCGGCATGACGATGACGCAGACCGCGGCCGTCATCGGCACCGCCCAGTACCTCTCCCCGGAGCAGGCCAAGGGCGAGCAGGTCGACGCGCGCTCGGACCTCTACTCGACCGGCTGCCTGCTCTACGAGCTGCTGGCGGTCCGGCCCCCCTTCGTGGGCGACTCGCCGGTGGCCGTCGCCTACCAGCACGTGCGGGAGGAGCCGAACCCGCCGAGCGTCCACGATCCCGAGATCACGCCCGAGATGGACGCCATCGTCCTCAAGGCGCTGGCCAAGGACCCGGACTACCGCTACCAGTCGGCCGACGAGATGCGCGCCGACATCGAGGCGGCCCTGGAGGGCCAGCCCGTCGCCGCCACGGCCTCCCTGAACGCCGTGGGCTACGGCGCGGACGCCCCGACCGCCATGCTCCGTCCCCAGGCCCCCCAGGCCCCGGGACAGACCTCCATGCTGCCGCCCGTACGGGACGACGACGGCGGGTACGGCGGCTACGACGACGGCCACGGCCGGCGGCGCGGCGGGGGCGGCGGCAAGAAGAGCAACCTGTCGACCATCCTGCTGATCCTCGCGGGCGTCCTGGTGCTGGTCGGTGCGATCTTCATCGGGAAGTCGCTCTTCAGCGGCAGCAACAACGCCTCCAAGGTGTCCGTGCCGAACCTGGTCGGGCAGACGCTGAAGGACGCTCAGCAGCAGGGTGTCAACGGCGACTTCAAGGTCGTGCAGAACGGCACCGAGGCCTGCGAGCAGGCGAAGGGCAAGATCTGCAGCCAGGACCCGGCGGGCGGCGGCAAGATCGACCGCGGTGGCGAGGTCAAGGTCAAGGTGTCCGAGGGCGCGGCCAAGATCGAGGTGCCGGACGTCACCGAGAAGCAGCTGGAGAACGCCCGGCGGATCCTGGAGAAGGCCGGCTTCCAGGTCAACACCAAGGGCAAGACGGTCGACGGCGTCGCTGCCGACACGGTCCTCGACCAGGACCCCAAGGGCGGCTCGAAGGCCGAGAAGGGCTCCGAGGTCACCCTGACCGTCGCCACGGCCAAGCCGACCAAGACGGTGCCGTCCGTGGTGGGCCAGAACGTCGACGCGGCGAAGAAGCAGCTGACCGACAACGGCTTCCAGGTGTCGGTGACGGAGCAGGACGCCCCCGGGCAGGCCCCCGGCACCGTCATCAAGCAGAGCCCCGACGGCAACACCCAGGCCGCCCAGGGCTCCATGGTCACCCTGACCGTCGCCAAGGGCGCCCAGAACGTCGGCGTGCCGCCGGTGCTGACGCACAAGTTCAAGGACGCCAAGAAGGAGATCGAGGGCGCGGGCCTGAAGGTCGGCAACGTCATCGGCCCGCAGGACGACAACGCCGTCGTGCAGACCACCAACCCGCTGCCGGGCACCCAGGTCGCCAAGGGCTCCGCGGTGGACGTGACGACCACGGCGGGCGTCCCGGGCTCCGACACGGGCAACCCCGGCACCCCGCCCGGTGGTGACCAGGGTGCGACGGGCAACACGGGTTTCATCGGGGGCGGTTTCATAGGGGGCCGCCGCCAATAATCCCGCGCTAGCGGAGAACGCCGGGTGGGCTGGATTTCCAGCCCACCCGGCGTTCGGCGTTTCCGGGCTACCGCAGCTCCGCCGGAGGCGTCCGCTTCGCGTCGACCTTCTCCGTGCGCTCCAGCTCCGCCCACACGATGTAGCGGTAGTCGGAGGTGTAGACGGGCGTGCAGGTCGTCAGGGTCAGGTAGCGGCCCGGCCGCGTCTTGCCAGACTCCTTCGGGACGGGGTCGATGACGTCGACGTTGTACTTCGAGGTCTGCTTCAGCTCGGCGTAGACCTTGTAGACGTACCAGACGTCGCGCGTCTCGAAGACGACCCGGTCGCCGGTCTTCACCTTGTCGATGTTGTGGAACTTCGCGCCGTGCCCGTCGCGGTGGGCCGCCAGGGTGAAGTTGCCCTGCTTGTCCCACGGCATCGCGGCCTTGGCCGGGGAGGTGTAGAAGCCGGCGACGCCCTCGTTGAGGACGTCGGTGCCCGTACCGCGCTTGACCAGGACCTCGCCGTTCTTCATGGCGGGGACGTGCAGGAAGCCGATGCCGTCCTTGGTGTCGAGGGCGCCGGGACCGGACGGGGCCTTCGCCCAGCGGTCGCGCACCTGGTGACTCTGACGCTTCGCCTCGCGGTCGGCGAGGACGTTCGTCCACCACAGGGAGTAGACGACGAAGAGGGCCAGGATCAGGCCCGCTGTGATCAGCAGTTCGCCGATGACGCCCACGGCGACGGCGAGGCGCCCCCGTCCCCGGTCAGTCCGTGCCACTGACGTTCGTACCCCGCTCACTGTTCCCCGCGTGTCTTTAGTTGACGAGCGCGTCCGGCTTTCCCTTGCTCCGGGGCCGCTCGTCGACCATCTTGCCCCACACGATCAGGCGGTAGGTACTGGTGAACTCGGGGGTGCAGGTGGTGAGGGTGATGTAGCGGCCGGGGCCGCGGAAGCCCGAGCCGGCCGGCACCGGGGCGATGACCGTGACATTCGCCGGCGGCGTCTGGTCCAGACGGCTCGTCATCTCATACGTGTAGAAGGCGCTCCGCGTCTCCACGACGATCTTGTCGCCGGGCTTCAGGCGGTTGACGTAGCGGAACGGTTCGCCATGGGTGTTGCGGTGGCCGGCGAGGGCGAAGTTGCCCTGCTTGTCCCACGGCATCGCGGTCTTGAGGGCGGCATCCCCGTAATGGCCCACCATGCCGCGGTCGAGGACCTTCTGCTTGCCGACGCCCTCGGCGATGGGCGCCTTCACGTCCAGCGACGGGATGTAGAGGATCGCGAAGCCCTCGCCGGGCGAGAACGCGCCCGCGTCCCGGTCGGCGGCGCCCTGGCCGTCCTCGTCCCAGCGGCTCTGCAAGTGGTGGGCGGCCCCGCCGGCCTGCTGGAGGGCGCGGATGTTCGTCCACCACAGCTGGTAGGCGACGAAGAGCAGCAGCACGAGGCCGGCCGTGATGAACAGCTCGCCCGTCAGCCGGCACAGCAGCACGCCCAGGCTGCCCCTGCGCGCCCGCCGGGCCGCGTGCCTCCGCGCGGCACGCCCCCCGGTCCGTACGGGCCTGTGCGCCGCCTGAGCCGGCACCTCCACCCTGCGCAGCTCCATCGTCGCCCGGTCCTCGGGCGGCAGCGGCTGCGATACGACCCGCGGGGGCGTGGTCACGCCCCGGCCGCCCCGGTCTTGCCCACCACCGGGGCCAGGCCCGCCGACCGCTCCACCGCCGTGGCGTCACCGCAGGCGACCAGCCAGTTGGCGAGCATGCGGTGGCCCCACTCGGTGAGCACGGACTCGGGGTGGAACTGCACGCCCTCGACCGGCAGGTCGCGGTGGCGCAAGCCCATGGCGATGCCCGACTCCGTCCAGGCGGTGATCTCCAGCTCGTCCGGCCAGTTCTCCCGCTCGACGGCCAGCGAGTGGTAGCGGGTGGCGGTGAAGGGCGACGGGAGGCCCTGGAAGACGCCCGCGCCCTCGTGCGTCACCAGCGACGTCTTGCCATGCAGCAGCTCGGGCGCCCGGCCGACCACGCCGCCGTACGCGACGGCCATGGACTGCATGCCCAGGCAGACGCCGAAGACGGGGATGCCGTGCTGGGCGCAGTGCCGCACCATGTCGATGCACACACCGGCCTGCTCGGGCGCGCCCGGCCCGGGAGACAGCAGGACGCCGTCGAAGCCGTCCTCCGCGTGGCTGAGCTCGACCTCGTCGTTGCGCCGCACCTCGCACTCGGCACCGAGCTGGTAGAGGTACTGGACGAGGTTGAAGACGAAGCTGTCGTAGTTGTCCACGACGAGGATGCGCGCACTCACTGGTTGACCGCCATTCCGTTGTCGACCGTCACGTCGTTGAACGGCAGCAGCGGTTCCGCCCAGGGGAAGACGTACTGAAAGAGGACGTAGACGACCGCCAGTACGAGCAGCAGCGAGATCAGTGCCCGCACCCATGCGTTGCCCGGCAGATGCCGCCAGATCCAGCCGTACATGCTGTCCCCACTTGCCGATGACGTAGTCGAAATTGCAGCACCAGACTAAGGGGCGGGCGCGTGCCGAGGGGGTCAGGCGGACAAAGCCCCGGGGCGGCCCTGTGCGACGGGCGAGGTGGCGTCCAGGTGCGCCCACACGATCAGCCGGTGGCTGTGGCCCCACTCCGGTTCGCAGGTGGTGAGGGTCAGGTAGCGGCCGGGGGTGCGGTAGCCGGAGGCGGCGGGCACGGGGTCGATGACGCCCGTGTCGTCGGGGCGGGTGCGGTACGGCCGGCCGTCCACGCGGTACGTGAACCAGGTGGTGCCGTCGTTGATCACCACCGCGTCGCCCGCGCGCAGCTCGTCGAGGTCCTTGAAGGGGTCGCCGTAGGTGCGGCGGTGGCCGGCGACCGCGAAGTTGCCCGGCGCGCCGGGACGGGCGGTCCGCTCGTAGTGGCCGAGGCCCCTCTTGAGGAGCTCGGTGCCGGTTCCTTCGAGGACGGGCTTGGCCCAGCCGGCGCCGAAGCGGGGGACGTACATGACGGCGAAGGCCCGGCCGGCCCGCGGGCCCGCTCCCGCGGGGGGCGCCTGGCCGGGGGTGTCCGTGCGCGGCGGGGTGCGGGAGGGCGCTCCCGGCTGCGGCGAGGAGGCGGAGGGGTCTCCCGGCTTGTCAGGCGGCTGGCCAGGCGGGGCGCCCTCCTCGGGCGGCGTGTCGCCCAGCTGCTGCTCCGGTGCCGCCTCCGGCTCCCCCGGCGCGGCGGCCGCGCCCACGGCCCCCCTCGACCAGCGGTCCTGGAGCCGGCCGAGCTCCTCGTCCATGGCACTGTCGGCGCGCACGCCCGTCCAGTAGAGGACGTAGACGACGAAGAGGACCAGCAGGGCGCCGGTGGTGACGCACAGTTCGCTGAGCGTGCGGACGACGGTCCTCGGCCTCACCGCGGGCCCCCTCCCGGACCACGAGGGTCACGCCAAAGGCTTGGCGTAGTGGAGGTCCACTGTGCCCGAGTAGCCCGGAAGAGTCACCGCCTCGTGCTGGTCGACTTTCCAGCCGAGCCCGTACGCGTTGACGTACTGGAGGTAGTTCTGGATCGACGGGGAGGCGTCGATCGCCTTGCGGAGCGCGCCGCGGTCGCCGACGGCCGTCACCTTGTACGGCGGGGAGTAGACGCGGCCCTGGAGGATCAGGGTGTTGCCGACGCAGCGGACCGCGCTGGTGGAGATGAGCCGCTGGTCCATGACCTGGATGCCCTTGGCGCCGCCCTGCCAGAGGGCGTTCACGACGGCCTGCAGGTCCTGCTGATGGATGACCAGGTCGTTGGGCTGCGGCTGCGGGACGCCGGGGATCCTGGCCGTGGCGTTCGGCGGGGCGTCGGTGAGGGTGACGGTCAGGCCCGGGCCGCTGACCTTCGCGGTGCCCGCGGCCGCCGCCAGGTCGGCGAGTTTCTTCTTCTGGGCGGCGGAGTTGCCGTTGTCGCGCCCGGCGAGGGTGTCGACCCGGGAGCGGACGGCCGCGGCGCTCTCGTCCAGGCCGGCGTTCTTCCGGCTGCGCTCCTGGATGAGGTCGGAGAGCCGCAGCATGGAGTCGTCGGTGCGGATGTCGGTGCCGTGGGCGGTATTGAAGCTCGTCCAGAAAATGAGGCCGGCGAGCGCGAACACGCCTCCGGTGAGCAGCCGGACGGGCTTGAAGCGCCGGGAAGGCCTGCTGGTGGAGTCCGCAGAATTACTCAACGTACCCTTATCCTCTCCGGCGCCACGGAAGCACTACGCTAACGGACGCCCGGGGCAAGGTGGCGTTCCCGCCGCCCACCGCCCCGGACCAGCCCTTTGTCCCGCCCCATGCAGCCCCAGCGCGGTCACGCAGCGCATCGACAGGAGAGTTCCTCGTGCCGAAGTCACGGATCCGCAAGAAGGACGACTTCACGCCGCCGCCGGCGAAGCAGCAGACCATCAAGCTGAGCAGTGGGCGGGGCTGGGTGGCGCCGCTGATGCTCGCGATGTTCCTGATCGGGCTGGCCTGGATCGTCATCTTCTATGTGACCAGCGGAGACATGCCCATCGAATCGCTCCACAACTGGAACATCGTGGTCGGTTTCGGCTTCATCGCGGCGGGGTTCGTGGTCTCCACGCAGTGGAAGTAGCAAGTCCTCCGGGGAGCCTTCCGGGGAGTTATCCACACCCTCGTCCACAGTGGGGAAAAACTCAGAAGATCTGTGGATAACTTCCCCGGCGTTGACGCCGGTGTGACTGATCACAAGCGCGGGGGGCCGCTTGGCGGCCCCGCCCACCAGCGAAAACGCAGCTCTGTGCGAGTACGGACACGCGTTCCCCACAGCGTGCACAACATTCTGTACGCGCTGTGGACAAACCTGCGGGTCGGCCGGGGGTCCGGGCCGGGGAAAGCCCCGGCCGGACCCGGTCAGCCGGAGAATCCGACGAGTTCCGGCAGCGTCGCCGCCCGCACGATCACCGCCGCGACGATCACCGCCAGCGTCACGCCGCAGGTGAGCCCCTGGACGAGCGCACGCTTCTCCCGCGGCGCGTGCACCATCCCGTACGCGACGGCCGCGCCCACGACCAGCCCGCCGATGTGGGCCTCCCAGGCGATGTTGTGCCACGTGAACGTGAAGATCAGGTTGAGCACGAGCAGGGCCGCGACCGGGCGCATGTCGTAGCCCCGCCGTCGCATGATCACCGCCGTGGCGCCCAGCAGCCCGAAGATCGCGCCGGACGCGCCGAGCGAGGGCTGGCGCGGGTCCGCGACGACGAAGGTGAGCGCGGAGCCGCCGAGGCCCGACAGCAGGTACAGGGCGAGGTAGCGGGCGCGGCCCAGGGCCGCTTCCAGCGGCGGGCCGATCCACCACAGCGACAGCATGTTGAAGGCGATGTGCATCGGCGCCTGGTGCAGGAACATCGCGGTCACCAGGCGGTACCACTGCCCCTCCGCGACGCCCTGCGGCTCGCCGGCGAGCACGGCGCGGCCGAACAGCTCCATTTCGTCGAGCAGGCCGTCGCCGGTGGCCATGACCGCGATCCACAGGGCGACGTTGACCGCGAGCAGGACCTTGGTCACCAGCCGGGGGTCGGCGACCTGCGCACCGCCCGCGATGGTGCGCGGCGCGGTGGCCTGCGGCCGGTGTCCCGTACCGGAGTCGCCGGCGACGCAGGCCGGGCACTGGAACCCGACGGATGCGCTCACCATGCACTCCGGGCAGATCGGCCGCTCGCAGCGGGTGCAGCGGATGCCGGTCTCCCGGTCGGGATGCCGGTAGCAGCCGACGGCCTGGTCGTTCATGCGTTCCCCTTGCGCCGGTGGTGGGCGGGCCTGTCCGGGACGCGCGGCCCCGCCCGTCATACGGACGAGCGGGGCGCCGGGTTCCCTCGGGTGGACGAGGGCGGGTGAAGGAGAGTGAAAGAGCGGGAAGGAGGGCGCGGAAGGGTGTACGGGGTGACGCCCTGCCGTGACCGCCCCGCCGTCAGCGGGCCTCGACGACGACCGACTCGATGACCACGTCGTTCACCGGGCGGTCGGTGCGCGGGTTGGTGTCGGTGGAGGCGACGGCGTCCACGACCTTCCTCGAGGCTTCGTCGGCGACCTCGCCGAAGATGGTGTGCTTGCCGGTCAGCCACGTGGTGGGCGAGACGGTGATGAAGAACTGCGAGCCGTTGGTGCCCGGGCCGGCGTTGGCCATGGCCAGCAGGTAGGGCCTGGTGAAGGCCAGGTCGGGGTGGAACTCGTCCGCGAACTTGTAGCCGGGGCCGCCGGTGCCGTTGCCCAGCGGGTCACCGCCCTGGATCATGAAGCCCTCGATGACGCGGTGGAAGACCGTGCCGTCGTACAGCTTGTCCGTGGTCTTCTGACCCGTCTCCGGGTTGATCCACGCGCGCTCGCCCTTCGCGAGCTCCACGAAGTTCTTGACCGTCTTCGGGGCGTGGTCCGGGAAGAGCCGGATCTCGATGTCGCCCTGGTTGGTCTTCAGGGTGGCGTAAAGCTGCTCGGCCACGGTCTACCTTCCCTAGTCTGCACTGACGGCTAACGATCCTCGCACGTACGGGTTGGCGTCGAGTAGCGGACAAACGCCCGCGCGCCGCGCGAAACCGTGGCATGGTCGAGCGGGGCTCACCGTCCCTTCACCCCACGCTCACTTCCCCTTGACCCGGATGCACGCTCGCACATGCCGGACCGCCCGTGCGCAGGCATGATTTTTCACTGGGTGGAAAGGCGACAAAACATACGCCACCGAGGAGGAGGATCTCGTGACCCGCAAGGACAGCGTGCGCGCCGCGACCAGCTCGGCGAAGGACAGTGTCCGGCACGCCGCGGAAGTGGTGGCGCCGTACGCCGGCACGGCCAAGGACACCGCCGTGCACTACGCGCATGAGGCCCGGACGCGGCTGGCCCCCAAGGTCGCGGAAGCCGCGCACCAGGCCGCGCACCAGGCCCGCTCGCAGTACGACGCACATCTCCATCCCCGGATCGAGCACGCCCGCGGCGCCCTGCCCCCGAAGATCGACCAGGCCGCCGTGCGCGCCCGCACGGCCGTCGAGCCGGTCCGGGACGAGGCCGTCGCCCGGAGCGCCGCCGCCCTCGCCGCGCTGCGCGGGCAGGTGAGCCCGAAAGAGATCGAGAAGCTGATCGGCCGGCGCGACCGGCGGTGCCGGGCGGGTCGGGCGCTCCGCCGACTCGCGGTGGCCGCCCTGCTCGCCGGCGGGGCGTACGCGGCCTGGAAGTGGTGGGACAAGCAGGCCAATCCGGACTGGCTCGTCGAACCGCCCGAGGCCACGGAGGTCCAGGACCGGCCCCCGCTGACGTCGGTCGACGGCACGGGCCCCGAGAGCGCGTCCTCACCGCTCGACCCGGAGGTCCAGGCCAAGCAGGCCGAAGCGGAGTCCTCTCCCGACAACAACGACGGCCCCCGCGACCGTCCGTTCTAGCCGGCCTCGGGCCGGCTACGCCCCACGCGTCCGCGCCGAGCCTCCGGGCCCGGCGCGGACGCATTTTTTGCGAGCCCGGCATTCGAACCCGGCATTCAAGCCCGGCATTCGAACCTGCGCAAAAGCGGAGTCTGCTACTCAAAGATTGCCGATGGTGACCGCAGGATATTCCCATTCCTTTTCGGAAAAGCCGCCGGTAGAGTCTGAGAAGGCTGATCGAAGGGGTCACACCGCGACCTCGCCTTCGTTTCCATGGGCGGCCGCCCGGCCTTCGGCCGCTGTATTTCTTTCTCGCCGGCCCACTCGGCACTGCCCGGGCGGTCGGGCAGAGCCGGGCTCAGCCCTGGGGCGCACCCCCACCAGGCCAACGAATGAGAGAAAATGGATGAATTCGCTACGGAGGCGCCGACGCTCTCGCCTCTCGGTGACCTCCATGTGCTGCTCTACCGCATGGCGCTCGAACAGGGCAGGCTCCGGCCGAAGGCGGCCGCCCGCCGCTTAGCCGTGCCGGGCGCCGACGTCAGCGCCGCCGTGGACGACCTCACCCGGCTGCACCTGCTGCGCCCCGCCGAGGAGGGGCCCGACGGGTCCCCCGGGGAGCGCCCCGCCGGCCGCGACACCGCGTACGCCGCCCGCAGCCCCGATGCCGCCGTCACCCACGTGACCGGCCCCATCGAGGCGCGGATCCAGCAGCTGCACCGCGAGTCCGAGCGGATGAGCAGTCATGTGCTGGCCATGAAGCCGGTGTTCGAGGAATCCTGGCACGGCCACTTCACCCGGACGCCCATCGAGTACCTGACCCTCCCCGACGCCGTCCGCTCCGCCCTAGAACGCCTCTCCGCCGCCGCCCGCACGGAGGTCGCCGCCGCCCACCCCGACGTGCCGGCCCCCGCGACCCTGGAGGAAGGGCTGCAGCGCACCACCGAAGTGATCGGCCGCGGCGTGCTCGTGCGGACCCTCTACCCCCACTCCGTCCTCACCCACGCCCACGTGCGGCGGCACCTGGGCCGGATGGTGGCGCTCGGCGCCCAGGTCCGCACCACCGCCCACGTGCCCGACCGGGTCCTCTTCTTCGACGCCGGCACCGCCGTCCTCGCCGACCACGGCAGCTCCTCCGGCGACGGCAAGGGCGCGCTCGCCGTCCGGGACCCCTCGCTCGTGCGCTTCCTCTACCGGTCCTGGGAGAGCGCCTGGGAGTCCGCGCGGCCCTTCACCGGCACGCCCGGCGACGGATGCGCCAAGGACGAACTGCGCCGGTCCGTCCTCGAACTGCTGGAGTCCGGCATGAAGGACGGCATGGCGGCCCGCCGGCTCGCCATGTCCGTCACCACCTACCGGCGCCACGTCACCGAACTGCTCGCCGAGCTCGGCGCCCAGAGTCGTTTCCAGGCGGGAAGCTACGCCCGCCGCGCCGGGCTGCTGGACGGCTGAGGCGCGCGGCACCCGGGCCCCGCGGCCGGGCGACAGCGGCACGAAAAAACCCCTCCGGTCTACGTTTCCGCAGGTCGGAGGGGATTTCTTGTGGAGCCTAGGGGAGTCGAACCCCTGACATCTGCCATGCAAAGACAGCGCTCTACCAACTGAGCTAAGGCCCCGTCGCCGACCAGACTACCCGGTGCCCACGGTGTTTTCCGACCGGGTATCGCCGCGGACCAGCACTCTCCGTAGGATGCACCGCAAGATTCGCTGCAGCGAAGCGAAGGGGAGAGCGAGATGGACGCAGCACAGCAGGAAGCCACCGCCCGCGCACGGGAGCTGCAGCGGAGCTGGTACGGAGAGCCCCTGGGGGCGCTCTTCCGCCGCCTCATCGACGACCTCGGCCTCAACCAGGCCCGGCTCGCCTCCGTACTCGGCTTGTCGGCCCCCATGCTCTCCCAGCTGATGAGCGGCCAGCGCGCGAAGATCGGCAACCCCGCGGTCGTCCAGCGGGTCCAGGCGCTGCAGGAGCTCTCCCGCCAGGTCGCCGACGGCACCGTGAGCGCCGCCGAGGCCGCCGACCGGATGGAGGAGGTCAAGAAGAGCTCGGGCGGCTCCGTCCTCAACTCCACGCAGACGACGGCGAGCAGCGGCGCGCCGACCGTGCGCCGGGTGGTCCGCGAGATCCAGTCCCTGCTGCGCTCCGTCGCCGGCGCGGGCGACATCATCGAGGCCGCGCAGAGCCTCGCCCCCACCCACCCCGAACTCGCCGAGTTCCTGCGGGTGTACGGCGCCGGGCGGACCGCCGAGGCGGTCGCGCACTACGAGGCCCACCAGAGCTGACCGCGCGCACGCGATGGGTGAGCTCTTCGCCGGGCGCTACGAGCTGGTGGACCCGATCGGCCGGGGCGGGGTGGGGGCGGTCTGGCGCGCCTGGGACCGGCGCCGGCGCCGCTACGTGGCGGCCAAGGTCCTCCAGCAGAGCGACGCCCACACCCTGCTGAGGTTCGTCCGCGAGCAGGGCTTACGGATCGACCACCCGCACGTGGTCGCGCCGATGAGCTGGGCCGCCGACGACGACAAGGTGCTGTTCACCATGGACGTGGTGGGCGGCGGCTCCCTCGCCCATCTCATCGGCGACTACGGGCCCCTGCCACCGCACTACGTGTGCGTCCTGCTGGACCAGTTGCTGTCCGGGCTCGCTGCGGTGCACGCCGAAGGCGTGGTGCACCGGGACATCAAGCCCGCGAACGTCCTCCTGGAGGCGACCGGCACCGGCCGGCCCCACGTCCGGCTCTCCGACTTCGGCATCGCCATGCGCAAGGGCGAGCCCCGGCTGACGGACGCCAACTACGTGATGGGCACACCCGGTTATTTCGCGCCGGAGCAAATGCTGGGCGACGAGCCGGACTTCCCCGCCGACCTCTACGCCGTCGGCCTCACCGCGCTGTATCTCCTCACCGGCCGCAAGCCCGACGCCGAGGCGCTCGTGGAGCGCTTCACCGAGCACGGCACGCCCGGCGCCCCGGAAGAGGTCCCCGAGCCCCTCTGGCACGTCATCGCGGGCCTCCTGCAGCCCGATCCGGGGCTGCGCTTCCGTACGGCCACGGGCGCGCGCAAGGCGCTCGCCGAGGCCGTGGAGATGCTGGGCGCGTCCGGCGCGGACGAGGAGCCCATCGAGGTCTTCGACCAGCTCGGGCCGCTGCCCGCGGGGTTCGGCCCGGACGGCCCGCAGCGACCGGCCGCACCGGTGCCGCCGCCCCTGCCGGCCTATCCGCCGCCCCCGGCGCCGCAGGCACCGCACACACCGCAGCCGCCGGCCGCGCCGCCCACGCGCGTGTACACGGCGCCGCGGCCCGTGGCGCAGCCCGTTCAGCCGCCCGGACCGCAGCCCTCGCGGCGGCCCGGCCCGCCCGCGAAGGTGGCCGTGCCCGTGCTGATCGTCGCGCTGCTCTGCCTGGGAATCGGCATCTGGGCGCTCAGCGCCACCTAGGTTGCTCTCGCAAATGAATCATTTGCGTACGAAAACAGCAGGGCCCCGGCCGTGTCGGCCGGGGCCCTGCTCAGGACTCGTTTGTCTCACACACCGGAACCTGCGGGCACGGAGTCGGTCGCCTCCGTCCACAGGTCCTGCTCGGCGCGATCCGCCTGGATCTGGCGGTACACGAGGAGCCCGCCGATGGCGGCCAGTGCGACCAGGAGGAGCTTCTTCACCGCGCGACCTCGTCTTTCCTTGACGTAAGGGGACCTCTGGTGGCCGATGATACACACCGGCCGATACCGATCGGTGACCTGTGCGGCACCCGGTCCGCCGTCCGGTCGCGGGCCCAACTCCCCACCTGGGGAAAACAGATCGGCCCGGACGGAGAAATCTCCGTCCGGGCCGATCGTGCGGTGGGGCTAACAGGACTTGAACCTGTGGCCTCTTCCTTATCAGGGAAGCGCTCTAACCGTCTGAGCTATAGCCCCGCGCGACACCGAAAGATTAGCGCACTTGGGGCCCAGTCCCAAAATCCTGTCCGGCCGGGCCCCCGCGCACGGCTATTCGTCCTCGGCGAGGGTCAGCTCCACGCCGCCCACGAAGCCCGCCGAGAGGTTGTAGACGAAGGCCCCCAGGGTGGCCAGCGCGGTCGCCAGGACCACGTTGATCACCGCGATGACCGAGGTGAAGAGGAGCACCCGGGGCAGCGACAGGAACGACTGCAGGTCGAAGCCGCCGCCGTCGCTGGAGGTCGTGGCGTCGCTGATCGTCCCGCCGACGGTCGAGAAGACGCCCATGGCGTCCATGACGCCCCACAGCACGCCCGCCGCGACGATCGTGCAGATGCCCAGCGCGATCGACAGCAGGAAGCTGACCTTCATCACCGACCACGGGTCGGCCTTGGACACCCGCAGGCGCGCGGTGCGCGTACGGGGCGCGGGGCGCCCTGCCGGGCGAGGCACGGCGCCCTGCGGGGCTACCGGGCCCGGTACGGAGCCGGCCGCCCCACCGGGCTTCCCGGCCTCCTGCGGGGCCGCCTGGGGCCCCTTGGGGGCTCCCTTCGTGAGAGCGCCCGCAGCGGGCTTGGAGCCGCCCTGACCGGGGATCCGGGGCGGAGCCTTGACGGCGTTCCGCGGATCGGCCGAAGGGGCCTTCGCCGAGCTCTTCGCAACGGGCTTGCCTCCGTTGCCCCCGGCGTTTGCGCTCTCAGCCTCGTCTGCCACGGATGCAGCCTTCCCGGCCCCGGCGGCCTTCACGTCTTCGGAAGTCGCCGTCTTGGAGCCCGCAGCCTTCTCCGCCTTGGCCGGCTTGGCCTGCTTGCCCCCCTTGGCCGGCTTACCGGCACCGCCGGACCCGGCAGCCGGCCCGGCCGAGGCCGGGTCATCCGACCCGGCCGACCTGGCACCGGCCGAACCGGCCGGAGGCTCGTAGGCCTGCGGCGGGTGGTACGGCTCCGGCTCTCGGGTGTCCGTCAACGTCCCCCCTCGGGAGTCGGCGTCCGCGGCGGAGCCACGGGCGCCGGCCTCATCGGTAGCAGGTGCGGCGGTAGTGCTGCGCTCGGCACCTGCACCGCTTGCCGCGGCGCCCGTGGCTCGACTCACGACTTACTCCTCGGTGTTTCCTGCCGGGGCGGATGCGCCCTCGGCGCCCTGGGCCCCGTCGCCCTCGGCTGCATCGGCCAACTCCTCGACCTCTTCAGCCTCGCGACCGGCCTCGGCGTTCCGTGCGATGCCCACGACGGCATCGCGCTTGCCCAAGTTGATCAGCTGGACGCCCATGGTGTCACGGCCCGTTTCCCTGACCTCGCTGACCCGGGTGCGGATCACGCCGCCGCCGAGCGTAATGGCAAGGATCTCGTCGGTCTCCTCGACCACCAGCGCACCGACCAGCGAGCCTCGATCCTCCACGATCTTGGCCGCCTTGATACCGAGGCCGCCGCGGCCCTGGACGCGGTACTCGTCCACGTTCGACCGCTTCGCGTAGCCGCCGTCGGTGGCGGTGAAGACGTACGTCCCCGGCCGCACGACGCTCATGGAGAGCAGCTCGTCGCCCTCGCGGAAGCTCATGCCCTTGACGCCGGACGTGGCCCGGCCCATCGGGCGGAGGGCTTCATCCGTAGCGGTGAACCGGATGGACTGCGCCTTCTTGCTGATCAGCAGCAGGTCGTCCGCGGCGGAGACCAGCTCGGCACCGATCAGCTCGTCCTCGGCGCCGCTCTCCGTCTCGCGCAGGTTGATGGCGATGACGCCGCCGGACCGCGGGGAGTCGTAGTCCTTGAGCGAGGTCTTCTTCACCAGGCCCGACTTGGTGGCGAGCACCAGGTAAGGCGCGACGTCGTAGTCGCGGACGGCGAGGATCTGGGCGATCTTCTCGTCCGGCTGGAAGGCCAGCAGGTTGGCCACGTGCTGGCCGCGGGCGTCGCGACCGGCGTCCGGCAGCTCATAGGCCTTGGCGCGGTAGACCCGGCCCTTGTTGGTGAAGAACAGCAGCCAGTGGTGGGTGGTGGAGACGAAGAAGTGGTCGACGATGTCGTCTTCCTTGAGCTTCGTGCCCCGGACGCCCTTGCCGCCGCGCTTCTGCGAGCGGTAGTCGTCGGTCTTGGTGCGCTTCACATAGCCGCCACGGGTGATCGTGACGACGATGTCCTCCTCGGCGATCAGGTCCTCGATGGACATGTCGCCGTCGAAGGGCACCAGCGCCGAGCGCCGGTCCTCGCCGAACTTCTCGACGATCGCCGTGAGTTCCTCGCTGATGATCTGGCGCTGGCGCTCGGGCGAGGCGAGGATCGCGTTGTACTCGTTGATCTTCGCCTGGAGCTCGTCGTGCTCCGCCACGATCTTCCGGCGCTCCAGGGCGGCCAGCCGGCGCAGCTGCATCTCCAGGATCGCGTTGGCCTGGATCTCGTCGATCTGCAGCAGGCCCATCAGGCCCTCGCGGGCGACGTCGACGGTGTCGCTGCGCCGGATGAGCGCGATGACCTCGTCGATGGCGTCCAGGGCCTTGAGCAGGCCGCGCAGGATGTGGGCGCGCTCCTCGGCCTTGCGCAGCCGGAAGCGGGTGCGCCGGACGATGACCTCGATCTGGTGCGTCACCCAGTTGCGGATGAACGCGTCCAGGGAGAGGGTGCGCGGCACGCCGTCGACCAGGGCCAGCATGTTGGCGCCGAAGTTGGTCTGCAGGTCGGTGTGCTTGTAGAGGTTGTTCAGCACGACCTTGGCGACCGCGTCCCGCTTGAGGACGATCACCAGGCGCTGGCCGGTGCGGGACGAGGTCTCGTCGCGGACGTCGGCGATGCCGCCGACCTTGCCGTCCTTCACCAGGTCGGCGATCTTCTGCGCGAGGTTGTCCGGGTTGGTCTGGTAGGGGAGCTCGGTGACCACCAGGCACTGGCGGTTCTGGATCTCCTCGACCGCGACGACCGCGCGCATGGTGATCGAGCCGCGGCCGGTGCGGTAGGCCTCCTCGATGCCCTTGCGGCCCACCACGAGGGCGCCGGTCGGGAAGTCGGGGCCCTTGATCCGCTCGATGAGCGCGTCGAGCAGTTCCTCGGAGCTCGCCTCCGGGTTCGCCAGGAACCACTGGGCACCCTCGGCGACCTCGCGGAGGTTGTGCGGCGGGATGTTGGTGGCCATGCCGACCGCGATGCCCGCGGAGCCGTTCACCAGCAGGTTGGGGAAGCGCGACGGCAGGACCGTCGGCTCCTGGTTGCGGCCGTCGTAGTTGTCCTGGAAGTCGACGGTCTCCTCGTCGATGTCCCGGACCATCTCCATGGACAGCGGCGCCATCTTGCACTCGGTGTAGCGCATGGCGGCGGCCGGGTCGTTGCCCGGGGAGCCGAAGTTGCCGTTGGAGTCCACCAGCGGCATCCGCATGGCCCAGGGCTGGGCGAGGCGGACCAGGGCGTCGTAGATGGAGGCGTCACCGTGCGGGTGGTACGTACCCATGACGTCACCGACGACGCGGGCGCACTTGTAGAAGCCCTTCTCGGGGCGGTAGCCGCCGTCGTACATCGCGTAGAGCACGCGGCGGTGCACCGGCTTGAGGCCGTCGCGGACGTCGGGGAGCGCACGCGAGACGATCACGCTCATCGCGTAGTCGAGGTAGGAGCGCTGCATCTCCGTCTCGAGCCCGACGGGCTCGACGCGCATGCCCACGCCCTCCAGCGGGGCGGGCGCGCCCTCGGGGGTCACCTCGGGCACGGGAGCGGTGGGGGTCTCAGGGGTTTCGTCGGCCATTGCTGTTCAAAGTCCTTTCGCGCTGCGGCTGTCTCGGGGTGGGCCGACAGGCTCAGATGTCGAGGAAGCGGACGTCCTTGGCGTTGCGCTGGATGAAGGAGCGCCGGGCCTCGACGTCCTCGCCCATGAGCACCGAGAACAGGTCGTCCGCCTGCGCGGCGTCGTCCAGGGTGACCTGGCCGAGGACGCGGTGGTCGACGTCCATGGTGGTCACGCGCAGCTCCTCGGCGTTCATCTCACCGAGACCCTTGAAGCGCTGGACCGAGTCGTCCTTGATCCGCTTGCCGTTCTCCCGGCCGAGCTGGATCAGGGCGTCGCGCTCGCGGTCGGAGTAGGCGTACTCGAAGTCGTCCCGGCCCCACTTGATCTTGTAGAGCGGGGGACGGGAGAGGTAGACGTGACCGGCCTCGACCAGCGGACGCATAAAGCGGAAGAGGAAGGTGAGCAGCAGGGTGTTGATGTGCTGACCGTCGACGTCGGCGTCCGCCATCAGGATGATCTTGTGATAGCGGAGCTTCGCGATGTCGAAGTCCTCGTGCACGCCGGTGCCGAAGGCGGAGATCAGCGCCTGGATCTCCTGGTTCTGCAGGATCTTGTCAATCCGGGCCTTCTCCACGTTGAGGATCTTGCCGCGGATCGGGAGGATCGCCTGGTACTGCGGGTTCCGGCCGGACTTGGCCGAGCCGCCGGCAGAGTCACCCTCGACGATGAAGATCTCGCACTTGGCCGGCTCGTTCGACTGGCAGTCGGAGAGCTTGCCCGGCAGCGACGCCGTCTCCAGCAGGCCCTTGCGGCGGGTGAGGTCACGCGCCTTGCGGGCCGCGACGCGCGCGGTGGCGGCCTGGATGGACTTGCGGATGATGTCCGCGGCCTCGTTCGGATTACGGTCCAGCCAGTCCGTCAGCTGCTCGTGGACGACCTTCTGCACGAAGGTCTTGGCCTCGGTGTTGCCCAGCTTGGTCTTGGTCTGGCCCTCGAACTGCGGCTCGCCCAGCTTGACGGAGATGATCGCCGTCAGGCCCTCGCGGATGTCGTCGCCCGTGAGGTTGTCGTCCTTCTCGCGGAGCAGCTTCTTGTCGCGCGCGTAGCGGTTGATCAGACCGGTGAGCGCCGCGCGGAAGCCCTCCTCGTGCGTACCGCCCTCGTGGGTGTGGATGGTGTTCGCGAAGCTGTAGACACCCTCGGTGTACTGGGTGTTCCACTGCATCGCGACCTCGAGGGAGAGCATCCGCTCCTTGTCCTCGGCCTCGAAGTCGATCACCGTGGGGTGAACGACCTCGCCCTTGCGCGAGTTGAGGTAGCGGACGAAGTCGGAGATGCCGCCCTCGTAGTGGTAGCGGACGGTGAGGGGCTTGCCCTCCTCGTCCACGTGCGCCGGGCGCTCGTCCGTCAGCGAGATCGAGAGGCCCTTGTTGAGGAACGCCATCTCCTGGAAGCGCCGCGAGAGCGTCTCGAAGGAGTACTCGGTGGTCTCGAAGATGTCGCCGTCGGCCCAGAAGGTGACCGAGGTGCCGTGCTCGTCGGTCGGCTCGTTCTTCTGCAGCGGGGCCGTCGGGACGCCGAGCTTGTAGTCCTGGGTCCACCGGAAGCCGTCGGTCTTCACCTCGACCGCGACGCGCGTCGACAGGGCGTTGACGACCGAGACGCCGACGCCGTGCAGACCGCCGGAGACGGCGTAGCCGCCGCCGCCGAACTTGCCGCCCGCGTGCAGGACGGTCAGGACGACCTCGACCGCGGGCTTGCCCTCGGAGGGCACGATGCCGACCGGGATGCCACGGCCGTTGTCCACGACGCGCACGCCGCCGTCGGAGAGGATCGTGACGTCAATGGTGTCCGCGTGGCCGGCCATGGCCTCGTCGACGGAGTTGTCGACCACCTCTTGGACGAGGTGGTGCAGGCCGCGTTCACCGGTCGAGCCGATGTACATTCCGGGCCGCTTGCGGACGGCGTCCAGACCCTCCAGGACGGTGATCGCGCTGGCGTCGTAGGACGCGGCGCCCGGTGCGCCCGCGGGTGCGGTCTCGACCGCATCGTCCGTAGAAGGGGTGGTGTTCTCGTTGGGGTTGCCGGAATCGGCCACGAAGCGCCCTTTCTGGCACAGCACAGGCCATCCCCGGCTGCGGCGGGGAGACCCCACCCGAGGCAGGCAGGAGCGGCTGCGTCGTTCTGCGTTGGTCGACGAGTCCCGCAAGCCGGCGGGATTGCCACCAGTCTACCGGTAGCGCTGACATGAATGGGGGTTTGGCGGCGCCTGAGCCTGCACGTGCCGCCCTGAACCGGCATCAGCCGACTCCCTATATGCGCCCCCGGGCTCCGAGAGGCTCACAGCGGCACTCAGCGCTTCGGGCTGTCAACCGCCCGCTACCGTGAGCGGGGTCTCAGCGCCGGCTCACCCGTCCCGCGAGTCAACCGGTGTCCCGCGCCGCCGGGCGGCGGGCTCCGCGATCAGCCGTACGTGTCGCCCGGGCCCGTGCTGCCGGGGGCGCGCAGCGACCCGTAGCGCCGGCCGGGACCGCCCGGGCCCAGCACCTTGATCGTCCGTACGGTGCCGTGCCCGAGGTCGTCGTTGAGCCGCGCCACGAGCTGAGGCGCCAGCAGGCGCAGCTGCGTCGCCCACGCCGTCGAGTCGCACTGCACCGTCAGGACGTGGGAGTCCTCGTCGAAGTTCTGCGGGGCGCAGTGCAGGGCCAGTGCGTCGCCCACGATCTGCGGCCAGCGGCCCATCACCCCGCCCACCGCCGCGGGCTTCTCCCAGCCCCGCTCGGTGATCAGCCGGTTGATGGCGGCGCCCAGCGGCAGCGGGTCACGGCCGTCGGCGCGCGCACCCGAGCGCAGCCCGCCGCCGCGGCGCACCTGCTTCTTCTGCTGGGCCGCGGCGCCCCGCGCCCGCGCCTGCTCCTTGGCCGCCCGCAGCGCGACCCGCGCCAGGTCCACGCCGGAGGGCTCGGGCGGCTTCGGGTGCTCGGACGGCGTGCTCATACGCGCTCGACCTTGCCGTCCGAGACCGCGTACCGGGCCCCGGTGAGGACCTCCGGCACGTCGTCGTCCACCGCGGCGGTGACCAGCACCTGCTCGCCGTGGGCCACCAGCTCCGCCAGCCGCTCCCGGCGCCGGGCGTCCAGCTCGGCGAAGACGTCGTCCAGGACGAGCACCGGCTCGTTGCCCTCGGAGCGCAGCAGCTCGTACGAGGCCAGGCGCAGCGCCAGCGCGTACGACCAGGACTCGCCGTGGCTCGCGTACCCCTTGGCCGGCAGCTGCCCGAGCCGCAGGAGGAGGTCGTCGCGGTGCGGGCCGACCAGCGTCACGCCCCGCTCGATCTCCTGCTTGCGGGCCTCGGCGAGCGCCGCGAGCAGCGCCTCGTACAGCTCCTCGCGGGTATGGGCGCCCTCGATGCCGGCGGGCCCGCGGTAGTCGAAGGCGACCGGGCCGCCGCCGGGCGCCAGCTGCTCGTAGGCCTTGTCGGCCAGCGGGCGCAGGGCCGCGATCAGGTCCAGCCGCCGGGCCAGCAGCTCGGCGCCGGCCTGGGCCAGGTGCTGGTCCCAGATGTCGAGCGTGGACAAATCCAGGCCCCGGCCGCCGTGGCGGCGGGCCATGGCCGCGCTCTTCAGCAGGGTGTTGCGCTGCTTGAGGACCCGCTCGTAGTCGGAGCGGACGCCCGCCATGCGCGGGGTGCGCGCGGTGATCAGCTCGTCCAGGAAGCGGCGGCGCTCGCCGGGGTCGCCCTTGACGAGGGCCAGGTCCTCGGGGGCGAACAGCACGGTGCGCACGATGCCGAGCACGTCACGCGGTCTGACCTGGGAGGATCTATTGATCCGGGCGCGGTTGGCGCGGCCGGGGTTGAGCTCCAGCTCTATCAGCTGCTGCCGCTCGCCCTGGACCACCGCGGCCCGCACGACGGCGCGCTCGGCGCCCATCCGGACCAGCGGGGCGTCGGAGGAGACCCGGTGGCTGCCGAGGGTGGCCAGATAGCCGATCGCCTCGACGAGATTGGTCTTCCCCTGGCCGTTCGGGCCCACGAACGCCGTGACGCCCGGGTCGAGGGAGACCTCGGCCCGGGCGTACGAGCGGAAGTCTGCCAGCGACAGATGCGTGACATGCATGGTGCGCCGACCTCTTCCGCTGTTACTGCTGATACTGCAGGTGCTGCTGTGGTGTGGGGTGTTACTTGCTCTCGACGGCGTGGCCGCCGAACTGGTTGCGCAGGGCGGCGATCATCTTCATCTGCGGCGAGTCGTCCTGGCGGGAGGCGAAGCGCGCGAAGAGCGACGCGGTGATCGCGGGCAGCGGCACGGCGTTGTCGATCGCGGCCTCGACCGTCCAGCGGCCCTCGCCCGAGTCGGCGGCGTAACCGCGCAGCTTGTCGAGGTGCTCGTCCTCGTCGAGGGCGTTGACGGCCAGGTCGAGCAGCCAGGAGCGGATGACCGTGCCCTCCTGCCAGGAGCGGAAGACCTCGCGCACGTCGGTGACGGAGTCGACCTTCTCCAGCAGCTCCCAGCCCTCGGCGTAGGCCTGCATCATGGCGTACTCGATGCCGTTGTGGACCATCTTCGCGAAGTGGCCGGCACCGACCTTGCCCGCGTGCACCGCACCGAAGTCGCCCTCGGGCTTCAGCGCGTCGAAGACCGGCTGGACGCGCGCGACGTTCGCCGGGTCGCCGCCGTACATCAGGGCGTAGCCGTTCTCCAGGCCCCAGACACCGCCGGAGACGCCGCAGTCCACGAAGCCGATGCCCTTGGCACCCAGCTCCTCGGCGTGCTTCTCGTCGTCGGTCCAGCGGGAGTTGCCGCCGTCGACGACGATGTCGCCCGGGGAGAGCAGCTCGCCGAGCTCGTCGATCGTGGACTGGGTGGCGCCACCGGCCGGGACCATGACCCACACGACACGCGGGCTCGGGAGGGAGTCCACCAGCTCCTTGAGGCTGCTGACATCCGCGAGGTCAGGGTTGCGGTCGTATCCGATGACGGTGTGACCTGCGCGGCGGATGCGCTCGCGCATGTTGCCGCCCATCTTGCCGAGACCGACGAGACCGAGCTCCATGGGTGATCCTCTATGCCTTGAGTGGGTTCGTACCTGGGTCCGAGCCTACGCCGGGGAGGCGCTGCACACCTGTGGGGATACGGCGCTCAAAAGGACGGGGCCGGGCCCCGAAAGGGGCGCGGGGCGGTGCCGGTCTGCGGCTCCGCCGCGCGGGCGCGACCGCCCGGGCGAGCCCCTGAAGGGGCGCGGAGGACTGCTCAGCCGGCCACAGAGGACCCGCAGCCGAGACGACCGGCCGCGAGCCCTCCGCCGTCATCCTCAGCCGGACAGGCGAACCGGCATGATCAGGTACTTGTACGCGTCGTCCGCCTCGGCGTCCACAGCCGGCTTGCCGCTCAGCAGCGCCGGCTTCGTCGACGTCGTGAAGGACAGCTGGGCGACCGGCGAGTCGATCGCCGACAGGCCCTCCAGCAGGAAGCCGGGGTTGAAGGCGATCGAGATGTCGTCGCCCTCCAGCTGCGCGTCGACGCGCTCCACAGCCTGTGCATCGTCGCTGGAGCCGGCCTCCAGGATCAGCACTCCCTGCTCGAAGCTCAGCCGCACCGGGGTGTTGCGCTCGGCGACGAGCGCCACGCGCTTGACGGCCTCGACAAACGGCGCGGTCTCGATGACGGCGACCGAGTTGAACTCGGTGGGGAAGAGCGTGCGGTACTTCGGCAGGTCGCCCTCGAGCAGCCGCGTGGTCGTGCGACGGCCGGCGCCCTCGAAGCCGATCAGGCCCTCGCCCGCGCCGGAGCCGGACAGGGCCAGCGCCACCGTGTCGCCGCCGCTGAGGGACTTGGCGGTGTCCAGCAGGGTCTTGGCGGGGACCAGGGCGACCGCGGAGATGTCCGGGGTCTCGGGCTTCCACATGAACTCGCGGACCGCGAAGCGGTAGCGGTCGGTGGAGGCCAGGGTGACCGTGTCGCCCTCGATCTCGATGCGCACACCGGTGAGCACCGGCAGCGTGTCGTCACGGCCGGCGGCGATGGCGACCTGGGCAGCAGCGGCGGCGAAGACCTCGGCCGGGACGGTGCCCGTGGCGGTGGGCATCTGCGGCAGGGCCGGGTACTCCTCCACAGGCAGGGTGTGGAGTGTGAATCGCGAAGAGCCGCAGACCACGGTGACGCGCACACCGTCGGTGGAGATTTCCACAGGCCTGTTGGGAAGTGCGCGGCAGATGTCGGCGAGGAGGCGGCCGGAGACGAGGACGGTGCCGTCCTCCTCCACATCGGCGTCGACCGAGACGCGGGCGGAGACCTCGTAGTCGAAGCCGGAGAGGCTCAGGGAGCCGTCCTCGGCCTTCAGCAGCAGGCCCGCGAGGACGGGCACCGGCGGACGGGCCGGGAGGCTGCGGGCCGCCCAGGCCACTGCCTCCGCGAGTACATCGCGCTCCACCCGGATCTTCACCGGAACCGCCTCCTGCTTGTTGCTGGCTCGCCCTGCTGGCTTCTTCGTCGGCTGCTTGCCGGAGACCAGTCTGACGTACGCCGCTGACAGCTGGTGCGACTCGGGGTCAAGTCGGGTCGGAGGGCGTGGCGCGGCCCGCGGCCGAGTTGTGCACAGGACCCACTTCGAAACGAGTTCCCAGCTTGATCTCTGTGGTCGTAGTAGTAGGGCCTGTGGAAACGGTGGACAACCCTCTTTGCCCAGGTCAGCGCCACTTTTTTGTCCACCGGGCCTGTGGGCGGGGGCGGTGGATAAGCAGGGTGAGCTGTGGACCGCGGAAAGTTCTGCACAACCGGTGCACAGGAGGGGCGCACTTCTCCCCAGGGCTGTCCCCAGTTTTACCCAGGTTCCCCACAGCCCAATCCGGCACCTTGGTGTGACGCCTTTCACTCAGTGCGGTGAGGCCGGGCGTTTCGTTGCCGAACAGTGGACAGGGGTGTGGAAAGACTGTGTACAACATCCACTCCCCTGTGGGCGGCCGGTGGACAACGCCGAGGGGGCCTTGTGGGTGATTAGTCTGTCCACAGGCTGTGGAAGACCGTCGGCCACAAATCCACACGCCCGTGACCTCGCCTGATGGGCTATCAACAGCCTGCGCTGTGGACGGCGTATGGACAACTTCGCAGCCCACAGGGTGTGGACAGCCGGTCGGCAGGGAA
This sequence comes from Streptomyces roseoverticillatus, assembly GCF_000719265.1. Taxonomy (GTDB): domain Bacteria; phylum Actinomycetota; class Actinomycetes; order Streptomycetales; family Streptomycetaceae; genus Streptomyces; species Streptomyces roseoverticillatus. Next base: position 144,184 of record NZ_JOFL01000011.1, on the reverse strand, counting down.
TCTGTGGAGAACCCCGGGTCCGGCGCACGAAATCGAACAGAGCTGTCCCTGCCTGTGGATGCCCGGCTTCCCCGGAACGCCCCCGGAACGCCCCCGAGCCGCCCCCGCGGCACCCTCAGGAGCGCCTCAGGAGCACTCAGGGCCGTCTCAGGGCCGCCTTAGGACCGCGAAAAGGGCGCTCCGGGAAGCCTCCCGGAGCGCCCTCGGACGCCCTGTGCGGTGTCCTCAGCCGTTCTTGATGCGGTTGGTCAGCTCGGTCACCTGGTTGTAGATGGAGCGCCGCTCGGCCATCAGCGCACGGATCTTCCGGTCCGCGTGCATGACGGTCGTGTGGTCCCGCCCGCCGAACTGCGCACCGATCTTCGGCAGCGACAGGTCCGTGAGCTCGCGGCAGAGGTACATGGCGATCTGCCGGGCCGTCACCAGCACGCGGCTGCGCGAGGCTCCGCACAGGTCCTCGACGGTGTGCCCGAAGTAGTCGGCGGTGGCGGCCATGATGGCCGGCGCCGTGATCTCCGGCGAGGCGTCCTCGCCGCCCGGGATCAGGTCCTTGAGGACGATCTCGGTCAGGCCCAGGTCGACGGGCTGCCGGTTCAGGCTCGCGAAGGCCGTCACCCGGATCAGCGCGCCCTCCAGCTCGCGGATGTTGCGCGAGATGCGGGAGGCGATGAACTCCAGGACCTCCGGCGGGGCGTTCAGCTGCTCCTGGACCGCCTTCTTGCGCAGGATCGCGATGCGGGTCTCCAGCTCGGGCGGCTGGACGTCCGTGATGAGGCCCCACTCGAAGCGGTTGCGCAGCCGGTCCTCCAGCGTCACCAGCTGCTTGGGCGGCCGGTCCGAGGACAGCACGATCTGCTTGTTCGCGTTGTGGAGGGTGTTGAAGGTGTGGAAGAACTCCTCCTGCGTCGACTCCTTGCTCGCGAGGAACTGGATGTCGTCGACCAGCAGGATGTCCATGTCGCGGTAGCGCTTGCGGAACGCGTCCGCCTTGCCGTCGCGGATGGAGTTGATGAACTCGTTGGTGAACTCCTCGGAGCTCACGTAGCGCACGCGCGTGCCCGGGTAGAGGCTGCGCGCGTAGTGCCCGATGGCGTGCAGCAGGTGGGTCTTCCCCAGGCCCGACTCGCCGTAGATGAAGAGGGGGTTGTACGCCTTCGCCGGCGCCTCGGCCACCGCGACCGCGGCGGCGTGCGCGAAGCGGTTGGACGCGCCGATCACGAACGTGTCGAAGAGGTACTTCGGGTTCAGGCGGGCGGTCGGCTCGCCGGGGCCGGGGGCCGGGGACGGCTTCGCCGCGAGCGGGCCGGGGGCGCCGCCGGACGGGGGCCGCTCGGACCGGTCGCCGCCGCGCGGGCCGCTCTCCGGCCCCCGGCCCGGGATGTCCCGGCCGGCCATGTCGCGGCCCGGCATGTCGTGGCGCTGCTGCTCGTACGGCATGCGCTCGGACGGCTGCGTCCGGTAGTCGGAACCCTGCGGTTCGTAGCCGCCGGAGCGCTGCTGCGAGGCGTACGGATCGCGTTCGCTCTCAGCGAAGCCGCCGAGGTGCTGCTGCTGCCAGCTGTAGTCACTCCTGTCGCCCCTGTCACCGGGGGACGCCACCGGGGGGCCCGAGGGGGCCGAGTGGCGCGGCCACGCACCGGGCTCGGGGCGCTGCTGCTGGTAGTCCGGGTAGGCGGGGCGCACGGACGGCAGGTCGTCGGACGGGGCCTGGCGGCCGTAGCTCTCGCGGCCCTCGTAGGCGCCGTTGTCGAAGCTCTCGTAGCCGTCCCGGGACTCGTAGGCGTCGCGGCCCTGGCCGCCGCCCCGGCCCGTGGGCTCCTCGTAGCGGGACTGCTGCGGGGCCTGGGGGCGCTCGGCCGGAGGCTCGCCCGCGGAGTCGTCGACGGTGATCGCGATCCGGATCGGGCGGCCGCACTCGCGGCTGAGCGCGTCGCTGACCAGCGGCGCGAGCCGGCCCTCGAGTACGCCCTTGGCGAATTCGTTGGGCACGGCCAGCAGGGCGGTGTCGGCGACGAGGGCCAGCGGCTGGCACCGCTTGATCCAGTGCTCGTCCTTGGTCTCGACGCCCTGGCCGCGCTTGTCCCGGCCCTCGCCCAGGAGCTGGTCGAGCACGCGCGGCCACACTGCGGCAAGATCGGCAGGCAGGTCAGCCACAGGGCACGCTCTCTCAGTCACTGGGGGCGCCCCGTGAGTCCCACGAATGTGTGGTTCTCGGGACGGGCGGGAAGGATTCGGAGTTCAGCCACGGTAGGCCGCCCGCGGTGCGCGGTTCAAGTCGTTGTCCACAGGGTGTGTACAAATGTGCCATGGGGCGAGCCGTGTCGTCCCACCGGCCCGCGGCGGGCTACGGTGTATCCCTGGTGCGCTGCCGGTTTGACCGAATGGCGTAGCCGCGCGTACCGTGACCAGGTCGAGTTGTCGATGGCTGCTGCCGCCTGCCTCCGATGGGCAAAGATCGCGTCGAATTCTGTGCGCGGTCAAGAAGCGGTGCACTCGGGCGTTGCGAGCTTCTCGTGGGCGCACGGTGACAGCCAGGCGATGTCCCGCCACCACCGATTCATTTCTGGAGCCCCCGAGTGAGCAAGCGCACCTTCCAGCCGAACAACCGCCGTCGCGCGAAGACCCACGGCTTCCGCCTGCGCATGCGCACCCGTGCCGGCCGCGCGATTCTCGCGTCCCGCCGTGGCAAGGGTCGCGCCCGCCTGTCGGCCTGAGCAGCCTGACGACCAATAGGTCCATGCCGTGCTGCCTAACGACAATCGTCTGAGGCGGCGCGAGGACTTTGCGACCGCGGTACGCCGAGGACGCCGGGCGGGCCGCCCGCTCCTCGTCGTCCATCTCCGTAGCGGTACAACGGACCCGCACACACCTGGGGAGAGTGTTCCCCCGGTGCGTGCGGGTTTCGTCGTCAGCAAGGCCGTCGGCGTCGCCGTAGTCCGCAATCTGGTGAAGCGCAGGCTTCGCCACCTGATGCGTGACCGGCTCGATCAGCTGCCCGCCGGTAGCCTGGTGGTGGTACGGGCCCTGCCCGGCTCGGGCGAGGCGGACCACGACGAGCTGGCTCGCGATCTTGACACCGCACTGCAGCGGCTGTTGGGAGGGGCGCCGCGCCGTTCCGATCCCCCCAGGGAGACCCCCCGGGACCTTGGCCCGAGCCAGGGAGGGAGCGCACGGTGAAGTATCCGCTGCTGTGGTTGATCAAGCTCTACCAGTGGACCATCAGCCCGCTCCTGGGCCCGGTCTGCAAGTACTACCCGTCGTGCTCGCACTACGGCTACACGGCCATTGACGTGCACGGTGCGGTCAAAGGAACGGCGCTGACGGCCTGGCGCATCCTGCGCTGCAATCCGTGGTCGCTCGGTGGCGTCGACCACGTTCCTCCCCGGAAGCGTCCGGTCTGGCACCAGCGGCTGAGGAGCCGACTGGGCGGGCACCCCGCCGCGGGGCCCGCCGCACAGCCCGAGACTCAGCCCAACGCCCAAGGAGCCTGATTCGTGGACACGATCCTCGGTCCCCTCTATTACGCAGTTTCCTGGATCATCGTCCAGTTTCACTCGCTGTACAGCCTTGTCTTCGACAAGAACAGCGGCTGGGCGTGGGGGCTGTCCATCGTCTCCCTCGTGGTCCTGATCCGCATCTGCCTGATCCCGCTCTTCGTGAAGCAGATCAAGGCGACGCGGAACATGCAGGCGCTCCAGCCGAAGATGAAGGCGATCCAGGAGCGCTACAAGAGCGACAAGCAGCGCCAGTCCGAAGAGATGATGAAGCTCTACAAGGAGACGGGCACCAACCCTCTCTCGAGCTGTCTCCCGATCCTGGCCCAGTCGCCCTTCTTCATCTCGCTGTACCAGGTCCTGAACCACATCGCCCAGGGCAAGACGGTCGGCTTCATCAACGAGGAGCTGCTGGCCAGCGCCCGTCAGGCGCACATCTTCGGCGCCCCGCTGTCGGTGAAGTTCCTCGACTCCGCCTCCAAGGTGGAGAGCCTCGGCGCCACGGTGACCGACGTCCGCGTCGTCACGATCATCATGATCGTCCTGATGTCGCTGTCGCAGTTCTACACGCAGCGCCAGCTGATGACGAAGAACGTCGACCTCTCGGTCAAGACGCCCTTCATGCAGCAGCAGAAGATGATGATGTACGTCTTCCCCGTCATCTTCGCCGTCATCGGCATCAACGTCCCCGTGGGTGTGCTCCTGTACTGGCTGACCACCAACGTGTGGACCATGGGCCAGCAGATGTTCGTCATCCGCCGCAACCCCACCCCGGGCAGCCTCGCCTTCAACCAGCGCCAGGAGCGCCTGCGGGCCGCGGGCAAGCTCAAGGAGGACCCGGCCGAGGTCGAGGCGCGCAAGGCCGTCGAGGCCGCCCGCGCCAAGCGTCAGCAGCCCAAGCGCCAGACCAAGGCCAAGCGCCAGGTCGCGGGCACGACGCCGGCCGCCACCGCCTCCACCGCGGCCGAGGAGAAGCCGTCGCTGGAGAAGAAGCAGGGCGAGACCGGGACGGACGCCAAGGCCGCAGGCGACACCAAGGACGCCAAGGCGGGCGGTAAGCCCGGGCAGCGCAAGAGCGGCCCGCAGCGGCCCAAGCACCCCTCCAAGAAGTGATGAAGGAGTCCACTGTGACGGACACGCAGCGCCAGACCAGCGGTGTCGCCGCTGAGGGCACCGACACCCTGTCCCGCCTGGAGCAGGAGGGCGAGATCGCGGCCGACTACCTCGAGGGTCTGCTCGACATCGCCGACCTCGACGGCGACATCGACATGGACGTCGAGGCCGACCGCGCCGCGGTGTCGATCATCAGCGACTCGACCAGCCGTGACCTGCAGAAGCTCGTCGGCCGCGACGGCGAGGTGCTGGAGGCGCTCCAGGAGCTCACCCGGCTGGCCGTGAACCGGGAGACCGGCGACCGCAGCCGCCTCATGCTGGACATCGCCGGCTTCCGCGCCCGCAAGCGCGAGGAGCTGGCGAAGGTCGGCGCCCAGGCGGCCGCCGAGGCCCGCAGCACCGGCAGCGCGGTCAAGCTGGACCCGATGACGCCCTTCGAGCGCAAGGTCGTCCACGACGCCGTGGCCGCCGCCGGTCTGCGCAGCGAGTCCGAGGGCGAGGAGCCGCAGCGCTTCGTCGTCGTCCTCCCCGCCTGAGCCGTCCTCCCGGCCCGACCGGACCGAGCGGATTGCCCGCTCGGTTCCCCCCGGCTCTCCCGATCCCACTTCTAGGTGTGTCCGGCCCCGTCTGCTCGCAGGCGGGGCCGATCCTTGTCAGCCTGATATTCAGACTCTGAATCCCAGTGATGCTCAGAGAGACGTCGTACGGAAGGACGGTTTCCCGTGGATGAGGCAGCGGAGCTCCCCCCGGCGCCCCCGGAGGCACGGGAGGTATTCGGTGACCGCCTGCCGGAGGCCGTTCGGTACGCCGAGGTGCTCGCGGACGCGGGCGTACGGCGTGGTCTCATCGGTCCCCGTGAGGTTCCGCGGCTGTGGGAACGCCACCTGCTGAACTGCGCGGTGCTCGCCGAGGCCGTCCCGGACGGCGTCTCCGTGTGCGACGTGGGCTCCGGAGCCGGCCTGCCCGGAATCCCGCTGGCCCTGGTCCGGCCAGACCTCCAGATCACCCTCCTGGAGCCCCTGCTGCGCCGTACGACGTTCCTGCAGGAGGTCGTCGAGCTGCTGGGCCTGGACCACGTCACGGTCGTCCGTGGCCGCGCCGAGGAGATGCTCGGCAAGGTGCAGCCGGTGCACGTCGTCACCGCGCGGGCCGTGGCTCCGCTGGACCGGCTCGCGGGTTGGGGCGTGCCCCTGCTGCGACCGTACGGCGAGATGCTCGCCCTCAAGGGCGACACCGCGGAGGAGGAGCTGAAGGGCGCGCGTGCGGCACTCAGCAAGCTCGGCGTGGTCCGGACCTCGATCCTGCAGGTCGGCCAGGGCATCGTGGACCCGCCGTCCACGCTGGTCCGGGTCGAGGTGGGGGAGAGCCCGGGTGGTGTGCGCTTCGCCGCCAAGCGGGCCAAGGCTGCGGGACGCTCACGCCGCCGGCGCTGAGATCACTCGTCCTGGGGTCACTCCGGTGGAGCAGGGCAATGCTCCATACAACCTGCCAAACCTATCCATAACGGAGTGTCGTCGCTGCGGTGCAGAGCGTCCGCTGCATCGTGTTTCACGTGAAACGACGCTCCTTGCTGCAGGGAATCATCGACCGGGGCCGCGCGGCCGTGCCGCGCGGCCGGCGGACGGCCGAGCACGCCGATGCGGTCGGCGACGCTGGTGTATCCACAGGAATGCTGGATTCATCCACAGGAGAACGGGCCTCGCTGGTTCACAACCCCGAAAGCATGGCAGGCTCTGTCCATTGCGAGCCTGATGTCGAGGAGAGTGAATCCTTGCGGTCCGACGCTAATATCGCGGGGCCGATGGCCGACCCGGTCCCCGGTCCCCGCCCCGCCGACTCCGAACCGTCGGCTGATCCCGGGGTGCTGCCCGTGAATGAGCTCGTCGGCTCGGTTTCACGTGAAACACCGCGGCCGATGCCCCGGCCGGAGCAGACCCGGGTCATGGTGGTCGCCAACCAGAAGGGCGGCGTGGGCAAGACCACCACGACCGTGAACCTGGCGGCTTCCCTGGCCCTGCACGGCAACCGTGTCCTGGTCATCGACCTCGACCCCCAGGGCAATGCCTCCACGGCACTGGGCATCGACCACCACGCCGATGTCCCGTCGATCTACGACGTCCTCGTGGACAGCAAGAAGCTCGCCGACGTGGTGCAGCCGGTCGTCGACGTGGAGGGCCTCTTCTGTGCGCCCGCCACGATCGACCTGGCGGGTGCCGAGATCGAGCTGGTCTCCCTCGTCGCCCGTGAGAGCCGGCTCGACCGCGCGATCAAGGCCTATGAGCAGCCGCTGGACTACATCCTCATCGACTGCCCGCCCTCGCTCGGCCTGCTGACGGTCAACGCCCTGGTCGCGGGCGCCGAGGTGCTGATCCCCATCCAGTGCGAGTACTACGCCCTGGAGGGCCTCGGCCAGCTGCTGCGCAATGTCGAGCTGGTGCGAGGGCACCTCAACCCCAAGCTCCACGTCTCGACGATCCTCCTGACGATGTACGACGGGCGGACCCGGCTGGCCTCCCAGGTGGCCGATGAGGTGCGCACCCACTTCGGCCATGAGGTGCTGCGGACCAGCATTCCCCGGTCCGTCCGCATCTCCGAGGCGCCCAGCTACGGGCAGACGGTGCTGACGTACGACCCGGGTTCCAGTGGAGCGCTCTCCTATCTGGAGGCAGCCCGGGAGATCGCGCTGCGGGGGGTCGGCGTACGTTACGACGGCAGTAGGGCTCACCTGGTGGGCCGTCAACAACAGCAAGACCAGCACAGCATGTCGGAGGGGCTGCAGTGAGCGATCGACGTAGAGGACTGGGCCGTGGGCTCGGTGCCCTGATTCCAGCGGCGCCGAAGGCATCGGAGAGCGCCGGTGCGGCCGTGGGGCCGGGCGCGACGTCCCCCGCCGCGGTGCCGGTTCTCGCGCCGGAGCGAGGAGTGGCGGCGGCCAAGGTGACCCCGCTGCCGGTGAAGGACGTCGCCGTTTCACGTGAAACGGAGGCGGAGGGGATCCGGGGAGCCGGGGCGTACTTCGCTGAGCTGCCGCTGGATGCGATCACACCGAATCCGCGGCAGCCGCGGGTGGACTTCGGCCTGGATGCTCACGATGAGCTGGTCCACTCCATCCGTGAGGTGGGGCTGCTGCAGCCGGTGGTCGTCCGGCGGGTGGGTCCTGAGCGCTATGAGCTCATCATGGGTGAGCGTCGCTGGCGGGCCTGCCGGGAAGTCGGCATGGAGAGCATCCCGGCCATCATTCGCGCGACCGAGGACGACAAGCTTCTCCTGGACGCACTCCTGGAGAACCTGCACAGGGCACAGCTGAACCCCCTTGAAGAGGCCGCTGCGTACGACCAGCTGCTCAAGGACTTCAACTGCACCCATGAGGAGCTGGCGGACCGCATCGGACGGTCGCGTTCTCTGGTGTCCAACACGCTGCGGCTGCTCAAGCTCTCTCCCGAGGTGCAGAAGAAGGTTGCGGCCGGCGTGCTGATGGCCGGACATGCTCGGGCCCTGATTTCGGTCGAGGACCCTGAAGAGCAGATCCGGCTCGCCGGGCGCATTGTGGCCGAGGGGCTCTCGGTGCGTTCCGTGGAAGAGATCGTGACCCTGCTGAAGCGGGAGACGAAGGGCTCGGCCAAGCCCAAGGGGCCCCGCGCGGGCGCCCGGGTCTCCCCGGCGCTCACCGACCTGGCCACCCGGCTGTCGGACCGCTTCGAGACCCGGGTGAAGGTGGACCTGGGTCAGAAGAAGGGCAAGATCGTCGTCGAGTTCGCCTCGATGGAGGACCTGGAGCGCATCCTGGGCACGCTCGCCCCGGGCGAGGGCCGGGTCATGGAGCAGAAGCTCTCCGCCGACGACGAGGACTGACGAACGACGGAGGACTGAGTCCGAAGGCAAAGGGCGGGTGGTGTTTCACGTGAAACACCACCCGCCCTTTGCCTTGTCGCGCTGTTCGCTCAACCCCTGCCCGGATACGATGCGTTGGGGTATGGCGCAACCACGTTGACACAGTTCGCGGAGGGGCGGGGCCATGCGATGGGTGGGCCGGACCGGACTGGTGGCAACAGGCTTCGGCCTGGGAGCAGTCGGCGGATTCGTCGGCAGCCTCCTACGGGAGCGGAGCGCGCTGAGCGCCGCCCGGGGTATGGCACGCGACGGAAGTGAGGAATTGGCTCCATGGGGCGTCGGCTCGTACCGCTCACGCTGGACAATCTCCCGGACCTCCCCCAGCGCTGTCGCTCCTGCGTCTTCTGGGAACTCGACCCTGTAAGCGGTGAGGCCGCGCTGAAGGCGGGCCGGCCCGAGCTGGAGAAGGAGGCCTGGATCTCCGGCGTCCTCCTGGAATGGGGATCGTGCGGTCGCGTGGTGTACGTCGACGAGGTCCCGGTGGGCTTTGTGCTCTACGCACCGCCCGCCTATGTCCCCCGTTCGGCTGCCTTCTCCACCAGCCCGGTCGCCGCGGACGCGGTCCAGCTGATGACGGCATGGCTGACCCCCGGCTTCCAGGGGCAGGGCCTCGGCCGGGTCATGGTGCAGACCGTCGCCAAGGACGTCCTGCGGCGGGGGTTCAAGGCCATCGAGGCCTTCGCCGACGCGCGCTGGAAGGAGCCGGCCTGTGTGCTGCCGGCCGACCACCTGCTGGCCGTCGGCTTCAAGACCGTGCGGCCGCACCCTCGCTATCCGCGGCTGCGGCTGGAGCTCAGGACGGCGCTCTCCTGGAAGGAAGACGTCGAGCTGGCGCTGGACCGGCTGCTGGGCGCGGTGCAGAAGGAGCCGGCGCTGCGGCCGCTGTGAGTGGGCTGCTGCGAACGCGAACGGGTCCGTCCCTTCAAGGGACGGACCCGTTTCACGTGAAACCGAGCAGTGCGCTCGGTTGCCTCACTTCGCGCTGAGGAAGCTGTCGAGCTCGCGCTCCAGGGCCGCCTTCGGCTTGGCGCCGACGATCGTCTGGACGACCTCGCCGCCCTGGTAGACGTTGAGGGTCGGGATCGACATCACGCCGTACTTCGCGGCGGTGGCGGGGTTCTGGTCGATGTTGAGCTTGACGATCTCGATCTTGTCGCCGTGCTCGGCCGCGATGGCCTCCAGGGAGGGGGCGATCTGACGGCACGGGCCGCACCAGTCGGCCCAGAAGTCCACCAGAACGGGCTTGTCGCTCTTGAGGACGTCCTCGTCGAAGGTCTTGTCGGTCACAGCCTTGAGAGCCACGGAGGTCTCCTTCAATTCTTACGTGGGGAGGGTTGGGGGGTGGGGCAGGTCAGGCGGTCTTCTCGGGCTCGCGGACGTGCTCGCTGTCCGAGAGGGAGGCGAGGAAGCGCTCGGCGTCCAGCGCCGCGGAGCAGCCCGTACCGGCGGCGGTGATCGCCTGGCGGTAGGTGTGGTCCACGACGTCGCCGGCGGCGAACACACCGGTCAGGTTGGTGCGGGTCGAGGGGGCCTCCACCTTGAGGTAGCCCTCGTCGTCCAGTTCCAGCTGGCCCTTGAAGAGCTCGGTGCGCGGGTCGTGGCCGATCGCGATGAACAGACCGGTCACCGGCAGCTCGGAGGTCTCGCCGGTCTTGAGGTTGCGCAGGGTCAGGCCCGAGAGCTTGTTCTCGCCGTGGATCTCGGCGACCTCGCTGTCCCACACGAAGGAGATCTTCGGGTCGGCGAAGGCGCGCTCCTGCATGGCCTTGCTGGCGCGCAGGGTGTCACGGCGGTGGACGACGGTGACGGACTTGGCGAAGCGCGAGAGGAAGGTGGCCTCCTCCATCGCGGTGTCGCCGCCGCCGATGACGGCGATGTCCTGGTCCTTGAAGAAGAAGCCGTCGCAGGTGGCGCACCAGGAGACGCCCCGGCCCGACAGCTCGTCCTCACGGGGCAGACCGAGCTTGCGGTGCTGCGAGCCGGTCGTGACGATCACGGCCTTGGCGCGGTGGACGGTGCCGGCGGAGTCCGTGACGGTCTTGATCTCCTCGCTCAGGTCGACCGCGACGATGTCGTCCGGGATCAGCTCGGCGCCGAAGCGCTCGGCCTGCGCCCGCATGTTGTCCATCAGGTCCGGGCCCATGATCCCGTCACGGAAGCCGGGGAAGTTCTCGACATCGGTGGTGTTCATCAGGGCACCACCGGCGGTCACGGCGCCCTCGAAGACCAGCGGCTTCAGCGAGGCGCGGGCGGTGTAGAGCGCGGCCGTGTAGCCCGCGGGCCCGGAGCCGATGATGATCACGTTGCGGACGTCGCTCACGGGAGTCTTCCTTGTCTGCCGACTGCTGTCTCGGGTCCTTGAGGGGTTTCACCCCACCCAACGGATCCTACGGGGCAGGCATTCCCATGGGCGCCTGCTGCGGCCGGTAGGACTCAGGCGCGTGGCAGCGTCTCGTTCAGCAGTACCTTGCCCGGCGTGGTGCCTCCGGCGTCGACGCAGGTGGCGGAGACCACATAGGCGTCGACGAGCGTGCTGTCTCCGGAGTGCGGCAGCACGACGAGATAGGCGTCCTCATCCTGATAGGTCTCCGGTTCGGAGACCAGGGCCGGCTCCGAGCGTCCGATGCCCTGCCGCACACAGAGCGGGGCAGTGCCGTTCGGAGCGCTGAGCGTCGTACCGGGCGGGGTCTCCGGGCTCTCGGCCGTCTTCCCCCGGGACTCGTTGGCGCTGAAGGGCGACGGCTTCAGAAGCTCCTGCACTCGTGCCGTGAGATCGCCGGAGGCGAGGGCGGGCGCTGTCGCATGGCTCTCGCGGCTCTTGGCGGGCGTCTGTGTGGGGCTGTCCGTGCCGCCGGACTGCAGGAAGATCCCGCCCACGCCGATCGCGGCGGCGACGCAGGCGCTTCCGAGCAGCACCGCGGGCCAGCGCCGCCGGGCGCGCTTGTTTCCGGGTGCGTGGGGCGCCGGCGTCTGCCGGCCGGGGCCGGTGGCGGGGCGAGGCCGACCGGTTTCGCGTGCTGCGGTCTTCCGGGGGGCGGTCCCTGTCTCACGTGAAACGGCGTCGTGCGTTTCACGTGAAACGGCGTTGCGAGCCGGGGGCTCGGTTTCACGCGCCTCGGTTTCACGTGAAACCGAGACAGGCACACGGACACCCGATGGCGGCGTGGTCGAGTCCAGGAGTGCCTCTGCGGCGAGAGCGGCGTCAATTCGGCCGGCGATGTCCGCCGGCATCCGCGGCGGACCGGGGAGCGTGCCGAGCGCGCCGCGGATCTCGTCCAGAGAGCTGCGGACGTCCTCGCAGAGCTCGCAGACCGCCAGGTGCTCCCGGACATCCGCGGTACGCGCCGGCGAGAGCACGCCCTCGGTGAGCGCGGAGATCTCCGCGACCTCCGGGTGCCCATCCGTGCCGGTCATCGAAGTCACGCTCGCCCACCTCCACCCTTCACTGGATCTGCGTCGCTCTGTCCTGCCGGTGGTGGGACGGACGCCCCTTGCGTCCGGTTCCTTCCCCCGTCGGGCGGTGGGCTACCCCCGCCACCGGGACGCAGATGGGTGAGGATCGGCAGCAGTCGGGCCCTTCCCCGTGCGCAACGGCTCTTCACCGTGCCCACGGGAACGTCGAGCACCTCTGCCGCCTCGGCCACGGGATACCCCTGCATGTCGACCAGAACGAGGGCCGCACGCTGATCGGGAGGCAGGGTGGACAGCGCCTGCAGCAGTTCCCGGTGCAGGTCCCCGCGCTCCGCCGGTGCGGCAGCCGACTCGTGGGGCTCGACGAGCTGCTCGAGCCGTTCGGTCTCGGCGAGGGGCGCCGTACGCCGTGAGGCGGCCTTGCGGGCGCGGTCCAGGCAGGCGTTGACGGTGATGCGGTGCAGCCAGGTGGTGACGGCGGACTGCCCGCGGAAGGTGTGGGCGGCGCGGTAGGCGGAGACGAGCGCGTCCTGCACGGCGTCCGCGGCCTCTTCCCGGTCGCCGAGGGTGCGCAGGGCGACGGCCCAGAGGCGGTCACGGTGCCGGCGCACGATCTCGCCGAAGGCGTCGGGGTCACCGGCGACGTGCCGGGCGAGGAGATCGGCGTCGCTCAGGCCGTCACGCATGACGTCGTCCACCGTCGAGCCCTCCCCCTGAGGTCCGTCCTGCGCGTCAGCCGGTGAACTTCACGTTGGTGATGCCCTGCTTGTAGCCGGCGCCGGCGTAGGTGTCACTGTCAGCGCCAGAGTAAGGCGCCGCGGTGATCCACAGGAGGACGTAACGGGTCTCGGGCAGCTTCTCCAGCGAGAGGTTTACCGAATCGGTCGACGTCTGCTTGGTCTTGAGCTTCTTCATCGACTTCAGCGACTCGGAGCCGGAAAGGGACTTCGCCGCGTAGAGCGTGACCTCGGTGTGGTCGCCGCCGTAGAGCAGCTTGATGTCCGCGGCGCTGATCTGCTGCTTGGTGCCGAGGTCGTAGATGATGCCGACGCCGCCCTTGTAGCTCTTCAGGGAGGGGCCTTCGTTGTAGGTGCGCGAGCGCCAGACTTCCTTGGGGCTGCCGTTCTGCGTGTAGGTGTTCTTCACCCGGTCCGCGCCCTGCGGAGCTCCGTCCGGGGCGTACTCCTGAGCGTCGACGATCTTCACCGGGTCGCCGGTCGGCTTCCGGTCGTCGTTGCTCGTCGAGTCGGAGATCTGCGGGCGGTCCTCCTGCCCGTCCTTGAGGAGGGTGTCCGCGAGCTGCCAGCTGGCCAGGCCCAGGGCGGCGATCAGCAAGGCGGCGACGCTCCACTTGAGCGCCCGGCCCGTGCGGCCCTGCAGCGGAGGCGGCGGGGGCACCGGCATGGGGCCCGTGGCGCCGCCACCGTGCGGCGACTGCTGACCGTAGGCGTGCGGGCGCGGGTAGCCCCCCGGCGGCGGGGTGAAGGACGGCTCCGGGGGCCGGATGCGCGGCATGGCTGCGACGGCCTTGGACAGCTCCTCCGGCGTCGTGCACGGCTTCTCCTGCCGTGACGCGGTGGAGCCGTCGTTGACGAGCGCGCGCATGGCGAGCTCGGACAGGCCGCGGTGGACGCCGGCGCGGACCTGGTCGGGGGCGATCAGGCCGACCCCCTTGGGCAGGCCGGGCAGGCCGTGGGCGCTGTCCTCGTACGGCCAGCGCTGGGTGAGCGCGGCGTAGAGGAGCGCGCCGATGGCCTCGGTGTCGGTCTGCTGGGGGCGGTCGGACGTGATGCCCCGGAGGGCGGCCATGACGGCGAGGCCGCGGATGCGGTACTGCCCGGTGCCCGTGCGCAGCACGGAGCCGGGGTGGAGGCGCAGGTGCGCGAGGCCCTCGCGGTGGGCGGCCGCCATGGCCTGGGACACCTGGTTCACGAGCTGGTAGGCGTCGTGCGGCTCCATGGGGCCGGAGGCGAAGACGTTGGTGAGCTCGGTGGCGTCGGGAAGCCACTCGTGGACGACGTAGACCAGGTCGTTCTCCTCGACGGCGTCGAGGACCTGGACGAAGCGCGGGTCGCCGAGGAGGGCGGCGGAGCGGGCGGCGGCGAGGACGGGGCGGGCGCGGGGGTGGTCGGCGGGCAGCAGGTGGACGCCCACGGCGCGGCGGAGCTTCTCGTCCACGGCACGCCAGCTGCTGAATCCCTCCAGACGGGTGACGCACTCCTCCAGGCGGTACCTTCTGGCGAGCTTGTGGCCGCTGTGCAGCTCCGGGGTCCGGTCCTCGCGCGCGGGCTTCTCGGCGTCCTTCTTCTTGCCGTCCGCGCGCCCGGTGTCCTTCTGGGTGCCGGCCTTGATCGCGGCCTCCGCCCCGTCGGCCGTGGCCTTGCCCGCCTTGGCGGTCAGCGGCTCACCGCCGCTGTTGCCTGCCACGTCGACGGCAGCTGTGCTCCGTTCTGCCACCGTCGTTCCTGCCTCCCCATCCGTTGCACGCTGTCCACGGCCAAGACAATTGTGCCCACAGTCCGGCGCTATGCACGACACACGGCGGCGGGCGAAGGTTGTGCTCCCGTCAGCGTCCGAGACGCCCGCGGACCATACCGACCATGGCCGTCAGCTCCTCGATCCGCATCCGCTTCGCGGCGACGTAGAAGACGGCGATCAGGATGAGACCACCACCGATCAGAGAGGCGAGCGAACCGAGCACGCCCCTGCCGAGAACCTCGCCGATCCCGTAAGCCACGGCCCCGCCGATGAGCGCTGCGGGCACGCACGCGCCGGCCAGGCGGGCGTACGTCCGGATGACGCGCGAGCCGTCCAGGTCGCCGCCGAGCCGGGTACGCAGCCTGCGCCATGCCACACCGACGCCGACGGCGTAGCCGAGGCCGTAGGAGAAGGCCATGCCGGCTACGGCCCAGCGGGCGGGGAGGATGAGGTAGCTGGCGAAGGAGGCGGCGGCGTTGACGGCCGCGACGATCACCGTGTTGTAGAAGGGGGTGCGCGTGTCCTCGTAGGCGTAGAAGCCGCGAAGGATCACGTACTGCGCGGAGTACGGGATCAGACCGAGGGCGAAGGCCATCAGGATGAAGCCGATGTTGGTGGCGGCGGAGGTTCCGGAGCCGCTGCCGAACATCAGGGTCGACATGGGGACGCCCAGGGCCAGGAAGGCGAAGGCGCACGGCACGATGGCGACGGCCGAGGTGCGCAGACCGTGGGAGAGGTCGTCGCGGACGGCGGAGGCGTCGCCGTCGTGGGCGGCGCGGGAGATCCGGGGGAGCACCGCGGTCATCACCGAGACCGTGATGATGGCCTGCGGCATCTGCCAGAGCTGCAGGGCGAAGTTGTAGGCGGTGATACCGGTGCCGTCGTGACCCGCCTTCGCCGCCAGCCCGCCCGCCTTGGTGGCGAGCTGGGTGACGACGACCAGGCCGACCTGGTTAGCGAGGACGAAGAAGAACGTCCACTTCGCCAGGCCCGCGGCCTTGCCGAGGCCCTGCCCCCGCCAGTCGAAGCGCGGCCTGATGCGGAAACCGGCATCGCGCAGGTAGGGAAGCATCGCCAGGGACTGGACGACGAGGCCGAGCAGTGTGCCGATGCCGAGCAGGCGGACGCCCTCGGGCGTGATCGTGGCCGCGGTGATGTGGGTGCCGGAGGCGGGGCCGAAGGCCCAGATGAAGGAGCCGAAGGTGGCGATGATGATGATGTTGTTGAGGACCGGGGTCCACATCATCGCGCCGAACTTCCCGCGGGCGTTGAGGATCTGTCCCATGACGACGTGCACGCCCATGAAGAACATGGTCGGCACGCAGTAACGGGCGAAGGCGACCGCCACGTCCATCTGGGTGGGGTCGTCGGCGATGGTCGGCGACATCATCTGGATGAAGAGCGGGGCCCCCAGCACACAGACGGTGGTGACCCCCGCCAGCAGCACGACGACGAGGGTGAGCAGCCGGTTGGCGTACGCCTCTCCGCCGTCCTCGTCGTTCTTCATCGCGCGGACCAGCTGCGGGATGAAGACGGCGTTGAGCGCGCCACCGGCGACGAGGATGTAGATCATCGTCGGCAGGGTGTTCGCGACCTGGTAGCCGTCGTTGAGCGTGCTGACGCCGATCGCCGCCGCCATCACGAGGTTGCGGCCGAAGCCCAGGATGCGGGAGACCATCGTGCCCGCGGCCATCACCGCGCTCGACTTCAGCAGGCTCGCGGCCTTGCCGCCCTTGGCCTGCGGGGCCGGCGTGGGCTCCGGCTCCGCGGCGGGCTCGGCGGCCGGCACCTTCGGCGGCGGCACGGGGGAGCCGTACTGCCCGGGCGCCGGGATCTGCTGCCCCGGCGGCCGCGGCGGCTCGTAGGGCTGCTGCTGGTCGCGGTAGAGGTGGGCGAACGCGTCCCGCTGGGGACCGCCCTCCCCCGGCCGGTCGGCGAAGCCGTCCACGGCCGCGAACGGCTGCGTGGCGTCGGCGTCACCGGAGGCCGGGAAGCCGTTCGCGCCCTCGGGCCGCCCGGTGGCCGGCGGCCACGGGTGGGAGCCGGTGCCGGGGCCCTGCTGCGGCTGGTAGGTGTTGCGGTACGTGCCGGGCGGCGCCGGGGGCGCGGCCTGGTCGTACAGCGCGTCGCTCACCGGGTCCTGGGCGGCCGGGTCGTGGCCGGGGTAGGGCTCGGAGGCGTAGGCGTCCCGCAGGTAGGGGTCCCGGGCGTACGGGCCCTGGCGGGGCGTGCCGGGGGCGGGCGGGGGCGGCGGGTACTGGCCCCGCTGCTCACCACCCGCGCCCTGCCCGCGGTCACCGTCGTACGGCGCGTTCATCGCTAACCCCACCTCATCGTCCGCGGCCGGCCGGCCCCACTACGCGTCAACGTTCCACTTTCTCACCCGAGCCGGACGGCTCCGTGTCATGCGATCCGGTGTCCGGGGCCGGGTCACCCGGCTGCTGCCCCGGCCGGTCGTCGTCCGGGCCACCGTTGCCCGGCCCGTCGCCGTCCGTGCCACCGTCGGTCGTACGGGCGGCGGACCGCTTCCGCTTGATGTAGATGCGCAGCCCCGCGAGGACCAGCAGGAGTACCCCTCCGGCGATGACGAGGAGAACCATAGGGGTGATGGACGTGACATGCACAGTAAAGACGACCGGGTCGCCGTAGGGCTGGCCCTCGTCTGTGTACAGCCGGGCCGTCACCCGCACCGGGCCGTTGGCATTGGCCCGCGTCTCGAACTTCACCGACTGGTTCTGGCCGCCGTTGATCTTGACCGGCTGGGACCGGTCGATCTGCAGGCGGTTCGTCTGGCTGGACTCCAGCACCAGGTGGAGCCCCTCGATCCCCTGCAGCAGGCCGTTGTGGACCGTCATCGGGATCGTCGCGCTGCGCCCGGACAGGGTCACGTCGGACTTCTTGATCAGCTCCACCCGGCGGGTGAGCCCGTACAGATAGGACTGCACGGATTCCCGGAACTCGGCGGCCCCCTTGGGGTCGCCGCGCCAGGAGGTCGACATTTCCCGCATGATCGCGCTGCCGAAGGGGGTCACCACGCGGTCCTGCGAGGTCAGGATGACCTTGAAGCCGTCCAGGGTCGCCTGGGTCTTCTGGATCTCCTGGAAGGCCTTGGTCGTCAGCTCCTGCTCGCGCAGCCGGTCGGGGTACGAGCCGGAGCCGGGCACCTGCTGGTTCGCGTCCGGGTCCGGCTTGGCCGCGGCCGCGTCGCCCAGGTTGAGCGGCTGCGTCCAGCGGCCGTCCGAGAGGCCGGCGACCGCCGCGGCCATCGCCTGGGCCTGGCTCGCGGTCGGCATGCGCTGCGGCGCCACGACGATGCTGCGCTCGTTGTCCGGCGCCTGCCGGTTCACCAGGAGGCTCTGGGCGGCGAACCGCTGCACGGCGAGCGAGTACTCACCGGCGCGGACGAGGTCGCCCTGGAAGCCGGTGGACATCCGGGCGTCCGCCACGACGGCCGTGTTGCCGCTGCCGATCTGGCGGGCCGCGGTGGGCGTGTACGACGTGTGGTCGCGGAAGCTGTCGCTGCGGGCGATGACGTTGTGGGAGCCGGCCGAGGTGGCGACGTCGATGACCGACGAGTCGACGGCGCCGTCGACGGGCCACGCGAAGTCCGTGCGCGGCTTCACGCCGAGGATTGTGTCCACGGTCGTCGAGGCGAGCTCCGTGGCCGACTGCAGGTGGCTCAGGGAGCCCGAGACGTCCTTGCCGTGGTGGGCCAGCGACGCGAGGTCCGGGTCGCCGAAGGGCAGGGCCACCACCTGGTCGCCGGCGACGGCGGTCTGCAGCTGGCTGAGCCACTGCTTGGCGACCGCCTGGCCCCGGCCCGGGGTGTTCTTCCCGTCCGGCCCGCCCACCCGGTACGCCTTGGTCATGGCCTCGACCGTGGCCAGCAGGTCCGGGTCGATCACCCAGGTGATGTGCAGGCCCTTGCCCAGGGCCACCAGCTGCTGCAGCCGCCCGCCCGGCGCCAGCTCCGCGGCCAGGTCGTCATTGGGGAAGATCGGCGTCTGCTGCTGGTCGGACTCGGTACGGGCCGTCAGGTGGGTCGCGGAGATCAGCGGCCACAGGAAGGTGAGCTGCGTCTTCTTGCCCTCGATCCCGGAGGGCTGCCAGGGGAGCAGGGTCCGGCCGATGCCCAGCACCCGCTCGGACCCCTGGTCCGCGGTGTGCCCGGACAAGGAGACGCCCAGCTGGTAGACCCCGTCCTTACTCAGGTCCAGGTCCTTCGCCGGCAGCGAGATGCTGAACTCGCGGCCGGCCCCCGGGGGGAGCCGGTCGATCTTCTGGGTGTGATTGCCGATCTCGGAGCCGTCGCTGCCGGGCGAGAAGGCGGCGCGGCTGCCGATCTCGTCGGCGTCGACCCGGCTGTTGAGCTGGCCGCCCACCCGTAGGCCGACGTGCGCGTCGGAGACGGTCGAACCGCCGTTGTTGGTGACGGTGCCCGAGACGGTGAGCGTGTCGTCCTGTTTCGGCGCGACGGGGGTCAGTGTGTTGATGGAGACGTCGACCTGGCGGGAACCGGCGGACTCGGCGCGGGCCGGCTGCGCGGCAGGCAGCTGCACCAGCCCGACCAGGAGCGCCGCACTTGTCAGCACCGTCGTGAGGAGCCGGGACCACCGGCAGGCAGAAGCGGAGGGGGTCTCCTGGGTCTCTGCCGCCTCGGCCACGCGCTCGCCCGTCCCTCGTCGTCGTCAGTGGTCGTCGGTTGTGCGTCCACGAATGGTAACGAGGCCCGCTGTGACGAAGTGCCGTGGACCGCTCCACAAGATCGCGCAGTCGGCCCGATGTCCCGGCTGCGCCCGCTTTGTGTGGCCTGCGCCATGCGTCCGTAACCGGGAGGCCCCGGGGCGCGCAGCCACGTACCCTCTTCTGTTGTGCCGAATGCCAACAATGACAGCCTGACCCAGTCGTCGACCAACGAGCTCAGCCATGTGCAGCGCCGTGCCGTGAGCGAGCTCCTGAGGGTCTCCCCCGTGGCCGACGATCTTGCTCGCCGATTCCAGGAAGCCGGGTTCACGCTTGCCCTGGTCGGCGGATCCGTACGGGACGCGCTGCTCGGCCGGCTGGGCAACGACCTGGACTTTACGACGGACGCCCGTCCGGAGGAGGTCCTGAAGATCGTCCGGCCCTGGGCGGACGCCGTCTGGGAGGTCGGCATCGCCTTCGGCACCGTGGGCTGCCGCAAAGCGGACTTCGACATCGAGGTCACGACATATCGCTCGGAGGCCTACGACCGGACCTCCCGCAAGCCGGAGGTCTCCTACGGCGACTCCATCGAGGAAGACCTCGTCCGCCGCGACTTCACGGTGAACGCCATGGCCGTCGCGCTGCCGGAGAAGGAGTTCATCGACCCGCACAACGGCCTGGAGGACCTCGCCGCGCGCATCCTGCGCACCCCCGGCACCCCGGAGGAGTCCTTCTCCGACGACCCGCTGCGCATGATGCGGGCCGCCCGCTTCGCCGCACAGCTCGACTTCGAGGTCGCGCCCGAGGTCGTCACCGCGATGACGGAGATGTCCGGCCGGCTGGAGATCGTCTCCGCCGAGCGGATCCGGGACGAGCTCAACAAGCTGATCCTCTCCGACCACCCGCGCAAGGGCCTGAGGCTGCTCGTCGACACCGGGCTCGCCGCCCTGGTCCTGCCCGAGCTGCCCGCCCTGCGCCTGGAGCGCGACGAGCACCACCGGCACAAGGACGTCTACGAGCACACGCTCACCGTCCTGGAGCAGGCCATCGCCCTGGAGGCCCCGCGCGACCAGCCCGGCGGCGGCCCCGACCTGGTGCTGCGCCTCGCGGCCCTGCTGCACGACATCGGCAAGCCGCGGACGCGCCGCTTCGAGAAGGACGGCCGGGTCTCCTTCCACCACCACGAGGTGGTGGGCGCCAAGATGACCAAGGCCCGCATGACCAAGCTCAAGTACTCCAACGAGCTGGTGAAGGACGTCACCAAGCTGGTGGAGCTGCACCTGCGCTTCCACGGCTACGGCACCGGTGAGTGGACCGACTCTGCCGTGCGCCGGTACGTGCGGGACGCGGGGCCCATGCTGGAGCGGCTCCACAAGCTGACCCGCTCCGACTGCACGACGCGCAACAAGCGCAAGGCCAATGCGCTCTCGCGGGCGTACGACGGCCTGGAGGAGCGCATCGCCCGCCTGCAGGAGCAGGAGGAGCTGGAGGCGATCCGGCCGGATCTGGACGGCAACCAGATCATGGAGATCCTGGGCGTGGGCCCCGGCCCGCAGGTCGGCAAGGCGTACAAGCACATGCTGGAGATGCGGCTGGAGCACGGCCCGATGTCCCACGACGAGGCCGTCGCCGCACTCAAGGAGTGGTGGGCGGCCCAGGGCTGACCCTGCCCGTATCCCGGCGGTGTCCTCGTTGTTTCACGTGAAACAACGAGGACACCGCTGTTTCACGTGGAACAGCGCTTATGCGGGCTCACGTCGCCGGAAGCCCGTCAGGGCAACGGCGACCACCGCATAGAGCACGGCGACGGCGGACACCAGCAGGCCCGAGCGGCCGTCGGGCGGCAGCATCAGGGCCGCCACGCCGGCCGCTCCCACGAAGGCGACGTTGAAGAGGACGTCGTAGAGGGAGAAGATCCGGCCCCGGAAGTCGTCGTCCACCGCCGCCTGGACGATCGTGTCCGTGGCGATCTTCGCGCCCTGGGTGACGACGCCGAGGACGAAGGCGGCGATCAGCATGGGCACGCGCTCGAAGGGCAGGCCGAGCGCGGGTTCCAGCACCGCCGCGGCGGACGCGCAGGCGATCATCCAGCCGAGGCGGCCCAGCCGGGACACCGCCCAGGGGGTGATGAGGGCCGCCACGAAGAATCCCGCTCCCGAGACCGCGACGGCGAGCCCCAGCAGGGCCAGGCCCGCGGACTCGGTGCCGGCCCACGCGTAGCGGCAGAGCATCAGCACGGTGACGGTCAGGGCGCCGTAGCAGAAGCGCATCACCGCCATGGCGCCGAGCGCGTAGGCGGCCGTGCGGCGCTCAGCGAGGTGGCGCAGGCCCGCGACCAGGCCGCGCGCGGTGCCGGTCAGGGCCTCGCCCAGCCGGCGGGCGACCGGTGTGTCCGGGCCGAGCAGATCGACGGGCATCAGCAGCGAGGACATGGCGGCGCACAGGTAGAGGCTCGCGCCGAGCAGCACGACCAGGGCATCGGCCCCCGTGCCCCCGGGGGCGGTCAGGCGCACGGCGAAGGCGAGCCCGCCGCCCGCGGTGGCCGCCAGCGTCCCGGCGGTGGGGGAGAGCGCGTTGGCCATGACCAGCCGCTCGCGCGAGTCGACCACGCGCGGCAGGGAGGCGGAGAGCCCGGCGAGCACGAAGCGGTTGACCGCGGTGACCGACAGGGCGGAGACGTAGAACAGCCAGTCGGGGACGCGCGTGACGATGAGCACGGCGGTGACGGTGGCGAGGGCCGTACGCAGCAGGTTGCCGTGGAGCAGGACCTGCCGGCGGCGCCGGCGGTCCAGGAGCACTCCTGCGAAGGGGCCCAGCAGGGAGTACGGCAGGAGGAGCACGGCCATGGCCGAGGCGATCGCCGTCGGGGACGCCTGCTTCTCCGGGGAGAAGACCACGTAGGTGGCGAGCGCGACCTGGTAGACCCCGTCGGCCGCCTGGGAGAGGAGCCGGACAGCCAGCAGACGGCGGAAATCGCGAAGGCGGAGCAGGACGCGAAGATCACGCACAACGGGCATGGTCACAGCCTCACACAACGCGCAGGTCCCCGGGCGGACAACCCGGGGACCTGCGCGAGGAGAGGGAACGGAAGGAGCGGAACGCTTAGCGCTCGACCTCGCCCTTGATGAACTTCTCGACGTTCTCGCGGGCCTCGTCGTCGAAGTACTGCACCGGCGGCGACTTCATGAAGTACGAGGAGGCGGAGAGGATCGGGCCGCCGATGCCGCGGTCCTTGGCGATCTTCGCGGCGCGGACGGCGTCGATGATGACACCGGCGGAGTTCGGGGAGTCCCAGACCTCGAGCTTGTACTCCAGGTTCAGCGGGACGTCGCCGAACGCGCGGCCCTCGAGGCGCACGTAGGCCCACTTGCGGTCGTCCAGCCAGGCCACGTAGTCGGACGGGCCGATGTGGACGTTCTTCTCGCCCAGGTCGCGGTCGGGGATCTGGGAGGTGACGGCCTGCGTCTTGGAGATCTTCTTCGACTCCAGGCGGTCGCGCTCCAGCATGTTCTTGAAGTCCATGTTGCCGCCGACGTTCAGCTGCATCGTGCGGTCCAGGATGACGCCCCGGTCCTCGAACAGCTTGGCCATCACGCGGTGCGTGATGGTGGCGCCGACCTGCGACTTGATGTCGTCACCGACGATCGGCACACCGGCCTCGGTGAACTTGTCCGCCCACTCCTTGGTGCCGGCGATGAAGACCGGGAGGGCGTTGACGAACGCGACCTTGGCGTCGATGGCGCACTGCGCGTAGAACTTCGCGGCGTCCTCGGAGCCCACGGGGAGGTAGCACACCAGGACGTCGACCTGCTTGTCCTTGAGGACCCGGACGACGTCGACGGGAGCCTCGGCGGACTCCTCGATGGTCTGGCGGTAGTACAGGCCCAGGCCGTCGAGGGTGTGACCGCGCTGGACGGTGACGCCGGACGCGGGCACGTCGCAGATCTTGATGGTGTTGTTCTCGCTGGCGCCGATGGCGTCCGCGAGGTCGAGGCCGACCTTCTTCGCGTCGACGTCGAAGGCGGCGACGAACTCGACGTCACTCACGTGGTAGTCGCCGAACTGCACGTGCATCAGACCCGGCACGCGGCCGTTCGGGTCGGCATCCTTGTAGTACTCGACGCCCTGCACCAGCGAGGCGGCGCAGTTGCCCACGCCGACGATGGCTACGCGAACCGAACCCATTCCGGTTGCTCCCTGTTAGTACTCGACGAAGCCCTGCGGAGTGCAGGGCTCACTGGTCCGGACCGGTGCGCTTGTCACGCCCGGCCCGCTCGCTCTCGATCAGCTCGTTCAGCCAGCGGACCTCGCGCTCCACGGATTCCATGCCGTGCCGCTGAAGCTCGAGGGTGTAGTCGTCCAGCCGCTCCCGGGTGCGGGCCAGGGAGGCGCGCATCTTCTCCAGGCGCTCCTCCAGACGGCTGCGGCGGCCTTCCAGCACGCGCATCCGTACATCCCGCGAGGTCTGCCCGAAGAACGCGAAGCGGGCGGCGAAGTGCTCGTCCTCCCACGTATCGGGACCCGTGTGGGCGAGGAGCTCCTCGAAGTGCTCCTTGCCCTCTGCCGTCAGGCGGTAGACGATCTTCGCTCGTCGTCCGGCCAGGGACGCCGCACGAGCGTCCTCCGGAGCGCTCCCGGGCTCCTCGACCAGCCAGCCGTTCGCCACGAGGGCCTTCAGGCAGGGGTAGAGGGTGCCGTAGCTGAACGCACGGAACACCCCGAGCGAGGTGTTCAAGCGTTTCCGCAGCTCGTAGCCGTGCATCGGGGACTCGCGGAGCAGGCCGAGGACGGCGAACTCGAGGATGCCGGAGCGTCTGCTCATGTTTCGCCTCCTTGTCGCACACAGCCTAGTCCTTGTGATCCCTAGTCCCTTTTTGGTCCCTTTTGCCGACGGCGAGCCGACCTTTATACCGAGCTGATGTATCGACTCGATACATCCAGACGATAGAACGCCCCCTTCCATGCGACAAGAGGGGGCACGGTGAACGAGGTCACATCACCGATTCGTGGGACACAACCTGCCTGAATTGGAGTGAACATCCGGAGTCGACGCGTTTTGGCCGTGCGTAGTCTGTGCGCCATGCAGACCAGCGGGAACCGAGTGACGACGACAGGCGTCCTCGTCCCGTATGCAATGCGCCCGGTTGCCTCAGGCAGCCGTCCGGCGCATCGGGGGGAACGCAAGCCACCTGCCGCTTCCAGGCGATAGTGCCTGCCCGAGGAGTAGTCGTTCGATGAGCGAGCACCGCCGCAAGCCGCCGCAGCCTCAGGGCGGCGGACGAGCCGCGGCCAGGCGCGCGGCACAGCAGCCGGGACCCGGCCGCCGTACCGCGCCAACCAGCAGTTCCACCGCGGAGTCCGGCCGCGGTGAGTCCGACCAGCACGGCAACCGGTCCGGGGCACGCCGTGCGAGCCAGCGCGGCCCGGCGGCCGGCGGCCGCAGACGCGGCGCCGATCCGGGCGCGGGCGGCCGCGGCCGCCCGGGGAAGAAGCGCTTCATCGACTATCCGCGGGCGGGGAAACAGGGCTTCAAGCGCTGGCTTCCCTCCTGGCGGCTCGTCCTGGGTGCAGCCTTCACCTTCATCGTGCTGATCCTGGGCACCGTCGGCATCGCCCTGGCCGTGGTGCAGGTGCCGTCCGCGCAGAAGACCGCCCAGGTGCAGAAGAACGTCTACTACTGGTCCGACGGCAAGCAGATGGTGGTAGCGGGCGGCGGTGCGCTCAACCGCCAGATCGTGCCGATCTCCAAGATCCCCCTGTCGATGCAGCGGGCCGTGATCTCGGCCGAGAACGCCAGCTTCTACAAGGACTGGGGCGTCGACCCCATGGGCATCCTGCGCGCCGTCGTCAAGATGGCGCAGGGCGGCGAGACCCAGAGCGGTTCGACCATCACGCAGCAGTTCGTGAAGAACACCTACCTGAGCCAGGAACAGACGCTCAAGCGCAAGGCCACCGAGCTGCTGATCTCCATAAAGGTGGGTGCCACCAAGGACAAGGACGACATCCTCGCCGGCTACCTCAACACCGCCTACTACGGGCGGGGGGCCTACGGGATCCAGGCCGCGGCACGGGCCTACTACGACAAGGACGCCAAGGACCTCACGCCGAGCGAGGGCGCCTTCCTCGCCGCCACGCTCAACGGTCCCAACCTCTACGACCCGTACGGCGGCCAGGGTCCGGCGGCGACCGCGGAGAAGAACACCAAGCGCGCCACCGACCGCTGGAAGTGGACCCTGGACCGCGAGGTCGAGACGGGCAACCTGGAGGAGGCCGAGCACGACAAGTGGGTCGCCAAGGGCTTCCCCACCCCCCAGAAGCCCAAGCCCGCGACGAACCGCGCCGGCCAGATCGGCTACCTCACCGACCTCGCCGACAACTACGTGGTCGCCCACTCCGGCATCAGCAAGACCCAGCTGGACCGCGGCGGCTACCAGATCTACACGACCTTCGACCGGCAGAAGGTCGAGAACCTCTCCAAGGCGGTCGAGGAGGTCCGCAAGGCGAACATCAAGCCGGACGTGCGCGAGCGCGACAAGTTCGTGCAGTTCGGCGGGGCGTCGGTCGACCCCAAGACCGGAAAGATCGTCGCCATCTACGGCGGCGAGAACGCCCTGGAGCACTACACCAACAACGCCGACTACACCGGTGTGCAGGTGGGCTCGACGTTCAAGCCCTTCGTCCTCGCGGCGGCCATGACGCACGGCAAGCGCAATCCGGCCCTCGGCGAGACGCAGAGCGACAGCCAGCGCACGCTGGTCTCCCCCGAGAGCGTCTACAACGGCAACAACAAGGTGACGCTCCGGAAGTACAACGGCCAGGTCTGGCACGACAACGACGGCAGCGAGTGGCACCAGAAGAACGACGGTGAAGAGGACAAGGGCCCCGTCACCCTGCGCACCGCCATGCAGTTCTCGGTGAACACCCCCTTCATCCAGCTGGGCATGGACGTCGGTACGGACCTGGTCAAGGAGGCCGCCCTGCGGGCCGGTCTGGACAAGGACCAGCTCGCCGCCGCCACGCCCACCTTCTCGCTCGGCACATCGGCGCCCAGCGCGATCCGGCTGGCGGGCGCGTACGCCACCTTCGCCGCCAGCGGCAAGCAGATCGATCCGTACTCCGTCGAGAAGGTGGAGCAGGACGGCAAGCCCGTCTTCACGCACGAGCTGAAGTCCGACACAGCCTTCTCGCCGAACGTGGCGAACAACGTCACCGACGTGCTCAAGACGGTCGTCGAGGAGGGCACGGGCACGTCCGCGAAGCTGGCGGGCGGCCGCCCGGCCGCGGGCAAGACCGGTACGACGGACGAGAACCGCTCCGCCTGGTTCGCCGGTTACACCCCGCAGCTGTCCACGGCGATCGGCATGTACCGGGTCGACCCCAACGCCAAGAAGCAGGAGTTCCTCTCCATGCGCGGCGTGGGCGGCAAGGAGAGCATCCACGGTGCGTCGTTCCCGGCGGAGATCTGGGCCGACTACATGAACGCGGCGCTCAAGGGCCAGCCGATCGAGCAGTTCGAGCCGGCGCAGCCGCTCGGCGAGAAGATCTACGGTGACGGGGCCAGCCCCTCCCCCAGCGCCGTGCCCTCCGCGCCCCCGGCGCCGCCGTCCGCCGCCCCGTCCGGCACCCCGTCGAAGTCCGCCTCGCCGAGCCCGTCGCCGAGCCGCTCGTGCTCGATCTTCGACTTCAAGTGCAAGCACGGCGGCGGCAGCAGTGGCAGCGGCGGTCCCGGGGGCGGCCCCGGCGGCGGTCCGGGCGGCGATCCCGGCACCTCGCCGTCGCCCGAACCCAGCCGGCGCCCCGGCGGCGGTGGTGGTCTCTTCGGAGGCATGAACGGCTGACCAGCGCCGATCTGCCCGGGCCTGACCGTTCCGGCAACTGATTCGAGGGCCGTCCCGCGTTCGCGCGAGACGGCCCTCGACGTTATCCACAGGCTCCGGCGGCCCACGGGCTCGTACGGCAGGATGGCCCCATGAGGAGCGCGCGGGACGACGACCGACAGGTGCGGCCCACCGACGAGGACGAGGTGGCCGCCGCAGGCAGCGAGCTCATCGGCGGGCCGGCGGGCAAGCGGGCACTGCCCGGTGCGGGGTGGTGGACGCCGGTCCGGGTGATCGTGCTGGTGGCGATCGGGATGTTCGCCCTGGGCATGGTGCAGAAGCTGCCCTGCTACGAGTACGGGTGGTTCTTCGGCGCCACCACGCAGTACACCCACGCCTGCTACTCCGACATCCCGCACCTCTACAGCGGCCGCGGCTTCGACGCGGGCCTGATCCCGTACTTCGACCGCATCCCGCAGGCCCTCTCCGGCGGCATGGACTATCTGGAATATCCGGTCCTCACCGGCCTGTTCATGCAGATCGCTGCCTGGCTCACCCCCGGCGGCGGCACCATCCAGCACCGCGAACAGCTCAACTGGCTGGTCAACGCCGGGATGCTGATGGCCTGCACGGCCGTGATCGTGCTCTGCTCCGCCCGTACGCACCGGCGCCGGCCCTGGGACGCCCTGCTGATCGCGCTCGCCCCCGCCTTCGCCCTCACGGCCACCGTCAACTGGGACCTGTTCGCCGTCGCCCTCACCGCCGGCGCGATGCTGATGTGGTCGCGCGGCAGGCCGGCGCTCGCGGGCATCCTCATCGGCCTGGCCGCCGCCGCGAAGCTCTATCCGCTGCTGTTGCTCGGGCCGCTGTTCGTGCTGTGCCTGCGGGCCGGGCGCATGCGGGCCTTCGCCGTGAGCACCGCCTCCGCCGTCGCCGCCTGGCTTGTGGTGAACCTGCCGGTCATGCTCACACACGACGCCGCGGGCTTCCACATCCGGGAGGGCTGGGCGAAGTTCTACACGTTCAGCCAGGAGCGGCCGATCGACTTCGGCTCGATCTGGCTGCTGATCTCCCAGCGCACGGGCAATCCCCTGGAGGATGCCAACACATACGTGAGCCTGCTGATGATCCTGGGCTGCCTGGCCCTCGTGGCCCTCGGCCTCTACGCACCGAGGCGCCCGCGCTTCGCCCAGCTGGCCTTCCTGGTGGTGGCCCTGTTCGTCCTCACCAACAAGGTCTACTCACCGCAGTACGTGCTGTGGCTCATCCCGCTCGCCGTGCTGGCGCGGCCCAAGTGGCGCGACTTCCTGATCTGGCAGGCCTGCGAGGTGCTCTACTTCCTGGGCATCTGGTCGTACCTCGCCTACACGGGCAGCGGCGACAAGCACCAGGGCCTGCCCACGGAGGGATATCAACTGGCCATCGCCCTGCATCTGCTGGGCACGCTCTACCTCTGCGCGGTCGTCGTGCGCGACGTCCTCATGCCCGAGCGGGACGTCGTCCGGCGCGACGGCTCCGACGACCCCTCGGGCGGCGTCCTCGACGGCGTCCCGGACGTGGTCGCCCTGGGCTCCGCGCACCGGCCGCGGTGCGCGGAGCACTCCGACGTCACGAGCGTCCGGTGGGGATCCGGGAGCCGCCCGTAGGCCGGACGGGGGGTGCCCCCCCCCGGCTGGGATTACTTGTCGACGATCCGGTCGAACGTGGTGGTGGTGTGCCGCAGCTGGGCCTTCAGCTCGTCGCCGACCCGCGGGGTCCTCGCGTCGCTCGGCACGAAGAGGATCGACACCTGCATGTGCGGGGGCTCCGCGAACCAGAGCTGCTTGTTGTCCAAGTAGAACGGCGACTGGTTGCGGTTCATGGTCGCGAGGCCCGCGCGGGCGACGCCCTTGGCGCGCGGCATCATGCCGTGCAGCGCCTTCGGCGCCTCCAGGCCCACGCCGTGCGAGGTGCCGCCCGCCACGACGACGAGGTGGCCGTCACCGCCGGTCTTCTGCTGGCGGTAGCCGAAGCGGTCGCCCTTGGACACGGGCGTCACGTCCAGGACCGCGCCCGTGTAGTGGGTGGCGCCGTGGTCGCCGAGCCACAGCCGGGTGCCGATGCGGGCGCGGAAGCGGGTCTGCGGGTACCGCTGCTGCAGCTGCGCGAGCTCCTCGGCCTTCAGGTGGCTGACGAACATGGTGTGCAGCGGCAGGCGCTCGCGGCCCAGCCGGTCCATCCAGGCGGCCACTTCCTGGACGGCGTCGGAGCCGTCCGTGCGGTCCAGCGGCAGGTGGATGGCGAAGCCCTCCAGGCGCACGTCCTCGATGGCGGCGTGCAGCTTGGGCAGGTCCTCCTCGCTGATGCCGTGCCGCTTCATGGTGCTCATGACCTCGACGACGACGCGGGCGCCGACCAGGCCGCGCACGCCCTCGACCGAGGAGACGGACCGGATGGCCCGGTCCGGCAGCGGCACCGGCTCCTCGCCCAGCCGGAAGGGGGTGAGCACCAGCAGGTCACCGCTGAAGAAGTCCTTGATCCTGGCCGCTTCGTAGGTGGTGCCGACGGCCAGGATGTCCGAGCCGAAGCGGGCGGCCTCGTCGGCCAGCCGCTCGTGGCCGAAGCCGTAGCCATTGCCCTTGCACACCGGGACGATGCCCGGGAACTGCTGGACGACGGTCTGCTGGTGCGCCCGCCAGCGCGCGGTTTCGACGTGGAGCGTGAGCGCCATGGCCGGTCCGGAACCTTTCCCTGTGCCTGCTGGATGCTGTGCGTGCTGAGTGCCCGGGGCCGTGGGGCCCCGGAAGGGACGTCAGCGGCGCGACATGTACATGTCGAGGGCCTTGTGGAGCAGCTTGTTGAGCGGGAAGTCCCACTCGCCCAGGTACTCCGCGGCCTCGCCGCCCGTGCCGACCTTGAACTGGATGAGGCCGAAGAGGTGGTCGCTCTCGTCCAGGGAGTCGCCGATGCCGCGCAGGTCGTAGACGCTGGCGCCCAGGGCGTAGGCGTCGCGGAGCATCCGCCACTGCATGGCGTTGGAGGGCCGGACCTCGCGCTTGTGGTTGGCGGAGGCGCCGTAGGAGTACCAGACGTGCCCGCCGACGATCAGCATCGTGGCCGCGGCGACGGCCTCGCCCTCGTGCACCGCGAAGTACAGCCGCATGCGGTTGGGGTCCTCGGTGTTGAGGGCCGTCCACATGCGCTGGAAGTAGCTCAGCGGGCGCGGGCGGAACTTGTCGCGCTCGGCGGTGATCTCGTACAGGTGCTGCCAGGTGGCCAGGTCCTCGTAGCCGCCCTGGACCACCTCGACGCCGGCCTTCTCGGCCTTCTTGATGTTGCGGCGCCACAGCTGGTTGAAGTTCTTGTGGACGTCCTCGAGCGAGCGGTTCGCCAGGGGCACCTGGAAGACGTACCGCGGCTGGACGTCACCGAAGCCGGCGCCGCCGTCCTCGCCCTGCTGCCAGCCCATCCGGCGCAGCTGGTCGGCGACCTCGAAGGCGCGCGGCTCGATGAAGGTCGCCTCGACGTCGCGCAGGCGCTTGACGTCCGGGTCGGAGATGCCGCCCTTGATCGCGCCCGCGTCCCAGCGGCGGATGACCACCGGCGGGCCCATCTTCACGGAGAAGGCGCCCTGCTGCTTGAGGTGGGCGAGCATCGGCTCGAGCCAGTCCTTGAGGTTCGGCGCGAACCAGTTGATGACCGGGCCCTCGGGCAGGTAGGCGAGGTAGCGCTTGATCTTGGGCAGCTGGCGGTAGAGCACCAGGCCCGCGCCCACGATCTGGCCGTTCCGGTCGAACCAGCCCAGGCTCTCCGAGCGCCACTCCGCCTTGACATCGGCCCACGCCGGCACCTGCATGTGACTGGCCGCGGGCAGGCTCTGGATATAAGCCAGATGCTGCTCTCGGCTGATTGTCCTCAGGGTCAGGCTCATGCGGGGCGCTCCTCGGCAGGTGTGTCCCCAGGGTCGGGGCTCCGGCTCTCGCGGCGAAGCCTACTGCGACAGGGACGCACACCGTTGGGGCGCCCGTTCGGGTGTACGGCCGGGCAGGCCCCGCGCTATCCGATGAGACCTCCGAACAGACCCCCGTGGGCCATGCCGAGGAAGAAGCCGAAGGCGGCCGCGCCCAGCCCGATGATCAGCAGGAAGCGCTCGCCCGTCGTGGCCGAGATGTACTGGCCGTAGGCACCGCTGAAGATGCCGGCCAGTCCGCTCCACGAGCTCAGCAGGTGCAGGTTGTTGAAGGCTGAGGACACGAAGGCCACCAGGCCGAGCACTACCGTCACGGCGACGAAGGTGTTCTCTAGGGGATGCGGCTTGCCGTCGCTGTTGAGCACCGCATTGATCAGCGAGCGGGGGCGGCGTACTGCCTGTGTCATGGGGGCTACCTCCTCCTGAAGGCGACCGGCGCATTGTTGCGCCGGTCACACCCGGTCCGTCCAGATTGCGGGCCCGGACGGCTGGATTTCAACCGGAAGCCGGAGTGCGGGTACTCTGTACGGTCTGCACCGGTGTCTGCCCTGAACCAGCTTCGGTCCTCGGGGGCAACCCAGGGACTGTCCGCTGATTGTCAGTGTCTGCCGATACCGTTGTTCACGCATCACGACCCTCCTGCCACGGAACGACCGTGGCCGCTGAGTCCAAAGGAGGTGGGTTCCACATGCGTCACTACGAGGTGATGGTCATCCTCGACCCCGATCTCGAGGAGCGCGCTGTCTCCCCGCTGATCGAGAACTTCCTCTCCGTCGTCCGTGAGGGCAACGGAAAGGTCGAGAAGGTCGACACCTGGGGCCGTCGTCGTCTCGCGTACGAGATCAAGAAGAAGCCCGAGGGCATCTACTCGGTCATCGACCTGCAGGCCACGCCTGCGGTCGTCAAGGAGCTCGACCGCCAGATGAACCTGAACGAGTCGGTCCTCCGGACCAAGGTCCTCCGTCCCGAGACCCACTGAACCCCAGCGGTTCAGAGGTAATCGGGCTGTAGCTCAACGAGCAGCAAGCAGCCAGCAGCACACCCGCCGAGAGGTTCATCCATGGCAGGCGAGACCGTCATCACGGTCGTCGGCAATCTCGTCGACGACCCCGAGCTGCGCTTCACCCCGTCCGGTGCGGCGGTCGCGAAGTTCCGCGTCGCGTCCACTCCCCGCACCTTCGACCGCCAGACCAACGAGTGGAAGGACGGCGAGAGCCTCTTCCTCACGTGCTCGGTCTGGCGGCAGGCGGCGGAGAACGTCGCCGAGTCGCTCCAGCGCGGCATGCGCGTCATCGTGCAGGGCCGTCTGAAGCAGCGGTCCTACGAGGACCGCGAGGGCGTCAAGCGCACGGTCTACGAGCTCGACGTCGAAGAGGTCGGCGCCAGCCTGAAGAACGCCACGGCGAAGGTCACCAAGACCGCGGGTCGCGGTGGCCAGGGTGGCTACGGCGGTGGCCAGCAGCAGGGCGGCTGGAGCGGTGGCTCCGGCGGCCAGCAGCAGCAGGGCGGCGGCGGTGCTCCCGCCGACGACCCCTGGGCCACCAGCGCGCCGTCCGGCGGCCAGCAGGGCGGCGGCGGAGGTGGCTGGGGCGGCGGCTCCGGCAACTCCGGCGGCTACTCGGACGAGCCGCCCTTCTAAGGGCGAGCAGCACACAAACTTCTTGATCACACAGGAGAGAGACAATGGCGAAGCCCCCGCCGCGCAAGCCTAAGAAGAAGGTCTGCGCATTCTGCAAGGACAAGACCGCTTACGTGGACTACAAGGACACGAACATGCTGCGGAAGTTCATTTCCGACCGCGGCAAGATCCGTGCCCGTCGCGTGACCGGCAACTGCACTCAGCACCAGCGTGACGTCGCCACGGCCGTGAAGAACAGCCGTGAGATGGCGCTGCTGCCCTACACCTCGTCCGCGCGATAAGGGAAGGGTGACCAACTAATGAAGATCATCCTCACCCACGAGGTCTCCGGCCTCGGCACCGCCGGTGACGTCGTCGACGTCAAGGACGGCTACGCCCGCAACTACCTGGTCCCGCGCGGTTTCGCGATCCGCTGGACCAAGGGTGGCGAGCAGGACGTTGCTCAGATCCGCCGCGCTCGCAAGATCCGCGAGATCGCCACGATCGAGCAGGCCAACGAGGTCAAGGGTCGGCTGGAGGGCCTCAAGGTCCGCCTGGCCACCCGCTCCGGCGAGGCCGGCCGCCTGTTCGGCTCCGTGACCCAGGCCGACGTCGCTGCCGCGATCAAGGCTGCCGGTGGCCCGGACGTCGACAAGCGCCGCGTCGAGGTGGGCTCGCCCATCAAGACCCTGGGCGCCCACCAGGTCTCCGTGCGTCTGCACGCCGACGTCGTTGCCAAGCTCGGCATCGAGGTCGTCGCTGCCTGATCACCCACCGGTGATCGGTAGAGCCTGAAGGAGGGCCGTACCCCTGCGGGGGTGCGGCCCTCCTGGCGTTACGTTTCTTCGGCTGTGCTTCTTCGGCAGCTACGTGTCATCAGTAGCTACGTTTCTTCAGCAGCTGCGCTTCTTCAGCGCGTCGCCCCGGTGACTATCCAGCGCCCCGACCGCGCCCGGAGCCACACGGTCACCATGCGGACCGTCATCATCAGCGTCATCGCCCACCACAGGGCCGTCACGCCGCCACCGAACGCGGGGACGAGCAGGGCGGCAGGGGCGAAGGCGGCGAGCACCAGGACCATGGCCCAGGCCAGGTAGGTGCCGTCACCGGCCCCCATCAGCACCCCGTCCAGGACGAAGACCACCCCGGCGACCGGCTGGGACAGGGCGACCACCAGCAGGGCCGGCAGCAGGGCGTCCCGGACGGTGCCGTCGGAGGTGAAGAGCGGGATGAACAGCGGTCGCGCGGCCACCACCAGCACCCCCAGCACCGCGCCGGAGACGATGCCCCACTGCACCATGCGCCGGCAGGCCGCCCGGGCCCCGTCCGCGTCCCCCGCGCCCAGGTAGCGCCCGATGATCGCCTGGCCGGCGATGGCTATGGCGTCGAGGGCGAAGGCCAGCAGGCTCCACAGGCTGAGCACGATCTGGTGGGCGGCGATCTGGGTGTCGCCGAGCCGGGCCGCGACGGCCGTGGCGATCACCAGGACGGCGCGCAGCGAGAGCGTGCGGACGAGCAGCGGGACGCCGGCCCGGGCGCAGGCCCGGATGCCCGCGGCGTCGGGCCGCAGGGAGGCGTCGTGGCGGCGGGCGCCCCGGAGGACCACGGCGAGGTAGACGGCGGTCATGGCCCACTGGGCGATGACCGTGCCCCAGGCGGAGCCGGCGATGCCGAGGCCCGTGCCGTAGACGAGGCCGGCGTTGAGAGCGCCGTTGAGGGCGAAGCCGCCCACGGCCACGTAGAGCGGCGTGCGGGTGTCCTGCAGGCCGCGCAGGACGCCGGTGGCGGCGAGGACGATCAGCATGGCCGGCATGCCGAGCGAGCTGATCCGCAGGTAGGTCGTGGCGTGCGGGGCGGCGGTCGGGGAGGCGCCGAGGAGCTCGACGACCGCGGGGGCGGCGGGCAGGACGGCTGCCACGAGGGCCGCGCCGAGGAGCGCGGCGAGCCAGATGCCGTCCATGCCCTGGCGTATCGCGCCCTTGAGGTCGCCCGCGCCCACGCGCCGGGAGACGGCCGCGGTGGTGGCGTAGGCGAGGAAGACGAAGACGCCGGCGGCGGTGGTGAGCAGGGCCGCGGCGATGCCGAGCCCGGCGAGCTCGGGCGTGCCGAGGTGGCCGACGACGGCGCTGTCGGCCAGGACGAAGAGGGGCTCCGCGACGAGGGCGCCGAAGGCGGGCACGGCCAGCGAGAGGATCTCGCGGTCGTGCCGGCGGGCGGTGCGCGGTGCGCGCGCGGGAGCCTGGGTCATGTCCCCAACCTAATCTTCCACAGGTAATCGGTGCAACTGGATTGGGACCCTTACATTGTGTTGCTCGGTCCGATCTTCTCTGCGCCGTTTGTCGCGATCTTCGACGGTGGGGGAAAGTTTTTCTCCTCAACAGCCGGTGGATGGTGAAACTGCAGGTCAGAGGCGTGTGGCAGGAGGGGTTGTGGGTTTGTCCACAGCGGTTTCCCCCGCCCCGTACACAGGATCCACGGAGTTCTCCACAGGATGGGGCCCGTCATCCACACGGCCTGTGGATAACCAGATTGGCTGACGGTGCCCGCGGGCCTACCGTGGACCGGCGGCCGCCGCCTGTTCCGGAGCCCGATGGGCCCCGGTGGACCCGGCGGGACCGCCCTGAACTCGACGCGCCGGAACCGGAGTCGGGCGGCCTGATTGTCAGAGCCGTGCCGTAAGAAAGAACAGCACGGCAAGGTCCGCTTCGCGGACGGGAGGAGGTGGCGGGATGAGCATCCCCGAGCCCATGGACGACCCCTGGGCGGATGCGGGTCCCGGCGACCGACTCCCCGTCTCCCGTCCCCGCCGCGGCGACGGCCCGGGGCGCGGCGAGCGCCACGACCGCGGCGCGGAGGACGGCTCCTGGTCCCGGGGCGACGGCGGCCAGGGCCGGCCGCCGGAGGCCGCGGGCTTCGAGCGCGTCCCGCCGCAGGACCTGGATGCCGAGCAGTCCGTCCTGGGCGGCATGCTGCTGTCCAAGGACGCCATCGCCGACGTCGTCGAGGTCCTCAAGGGCCACGACTTCTACCGCCCGGCGCACGAGACGATCTACCAGGCCATCCTCGACCTCTACGCCAAGGGCGAGCCGGCCGACCCGATCACCGTCGCCGCCGAGCTCACCAAGCGCGGCGAGATCACCCGCGTCGGCGGCGCGCCGTACCTGCACTCGCTCGTGCAGACGGTCCCCACCGCGGCCAACGCCGAGTACTACGCCGAGATCGTCCACGAGCGCGCCGTCCTGCGCCGCCTGGTCGAGGCCGGCACCCGCATCACCCAGATGGGATACGCGGCCGACGGCGACGTGGACGACATCGTCAACAAGGCCCAGGCCGAGGTCTACGCCGTCACCGAGCAGCGCACCAGCGAGGACTACCTCCCCCTCGGCGACATCATGGAGGGCGCGCTCGACGAGATCGAGGCGATCGGCTCGCGCAGCGGCGAGATGACCGGCGTCCCGACGGGCTTCACCGACCTCGACGCCCTGACGAACGGCCTGCACCCCGGCCAGATGATCGTCATCGCGGCCCGTCCCGCCATGGGTAAGTCCACCCTGGCCCTGGACTTCGCCCGCGCCTGCTCGATCAAGCACAACATGGCCAGCGTGATCTTCTCGCTCGAAATGGGGCGCAACGAGATCGCGATGCGCCTGCTGTCGGCGGAGGCCCGCGTGGCCCTGCACCACATGCGCTCGGGCTCCATGACGGACGAGGACTGGACGCGGCTCGCGCGCCGCATGCCGGACGTCTCCCAGGCCCCGCTGTTCATCGACGACTCGCCGAACCTGTCGATGATGGAGATCCGTGCGAAGTGCCGCCGCCTGAAGCAGCGCAGCGACATCAAGCTCGTCATCATCGACTATCTGCAGCTGATGCAGGCCGGCGGCTCCAAGCGCGCCGAGAGCCGTCAGCAGGAGGTCTCGGACATGTCCCGAAACCTCAAGCTGCTGGCCAAGGAGCTGGAGCTGCCGGTCATCGCGCTGTCACAGCTGAACCGTGGCCCCGAGCAGCGTACGGACAAGAAGCCGATGGTCTCCGACCTGCGTGAATCCGGCTCCATCGAGCAGGACGCGGACATGGTCATCCTGCTCCACCGCGAGGACGCCTACGAGAAGGAGTCGCCCCGCGCGGGCGAGGCGGACATCATCGTCGGCAAGCACCGTAACGGTCCGACGGCCACGATCACGGTGGCCTTCCAGGGCCACTACTCGCGCTTCGTGGACATGGCCCAGACCTGATCTGATCAGTCCAGGGCGGCGCCGAGGTCGCGGAGCAGGCGGGCCTTGGAGCGGGCGCCCACGAGGGTCGTCACGCGCTCGCCCGCGCGGAACAGCACGAGGGTCGGCATGGACAGGACCCCGTAGGCGGCCTGTGTCTGCGGGCTGGTGTCCACGTCCAGCCGGACGATCTTGAGGCGTCCCGCCTCCTCCGCCGCCAGTTCGGCGAGTACGGGCTCGATCATGCGGCAGGGCGGGCACCACGAGGCGGTGAAGTCGACGAGGACGGGCAGCCGCTCGTCGAGGACCTCGGCGGCGAAGGTGTCGTCGGTGACGGTCACGACAGGCGTGGCCGGGGCGTTCGCGGCAGTGGTCATGGCGTGCCGGTTTCCCTTTCGTGTTCGGGTGGCGGGGCGAAGGCGCACAGCGGCGGCGGGCCGCCGGGGACGTCGGCCGCCGCCTCCAGTTCGGCGCGGGCGAGCTGGGATCCCACTTCGGCCCGGATCCGCTGCAGGTCCGCGATGCACTCGTCCAGCTCCGCGAGCTTGCGGCGGTAGACGTCGAGTGAGGCGGGGCAGGAGTCGCCGGCCGGGTGCCCGGCGCGCAGGCAGTCCACGAACGGGCGGGTCTCCTCCAGCCCGAAGCCGAAGTCCTGCAGCGTGCGGATCTGCTGGAGCAGACGCAGGTCTCCGTCGTCGTAGGTGCGGTAGCCGTTGCCCGTGCGGCGGGCGGGCAGGAGCCCGAGTTCCTCGTAGTGCCGCAGCGTGCGGGTGGTGGTGCCCGCCTGCCGGGCCAGTTCCCCGATGCGCATGGCCATGACCGTAAACCTTCACGCTGACGTCAAGTCCAGGGGCGGGACGCTGGTTAGGGTGCGGGCATGATCGACACTCCGTACGAAGACGCTGATCTGTTGCCGGCCACCCGCCGCGCGCTCCTCCACCGCCTCGCCACCGGCCAGTCCGAGGGGCGTGCGCCGTCGATGGCGGGGGCGGTGATGCGGGACGGGCACCTGGTGTGGAGCTCGGGCCGCGGTGAACTGCCCGGCGGGGCACGGGCCGAGGACGTCCAGTACCGCATCGGTTCGATCACCAAGACGTTCGTCGCCGTGCTGGTGATGCGGCTGCGCGACGAGGGGCTGCTGAAGCTGGAGGACAGGCTCGGCGCGCACCTCGACACCCCGGCGGGCGGCGACGCGACCATCGCCC
This sequence comes from Streptomyces roseoverticillatus, assembly GCF_000719265.1. Lineage (GTDB taxonomy): Bacteria > Actinomycetota > Actinomycetes > Streptomycetales > Streptomycetaceae > Streptomyces > Streptomyces roseoverticillatus. The sequence goes on along the minus strand of NZ_JOFL01000011.1, from coordinate 106,311 downwards.
AGCTCCTGTCGCACACCTCGGGGCTCGCGGCAGAGGCGCGCGGGCCGTGGTGGGAGCGCACGGACGGCGCGCTGCGTCCCGAGCTCGGCGATCTCTTCGGCGACCGTCCCCAGCTCCACACCCCCGGGCGGCTGCACCACTACTCCAACCCCGGCTACGCGCTGCTCGGTGCGCTCGTCGAACGGCTCCGGGGGGAGAGCTGGTACGCGGTGCTGCGCCGCGAGGTGCTCGAACCGCTCGGCATGGACCGGACGACGCTCGCACCCGTCGCGCCTCACGCGGACGGCTGGGCCGTGCACCCCTGGGCCGACGTCCTCCTTCCCGAGCCGGCCGTGGACACCGGGCGGATGGCGCCGGCGGGCCAGCTCTGGTCGACGGCAGCCGATCTGTGCCGGTTCGCGGCCTTTCTTCTGAACGGGGACGAGCGGGTGCTTGCGGCGCGGACGCTCGCCGGGATGCGCGCCCCTGAGGGCGGCCCGAAGGACCAGGGCTGGACCACCGGATACGGTCTCGGCCTGCAGGTGGTGCAGCGGGACGGCCGGACGCTCGTGGGGCACATGGGCACCATGCCGGGCTTCGTGGCGATGCTGCTGGCGAGCCCGCGGGACGGGCTGGCGGGCGTGGCGCTCGCCAACCGCACGTCCTGCTTCGAGGCGGGAGGCGTCGCGGCGGACCTGCTGACGACGGTCGCCGATCTCGAACCGCGCCTCCCCGCGCCCTGGCGTCCCCTCACCGAGGCGAAGGACGAGCACCTGGAGCTGACCGGTCCCTGGTACTGGGGCGCCGCGCCGTTCACCCTGCGCTTGGAGGCCGGCGGAGCCCTGGAACTCTTCCCCCTCGGCGCGGGCGGCCGCGCCGCGCGCTTCCGCCCGGAGGCGGACGGCACGTGGACGGGGCTCGACGGCTACTACGCGGGGGAGACGCTGAGGGCCGTACGAAGTACGGCAGGGGACCGGGTGACTCACCTCGACCTCGGCACGTTCGTCTTCACCCGCGAACCCTACGAGGCGGGAGCCCCGGTGCCGGGAGGCGTGGACGCGGAGGGCTGGCGGACGGCGGGGGCCGGAACCGAGGGGATGCCGGAGGAAACAGCGCCGGTCCGATAATCCCTCCGGCCCTGTGGATGACGGTCGGCGCGCAACCGGTTACGGACGTAGGGTCAGGGGGAGATTGGCGGGCGCCGGACACCCGGCGCGACACCCGGAAGGCACTGGCACCGTGACTGCGAACACCGCACCGGACGCACCGGACCTGCTCGACCTCGCGCCCCTGGGCGCCGGTCACTTCGCGCGCATCGAGGACAAGATCGCGTCGCTGATGCGCACGCGCGAGACGGTCGTCACGATGCAGGGAGAGGCGCTGCTGCCGCTGGAGGCCGCGATCCGCTCGGCCGTCCGGCCCGGCAGCACCGCGCTCAACATCATCACCGGCCCGTACGGCGAGACGTTCGGCGGCTGGCTGCGCTCCTGCGGCGCCGAGGTGATCACGATCTCGGCGCCGTTCAGCGGCGCGGTCGGCGCCGAGCAGGTCGCGGAGGCGCTGCGCGCGCACCCCGAGATCGACTTCGTCAGCCTGGTGCACGCCGAGGCGGCCACGGGCAATACCAACCCCGTGGCCGCGATCGGCGAGGTCGTGCGCGCGCACGGCGCGCTGCTGATGCTGGACGCGGTCGCGTCCGTCGGTGCCGAACCGCTCCTCACCGACGAGTGGGGTGTCGACCTGTGCGTCATCGGCGGCCAGAAGGCCATGGCGGGCCCGGCCGGCGTCTCCGTCGTCTCGGTCAGCGCCCGTGCCTGGGAGCGCATCGCCGCCAACGAGCAGGCGCCGCGCCGCTCTTACCTCTCCCTGCTGGACTGGAAGGAGCGCTGGATCGACGGCGGCCGCGCGGCCCTGCCGCACGCCCCCGCGCAGTTGGAGATGCTGGCCCTGGAGCAGGCCGTCGACCGCATCGAAGAGGACGGCCTGGAGGCCGTCATGGCCCGTCACCGCGCTGCTGCCGCCGCCATGCGCGCCGGCGTCCGGGCCCTGGGCGGCCTGTCCCCGTACGTTGTCCGGGATGAGGACGCGGCCCCCGTCGCCACCACCCTGCGCGCCCCTGACGGCAGGGACGCCCGCGATGTGGTGGCAGCCGCCCTGGCGGCCGATGCTTCCGTGCCCGTCCAGGCGGCGGCCGGCCCGCTGGCCAAGGAAATGATCCGCGTCAACCACTACGGCCTCGACGCGGACCGCGAGGTCGTCCTGGCCTCGCTGGCGGCTCTCGGGGAGGGGCTGCGCGCACTGGGCGTGCCGGTCGCGGACGCGGCGGCGGCACTGACCGCGGCAGGGAAGGCGTGGGATGCGGTGATCCCGGGCTGACCCCCGGTTCTTCGGCGTGGCCCAGGGCCGCCGCCGGTGCTGCGCGCACCGGCGGCGGCCCCTTTTCTTTGCGCTCCTTCCTCCGTTCTTTCCTCCCTCTTCTTTTGATTTGCCCCGATATGGCGTGTCGCGCCCCTCGTTCACACGCCCGGATAGAATCGGAACCGGCAACCCGTTTCGATTCCCGGCCTCTGGAGGCGTATTCGCATGGCAGAGCGCAGACTCTCTTCACTGCCTTCGCAGGCCTCCGCATCCCTGCGCTCGGACGCCCGGCGCAACCGTGCGCTGGTCCTCCAGGCGGCCCGATCCGCCTTTGAGGAAGCCGGGTTGGGGGTGCCGCTCGGTGAGATCGCGCGCCGCGCAGGTGTCGGTACAGGAACGGTCTACCGTCATTTCCCTTCCAAAGAAGCCCTGTTCAGGGCGGCGGTCAGTGACCGGATCGTGCTCTTCACAGACACGGCACGGGAGTTGGCGCATGTCGGCGACCCCGGCACGGTCTTCTATCGCTACCTCTCGGCGGTCATACGGCTGACGGTGCGGAACAAGGCGCTGTGCGATGCCCTGGAGGGCCGGTTCGAGGCATCCCCCGGCGTCGAAGAGGCGTTCCGGGAGGCCCTCGCCGTCCTCCTGCGACGGGCCCAACAGGCCGACGCCGTACGGAAGGACGTGACCATCGACGACCTGATGGCCCTGCTCATGGGCTGTCTGTCGATGGAGCAGCGGCGCGGCCCGGGCGTGGCGCAGGGGAGGATGACGGCCCTGGCGTGCGACAGCCTCCGTCCGGGCCGTCGCGTAACGAAACTGCCCGCGAATCCGCCGGCAGAGCGTAACGAAACGCAGTGCGGGGTGTGCGGAGGCGCGGTGGCTCCCGCGCGTACGGGCCGGCCTGCCCGGTACTGCGGCGCGGCCTGCCGGCAGAAGGCGCACCGGGAGCGGGCCAGGGCGCGCGCGTAGGCCCCCGGTCCCTCAGGGCGGCCGGGGGCCGGTAGGTCGAAGCCGGGCGCTGTTACGAGGCGCTGTTACGAAACGGGAGCGAGCGACTCCACGGCCGTGACGAGCGGAGCCAGCTCCTCGCGCTTGGAGGCCTCGTCGAGAGCCTCGCGCAGGGCGGTGTCGTTCGTCGGCCGGGCCTGTCCGAGGAGGGCGAGGCCCGCCTCCGTGACGTCGGTGTAGATGCCCCGGCGGTCCGTGAGGCAGAGGTAGCGGGTCAGCAGACCGCGGTCCTCCAGGCGGTTGACCAGGCGCGTCGTCGCGCTCTGGCTGAGCACGACGGCCTCGGAGACCTCGTTCATGCGCAGGTGGCCGCCCTCGCCGCTGTGCTGCCTGCTGAGCACGTCGAGCACGGAGAACTCGCGCACGCTCAGGCCGTGCGCGGCCTGCAGCGCCCGCTCGATGTGCGCCTCGATCCGGCCGTGCAAGGCGGACAGCGCGCACCAGCCCTGCGCCAGGCCGAGCAGAGCGGGGTCCGGGGTGCGGGACATGGGGCCCTCCTTCTGACCGCACACGCGTGTCGTCACCGACCAGGATATCTCCCGTCCGCAATAGCCCGCGCTTGCAAGTATCGGCGTCGGCAATTATTGTCTACGCCGGTAAGGGTCGATCGCAATGAGATCGGCGCGGCCTGGGATCCCTCCGCCGGACCAGACCCCCACCCCCTCCCCGAAGGACCCCGTCATGCCCCTCGCACTGCTGGCGCTCGCCATCGGCGCCTTCGGTATCGGCACCACCGAATTCGTCACCTCGGGCCTGCTCCCGGAGATCGCGGACGAATTCGGCGTCTCCATCCCGACCGCCGGCTACCTGACGACCGGCTACGCGCTCGGCGTCCTGATCGGGGCCCCGATCCTCGCGATCCTCGGCAGCCGGGTGCCGCGCAAGGCGATGCTCATGGCCCTGATGGGCCTGTTCGTCGCCGGCAACGCGATCTCGGCCGCCGCCCCCGTCTTCTCGGTGATGCTGGCCGGGCGGGTGGTCGCCTCGTTCGCGCACGGCGCGTTCTTCGGCATCGGCGCGATCGTCGCGGCCGGGCTCGTCGCCCCGCAGAAGAAGGCGGCCGCGATCTCGATGATGTTCACGGGGCTGACGGTGGCCAATGTGGTGGGCGTGCCGATGGGCACGATGGTCGGCCAGAGCGCCGGCTGGCGGATCACGTTCTTCCTCATCGCCGGACTGGGCGTGCTCGCCGTCCTCGGCATCGCCGCGCTCGTCCCGCGGCAGCCCCGCCCCGAACGGGCCCGGATCGGCGGCGAACTGGCCGCCTTCCGCAACCCCCAGGTCCTTCTCGCGATGGCGATGACCGTCCTCGGCTTCGGCGGCGTCTTCACCATGACCACCTACTTCACGCCGATGATGACCGACGCCGCGGGCTTCGCCTCCTCCTCCGTCACCTGGCTCCTCGTCCTCTTCGGCCTGGGCATGGTGGCCGGCAACCTCGTCGGCGGCCGGTACGCCGACCGCGCGCTGATGCCCATGCTGCTCACCGCCCTCGCCGGCCTCGCGATCGTCCTCGCGCTGCTGCCGCTCGCCGCCCACAACAAGATCGCCACGGTGATCGCCGTCCCGCTGATCGGGGCGATGGGCTTCGCAACGGTCCCGCCCCTGCAGAAGCGCGTCCTGGACCAGGCCGCGGACGCTCCCACCCTCGCCTCCGCCGCCAACATCGGCGCCTTCAACCTGGGCAACGCCATCGCCGCTTGGCTCGGTGGCCTCGTGATCTCCGCCGGCTTCAGTTACACGGCGCCCAACTGGGTCGGTGCGGCCATGGCCGCCTCCGCACTCGTCCTGGCCCTCGTCTCCCGGGCGCTGGAGCGCCGTACGGGAGCCCGGGCCGAGACGGGCGCGGCCGGCGCGCGGGCCGGGCGCGTCGTGGCACGGCAGGAGGCCGCGCCGGAGCGGCAGTACACGTGACTCCGTAGGCGCCGCGCCGGACCTCTTCGCGCCCCGTACCGCCGCGCGCTCCGTACCGCCTCACACCCCGTCCACTTCACCACAGCACCACGCACCACTAGGAGAACCCCCATGACCACGACCGCCACTGCCACCCCCGTCCTCCCCCTCACCACGGACGACGCCGATGCGCTCGTCGTCGCCGCCCGCCGGGCCGCGGACGAGCAGGACGTACGGATCGCCGTGACCGTCCTCGACGCCGGGGGTCACCTGCTGGCGTTCCGCCGCGACGACCGGGCCGTGCTGATCGCGGGGGAGACCAGCACGCGCAAGGCGTTCACTGCGCTGCAGCTGGACGCGCCGACGGCGGACCTGGTCGACGCCGTCCGGCCCGACGGGCTCTTCCACACCCTGCCCACGGCCCTGGACCGCCCGCTGCTCTTCATCGCCGGGGGAGTGCCGCTGCACCGCGACGGCCGGCTCGTCGGAGCCATCGGCGTGGGCGGCGGGGCCCCGGACCAGGACCACGGCATCGCTCTGACCGCGATCGCGGCCGTGCTGGGCGGCTGACGCCCCGCACCGGCCGTGCCCCGCGCCCACCACAGGCACCGGCCCGGCACCGGCCGCGCACTATTCGCGTGTCCTCCGGTGCCGGGCCGCCTACGCTCGGGGACCGTGAGCAGACTGCATTTGTTCGATATGGACGGGACCCTGATGCACGGGTCCGCGGCGGCGATCGAGATATCCCGGCAGCTCGGGGTAGAGGAGGAGATCGCCGAACTGGAAAGGGCCTTCGCGGCCCGCGAGCTCGACCCCCCGCGCTTTGCCGAACTCGCCTGCGCGCTGTGGAGGGAACTCACCGAGGAACACGTCGCCGCGGCTTTCGACGGAGCGCCTTGGATGGCCGGAATCCGCGACGTATGGGCGGAGATCCGGGCCCGCGGCGAGCGGTGCGCCGTGATTTCGCTGTCCCCCGGCTTCTTCGTGGAACGCCTGCTGACCTGGGGCGCCGACGCGGCCCACGGCTCGCTCTGGCCCGCGGTGCCGTTCCGGGACCCGGTGAACCCCGCGGGGATCCTCGACGCCGGGGCGAAGGTGCGGATCGCCGACGAGCTCTGTGCGGAATTCGGCCTGACCCGTGCCGATTGCGTGGCCTACGGGGACTCGATGTCCGATGCCGAGCTGTTCTCCGTGGTACCGGTTTCCGTGGCGGTGAACGCGGACCACCACGTACGGGATATCGCGGTCCACGCATATGCGGGCCGGGACCTCAGAGAAGCGTATGAACTCGTCGGCTCCGGTTCGTAGCCCGATACGGTCAACTTCCGTGCATGTGAAGGGCATTGCCTCGCCGTAACCGTCCCAGGAGTCTGTTCCCATGGGTGGGGGAGCGGCTGATCCTAGCCTCAACCGGGGCCGCACCACTCGCACTTCCCGTGATTCGCGCGAGGCCGCACAGAAGATGGCATGCTGCGCAGCCTGAACAGCGACCCATGAGCAGAGCGGGGAAATGCGAACACTTTCCGTCTAGGACGGAAGTGCGAGGACGGACCGAGAGATGTTCGAGGCGAGACGATGAAGGACGCTCCGACCAGGTCGGCCGACGGCCGCTCCCCCTCCGCCCCCGCCCGAGCACCAGCGGCCGGCCGAACACCAGCGCCCGGCCGAACCACCGCCCGACCAGAGGTTCCGCCCTGCTCCGGCCCCCGCCCTTGCGACCGGAGCAGCGCCGTCCCCCGACACCCACGCCGTCCGCAGCACTCTGGCGGAGCTGGAGCCCGTGGCCGACAAGGCCACTTCGTATTTCTACGCGCTCCTGTTCATACGGAATCCCGATCTTCGCGTTTTGTTCCCCGTGGCCATGGACACCCAGCGCGACCGCCTCTTCAAGGCGCTGCTGACCGCCGCCCGGCACGCGGACGACGCCGCCGCCCTCACCGCCTACCTCTCCCGGCTCGGCCGCGGCCACAGGAAGTACGGCACGCTGCCCGAGCACTACCCCGCCGTCGGCGAATGCCTGCTCGCCGCCCTCGCCCGCTACGCCCCGGTCACCTGGAACGAGGCCACCGAGGCCGCCTGGGTGCGCACGTACACGGCGATCTCGCAGATCATGATCGACGCGGCCGCCGAGGACGAGGAGCAGTCCCCCGCCTGGTGGCAGGCCGAGATCGTCCGCCACGAGCTGCGCACGCCGGACATCGCCGTCGTGACCGTACGGCCCGACCAGCCGTACCCCTTCCTCGCGGGTCAGTACACGACCCTCGAAACCCCCTGGTGGCCGCGCGTGTGGCGGCACTACTCCTTCTCCGCCGCGCCCCGTCCTGACGGGCTGCTCTCCTTCCACGTGAAGGCCGTGCCCGCCGGCTGGGTGTCCAGCGCCCTCGTCCACCGCGCCCGCCCGGGCGATGTCCTGCGGCTCGGTCCCCCCGCCGGTTCCATGATTGTGGACCACAGCACTGACAACGGGCTGCTGTGCCTGGGCGGCGGCACCGGCATCGCCCCGATCAAGGCGCTCGTGGAGGACGTCGCCGAGCACGGCCGCTGCCGCCCCGTCGAGGTCTTCTACGGGGCGCGCCACGCCGGCGACCTCTACGACATCGACACCATGCTGCAGTTGCAGCGGGCGCACAACTGGCTCTCGGTGCGGCCGGTCATCTCTGACGGCCCCACCCGCGGCCTGAGCGGCGAACTCCCCGCCATCGTGCGCCAGTACGGGCCCTGGCCCGCCTACGACGCCTACCTGTCCGGCCCGCCCGGGATGATCCGCAGCGGTGTGGACACGCTGGTGGGCATCGGCATCCCGTCCCACCGCATACGTCACGACGAGATCGGCGGCCTCATGGCGGCGGCACCGGGCTGACCCGCACGGGCCGCGGAACGACCGTGGAGCGAACGCGGACCGAAACGGGAAGGCACGGGGAAGGCACGGGGAACTACCCCAGGTCGTCCGCCAGCAGCGCCCGTACGCCCTCGATGTTCGCGTCGAGATAGGCGCGCAGCGACGGCGGCACCAGCTCCACCGAGGCGATCCCGGCCCGCGTGAAGGGGATCCGCACCACCTCGTACGTCCCGCGCGGCTCGTCCACCTCGGGGCCGTGGCGCAGCGAGAGGTCCATGGAGGCGAGCCGGCAGACGAAGAAGTGCTGCACCTTGACGCCGTGGGCGGCGTGGTGGAGGGAGTGCGTGACGGTATCGACGAAGGCCGGGACGACATCGACGACCTTGGCGCCGAGCTCCTCGTCGACCTCGCGGTGGAGCGCGGCGACCACCGTGGTGTCCTCCGGCTCCATGCCGCCGCCGGGCGTGATCCAGTACGGCGCCTGACCGGGTTTGGTGCGCTTGATCAGGATCATCTCCAGGGCGGCGTGGGGCCCGGGATCGCCGCCGCTGTCGAGGAGGATGGCGCGAGCGGTGCGCTTGACCACTGGACGTTCGGTCATAGGGGACATCTGCCGCGTACGACGGTCGGCGAAACCCCGGGCGGCAGCCCTTTCTCACCAGGAAACGGCAGCGCGCAGCAGCCACTCGTGTGCCCGGGCGAGGTGCGGGTGGGCCAGCGTGCCGGTCCGTACGACGAGGAAATAGGTGCGCAACGGGGGGACGGGCGGGTCCAGGAGGGCGACGAGTTCGCCCGTGTCGAGGGCGTCCGCGCACAGGTAGCGGGGCAGCACGCCGATGCCGGCGCCCGCGACGACGCAGGAGAGGACGGCCCGCAGGTCGGGGGCGACGACGCTGCCGGAGGCGACGGGCTCGGTGTCGAAGACGGCGGCCCAGTAGCGGGTGACGAGCGGCAGGGTCTCGTGGACCTCGACCACGGGCAGGTGCTCCAGGGCCCGTACGCCCTTGTCGCGCACGACGGCCGGTCCGCCCAGCCGTGCCGCCCAGCGCGGCGCCGCCACGAGGACGTGCTCCTCGTCGCAGAGCGGGGTGGCGGTCAGCAGCCGGCCGCGGGGGCGCGCGGTGGTGATCGCGAGGTCGTGGTGGCCGGCGGACAGGCTCTCGAAGAGCTCGTCGGAGGTGCCGTGGGCGACGCGCACGGTCAGGCCCTGGGCGATGAGGGGGGTGAGCGCGGGGAGGGCGCGCAGGCCGGTGAACTCGGGCGGGCCGGCGAGGTGGAGGGTGCGGCTCGGTGTCCCCTCCTCGTCGATGCCCGCTTCGGTGATCTCCAGGAGGGCGTCGACGTGCGGTGCGATCTTGTGGGCCAGTTCTTCGCCGGTGGTGGTGGGGCGCACACCGCGGGCCAGGCGGAGGAACAGGGGGCGGCCCAACTGCGTCTCCAGCGTGCGGATCTGGCCGGTGACGGCGGGCTGGGAGAGGCCGAGGAGGGCCGCGGCGCGGGTGAAGGACCCGGCCCGGTGCACCGTGACGAACGTGCGCAGCAGGGCCAGATCCATGCCGTCTCCCCTGACTCGGTGCTTGCCGGTCGTAGGGGAACTATAAATAAGTCGATAGGGCTGTGTCGCCGGTGTGATTGGACACTGACGCAGAGTCAACTAGCCTTGACCGGGTGGTCATTCGCGCGGGGTCGCGCGTTTGGCCACGACGGCTCGAGTCAAGAGGGGGGAGACTCGAGCCGTCCTTGCGGGCGGGCCGCCTCGTCCAGCGCCGCGAGGACGTCCGCGACGAGATCCTCGGTGTCCTCGACGCCCACCGAGAAGCGGATGAACCCCTCCGGCACGGCGTCGCCGCCCCACCGCCCGCGCCGCTCGGCCGTCGACCGCACGCCGCCGAAGCTGGTCGCTTCGTCGACGAGTCGCAGGGCGGTCAGGAAGCGTTCGGCGTGCGCCCGGCCCGGCAGGACGAAGGAGACCACGCATCCGAAGCGGCCGCCGCGCATCTGCCGCAGGGCAAGTGCGTGGGCGGGGTCGGTGGGCAGGCCGGGATGGCGCAGGCCCGTCACTTCGGGCCGGTCGCGCAGGGCTTCGGCGAGTGCGAGTGCGGTGGCCGCCTGCCGGTCCACGCGCAGTTGCAGTGTCGCCAGGGAGCGGTGGGCCAGCCAGGCCTCCATGGGGCCGGGGATCGCGCCGGCGACCTTGCGCCAGTCCCTTACGGCCGCGGTGAGCCGTGGGTCGCGTGCGGCCACGTAGCCCAGGAGCAGATCCCCGTGACCGGTGAGGGCCTTGGTGCCGCTGGCCACGGAGAAGTCGGCGCCCAGTTCGAGGGGGCGCTGGCCGAGCGGGGTGGGGAGGGTGTTGTCGACGGCGACGAGCGCGCCGTGGCGGTGGGCGGCGTCGGCGAGGCGGCGGATGTCGCACACGTCGAGGCCGGGGTTGGAGGGCGATTCGAGCCACAGCAGCCGTGCCCCGTCCAGCGCGGCGAGCTGTGCGTCCCCGGCGGTCGGGGCGGTGCGCACGGCGACGCCGAACGCCTCCAGGCGGTCGCGCAGCGCGGGCAGCAGCTGGTAGCCGTCCGAGGGCAGGACCGCCGTGTCGCCGGGCCGCAGCTGGGAGAGGAGCACGGCGGAGACCGCGGCCATCCCGGAGGGGAAGGCGACCGCCTCCGCCACCGGGCCGGGGCCGTCGGGTGCCTCCAGCGCGGCGATGGCGCTCTCCAGGGCGGCCCAGGTGGGGTTGGCCTCGCGGCCGTACGTGTACGGGCCGGAGACCTCGCCCGGGAGGTGGTAGTGGGCGGCGAAGGCCGGGCCGGGGAGCGCGGGCTCGTTCGCCCGCGGTTCCGGCAGGCCCGCTCGTACGGCCCGGGTGCCGTCGCCCGTCATCGGCTGCTCCTTCGTCCTCGTCCGTCCCGTCGTCCGGCGCCGGTTCAGTCCTTCTCGTCCGGCAGGATCACGTGCATCGCCCATGCCACGACCGAGATGATCACGCCGCCGAGCAGGGCGTTCCAGAACCCGTCGACATGGAAGGCGAGCCCCAGTTCCTTGGCGATCCACGAGGTCAGCAGGAGCATCAGCGCGTTGATCACCAGCGTGATGAGGCCGAGGGTGAGGATGAACAGCGGGAAGGACAGCAGCTTCACCACCGGCTTGACGATGAAGTTGACCACGCCGAAGACGAGCGCGACGAGGATCAGCGTGAGCACCTTGCGCGCGGTGTTCTCACCGGAGAGCGTGATGCCCTTGAGCAGCCAGATGGCGACCGCCAGGGCCGCCGCGTTGGCGATCGTCTTGACTACGAAATTCTTCATGGTGAGATCGTTGCAGACGCGCCCGCCCGGCGCGGATCAGCACGGTCGGCGGCCGGAGCCACGGACCGGTCACGGACGAGGAGCGGCAAGAGGTGGACGGTAGATGAAGGCCTTCCGGCTGGATGAACTGGAGGGTGAGCGCCTCGCGAACGACGGCGCGTACCTGCAGTTCCTGCGCGAGCGGAACATGTCGGTCGGGTTGTACGCGCTCGACGCGGGGCAGATGGACCCGCAGACCCCGCACGCCCAGGACGAGGTGTACGTGGTGATGAGCGGCCGGGCGTCGATCACCGTGGGTGAGGAGACGACGCAGGTGGGGCGGGGGAGCGTGGTGTACGTACCGGCCGGGGTGACCCACCGCTTCCACCACATCAGCGAGCCTCTGAGGGTTCTGGTGGTCTTCTCTCCGCCTGAGAGCTGAGGGTCCGCCCCGGGAACCCGTAGGGGGAGGCTCAGGGGTCGACGGGGGCTGCGGGGGCCCCGTCCGGACCCCTGTCCGTCCTAGCATCGAAGCAAGGCCGGAGCAGCAGGGCTCCGGTCCCACGAAGCGGAAAGCAGGGGACGAACGATATGGCCGAGAAGGGGATTTTCGCAGGACTGCCCTGGTGGGTGAAGTGGATCGCCGTGCCGGCGCTCGTCCTCGTGGTGTTCGGCAGCCTGATCATGACCGTGTTGGGCTTCGTCGTAGCGCTGGTCTTCAAGGCCCTGCTGCTGGTCGCGCTCGTCGGCGGGCTGATCTTCATCGTCAAGAAGTTCACGTCGTCGTCCTCGTCGAAGAGCGACTGGTAGCCGCCGGCCGCCGAGCGTTCGGCCGAGGGCCGGCGCGGGCCCGCGGGCCCTCTGAGAGCTCGTCCTTCCGGTCGCCGCCCGGACCGGTGTTGACGGCTCTGGCAATTTCTCTGCCCTGAATCCCCCGGAACGACTCCGCCCCGTAGTCGAGTCGCTACGCTCCAGAGTCATAGAGCTCGTAAGCTCAGTCTCGATCTCTATCGGTAGCTGAAGACTCACTCCTCGTGATCTGTGGATGCCGTCGAGCGATGGCGTTCAGGGGCGCGAGGAGCCAATCCCGGCCAAAACGACGAATACGGGGCATTGGGCGATGCGTGAAACGGTTCAGGCAGAAGTGATCATGACCTTCCTCGTCTCCGAGGAGCTGTCCTTCCGGATCCCGGTGGGACTGGACTACGACAGCAGTGATCCCTACGCGGTGAAGTTCACCTTCCACCTTCCCGGCGACGCGCCCGTGACCTGGGCGTTCGCACGGGAGCTGCTGCTCGACGGGCTCAGTCAGCCGTCCGGCGAGGGCGATGTGCACATCGCCCCCGCCTCCGCCGAGCACCTCTCGGACGTCTTCATCCGGCTGCAAGTGGGCTCAGAAGGGGCCCTGTTCCGGGCCGGCGCGGCGCCCCTCGTGGCGTTCCTCGACCGGACCGACCGCATCGCCCCGCTCGGCGAGGAGCGGTCGGTCGCCGACTTCGACTACGACCTCGCCGCGGCGCTCGACAACATCCTCGCCGGCAACACCGAGGGGCAGAACGCCGGTTAGCGGCCCGTCATGCCTCCGCCGGCGCCGCCCTCGTCCCGGACCGGCACCCGCTCAGCGCGCGGGGGTGCGCCCTTCGGCGTCGTCCCGGCCCCCAGCGCCCCTGAGCTGCCGTTTTCCCCCGAGCCGCCGTTCCCGCCGGCCTGTCCGGCGCCGGGGACACCGCGACCGCTCCCCCCGGGCCCGCCCGATCCGTCCGCCGCGCCCGCCGCTCCTGCCGTGCCCATGGCCGTGAGCAGCTGCCGCGCCAGGCCCAGCCCCGTACCCCCCATCGTCAGCGCCTTCGCAAACATCTCGGACATCCCGTCGGCCCCGTTGAGCAGCACCATGTGGTCAACGTTTCCGAAGGCTTCAGCCCCCGCACGTACGATCTCGGGCCACTTTTCGGCCAGTTGTTGCGCGACCACCGCCTCCTGGTTCTCCGCCAGGGCCGCCGCCCGTGCCTTGATCGCATCCGCCTCCGCCAGGCCCCGCGCCTTGGCGGCCTCGGCCGTCGCCAGCCCCTTCGCCCGCGCGGCCGCCGCTTCGGCCTCACCCGTCGCCCGGGTCGCATCCGCCGCCGCGGCGCCGCGCGCCTTGGTGGCCTCGGCCTCGGCACCGGCGGCCGCCTTCACGCGCGTCGCCTCGGCGGCCGCGGCCAGCTCCGTCTCCCGGGCCTTCGCCTGGGCCGCGGAGATACGGGCATCGCGCTCCGCCTCCGCCAAGGTGCGCTTCTCGTAGGCCGCCGCGTCCGCGGGCTTGCGCACGTCCGCCTGGAGCTGCTGCTCCCGCCGGTGCGCCGCCAGCTCGGCCACCCGCGTCTCCTGGACCACGACTTCCTGCTGGGCCGCGGCGTCCGCCAGCGGCCCCGCCTGCCGCGCCTTCGCCGCCGCACTGTCCCGCTCGGCCTGGTAGCCGGCCTGCAGGATCTCGGAGTCGCGCTGGGCCTGCGCCATCCGGGCCGCGGCTTGCTGCTCCGCCTCCGTGGCCAGCCGGTCGGCCTCGGCCTGGGCGATCCGGGCGTCCCGCTGCACCGCCGCGGCGTGCGGCGCGGACAGGTTCTTGATGTAGCCGGTGGGGTCCTGGATCTCATGGATCTGCAGCGAGTCGATGATCAGCCCGAGCTTCTCCATCTCGGTGCCCGAGGCGGCGCGGGTCTCGCCCGTCAGCCGCTCCCGGTCGCGGATCATGTCCTCCACGGTGAGACCGCCGACGATCGAGCGCAGATGGCCCGCGAAGACGTTGTGCACCCGCTCGCCCATGAACTTCTGCTGGTCGAGGAAGCGCCGGGCGGCGTTGGCGATCGACACGAAGTCGTCGCCCACCTTGAATATGACCACACCGTGGACCTTCAGGGGGATGCCCTGTTTGGTCACACAATCCACATGGAGATCGGCCTCGTTGAGGTCGAGCGACAGCTTCCGGACCACCTGGACCCCGGGCAGCACGAGGGTCCCCCGCCCCGTGACGATCCGGAACCCCATCCCCTCCTCCAGGCCCTCGGTGCGGTGCTTGGAACCGGAGATGACGAGCGCCTCATTGGGCTCGGCAACCCGCCACATCAGTTTGAACAGCCCGACCACGATGGCCGCAGCGACGAGGACGACCCCCGCCACGACGCCGATGATCATGCGTCCAGCCCCCCTTATGGGCCCCGCGACGGGACCCGAGCTCGAAAGTGTGCTCCCGCGCGAGCCGGTGGTGAAGACCCGGACGCGGCTTGGCACGGTCCTGATACGAGAGGTGTGCACGGGCGTGACACAGCAGGGTTATGCGGCCGGTGCAGCGCCCCTCATGCCCCTTCTGCCCCGGCTGCCCCACCCGTAAGCAGGCGCCTCCCCCTGCCGACGCCATGCCCCCAGCAGGCGCCATGCCCTCTGTCATCACCCGTAGGCGGAGGTCACATAGACCGTGCGCGGCGGCTGGTACTCCATGATCACCACCACCGTTCCGCGTTCTATCCGCTCCCCCGGCTCCACGGCGTAGGCCAGGAAGGCCTCGGCCCCGCCGCGGACCCGCACCATCACCTCGCCGACCAGCCCCGGCCCGACCATGCCCGTCACCCTGCCCTGCTCGCCGACCACCTGCGGCTTCCCCCCTGCGCGATCGCCCGGCCCGGCGCTGCTCGGTCACTTGGCGCGCCGGCGCCTGCCCCCCTTCGACTTGCCGCGCCCGCCTGCTCGCGCACCGGCACTCCGGGCCGCGGTGCCCGGGCGGGCACCCTTCCCCGTACTCGCATTGTGCCGGTCGGCACTGACAACGAGGGCTGCCAGCAAGGTCGTCACCGGCACCGAGGCGACCAACCCGATGCTGCCGACGAGGGTCCGCACGATCTCCTCGGCCACGATTTCGCTGGTCGCGACCGTCCCCACCCCGCTGTCGGCGATCGAGAAGAGCAGCAGGAGCGGCAGCGAGGCACCCGCGTACGCCAGCACGAGCGTGTTCACGACCGACGCGATGTGGTCCCGGCCGATGCGCATGGCCGCCCCGTAGAGCTTGCGCCAACTCGCGCTCGGGTCGGCGTCCTTCAGCTCCCACACTGCGGAGGTCTGCGTCACCGTCACGTCGTCGAGCACGCCGAGCGAACCGATGATGATCCCCGCGAGCAGCAGGCCGCGGATCTCGATCTCCGGGTAGAGGCCGTGCACGAGCCCGGTCTGGTCGTCGGTGTTGCCCGTCAGGTGGGCCCAGCCGGTGAACAGCGAGCCGAGCAGGCCGATGAGCATCAGCGAGGTGAGCGTCCCGAGCACGGCCACGGACGTCCGGGCGGTCAGGCCGTGACACATGTAGAGCGCGATCAGCATGATCGCGCTGCCGCCGATGACGGCGACCACCAGTGGATCGGAGCCCTGCAGGATCGCCGGGAGGATGAACAGCGTGAGCACCCCGAAGCTGATCGCCAGCGCGATCAGCGCGAAGACTCCGCGCAGCCGTCCGACGACCACGACGGCCAGGGCGAACACCGCCGCGAGTATCGCCATGGGCAGTGTCCGGTCCACGTCGGTGACCGAGTACTGCAGGTTCTTCGGCGCCTTGGGGGCGTACGCGAGGACGACCTCCTGGCCGACCGTGTAGTGCCGGGAGGCGCTGGGCTGGACGAGCTCGGTGAACGTCCGGCCCTTGTCGGGGCCCGAGGTGACCTCGATCTCCGACTTCTCGCAGGGGCCCTTCGCCTGCGGAGGTCCGCCCGGCCCGCCCTGCGCCTCCGGCGGCGGCTGCTGCGGCTGTGCGCCCGCCTTCGCGCAGTCGAGCTCCTCGATCTTCACGACGCGGCCCGACTCCGTCTTCTGGTCCAGGCCGAGCCCGGAGTGCTCGTGCGGCGGCGCGCCGCCGGGCCACAGCACGACCAGGCCGGTGAGCACCGCGGCGGCGAAGGGGATGAGGATCGCGCCGATCACCTTGCGCAGGTGGGCGGAGACGGGGGAGGCGGGGCCGTGACTGTGGCTGTGGCCATGACTGTGGGCGTGGGAGTGGCCGTGCGCCGGGGAGGGCGGATGCTCGTGCGCGGCCGGAGGGCCGGGCTCGTGGGGGTGGGCGGGGGAATGCTGGTCCGTGGGGGTCACGCCCCGCATCATCGCAAGCCCCCCTGGTCCTCCGTACGGGAGAGGCGCTAGCGTGGTGGCACCTTTGCAATCGCGGGAGCTCGGAGCACCGGGCTGAGAGGGCGCTGACCTCCGTACGGAGATTCGTACGGATGATCGCTGCGTCGACCGCCGAACCTGTTACCGGGTAATGCCGGCGTAGGGAGTTCTGGTCTCATGACCTCGCAGGATGCACGCACGTCCGAAACCGGCCGGGAGATCGGCTGGCACAAGGACTACGTGACCGGCTCGCGTCCGGACCTTCGGGTGCCGGTTCGGCGGGTCCACCTCACCAACGGGCAGGACGTACAGCTGTACGACACCTCCGGCCCGTACACCGACCCGGCGATCGAGACGGACGTCCGGCGCGGCCTCCAGCCGCTCCGGGAGAACTGGATCATCGGCCGTGGTGACACCGAGGAGTACGCCGGGCGCCCGATGCGCCCGGAGGACGACGGCATCAAGCACACGTCGCCGCGCGGGGGGCTGAAGAACCTCGACGCGGTCTTCCCGGGCCGTCCGCGCCAGCCCCGCCGGGGCCGTGGCGGACAGGCCGTCACCCAGCTCGCGTACGCCCGCCGCGGTGAGATCACCGAGGAGATGGAGTACGTGGCCCTCCGGGAGAACGTTTCTCCCGAGACCGTCCGCGAGGAGATCGCGGCCGGCCGGGCGGTTCTCCCGGCCAATGTGAACCACCCGGAGATCGAGCCGATGATCATCGGCAAGAAGTTCCTGGTGAAGGTGAACGCCAACATCGGCAACTCCGCCGTCACCTCCTCCATCGAGGAGGAGGTGGAGAAGATGACGTGGGCCACCCGCTGGGGCGCCGACACCGTCATGGACCTCTCCACCGGCCGCAACATCCACACCACGCGCGAGTGGGTGCTGCGCAACTCCCCCGTGCCGATCGGCACCGTGCCGCTCTACCAGGCCCTGGAGAAGGTCGACGGCAAGGCCGAGGAGCTCACCTGGGAGATCTACAAGGACACGGTCATCGAGCAGGCCGAACAGGGCGTCGACTACATGACCGTGCACGCGGGCGTGCTGCTGCGGTACGTCCCGCTGACGGCCCGCCGCAAGACCGGCATCGTCTCCCGCGGCGGTTCGATCATGGCCGCGTGGTGCCTGGCCCACCACAAGGAATCGTTCCTCTACGAGAACTTCGAGGAACTCTGCGAGATCCTCGCGGCCTACGACGTGACGTACTCGCTCGGCGACGGCCTGCGCCCCGGCTCCATCGCGGACGCCAACGACGAGGCGCAGTTCGCCGAGCTGAAGACGCTCGGCGAGCTCAACACCATCGCCAAGCGGCACAACGTCCAGACGATGATCGAGGGCCCGGGCCACGTCCCGATGCACAAGATCAAGGAGAACATCGACCTCCAGCAGGAGATCTGCGAGGAGGCGCCGTTCTACACCCTCGGCCCGCTGACGACGGACGTCGCACCCGCGTACGACCACATCACCTCCGGCATCGGCGCCGCGATGATCGCGTGGTGGGGCACGGCGATGCTCTGCTACGTCACGCCCAAGGAGCACCTGGGCCTGCCGGACCGGGACGACGTCAAGACCGGTGTGATCACCTACAAGATCGCCGCGCACGCCGCGGACCTCGCCAAGGGGCACCCGGGGGCGCAGGAGTGGGACGACGCGCTGTCGGACGCCCGCTTCGAGTTCCGCTGGGAGGACCAGTTCAACCTGGCCCTCGACCCGGAGACGGCGCGGGCCTTCCACGACGAGACGCTGCCCGCCGAGCCGGCGAAGACCGCGCATTTCTGTTCGATGTGCGGGCCGAAGTTCTGTTCGATGAAGATCTCGCAGGACATCCGGCGCGAGCACGGCGGTGACCTGGCCGTCGACCCCGAGGCCGGCATGGCGGAGAAGTCGAAGGAGTTCGCGGCGGCGGGCAACCGCGTCTACCTGCCGATCGCGGACTGACCGCAGGCACCCGGATCCCCCGGACCGCCGCCCGGACCCTCACTCCGGGTGGTGGTCCGGGCCGCCGTAGTCGGGGCTGGTGAAGTCGGGGCTCGTGTAGCCGGCGCGGCTGCCGGGAGACGAATCGCTGTCGGGGCTGGTGAAGCCGGGCCGCGAGTACCCCAGCTGCGGCGTGCGGCCGTTGCCCTCCCGGCGTCCGGGGACGCACGAGGCGGACGGATCCGGGCCGGCGCCCGGCCCCGGGCGGGGGACCGGGCCTCCGGGAGCATTGGCCAGGGCATCGCGGACAAAGGGCAGCAGCCCGCGGTGGATCAGGGCCTGCCGCCATGCCTCTCTGGCGCGCTCGGCGTCCTCCTGGACGTGCACCCCTCGCGCATCACTCCCGCCGGAGGAGCCGTTGCGCACCGCCGTGAGGACGATGCCGACCATGGCGATGAACACGCCGGCGGCCGTGAGCCCGGCGAACCACCAGCCCACGCTGATCATCGGGTCCGCGACGGCGGTGTCCGACCCGATGGACCGCAGGACGTAGCCGATGGCCAGGAAGATCAGCGCGGCGATCCCGGCGAGGACCGGCGCCAGTACGGCGAGCACCGCTCCGGCACCCGCGCCCGAGGACTCTTCCGGCTCGTCGTCCGGTGCGGCGGGGGCGGCCGCACCGGAGGGAGCGCTTTCGTCATCCGGAGCGCCCCCGGCGCCTACGGGTTGGGGGCGTGCCGTGGTGGAGAGCGCGCGCAGTACGTCGCGCGCCCTTACATAGTTCTGGTATTCGACCGCCGCGCAAGCCGTGATGGCGGACACGGAGCCGAGGGCCATCTCGCGCAGCTGTTCTGTATTGAGCCGCTGTCCTATCGCAGCGGCAAGTTCCGGGTCATGGTTCGCGGTACGCAGCGCCTGGTCGAGAACCCGCTCGAATTCCGGGCGGTCCTCGGCCAGCAGATGCGGAGCGCTGTTCATGTGCATCCCCCGATGCTCCGTAGGGCCGTGTAGCCGGCTTACACCGGGCAGTGGGCGGAAACGGAGGAGAGCCTGCTACGGATAAGCCGATGGTAGAGCCGTACCGGTGCGGGGTGACAGCGTGTTTCCCGAATTACCCCCGCGGCGGTGGAACTCCCTACCTGCCCGTCCGTCTGCCCGCTGAACCCTCAGTCAGCCAGCGGAAGTTGCACGACCAGCAGTTTTCCGGCCATCGTGACGCCGCCGTCCATGGCGAGGGCGAGCCCGTCCGCGTACAGGTGCGGGCCGTTCACCAGCGGCGCTCCGTCGTCCTCGGCGTCCGCGTCCTCCGTGCCGACCTCTCCCAGGAGGTACGGGATGGGGCTGTGGCCGTGCACGATCCGGCCACCGCCGTAGGTGTCCAGCAGCTCCCGCACGGCCATCGGGCCGGCCTCCTCGTCGCGGAAGGCGAAGCGCTTGGTGAACTTCCGGAAGAGGTCCCAGACCTCGTCCGGGTCGTTGCGCTGCAGGGCCTCCGTGATCGCGTCGTTGACGTCCTCGATGGAGTCGCCGAACTCCAGGTAGGCGGTGGTGTCGGAGTGCACCAGCAGGTGCCCGTCCTCCTTCGCCATGGCGTCGAGCCGCGACATCCACTGCAGGTGGTGGTCCTCCAGGCGCTCCATGTCGGAGCGCTGGCCGCCGTTGAGCAGCCAGGCCGCCTGGAAGGATGCCGTGCCGGCGCCGGAGTTGACCGGCGTGTCGGCGAACCGCTTCGCGCCGATGATCAGCAGCTCGTGGTTGCCCATGAGGGCCTTGCAGTAGCCGCCGGCGGCCGCGGCCTCGGCCGACAGCCGCATGACGAGGTCGATCACCCCGACGCCGTCGGGGCCGCGGTCGGTGAAGTCGCCGAGGAACCACAGGCGGGCGTTGCCGGCCGCCCAGCGCCCGCTCTCGTCGATCAGCCCCTCGGCCTGGAGGGCCTCGTAGAGCTCGTCCAGATAGCCGTGGACGTCGCCCACGACGTAGAGCGGGCCCAGGGCGGGGTGCTGCGGCGCCGGCGGGTGCGGCTCGGTCAGCGGGGTCAGCTCGACCGTCGGGACGTCCTGGGGGAGCGCCTGGCGGGCGGCACGGCCGATCACCGGCAGGTCGCGCGCGGTCGGGGTGTAGCCGTCGGGAGCGTCCATGGGCGGCTGCACAGGAGGCGCGGACTGGGTGTACGGCGACACGGGGCCGGAGGCCGCGGGAGGCGCGGCGTAGCCGGGGAAGGGCGGGATGCCCGCCGTGTGCCGTGCCGCGGGTCCTTGACCGGCCCCCTGAGTCATCGACCCCTCCACCATCGCGCCGCCGTGCACCTTGTGGACCTTGCCTGGTCGACGGCGGTCCGTGGTGTCGTGCGCCCATCATAGGAATGACCGTCGCGGCTTGTGACGCACCAGGGGCCGCGAATCGGGGCAGGAGAGTGCGCACGACGGGTTTTTCTCCCCAATTGAGCCATTCGCCCGGGGGCTGTGCGCCCCCCGAGCGCCCTCCCGGCGGCCGGGTGAAGGCGGTGGAGGCGGCGAACGGCGCGTTGACCGCCCGCCGACGGGCACCGCCGTGTCGTGCCGGGCGCCGCGGCACCGGGATCTCCGGTGCCCGGCGCGCCGGGGATCAGACGGCGGGGCCGCGCGGCGCGCTGACCGTGGTGCGCGGCGGGCGGCGCTGCGACGAGGTCCGGACGATCAGCTCGGTCGGTATCACCTGCTCGACCGGCCGGCCGGTGTCCAGCCCCTCGATGGCGTCGATGAGCAGCTGGACGACCGCGGTGCCGATGCGCCGCGGCTTGAGGGAGAGCGTGGTGATGGGCGGCTCGGTGGTGGCATAGACCGTGGACTCGCTGCAGCAGACGAGCAGCAGGTCCTCCGGGACGCGCAGCCCGTAGCGGCGGGCGGCGGCCAGCAGGTCGGTGCCGTTGGGGTCGAAGAGGCCGTAGACGGCGTCGGGCCGGTCGGGGCGGGCGAGCAGCCGGTCGGCCGCTACGGCGCCGGCGCAGGGGTCGTGGGCGGGGTACTTCTCGTAGACCGGGTCCTGGCCGATCCGCTCGCACCAGTGCAGGTAGGCGTGGGTGGACAGGCGGGTGTACGTGTCGGTGCTGGTGCCGGTCAGCAGGCCGATCCGGCGGGCGCCGGCGGCGGCGAGGTGGTCGAGGATGCCCAGGACGGCGGCCTCGTGGTCGTTGTCCACCCAGGCGGTGACGGGCAGCGTGCCGGCGGGGCGCCCGTCGGAGACGACGGGGATGCCCTGGCGGACGAGGTCGGAGACCACGGGGTCGTGGTCGGAGGGGTCGATGACGACGGTGCCGTCGAGGGCCACGTTGGACCAGACGTCGTGGCGGGAGGTGGCCGGGAGGATGACCAGGGCGTAGCCGCGGGCCAGCGCGGCGGAGGTGGCGGCTCGCGCCATCTCGGCGAAGTAGGCGAACTCGGTGAAGGTGAAAGGTTCATCCCCGTACGTGGTCACGGTCAGGCCGATGAGCCCCGACTTGCCCGTACGGAGGGTGCGGGCCGCGGCGGACGGGCGATAGCCCAGCCGGTCGGCGACCTCGCGGACATGGCGGCGGGTCGCGTCCGGTA
Organism: Streptomyces roseoverticillatus; assembly: GCF_000719265.1. Classification (GTDB taxonomy): domain Bacteria; phylum Actinomycetota; class Actinomycetes; order Streptomycetales; family Streptomycetaceae; genus Streptomyces; species Streptomyces roseoverticillatus. The sequence goes on along the minus strand of NZ_JOFL01000011.1, from coordinate 84,340 downwards.
GCCGGCCCTTGCCGTTGAGCGCGTCGGAGACGGTCGTGATCGAAACCCCGGCGGCGGCGGCCACGTCGCGGATGCCCGCGCGTCCATGCCGGCTGCCCCTGCGGGATGGTTCCGCCCGGCTCACCTGATGCTTCCCTGCTGCTGTCATGGCGAGCCGATAGTAGGGCTCGGGTGGTCCGTTGGCAGGGCGGCATATTTGACTGTTGACAGAGACGTTTCTGCAAGAGGAATTTCCTTCAATGACCATGGAAACGCAGCCAGTTGTGGGTGCTGACGGTAGGCCGTTGGCCTGTGGCATATCCGCACCTGGTGAATGGTCCAGGTCTCGAAGAGGTCTCAACTCACCTTCATGGGGGATGCGCGCCACGGCGCCCGCCACCGGCGTGCGGCATTTCCGGAAGCGCTCCCCCCTGCTTCCGGGGAGAGACTTCGGGCCGCTTCCACGGGGAGGCTTCCGGCTGCTTCCGACTGCTTCCGGCTGTTTCGGCAGTGAGGCGTCCGATTGGTTCCGCAGGCAGGCTTCCGGGCCGGCGGGATCTCCGGTTCCGGTGGGCGGGCGGTGGGAAGCCGGGTGGGCGGGCTCACTCCCGTCTCTGGACGCGGGCCCGGTGAATCCTCTTAAGGTGTGCAGTATTCATGTCCGCTATTCGTGGAGGACCTGCGGTGACCGAGAAGACCCCGAAGCTGCGCGCCGCGCTGGACGACGTGCCCACCTACAAGCCGGGCAAGCCCGCCGCCGCCGACGGCCCGGTCGCGTTCAAGCTGTCCTCCAACGAGAACCCGTATCCGCCGCTGCCGGGCGTGCTGGAGCAGGCCGTCGCCGCGGCCGGCTCCCTCAACCGCTACCCCGACATGGCGTGCGCCGGGCTGATGGCCGAGCTGGCCGAGCGCTTCTCCGTGCCCCTGGCGCACCTCGCCACCGGCACCGGCTCGGTGGGCGTGGCCCAGCAGCTGGTGCAGGCCACGGCCGGCCCCGGCGATGAGGTGATCTACGCCTGGCGGTCCTTCGAGGCGTACCCGATCATCACCCAGGTCTCCGGGGCCACGCCGGTGCAGATCCCGCTGACCGGTGACGACGTCCACGACCTGGAGGCGATGCTGGCGGCGATCACCGACCGGACCCGGCTGATCTTCGTCTGCAACCCCAACAACCCCACGGGCACGGTGGTGCACCGGGCCGAGCTGGAGTCCTTCCTGGACCGGGTGCCCTCCGACATCCTGGTGGTGCTCGACGAGGCGTACATCGAGTTCGTCCGCGACCCCGAGTTCCCCAACGGCCTCGAGCTCTACCGCGACCGGCCCAACGTCTGCGTGCTGCGCACCTTCTCCAAGGCGTACGGCCTGGCCGGCCTCCGGGTGGGCTTCGCCGTGGCGCACGAGCCGGTGGCCGCGGCGCTGCGCAAGACGGCCGTGCCGTTCGGCGTGAGCCACATCGCGCAGGAGGCGGCGGTCGCGTCGCTGCGCAGCGAGGACGCCCTGCGCGAGCGGGTCGACGCGCTGGTGGCGGAGCGGGCGCGGGTCGTGGAGGGGCTGACGGCCCAGGGCTGGACGCCGGCGGTGACCCAGGCGAACTTCGTGTGGCTGCGGCTGGGCGAGCGGACGCTCGACTTCGCGGGGGCGTGCGAGCGGGCCGGTGTGATCGTGCGGCCGTTCCCGGGGGAGGGCGTGCGGGTGACGATCGGTGAGACCGAGGCGAACGACATCTTCCTGCGGGTGGCGGAGGATTTCCGCAAGGAGCTCTGACCGGCAGGTCTGACGACGAGCAGGTCTGACTGACCAGCAGGCAATGCGCGACGGACGCCGCACGCCCCTGACGGGGGTGTGCGGCGTCCGTGCGTCAGGGCGGGGCGCGGGGCGCGGGGCGGGACACAGGGCGCGGGGCCGGGTGCCGGGGCCGCACTAGGGCCGAAGGGGGTACCCCCCTGAGTTGTCCGAAAAGCTGGTGCGTCATAATGCTTGTGAATGTGAACGCGTTCACAAGCGCGCCCTATTGTCCTGCTTTACCTGGGGCATACAGGTGCATAACGCCGGAGACCTGTGTTGCCGGCGATGCGACAGGCAAGGAGAGACCGAGTGAATCTGGCTTTGGCTCCTGAGACGCTGGCCCGCTGGCAGTTCGGCATCACGACCGTCTACCACTTCCTCTTCGTCCCGCTCACGATCAGCCTTGCCGCGATCACCGCCGGGCTGGAGACCGCCTGGGTCCGCACGGGCAAGGACAAGTACTTCCACGCGACGAAGTTCTGGGGAAAGCTCTTCCTGATCAACATCGCGATGGGCGTGGTCACCGGCATCGTGCAGGAGTTCCAGTTCGGCATGAACTGGTCGGACTACTCGCGCTTCGTCGGCGACGTCTTCGGCGCCCCGCTCGCGATGGAGGCCCTGCTCGCCTTCTTCTTCGAGTCGACCTTCATCGGCCTGTGGATCTTCGGCTGGGACAAGCTGCCGAAGAAGATCCACTGTGCCTGCATCTGGATCGTCGCCGTCGGCACGCTGCTGTCCTCGTACTTCATCCTGGCCGCGAACTCCTGGATGCAGCACCCCATCGGCTACGCCGTCGACAAGGCGACCGGCAAGGCGCACCTGACCGACATCTGGGCCGTGCTCACGCAGAACACCACCCTCGTCGTCGTCTTCCACACCCTCACCGCGGCCTTCCTCACCGGTGGCGCCTTCATCGTCGGCATCGCCTCCTTCCACCTGTGGCGCGCCAAGCGCAAGCAGCTGCGCGGCGAGGAGCTCGGCGAGAAGCAGCGCAGCCAGGTCGGCGCGATGCGAGCTTCGCTGCGCACCGGCCTCGTGGTCGCGGTGATCGCCGGTCTGGGCACCGCGGTCAGCGGCGACGAGCTCGGCAAGGTGATGTTCGAGCAGCAGCCGATGAAGATGGCCGCGGCCGAGGCGCTGTGGGAAACCAAGGCGCCGGCGCCGTTCTCGGTCTTCGCGGTCGGCGACGTCACCAAGGGCCACAACAGCGTCGAGATAGAGATCCCGGGCCTGCTCTCCTTCCTCGCCCACAACAACTTCTCCGAGGCCGTCCCCGGCATCAACGACATCGCCGCCCGCGAGGCCGCCCAGTACGGCGGCAAGCCGGAGGACTACATCCCCAGCATCTTCATGACCTTCTGGGGCTTCCGGCTCATGATCGGCTTCGGGATGACCTCCTTCGTCGCCGGGCTGATCGGGCTGTGGACCACCCGCAAGAAGTTCTGGCTCGCGCCCGAGTACCGCACGGGCGAGACCGAGGTCCCGCGCCTGATGCTGACCAAGAACCGCGAGATGAGCCCGTTCTTCACCACCTGGTCGTGGCGGATCGGCATCCTGACCATGGGCTTCCCGCTGATCGCCAACTCCTTCGGCTGGATCTTCACCGAGATGGGCCGCCAGCCCTGGGGCGTCTACGGCCTGATGAAGACCGCCGACGCGGTGTCGCCCGGTGTCAGCCAGGCCGAGGTGCTCACCTCGATGGGCGTCTTCACCCTGCTGTACGGGGTGCTGGCCGTGGTCGAGGTCAGGCTGCTCGTGAAGTACGGCAAGGCCGGACCCGACACCGACGAGAAGCCGCCCGCGAAGGACCCGCGGCTGCGGCTGCCCTCCGGCGGCGCGGCCGACCGCCCCGAGGACGCCGACAAGCCGATGACCTTCGCCTACTGACGCGCCGACCGACCTGACGCGCCGACCGACGATTTCGTCCGACGCCCTCGTCTGCCGACGCGGCGGAACGGAACGGAGAACCGACCATGCACCTCCACGACTTCTGGTTCCTGCTGATCGCCGTCCTGTGGACCGGCTACTTCTTCCTCGAAGGGTTCGACTTCGGCATAGGCGTGCTGACCAAGCTGCTGGCCCGGGACCGCACCGAGCGCCGGGTGCTGATCAACACGATCGGTCCCGTCTGGGACGGCAACGAGGTCTGGCTGATCACGGCGGCCGGCGCGACCTTCGCGGCGTTCCCCGACTGGTACGCGACCCTGTTCAGCGGCTTCTACCTGCCCCTCCTGGCCATCCTGGTCTGCCTGATCGTGCGCGGCGTCGCCTTCGAGTACCGCCACAAGCGCAGCGGTGAGCGCTGGCAGCGCAACTGGGAGCACGCGATCTTCTGGTGCTCGCTGCTGCCCGCCTTCCTGTGGGGCGTCGTCTTCGCGAACATCGTGCGCGGGGTACCGATCGGGCCGGACAAGAACTTCACCGGCACCCTCGCCGACCTCTTCGGCCCGTACGCGCTCCTGGGCGGCCTCCTGACCCTCGTGCTGTTCACCTTCCACGGCGCGGTCTTCGCCGCGCTGAAGACGGTGGGCGACATCCGCGACCGGGCCCGCTCCCGCGCCACCGTGCTGGGGATGACCTCGGGCGTGCTCGCCGTGGCCTTCCTCGGCTGGACGCAGATCGAGTCCGGCAACGGACGCAGCCTGCCCGCCCTGATCGTCGCCGTGGCGGCGCTGGCCGCCGCGCTGGTCATGAACCACTACGGGCGCGAGGGGTGGGCCTTCGCGTGCTCCGGCGTGGCGGTCGCCGCGGCCTTCGCGCTGGTCTTCCTCGCGCTCTTCCCGGACGTCATGCCCTCCTCGGCGAACCCGGCCTGGAGCCTGACCGCCGCCGGCGCCGCCTCCAGCCCGTACACGCTGAAGATCATGACCTGGGTGGCGGTGCCCATGACGCCCCTGATCATCGGCTACCAGGCGTGGACGTACTGGGTCTTCCGCAAGCGGATCGGCACGCAGCACATCCCGGCGCCCGCCGCCCACTAGGGCGCACGGACCCCCAGCGACGACGGACGGAGGACAGGCGCATGAAGCCCGTCGACCCCCGACTGCTCAGGTACGCCAAGGCGACCCGCTTCTTCCTGGCCGCCTCCGTCGCACTGGGGCTGGCGGGCGCCGGCCTCGTTATCGCCCAGGCGATGCTCGTCGCGGAGATCGTCACCGGCGCCTTCCAGCACGGACGGTCCGCGGGAGACCTGGGCACGGCCCTCGCGCTGCTGGCCGCCGTGGCCGCAGGCCGCGCCGCCGTGTCCTGGCTCACCGAACTCGCCGCGCACCGCGCGAGCGCGGCGGTCAAGTCCGAGCTGCGGGACCGACTGCTGACCCGCGCCACCCGGCTCGGCCCCGGCTGGCTGGACGCGCGCAGGACCGGCGAGCTCACCACGCTCGCCACCCGCGGCGTCGACGCGCTCGACGACTACTTCGCCCGCTACCTGCCCCAGCTGGGTCTCGCGGTCGTCGTCCCCGTCGCCGTCCTCGCCCGTATCGTCTCCGCGGACTGGGTCTCCGCGCTGATCATCGTCCTCACGCTGCCGCTCATCCCCCTCTTCATGGTCCTCATCGGCTGGGCCACCCAGTCGCGGATGGACCGCCAATGGCGGTTGCTGTCACGGCTGTCCGGGCATTTCCTCGACGTCGTCGCCGGACTGCCCACCCTCAAGGTCTTCGGCCGGGCCAAGGCGCAGGCCGAGTCGATCCGGGCGATCACCGCCGACTACCGGCGGGCCACCCTGCGGACCCTGCGCATCGCCTTCCTCTCCTCCTTCGCCCTCGAACTCCTCGCGACCGTGTCGGTGGCGCTGGTCGCCGTCGGCATCGGCATGCGGCTCGTGCACGGTGAACTCGGCCTGTACACCGGACTGCTGGTGCTGGTGCTCGCGCCCGAGGCCTATCTGCCGCTGCGGCAGGTGGGCGCGCAGTACCACGCGGCGGCCGAGGGCCTGGCGGCCGCCGACGAGGTCTTCGCCGTCCTGGAGACCGAGCCGGCCGCGTCGGGGACCGCTCCGGCCCCCGACGCCCGGCGGGCCGCCCTGACCGTCGACCGGCTGGTGGTGCGCCACGCGGGGCGGGCCGAACCCTCCCTGCCTGAGACGTCGTTCGAGGTCCGGGCCGGGGAGACGGTCGCGCTCGTGGGCCCCAGCGGCTCCGGTAAGACCACCCTGCTGAACGTGCTGCTCGGCTTCGCCCGCCCGGCCGCCGGCCGGGTGCTCGTGGGCGGTACGGATCTGGCATCGCTCTCCCCCGAAAGCTGGCGGGACCAGGTGGCCTGGGTCCCGCAACGACCCCGTCTCTTCGCCGGGACGGTCGCCGAGAACGTACGACTGGCACGGCCCGGCGCCACGGACGCACAGGTGCACGACGCACTGCGCGCAGCCGGTGCGTTCGACTTCGTGACCATGCTGCACCACGGCACTGACACTCGGCTCGGCGAGAACGGAGCCGGGCTCTCCGCCGGGCAGCGCCAACGCCTCGCGCTGGCAAGGGCGTTCCTTGCCGACCGGCCGGTCCTGCTGCTGGACGAGCCGACCGCGAACCTGGACGGGGAGACCGAGGCCTCGGTCGTCGAGGCGATCCGGAGGCTGGCTGCCGGGCGCACCGTGATCATGGTCGTGCACCGGCCGGCGCTGCTCGCCGTGGCCGACCGGACGGTACGGCTGGCCGGTCCGGCAGCCGGGCCGGAAGCGGTGCCGGCGCAGCGCACCGATGAGCCGGGACCGCTCGGCTCCGGGGTCCGGGGCGCGGAATCGCCCTGCCCGGCGTCGCCCTGCCCGGAATCGCAGGACCTGGAAACGCAGGACCTGGAAACGCAGAGCTCGGAAGCGCGGGGCTTGGAAGCGCAGGACCGGGAAGTACAGGGTTCGGAAGTGCAGGCTTCGGGGGCCGGGAGCCTCGCACCGGCCGGCTCCGCCGACGAGCCGGCCGAGGTCCCGCCCGCCCCGCGGGCTCCCGGCGTCCTCGGGCGCGTGCGTGCCGCCGGGCGCCCCCTGCGGGCGCGGTTCGCCCTGGCACTGCTGCTGGGCGCCCTGGCCCTCGGCAGCGCCGTGGGGCTGATGGCCGTGTCCGGCTGGCTCATCTCGCGCGCCTCGCAGCAGCCGCCCGTGCTCTACCTGATGGTCGCCGTCACCGCGACCCGCGCGTTCGGCATCGGGCGCGCCGTCTTCCGCTACGCCGAACGCCTGGTCTCCCACGACGCCGTCCTGCGGGCCCTGGCCGGCCTGCGCGTCGGGGTGTACCGGCGGCTGGAGCGCCTGGCGCCCGCCGGGCTGCGCGACACCCACCGGGGCGACCTGCTGTCCCGGCTCGTGGCGGACGTGGACGCCCTGCAGGACTACTTCCTGCGCTGGCTGCTGCCGGTCGGTTCGGCCGTCCTCGTGGGCGGCGCGGCCGTCGGCTTCACGGCCTGGCTGCTCCCGGAGGCCGGTCTCGTGCTCGCCCTCGGGCTGCTGGTCGCGGGCGTGGCCGTGCCCCTGCTGTCCGGAGCGGTCGCCCGGCGCGCGGAGCGGCAGTCCGCGCCCGCCCGCGGCGAGTTGTCCGTCCAGGTGGTTGATGTCCTCGCCGGTACGGACGAGTTGACCGTGGCCGGTGCCCTGCCGGAGCGGCTGGCCGGACTGCGTGCGGCCGACGGCCGGCTCACTGGTATCGCCCGGCGTGCCGCGGCGGCCACGGCGCTCGGTTCGGGCCTCTCCGCCCTCACGTGCGGGCTGACGGTGGCTGCTGCCGCCTGGACGGGAGTGACGGCGGTGTACACAGGCCGGCTGGACGGCCTGTGGCTGGCCGTGGTGGTGCTGACCCCGCTGGCCGCGTTCGAGGCGGTGGCAGGTCTCCCGCTCGCGGTGCAGTACCGGCAGCGTGTACGGCGCTCGGCGGAGCGCGTGTACGAGGTGCTGGATGCCTCTCTGCCCGTACGGGAGGGGACGGCCGACGCGCCCGGAACGCCGTTCCCGCTGCGGCTGACAGGCCTGACGGTGCGCTACCCGGGGCAGCCCGCCCCTGCCCTGGAGGAGTTCGGCCTGGAGCTCGGAGCGGGCCGCAGAGTGGCCGTGGTGGGCCGGTCCGGAGCCGGCAAGACGACGCTCGCGCAGGTGCTGCTGCGCTTCCTGGACGCGGAGTCCGGCGCGTACACCCTCGCCGGCAGGGACACGGCGCCCATGGCGGGCGAAGCGGTGCGCCGGCTGGTGGGGCTGTGCGCGCAGGACGCGCACATCTTCGACAGCTCCCTGCGCGAGAACCTGCGCCTTGCCCGGCCGGAGGCGAGTGAGGCCGATCTGCGCGAAGCCCTGCGGTCGGCGCGTCTCCTGGAGTGGGTCGACGGGCTTCCGCAGGGGCTCGACACGCTGGTCGGGGAGCACGGGGCACGCCTGTCCGGCGGGCAGCGGCAGCGGCTCGCGCTCGCCCGCGCGCTGCTCGCGGACTTCCCCGTGCTGGTGCTCGACGAGCCGGCCGAGCACCTCGACCTGCCGACCGCGGACGCGCTGACCGCCGATCTGCTGGCGGCCACGGAGGGGCGCACGACCGTGCTCATCACGCACCGGCTGACGGGCTTGGAGGCGGTCGACGAGGTGATCGTGCTGGAGGAGGGCCGGACGGTCCAGCAAGGCCCGTACGAGGCGCTGGCGGGCGTGGACGGGCCGTTCCGCCGGATGCTGGAGCGCGAGGCCGTGGCGGACGCCGGGGCGGACACCCGCCCGCAAGCGCTTTCCCTGACAAATGGGGCTTACTAGGCTCTTGGGTATGGCAGCCACGGCAGACGCCCCCCGCCCGCGGGACGCCGCCGGCCCCGGACGGGCCGGTGCGCCCGGGCGCGGGCCGGGCCCGATGGACCCCCTGGCCATCGCCACGGAGGCCACCCGCAGCCTCCAGGGCATGTCCACGGAGCTCACCGCGCGCATCCCGCAGCTGCTGGAGGCCATGCGCTCGGTCGGCACGGGCCTTGAGCTGCACAGCACGCTCGACCGCATCACGCGGACAGCGGCCGAGCTCGCCGACGCCCGCTACGCCGCCATCGGTGTCATCGACTCCACCGGTGAGGGCCTGGCCGACTTCATCACGTACGGCGTGACCAAGGAGCAGCACGAGCGCATCGGCGCGCTCCCCGACGGCCGCCACGGGCTGCTCGGGGCGCTCATCCACCAGCCCGCGCCCGTGATGCTCACCGACCTCTCGTCGGACCCGCGCTCGGCCGGCTTCCCGCCGGGGCACCCGCCGATGCGCACCTTCCTGGGCGTGCCCATCCGCGTCGGGGCCGAGATCTTCGGCAACCTCTACCTCACCGAGAAACTGGGCGGCCGCGAGTTCAGCCTCGCCGACCTGAACATGGTGAAGATCCTCGCGACGGAGGCCGGCATCGCGATCGGCAACGCGCGCGTGCACGACGAGGAGCGCCAGCGCATGCGCTGGATCGACGGTTCGGTGGCTGTCACGACGGCCCTGCTGTCGCGCGGTGACGCCGAGGACGCCCTGTCGGTCGTCGCCGAGCAGGCGCGCCGCCTCGCGGACTCGGCCGCGGGCATCGTGCTGCTGCCGGACGGCGACGGCGGGCTGGAGATGGTGGCCGTCTCCGCCGACGATCCGTCCGGCCTGCTGGGGACGGTGATACCGCCCCACAGCCCGGTGGTCTCGCACCTGCTCGCCGGCGAACCGGTCTTCATCGACGACTCCGCCACCGACCCCCGCATGATCACGGAGGTGGCGCCCCGCTTCGGCCCGAGCATGCTGCTGCCGCTCAAGAGCGGCGACCGGGTACTCGGGACGCTCGCGACGCCGCGGGCGCGCGGCGCCCGCAGGTTCACACCGGCCGAGCGCACGCTCGCCGCCCAGTTCGCCGCCCAGGCCGCGCTTGCCCTCGTCATGGCCGAGGCGCAGCGCGACCGCGAGCGGCTGGCTGTCTACGAGGACCGCGACCGGATCGCCCGCGACCTGCACGACTTGGTCATCCAGCGGCTGTTCGCCACCGGGCTGATGCTGGAGAGCGCGCAGCGCAACGCCGTCGTCCCCGACGTGAAGGTGAAGGTCGGGCAGGCCGTAGACGAGCTGGACGTGACCATCCAGGAGATCCGTACGGCCATTTTCGCGCTGCAGCAGGGGCCCGCCGAGGCGCCCGCGGGGCTCCGTACGCGCGTCCTGCGCGAGCTGGGAACGGCAGCGGTGCCACTGGGCTTCCAGCCCTCCGCGAACTTCGTCGGCCCTGTCGACGCGAAGGTCGGGGAGCTCACCGGCAAGAACCTCATCGCGGCGCTGCGCGAGGCCCTCTCCAACGCGTTCCGGCACGCCCGCGCGTCCCGGATGGAGGTGGTCGTCGACGCCACGGTCACTCTTCCGGACGGCAGGCCCGCGGTGCGGCTGACCGTTGCGGACGACGGGGTCGGCATCCCGGAGGGCGGCCGGCGCAGCGGGCTGAGGAACCTCGCCAAGCGCGCCGAGTCGCTGGGCGGATCCAGCTCGTACGGGCCGGGGCTCGGGGAGGACGGGGGCGGCACCCGGGTGGTGTGGGAAGCGCCTCTGTAGGGGCACCGTCGCCCGTCCGGCCGCAGCAGGTCCACCGAACGGACCTCAGCGGGCGCGCCCGCCCGGGACACGCGACAAGATCGCGTCCATGCGACGCCTGTGCCTACCGATACGCGGGCCGCGCCTGCTGCCGAAGGCCGGCGCTGCGGCCCTCGCCGTCCTGTGCGTGCTGTGCAGCGTGTGCGCGCTCGGATTTCCGTCACTCCGCTCCGGCCCGCCGGAAGCGGTGCACGCGCCGGACCGCGCGAGCCGGGTCACCTCCGAGGTGCTCCGGCTGGCCGGGGAGGTCGAGGAGACGCGGCACCGGTACGAGGAGGCGCAGCACGTGGCCAAGGCGCACGAGGCGCGGGCCCAGGAGATAGGCCGCCGGTTGCAGGGCCGGAGGGCCGTCTCGGACACGTTGCGCGAGGACCTGGGGTCGGCCGCCCGGGCGCAGTACCGCACGGGGGGCTTCACCACCGTCCCTGCCGACGATTCGGAGGCCGATGACCCCTTCGATCTGATGGCCCTGCAGCTGCCCGACGCGCGCCGCCGCGCCCGGCTGGCGTGGATGCTGGACGACGACGACCGCAAGAGCCGGAGCCTCGTCGCCGAGGAGCAGGAGCTGGTCGCCGCACAGGTCAATGCCGACAAGGACAGGGAGCAGCTGCAGGCGCACGTGCGGGCCGCCGAGGCCCGTCTCACGGCGGCCCGGGCGGATCTCAATGTCATGGCGCAGGGGTCGATCGACAGCGGTCGCTGCAGCCCGCTCCCGCTCGACCGCGCGGCCGCCGGCGGCGGGACGGCCAAGGACCAGGCCGTGGCGCAGGCGAACGGTCGCTGGACCCGCCCGGTGACCTCGTACCAGCTGACCGCGGGCTTCGGCGGCGTGGGCGCCAACTGGGCGAGCACGCACAGCGGGCAGGACTTCGCCGTGCCCTCCGGTACCCCTGTCCGCTCGATCGGGGCGGGGACGGTGGTCGCGACCGGCTGCGGAGGGGCGTTCGGCATCAGCCTGGTCGTGCAGCACGACGACGGCTGGTACTCGCAGTACGCGCACCTGGCGGCGATGTTCGTGAGACCCGGGCAGCAGGTGCGCGCCGGCCAGTGGATCGGGATGTCGGGGACGACCGGCAACTCCACGGGGCCGCACCTGCACTTCGAGATCCGCACCTCGCCCGAGTTCGGATCGGCGGTCGATCCGGTGCCGTGGCTGAACGCGCGCGGGGTGCGGCTGTAGGCCCCGGACACCGGCCGGGAGAGCCCTAGCGGGGACCTCCTGCGGACCGTGCCTCCAGGATCTGCTCGATGACGGCGGCGACGCCGTCCTCGGTGTTGGCCGCGGTGTGGTGGGCGGTGACCGCAAGCACGTCGGGGTGTGCGTTCGCCATGGCGTACGCGGTGCCTGCCCAGCCGAGCATCTCCAGGTCGTTGGGCATGTCCCCGAACGCCACGACCTCCTCCGGGGAGATGCCGCGCTCTGCGCAGCACTGCGCCAGGGTGCTGGCCTTGCTGACCCCCAGGCCGCTGATCTCCAGCAGTGCGGTCGGGCTGGACCGGGTGAAGGAGCCGTGGTCCCCCGCCGCGGTGCGGGCGATCGTGAGGAACTCGTCCGGGCCGAGGCCGGGGTGGCTGGCCAGTAGCTTGAGGATCGGCTCGGTATAGCCGCTGTCCTCGGCCAGGAGCTTCTCCGCCGGGGCGACGAGGGCGTCCGGGTCGAGGAAGAACGGCGGGTACTCGGGCTCGTAGTGGATGCCCGTGGTGCGCTCCACGGCGAACGAGGAGCCCGGGGCGGCGGCGCGTACGGCGTGCACGACGGCAAGGGCGTCGGCGCGCTCCAGGGGACGGACGTCGACGAAGCGGGCGCCGTCGCGCAGGTCGACGACCGCGGCGCCGTTGGCGCATATCGCCAGGCCGTGACCGTGGACGTGGTCGCTGACCACGTCCATCCAGCGGGCCGGGCGGCCGGTGACGAAGAAGACCTCGATGCCCGCCGCCTCGGCGGCGGCGAGGGCCGCCACCGTGCGCTCGGAGACCGTCTTGTCGTCCCGCAGCAGGGTGCCGTCCAGGTCGGTGGCGATCAGGCGGGGCACTGCGGCGGGCCGCCGTGCGGCGGAGGTCTCGGGCTGCTCGATAGCTGAAGTCACGGATTCCATTGTGGGCCACCGGCATATGCGGCGCACAGGTGTGCGCAACGCCGCGCATGCGTTCAAGCCGGGGGTGTGTCCGTTGTCACGGGGGGTGCGCCGGTCCCACGGCCTAGGCTCGGTGTCATGCGACTGAGCACCGTGATCCTTCCCGACCGCCGCTGGTCCGAGGGCGGCCGGGCCGCCTGGCAGCGTGCGGAGGAGCTGGGCTTCCACACCGCCTACACCTACGACCACCTGTCCTGGCGGACCTTCCGGGACGGGCCGTGGTTCGGCGCGATCCCCACGCTGACGGCGGCCGCGGCCGCCACCTCCCGGATACGCCTGGGCACGCTCGTCACCTCGCCCAACTTCCGGCACCCGGTCACCCTGGCCAAGGAGCTCATCTCCCTGGACGACATCTCGGGCGGCCGCATCACGCTCGGCATCGGGGCCGGCGGCTCCGGTTTCGACGCCACCGCACTGCTGAAGGACGGCCAGGAGCCGTGGACGCCGCGGGAGCGGGCCGACCGCTTCGGCGAGTTCGTGCCGCTGCTGGACCGCCTGCTCACCGAGGACGTCGTCACGTACGAGGGTGAGCACTACTCCGCCTTCGAGGTGCGCAACATCCCCGGCTGCGTGCAGCGCCCCCGGCTGCCCTTCGCCGTGGCGGCCACGGGCCCGCGCGGCATGAAGCTCGCGGCCCGGTACGGGCAGGCGTGGGTGACCACGGGTGACCCGAAGCTGTTCGAGACCGGCACGCCGGAGCAGTCCCGGGCGGCCGTGGCGGGCCAGATCGAGCGCCTGGGCGCGGCCTGTGCGGAACGGGGCAGGGACGTCTCGGAGCTGGGGAAGACGATGCTGACGGGCTTCAGCCCGGACCGCCCGCTGGACTCCGTGGACGCCTTCGTCGACTTCGCGGGTTCGCACGCGGAGCTCGGCATCGACGAGATCGTGGTGCACTGGCCCATCGCCGGTTCGGTCTTCGCGGCGGACGTCTCGGTCTTCGAGAAGATCGCCACGGACGGGCTCGCCCAGCTCGCCGACTGAGCGGAGCAGTGATCGTGCGGGGATCCCCGGGCCGCGGGGATCCCCGCACGACCGGGGACCCTCCCCGTAACCGGCGATTTCCTCCGTAACCGGTACTTTCCTCCGTAACCGGGGATCCCTCCGCGACCGAGGATTCCCCGCGCGATCGGTGAAGAGGGAGAATCGGGGCATAGGCAACCACCGGGGGCGCGTTCCCCGGAGAGCCGGCCCGGGAGGTTTTCCCATGCACTCCTCGAAGAGCACCCGATTCGCCCCAGACCGGGGGCTGACCACCCGCATGGTGAGCACGATGTTCTTCATCGGGCTGCTCTACGTGGTCTTCGTGGGGGTGCTGCTGGCGTTGCTGCGCGGCGCCTGGCCGCTCATCCTGCTCTTCGCGGGAGGCATGTTCGTCGCGCAGTTCTGGTTCAGCGACCGGATCGCCGCCTTCAGCATGGGGGCGCGCGAAGTCACGCCCGAGCAGGCGCCCGAGCTGCACGGCGCCGTCGACCGCTTGTGCGCGCTCGCGGACATGCCCAAGCCGCGCGTGGCGATCGCCGACAGCGACGTGCCGAACGCCTTCGCCACCGGGCGCAACCGGAAGAATTCCCTGGTGTGCGCGACCACGGGGCTGCTGCGCAGGCTGGAGCCCGAGGAACTGGAGGGCGTGCTCGCCCACGAGCTCTCCCATGTCGCCCACCGCGACGTCGCCGTCATGACCATCGCCTCCTTCCTGGGCGTGCTGGCCGGGATCATCACGCGCGTCGGCCTGTGGGGCGGCTTCCGCCGCGTGGGCGGGCGCGACAGCAACACGGCCGTTCTGGTCGTGCTGATCCCGCTGATCAGCGCTGTCGTCTACGCCATCAGCTTCCTGCTCACCCGCCTGTTGTCGCGCTACCGGGAACTGTCCGCCGACCGCGCGGGAGCCCTGCTGACCGGCCGGCCGTCCGCGCTGGCCGCCGCCCTGACCAAGGTCACCGGCGAGATGGCGCGGATCCCCACCCGCGACCTCCGGCAGGCCGAGCCGTTCAACGCCTTCTACTTCGCGCCCGCGTTCTCCAAGGAAAGCTTCAGCCGCCTGCTGTCCTCCCACCCGACGCTGGAACAGCGGCTGGAGCAGCTCGGCCGGATCTCGGCCCAGCTCGGCCGCCCCTGACGGCTCTCTGCCGGTCCACCGATCGCCCCACCGCCCGGAAGGAGCGCGTGCCCGTGGGTTTCCTGGACGCCATCCTCGGCCGCAGTAAGCCGGTCCGCCCGGACCTCGACCAGCTCTTCGCCCTGCCGTCCGCCGCGGTCACCCTTCAGGCGGGCGCCGGCCTCACCCCGACCGGGCTGGGGTCGGTCTGCTTCGCAAGCGTGGAGGGCGGGGCCTTCACACAGCTCCAGCAAGACGTGCGGGCGCTGCTGGACGCGGACACGGAGCGCGGCGGGGAGCCCGTCGAGTTCAGCCGGGACGCGTACGGCTACACGTGGCTGCTCGCTCGGCAGCCGCCCGAGGACACCGCCGCATTGGTCAACGACCTGCACGCGGTCAACACCCTGCTCCAGGAGGGCGGTTTCGGGCCGCAGCTGCTCTGCTCCCTGATGGGCTTCCGGGGTGCGGACGGGTGCTCCCTGGCGCTGGTCTACCTCTACAAGCGCGGCACCTTCTACCCCTTCGCGCCCGTGGCGGGCACGGGGGACAAGCGGGACAACGGGCTGGAACTGCAGGTGCGGGCGCTGCTGGCGGACGACCTGCGGATCGAGGAGGACCTGGCCCGCTGGTTCCCGGTGTGGGGTGCGCCCGGCCTGTGAGCAGCGCGGGGCACGCCCGCACCGGGGGTGCCGGGCCGGCCACCACGACGGGCCCGGCCCGGGAGCGGATCCGGCGGGCTCAGCCGGGGAACCGCAGGAACTCGGCCGGAACGCGCTCCACGAGCCACACCCCGTTCTCGCTCATGCGGAAGACGTAGCCCGCCTGGTGCATCCCGTACGCGTCCACGGTCAGCACCACCGGCTTGCCGCGACGAGCGCCCACGCGCATCGCCGTCTCGCGGTCGGGGGACAGGTGGACGGCGTGCCGGGTCATGGGGCGCAGGCCCTCGGCCCGGATGGCCGCGACGGAGCGCGACACCGTGCCGTGGAAGAGCACCGCGGGCGGCTCGGCGACCGGCAGGCCGAGGTCGACCGGCACGGAATGGCCCTGGTTGGCCCGGATGCGATCGCCGTCGAGCGTGTAGCGCTGCTTGTCGTTCGAGGCGACGACCTCCTCCAGCTCGGTCCGGCTGAAGGGGAGGCCATGCGCGGCACTCGCCTCCAGCAGGGCGCCGACGGCCGTCCAGCCCTGGGCGTCCAGGGTGATGCCGATCCGGCCTGGATCGTGCCGCAGGTGCCTGGCCAGGTGCTTCGAGATGCGGGTCGCGCGCTGGACGTCCATCACCGGCGGGCCTTCCCGAGCTCCTCGACGGCCCAGCGGGCCCATTCCTCGCGCATGGCCATGAAGCGCATCCCGTACTCGAGGGCCAGCCGGCCGTTCACGGACAGCGGGTCGTCGCCCCAGTCCACGTTCCGCTCCACTTCCTCCAGCGCCCTGTGCTGTCCCGCGGCGCGCTCGGCCTCGCCCATGAGGTAGGCCGTGGCTTCCACGGGTGTGAGGTGGTTGAGGAAGAAGACCCGCAGCAGGACCTCGCTGCGGCGCACCGGGTCGGGCCCGGCCTCGGTGAGCCATCGGCGCAGCTCGGCGCGGCCCTCGTCGGTGATCGCGTACTCCTTGCGGCCGCGCGGGCCCTGCGCCGCGACCTCCAGCAGCCCGGCCTTCGTGAGCTTGCCCAGCTCGCCGTAGACCTGGCTCTGCGTCGCCGGCCAGACATTGCTGAGCGAGGTCTCGAACCGTTTCATCAGGTCGTAGCCGCTGGCCGGCCGGTCGGCCAGCAGGCCCAGCATCGCGTGTCTCAGGCTCATGCACCCCACCCTACATTCCACTGTTGACATGTCGGCTGTCGACGTTCTACTTTTGACATGTCAGAGTTGGAATGTCGGCGGGGCTGCCGGCACTCGTCCGAGGAGACCTTTCGATGAACTACGTGCGCGGCTTCATTCCCTGGATCGTCTTCGCGGTCGTCTCCTCCGCCGGCTGGCAGTGGGCCGCGGTGGCCGGGTTGGTCGCCGGCGTCGGCCTGCTGGTCAAGGACTACAAGGCCGGGGTCGCAGGCGAGTCGCTGATCCTGGAGTGCAGCACGGTCTGTTACTTCGTCGCGCTCGCGGCCCTGGCCTTCGCCCTTCCGCACAGCGAGCTGCGGTACTACGGCGGGGCCATGTCCCTGGGCTGGCTCGCGCTCACCGCCTGGGCCACGCTGGCCGTCGGCCGCCCGTTCACGACCGGCATCGCCAAGCGGCAGGCGCCTCCGGCGATATGGGACACCCCGGTCTTCCGCCGCATCAACGTCATGATCACTTCCGTCTGGGCGGCCTCCTTCACCGTGACCGCTGCCGTGCTGGCCCTGGTGAGCGCCCAGGGCCTCGGCAGCGGAGTGTCCGTTCCGGTCCAGGTCGCGGGCTTCGTCCTGCCCGCCGTCTTCACCGCCCGCTACCCCGAGCGCGTCCGCGCCCGCTTCGTGCAGGCAGCGCGGTAAAGCCCTCCGCCGCCTTCACCGCTTCACCGCTTCCGCAGACTTCACGGCATCCATCCCATCGCAGTCGCAATTACAGCCACCGCAGTCAGCCACAGCCACCGCAGAGGAGATCCCGCGCCATGACGACGGCCCCGCCCGCCCACCTCGCCGGCAACTTCGCCCCCGTGACGGAAGAGCTCACTGCGTACGACCTCCCGGTCACCGGAGCGATCCCGCCGGAGCTCACCGGCTGGTATCTGCGCAACGGCCCCAACCCGCAGGACGCCGCCTCCAGCCACTGGTTCTTCGGGGACGGCATGATCCACGGAGTGCGCCTCGAAGGCGGCCGGGCCACCTCCTACCGCAACCGCTGGGTGCGCACCTCCACCTTCACCGACGGCGCCCGCATCTACGACGAGCGCGGCAGACGTGACCTGACCGCCGGGGCCGCCAACACCCACGTCGTGCGGCACGCGGGCCGCACCCTCGCCCTGGTCGAGTCCTCCTACCCGTACGAGCTGGACGCCCGGCCCGGGCGCGAGCTGGAGACCGTCGGCCCGTACGACTTCGGCGGCCGGCTCACCACGCCGATGACCGCCCACCCCAAGACCTGCCCGGAAACCGGAGAGCTGCACTTCTTTGGCTACGGAGGGCTCTCCGCGCCCTATCTGACCTACCACCGGGCCGATGCGAGCGGCGAGTTGGCGGTCAGCCGGCCCGTCGAGGTGCCCGGGCACACGATGATGCACGACTTCCACCTCACCCGCTCCCACGTCGTCTTCATGGACCTGCCCGTCGTCTTCGACCTCGACCTCGACCTCGACCGCGCCGGAGCGGCCGGCGGCGGCATGCCGTACGCGTGGGACCCCGGCTACGGCGCCCGGCTGGGCGTGCTGCGGCGCGACGACCCCCACGGCGAGGTGCGCTGGTTCACCATCGACCCCTGCTACGTCTTCCACTCCCTCAACGCCCACGACGAGCGGTACGCCGGCGGCGAGCGCATCGTCCTGTACGTGGCCCGCTATCCGCACTACGGCAGCGAGGGCGGCCGGAGCCGCGCCCACGCCACCCTCTGGCGCTGGACCCTCGACCTGACGGCCGGGACGGTGGCCGAGGAACAGCTGGACGATCAGCCCTGCGAGTTCCCCCGGGTGGACGACCGGCTCGCCGGGCTCGCCGCCCGGTACGGCCACGTCACCACCACCTCACTGCCCGGCAGGCCCCTCGACCGCGGCGGCCTGCTCCGCTACGACCTGTGGACGGGGTCGGTCGCCCGCCACGACTTCGGGCCGGGGCGAACCCCGGCCGAGGCGGCGTTCGCCTCCGCCGACGACCGGCCCGGCGGCCCCGGATGGCTGCTGACCTACGTCCATGACGCCGCCACCGATCGCAGTGACCTCGTCATACTCGACGCCGACGACCTCGCCGCGGAGCCGGTCGCCACCGTCCATCTGCCGCAGCGGGTGCCCTACGGCTTCCACGGCAACTGGCTCGCGGACCGCTGAGCGGACAGGGCTATCCGGGTGTCTCTCCGGCCCCGGGCTCGATGACCAGCGCGTCCATGGTGCGGGCCTGCACCTCGCGCTCCGCCGCGGCGGCGACGAAGGCGGCGACGTTCTCCGGCCCGACGAGCGCTTCCACGGCCCGGAAGGTCCGGTCGGGGAGCCGGACGAATCCGGGGAGGGAGCGGTCGGGGGCGGCCGCCGGGACGGCCTCCTCCGCGGCCACGGCGCGGGCGGCATCGGCAGCTTCGACGGCTTTGACTTCGGCTTCGGCGGCATCGGCGTCCAGGTGCCGGCGGAGGTGGCGGGTGGCCATCGTGCGCATGGCGCGGGCGAGTTCGACGTCGATGGCCTGCTGGGCCAGCGGCCGCAGCCTGCGCACCAGCGAGGCGGCCTCGGCGGCCTCCTCCTCGGTCGGCGGGTGGTCGAGGTACTGCCGGAAGACGTATTCGGTGGTGAAGTCCAGGAACCGGCCCGCTATGTGCTCGACCTTCGTGCGCAGTTCGCGCAGGTGGCCGGTGATGGCGAGCAGGGGTACCCCGGCGGCGTGGAGCTCCGCGGCGACGGCCAGTTCCTGCGGGCTCGGCACGAGGAACTCCTCGGGCGCGTCCGGCACGCGCACGAGGACGCCGAGTTTCACCGCTTCCTCGACGGCGTCGTCGTCCTGGGCGCCACCGAAGCGCTCGCCGAGCTCCGCGCGGGAGATCCGGCCCGCCTCCTCGTCCGACCACGGCCCAGCCACCTCGGCGACCAGCCCGAGGACGCCGCCCAGGCCGCGGCCGGTGTCCCAGGCGTCCAGGAGCTCCTTGATGCTCGCGAGGGTGTAGCCGCGGTCGAGGAGCCCGGCGATCTGGTGCAGGCGCTCCAGATGGGTGTCCCGGTAGACATTGGCGCGCCCGCGCCGCTCCGGCTTGGGGAGCAGTCCCCGGTCCTGGTAGGCGCGGATCGTGCGGACCGTGGCGCCGCTGTGGTGGGCGAGGGCCTCGATGCGGTACTCGCGGTCGCGGCCGGGCCGGCCGTCCTCGCCGTGCCGACCTGGGTGACCGGGATGACCGGGCTGCTCGGACAAGTGCGTCGCTCCTTACGAAAGGGCCGCGCGGCCTATCGCGCCCGCCGCGGTCCGTGCCGCGGGTGAGGCCGCCAGATAGTCGACGGCCCTGCGCAGCGATCCCTCCTTCGAGGGATGGTACGACCGCCGGAGGTAGCGCGGGACGGCTGCGCCCAGCTCGCGCCAGCTCGGCAGCAGGCCCTTGGCCACGGCCCGGTTGTGCTCGCGCAGCGAGTAGCGCATCCGTCTCGCGAGCCGCGGGTCGTTGCGTATCAGGAAGCGCGAGCCCCGGCCCCAGAGGTGGAACAGCACGGGCGCCGTGATGGCCATGCCGAGGAAGCGACGGGCGTAGCGCCCGGGGTCCTCGCCGCCGCAGTGCTCGTACATGTCGAAGGCGACGGAGCGGTGTTCGACCTCCTCGGCGCCGTGCCAGCGCAGCAGGTCCAGCATCACCGGGTCGGGGGCGGCCCGGTCCAGGCCCTCCGCCTCCAGCACCCAGTTGCCCAGGACGGCCGTGAACTGCTCGATGGCGGCGATCAGCGAGAGGCGGAAGCGCAGCCATTCCTGCGCCGTCACCGGCAGGCCGAACGGCGGCCGCTCACCGAGCAGGACGTCGAAGAGGTAGTCGACGTGGCGGGTGTACGGGGTGGTGTCCAGGTCCTGTGCGGCGAGGTGGCCGAGCACGTAGGCGTGCTGCACGCTGTGCGTGGCCTCCTGTCCCATGAACCCCTTGACGTCCTTGAGCAGCACGGGGTCCTGCACCAGTGGCAGGGCCTCCTTGAACACCTTGACGAACCACCGCTCCCCGGCGGGCAGCAGCAGGTGCAGGACGTTGATGACGTGGGTGGCGGTGGGCTCGTCCGGTATCCAGTGCAGGGGTGTCGCGTCCCAGTCGAAGGAGACGCGGCGGGGGGCTATCGCGTGCCCGCCCCGGTGGCCGTCGGTCATTTCTGCTTCTCCTCCGCCACCGCTAGAGCGGCGGCTCGATCCTGGCGAGGGCGCGCTGCGCCCACGGTGCGAAGCGGGACATGAAGCGGAGGCCGTGGGCCTCGGGAGTGACGGGCACGACCGCCTGGTTGCGCACCACGGCCCGCAGGACCGCCTCGGCGACCTTCTCCGGCGGGTAGTTCCGCCGGCCGTAGGCCCGGCCGGCCTTGGTGCGCCGCCGCCGCTGCTCCTCCTCGGAGGCCCCGGCGAAGTGCGTGGCCCCGGTGATGGGGGTGTTGACGATGCCGGGGCAGATCGCGGAGACGCCGATCCCCTGTCCGGCCAGCTCGGCGCGCAGGCACTCGCTGAGCATCAGCACCGCCGCCTTGGAGGTGCTGTAGGCCGGGAGGCCTCTGGAGGGCTGGAAGGCGGCGGCGGAGGCGGTGTTGACGATGTGGCCGCCCTGGCCGCGCTCGGCCATCTGCTTGCCGAAGAGGCGGCAGCCGTGGATCACGCCCCACAGATTGACGTCGAGGGTCTTGCGCCAGTCCTCCGCGGTGGTGTCCATGAAGGACCCGGCGACGCCGATGCCGGCGTTGTTGACCAGCACGTCCACCACGCCGTGCTCGGCGGCGACCTTGGCGGCCAGCTTCTCCATCGCCTGCTCGTCCGAGACGTCCGTGCACTCGCCCCAGGCCTCGGGGGCGCCGATGAGCCGGGCCATGTCGGCCGTGCGGGCCGCTCCCTCCGGGTCGCGGTCCACGGCGACGACCCGGGCGCCCGCCTCCGCGAAGGCGAACGCCGTGGCCCGGCCGATGCCGCTGGCCGCGCCCGTGACCAGCACCAGCCGGCCGGCGAACCAGCGCGCGTACGGTTTGGCGGGCGCGCTCTCGCGCGGCCTCGCCCCTTCCTGCTGGGCCGTCGCGAACTCGGCGATCCACGCCGCGACCTGATCGGGCCGGGTGCGCGGCACCCAGTGCTTGGCGGCGAGGTTGCGCCGCACCAGGCCGGGGGCCCACTGCTCCAGGTCGTCGTACAGCCGCTCGGAGAGATAGGCGTCCCCGGTCGGGGTGATGAGCTGGACGGGCACGTGGGCGTAGGCGTCGGTGCGCGGCCGGCGCAGCCGGGCGAGGATGTTGTCGCGGTAGAGCCAGGCGCCGTGGGCGGCGTCGGCCGGCAGGGACGCCGTCGGATAGCCGGAGACCGGCAGCTTCTCGGCCCGCGCGAGCATCTTGGGCCACTGCCTGCCCAGCGGGCCGCGCCAGGCCGCCTCCGGCAGCCCGGGCGTGTGCAGCAGGTACACGTACCAGGACCGGGCGCCCTGGCCCAGCAGCTGGGCCATCCGCCGTGGCGTGGGGCGGGCGGCCCGCTTGCGGAACCACAGCGCGAGGTGGTCGAGGGAGGGGCCGGAGATCGATGTGAAGGAGGCGATGCGCCCCTCGGTGCGCGCGACGGTGGCGAACTCCCACGCCTGCACCGACCCCCAGTCGTGCCCGACCAGGTGCACCGGGGCGTCCGGGCTCACGGCATCGGCGACGGCCAGGAAGTCGTCGGTGAGCTTCTCCAGGGTGAAGCCGCCCCGCAGCGGCTTGGGCGCCGTGGACCGGCCGCAGCCGCGCACGTCGTACAGCACCACGTGGAAGCGGTCGCTCAGCCGCTCCGCGACCTCCGACCAGACCTCCTTGCTGTCCGGGTAGCCGTGCACCAGCACCACGGTGGGCAGGGAGGCGTCGCCCAGCTCGGCCACGCACAACTCGATCCCGCCCGTGCGGATCCGGCGCTCGCGCGCGCCCTCCGGCCCGGAGCCGTTTCCGGTGTGCTCGCTCATGCGGCCCTCTCCTCCTGCCTGCGCCGCACATGCGGCAGATCGTCGTCCAGCCAGAACGCGCTCTCCTCCGGGTCCCGGGAGTCGGTGACCACGAGGAGCTCCTCGAACTTCGCGCCCGTGCCCCGGAATCCGAGGTGGGGCTCGACCGCCCACAGGCCCGGCCGGGGCGGGTGGTCGGAGAACCGGTACGGGCTCCACAGCGGCGACCAGCCCTCGCGGTGCCCGTGGAGGGCGTCGGAGGCGAGCCCCCTGAGCGCCCGGGTGCCGAATCCGAAGACATGCGGCGACCAGCGGCGCTCGCGGACCCGGCCCACCTTGTGCGCGATCACGCCGAAGGGATAGGCGCGGTGGCGGTTCGCGTAGCCCTGGCGGACCATGAGCCGGTCCACGTCCTCGTATATCTCGCGCAGGGAGCGGCGCTCGCGGACCTCGCGCAGGACCAGCTCCCGGTGCTCGCCGAGGTCGGCGAGAAGGCGGTCGTGCAGCGGGTTCGGGCCGAGGCAGCCGGAATAGCCGATGTCGGCCGTGAAGCCGCGGTGGACCGGCGCCATGTCGAGGATGAAGGGCATCCCCGGCTCCAGCGGCCGGTCGGTGGGGAAGAACTGCAGGGGCACCCGGAAGCCCGCGAAGGCCGTACGGTCCCCGAACCAGGCGAACGGCAGGTGGAACCAGTCCCGCACGCCGCGGCCGCGCAGCCACTCCCGCTGCATCCGGGCCGCCTCGCGCTCGGTGACGCCGGGTCCGAGCTGGGCGGCGACGGCCTCCGCGCAGTCGTACGCCAGGCGCTGGACCTCCCTGAAGCCCTGCAACTCGCTGTTCGTCTCCCGGGGCGTCGATCCCCGGGGCACTGCTGAGGTCATGGCCATTCGTCCGTCCCGTGTGCCGCTCCGGTACGCGTCCGTAACTTGACACTGATGAATGTGACAATGCCCGGCGGCTGCGTCAAGGGTCGTGCACCGCCTGTGGAAAACCTTCTTCTCCTCGCGCACTCGCCCCGGCCGCCCCGGCCCGGGCCCTCCCCCCGGGCCGGTTCCCCTACGGGAACGTCAGACCTGAGGAGTACACGGAAGCAGTCATCCGGTCTGACGCCTGCTGTGGCACGCGCCACTACCGTCGAAGGTGTGACTGTGATCGCTACCGAAAGCCTCAGCAAGCGGTTCCCCCGGGTGACCGCTCTTGACCGGCTGTCCGTCGACATCACGCCGGGCGTGACCGGCCTGGTGGGCGCCAACGGAGCCGGCAAGTCCACGCTGATCAAGATCCTGCTCGGGCTGTCCCCCGCCACCGAGGGCCGGGCCACCGTGCTCGGCCTCGACGTCGCGACCGAAGGCGCCGCCATTCGCGAGCGCGTCGGCTACATGCCCGAGCACGACTGCCTGCCGCCCGACGTGTCGGCCACCGAGTTCGTCGTCCACATGGCGCGGATGTCCGGCCTGCCCGTCACCGCCGCCCGTGAGCGCACCGCCGACACGCTGCGGCACGTCGGCCTCTACGAGGAGCGGTACCGCCCCATGGGCGGCTACTCGACGGGCATGAAGCAGCGGGTCAAGCTGGCCCAGGCCCTCGTCCACGACCCGAAGCTCGTCCTGCTGGACGAGCCCACCAACGGCCTCGACCCCGTCGGCCGCGACGAGATGCTCGGCCTGATCCGCCGCATCCACACCGACTTCGGCATCTCGGTGCTGGTCACGTCACACCTGCTCGGCGAGCTGGAGCGCACCTGCGACCACGTCGTCGTCATCGACGGCGGCAAGCTGCTGCGCTCCTCCTCCACCAGCGACTTCACCCAGGCCACGGCCTCCCTCGCGGTCGAGGTCACCGACTCCGACGCCCACCCGGACGGCACGGCGGCCCTCGCCGCCGCGCTCACCGCGGCCGGCCTCACCGTCCAGCCCGCCGGCCGCGCCGCGGAGTTCGCCGCGGCCGGCTCCGGCCACGTCCTCCTCGTCGACGTCACCGGCGACGACACCTACGACACCGTGCGCGACGCGGTCGCCGGCCTCGGCCTCGGCCTCGTCCGCATGGAGCAGCGCCGCCACCGCATCGCGGAGGTCTTCCAGAGCGCAGAAAGGGGCAGCGCCCATGCCGCCTGAGACCGTCTCCGCGCCCGCGCAGGACGTCATCCACAACATCGGCTACCGCAACTACTCCGGCGCCCGCCTCGGCCGCTCCTACGCCCGCCGCTCGCTCTTCTCGCAGAGCCTGCGCGGCGCGTACGGCCTCGGCCGGTCGGCGAAGTCCAAGGTGCTGCCGATGATCCTGTTCGGCGTGATGTGCCTGCCCGCCGCCATCATGGTGGCCGTCGCGGTCGCCACCAAGCTCAGCAAGCTGCCGGTGGAGTACACGCGTTACGCGATCATCATGCAGGTCGTCATCGGCCTCTTCCTCGCGGCACAGGCTCCGCAGTCCGTCTCGCGCGACCTGCGCTTCAGGACCGTGCCCCTGTACTTCTCACGCCCCATCGAGCGGGTCGACTATGTGACGGCGAAGTTCGCCGCGATGTTCTCCGCCCTGTTCATCCTCACCGCAACGCCCCTGCTGATCCTGTACGTCGGCGCCCTGCTCGCGAAGCTCGACTTCGCCGACCAGACGAAGGGGTTCGCACAAGGACTGGTCTCCGTGGCACTGCTGTCCCTGCTCTTCGCCGGCATCGGCCTGGTGGTCGCGGCGCTCACCCCGCGCCGCGGCTTCGGCGTCGCCGCGGTCATCGCCGTGCTGACCATCTCCTACGGCGTGGTGAGCACCATCCAGAGCATCGCCGTGCAGCGCGACAGCATCGACGCGATCGGCTGGATGGGCCTCTTCTCGCCCATCACCCTCATCGACGGCGTGCAGACGGCGTTCTTCTCCGCGAGCTCCGCGTTCCCCGACGGCCACGGCCCCAGCACTGCGGCGGGCGTCGTCTACCTGCTCGTGCTCCTCGCCGTGATCGCCGGCTCGTACGGGCTGCTGATGCGCCGCTACCGAAAGGCCGGGCTGTGACAACGATCCGCATTGACAAGGTCTCCCGCTGGTTCGGCAACGTCGTCGCCGTCAACGACGTCTCCATGACCGTCGGCCCGGGCGTCACCGGCCTCCTCGGCCCCAACGGCGCGGGGAAGTCCACCCTCATCAACATGATGGGCGGCTTCCTCGCCCCCTCGACCGGCACCGTCACCCTCGACGGCGCCGCCATCTGGCGCAACGAGCAGATCTACCGCCACATCGGCATCGTCCCCGAGCGGGAGGCGATGTACGACTTCCTCACCGGACTGGAGTTCGTCCGCGCCAACGCCGAACTGCACGGGCTGGGCGCGGCCGAGGCGCAGCGGGCGCTCGCCACCGTCGAGATGGAGTACGCGCAGGACCGTGCGATCAGCACGTACAGCAAGGGCATGCGGCAGCGCGTGAAGATGGCCTCCGCGCTCGTCCACGAGCCCTCCGTGCTCCTCCTCGACGAGCCCTTCAACGGCATGGACCCGCGCCAGCGCATGCAGCTGATGGACCTGCTCCGCAGGATGGGCGCCGAGGGCCGCACCGTGCTCTTCTCCTCGCACATCCTGGAGGAGGTCGAGCAGCTCGCCACCCACATCGAGGTCGTCGTCGCGGGCCGGCACGCCGCCTCCGGAGACTTCCGCAAGATCCGCCGGCTGATGACGGACCGCCCGCACCGCTACCTGGTCCGCTCCAGCGACGACCGCGCCCTGGCCGCCGCCCTCATCGCCGACCCGTCGACGGCGGGCATCGAAGTGGACGTCCAGGAAGGCGCCCTGCGCATCCAGGCCGTCGACTTCGGCCGCTTCACCGCCCTGCTGCCCCGGGTCGCCCGGGAGCACGGCATCCGGCTCCTCACGGTCTCGCCCTCGGACGAGTCCCTGGAATCGGTCTTCTCCTACCTCGTCGCGGCCTGAAAGGAGCCCAGCGCCATGTACAACGCCACCGTCGCACGGCTCACCTACCGGGGCCTCCTGGGCCGCCGCCGCGCCTTCATCCTCTTCGGGCTGCCCGCCCTGCTGCTCGCCGTCTCGGTCGCCGTCCGCGTGCTCGTCGGCGCGGACGACGGCACCGCGAGCAGCGTCCTGGGCGGCTTCGCACTGGCCACCATGGTCCCGCTGATCGGCGTCGTCGCCGGCACCGGCGCGATCGGCCCGGAGATCGACGACGGCTCGGTCGTCTACCTCCTCTCCAAGCCGGTCAAACGACCCACGATCATCTTCACCAAGCTGATCGTCGCGATCGCCGTCACCGTCGCCTTCTCGGCCGTCCCGACGCTCGTCGCGGGCTTCATCCTCAACGGCAACAGCCAGCAGATCGCGGTCGCCTACGCCGCCGCGGCGGCCGTCGCCTCCGTCGCCTACAGCGCGGTGTTCCTGCTGCTGGGCACGGTCACCCGGCACGCCGTCGTGGCGGGCCTGGTCTACGCCCTGGTGTGGGAGTCGCTCTTCGGCAGCCTCGTCCCCGGCGCGCGCACCCTGAGCGTCCAGCAGTGGTCGCTCGCCCTCGCCCAGCGCATCGGCGCGGAGGGCGCCGTCTCCTCGGAGGTGGGACTGCCGCTGGCCCTCGTCCTGCTCGCCGGTGTGACGGTGGCAGCGACGTGGTTCGCGGGCCGGAAGCTGCGCTCTCTCACGCTCGCCGGGGAGGAGTGAGCCTCAATCGGGGAGGAGTGAACCTCATTCCGTGAACCCCGCGAGGCTCGTTGAACCCCGCGAGGCTCGTTCCGTGAGGCCCACTCCGTGGGTCTCATCCCCGTATGACACACCGCTGCAGCGCCCGGGCGATCTCCACTTGCTCGGGCGCGAGCGCGTCCTCGCCGTCCTCGACGTCCCACAGGGCGTTCTGCAGCACCCTGCCCAGCGTCCAGCGGGCCGCCCGCTGCCGGTCCAGGCCCAGCACCTCGGTCATGAGGTCGAAGCGGCGCAGCACGGCCCGTTCCACGTCCCCGGTCGCGGTGATGTCGTCCCACCGGTCGTGCAGCGCGGGCAGTAGTTCGAAACCGGCGTCGCCCACCAGCGGCTTGGGGTCGATGGCGAGCCACGGCTCGCGGGCGGAGCCCGGCACGGGAGCGAGGACGTTGTCGTAGTGGAGGTCCCAGTGCAGCAGCTGGTGACCGGGCTCGTCGATGACTTCCCGTACGGCCGCGGCGCACGTCTCGACCAGCCGGCGCTCCGAGGCGTCCCGCAGCTCCGGCAGGGCCGCGGGCACGTCCTTGAGCATGGCCCCCGCGACGTCCGCGAGGGACCGCAGCCCCGCGGGCACGGGAGCCGTCAGCAGCCGGGCCAGCAGCTCGGAGAGCGTCTGCAGCGACGCCTCGGCATCGCGTATGGACAAGAGTGAACGGTTTGCGTCCAACCGCTCCAGCAGCATCGTGCCGGTCGCCTCGTCGTGGTCGAGGAGCGCGACCGCCCCGTCGCCGCCCCAGGCCCGCAGCGCCGCCGGCTCACCGACGCTCTCGTCGGTGACGGGCTGGAGCTTGAGCGCCGCCGGGGTGCCGTCCTCGCGCAGCACGGGCAGGACGAGCGCGACCATGCCGTGCGAGGCGGGCCCGTCGAGCCGCAGGCCCCAGCGGTCGAGGAACCGGCCGGCCAACTCCGGCAGCGCGGCGATCCAGGAGCGGCCCTCCTCCCCGTCGTAGTTCTCGTGGAAGCCGACGAGTTCGGCCGGAATGGCGATGCGGTGAGCGGCGTGCATGGGCAGCGGTCTCCTCACGACGGGTGGGGAGGCCCCGGAGGGCCTCCTGCCCACCCAACGTCTCAGATCTTCCGATCGCGCCCGGCGCCCATCGCGAGAAGCAGCAGCGCCGCACAGGCGACGAGCAGCAGGGCGATCGGAAGCGTCCAGCTGTCCGTCGCCTGGTGGACCGCACCGATCGCGAACGGGCCGACGGAGGCCAGCAGATAGCCCCACGTCTGCGCCATGCCCGACAGCCGGGACGCCGTGTGGGCGTCCCACGTGCGCAGCACCATCAGTGTCAGGGCGAGGCCCAGCAGACCGCCCTGCGCCACGCCCATCAGCGTCGCCCAGACCCATGCGCCCTCCACGGGGGCGGTGAGCAGACCGGTCACACCGGCGGCCATGAGGACGACGACGCCGGCGCCGAGCGCCCGCTGGTCGCGCAGCCGCCCGGCGACCATGGGCACCACGAACGAACCGGCCATCTGCACCAGCGTGTAGAAGGCGTAGACCATGCCGGCCTCGCTCTTGCTCATGCCGTGGTCGGTGAAAACGGTCGGCATCCAGGCGATGCACACGTACGCGACCAGCGACTGGGTGCCCATCAGCAGCGTGACCTGCCAGGCGATGGGCGACCGGGTCAGCTTCGGCCCGCTCTGCGCCTGCTGCACGGAGGTGGCGGCGGCCCGGCCGTGCCGGGTGCCGCGGCGCGCGATGACGGCCTGCGGGACCCAGACGACGGCCGCCACGGCGGCGAGCAGGGCCCAGGAGGCCAGGGAGCCCCGCCAGCCGCCCAGGGCGTCCTCCAGCGGCACGGACAGGGCGGCCGAACCGGTGGCGCCGAGGATCAGCGTCGTCGAGTACAGCGCGGTCATGCTCGCGGCACGGTCCGGGAAGTCCCGCTTCACGAGGCCGGGCATCAGGACGTTGAGCAGGGCGATGGCCGTGCCGACGAGCGCGCAGCCGGCGAACAGGGCCACGACCGGGGGCGCGACGCGCAGCAGGATGCCGCCGCACAGCAGCAGGAGGGCGCCGCACAGGACGGCCTCCGTGCCCCAGCGGCGGGCGAGCTTCGGCGCGACGATCGAGCCCAGGCCCATGAAGATCAGCGGGATGGTGGTGACCAGGCTGCTCGCTGCCGCCGCCAGGTGGAAGTGGTCACCGATCTCGCCCATCAGGGGCGAGACTCCGGCGAGGGCGGCCCGCATGTTGAGCGAGGCGAGGACGATGCCCGTCATGAGGAGCGCCGGGTGGGCGCGCAGGGTGCGGCGGGCGGCGGCCACGGCCGGCGCGGGAGCGAGGTCCTCTTCCGCGTCGATCAGGGGGCCGCGTGTGCCCGGTATCAGGGGGTCGAGTGTGTCCGGCCTCGTTTCCGACATGGGGTGCCTTTCCAGGGACGTGCGACGGGGCTTAAGGGGTGAAGCGGAGGTCAGCTCTCGGCGAGGAGGCTCTCCACGGCCTCTTTCGGGCGCTCCAGGAGGGCCCTGGCGGCCCGCGAGGCGGCCTCGGGATCGCCGGAGGCGATGGCGTCCATGAGGGCGTGGTGGTCGCCGTGGATGATGCGCGGCATGTCGCGGTCGCCGAGCGCGGTGACCAGCGCCTCGCGGACGGAGCTGCTGAACCAGGCGTAGGTCGCGGTCAGCGCGCTGTTGTGCGCGGCCTCCACGACCGCGCGGTGGAACTCGACGTCGTGATCGGCGTAGAGCTCCAGGTTTCCGGAGTCGGGCTGGCCCTCGGGGTCCTCGAACGCGGTCTGGGCGTCCAGGGCGGCCTTCATCCGGGCGAGGTCGGCGGGCTCGTGGCGCAGGGCCGCGAGCCGCGCGGCCTCGGCCTCCAGCGCGATGCGCAGCTCCAGCACGTCGCGCACTCCCGCGCGCTGCACGCCGCGCATGATCTCGGCCGGGTCGGCCATGGAGACCACGAAAGTGCCCTCGCCCTGCCGCGAGCGCAGCATTCCGGCGTGCACGAGGACGCGGACGGCTTCGCGGACCGTGTTGCGGCCGACCTGGAGCTGTTCGGCGAGTGCGTGCTCGGTCGGGATGCGGCTGCCGATCTTCCACTCGCCGGCCGCGACCTGGGCGCGCAACTGTTCCACGACGGTGTCCACGAGGGACTGCCGTCCCGCTGCCCGCAGTGCCATTCGTCCTCCGGTCCCGGCCTAGGCCGCGCATGATTCACCCGATTGCCCAGTCATCCTACAACTCGTTTCCGAGGGCGGCCCCGGGACCGGGCGGCTACCGTCGAGGGGTGCGTGGACGGGACGAGCGCCGCGGCTCCGGTGCGCCCGGCCGGTGGCCGGCCGCCGCCGTCCGGGCCGCGTCCCTCGCGCGGTCCGGGGTGCGCTCCTGGATCGCCTCCTCGCCCGGGACGCACATCTGGCTGCTCGTCATCGGCATCACCAGCCTCGTGATCGCCGCGGCCAGCCAGGACCTGGAGACGTTCCTGCTGCACCGCAACAGCAGCAACATCCACCAGCTCACCAAGCACCCGCTGCAGTCGCTCCTGATCAGCGGCTTCTGGATCGAGAACCCCTCGTCGTTCCTGCTCTACGCGGCGCTCTTCCAGCTGCTGCACGCGAACGTCGAGCGCTGGATCGGCACCGCCCGCTGGCTGTTCACCGTGGGCTTCGCGCACATCGCGGCCACTCTCATCAGCCAGGAGATCGTGCTGCTGTCCATAGAGGACCACTCACTGCCGCGGTCGATGAAGAGAGTGGTCGACATTGGCGTCTCGTACGGGCTCGCGGCGGCCGCCGGGATCCTCACGTACCGGATGCCGCGGCCGTGTCGGTGGGTCTACCTCGCCGGTGTGGTGCTGTTCTTCGCCGTCCCGCTGGTCACGGGAGGCACCTTCACCGACGTGGGGCACGCGATTGCCGCGGCGATCGGGCTGGGCTGCCGGCAGTTCACGCACGGCCGCCCGCCGTGGGACTTCGGGAGCGTTCCCGGAGCCCTGCGGCGGGCGGCAGTTGTCGTCGGACGCGGCTCCGGCCGGGCGGGCCGGAGCGGTCTCAGCCGTACAGACGCTCCAGGACCGCGGCGATCCCGTCGTCCTCGTTCGAACCGGTGACCTCGTCGGCGACGGCCCGCAGCTCTTGGTGGGCGTTGGCCATCGCCACGCCGTGCGCCGCCCAGCCGAACATCGGTATGTCGTTGGGCATGTCGCCGAAGGCGATCGTCTCGGCGGCCTTCATCCCGAGCCGGCGCGCGGCCAGGGACAGCCCGGTGGCCTTGCTCAGGCCCAGCGGCAGCAGCTCCACGACGCCCTCGCCCGCCATCGTCACCCCGACCAGGTCGCCCGCGGCCGCGCGGGCGGCTGCGGCCAGGGCGTCGTCGCCGAGCCCGGGGTGCTGCAGGTAGAGCTTGTTGAGGGGCTCGGCCAGGAGCTCGTCCCGGTCGTGGGTCACGACGGCCGGGAGCGGGCCCTCCTGGACGCGGTAGCCCGGGGTGACCAGCACCTCGCCGTCGAGGCCGTCGCGGCCCGCGGCGAGGTGCAGCGGGCCGGTCTCGGCCTCGATCTTGGCGACGGCCAGCCCGGCGATCCGCCGGTCCAGCGTCACCGACGTCAGCAGCCGGTGCTCACCCGCGTGGTAGACCTGCGCGCCCTGGGCGCACACCGCCAGGCCCTGGTAGTCCAGCTCCTGCAGGATGTGCCGCGTCCACGGGACGGCCCGCCCGGTCACGACGATGTGCGCGGCACCCGCCTGCGTGGCCAGCTTCAGGGCGGCCCGGGTGCGCTCCGAGACGCTCTCGTCGGAGCGCAGCAGGGTGCCGTCGAGGTCGGTCGCGACGAGACGGTACGGCAGGACGGCCGCAGCGGGGTTCACTTGGCGACCGGCTCCAGCACCTCGCGCCCGCCCAGGTACGGACGGAGCACCTCGGGCACGCGCACCGAGCCGTCGGCCTGCTGGTGGTTCTCCAGCAGCGCCACGATCGTGCGCGGCACCGCGCACAGCGTGCCGTTGAGCGTCGCCAGCGGCTTGACGGTCTTGCCGTCGCGCAGCCGGACGGACAGCCGGCGCGACTGGAACTCGTCGCAGTTGGAGGTCGAGGTGAGCTCGCGGTACTTGCCCTGGGTGGGGATCCACGCCTCGCAGTCGAACTTGCGGGAGGCGGAGGCGCCCAGGTCACCCGTGGCGACGTCGATCACCTGGTAGGGCAGCTCCAGGCTGTTCAGCCACTGCTTCTCCCACTCCAGCAGACGCGCGTGCTCGGCCTCGGCGTCCTCCGGCGCGACGTACGAGAACATCTCGACCTTGTCGAACTGGTGGACGCGGAAGATGCCGCGGGTGTCCTTGCCGTACGTGCCGGCCTCGCGGCGGAAGCACGGCGAGAAGCCGGCGTAGCGCAGCGGCAGCTGGTCGGCGTCGAGGATCTCGTCCATGTGGTACGCCGCGAGCGGCACCTCGGACGTGCCCACCAGATAGAAGTCGTCCTTCTCCAGGTGGTAGACGTCCTGGGCGGCCTGGCCGAGGAAGCCCGTGCCCTCCATGGCGCGCGGCTTGACCAGCGCGGGCGTCAGCATCGGGGTGAAGCCGGCGGCCGTGGCCTGGGCGATGGCGGCGTTGACGAGCGCGAGCTCCAGCAGCGCGCCGACACCCGTCAGGTAGTAGAAGCGCGAGCCGGAGACCTTGGCGCCGCGCTCGACGTCGATCGCGCCGAGCAGCTGGCCGAGCTCCAGGTGGTCCTTGGGCTCGAAGCCCTCGGCGGCGAAGTCGCGCGGGGTGCCGACGGTGTCCAGGACGACGAAGTCGTCCTCGCCGCCGCGCGGCACGTCGGGGTGGACCAGATTGCCGATCTGCAGCAGCAGGCGCTGCGCCTCGGCGGCGGCCTCGTCCTGCTCGGCGTCGGCGGCCTTCACGGCGGCGGACAGCTCGCCGGCCTTCTTCAGCAGCGCGGCCTTCTCGTCGCCGGAGGCCTTCGGGATGAGCTTGCCGAGCGCCTTCTGCTCGGAGCGGAGTTCATCGAAGCGGACGCTGGACGACCTGCGCCGTTCGTCGGCGGAGAGAAGTGCGTCGACGACGTCGACGTCCTCTCCACGGGCGCGCTGGGAGGCGCGCACACGGTCGGGGTCCTCACGAAGCAGGCGAAGGTCAATCACCCCTCCAGGCTACCGTTGCGCACGCGATCACTCGACGGCATATTCCTCTTGGTGGTGATTTGCCCTATTTTGGGCGATCAGAAAAGGCTGTGCATAATCAGCAGCCCGGGTGATCGTGAAGCACCGGAAAGCGTTCCTGGGGGCGTGGCGATGAGAATGGGTGCGCTTTTGCTGAAAAGTGGTCATAGCGGCGCCGCCGGCCGCTGATCGGCTTGCGGGCGGCCGGAGTTGGCGCACTTCTTGTCCACAGGAGGGTATCCCTCCGCTTTCTTTGTCCACAGGCTGTGCGTGAAATCTGTGGACGCCGGAATCGAACGTTCCGTCCGCTTCTGTTCCGCGCCGTGTATTCCTTGGTCAAACCTCGCTCGGCCACTCATTCGGGTGGTATCGCCTCGCCCCAAAGGGTTATTCGCAGACATTCCGCTGACGAATGGTGAGGGTGCAGCCCGATCGGGTGGACCTAGGTGCTGTGGATGACGCCCCTGTGGCTAGAGCGATTTGTCGACCTTGACCGATTCACGGAGCCGCCGCCCCGTCTCGCTCTGTCGACTTATCCCCAGGTCGAGAACCCCCTGTGGATAACTCTGGGGATGTCGGCGCCGACGGCTACCGTCGACGCGTGGACAACGAAGCCCCGATCGCCTCAGGCGCGCCCGTCCTGGCAGCGCGCCAGCCAGTCCGCCGCCGTGACGAACTCTTCGTCCGAGGTGCCGTAGCGCGTGGGACCCACCTCCGCCGGAGTCGCGTCCGCGCGGGGATAGGAGCCGAGGAACCGCACCTGCGGGCAGATCCGGTGCAGGCCCATCAGCGCCTCGCCGACGCGCCGGTCGGCAATGTGCCCCTCCGCGTCGATCGCGAAGCAGTAATTGCCGATGCCCTCGCCCGTCGGCCGCGACTGGATGAGCATCAGGTTCACCCCCCGCGTCGCGAACTCCTGCAGCAGCTCCAGCAGGGCGCCCGGGTGGTCCTCGCGCAACCACACCACGACCGACGTCTTGTCCGCGCCCGTCCGCGCCGCCGGCCGGGCCGGGCGGCCCACCAGCACGAAGCGGGTCTGCGCGTTCTGCGCGTCGTGGATGTCGGTGACCAGCGGCTCCAGACCGTACGTCGCCGCCGCGAACTCCCCCGCGAAGGCCGCGTCGAAGCGCCCCTCCTGCACCAGGCGCGCGCCGTCCGCGTTCGAGGCCGCCGACTCCCACAGCGCGTCCGGCAGGTGTGCGGCGAGCCACTTGCGCACCTGCGGCTGCGCCACGGGGTGGCCGGTCACGGTCTTGATGTCCGACAGCCGCGTCCCCGGCCGCACGAGCAGCGCGAACGTGATCTGCAGCAGCACCTCGCGATAGATCATCAGCGGGGAGCCCGTCGTGAGCTGGTCGAGGGTGGCGGTGACACCGCCCTCCACCGAGTTCTCGATCGGCACGAGGGCGGCCGCCGCCTCGCCGCTGCGCACGGCGTCCAGCGCCGCGGGCACGGACACCATCGGCACCAGCTCCCGCGTCGCCGCCTCCGGCAGCGTCCGCAGGGCGGCCTCGGTGAACGTGCCCTCGGGGCCGAGATAGGTGTAGCGGCTGGCCGACATCACGCTGGCTCCTCGATCGTCCGGTGTCTCGCCACGATACCGAGCGTCCGGGGCCGGGCCGTCAGCCCTCCAGCAGCCGCTGCCCCACGTATTCGCCCGGCGCGCAGCCGCCCGGCACCGCGAAGAGGCCGCTCGCCTCGTGCCGCAGGAAGCGGGAGAGGCCGTCCCCGCGGTCCAGCTTCCGTTGCACCGGCACGAACCCCTTCATCGGGTCCGCCTGCCAGGCGACGAACAGCAGACCCGCGTCCGGAGCCCCGTCGTCGAGGAAGCCGTCATGGTAGGAGAACGCCCGCCGCAGCATCGACGCGCCACGGTTCGACGCCGGCGACGCGACGCGGATGTGCGCATCGCCGGCGATCGCCAGCGATCCGTCCGGCTGGACCTTGTTGAGGTCCGGCCGGGTCGTCTCCGTGCCGCCGGACAGCGGAGCCCCGTCCGACTTGCGGCGCCCGATCACCTTCTCCTGGCGCTCCAGGGAGAGGTGGTCCCAGGTGTCGAGCAGCATGCGGATGCGCCGGACCACCGCGTACGAGCCGCCCGCCATCCACTCGTCCGCGCCGCTGTGGTCCTGCGGCACGTAGATCTTGGCCGGGAAGCCCGCTTCCGACGGCTTGGGGTTGTTCGTGCCGTCGATCTGGCCCATCAGGTTCCGGCCGGTCATCGGCTGGGCGGTGGCGCCCGGCGTCCGGTTGAAGCCGTTCATCTGCCAGCGCAGCCGTGCGGTGCTCCCGGCTTGCTGCTGGAGCAGCCGCAGCGCGTGGAAGGCGACGAGGGCGTCGTCGGCGCCGATCTGCACCCACAGGTCGCCGTTGCTGCGCTTGGAGTCGAGCGCGTCGGAGGTGAAGTCGGGCAGCGGCTCCAGCGCGGCGGGCCGCTTGGCGGTGAGGTCCGTCCGGTCGAAGAACGTCCGGCCGAAGCCGAAGGTGACGGTCAGCGAGGAGGGACCCGCGTCGAGCGCCACCCCGGAGTCGTCCCCCTTGGGTGCTTTCCCGGCCGTGAGGTCGGCCGCCGTGTCCGACCACCGGCGCAGCAGCGCGGCGGCGGCCTTGCGGTCGGCCCCGGGCGCGAGGTCGAACGCGACGAAGTGACCGCACGCCTGCGCGGGATCGGCGATCCCGGACTGGTGCGCGCCGTGGAAGGGTCTGCTCGCGGAGCCGACGCCGTCCAGCGGTGCCGGGTCCTTGCGGACGGTCTCGGCGGCGAAGGCCCCGGCCGCGCCGCCCGCGACGAGCCCGGCCGCGCCCGCGGCGCCGGCCGTGCCGAGCAGCCGGCGGCGGCTGACGCCGACCGCCTTCGTAGGCTGCTCCGCGTCCTGCTGTCTGTCCTGGGAATCCTGGGATCGTTCAGCCATCAGTTGATCTTCACGTTCCTGATCTCCGTGATCTGGTCGATGTCGGAGGTCCGTACGGTCAGGGTGAGCTGCCACGTGCCGGCCATGGGCAGCTGGAAGCCGCTGGCCTGCCAGCGGCCGGCGGACGTGCGCTTGAGGGCCGTGCGCAGCGGGCCGATGTTCTTCTGCTTCTCGGTGAAGGACACCTCCAGCTCCGGTACGTCCACGGCCTTGCCGGCCGGATCGGTCACGGAGACGTCGATGGAGTTGTTGCCCGAGCGGGCCGGGTCGATACGTATGAGGGCCGTGCCTCGCCCGTTCGTGCCACCCGTGTCGTACGGGATCCGGGTCTCGGCCGGGCCCGAGGCGGCCGGAGCCGTGGCGCGGGCTCCGCCGGATGCCGCCGATTGGCGCTGTTCGGTCTCGGCCCGGCCCGGCTGGGTGCCGGTGAGCAGGGTGGTGACGGCGAGCAGGACAACGGCGACCCCGGCCTCGGCCAGGACGGCGCGGCGCAGTCCGCTGCGGCCCTCGTCGGCGTCGCGCTGCCGGCGCCCGGCGGCCTTCTCCAGGGCCTCGCGCTGGCGTGCGAGCTGGGCGGCCCGCTCGGGGGAGGCGTCCTTGTCCTTGCGGGACGGCCTCGCCGCCTTGGCCGCTCCCGTGGCCGCCTGAACCGTCCTGACCGCCGGGACCTGCTTCTTCGGTACCGGATGGCCGTCGGTGAGACGGCCCGTCCAGCGCCGCGAGAAGGAGGCGAGGCCGACCATGCCCGCCACGAGCGCGACCTTGAGGAGGAGCCAGCGGCCGTACTCCGTACCGGTGAGCGCGTCCCACGAGCCGACCTGGCGCCAGGACTGGTAGAGGCCCGTTGCCACCAGGACGCACACCGAGGCGAAGGCGAGCCGGGAGAAGCGCTGCGCCTCCGCGCGGCGTACGGGCTCTCCCGACCACAGCGCGGCGAGCAGCGCGGCGAGGCCGCCGAGCCACACCGCGACGCCCAGCAGGTGCAGGACGTCGACCGGCATGGCGAGCCACGGCTGGAGGCCCGCCGAGGCGTGCTCGGCCATCGCCCAGGTCGCCGCGAGCCCGACGGCGACGACGGTGCCGCCGATCGCGAGCCCGTAGGCGACGTCGCGGCGCTCCATGCGGGTGCGGTCGCCGTCCTCGCGGGCGTACGAACCGAACAGCACGGCCAGGAACACCGCCGCGGCACTCAGCAGCAGCAGGCGCGACAGCAGTGCCGCGCCCGGTTTGGTGGCCAGCACGTCACCGAGGAGGGTGAGGTCGAAGGACGAGCCGATGCCCTTGCTACTGGTGTAGGGGCCGCGCAGCAGCAGGAGCACCGACGTCGCGGCGAAGAGGGTGATCCAGCCGCCGACCGCGATCCGCTGCACGGGCCGGCAGGAGCGGCACGCGCCCGCGAAGACGCAGCCGCCGACGAGCAGGAGGTAGCCGGCATAAGCCGCGTACCGGCCGGTGGTGTAGAGCGCGTCGACGACCGGGTCAGCCTTGGCGGTCGTCACTTTGGCCGCCGTCTTCGACGGCGCGCCTATGGAGAAGGTGAAGGCCCCGGCCACCGGGTGGCTGTCCGCGGAGACGGCCTGCCAGGCCACCGTGTAAGTGCCGTCGGCGATCCCGCCGGCGAGCCCGACGGCGGCCGTGCCGGACTTGCCGTCGACGTGGGCGGGCCTGCCCTCGTCGACGCGCTTGCCCTGCGGATCGAGGACCCGCACCGAGTCCGCGCTCAGCAGGACGCCTTCGGAGAAGGTGAGCTTCACCTGCCGGGGCGCGGTCGGCACCACGGAGCCGGAGGCCGGGTCGGTCGAGGTCAGCGCGGCGTGTGCCGAGGCGCTGCCCGCGCCGGGCCCGAGCGCGCACAGCAGCGCGGCGAGCAGCGTGCCGAGGACCGGCAGCAGCCGCCCGGCGGTCAGGGTCTTCATCGCACGTCAGTCCTTCGTCAGTCCTTCGTCAGTCCTTGGGACGGAACGTCGTGGACTCCACGGGCACCTGGACCTTGACCGGCCCGGCGGTGGCGAAGTGCAGCGTGAACTCGATCTTCTCGCCGACGTCCGGCTTGTGGCCGAGCTTGCCGAGCATCAGGTGCGTGCCGCCGCGGGTGAGCTTCAGCTCGCCCTTGGCCGGCACGTCGAGCGAGGTCGCGTGCTTCATCTGCGAGCCCTCGGTGGTGTGCATGGTGATGTCGCCGGAGAGCGGGCTGGTGACCTTGGTGAGCCGGTCGGCCTTGCCGCCGTCGTTGGTGACGGTGAGGTAGGCCGCGGCCATGTCGGTCATCGCGGGCTGCGGCAGGTAGGCGCCGCTGACGGACAGCTCGGGCTTGTCCGAGGCCAGGGCGTCCTTCTCGGACTGGCAGCCGGTGAGCAGCAGGAGCCCTCCGGCGAGGACGAGCGGCAGGGCGGCGGCGGTGGCGGCGGTGGTCTTGCGCATTACGGGTTCTCCCCCTTGATGATCTTCGGGAGATCCTTGGAGTACTGGTCCTTGGTGGTTTCGGTCGTGTATATCCAGTGGCCGCCGTCGTCCTTCGGCGAGAAGCCGACGACCTCGGCCCCGTGGCTGACGGTGATGGAGCCGTCCTTCTCCTTCTTCGGCTTCTCCACGAAGATGCCGATGCCCTTCGCCGCCGCCTGGATGGTGTCGAAGTCGCCGGTGAGCCCGACTATGTCCTGGCCGCCCTGGGCGTCCAGCCACTCGCGCATCCGCTTGGGCGTGTCGCGCTCCGGGTCGGTGGTGACGAAGACGACCTGGAGCTTCTCCCGGTCCTCCTTCGGCAGGCTCTTCTCGGCCGCGGCGATGTCGGCGACGACGGTGGAGCAGACGTCGGGGCAGTAGGTGTAGCCGAAGTAGAGCAGGAGCGGCCGCCCCTTGGTCTCGTTGACCAGCTCGTACTTCTTCTCGTTCGTGTCGGTGAGGACCAGGTCCGGCTTGGCCTTCGGACTGTCCAGGGTGATCGCGGCCTTCTTGGGCGTGGCGGAGACGTCGGCGACGGGCTTGTCGCCGCCGTCGTCCGAGCCGCCGCCGCAGGCGGTCAGCGTGAGAGCGGCGGCCGTGGCCAGGGCCGCGCCCAGGATTCTGGTGCGCATGGAGCTCTTCTCCAGGGGGTGGGTCGGTGGTGCGGGGCGGGGTGCGGGCCTCGCCCGGAGGCGGGCCCGCGCCCCGGCCGGTCCGTACGTAGGGCGGCCGTACGTCAGGCGGCCGTGCGCCGGGTGGCCGTGCGTCAGGCCGAGCGGCGGCGACCGGCGATCAGGCCGAAGGCCACGCCCGCCGCGCCGACGACGATGCCGACGACGCCGAGGACGCGGGCGGTGGTGTCGCTGCCGCCGTCACCCTCGTCCGACGTGGCGGACGCGTTCTCGGCCTTGCCGTCGGCGCTCTTGCCGCCGGTCTTGCCGTCGTGGTCGTCGCCGCCCTTGCCTGCGGAGGCGCCCTTGGCGACGAGCTTCAGCGTGGGAGCCGGGTGCTCGGCCTCGGCGCCGCCCGGCTTGGACGGGTCGATCCAGCGGACGACGTCGTCGTCGGAGTACGTCTGGAGCGCCTTGAAGACCAGCTCGTCGGCATCGTCGGGCAGCTTGCCGACGGACAGCGGGAACTGCTGGAACTGGCCCGGCTCGATCTTGCCGCCGGTCCAGGTGATCTTGCTGACGGCCTCGTCGATGGTCTTGCCGTGCATCTGCAGCGGCTTGTCCAGCTTGGCCTTCTCGACCTTCACCTCCCAGCCGGGGACCGGCTGGGGCATGACCGAGGCGAGCGGGTGCTTGGGGTCGAGGGTGACCTCGAGCTTCACGGTCGAGGCGTTGTCCTTCTCGTTCGGCACCTTGAAGGCGATGGTGCTGTAGCCGCCCTTCTCGGCGGTGCCGGGCTGCACGCCGACGTGCGCGGAGGCGGGGCCGGCGAGCAGCAGGACGGCGCCGGCGGCGACGGCGCCGATGACGGGGAGGCGGCGCAGGCGAGCGGACTTGGCGTTCACGGGGACACTCCAGGGGCAGGAGGGGATCAAGAGGGGAGGGGTGGCACGCGTGCGGTAGTGACGACGACGGTGCGACCGCCCTCCTGCCCGGGATGTCTCCCTGCCCGGTCTGCCGGAACGCAGGCAGGCGCAGCCGTACGCGAGCGCGCTCGGGGAACCGGGGCGCTCATCGGCCGGGGGGAAGGGAACGTCGGGGACGCCGGAGATACGGCGGTGGTACGTCGTCAGGCCGCGAGGGCGAGAACCGGCGGGCCCCGCCTGATCACGGAGTGCTGGAGCGCAGGCTCCGCCGCGGGGCGCTCCTCGGCCGCGTCCGTACGAGCGAGGGCGGCCGCCGGCTTCCCGGCGGACAGCTCGTGCAGGGCGCCGGCGAGCGCGAAGGCGGTGCGCAGGGCCTGGACGAGCGCGGTCTCCGCGACCTCGCGCGCCGACTGCTCCGAGAGCGCGACCACCCGCCACAGCGCCACTTCGCCGCGGCGCAGCAGCCAGCCCGCGGCCAGCGCCGCGAGGAGGTGGCCGAGGAGCATCGGCAGCGAGAGGGGGAGCGCGTCGAGCAGGGAGCCGGAGGACATGCCGCCGTGCATCCCCGTGGCCGGGCCGGCGGCCGTGGCCGCGGCGCCCGCCTGCAGGGGGTGAACGGCCGGGTCGAGACCGGCGTCGGTGATCACCTGGCGGGCGGCGGAGGCGGACATCATCTGCGGCTGGTTGCAGACCAGCTTCGCGGCGAAGTCGATCATCCGGCCTTCGCCGGCCGTCTGCCGCGGCGCCATGCCGGCGTTCTGCTGGCCGAGGGCGAAGAGCGTGTGCAGCGCGAGCTGACCGGCTGCCAGGCCGGTGGCGATCGACGGCAGCGAGCGCTCCCGCCCCGCCACCGGCACGGCCACGGCGAGCACGGCCAGGAATCCGGCCGCGAGGGTCCACAGCGGCACCCGCGCACAGGATGCCAGTACATGCCCGCCCGCGGACAGCAGAACGCAGACCGCGGTGAACACCGCGGCCCGGATCAGTCGCAGATCGGCGCCGACACGCCCGACGGGGTGAGACATGGCTGCGCCATCATCCCACCGGGCTTACTCCTCCCCTACGGCAGGGGGCGCTCGATCTCCGCCCGGAGGGGGCGCACCGGCGCACTCCCGTACGCCGCCATACACCGATGCATCCGCCGGGCGCGTCGTCCGAATGAGCGGTCTCACACACTCGGGAGGCTTACGGGGTGTCAGCGCTGGCTATACGTATCGGTATGTCGAGCCGCGGCCAGGAGGCTGAGCATGAGCATTTGGTGGTCACTCCATCTGCGGCGCGAGGCCGCGAGCGTTCCGCTCGCGCGGCGGTTGCTCGTGGGCGCCATGGAGACGGTCGGCGTCGACCCGGACATTTCGTATGATCTCTCGCTCGCCCTGAGCGAGGCGTGCGCGAACGCCGTCGAACACGGCGGCGATTCCTCGACCGGCTACCTCGTCACGGCGTTCATCGACGGCGACACCTGCCGGATCGAGGTCACCGACTCGGGCCCCGGCTTCCCGGAGCAGCCCCGCTCGCACGAGCGCCGCAGCCGGCTCCCGCAGCCCCCCAGGCCCCTCGCCCCCGCCGAGGACGAGCACGGCAGGGGCCTCTTCCTCATCGAGTCGCTCACCGACCACGTCCGCGTCCGGAACCGCCCGGGCCGGCAGGGGGCCGTCGTCACCTTCGACAAGATCCTCAAGTGGAGAGAGGACGCCGCGCTGCTCCGCGCGTCGTGAGCCTCGGCGCCGGCCGGGAAACCGGCGGCTCCGGCGGGACCCGGGGCCGGTGTCCGGGTCAGGAAACCATCAGCGACACTTCGTGGACCTCCGTGACCGGATGGCCCGCCTGGGCGTGGACCCGCTTGACCGCGTCCGCCGACGGCGCGTCGGACAGGCAGTAGACCGTGCCCGACTTCGGGTCCGCCCACGCCTGCTCGAAGTGCACGCCCTCCTCCGCCTCGATGGCCAGGTCCCTGCGGTGCGCTTCCTTGAGCTGGTCGGCCGTGATGCCCTGCATGTCGTGATGGACGTCCATGAACTTGCCCATGGCTCCTCACACCTCCCTGGGGTTCCCCCGGGTGCGCCTTCCTTTGGCCATGATGCGCTCAGGAGCCCCCGGCCCACCACCGCAAGAAGCACCGCAAGAAGCACTGCGAGAAGCACCTGCAGGAAACAGGCAGGAAGCGCGTAGGCAGCAACGCAGCGAGCCGCGGCCCCGCAGGAAGCAGGGGCCACGGCTC
This sequence comes from Streptomyces roseoverticillatus, assembly GCF_000719265.1. Classification (GTDB taxonomy): domain Bacteria; phylum Actinomycetota; class Actinomycetes; order Streptomycetales; family Streptomycetaceae; genus Streptomyces; species Streptomyces roseoverticillatus. The sequence goes on along the minus strand of NZ_JOFL01000011.1, from coordinate 42,170 downwards.
GCGTACGGACAGTGACGTCGTCAGCCCTTCAGGGACGCCATCCACGCCTCGACGTCCGACGCCGCCCGCGGCAGCGCGGCGGAGAGGTTCCGGTTGCCGTCCTCGGTCACCAGGATGTCGTCCTCGATGCGGACGCCGATTCCGCGGTACTCCTCGGGCACGGTCGTGTCGTCCGCCTGGAAGTACAGCCCGGGCTCCACGGTGAGCACCATGCCCGGCTCCAGGACGCCGTCCACGTACGTCTCGGTGCGCGCGACCGCGCAGTCGTGGACGTCCAGGCCGAGCATGTGGCCGGTGCCGTGCAGGGTCCAGCGGCGCTGCAGGCCCAGCTCCAGAACGCGCTCTACCGGGCCCTCCACCAGGCCCCACTCGACGAGCTTCTCGGCGAGGACCCGCTGGGCGGCGTCGTGGAAGTCGCGGTACTTGGCGCCCGGCCGCACCGCCGCGATGCCGGCCTCCTGGGCCTCGAACACCGCGTCGTAGATCTTGCGCTGGAGCCCGGTGTACGTGCCGTTGATCGGCAGCGTGCGGGTGACGTCGGCCGTGTAGAGGCTGTTCGTCTCCACGCCCGCGTCCAGCAGGAGCAGGTCGCCGGAGCGGACGGCACCGTCGTTGCGCACCCAGTGCAGGGTCGTGGCGTGCGGGCCGGCGGCGCAGATCGAGCCGTAGCCGACGTCGTTGCCCTCGACGCGGGCGCGCAGGAAGAACGTGCCCTCGATGTAGCGCTCGGAGGTCGCCTCGGCCTTGTCGAGGACCTTCACGACGTCCTCGAAGCCGCGCACCGTGGAGTCGACGGCCTTCTGCAGCTCGCCGACCTCGAAGGCGTCCTTCACGAGCCGCTGCTCGCTGACGAAGACGCGCAGCTCCTCGTCGCGCTCGGCGGTGACCTTGTCGGTCAGCGCCGCCTCGATGCCCGCGTCATGGCCGCGGACGGCGCGCACGGGGCCGGTGGCCTCGCGCAGGGCGTCGGCGAGCTCGCGGACGTCCCCGCAGGGCATGCCGTAGAGCCGCTCGGCCTCGGTGAGGCTGTGCCGGCGGCCGACCCACAGCTCGCCCATGCCGTCGAGCCAGAACTCGCCGTTCTCGCGGTTCGAGCGCGGCAGCAGGTAGAGGGTCGCCTCGTGGCCCTGTGCACCGGCCGGCTCCAGGACGAGCACGCCGTCCTGGGTCTGGTCGCCGGTGAGGTACACGTACTCCGTGGACGCGCGGAAGCTGTACTCCGTGTCGTTGGAGCGGGTCTTCAGATTGCCCGCGGGGATCACCAGGCGCTCGCCGGGGAAGCGGGCGGAGAGGCCGGCGCGGCGGCGGGCGGTCTCGGCGGCCTGGGCGACGGGCTGCAGGTCGTGCAGCTCGGTGTCGGCCCAGCCCGACTTCATACTGGCGGCGAGCTCGTCGGAGACGGCCGGGTAGAGGCCGTTCTTCCGCTGCTTGATCGGCTCGTCGCCTTCGGGGTTCTCGGGCGCGGGCTGCTGCTCGGTCACTGCTTTCCTCCTCGGACGGGGCGCTTTCCATCGTATGTGCGACCGAAATACGAGGAAACTGTGGGGAAAATCAGAGGAAGGGGAGAGGCGCCGAGCAAAAAGGGGGACGGCGGACGCAGGGGCGCAGCATTAGTCGAAGTGGGCCGTATTAGTCGAATCAGTTGAAATTAGTCGAAGTGGGCCGCGAGCAGGACGACGTCCTCGCTTCCCTCCCACTCGCCGTGGTCCTCCTGCGGCAGTACGGTGCGCAGCACGTGCTCCACGACGGCGTCCGGGTCCCTGCGCGCCGCCTTCGGGACGCCGGCGGCGGCCGTGCGCAGCCGTGCGAAGGCGCGGTCCATCGGCTGACCGGTGCGGTGCAGCAGTCCGTCGCTGTAGAAGAGGAGCGTTTCTCCGGGCGCCGGTTCGATCTCCACGCTGGGTGCTTCCCAGCAGGCCAGCATCCCGAGCGGCGCGGACAGCGAGGTCTCGACGAACTCGACGCGGTGGTCACCGATGATCAGCGGCGGGCAGTGGCCCGCGCCCGCCAGGACGACCTTGCGGTCGGGCGGCTCGCAGTACGCGAAGATCGCCGTCGCGGCGCGGGAGGGCTCGGTGAGCCGCAGCAGGAGTTCGAGGTCGGAGAGGACCGCGACCGGATCTTCCCCTTCCATGACGGCGTACGCGCGGAGGGAGGCCCGCATCCGTCCCATGGCAGCCACGGCACCCGGGCCGGAACCACTCACTCCGCCCACGGCCAGGCCGAGCGCGCCCTCGGGCAGCGGCAGCGCGTCGTACCAGTCGCCGCCGCCGAGCGGTCCGGTGCGGTGCCGGACGGCCAGCCGGATGCCCGGCGTCCGCGGCAGCCGGCTCGGCAGCAGCTCCTCGCGGAGGGTCGCCACGGTCTGCCGGGCCTCGGCCAGTTCGAGCTGGCGGGCGAGGTGTTCGGTGGCGTGGTCGCGGTAGAGGCCGACGAGGTGGCGCTGCCGCTCGGTGGGCTCGGCCGGTTCGTCGTAGAGCCAGACGGCCGCGCCGATCCGGCCCGCGTGCTCGGTCTCCAGCGGTACGGCGTAGCTCGCGCCGTAGCCGAGGCGGGCGGCGACCTCGCGGTGGCGGGGGTCGAGGGCCTCGTCGGCGGCGATGTCGGGGTGGGCGGTGCCGCTGCGGGAGCCGGCCGGGGGGAGGTCGTCGAACAGCCGGCCGTAGGCGGGCTGCGGAGGGGCAGCCTCCGGGTGCGGCGCGGCGGGACGGCGGGTGCGGCGGCCGGTCTCCGGCGGGTCCGGGTCGGCGGGCCGGGCGCCGCCCGCGCGGCCGGCCTCCGGGATGGTCTCGATGTGGCCGAGGTCCGCGTGGTCCAGGCCGAAGCCGACGGTGACGGGGTGTTCGCGGCCGGGACCCGTGGCCGGGTGCAGGGTGACCAGGCCGCGGCGGGCGCCGACGAGCGCCGCGCCCGCCCGCAGCGCCTCGTGCAGGGCGGCGTCGAGGCCGGCGGTGCGGGTGAGCCGCTCGGTGAGGTCCTGGAGCGTGGAGAGGTCGGAGATCCAGCCCGCGAGGCGGTCCTGGACGAGGGCGTTGGGGGCGGGGAGGAGCGGCCCGCACAGGGCGGAGGAGGCTGCGTCGGACGGGTCGGCCGGTGCGCCGGTGCCGGCCGGTGCGCCTGCTCCGTCCGGGCCTCCTGATCCTTCTGCTCCCTCCGGTCCTTCTGTTCCCGGCGTACCGGGAGCGGCGGGGGAAAGGGGATCTGCGGAGGAGGCTGCGGATGTGGGGGCCGGAGTCTGCGCGGGGGGCGTGACCGGAGGATTGATTCCGGCCACTTTCGGCAGGTGGGGGGTGGTCATGGCCGGCTACCCGGACCGGCCGGCGGCACGGTGCTCGGGGCGTCCGTGTGCACCAGGGCCCGCGGCACTTTGCCGCTCCCTCTTGACCACCGTCTTGACCTGTGTTTTCTCATGAATAGCATCGCAAACCCCCTGTCGCGTTGCGCGCTATCGGTGCTCCACATGTACACGCCCGGGCAAGGAGATGTCCAGCATTGAACCGGTGGGATTGGTGGTGTCTATGGGGTTTCAAACTTGGCCGGAAAATGGTCCCGAGGCCATGGATTTGCGGTCGACTGGCGTTGCTCGACAGCGCGTCATGTCCACCCCGGTGGGTACGTACACGGAGAAGGGCAGGGGCAGTTGGGGCCGCCCCGGAACCCGGCGGCGGGCCCGAGCGTCTTAACCGGCGACGGCCGCGCCCGCACCCGAGGGCGACGGGGAGACCCGTGCCGCCGGCGAGGGGCGACAGGCTCAGCACGAAGCGCCATACGCGCGCCACCCCCCGCCATGTTTCACGCTCGGCCCGTGGCGTGATGCGCTGCGTTGTACAAGCAGTGACTTGTGATCCACCACGTGGTGTGCCGGCTTGGTGAGAGCCACGGCGTGTTGAGCGGCGCGCCATGTCGGGCCGTAGTGCCATGGAGTCCGGACGCGGCCCGGAAGCAGTTCAGGTGCAGTTCCAGCAGGCAGTCCCGCAGTGCCGTGCACGATCACGCAGGGCTGTGCGGGAGCCCGGTACGGCCCCGCTCCATCGCACTACCCGTACGGCTCGCTCCGTACGCAGCTCGGATCACCATCAGCGCGATACGGCCCTTGCCACCGGCAGGGGTCCACGACTTCGGCGTTCACGGAAAGGAACGAGCGCTCATGCGCGAGATCCTCGGAAGGCGACGCAAGCTCTCGCTCAGGCGAGGCGACCGGTCCGCGGTCCTCTCCGCGGCCCTGGCCTATGCCACCGAATGGCAGTGGCCCGTGCTGCCCGGCGTGGGCCTGCGGGCCGACGGCGGGCGCGTACGCCGGTGCGGCTGCCCGCAGCCCGACTGCGCGGCCCCCGGCGCCCACCCCTTCGACCCGGGGCTCCTGGCGGCCACCACGGACGCGAAGATGGTCCGCTGGTGGTGGACCAACCGGCCCGACGCGCCGGTGGTGCTCGCCACGGGCGGGCGCGCGCCGTGCGCGGTGAGCCTGCCCGCGGTGGCCGGCGCCCGCGCCCTCGCCGCGTTCGACCGCGCGGGCATCCGCCTCGGGCCCGTGGTCGCCACCCCCACCCGGTGGGCCCTGCTCGTGGCCCCCTACTCCCTGGAGGTCCTCGGCGAACTGCTCCACCGCCAGGACTGGGTGCCCGGTTCGCTGCTCTTCCACGGGGACGGCGGCTTTGTGGCGCTGCCGCCGTCGCCCACCGGGGCGGGCCGGGTGCGCTGGGAGCGGGCTCCGCAGCCGGCCGGGACCGCCGGAGGCCCTGATGGCGGCGGCGAATCTGTCAAGGGCGCCTTCGGTGGCGGAATCCGTACGTTCCGCGCTGATCGAGCGGGGCGCGGGGAGCGTAAGGAACGTACGACCGGGCTCGCGCAGCCCTGGCTGCCCGACGTGTCTTCTCTGGTCGACGTGCTCGTCGAGGAGACAGCCGGCACGGGGACGCCGGGCGGCGGCAGCCGGCTCGCGTACTGATCTCGGTGACTGCCCTCACGGGGAACCCCGCACATTGCTGCGGGAGACGGGCACGACGCCGGGCGCGACGGGCGCGACGAGCACGTAGGGCAGCCGCGCAGGGCATCGCGTAGGGCGTGACGGGCGCGGCAAGCGCACCGGCACACCGGGAGCACGACGAGCACACGGAGAGCGCGTACGGACGGGAGACGCACGCGCTCTCACTCGTACGGGTGTAAGCCCGTCCGAGTTCTGCGGGATTCCACCGCGCGGCCCCGGGGACAGCCCTGTTCTGACCGCTATGTTCGGGTGAGGACCTGGACCGGATGGTGCCGGCCGGGTCCCGTCGATCAGGCCGGGACGTCCCGCAGGGCGGGGTGGTCCGAGCCGTCCCAGCCGTCCCCGCGATCCATTCAGCGTCCGCGCGGCGAGTCTCAGGTGGTCCCCATGGTGCGTGCGTCTGCGTCCGGTGTGCCCAAAGTGCCCGGCGGGTCGAGGGTGCCCGCGGAGCCCGGCGATGCGCGGGGGGCCAACCTCCGTATGGTCGCGCTCGCGAGTGTCGTGGCGCTGGCCGTCGTCCTGCCGCTGGCGGCCGCCACGGCCGGGCCCGTGGGCCTGTCGGGCCCCGAGGCCGCCCGGGGCGAGAACTCCGGGAAACGGTCGGGCGCCGACAGCGGACTACGCCTGGAGCCGGGTAAAGACCTGGGCGAGAGCTCGGGCGCGGAGCCCGGCCGGAACCCGGGCCGGGAGGCCGGTCCGGAGCTCGGCCGGGACCTGGGCGAGGAGCTCGGCAAGGGCCTGGACAAGGACCTGAGCAGGGGCCCGGACGGCGCGGCCGGCGGGTGGCCCGCGGCATCGCCGCCGCTGGCGGGGCCCGCGACGGGCCCGGCGGTCTCGGCGACCGCGCGGTGCGGTCCCGAACTCACGTCGCCGGAGGGCGTGGAGGCCCAGACGTGCGTCCTGGAGCAGGGGAACGAGACCTGGGCCCGTACGTACTACCGCAACGCGACAGGCGCCCCCCTGCGGGCCGTTCTGACCCTCATGGGCCCCGACGGCCGGACCGTGCAGGTGCACTGCCGCACGACCGCCTCGGACGACCCCGACGGGTGCGAGACGCCCCGCGCGCGGACGGTCCGGAGCTCGGCAGCGGCGCGGGCGCGCGGAGAGGAGCCGTACACGGCCGTTGCGGAGATCGCCTCGGACGGCGCTTCGGAGGACGGGAAGCTGCTGCTGCGCTCGGGGAGTAACTCCGTGGAGGAGCCGGGCTGATGGCGGGGGTGGTCACCGCGGAGCCGGCCGGCGTTTCCGGGCATGGAAACGCCCGGTCGCTGGCGACGGGGGATGCACCAGCGACCGGGCTCCTAGAACGGTAACAAGAGATTGGCCGTTCGCAAATTCGATCGTGGATTTCCGGACGCGTATTTCCGGGCTGACAGCGGGAGTTGTGACAGGAGTCACGTGAATGGCGCCTGATTAGCCCCCGGAATCAACTACTCCACTGCCTGGAAGGCGGCGGTCCGCACCCGGTCACGGCGCGGGCCGGGGCCCGCGCCGGCGGACCGGCGTCAGTTCAGGGTGATCTGACGGCTGGTGAGCCCGCTGCGCGCCCGGCGCTCGTCACCCGAGAGCGGCGAGGTGTCGGCGAGGGCCGTGGCCAGCCGCTCCGCGAAGGCGGCGGCCGGCTTCTCGGTGTCCTCCGCGCGCATCGTGCTCGGCAGGTCCCACACGGGCACGGTCAGCCCGTGCGCCCGGAACGAGCCGACCAGACGGGTGTCTTCCCCGAGCGAGGACGTGCCCGCGGCGTGCAGCCGGGCCAGAGCGTCCAGAAGCTGCTCCTCGGGGTGGGTCATCACCCAGCGGAGGTGGTTCTTCTCCGGGGTCTCGCACCAGTACGCGGCATCGACGCCGGAGAGGCGGACCGTCGGGATGGCGGCGGCGTTGGCGCGGTCCAGGGAGGCGGCGACCTCGCCGGTGGCGTTCTCGGCGTCCTCGACCCAGAACTCGAAGCCCGTGTGCACGTTCGGCTCGAACGGGCCCTCGGGGTCCAGCAGATCCTGCAGGCGCGGCCCGTCGGTGGTGGCGCGGCCGGCGGTCACCGGGCTGCCCGGCGCGGCGGCCAGGGCGCGCTGGAGGGTGTCCGCGAGGTCGCGGCTCAGATCGCCGGAGGCGGTGTCGTTCTGCAGGCCCAGCAGGACGGCGCCGTTGTCGCGGCGCAGGGCGGGCCAGGCCATCGGCAGCACGGTGGCCAGCGTCACCGACGGCACGCCCTCCGGCAGCCCGCCCTTGAGGCTGAGCTCGACCGTCGCGGCGGGCACGAGCTCGCGCAGCGCGACCCAGTCGGCCTCGCCGGGCAGCCCCTCGAAGGGCCGCTGGACGAGCTCGGCGGCCGCGTGCGCGGCCGCACGGCCGTGGCAGGCCTTGTAGCGCCGGCCCGAACCGCACGGGCAGGACTCACGGGCGCCGACGACGGGGATCGGACCGTCGACGGCCTGCGGCGTCGTTGCAACCTTGGTCTGGGGGCGGCGCTTCTTGGCCATGGCGTGCGTGTCTCCCGATCGGTGCAGCAGGTGCGTACAGCTCGTTGCGTACGGCTTCGTGCGTACGGTTCGGAGCGTACGGCTCGTACAGCTCGTACGGGCGCGAGCCTAGCGCTCGCCGCGGCGGCCGGAACGGGCACGCGCGCGGGGCGTCGGGAGGAGGGTCGGCACGGCCGGCCGGTGGTGGGGTGCCGCTCGCCCGCGGAGACCCGGCTCCGGGGTACGGGGCCCACCGGCCGTACAGACTCGCAGGAGTGCGCACGCGGTGTGCACTCGTGGGAGCGTGCATACGGCTGGGGATGTGTACGGAGTTGTGCGTCGGATCGTGTGTCGGATCGTATTTCGGGCCGTGTGTACGGCTCTCTGCAGAGGTCAGGGCGGTACGCGGGCGCGGGCCCGTCTTGCGTAGGGATCTACGCGCGTCACGCCGCTGTCATGTCAGCTCGTCGATGTCTGCGAATGCCAGCCGGAGGCCTGCGCCCGTCTTGGCGCCCGGTTCCGTCTCAACGCGCGTAGCGAAGCTGTCGTGAGCCGAGAGCGCTGCCCACACCGTCACCTCGCCGGACGCGTCACGGACGCCCCAGTCCTGGGAGAGGGCGCTGATGATGTTGAGCCCGCGGCCTCCGCGGGCCGTCACCGAAGGTGTGGCCGGAACCGGGCGGGTCGGGCCCCCGCCGTCCGTCACCTCGACCGTGAGCCGGCCGTGGGCGTCCACCCTCCACGCGGCACGTATTCCCCCGTCGTTCTCCCCCTCGTCCTCGTCTCTGCGGATGCCTCCCGCGGTGCTCAGCGGGCGTCCGTGCCGGTACGCATTGCTGAGCAGCTCCGAGAGGATCAGAACGGCGTCGTCGATGACCGAATCCGGTACCCCGATGATGCGCAGATCCTTGCGCATCCGGTGTCTTGCCTGGCCCACACCGGTTGGACCATGGGGTACGGCCATGATCGACGACGTGGGCACCTCCTGTGCCACCACCAACGCCACCCCCGAGACCTCCTTTGCCCCACGTCAGGGGATGGATGCCCCAATGGACTGGACCGGAAACCGGCCATCCCGCACCCGCCGGGGGCACTCGGGCGACTCGAACACGCACCGAACGCGCCGGTGCACTCCATGTAATGGGGCGGAATGGGTTCGGCCTGTGGAACGGGCCTGCCGAATCGGCTCTTGCGGAATCGGCCTACGAGCGGCCGAGCTGGGTGAGCACGCGCCTGGGCCGGTTGGTGATCAGGGCGTCGACGCCGAGGCGGGCGCAGAGTTCGACGTCCTCGGGTTCGTTCACCGTCCAGACGTGGACCTCGTTGCCCGAGGCGTGCAGCCGGGCGACGTAGCCGGGGTCCTTGCGGATGATGCGGATGCTCGGGCCGGCGATGCGGACGCCCGCGGGCAGGCGCCCGTCCCGGTGGCGCGGCGACACGAACTGCATCAGATAGACGGTCGGCAGGGTGGGGGCGGCGAGCTGGACGCGGTGCAGGGACCGGGCGGAGAAGCTCATGACCCGTACGGGCGAGGGGGCGCCGGCCGGGGGATCGGCGAGGCCGAAGCGGCCCAGCAGCTCCAGCAGCTTCTGCTCCACCTGACCGGCCCAGCGGGTCGGGTGCTTGGTCTCGACGGCGAGCTCGACGCGGCGCCCCGCGTCGGCGACGAGCTCCAGCAGGCGCTCCAGGGTGAGCACGGACGTCGCGTCGAGGTCCGGGGCTTCGGTGGCCGATACGTCGGCCTTCCAGGAGCCGAAGTCCAGGGTGGCGAGATCGGCGAGCTCCAGGGCGGAGACGGCTCCGCGGCCGTTGGAGGTGCGGTTGACGCGGCGGTCGTGCACGCAGACGAGGTGACCGTCGGCGGTGAGCCGCACGTCGCACTCCAGCGCGTCCGCGCCGTCCTCGATCGCCTTCCGGTACGCGGCCAGGGTGTGCTCCGGAGCGTCCTCGGAGGCGCCGCGGTGGGCGACGACGGTGAGCGGGCGGCGCTCGGGGCCGAGGTCCCGGGCCTGGTGCGCATAAGTCACCGCGTTATCGTGCCATCGCCCGGCACCCTCACGCATGCGGTCCCTTTTGACGGGGAGTGCCCGGAGTAAAGGTCCGCTGCCGTGGGGCACAGGGTCCGCTTACGGTGGTCTGACGCGTGTTGGGAAAAGCTGGTCGTGGGGCGACGTGGACTCCACCACACCGAACTGATGTGCACCTGATGAGGAGAGAGCTGTGAGCACCGAGAACGAGGGCGCAGCGGGCGCGCCTGCGGAGGGCGTTCCGGATGTTCCGGGCGGCTCGTCGATGGAGAAGGGCGCCGAGGCGGCGCCGGTAGCCGGCGGGCAGGAGCCGGGCAAGGCCGCGCAGGCCGTGCCGCCTGCCGCTGCCGCTGCCCCTGCGCCATCCGCCGCGGAGGCGCCTGCCCGGCCCGCGCCTGCTGCCGCGCCCGCCCCGCCTGTCGCTCCGGCGCACGCTCCGGAGCAGCCGGTGGCCCCGCCTCAGCCGGAGTACGCCCACGCGGGTGCGCCGCAGACCGGCGCGCAGGGTCAGGCCGGTGCACAGGGGCAGACGGGCGTACAGGGTCACCCGGGCGGCTGGTACGACGGGCAGACTCAGCAGCACCCGTCGCCTCCCGCGCCCCCGCCGGCCCAGCCGTACCCGTACGGCGCACCGGCAGGCGGCGGACCGGTGGGCCCGACCGGTGTGTGGGCCGGCGGCCCGGACCCGTACGCACCGGCGCCCCGCAAGCGCGGCGGCGGCCTCGTGGCGATGGTGCTGGCGGCGACGCTCGTCGCGGGCGGCATCGGCGGCGGGATCGGCTACTGGGCGGCCAGCCGGGACGACAGCGGCAGCTCCACGACGGTCTCCTCCTCCGGCGACCCGAAGACGGAGAGCCGCACGCCCGGTTCCGTGGCCGACATCGCCGGCAAGGCGCTGCCGAGCGTCGTCACGATCGAGGCCCAGAGCGGCGGCGGGGAGGGCGGTACGGGCACCGGCTTCGTCTACGACAAGCAGGGCCACATCCTCACCAACAACCACGTCGTCGCGTCGGCCGCACAGGGCGGCGGCAAGCTGATGGCCACGTTCTCGGACGGCAAGCAGTACGACGCCGAGGTCGTGGGCCGGGCGCAGGGCTACGACGTCGCGGTCATAAAGCTGAAGAACCCCTCGGGCGCGAAGCTCAACCCGATCCCCCTCGGGGACTCGGACAGGGCGGCGGTGGGCGACGCGACGATCGCCATCGGCGCGCCGTTCGGCCTGTCGGGCACGGTCACGACGGGCATCGTCAGCGCCAAGAAGCGGCCGGTGGCCTCCAGCGACGGCGGCGGCATGGGCAAGGCCTCGTACATGAGTGCCCTCCAGACGGACGCGTCCATCAACCCGGGCAACTCCGGCGGGCCGCTCCTCAACGCCCAGGGCGCGGTCATCGGCATCAACTCGGCCATCCAGTCCGCGAACAACGGCGGCGGCTTCGGCGGCGCCCAGCAGCAGGCCGGCAGCATCGGCCTCGGCTTCGCCATCCCGATCAACCAGGCCAGGAACGTCGCCGACCAGCTCATCAGGACCGGCCAGCCGGTCTACCCGGTCATCTCGGCCTCGGTGAACATGAAGGACGCCGGCGCGGGCGCCAAGATCGCCCCCACCGGCGACAACAACAGCCCGGCCGTGACTCCGGGCGGCCCGGCCGACAAGGCCGGCCTCAAGCCCGGCGACGTCATCACCAAGCTCGACGACACCGCCATCGACAGCGGCCCCACCCTCATCAGCGAGATCTGGACCCACAAGCCGGGCGACAAGGTCACCGTGACCTACACCCGCGACGGCAAGCAGTCCACGGCACAGATCACATTGGGCGAACGCAAGGGCGACAGCTGAGGCGACGGGCTTGCCCCCCGCACCGCCGAGCACGAGCGGTGCGGGGAGAGCTGCCCGAGAGGCCCAAGGGGACGGTCTCCGCTCCGGAGACGGGGCTCGGAGCGGGCGGGATCCGGAGGACCGGAGAGCGCCGGACGATCACGCCGTAGCTGTGATGCCGAGCTCGGCCAGCAAGCCGCGCACCCGCTGTTCGATCTCATTGCGGATGGGGCGGACGGCGTCGACGCCCTGGCCGGCCGGGTCTTCCAGCTTCCAGTCCAGATAGCGCTTGCCGGGGAACACCGGGCAGGCGTCCCCGCATCCCATGGTGATGACGACATCGGACGCTTGCACGGCCTCGGTGGTCAGCAGCTTCGGTGCCTGCGCGGACAGGTCGATGCCGATCTCGCGCATGGCCGCGACGACGGCGGGGTTGACGGTCTCGGCGGGAGCGGAGCCGGCGGAGCGGACGTCGACGCGGTCGCCGCCGAGGTGGGCGAGGAAGGCGGCGCCCATCTGGGAGCGCCCGGCGTTGTGGACGCACACGAAGAGCACGGAGGGCTTGTTCTCAGACACGGGCGGACCCTTCTGGGGTGGTGGCCGGCCGGCCGGTGGCGGGCGAGGGGAAGAGGCGACGGGCGGCGAGCGCGACGTAGACGAGGCCGATGAGGACGGGGACCTCGATGAGGGGCCCGACGACTCCGGCGAGGGCTTGACCGGAGGAGGCGCCGAACGTGGCGATGGCGACCGCGATGGCCAGCTCGAAGTTGTTGCCCGCAGCGGTGAACGCGAGCGTCGTCGTCCGTGGGTAGTCCAGGCCTGCGGCCCGGCCGAGTGCCATGGACCCGGCCCACATGACGGCGAAGTAGACCAGCAGCGGGAGCGCGATCCGCGCGACGTCGAGCGGCTGGGAGGTGATGGCGTCGCCCTGAAGGGCGAAGAGCACGACGATGGTGAACAGCAGACCGTACAGGGCGAACGGGCCGATGCGGGGGATCAGCTTCGCCTCGTACCAGGTGCGGCCCCTGGCCTTCTCGCCCAGGCGGCGAGTGAGGTATCCGGCGGCGAGCGGGATGCCCAGGAAGATCAGCACGCTGCGGGCGATCTCCCACACCGACACGTCGAGCGCGGTCTGTTCGAGGCCGAGCAGGCCGGGCAGGACGGAGAGGTAGAACCAGCCGAGCCCGGCGAAGGCGATCACCTGGAACACCGAGTTCAAGGTCACGAGCACGGCGGCGGCTTCGCGGTCGCCGCAGGCGAGGTCGTTCCAGATGATGACCATGGCGATGCAGCGGGCCAGGCCCACGATGATCAGGCCCGTGCGGTACTCGGGCAGGTCCGGCAGGAACAGCCAGGCCAGGGCGAACATCACGGCAGGGCCGAGCACCCAGTTCAGCACCAGCGAGGGGACCAGAAGGCGGCGGTCGCGGGTGACGGTGCCGAGGCGGTCGTAGCGGACCTTGGCCAGGACCGGGTACATCATCACCAGCAGGCCGAGGGCGATCGGCAGGGAGACTCCGGTGACGGTGACCTTCGCGAGCGCGTCGCCCAGTCCGGGCACGAGACGGCCCAGCCCGAGGCCGGCACCCATCGCCAGCAGGATCCACACGGCGAGGTAGCGGTCGAGGAAGGACAGCCGAGCCGCCACCGGTGCGGTGGCCGCGCGGGTCACGGCGAGGCCTCGGCGGGCTCGGGCAGGGGTTCCCCGGCGGGGCGGGTGAGGATCCCGGCGAGCCGGTCGGTCATCTCCGGCAGCAACCGGTAGTAGACCCACGTCCCGCGCCGCTCGGAGGCGATCAGTCCGGCCTCACGGAGCAGTTTCAGGTGATGGGAAATGGTCGGCTGGGAGAGGTCGAAGGCGGGCGTCAGGTCGCAGACGCACACCTCACCGCCTGCCCGGGAGGCGATCACCGACAGCAGCCGGAGCCGCACCGGATCACCCAGGGCCTTGAAGACCTTCGCCAGCTCTGCCGCCTGGTCCTCGGCGAGCGGGGCGGTCAGCAGGCCGGGACAGCAGCCGTCGGGACCGACTTGGCCGAGCACCACGAATTCCTGATTCGACATACTTCTATGTTGACGTCCTTCGATCCAAGGCGCAACCTTGTATTGAAGTAGATCGATACAGCGTGGATCGAGGAGATCGCCATGTCCCGTGTCCAGCTCGCCCTCAACGTCGCCGATCTCGAAGCGTCGGTGACCTTCTACTCCCGGCTCTTCGGCGTCGAACCGGCCAAGCGTCGTCCCGGCTACGCCAACTTCGCGATCACCGAGCCCCCGCTCAAGCTCGTCCTCATCGAGGGCGAGCCCGGCCAGGACACCCGGCTCGATCACCTCGGCGTCGAAGTCGGCACCACGGACGACGTCACCGCCGCGACCGAGCGCTTGAAGGAAGCAGGCTTGGCGACCTTCGAGGAGAACGACACCTCCTGCTGTTACGCAGTGCAGGACAAGGTCTGGGTCCACGGCCCCGGCCGTGAGCCCTGGGAGATCTACGTCGTCAAGGCCGACGCCGACACCCTCGGCAAGGGCTCTGTCCAAGGGGACAGCACCACCTGTTGCACCGCCACGTCTGCGGAGACCGCACCCTTCGGCCGTGGCTGAGGGGGAGCGGGCAGCTGCCGCGACGTGGCCGGGCTCGTCGTGGGCGTTCCACTAGGCGCGCCGCCGTCGTGGCTGAGCGTCCGGCTGACTGTCGGCATGGGTCGGAGGATTCAAGGCGCAGATAGATCAGCCGTGGTCGGAAACCCGGCATCAAGTCGCCTGCTGAGAGGGCGCCTTGACGGGAACGACGCTCGGGGCCATCGTCTGTGCAACCAGACGCAACCGAGTGGGTGGGAGTCACGGTCATGGCTCTACTGTTCTTCGGCAAGGACCCGAACACCAACGGCGATGACTGCCCCACGGTGTGGGTGGACGGCGAGACCGCCGACCTCGTGTTCCAGGGCTGGAAGGCCGACGGCGAGACCGAAGACGAGTGTCGTACGGTGGGCCACATCCCCGACACGGAAGCAGTGATCCGGATTCCGGCGCGTATGGTGCCGCTGATCAGGAAGGCGTGCGATGAGGCCGAACAGCGTTCCGCCGTTCAGTGACCTGATCAAGGAGTGCCACCGGTCGGCCGTTCACCTGGAGCTGCGGGATACGTACAGCGTCGCCTCAGAGGCCGACGACTTCGCGGAGTGGCAAGCCTGCGGAAAGATCACGCCCGAGTCGGTTGAGCGTCGTCGTCCTTGGCATGACCTGGTGCGGGACGTGGTGGCGCGCGGTGTGGTGATGCGTAGAGCCCGGGTGGTTTCTGTGCCTGTCAGTGAGTACATCCGCTACGAGCACGCCGGTACGTATCTGAACGTCGAGGCCGGGGAGGCGGTTCGTTGGCTGCCTCGAAGGGACGCGGCCACGCTTGCTCTGCCCGGTGCGGACTTCTGGCTGTTCGACGACCGGCTGATTCGCTTCGGCCACTTCAGCGGTGATGGTACGTCGGCAGGACACGAGCTGTGCGACGACCCGGCGGTGATCAAGCTATGCGCTGAGGCGTTCGAGGCGGTCTGGCGGCGCGCCACACCCCACGAGGAGTTCGTCGTCTAACGGCGCCAGTGGACGAGTCAGCTCATGCCCAAGTATCAGTCATCAAGCGTCGAAGCAGCGCGCAAGGCAGTGGCGGCGAAGCTGCGTGAGGTCCGTCTCGACGCTGGGCTGACAGGGCATGAGCTGGCCGTACGCTGTGGGTGGAACAAGTCCAAGTCCTCACGCATCGAGAACGCGCGTACGCCGCCATCCGACGCGGATATCCGTACATGGTGCGCGGCATGTGATGCCGACGACCAGGCGGCGGACATCATTGCGGCGTCGCGGTCTGCCGACTCCATGTACCTGGAGTGGAAGCGCCTGCAGCGCACCGGCCTGCGGCGATTGCAGGAATCACGCATCCCGCTCTATGAGCGTACGAAGCTGCACCGAGGCTACGCGTCACATGTCGTGCCCGGCTTGTTCCAGACACCCGCGTACGCGTCCGCACTGCTCTCGGTCATCCGCCGATTCCACGGCACACCGGACGACACTGCCGAAGCTGTCGACGCCCGTATGGCTCGGGCGCGCGTCCTTCAGGAGGCGGGGCACCGATTCACTCTCCTGATTGAGGAGTCGGTGTTGAGGTACCAGATCGGCGATGCCGAGACGATGGCCGGCCAGTTGGGACACCTGCTGTCGGTGATGTCGCTTCCCGCTGTCTCCGTCGGGATCATTCCGTTCACGGCGCAGGGCCGCGGCATGTGGACCCTGGAAGGCTTCAACATCTTTGATGACGAGCGGGTCCATGTGGAGCTGCTGACGGCCCAGGTGACCGTCACTGCGCCGGGTGAGGTCGCGATGTACGTCAAGGCGTTCTCAGAGCTGCGGGACCTTGCCGTGTACGGGGCGCCAGCCCGAGCTGTGGTGACCGCAGCACTCGACTCCCTCCGGTGAAGAACTCGCGTGCAACCACGTAGAACTCGCTAGGTCGTCGGACGTTCGTGCTCCTAGCGTGTCGTCATCCGGACGACGCGAGGAGCGGGGATGTGCACTCGTAGGACGACCATGTCACCGGCCCCCCACCTGGGGTTGCCAACCATTGAGCCACCGGACCCAGTGCCTGGCTGTGATGAGTGTGCGAGATTGGCGGGCACCCGGTTGGACGCCCGAACGGCGGGTGACTACACGACTGTTACGGACTGCGATATCCGGATGCGCAGGCACTCGGAGGGGCACCGGTGAGCCGGGTCTTTCGGTTCGTGCCGTACACGATCACGCAGGACGAGGCGGTGTGTCCCGAGTACGCGGCCGAGTGGGTGGCCGGCGACGAGGAAGAGTGCGGGGCGCACTCCGGGCGGTTCCTGGACCGCGGGGACGTCGAGGTGTGACGGTCGCGCATGGGTTCCCCGTCACGGCCTACGTGCTGATCACGGATCGTCTGGGACGCATGTTGCTGGTGCACCCGGCGAAGGCCGGCGGGCCGTGGCATCTGCCGGGCGGGATCGTTGAACCGGGGGAATCGCCCCTCGACGCCGTCCGGCGGGAAGTCCGTGAAGAACTCGGCCTCACCTTCGATGCCCACTCCTGGCAGTTCCTCGCCGTCGGGTGGCTGCAGGCCACCCGCCCGGAGCGGCGCGACCGGCTGTCGTTCCTCTTCACCGGACCTCGCTTGTACTCCGGCGACGAGGACCGCATCGTCCTCCAGCCCGAGGAGCTCGACGCGTGGCGCTGGGAGTACACCGGCTCCGCGCTCGAACTGCTCCACCCCCGACTCTCCGCACGCATCGCACGAGCACTGCGCACCCATCGTGCCCATCCCACCAGTTACCTGGAAGCCAGGAACGAGGAGGCCACACCATGACCGACTTCCCCGAACGCACCCTTCGGATCGGCACCCGGAGTTCCCCGATGGCGCTCGCCCAGGTCGCACAGGTCTCCGCCCTGCTGCGCAAGCATGAGCCGGAACTGAAGATCGACGTGGTGCCGGTGACGACGGAGGCGGACAAGTGGCAGGGCGATCTCGCCCAGCTCGGCGGCAAAGGGCTCTACGTTAAAGAAATCGACACCATGCTGCAGCGCGGTGACGTCGACATGGCCGTCCACTGCGTCAAGGACGTGCCCGGGGACCGGCCCCTGCCGCAGGGGCTGATCTTCGCCGCCTATCTGGCCAGGGGCGACGTGCGTGACGTCCTGCTCTTCCCGGAGGGTTCCGACCGGCAGACCCTTGATGATCTGCCGACGGGCGCCGTCGTGGCCACATCTGCCGTGCGGCGGAAGGCGCAGATCAACCGGGTGCGGCCTGATCTCAGTGTCGTACGCGTCCGCGGGGCGGTCGGCTCGCGGGTGGAGAAGCTCGACGGCAAGAGGAAGGTGGACGCCAAGCTCGACGCGATGGTCCTCGCTACCTCCGGGCTGCAGCGGCTCGGGATTGCCCACCGCGGGCGCCAGGTCTTCAGCGTGGACGAGATGCTGCCCGCGGTCGGCGCCGGCACCCTCGGGCTGGAGTGCCGTCGCGATGATGCTGCGGTGGCCGGGCTGCTGTCCCAGCTCAACGATGAGCGGACCATGACCGAGATCACTGCCGAACGCGTCATGCTGCACGGCCTGCGCGGGCACTGCAACAGCCCCATCGCCGGACACTGCATCACCGACCCGGACGGCCAGCTCTCCCTCCGCGGGATGGTCTTCTCCCGCGACGGGTCGAAATTCGTCCACGCCCACATCTGGGGCGAGAGCGACAACGACCCCGCCACCCTCGGCACCCGCGTCTGCGCCGAGCTGCTGCGGCAGGGTGCCCGCGACATCATCGAGGGCATCCCGCACTGACCACCCTTCGGAAGTCTGTGGCCCATGCGTGGCCCGGCAGCCCCGCTCGTACGGCCCAGACGGTAGGCTGTTCCCGCATCGTTCCAGGTGAATCGATGCGAGGAGAGTTGCCCGAGCGGCCTAAGGGAACGGTCTTGAAAACCGTCGTGGCAGCGATGTCACCGTGGGTTCAAATCCCACACTCTCCGCTGCCACTGCGTCAGCGCAGGTCAGAAGGGGCGCCCCTGAACCGGGGGTGCCCCTTTCGCGTGCGTGTCCTGCTTCAGCCCGTCTTGCCCACCGGCACGTCCGCGGCTGACAGCGTCGCGCGGATCCCGTCCTTGTCGACCCTCACGTCCCGTAGTTGCAGGTCGTGCGCCTCCTTGGGGAGGGAGAACGAGAAGGCCAGGCGGTCCGTGAGTTCCGGGGGGCGGATGTGGGTGAGGGCGGCGATCAGGTGGGGGTCGATGCCGAGTTTCCGGAGGAGCCAGGGGTGGTCGACGGCGGCGTCGATCAGGTTGAGGCGGGTGAGCTTCTCCACGAAGAGGGGTGCGCCCGTGAGCCGGTGCAGTTTCTCCTCGCTCTGCAGGGCCGCCGCGACATCGGCGCGGGAGACGCCCAGCCGCTCCGCCAGGGCGGGCACCGACAGCAGGGCCTTCGCGCGGGCCGCGTCGCGGCTGATGCGCTCGGCGGTCTCGTGGTGGAGAGTGAGGCCTTTGCCCTTGCCGGGCCGGTAGGTGGCGATGCCGGGCAGGTCCAGGCTCATGTCGTCGACGTTCGTCGACAGGCTGTGACCCCCTGAGAGCTGGAGCCGGGCCTGGGCCCGTACGCGCAGCTCCTGGCCCGCGATCGTCAGCTTTCCGTCGGCGTCGACCGCATGGTCGTCGTGGCGGCTGAAGCGGACCTGGGAGGCGGCGAGTTCGCGGTTCATGTCGTCGAAGGAGAGCCGGACCTCGCCGTCGAGGTCTCCCACGACCGCGCCGCGTATGGCCTTCGGGAGGCTTCCGGTGAGCCGGATGTCGTGCGCGCTGGCCCGGACCTCCGCGAGGGACACGCGGTCGGCGGCCACGTGCGGCACGGTGACGTCCACGCGCTGCAGCCGCTTCTCCAGGACCTGGGTGAGGAACGGGAAGCCGTGGATGTCCACCTGGGGAGCGGCCGCGAGGTGGAGCTCCTGCTGGAGCTTCTGCTGTGCCTGCTTCTCCGCGTACATCTGCGCGCAGCGGTCCGCCAGGACCAGGATGCCGGCGCAGAGGACGAGGGCGACCAGCAGCTTGAGGGCGCGGGGCACGGCCGCGAACGGGCTGCGGCGACGGCGGCGGCCGCGTTTGGAGCGGCGGTGGTTCGGCGGCGACCAGGCATCGTCGTCCGGCTCGGCATCCGACTTCGCATCCGGTTCCGCTTCCGGGTACGTCAGGCGGAGGGGGATGAGCGGGAGCGGCTCGGTTTGGGGGCCCGGGCCGGGGTCGGCGAGGGGGTCGGGATCCGCCAGCTCGGCCAGTTCTTCGTACGGGTTGGGGGGACGGGAAGGTATGCGTGTGGGGGTTCGCATCGCCATATCCCACCACGCGCGATCCCCTCGAACGCAAGCGCTACCGGCAGTACGTCCGAAAACGTCACGGATGGCGGTGGCGATTTCCGCTTTGACGTGGACCTGCCCGACTCTCCGGTGATCATGTACTGTTGCTCCCGGCCAGTTGGCAGAAAACCGTCCCAGGAGGTGAGACCCATTACCGCAGTGGCAGTCCGGGTGCTCTCCCCCCACGGTTCTACGGTCGCTTCTTCCCTGTAGCTGACCGCGTCGCCCCGCGAGAGCGCCCTTCGGTGATCCGGAAGGCTCTCATGGCTGATTCTTCTCCCCTCCTTTCCCTTTCTTCTCCCTCGTCCTTTCCTCGCGTCGTTTCCGTGCTCCGTACCGCCGGCTGCGTGTTCGCCGAAGACGAGGCCCGGCTCATCCTCGCCACGGCGCGCACGGCCGGCGAGGCCGAGGACATGGTCGCGCGGCGCGCGGCCGGGCTGCCGCTCGAACACGTCGTCGGCTGGGCCGAGTTCTACGGGCTGCGCATAGCCGTCGACGCGGGGGTCTTCGTGCCGCGGCGGCGTACGGAGTTCCTGGTCGGACAGGCGGCGGCGCTCGCCCTCGCGCTGCCCTCCCCTCGCGCCGTGGTCGTCGACCTGTGCTGCGGCTCCGGGGCGGTGGGCGCTGCGCTGGCCACGGTGCTCGGTGACGTCGAGCTGCACGCGGCCGACATCGACCCCGCCGCGGTGCGCTGTGCCCGGCGGAACATCGGCGCGGGCGGCGCCGTGCACGAAGGCGATCTGTACGAGCCGCTGCCCCGGGAACTCCGGGGGCGCATAGACGTCCTCGTGGCCAACGCGCCCTACGTGCCCACCGAGGCCATCGCCCTCCTGCCCGGCGAGGCCCGCGATCACGAGGCGCGGGTCGCGCTGGACGGCGGATGGGACGGGCTCGCCGTGCAGCGGAGGGTCGCCGCGGCGGCAGCGGACTGGCTCGCGCCCGGCGGGCACCTGCTCGTCGAGACGAGCGAGCGCCAGGCGGCGCGGACGGTCGGGACGTTCGAGGCGGCCGGACTGAGCGCGCAGGTCGTCGAGTGCGACGACCTGGACGCGACCGTGGTGGTGGGGACGGCGCCGCCCGGCCCGCGTCGCCGCCGCGCCCCCGCCCCTGCCTGAACGTTTACGCCCTCTCCTGACCCTCCCTTCCGGCCACGTTTACGGAATTGGCCGAAATTTCGCCGGAACGGTTCTGCCCTTGTGGCTCTTGGTCCTCAAGAGCTCTCTGAGGGGCGCGGGCCGGGGGACCGGGGAAGTGACAGGGTTTATTCCGGAGTGGTCATGCTTGCGAGGGAATGACGAGCGACGGGTGGTTCGCCGGGGATTCGGCGGGCAATCTTGAAGCGCGACGTCGAAACCTCGCCGGGCGGTCGGCCAACCACCCGGCGCTGCCGAGTAGTTATGTCTATTGGGCAGTAGTTCCGCTCAGCGTTCCGGAGGAATTGAAATGGCAAGCACCCGCACTGCTCGCGTCCTCACCACCGCCGCCGCCGTCCCCGTGGCCGCCGTCCTTCTCTCCGGCGTCGCCCACGCCTCGGACGACGGCAATGGCAACCAGGTGGCCAACCGCGGGTCGAACGCCGCTGCCGCTGCCGTCGTGGGGAGCGGCGTCGGGGGGAACAATCACGGGAACTCCACCACGACGCAGCAGCAGGCCACCGGCGCCGGCGCCCACAACGCGGCCAACACCGCGAGCGTCAACGGCCCTGCCCACACGGCCATCCGCCAGGACAACGTCACCATCATCTTCACCGACGACCGCTGGTAGGCCGAGGCGGCCGTGGCCGGGTCCGGGGGTGGTACGGCCGGGGGCGGCATAGGTGACCAGGTGACCGGGTCAGAAGGTCTGGTGATGGTGCGCGGCGGCACTCCGGTGCCGCCGCGCCGCCATGTCCGGCGGCAGCCGTGCCCAGTGGTGGCCATGTCCGGCGGTGGTCCACGCCGGTGGGAGCCGCGTCCGGCCGCTCCGCGGCCCTTGACCGCCTTCTTGGATCTGACGGATAGTCAGATCTGTAGAGAAGGGGGTTGCCCGTGCGTCCCGCCAGCGACGTTCACCACCCGCTCGACGCCCACCACTCGCCCGACGCCCATCACCTGCCCGACGTCCACCACCTGCTCAAGGCCTTCGAGGGCCGGCCCGCCGCCGTCTCCGCGTCCGCTCCCGACCCCGTCAACCTCCCCATGATCAGGCACTGGTGCGAGGCGATGGGCGACACCAACCCCGCCTACGCCGGTGACGACGCGATCGCCCCGCCCGCCATGCTTCAGGCGTGGACGATGCCCGGGCTCTCCGGCGCCTCTTCCGCCCGCACCCCGGCCTACGACGAGCTCTTCGCCCTGCTCGACGGCGCCGGGTACACCGCGGTCGTCGCGACCGACTGCGAGCAGGAGTACGTACGCCCGCTCCGCCCCGGCGACCGGCTCACCTTCGACACGGTCATCGAGACCGTCTCGCCCCGCAAGGCCACCAGACTCGGGGCCGGCTACTTCATCACCACGACGATGCGCGTGCGGGCCGCCGGCGAGCTCGCCGGCACCCACCGCTTCCGGATCCTCAAGTACGCACCGGCTCCCGTCCAGCCGCCCGCGCCCGTCCAGCCGCCCGCGCCCGTCCAGCCGCCCGCGCCCGTCCAGCCGGCCGCTCCCGTCCAGTCGGCAGCCCCCGCCCGGCCCGCGCGCCCCCGCCCCGTGATCAACCGCGACAACGCCCCCTTCTGGGAAGGCGTCGCCGCGCACAAGCTGCTCATCCAGCGCTGCACGGCCTGCGGCACCCTCCGCTTCCCGTGGCTGCCGGGCTGCGGCCGCTGCGGCTCGCCGGGGTGGGGGACCGTCGAGGCCTGCGGCTCCGGCACCGTCCACTCGTACGTCGTCGTGCACCACCCGCCCTTCCCCGCCTTCGACCCGCCGTACGCCGTCGCCCTCGTCGAACTCGCCGAAGGCGTACGGATGATCAGCAACATCACCGGCGTTCCGTACGACGGCGTGCGCATCGGAATGTCCGTCGATCTGGAATTCATACGAGTGGACGGGGAGTGGGAACTCCCGGTGTTCCGCGCTCAGTCGGGCGGGCCGGAAGGAGCAGGGGCATGACACCCGGCGAAGAACTCCCGTCCCTCACCGTCCCCATCACCCGTACGCTCGTCATCGCGGGCGCCATCGCCTCCCGTGACTACCAGGACGTGCACCACGACGCCGAGGCGGCCCGCGCAAAGGGCACCCCTGACATCTTCATGAACATCCTCACCACCAATGGCCTGGTCGGCCGTTATGTCACCGACTACGTAACCGGTCATTCCGGCCTGAAGGCCGTCCTCCGCAAGGTTTCGATCCGGCTCGGGGTGCCCAGCTATCCAGGCGACGTTCTGGTGCTGACCGGAAGGATCCTTTCCGTGAACGAGCGCACCATCGAGATCTCCGTCGTCGGTACGAACGGCCTCGGCCGCCACGTCACCGGCCGGGTCGTGGTCGACGCCCACCCCCTCCGCTCCCGGACCGCCCCGTGATCGGCGGCATCGCGGCCGTCGCCGGCATCGGCGCCACGGCCTTCACCAAGGACTCCGGCCGCAGCGAGCTCGCCCTGGCCGCCGAGGCCGTCCGCGCGGCCCTGGCCGACGCCGGGCTCGGCCCCCGCGACGTCGACGGCATGGTCACCTTCACCATGGACACCAGCCCCGAGATCACCGTCGCCCAGGCGGCCGGCATCGGCGAGCTGACCTTCTTCTCCCGCGTCCACTACGGCGGCGGCGCGGCCTGCGCCACCGTCCAGCAGGCCGCCCTCGCCGTCGCGGCCGGCCTCGCCGAGGTGGTGGTCTGCTACCGCGCCTTCAACGAGCGCTCCGGCCGCCGCTTCGGCGCCGGGGTGCAGTCGCGCGAGCCCTCGGCGGAGGGCACGGCGCTCGGCTGGGGACTCCCGTACGGGCTGCTCACACCGGCGTCCTGGGTCGCCATGGCCGCCCGCCGCTACCTGCACACGTACGGCCTGGAGCCGGAGGTCTTCGGGCACGTCGCCGTCACCGACCGCCGCCACGCCGCGACGAACCCGGCCGCGTACTTCCACGGCCGCCCGATCACCCTCGCCGACCACGCCGCGTCCCGCTGGATCGCCGAGCCGCTGCGGCTGCTCGACTGCTGCCAGGAGACGGACGGCGGCCAGGCCCTGGTCGTCACCTCCGTCGAGCGGGCCCGCACGCTCGCTCGCCCGCCCGCCGTGATCATCGCGGCGGCGCAGGGCGCCGGCCGCGCACAGGAGCAGATGACCAGTTACTACCGGGACGGCATCGACGGCCTCCCCGAGATGGGCGTCGTCGCCCGGCAGTTGTGGGGCGGCAGCGGCCTGGGCCCCGCGGACGTCGATGTGGCCGTCCTCTACGACCACTTCACGCCGTACGTGCTGATGCAGCTGGAGGAGTTCGGCTTCTGCGCGCCCGGCGAAGGCGGCGCCTTCGTGGAGTCGGACGTCCTGCCGCTGAACACGCACGGGGGCCAGCTGGGGGAGGCGTACCTCCATGGGATGAACGGCATCGCGGAGGCGGTGCGGCAGGTGCGCGGCACGGCCGTGAACCAGGTGCCGGACGCCGCGCGGGTGCTGGTCACCGCCGGAACCGGAGTTCCCACGTCCGGGCTGCTTCTCGGGGCAGACGGATGAACGGAGGGCGTGTCACGGAACGGCGCCGGGCCCCTGCGCCTTTGACTCCGGGTATGGACCGACGAAGGAAGATCATCGGATATCTCCTCGCCCTTCTGGCGGTGGTGGCCCAGTTGGTCGTAGCCGAGCCCGCGGGCGCCGGTGACCGGGGCGATCCGCGCAACGAGGGGGCGTCCGTCTTCAAGGGCTGGGGCATCGACACCTGCCAGGCCCCCGCGCTGACCACGCTCAGCGCGTGGAAGTCGTCGGACTACCGCGCCGTCGGCGTCTACTTCGCCGGCCGCGCCCGCGCCTGCCCGCGGCAGACGTATCTGAGCGAGCGGTGGCTGGAGGGCGCCGACGACCTCGGCTGGCGCATCCTGCCGATCTACGTGGGCTCCCAGTCGCCCTGCGTGCGGGCGTCCAACAAGAAGGGCTACCCCATCGGCTCCTACCCCTTCGACCAGGGCCAGACGGAGGGCGAGGAGGCCGTCTCCAAGGCATCCGCACTCGGCATCGACATCCACAGCCCCCTCTACCTCGACATGGAGGCGTACAACGACAAGAACGACGACTGCGCCCGTACGACGCTGTCCTTCATCCGCGGCTGGGCGACGGCCGTGCGCAGCGCCGGCTACCTGCCGGGCTTCTACAGCAGCGCCGAGTCCGGGGTGCGGCACATGGACCGGGCCCGCCGCTCGGGCGCGACGTCGCTGCCCGACGTGCTGTGGTTCGCCCGCTGGCGGGTGGACCCCACGACGGACGAGGAGCCCGTGATCGGGCGCGGCGCCTGGCAGCCGCACCGTCGCATCCACCAGTACAAGGGGAACGTCACCGAGTCCCACGGCGGGCGGAAGCTGACCGTCGACCGCAATCTGGTGGACGCGCCGGTCGCGATCATCGACTGAAGCGACTGAAGCGACTGAAGCGACTGGATCGAGCTGGATCGACTGGATCGACTGAGCGGACCGGCCGGGAGGGCCGTGAGGGCCGGGGCTCCGGAGCCGGCCGGCAACGGAGCCCCGGCCCTCACGGCCGTACCCGCTCCTCGTCCCCGACCGGTCCCCGAGTCCTCTCCCCCTCCGGGAGGTGGGGGCAGCCCCACCTGTACGACCTGAGGCGGATCGCGCTTCGGCACCTGCGGGCGATCCGCCGGGTACAGGTGCGCTCCTAGCGTTGAGGCATGACAGCAACCACGACGCCTGTGTGCACCAGCGCATCCACCGCCGTGTACCCGTCGTTCTCCTCCTACGTACGGGCACGCGGGCCGGTGCTGCAGCGCACCGCGCGCTCCCTGACCTCGAACCCGTGCGACGCGGAGGACCTGCTGCAGACCGCGCTCACCAAGACCTACCTGGCCTGGGAGCGGATCGAGGACCACCGGGCCCTGGACGGCTACGTGCGCCGTGCCCTCGTCAACACCCGCACCTCGCAGTGGCGCAAGCGCAAGGTCGAGGAGTTCCCCTGCGACGAGCTGCCCGAGCCCGACGCGGCCCCGTCAGCGGACCCCGCCGAGCAGCAGGCGCTGCGCGACGCGATGTGGCGGGCCGTGCTGCGGCTGCCGGTGCGGCAGCGGGCCATGGTCGTCCTCAGGTATTACGAGGACCTCACCGAGGTGCAGACGGCCGAGCTGCTCGGCGTCTCCGTGGGGACGGTCAAGAGTGCGGTCTCGCGGGCGCTCGGGAAGCTTCGCGAGGACCCGGAGCTGGCTTGCGCGGCGTAGTGGCGCTGCGGCACCGCGCGCCGTGAGGCGGCACCTCGTACCGTGAGTACGAGCCGGGGGCATAGCGAAACATGGCGCAGGGTGGCGAAGGGTGGCGCACTTCCCTCGAATGGGTGGTTCCGCGCTCGCGCCCCGCTGCATTTGCTGCCACCATGTCGTTCACCCGGTCGGGATACTCCATATTTTGCGCATGAACGTGCCTCCGTTCGAACCGGACCGGTTGCCCGGCTCGAACAGAGGCGACGACGGTATGATCAATAGGGAGGGCGGCTAGCCGGTGATTGCATTCAGCAATTGCTTGACCTTCGTTCCACCGCTCCGTACGACGGGGTCGGCGGAGTTGATCAGGCAAATGCTGGTGACGATCTCCACGGTCAGCAGGCCTGCCGCATGGGGCTCCATCCTGGCCTCGTGGATCAGCGCGATGAAGATGACGGCGGCGGCGAGCTTCGTCATCGCCCTGTCGAGGCCCCGGCCCTCGGGGAGGAGCCTCGGCTGCCGGATGCGCACCGGGGTGCGCGCAGCGTCAGCACCCGGCCCCTGAGCAGGGGGGCCATCGTTCGTGGTCATGTCAATCTCCTGAGTCTGGGATACGGATTCCCCGCGAGTTTTTGAAGAGGCCGCGGGGCGTTCAGGCTATGGCCGATGCAACGATGGTCCCCCGTCGTACCGAGGAAGCCCCAGGTGTCGTTGACGGGGTTTCCGCAGGGGCTCACGGGCCGTTTTCCGGGCCCGTGACGATAGGTTTTCCACTCTTCGGGTCATCGAGGAATTCACTCGTTCGTGTTGACGCCCGAACTTCTCCGTGGTTGACGCCGGAGAAAATACGATTCACTGCCCCGCAGGGATTTCTGCAACCTCCGGGGCTCGGGGGATCCGTGCCCCGGCCCGCTTCGCGTCGTCCCGATGTTGTCCCGATCATGCTGTCCCGGCATGCCCGGGGTAGTGACTTACCGCGAGATACCCCAGCACAATCAGCGGACGACACCCGCCGTACCAGGTCTTCGGGAGGACCCCGGTGCAGAGCACGATGCAGGACGTACCGCTCACAGTCACGCGCATCCTCGCCCATGGCGCTCTCGTGCACGGCGGCGCCACGGTGACCACCTGGACCGGGGACGGCGAGCCACTGCGGCGCAGCTTCCGGGAGGTCGCGGAGCGGTCCGTCCAGCTGGCCCACGCGCTGCGCGACGAGCTCGGGGTGACCGGCGACCAGCGCGTCGCGACCCTCATGTGGAACAACAGCGACCACCTGGAGGCGTATCTCGCGATCCCCTCCATGGGCGCCGTCCTGCACACGCTGAACCTGCGGCTGCCCGTCGAGCAGCTCGTCTTCATCGTCAACCACGCCGCGGACCGCGTGGTCCTCGTCAACGGCTCGCTGCTGCCGCTGCTCGCGCCGCTCCTGCCGCACCTCGCCTCCGTCGAGCACGTGATCGTCTCGGGCCCCGGCGACCGCTCGGTGCTGGAGGGCTGCCGGCCCCGCGTGCACGAGTACGAGGAGCTGCTCGCGGGCCGCCCCGTCTCCGGCTTCGACTGGCCGCAGCTCGACGAGCGGCAGGCCGCCGCCCTCTGCTACACCTCCGGCACCACCGGTGAGCCCAAGGGCGTGCTCTACAGCCACCGTTCGGTCTACCTCCACGCGATGGAGGTCAACGCGGCCTCGGCGTTCGGCCTGACGCCCGCCGACACCTGCCTTCCTGTGGTGCCGATGTTCCACGTGAACGCCTGGGGCCTGCCGCACGCCGCCTTCATGGCCGGAACGTCCCTGCTGATGCCCGACCGCTTCCTGCAGCCCGCGCCGCTCGCCGACATGATCGCCTCCGAGCGGCCCACGGTGTCCGCCGGCGTCCCCACCATCTGGGCGGGCCTGCTCGCCGAGCTCGACGCCCGGCCGCGGGACCTGTCCTCGCTGCGCACGGTCATCAGCGGCGGCTCGGCCGCGCCGCCCGCGATGATGCGGGGCTTCCACGAGCGCCACGGCGTGCGGATCGTGCAGGCCTGGGGGATGACGGAGACCTCGCCGCTGGGCTCGGTCGCCTACCCGCCGGCGGGTCTGAGCGAGGAGGAGGAGTGGCCCTACCGCGTCACCCAGGGCCGGCTGCCCTCCTCCGTGGAGGCCCGGCTGGCCGGTCCCGGCGGGGAGCTCCTGCCCTGGGACGGCGAGTCGGCCGGCGAGCTGGAGGTGCGCGGGCCGTGGATCGCGGGCGCGTACTACGGCGGCGCGGCCGGCGAACCGGTCCGGCCCGAGGACAAGTTCAGCCCGGACGGCTGGCTGCGTACGGGCGACGTCGGCACGATCACCGCCGACGGCTTCCTCACCCTCACCGACCGCGCCAAGGACGTGATCAAGTCCGGTGGTGAGTGGATCTCCTCCGTCGAGCTGGAGAACCACCTGATGGCCCACCCGGACGTCGCCGAGGCGGCCGTCGTGGCCGTCCCCGACGAGAAGTGGGGCGAGCGCCCCCTCGCCACGGTCGTCCTCAAGGACGGCAAGAGCGTGGACTACGCCGCCCTGCGGGCGTTCCTCGGCGAGCGGGTGGCCCGCTGGCAGCTGCCCGAGCGGTGGGCGTCGGTCGTGACCGTGCCGAAGACGTCGGTGGGCAAGTTCGACAAGAAGGTGCTGCGCAAGCAGTACGCGGACGGGGAGCTGGAAGTCACCGTCCTGGCGTAGCGGAGCGGGGCGGCCTCCGGCATCCGGAGGCTGCCCCGTGAGACAGCGGTTGTTGTCAGCAGTTCTGGTCAGCGGCCCTTACGAGCCACCGCCGCGCCGCGCCCGCCCAGCCGATGGCGATCGCCGCGGCCGCAATGGCGCACACGCCGTTCCAGCCCCAGTGTGCGTACGCGGGACCCGCGATCGCGGACGCGCTCGCGCCGCCGATGAACGCCGTGACGACGTAGGCCGTGTTGGCCACCGCGGGCGAGCCGGTCGAGGCCAGCGCGCGGGTCTGGTTGGCGACCTGACCGGCCATCAGGCCGGCGTGGATGAACACGGCACCCGCGCACAGCGCCCACAGCTGGTGCCCGCCCAGCCAGAACAGCGGCAGCGAGACGACCGCGAGCGCGTACGCCGTGGTGACGACCCGGGGCGCGCCGAAGCGGTCGATCAGCGTGCCCGACACGGGTGCGACGGCGGTCGAGACGAGGCCGAACAGGCCGAAGAGACCGGCGGACGCGGTGGACAGGTGGAACGGTTCGTCCGCGGTGAGCAGCAGGGCGAGCGTCGTCCAGAGGGAGCTCCAGGCGCCGAACAGACCGCCCTGGCGCAGGCACGCCGCCCGCAGGTCGGCGGACGCGCGCAGCAGGCCCGGCAGCGCGGCGATGGCCTTGAGCGGCCGGGAGGCGCGGCGGGGGCGGGTCTCGGCCGGCAGGACCACGGCGGTCAGCAGGCCGATGGCGACGGTCAGCGCGGCGGAGCCGAGGAAGACGGCGCGCCAGCCGTACGCCTGACCGGCGAGCGAGCCGAGGACGCGGGCCGCGACGATGCCGGTGAACAGCCCGGCCACCACCGCGGCCACGTGCCGGCCGCGCCGCTCGGCGGGCGCCCGCTCGGCGACGAGCGGCACGAGCAGCTGCGGGACGACCGTCGCGGCGCAGGCCACCAGGACGGCCGCGGCCAGCGCGGGCAGGCCGGGCGCGAGCGTCGCCGCGACGAGGGCCGCGCCGGCCAGGGCCGACAGCACGGCCACGAGCCGGCGCCGGTCGGCGGTGTCGCCGAGCGGGGCGAAGATCAGCAGGCCGATGGCGTAACCGAGCTGGGCGACGGAGGCGATCCAGCCGGCCGCGGAGGGGGCGACGCCGAAGTCGCGGGCGATGAGGCCGAGGAGCGGGGCCGCGAGGTAGATGTTCGCGGCGGTGACGGCCGTGCAGAGGGAGATGACGGCGAGGAGGACCGCGTTGCCGGTGCGGGCCGGTGCGGGTGCGGGTGCGCTTATGGGCGCGTCTACGGGTGCGGGTGCGGGCGCTGTGGATGCGGACGTGGTTGTCGGCATGAGTGGTGGGTCCCCCTGGAGCCGTGCAAGCAGCGAAGCGGTGTGGCGGTGGCTGTGTCTATGCCTGTGCCTGTGGTCTGTAACCAACTGGTTGGTTATAAGTTTCACGTGAAACGGAACGTGCTGTCAACCAGATAGTTGGTTACGCTGGGTGCATGGCAGCAGTGAGGGATCCCGAGGCCACCAAGGCGCGCATCTTCGCCGCGGCCACCGCCGAGTTCGCCGCCCACGGCATCGCCGGTGCGCGCGTCGACCGCATCGCCCGCGAGGCGAAGGCGAACAAGCAGCTCATCTACGCGTACTTCGGCGACAAGGCGGAGCTGTTCTCCCAGGTCCTCCAGCAGGCGCTGCTGGAGCTCGCCTCCGCCGTGCCCGTCGACGCGGACGACCCCGACTGCTACGTCGACCGCCTCATGGAATACCACCGGGCCCACCCCGAGCTGGTGCGACTGCTCCTGTGGGAGGGCCTGGAGTACGGGAACGGGGAGATTCCGCACGAGGCGGAGCGGCGCGCCCGTTACGACGCCAAGGCGGAGGCCTTCGCCGCCGCCCAGGAGAAGGGGCGGGTCGACCGGGAGCTGCCTCCGCGGCACCTGCTCTTCATGATCAGCGCGCTGGCCGGATGGGCCACGGCCGTCCCCCAGTTCCGCAGGCTGCTCGTCGGCGGGGCGGAGGACGACCTGGCCGGGCTGCGGGAGTCCGTGCGGACGGCTGCGGGGCGGATCACCCGGCCGGCGGGGGAGCGGGGATCCGGCCCGGGCGCGGCCGGCTGACCGGGCTGACTTGCTGACCGGGCTGGCTCACTGACCGGGCCGACCCACTGACCAGGCCGGCCCGCTGACCGGGCCGCGGACTGACCCGGCGGGCCTGCCGGCGAGCGGTGGCTGTCCGGCGGCTGTCCTGCGGCTGTCCGGCGGCCGATCCGGTCCGCGGACTGGCCGGCCGATTCGCCCTGCCGCCCTGCTGACCGGTCCACCCCGGTGACCGATCCGATCCGGTCCGCCGGCCGGCTCAGTCCGTTCCAGCCTTCGACATCAGTCCGTTCCGACCTTCGACAGCAGGTCCACGATCCGGCCCTGCACCTCCGCGCTGGTCGACCGCTCCGCCAGGAACAGCACCGTCTCCCCCGTGGCCAGCCGCGAGAACTGCGTCGGGTCGACGATCCCGGCCGAGGTGTAGACGACCAGCGGCGTGCGCTTGAGCAGGCCGTTGCCGCGGAGCCAGTCGACGATGCCCGCGCGGCGGCGCCGCACCTGCATCAGGTCCATCACGACCAGGTTCGGGGGCAGCTGCGTCGCAAGCGACACCGCCTCCGCGTCCGTCGCCGCCCGGGCCACCTGCATGCCGCGCCGCTCCAGCGTCGCCGTCAGCGCCTCCGCGATCGGCGCGTGCTCCTCGATCAGCAGCACGCGCGGCGGGTGCATCTCGCTGTCGCGCGGCGCCAGCGCCTTCAGCAGCACGGCAGGGTCCGCCCCGTAGGCCGCGTCCCGCGTCGCCTGCCCCAGCCCGGCCGTCACCAGCACGGGGACCTCGGCCGCGACGGCCGCCTCGCGCAGCGACTGCAGCGCGGTGCGGGTGATCGGGCCGGTCAGCGGGTCCACGAACAGCGCCGCCGGGTAGGCCGCGGTCTGAGCGTCGACCTCCTCGCGCGAGTGCACGAGCACGGGACGGTAGCCGCGCTCGGTCAGCGCCGCCTCCGTGGACGGGTCCGGGGCCGGCCACACGAGGAGCCGGCGCGGGTTGTCGAGCGGCTCGGGCGGCAGCTCGTCGTCCATCGGGCGGCGCGGCGCGTTCATCACCTCGACCGCACCGTTGGGGCCGTCGAGGGGCTCCGGCCCCTCCGAACCCTCGTCCGGTGCTCCTATGGCGAACGCCCGCCCCTCCTGGGCGTCGAGCAGCGGCGGGCGCTGCGGCGCCGCCGGGGCGGTCGCGCCGGCGGCGCGCGGTGCCTGCTCAGGCTCCGGCTGCGGGGTGCGCTCGCGGTCGCCCTCGGCAGGGTTGCCGAGCCGCCGGCGCCGGCCCGAACCGCCGCCGGGCACCGGCTCCTGGCCGGGCGCCTGGCCGAACGGCGGGGCCTGGCCCAGCGCGCGGACGCTGATCGGCCGCCCGGAGGTGTCCGACCCGCCCTGAGCCGCGGCTGCCGCGCCCGGCTCCTCGGCGAGCGGGCGCCGGGCCCGGCGGCGGCCCGTCGGAGCGGGGGCGCCTGCGGCGGGCTGGTCGACGGGGCTGCCTGCGGCTCCGGCGCCCGGCTCCGGGCGGGGCGCCGGAGCTCCGTCCGGAGCGGCGGCGGGTACGGGCGCGGGGCCGTTCGGGCCGGCGGGCGCGGGACCGTCGGGACCCGGGTGCGCACCGGCGGTCGCGGGGCCGCCCCGACCGGGGACCGGCACGGGAGCCGCCGCTGCGCCGGCGGTCGCCGGGTTGTCCTGTCCGAGGAAGGAGGAGGTGCCGCCGCCGTGTCCGGGGTGGCCGCTCGCTGCGTCTGCGGGGGCCGCGGGGCCGTGGGCGTTCCCTGCGCTCGCAGGCGTGGGCCCGCTGCCCTGTCCGGGGAAGGGCGTTGCCCCGCCGGCGTTGGCCGGGGTGCCCTGCCCGAGGAAGGCGGAGGTGCCGCCGCCCGGGCCGGGGTGGTTGTTTGCCGCGCCCGTGGGAGTGGCGCTGTTGCCCTGTCCGGGGAAGGCGGAGGTGCCGCCGCCCTTTTCGGGGTGGCCGTTTCCTGCGCCTGCGGGCGTGGGGCCGCTCCGGCCGGGGTAGGGCGCTGCGGGGTTCACGGGTGCGGGGCCGTTGGCCTGGCCGGGGAAGGGTGCTGCTCCGCGGGGGGCCACCGGGGCGTCCTGCCCGAGGAAGGCGGACGTGCCGCCGCCCTGACCGGGCCGGCCGTTTTCTGCGTCGGCGGTCGCGGGGCCGCCCTGCCCCGGGAAGGGCGCCGCGGGGCTCACGGGTGCGGGGCCGTTGCCCTGCCCCGGGAAGGGTGCTGCTCCGCGGGCGGCCACCGGGGCGTCCTGCCCGAGGAACGCCGACGTGCCGCCGCCCTGGCCCGGGTGGTTGTCTGCCGCGCTCGCGGGAGTGGCGCTGTTGCCCTGGCCGGGGAAGGCCGACGCGCCGCCCTGACCGGGCCGGCCGTTCTCCGCGCCCGCGGGCGCGGGGCCACTCCGGCCGGGGAAAGGCGCCGCGGGGCCCGCGGGCGCAGGGCTGCCCCGGCCCGGGACCGGCGCCGCGCCGGGCCGTTCGGCTTCGGCGCCGAGGAAGGACGCCGTGCCGCCGCGCCCGTTCTGGGCCGGGCCCGTGAACCGGCCCGCGTCGCCCCGTTCGGGGTGCGGGTCTCCGGGGCCCGGGTACGGCGCCGCGCCCGGGCGGGGCTCGTCGTCCGCGGGCTTGCGGGGGGCGCCGGGCAGGGCGCCCCCCGCCTGCGGGCGGTCCGCCTCCGCCGGCGGCAGCGCGAACGCCGTCCGCGGCGCGGCGGGTTCTCCCGTGGCCTGGCCCGGGATCGGGCGCTCCGGGGACTCCGTAAGGGCCCGCCGGGCGCGGCGGCCCGTCGGGGCGGCCGCGGCAGCGGACTCCGGGGTGCGGTCGGCCTCGGCGGGCGGCAGGGCGAACGCCGTCCGCGGCGCCTCCGCCTCCTGCGGCT
This sequence comes from Streptomyces roseoverticillatus, assembly GCF_000719265.1. Lineage (GTDB taxonomy): Bacteria > Actinomycetota > Actinomycetes > Streptomycetales > Streptomycetaceae > Streptomyces > Streptomyces roseoverticillatus. The sequence goes on along the minus strand of NZ_JOFL01000011.1, from coordinate 9,036 downwards.
GCTCGCGGCGCGCACGCCGCCCCGTGGGCCCGGCCGGCGCGCCCTGTGCCTGCGGCGGTACGAGCCCGCTCGCGTCACCGTCGCCGCCGCCATCCGTGCCGCCCCGCCCGTGGCGGTTGGAGCGCGACCCGGGAGCACCCTCGGGGTCGGACGGCGCCGGCTCCTCGTCCGTGCGCGGCTTGGCGCGCCGCCGCCCCGTGGGCGGCGTGTCGTCGTTCTGAGGGGGCTGCGCGGGCTGCTGGACGACCGCGGCGCCGTCGCCCTGCGTGTCGCCGTCCGTCGCGCGGCGCGCCCGCCGCCCGCTGCCCTGCGTCCCGCCGCCGGCGGCAGCCGGAGCGGCCTCACCAGCAGAAGCGGCCGCACCGGCCGCACCGGCAGAAGCCTCGGGGGTCTCAGGCGCCGCCGCCGTGCCGCGCGCCCGCTGGGACGGCACCGGCATGACGGTCGTGGCGTTCATCGTGTCCGTGGCGGACCGCCGCTCCGTGGCGGCGGGGCTCACCGGCCCGCCCTTCGCGGAGACGGGCACCTCCAGGACGTACGCGCTGCCGCCCGCCGCGCCCGGCACGTCGTGGGTCTGCAGCACCCCGCCGTGCGCCCGCACGATGCCGCGCACGATCGGCCCGTGGACGGGGTCGCCGCCCGCGTAGGGCCCGCGCACCTCGATCCGTACGACCTCGCCGCGCTGCGCCGCCGCCACGACGATCGTGGAGTCGCCGGACGGCGCGCCGCCCGCGGGGGCGTTGCCCGTGGCGTCGACGCCCGCGACGTCCGCGATCAGGTGCGCCAGCGCCTGCGCGAACCGCTCCGCGTCGACCTCGGCCTCGATCGCCGGCGCGTGCACCGCGAACTGCGCCCGCCCGGGCCCGATCAGCTCGACCGCGCCGTCGACGCCCGCGGCCACGACCTCGTCGAGCGCGGCCGTCTCCCGCTCCAGCTTGGCGTCGCCGGCGTCCAGCTGCTGGTAGGCAAGGACGTTGTCGACGAGGGTGGTCATCCGGGCGTAGCCGGCGGAGAGGTGGTGCAGGATCTGGTTGGCCTCGGGCCACAGCTGGCCGGCCGGGTCGGCGGCCAGGGTGCCGAGCTCGGCGCGCAGTTGCTCCAGGGGGCCGCGCAGCGACTCCTTCAGGACGGCCTGCAGCTGGGCGTGGCGCGCGGCGAGCGCGTCGTACGAGCGGCGGTCGGTGAAGGTCATCACCGCGCCGACGAGCTGGTCGCCGTCGCGCACGGGGGCGGTCGTGAGGTCGACCGGGACCGCCCGGCCGTCCTTGGCCCAGAGCACCTGCCCGCGCACCCGGTGCTTGCGCCCCGAGCGCAGCGTGTCGCAGACCGGGGACTCCTCGTACGGGAACGGCGTGCCGTCCGGCCGGGAGTGGTGGAGCAGCGGGTGCAGCTCCTTCCCGCCGAGGTCGCTGGCGCGGTAGCCGAGGATCTGCGCGGCGGAGGGGTTGAGCAGAACGATCTTGCCGGCGGTGTCGACGCCGACGACGCCCTCCGCGGCGGCGCGCAGGATCATCTCGGTCTGCCGCTGCTGCCGGGCGAGTTCGGCCTCGGTGTCGAGCGTGCCGGTCAGGTCGCGGACGACGAGCATGAGGAGCTCGTCGCCGGTGTAGGGCTGGTGGTCGGCGTACGGGGTGCGGCCGTCCTCCAGATTCGCGCTCGTCACCTCGACGGGGAACTGCGAACCGTCCGTGCGCCGGGCGATCATGCGCGTGGGCTTGGTGCGGGCGTCGCCGTCCGGAGGGCGGATCGAACCGGGGATGCGGCGCGAGTCGAAGTCGGGCAGCAGGGAGAGCAGCCCGCGGCCGACCAGGCCCGTGCCGGGGACCTCGAAGGTCTCCAGAGCTATGTGGTTGGCGTTGACGACCGTGCCGTTGCAGTTGACGAGCAACAGGGCGTCGGGGAGGGCGTCGAGTATGGCTGCGAGGCGAGCAGCGCCTCGGGATGGCCTGCTGCTCACGACGACGCTTCCTCCCTGGTTACCGCACCTTGCAGACCGCGCCGGGCGGGCTGTCGGCCGCGCCGTGGCGTGTCACTGGAGCGCAGTCTACGGGCTGCCGGGGCGGGCGCGGCGGCGGACGAGGCGTGCGGCGAGGCGCACCGGACGGGCGCCGTGGGGCGTCTGCCGCAGGCCCGACATGTCTTATGTGTCAGACCTTGTGGTTGACATTGCGGTCGGCAGGCAAGGTGCCGGCGGGCGTGTCCGCGGCCGTGTCGACCGCCCTCCCGGCCGCTTCGCCGACGGGTCACCGGGCGGTCGTCAGCGGATCCCCGGCCAGCCTTTCTCCGGGGTGCCGAGCAGGCGGGAGAACTTCTCCCAGCGCTCGATCTCACAGCCGTTCGTCCGCTTGAACTCCGCCCGCACGGGGCGGCCCGCCCAGTGGCCGGTGACCCGGGCGCGCTGCGGCCCGCCGTAGATCATCGTGCAGACGGTGCCGTCGGGCACGGGCGCGAACGGGTCCTTGCCCCAGGTGGTCTGGCCGTCGACCTGGCGGCAGGCCTCCCGGGCGCGCGGGTGGGTGCCGCCGTCCGGATGGCAGTAGAGGTAGTAGGTGGAAGAGGTGGCCTCGCGGCCGTCGAATCTGCCGTTGTCGCTGATGGTCACGGTGAGGTGGTCGAAGCCCTCGGGGTTCGCCGGGGGCATGGGGAGCCCGGCCGCCGGGGCGGCCGAGGCGGAGGGGACGGCGAGCAGGGCCGCCGGGACCAGAGCGGCGGCGGCGAGGGCGATTCGGCGGAGCAGCATGCGGGACTCCCGGGGGCAGGCGAGGCGGACCGGGGGCGCGCAGGGCCCGGCCGATCCCTTCACCCTTCTAACGCGCCGGGCGGCAACGCGTTGCGCTCCGGAAAACGTCTTTGCCCCGCCCGGTGAAAGCCCGGTACCGTAGGGGTGCGATTGGTGAGCGGCCAGGAGACTGTGTCATCATCTGCATCGCACCACTCGTGCATGCACGGGTGGGCTGGAGGCGTCGCCTAGTCCGGTCTATGGCGCCGCACTGCTAATGCGGTTTGGGACTTAAATCCCATCGAGGGTTCAAATCCCTCCGCCTCCGCACTACCGGCAAGCCCCGGTCGTCCTTGAGACGGCCGGGGCTTCCGCGTTGTGGGGCGGTGGTCGGGCGAGGGCGCCGCGAGGGTGCGGGCGATCTTGTCAGCAGGGGTCGCCGGAGCCGCTCCAGAAGGCGTTTTCGCAGGTGGGAGCGGGTGCGGGGAATGGATTTCGCGTCGCGGCGGAGTTCATGTAATGTTGTCCACGCAACGCCGACCGGCAAGAAAACGCCGGGAAGCCGAGCGCTCGTAGCTTAACGGATAGAGCACTTGACTACGGATCAAGAGGTTGCAGGTTCGAATCCTGCCGAGCGCACAGCCGGAAGTCCTCGGACTTCCGACCGTCGCGGGGTGGAGCAGCTCGGTAGCTCGCTGGGCTCATAACCCAGAGGTCGCAGGTTCAAATCCTGTCCCCGCTACTAAGACCGAAGGCCCGGTACCTCAGGTACCGGGCCTTCGGCGTATCCGCAGGGCTTCGGGGGTCGTCACTCCCGGACGGGCGCGTGAGTCTCCGGACTCCGGACGCACGGGCCTTCGGCGCGCGATTCTCAGGAGAATCACAGAGAGCCGAAAGCTCCCTCTCACGCGCCCCTCGCACCCTCGTCCCCATGACGGCCGACCCCTTCCTCCCGCCAGCCCCCGCCGCCCCCGCTCCCCTCCTGCGCGAGGACGGCGGCCCGGTACGCGTCCTCGTCGTGGACGACGAGGCGTCGCTCGCCGAGCTGCTCTGTCTGGCCCTGCGCTACGAGGGCTGGGACGTGCGGTCCGCGGCGGACGGCGCCGAGGCCGTACGGGTCGCGCGGGACTTCGGGCCGGACGCCGTCGTCCTGGACGTGATGCTGCCCGATCTGGACGGGCTGACCGTGCTGGGCCGGCTGCGCCGCGAACGCTCCGACGTCCCGGTGCTCTTCCTCACCGCCAAGGACTCCGTCGAGGACCGCATCGCCGGGCTCACCGCCGGCGGCGACGACTACGTGACCAAGCCGTTCAGCCTGGAGGAGGTCGTCGCCCGGCTGCGCGGGCTGCTGCGCCGGGCCCGCGCCGTCGCGCCGCGCGCCGGCTCCGTCCTCACCGTGGGCGACCTCGTCCTGGACGAGGACAGCCACGAGGTCTCGCGCGGCGGCACCGGCATCCACCTCACCGCAACCGAGTTCGAGCTGCTGCGCTTCCTCATGCGCAACCCGCGCCGGGTGCTCAGCAAGCCGCAGATCCTCGACCGGGTCTGGTCGTACGACTTCGGCGGCCAGGCCAATGTCGTCGAGCTCTACATCTCCTACCTGCGACGGAAGATCGACGCCGGGCGGGAGCCGATGATCCACACGCGGCGGGGCGTCGGCTACCTCATCAAGCCGGCCGCGCCGGCGTGAGTCCGGGCCCGGCACTGTCCGCCCGGCCGCGGCCGCTGCGCACGCGGCTCGTGCTGTCCACCGTCGTGCTGGTCGCCGTCGTCTGTGCGGTGATCGGCACGGTCACGGCCATCGTGCTGCGCAGCTACCTGTACGGGCAGCTCGACGGCCAACTCGCGGAAGTGGTGCGGCGTGCCGCGGCCCCCCGCCCGCCGGACCTGCGGCGCGGCGGCCCGCTGAGCTTCGTGCAGGGCGGGGGCCAGCCCATCGGCACCGTCGGCGCGCTGACCGGGGCCGACGGGCGGGTCACCGACTCCGCCGTCAGCACGTCCCCGCGCATCTGGCGGGGCGACGGCGAGCCCCTGCGCGAGCCGCTGACCGCCGCCCAGAGCGACGCCCTCGCGCGGCTGCCCCGGGACGGGCGGCCGCACGACGTCGGCCTGCCCGGGCGGGGGGACTACCGCGCCCGGTCCGTCACCGCGCCCGACGGCGCGACGTACCTGGTCGGCATCCCCACCGCGAGCGTCCAGGAGACCCTCGACACGCTGATCGTGGTCGAGGTGTGCGTGACCGCCGCCGGCCTCGTGGCGGCCGGGATCGCCGCCGCCGCGACCGTACGGATCGCCCTGGGGCCGCTGCGGCGGGTGGCGGCGACCGCGACCCGGGTCTCCGAACTGCCCCTGCACGAGGGCGAGGTGGCGCTGCACGAGCGCGTTCCCGAGGCGGAGGCCGATCCGCGGACCGAGGTGGGCCAGGTCGGTGCGGCGCTCAACCGCATGCTGGGCCATGTGAGTTCGGCTCTGACGGTGCGTCAGGAGAGTGAGACGCGGGTGCGGCAGTTCGTCGCCGACGCCAGCCACGAGCTGCGGACGCCGCTGGCCTCCATCCGGGGGTACGCCGAGCTCACGCGGCGCACCGGGGCGGGCGGGAGCGGCGGCGCCGACGGCGGTGGCGAGCCGGTCGGGCCCCGGACCCGGCACGCGCTCGGCCGCATCGAGTCCGAGGCGCGGCGCATGACCGGGCTGGTGGAGGACCTGCTGCTGCTCGCCCGGCTGGACACCGGCCGCCCGCAGGCGTTCGCGGACCTCGACCTCTCTCCGCTCGTGGTCGACGCCGTGAGCGACGCGCGGGCGGCCGGGCCGGGTCACGCGTGGCGCATGGACCTGCCGGCCGAGCCGGTGGCCGTACGGGGTGACGCCGCCCGGCTGCACCAGGTGCTCGTCAACCTGCTGGCCAACGCGCGGACGCACACGCCGGCGGGGACGACGGTGACCGCCCGCGTACGGGGTGCCTCCCGCGAGGGGTGGGCGGCCGTGTCGGTCGAGGACGACGGGCCGGGGATTCCCGCGGAGTTGCTGCCGCATGTGTTCGAGCGGTTCGCGCGGGGGGACGCTTCCCGGTCCCGGGCGGCGGGGGGTTCCGGGCTGGGGCTCGCGATCGTGCGGGCGGTTGTGGCGGCGCACGGGGGTGTGGTGGGCGTCGAGAGTGCGGCCGGGCGGACCGTTTTCACGGTCAGGCTGCCGGTTCGGCACCGCCGGGTTGCGCCGCCGGGGCTGAACGCCGTCGCGGCGGAGGAGATTCCCCTGGCCCGGCCCTTCCCGTAACCGGGGGCAAGCCCCCGGACCCTCAAAGGCGTTGGGGTCGGGTGGCCGGGTGGCCGGGTGGCCGGGTGGTCGGGTGGCCGGGTGGCCGGCGTCGCCGGGACTGGCGGGACCGGCGGCTTCGTGCCGGCATTCACAGGGTGCCCACAGGCGGTCCACACGCGGGCGACAGGCGACCCCGGAAGGGTCGTCACCATGACTGAGGCCACCCGTCAGCCACTTCCCGCACGCACGCCCCTCCCCCCGCAGGGGACCGTGCTCGACGTCGTGATCCCCGTACACAACGAGGAGGACGACCTGGAGGCGTGCGTGCGGCGGCTGCACGCGCACCTCACGGACACCTTCCCGTACGGGTTCCGGATCACGATCGCGGACAACGCGAGCACCGACCGCACCCCCGAGGTCTCCGCCCTGCTGGACGACTCCCTCGACGAGGTGACCGCCGTCCGGCTGGAGGAGAAGGGGCGCGGGCGGGCGCTGCGCACCGTCTGGTCGATGTCCGGGGCGCCCGTGCTCGCCTACATGGACGTCGACCTGTCCACCGACCTCAACGCCCTGCTGCCGCTGGTCGCCCCGCTCGTCTCCGGCCACTCCGACCTGGCCATAGGGACGCGGCTCGCGGGCGGTTCGCGCGTCGTGCGCGGGCCGAAGCGGGAGTTCATCTCGCGCGCGTACAACGTCGTGCTGCGGACGGGGCTCGCGGCGCGGTTCTCGGACGCGCAGTGCGGGTTCAAGGCGGTGCGCAAGGACGTCGCCGAGCGGCTGCTGCCGCTGGTCGAGGACTCGGGGTGGTTCTTCGACACCGAGCTGCTGGTGCTGGCCGAGCGGGCGGGGCTGCGGATCCACGAGGTGCCGGTGGACTGGGTCGACGACCCGGACAGCTCCGTGCACATCGTCCGCACGGCGACCGAGGACCTGCGCGGCGTGTGGCGCGTGGGGCGGGCGCTCGCCACGGGCGCGCTGCCGCTGGACCGGCTGCGCCGCCCCTTCGGCGACGACCCGCGCGACCGGGCCGTGGCGGGGGTGCCGCGGGGGCTGGCCCGGCAGGTTCTGGGCTTCTGCGTCGTGGGCCTGCTCAGCACGGGCCTCTACCTCGGGCTGTACTCGCTGCTGCGGACGGTCTCGGGCCCGCAGGCGGCGAACGCGGCGGCACTGCTGCTGTCGGCCCTCGCCAACACCGCGGCCAACCGGCGCCTGACCTTCGGGGTGCGCGGCCGGGACCGGGCGGTCCGGCAGCAGGCGCAGGGCCTCGTGGTCTTCGCCATCGGCCTCGCCCTGACCAGCGGTTCGCTCGCCGCGCTGCACGCGGCGGGCGGCTCCCCCTCGCACGGCGCGGAACTCTCCGTGCTCGTCACGGCCAACCTGGCGGCGACGGTGCTGCGGTTCCTGCTGCTGCGGGCGTGGGTCTTCCCGGCGCGCCCGGGAGCCCCGGAACCGGGGCGGGCACCGGCGGCGCCGGACGCGGCCCGCCCCGACGATCACGCAGGGGCCGCGCCGTGCGGGTCCCGTACACCGAGGAAGGCTCGATGACCAAGACACTCCCGACGCGATGGCGGCGCCCCTCCTGGAAGGCCGTCGCGCTGCTCGCCGTCACCGCCGCGCTCTACCTCTGGGACCTGGGCGCGTCCGGCTACGCGAACCAGTTCTACGCCGCCGCCGCGCAGGCGGGCAGCGCGAGCTGGAAGGCGTTCTTCTTCGGCGCGTCCGACGCCGCCGGGGCGATCACCGTGGACAAGCCGCCCGCGTCGCTCTGGCCGATGGGCCTGTCCGTACGGGTCTTCGGGCTCAGCTCGTGGGCGATCCTCGTGCCCGAGGCGCTGATGGGCGTGGCCGCGGTGGGGGTGCTGTACGCGACGGTGCGGCGGTACTCCGGCGAGGCGGCCGGGCTGCTCGCGGGTGCGGTGTTCGCGCTGACGCCCGTCGCCGCGCTGATGTTCCGCTTCGACAATCCCGATGCGCTGCTGTGCCTGCTGATGGTGTGCGCCGTGGCGTGCGTCCTGCGGGCGCTGGAGGCGGGCCGGACGGTGTGGCTGCTCCTGGCGGGGCTCTGTTTCGGCCTGGCGTTCCTCACCAAGACGCTGCAGGCGTGGCTGATCCTGCCGCCGCTCGCCGTGCTGTACGCGGTGTGCGCGCCGGGCCGGCCGCTGCGGCGGGCGGGGCAGCTGCTGCTCGCGGGGCTGGTGACCGTCGTCTCCGGCGGCTGGTGGGTCGCCGTGGTCGAGCTGTGGCCCGCGGGCTCGCGCCCGTACATCGGCGGCTCGCAGCACAACAGCTTCCTCGAACTCACCTTCGGCTACAACGGACTCGGCCGCATCAACGGCAACGAGACCGGGAGCGTGGGCGGCGGCCACGGACCCGGTGGCGGTGGCGGCGGGCGCTGGGGCGACACCGGCATCCTGCGGCTGTTCGGCTCCGACATGGGCGGGCAGATCGCCTGGCTGCTGCCGGCGGCGTTCGCGCTGCTGGTGGCCGCGCTGTACCTGACCCGGGGGGCGGGCCGGACGGACATCCTGCGGGCGGCCTTCCTGGCGTGGGGCGGGGCGATGCTGATGACCTTCGGGGTCTTCAGCTTCATGTCCGGGATCTTCCACCAGTACTACAACATCGCGCTGGCGCCGTACGTGGCCGCGCTCGTCGGCATGGGGGCCGTACTGCTGTGGGAGCGGCGGGCGTTCACCGTGCTGGCGGCGGTGGTGGCGGGGACGGCCGGCTGGGCGTACGTCCTGCTGGACCGCACTCCGCAGTGGCTGCCGTGGCTGAAGTGGGCGGTGCTGCTGGGCGGGGTCGCGGCGGGGTGCGCGGTGCTGGGCGCGAAGCGCGGTCCGCTCGCGCGGGTCGCCGTGGCGCTGTCCGTGGCGAGCGCGCTCGCGGCGCCGCTGGCGTACACGCTGAACACGGTGCGGACGCCGCACGGCGGATCGATCGTGACGGCGGGGCCGGCGGTGAAGGGCGCGGGGCGCTTCGGCGGCGGCGCCGGCGGCATGCGGCCGGCGGGGCGGGACGAGAAGGCCGGCGGGGCGGGGGGTGCGGCCGGGGGCCGTGGGCCG
>NZ_JOFL01000010.1 GCF_000719265.1 Streptomyces roseoverticillatus | reverse complement strand
GTCTGGCGTTGACTTTTGGCACGCTGTTGAGTTCTCAAGGAACGGACGCTTCCTTTGTACTCACCCTCTCGGGCTTTCCTCCGGGCGCTTCCCTTCGGTATTTCGTGTTCCGACTCTATCAGATCGTTTTCCTTGCCGTTTCCGGCTCGAAATTCGTTTTCCGATCCCCGTCGGCGGGGTGTTCACTACTTTAGCGGCTTTCCCGTCCGGCTCCTAATCGAGCCGATCGAGTCCGTACGACGTCATATTTCGGCACAGCAAAATATGACCCCGATCCGGGGTGACCTCGTAGTAGTGGTGGTGCCGCTCACCGGTCCGTGCACACAGCGCGTCCGTCTCAAGCGGCTCGGGCTACGTTAGGTCTTCCTCACCCCGAAGTCAAGCACCGGCCTGCCGGCCGGTCTTGCCGTCCTTCCCCCGGTGCCGCGGGACGTGCGCGCGGTAGGGGCTGACCGTCGGGTCGCCCTCCGCCCAGAACCGCCAGGGGTGGGTCGCGCCCTCGCCGCCCACGCCGGTGCGCGGGCCATTGCGGATGCGGTCCGGGTGCACGGGGTGGCCGGTGAGGACGGACAGCGGGGCGTCCGGGCCGGCGCACACGTCCGTGCCGTTCAGGCTCCGGTCGACACTCAGTGCCGTGGCCAGCCGCGCCGGGCCCTGGGCCAGCTCGCGGTCCTTGCGGGCCTTGGGGCGGCGCTCCCGGGCGAGCTCCTGGCCCCTGATCACTTCGCCCGCCCTGAGGAGGACGCCGCTCGCGGTGCCCTCCTCCCCGCAGACGAGGTTGAGGCTGAACCACATGCCGTAGATGAAGTAGACATACGCGTGCCCGGGCGGTCCGAACATCGAGGCATTGCGCTCGGTCCGGCCGCGGTAGGCGTGCGAGCCGGGGTCCGCCTCGCCCGCGTACGCCTCGACCTCCGTGATGCGGACCTCGATCGGGCCGTCGGGTGTGGCGCGGACGAGGGTCCGGCCGAGCAGCTCGGGGGCGACCTCGAGCACGGGACGGGCGAAGAAGTCCCGGGTGACTGGCATACGGTCAGGCGCGGCGATCATGCCGATCGAGCGTAACGGACCGGAACGGAAAGAGGAGAGGTCGCGGTCATGGGGTTCAAGAAGCTGCTGGCGAGCCTGGGCGCCGGAGGCGCTTCGGTGGAGACGGTGCTGTTCGAGGAGAACGTCGTCCCGGGCGGCGTCGTCCAGGGCGAGGTGCGCATCCAGGGCGGCTCCGTCGCCCAGGCGATCCAGGGACTGTCCGTCGGGCTGCAGGCCCGCGTCGAGGTCGAGGGCGACGACAGCGAGCACAAGCAGGACGTCGAGTTCACGCGCATGCAGCTGGGCGGGGCGTTCGAGGTGCAGGCCGGGGCGGTGCACACGGTGCCGTTCGGGCTGGAGATCCCGTGGGAGACGCCGGTCACCACCTTCCTCGGGCGGCACCTCACCGGCATGAACGTGGGGGTGACGACGCAGCTGGCGATCGCGCGCGCCGTCGACTCCGGTGACCTCGATCCGGTGAACGTGCACCCGCTGCCGGCGCAGCAGGCGATCCTGGACGCCTTCGGGCAGCTGGGCTTCGCCTTCAAGAGCGCGGATCTGGAGCGGGGCCACATCCGCGGGACGCGTCAGCGGCTGCCCTTCTACCAGGAGATCGAGTTCCGGGCCCCGTCGCAGTACCGGGGGCTGAACGAGGTCGAGCTGTCGTTCGTCGCGGACGACCGCGAGATGGACGTCGTGCTGGAGATGGACAAGAAGCCGGGGCTGTTCACCGAGGGGAGTGACACGTACCGGTCGTTCACGGTCGACCTGCACGCGTACGGGCAGACGGACTGGGCGGCGTACCTCAACCAGTGGCTGGCGGAGGTCGGCGGCCGGCGCAACTGGTTCTGACCGGTCACCCGACCCTGAACCGGCTCGCCCCCGGCCGGCCACCGCATCGGTCAGCCCAGCAGGACCGCCAGGGGTGACTCCGCCTCGGCCCAGTAGTCGACGGCGTCGGCGAGGACGGCCTCGGCCGTGCGGGCCTCGCGCGGCACCGCCTTCCTGAAGGCCGTCCACTCCTCGGCGAGCAGCAGGAAGCCGCGTGCCTTGCCCTCCTCCCGCCACCACGAGAGGTCGGTGAGGCAGTCGGCGAGGGCGTCCCAGTTGCGGCCGAACCAGTCGGGGAGTTCGAGGTCGGTGGCGCAGCGGTCCATGAAGGCGGTCTTGGTGGTCACCCCGCCGAGGTGCAGGGTGGCCCCCCGCCAGTCGGCCTCGGCGGCGAGCGCCATGACGCGGGGGGCGGTGTCGGCGGGGGGCAGCCGGTAGACGCCCGGCGGGGTCGTACCGAGGAGGAGTCCGGTGAGTCCGGGAGCGGGCAGCAGATCGGTCATGGCTGTTCCACCGCTTCGAAGGTCTCGTAGTGATCGCTGGTGTAGAAGCGCTCGGCGTGGCTGCCGGCGATGATGCGGCGGGCGCCCCGGTTGCGGGAGCCGGGCGTGGGGACGGTGTACTCGTGGTAGTAGCCGCGGGCCTGCTTCGGCAGCCGGTTCTCGTAGTTGCCGAAGACGGTGCCGTCCTTGTCGTACGGGAAGGGTCCGCCCTTGTCGATGAGGTCGAGGGTCTTGCGGGCCTCGGCCGGCAGCTTCTCCCGCGAGACGGTCTTCATGCCGTGCGCCCACGAGGGCGCGGGCGGTGCGGCGGTCGAGGCTCCGCCGCCCCCGCCCTTCTTGCTGGTGCCGTCGGAGGAGGAGCAGGCGGGCAGGAGGAGCAGGGGGAGGGCGGCGAGGAGGACGGTCAGGGTGCGCAGGGCGCGGCCGGCCGGTCGTCCGATGGGGCCAAACTGTCGAAGCACGCTTCGTATGGTCTCAGCCGGAGGCTCTGAGGGCTCGTTAGGCTGGCGTCTTCAGTGATCCGCAGCATTCCGCGCGTTACAGGAGGCGCAGAGGTGTCCGAGCAGAAGCGACGGCCGCTCCCCCACGATTTCCACCCGCCGGTGCCCTCGTTCACGGTGGTGAGCGACGATCTGACGGACGGTGGGACGCTCGGCCGGGGTCAGGTCCACAGCGGTGGGAACACCTCTCCGCACCTGTGCTGGGAGGGTTTCCCCGCGGGCACGAAGAGCTTCGCGGTGACGTGCTACGACCCGGACGCGCCGACGGGCAGCGGGTTCTGGCACTGGGTGCTGTTCGACATCCCGGCCTCGGTGACGGAGCTGCCGGCGGGTGCGGGCAGCGGGGACATGAAGGGGCTGCCGGCGGGCGCGGTGCACGCGCGCAACGACTACGGCACGCGGGACTTCGGCGGGGCCGCTCCGCCGGCGGGCGACGGGCCGCACCGCTACGTGTTCACGGTGTACGCCGTGGACGGGGAGAAGCTCGGCCCGGACGCGGACGCGTCGCCGGCCGTGGTGGGCTTCCACCTGCGGTTCCACGCGCTGGGCCGGGCCCAGCTGATCGGCGAGTACGAGGTGCCGGCCGGGGGCTGAGGTTCCCGCGCGGGCCCGCCCGCCGGTGTGGCCCCGGCACGGCCCGGCGTGGCCGCGGAAATTCCGTTGCGCCCCGCCGCCCTTGAACCGCACAGTGGTGCATGGCTGACGGCCCCGCATGGCCGTCGGGCAGTGGACACCGCAGTGGCGGGGGCGGCGGGGCGTAGTTGCGTCCGCGGTCTGCCGGAGCCGGGCTGCGTGCCGGGCGACCGCGTCCGCTGCCGTACGCTCCGGGCCCGTGTTCGTCACGGGGGAAGGGCCCGGAGCGTTGCCCCCGTCCTCTTCCTGCCCGCTTTCTCTTCCTCCCTCTCAACTCCCTTTTCGCGCAAGGAAATTGCGTTGTCCGGTCCGCGACGGCACCGGCACAGTTGAGCCACCTCGCCGCTGGGGCGGGGGTGAGCCGGGAGGTGGCCGGGATGCGGGAGACGTTGGTCCTCAATGCGAGCTTCGAGCCGCTGGCGACGGTGTCGCTGCGGCGGGCGGTGGTGCTCGTGCTGCAGGGCAAGGCCGTGGTCGAGCAGGCCCGCCCGGGGCGCCGGGTGCGGGGGCCCGCCGTCGAGGTGCCCGCGCCGCAGGTGATCAGGCTCTGCCGGTACGTACGGGTGCCGTTCCGAAGACGGGCGCCCTGGTCGCGGCGGGGAGTGCTGGTGCGGGACAGGCACCGGTGCGCGTACTGCGGGCGGCGGGCCACGACGGTGGACCACGTGGTGCCGCGGTCCCGCGGGGGTGAGGACAGCTGGCTCAACACGGTCGCGGCGTGCGCGGAGGACAACCACCGCAAGGCGGACCGGACGCCGGAGCAGGCGGGGATGCCGCTGCTGAACCTCCCCTTCGAGCCCACTCCGGCGGAGTCGCTGCTGCTGGCGACGGGGGCGTACGCCGCCCCCGGCCGCCGCGGCGCCGTTCCCGGGCTCCTGCCCTAGCGCGGCGCCGTCTTCCGTCTGTGTTCTAGCGCAGCACCATCTGCACGATGGCGACGACGCCCACCACGACGATGATGCCGCGCAGCGCCGTGGGTGACAGGCGGCGGCCGACCTTGGCTCCTATCTGGCCGCCGAGGGTGGAGCCGGCGGCGATGAGGAGGGCGGCGGTCCAGTCGACGTGGGCGGCGAAGACGAAGAACAGCGCGGCGACGCCGTTGACGACGACGGCCAGGATGTTCTTGAGGGCGTTGATGCGCTGGAGGTCCTCGCGGAGCAGCAGGCCCATCAGGGAGAGGTAGAGCACTCCCTGGGCGGCGCCGAAGTAGCCGCCGTAGGCGCTGGCGAGCAGCAGGCCCACGAGGAGGGCGGGGCCGCCGTCGGGGTGGGCGGTCGCTTCGGTGCCGTTGCGTTCGCGGCGGCGGGCGAGCGCCTTGGCGAGCCGGGGCTGGAGGACGACGAGGACGAGGGCGATGCCGATGAGGGCGGGCACGATCGCGTCGAACGCCTTGGACGGCAGGGCGAGCAGCAGGACGGCTCCGGCGAGGCCGCCGACGAGGGCGGTGGCGCCGAGGCGGACGGCCCGGGCGCCCTGGCCGCGGAGTTCGCGCCGGTAGCCGATGGCGCCGCTGATGTTGCCGGTGACCAGGCCGATGGTGTTGGAGACGTTGGCGGTCACCGGTGGCAGGCCGATGGCGAGGAGCACCGGAAAGGTGAAGAGGGTGCCGGAGCCGACGATGGTGTTGATGGTGCCCGCGCCGATGCCGGCGGCGAAGACCGCGAGTGCTTCCCAGATGGACAAGGCCATCTCCTTCATGATCCGTTTGTCGCCTCCCCGCCGTGGCAGGTCGGGGGGCCTCGTTGATCATGCAGGAGAGAGCGGCCGCCGGTCGAGGACGAATCGTCAGTCGATGCCCGGCTGCTCGCGGCGCGGGGAATCCTTGCGGATCTTGGGCGCGCCGGCCGTGGGGTTGAGGCTGCCGACGGCGCCGCTGAGGCCCTTGAGGGCGTCGCCGATCTCGCTGGGCACGATCCAGAGCTTGTTGGCGTCGCCTTCGGCGATCTTCGGGAGCATCTGGAGGTACTGGTAGGCGAGCAGCTTCTCGTCGGCGTCGCCGGCGTGGATGGACTCGAAGACCGTACGGATGGCCTGGGCCTCGCCCTCGGCGCGCAGCGCGGCGGCCCGGGCCTCGCCTTCGGCGCGCAGGATCGCGGACTGCTTCTCGCCCTCGGCGGTGAGGATCTGCGACTGGCGGATGCCCTCGGCGGTGAGGATCGCGGCCCGCTTGTCACGGTCGGCGCGCATCTGCTTCTCCATCGAGTCCTGGATGGAGGTCGGGGGCTCGATGGCCTTGAGCTCGACGCGGTTGACGCGGATGCCCCACTTGCCGGTGGCCTCGTCGAGGACGCCGCGCAGCGCGGCGTTGATCTCCTCGCGGGAGGTCAGGGTCCGCTCCAGGTCCATGCCGCCGATGATGTTGCGCAGGGTGGTGACGGTGAGCTGCTCGATGGCCTGGATGAAGCTGGAGACCTCGTACGTGGCGGCGCGGGCGTCGGTCACCTGGTAGTAGATGACGGTGTCGATGTTGACGACCAGGTTGTCCTGGGTGATCACCGGCTGCGGGGGGAACGGCACGACCTGCTCGCGGAGGTCGATGCGGTTGCGGATGGAGTCGATGAAGGGGACGACGATGTTCAGGCCGGCGTTGAGGGTGCGGGTGTAGCGGCCGAAGCGCTCCACGATGGCGGCGCTGGCCTGCGGGATGACCTGCACCGTCTTCATGAGGGCGATGAAGACGAGCACCACCAAGATGATCAGGACGATGATGATCGGTTCCATCGGGGCTCCCCGTGCCTCTGGTCGTTGATCGGGTGGACCGGACTGATCCAGTTCGAGTCTTTCAGAACGCGGTACCGCCGTGCAGGCGTTGACGGCACTTCGGGGGGACCGGTTCGGATCGCGCGTCACATGACAAGGGCCGTCGCGCCCTCGATCTCGACGACGTCGACCTGCTCGCCGGCTTCGAAGACGCGGTCCGCGTCGAGGGCGCGGGCCGACCAGGTCTCGCCCGCGAGCTTGATGCGGCCGCCGCTGCCGTCGACCCGTTCGAGGACGACGGCCTGCCGGCCCTTGAGGGCCTCCACTCCGCTCGCCAGCAGGGGCCGCTGGGTGCGTTGCCGCATGGCGATCGGGCGGACGACGGCGATGAGGGCGACCGAGACGGCCGCGAAGACGATGAACTGTGCCACGGTGCCCGCGCCGAGCGCATTGGTCACGGCGGCGGCGACGGCGCCGGCCGCGAGCATGCCGAACTCGGGCATCGCGGTCACGACCAGCGGGATGCCCAGTCCGACGGCGGCCACCAGCCACCACACCCATGTGTCCACAAGGTCATGGTAGGCGCGGTGGCCGCCACGGGACAGGGCGCCCGCGGCGGGGCGCCCGTCCGGGCGAGGCGTCAGGAGAGCGGCAGGCCCTGGGCCGTCCAGCGGTCGCCCTTGCGCTCGACGACCAGGGGGAGGCCGAAGCAGTGCGAGAGGTTGCGGGAGGTGAGCTCCAGCTCGACGGGGCCGGCCGCGAGCACCTTGCCCTGGCGGATCATCAGGACGTGGGTGAAGCCCGCGGGAATCTCCTCGACATGGTGCGTCACCATGATCATCGAGGGGGCGAGCGGGTCGCGGGCGAGCCGGCCGAGGCGGCGGACGAGGTCCTCGCGGCCGCCGAGGTCGAGGCCCGCGGCGGGCTCGTCGAGCAGCAGCAGCTCGGGGTCGGTCATCATCGCGCGGGCGATGAGGGTGCGCTTGCGCTCGCCCTCCGAGAGGGTGCCGAACTTGCGGTCCAGCAGCTCGGTCATGCCGAGGACGTCGAGGAAGGCGCGGGCGCGCTGCTCGTCGACCTCCTCGTAGTTCTCCTGCCACGTGGCCGTCATGCCGTAGGCGGCGGTGAGGACGGTCTCCAGGACGGTCTGGCTGCGCGGCAGCTTGTCCGCCAGGGCGATGCCCGCCACGCCGATGCGCGGGCGCAGCTCGAAGACGTCCACGGAGCCGAGCTTCTCGCCCAGGACCTTGACCGTGCCCGTGGTCGGGAAGAGGTAGCTGGAGGCGACATTCAGGAGGGTGGTCTTGCCGGCGCCGTTGGGGCCGAGGATGACCCAGCGCTCCCCCTCCTTGACCGACCAGGAGACCTGGTCCACCAGAGCCCGGCCCTCGCGGACCACGGATACGTCCACCAGTTCCAGCACTTCGCTCATGAGCGCGTTGTCTCCCATTGCAGTCTCGTCGTCGCGGCGCCGGTAAGCGCAGCCCCCAGGGAAAACCTACGCCACCCGCCGGGGGCGCCAGTCCTTAGGCTGGTGGCCATGCTCGATGAACATCGCTCAGGACGGCTCACCGCGTGGGGAAATGCCCTTATTGCGGGGTTTGCCGCACCTGATGACGCCGCGCACCACATCACCGGAGATGACGCGGTCCACCGCGTCGTGGGCCTTCCCGGTGAATCCGGGCCCGTCGGCCTGACGCTCGCACTCGGCCGGCTACGGGCCCTCGGCGCCACGGGACTGCGCCTCGCGCTGCCGGCGCCCGGGCACCCGCTGGGCCTGAGCGGCCCGCCGGAGTTCAACGCCCGCGCCCTGGAGGCCGGGGAGGCGGTCGTCGCCACCGGGGCCGCGCTGGGGCTCGTGCCGGAGGTGTACGAGGCCGGGCCGGAGGGCGATCTGCACGTCGAGGTCGTCTGGCACTGCCTGCCCGTACGGGACGCGCCGCCGGCGGACGTGCCCTCGCTCGGGGAGGCCGAGCGGGAGCTCGCGGAGGCGCTGCGGGACGCCACGGAGGTGCTCACCCGGCTGGACGTGGCGGGGTCGGGGCCGGTGGCCCAGGCGGCACTGGAGGCGTACCGGGCGCGGGCCGAGCGCGGGAGGGAGGTCCTGGCACCGGGGTACCCGCCGCGGGCGGTGCGGGTCCTGGAGCTGGCGCAGCGCGTGGGGACGCTGATCGCGATCGCCCACGAGCCGGGGGACGGCGGCGGCCGGGAGCACGGGGCCGCGGTGAGCGCGTCCGAGATAGCGGCACGGGCACAGGCGCTGCGGCCGGTGGAGCGGACGGCGCGGCGGGCCCAGGTGGCCGCGTACAACGCGATCGTCGAGGAGCGGGCCCGGAGGCGGCACTGAGACGGTGACCCGCGGCGGGCGCGCGGGAAGGCCCCGCGGACCCTGAGGTCCGCGGGGCCTTCCCGGTGCGCCGGTACGGTCAGTGACCTTCGTCGTCGTCGTGGTCGTCGTCGTGACCGCCGCCCCAGTGACCGTCGTGGCCGTGCTTGTCGTGACCGCCGTGGTGGTGGCCACCGTGGTGGAACTCGCGGTGGCTGTGGAACTCGTCCCAGCCGCTGCTGGCGTTGACGCAGGTGTTCCCGAAGGTCGGGTTGAGCAGACCGATGATGTCGATGCTGTTGCCACAGATGTTCAGCGGGATCTGGATCGGCACCTGGATGACGTTGCCGGAGACGACGCCCGGCGAGCCCTTGGCGACACCATTGGCGATGGCGCCCCCGGGGTGGTGGCGGTGCTCGTGCACCTGGCGGCCGCCGCCGTGGTCGTGCGCGGACGCGACGGCCGCGGTGGAACCGACGGCGAGCCCTGTGACCGCCAGAGCGAGAGCTGCTTTCTTGGCACTGTTCATGGAGGGTCTTCCTTCTGCTGACGTTCTCAGCGGCCCCAGCCGCGGGGTCGCGTAGTGATGAACGTCAGCGCACCGCCGACGGCACGGCCATCGGCGGTGTTGCCCTCGTTCGGACGATTGCTCGCCCGCTCCTGCCCGGCTATGCGGCGCACACCGGGCAGGCGGGAAGTGCCGGCCTTACTTGTTGATGCAGAGGTTGCCGGCGGCCGGGTTGAGCACGCCGACCACGTTGATGGTGTTGCCGCAGATGTTCACGGGAACGTGCACGGGCACCTGGGCGACGTTGCCCGCGACGACGCCCGGGTTGCCGATCGCCTTGCCGTCCGCCTCGTGCGCGGAAGCAGCGCCCGCACCGGCGATGGCGAGACCGCCGGCGACGATGGTGAGGACTGCGGCCTTCTTCATGTTCTTCACTCTTCTTATGACCTTCCTAGGGCGTTGCCACGGCCAGCCGCCGCGGTACGCCATGGAGAACGGGCTGCGGCCATTCGGGTTGCGGGACCGGGTCGACAGCCACACGGTCGTATGAATCTCTGATCAGAATGCGACGTTCCGTTTTGCCGTGCGCGCTTCCGGTCAGGCTCCGATCCCATGTCGGACGGCCCACAGGGCCGCCTGCGTGCGGTCGGCGAGATCCAGCTTCATCAGAATGTTCGACACGTGGGTCTTGACGGTCTTCTCCGAGAGCACCAGCGCCCGCGCGATCTCGCGGTTGGACCGGCCGTCGGCGATCAGCGCCAGCACCTCCCGCTCCCGCTCGGTCAGCGCGTTGCCCCGTCCCTGGCCGCCACCGGGTT
This sequence comes from Streptomyces roseoverticillatus, assembly GCF_000719265.1. Taxonomy (GTDB): domain Bacteria; phylum Actinomycetota; class Actinomycetes; order Streptomycetales; family Streptomycetaceae; genus Streptomyces; species Streptomyces roseoverticillatus. The sequence continues at coordinate 167,376 of NZ_JOFL01000010.1, read as the reverse complement.
CGTCCTGCGACAGCAGCGCCCCCGCCACCTCGGGCTGCAACAGGACGTGCCCGGCGTGCACCGAGCGGATCGCACCCGCCAGGGCGTCGGGGTCCACGTCCTTGTAGACGTAGCCCGCCGCGCCCGCGCGCAGGGCGGGGACGACCGTGCGCTGCTCGGTGAAGCTGGTGACGATCAGCACCCGCGCGGGGTTCTCCAGCTCCCGCAGCCGGCGCAGCGCCTCGATGCCGTCCATGCCCGGCATCTTCACGTCCATGAGGACGACGTCCGGGCGCAGCTCCTCCGCGCGCTCGACGCCCTCAGCGCCGTCCGCGGCCTCCCCCACCACCTCGATGTCGTCCTGGACCTCCAGGAAGGTGCGCAGGCCCCTGCGGACCACCTGGTGGTCGTCCACCAGCACCACGCGAATGACGTCCTCAGCCACCGGGCACCTCCATCTCGATCGCGGTGCCCAGGCCGGGCTCCGAGGTAACGGTCAGACTGCCGCCGACGCCGCTCGCGCGGTCCCGCATCGACACCAGACCCAGATGGCGCCCGGCCTTGCGGACGGCCTCGGGCTCGAAGCCGCAGCCGTCGTCGGCCACGCACAGCGCCGCGCCCTGCCCGACCCGGGTGAGGGTGACCTGGACGCGGCCCGCTCCGGAGTGGCGCAGGGCGTTGTGCAGGGCCTCCTGGGCGACGCGCAGGAGCGCCTCCTCCTGGGAGGCGGGCAGGGCCCGTATGCCGTGCGAGGCGAAGGTGACCTTGGCCGTGTGGGCGCGGTCGAGGACCTGGACCTGGGTGCGCAGGGTGGCGACGAGGCCGTCCTCGTCCAGCCCTGCGGGCCGCAGCTCGACGACGGCGGCGCGGAGCTCGTCGGTGGCCTCCGCGGCGAGCCTGGCGGCCTCGTGGAGCTCCTCCTTGGCCCGGCCCGGGTCGCGGTCGATGAGCGCGGCGGCGGCCTGGGCGGTCAGGCGCAGCGAGAAGAGCTTCTGGGCCACGGCGTCGTGCAGCTCGTGGGAGAGGCGGGCGCGCTCCTCGGCGATGGTCAGCTCGCGGCTGCGCTCGTAGAGGCGGGCGTTGGTGAGGGCGATGGCCGCGTGCTGGGCCAGCACGCTCAGCAGTTCCTCGTCCTCCGCGGTGAAGCCGCAGGCGGCTGCGGCCTCCTCGAGGCCGCAGGGCGGCTCGTCGGCGCGGTCGGGCCGCTTCTTGTTGGCGAGGAAGAGGGCGCCGAGGACCTCGTCGCCGTCGGCGACCGGCATGCCGATGAAGTCGCGCATGTTGGGGTGGGTGGCCGGCCAGCCGCCGAAGCGGGGGTCCGCGCGGACGTCGGCGAGGCGCTCGGGGGTGGCCTGCTGGATCATCGCGGCGAGGACGCCGTGCTGGCGGGGCAGGGGGCCGATGGCCTTCCACTGCTCGTCGCTGACGCCGTCGACGACGAACTGGGCGAACCCGCCGTGGTCGTCGGGGACGCCGAGGGCCGCGTACCGGGCGTCCAGCAGCTCCCGGGCGGAGACGACGATCGTCTTGAGGACGTCGTGCACCTGCAGGTGTCTGCTCATGGCGAGGAGTGCGGTGCTCACTGCCGTGAGGCCGGAGCGGGGGCCGTTCGTCATGGTTCTCACCGTATCGAGGGCTCTCCGGCCGGGGATCGGGCCTACCGGGTGGCCGGCGTAGTCCGTAAGCCTTAGGCCGGTGGTCGGGTCGTGCCCACGGTTGCCCACAACCCGGCAGTGGGCATGTACCCCTCATGTCTATACCAACTCAGTGGACGCCCACCCACGGCGACGCCTACCGGCCCGTGCCCTACCGGCCCGAGCGCATGTCCGCCGCCGAGTCCCTCGTCCGTGCCGCGGAGCTGCGCGAGCGCATGGGACGGCGCCGGACCGTGCGGCAGTTCTCGCCGGACCCGGTGCCGGAGCAGGTGGTGCGGGACGCGATCGCGTGCGCGGCCACCGCGCCCTCCGGGGCGCACCAGCAGCCGTGGACCTTCGTCCTGGTGAAGGACCCCGGGGTGCGGCGGCGCATCCGTGCGGCCGCGGAGGAAGAGGAACAGCTGTCGTACGCGGGGCGGCTGGGCGAGGAGTGGCTGGAGGCGCTGCGGCCGCTGGGCACGGACGAGGTCAAGCCGCACCTGACGGACGCACCCGCGCTGATCGTGGTCTTCCAGCAGCGGTACTGGCTGGGTGAGGGCGGGGAGAAGCGCAAGCACTACTACGTGGACGAGTCGGTCGGCATCGCGGTCGGGATGCTGCTGTCGGCGCTGCACCTGTCGGGGCTCGCGGCGCTGGTGCACACGCCGAGCCCGATGCGGTTCCTGTCGGAGGTGCTGGGGCGGCCGGTGAACGAGAAGGCGTTCGCGGTGATCCCGGTGGGGTATCCGGCCCCCGACTGCGAGGTGCCGGACCTGGTGCGCAAGAGCCTCGGTCAGGTGCTGGTGGAGGTCTGAACCCGGCAGGCACGCTGCGTGCGGAGCCGGTCGCACCGGGCGACGGGAGCGCCCGCCCGGTGTGACGCCGCGCATAGGACGCACGTCACCTACGACCGCGCCTAGTGGATAGATAAATCCGGCATAAGCGGGTGGCAGGGACCCTTTTGACCTTCCTGTCGGCCCTCCCCGCAGCCCCCTCGGCTACGAAGCCGGGTAGTACGTCACTCCTTTGCCACACCTTTTTGCGGCCGCTAAGAATTCTCCCGTTGCACGGCGCCGTCGATCGAGACGCGGCGCTCTCCGCGCCGATCCGGGCCACTGCGACTTGAAGCGACTCAGAAGAGGTTCAGCACAAACATGCGCTCCCCCATCTCTGGCTATAGCCGCCTGACCAAGGTCCAGAAGTTCACCGCCGCCGGCGTCTCCGCCGCGGCCGTCGCCGCCCTGGCGGTCGCCGCGATCCCGGGCTCCGACGACTCGGCCAAGCAGTCCATCGCCGTGAAGCCCGTCTCCTGGAGCACGGAGGCCTTCGGCACCCAGGACCAGCAGGAGCAGATCGGCAAGCAGGCCGACAACGCCGCCAAGCAGGCGAAGGCCCAGGCCGAGGCCAAGAAGAAGGCGGACGCCGAGGCCGCCGCCAAGGCGAAGGCCGACAAGGAGCGCGCCGACAAGGAGGCCGCGAGCCGGTCCGCCGAGCGCAAGCCGGTCGTCCAGGCCGCCCCGGCCCCCAAGGTCTACGCCAACAACCTCGACGGCTGGATCAAGGAAGCCCTGGACATCATGAAGGCCAAGGGCATCCCGGGTTCCTACAACGGCATCTACCGCAACATCATGCGGGAGTCGACGGGCAACCCGAACGCCATCAACAACTGGGACTCGAACGCCGCCGCCGGCATCCCGTCCAAGGGCCTGCTCCAGGTGATCGACCCGACCTTCAAGGCGTACCACGTCGCGGGCACGTCCTGGAACATCTACGACCCGGTCGCCAACATCACCGCCGCCTGCAACTACGCGGCCAAGGTGTACGGCTCGATGGACAACGTGAACTCCGCCTACTAAAGCGGTCGCGGACAGCAACGCCGAAGGGCGGCACCCCATGCGGGTGCCGCCCTTCGGCGCGTACGGAACGAGGCGCGCGACTACTTGCGCATGACCTCCGGCTCGTGGCGGCGCAGCAAACGTGCGACTGCGAATCCGCAGGCGACGCCGATGACGATGAGCGCCACGATGTCGATGCCCCACTGGGTGGCGGTGTGCTCCCAGAGCGGGTCGAGCTTCGGCGGCCGGCTCTTGTCGAACGGGGCCATCACGTGCGAGAGGTCCAGCGTGGTGCCGGCGCCGGCGATGGCCCAGCGGGCGGGCATCAGCCAGGCGACCTGCTCGACGCCGGGCGAGTCGTAGATCTTGAACAGGATGCCGGTGAAGACGACCTGGACGATCGCGAACATGACCAGCAGCGGCATGGTCTTCTCGGCGGTCTTCACCAGCGCGGAGATGACGAGGCCGATCATCATGCAGGTGAAGCCCAGGGCGATGATCACCAGGCAGAGCTCCAGGGCGGGCGCCGCCTTGAAGATCAGGCCGTGCTCCGGCAGCTTGCGGACCGAGAAGCCGATGGCGCAGATGAGGGCGCCCTGCACCGCGGTGATCAGGCCGAGGACGACCACCTTGGACATCAGGTAGGCGGAGCGGGAGAGGCCGACGGCCCGTTCCCGTTCGTAGATGACCCGTTCCTTGATCAGCTCACGGACGGAGTTGGCGGCTCCGGAGAAGCACATGCCGACCGCGAGGATCAGCATGATCGTGCCGGCGTCCTGGTTGAAGTGGCCCTTGGACGCGGGTCCGAGTCCGAAGTCGGACGGGATCACGGTGCTCACCCCGCCGAGGACGGCCGGGAGGATCAGCATGAGCGCCATGAAGCCGCGGTCCGAGGCGATGACGGAGGCGTAGCGGCGCATCAGCGTCCACAGCTGGGAGCCCCAGCTCTGGGCCTTGGGCGGGCGCACCATCTGCGGCTGGACGTGCACGGACTGCGGGGCGACGGCGTCGATGTCGGCCGCGTACATCTGGTAGTGCTGCGAGCCGCGCCAGCGGCCCGACCAGTCGTAGTCGCGGTAGTTCTCGAAGGCCGAGAAGACGTCCGCCCAGGTCTCGTAGCCGAAGAAGTTGAGGGCTTCCTCGGGCGGGCCGAAGTAGGCGACGGAGCCGCCGGGGGCCATGACGAGCAGCTTGTCGCAGAGCGCCAGCTCGGCGACGGAGTGCGTGACGACGAGGACGGTGCGGCCGTCGTCGGCGAGGCCGCGGAGCAGCTGCATGACATCGCGGTCCATGCCCGGGTCGAGGCCGGAGGTGGGCTCGTCCAGGAAGATCAGCGAGGGCTTGGTCAGCAGCTCCAGGGCGACCGAGACGCGCTTGCGCTGGCCGCCGGAGAGGGCGGTGACCTTCTTGTCCTTGTGGATGTCGAGCTTGAGCTCGCGCAGCACCTCGTCGATGCGGGCCTCGCGCTCGGAGGCCGCGGTGTCGCCGGGGAAGCGGAGCTTGGCGGCGTAGCGCAGCGCCTTCCGGACGGTGAGCTCCTTGTGCAGGATGTCGTCCTGCGGGACCAGACCGATGCGCTGGCGCAGCTCGGCGAACTGCTTGTACAGGTTCCGGTTGTCGTAGAGGACGTCGCCCTGGTTGGCGGGCCGGTAGCCGGTGAGCGCCTTGAGCAGGGTGGACTTGCCGGAACCGGAGGGGCCGATGACGGCGATCAGCGACTTCTCGGGGACGCCGAAGGAGACGTCCTTGAGGATCTGCTTGCCGCCTTCGACCGTCACCGTGAGGTGGCGGGCGGAGAAGGAGACGTCGCCGGTGTCGACGAACTCCTCGAGGCGGTCGCCGACCAGGCGGAAGGTGGAGTGACCGACGCCGACGATGTCGTTGGGGCCGATGACCTGCTGGCGGACCGGCTGACCGTTGACGTAGGTGCCGTTGTGGCTGCCGAGGTCGACGATCTCGAACCGGCCGTCGCCGGTGGCGCGGAACTCGGCGTGGTGCCGGGAGACCTGGAGGTCGGAGACGACCAGCTCGTTCTCCAGGGCACGACCGATGCGCATCGTGCCGCGGCCGACGGCCATCTGGTGGAAGCTCGTCGGGCTGCGGTCGCCGTAGACGGGCGGGGCACCGCCCTGCGAGGGCGCGCCGCCGTGCGCCGGGGGCTGGTGACCGCCGGGGCCCGGCTGCTGGGGGACGTAGGCCTGCTGGGGCTGCTGCTGCCAGCCGCCGTGCTGCGGCTGCTGGTACTGCCCCGGCTGTTGCCAGGCGCCGGGCTGCTGGTGCTGCGGCGGCTGGTGCGGCGCCTGCTGCGGCGGGGCCTGCTGCTGCAGCGGCGCGGCCATGGCCGTCTGCGCGCTGTAGAGGTCCGCGGCGGGGGCTCCGACCCCGGCGCCGGCGGCGCCCGCGGTCAGGCTCAGCCGCGGGCCGTCCGTCGCGTTGCCCAGGTGCACCGTCGAGCCGGGGCCGATCTCCGTGTGGTGGATCCGCTGACCCTGCACGTACGTGCCGTTGGTGCTGCCGTGGTCCTCGATGACCCAACTGCGGCCCTCCCACCGTACGGTGGCGTGCCGCCACGAGACGCGCGCGTCCTGCAGCACCATGTCACCCTGCGGATCCCGCCCGAGGGTGTAGGACCTGGACGGATCGAGCGTCCAGGTCTGTCCATTCAATTCCAGTACGAGTTCCGGCACTCCATGCCCCACTACTTGTCCCCCGATGAGCCCCCTGCAAGGGGAGTCTAGGGATGGCGAACATCGGGAGGAACTATTTCAGGCACAGTCCCCGTACCGAAAGTCGGGGATTGCCGCGACCGTGTAACAGGCGCCGTTGACCGATCCGAAACATACCCTGAGAGTGGTTACCGCCATGGATACGCACGGATCATGAGTATCCGGGCATCAGCCAGGTTGCGGACCGGCGCGGGGGGCCGTGATGACCATGGACCGGGGCGGGCGCCGAGTGCGTCCGGCGGAGCTGCTGCTGACTTCCATTGCCGCTGTGAGCTGGGCTTTTCTGGCCATGGCCGGGATCGCCGCGCTGGGGCTGCACCTGCTGGGCGCGGATGCGGCGGGCGCGCTCGGGCCGATGACGGCGGCGGCCGTCGTGCTGGCCGTAGGCGGATCCCTCATGCCTTCGGGCGATATTGAAGCATTCGGGCTGAAGGGCGCCGGGGCACACACCGCGATCGATATCGCGCCACTGGGAGTGAGCCTCGCCGGCGCCCTCCTGCTGGGAATGATCTTTGCGCAATCGTTGCGCAGGGCGGGTGCCACGATCAGCGCCGGGGAGCTCGCCGTACGGGCCGCCTCGGTGGTCGTGTTGTTTCTCTTCCTGCTCGCCGGCCTCGCCTGGGCCGGCGAGGACTCGATCACCTTCGACGGGAGCGGCCCGGGTCTCGGGGGCGGCGGGGGCGGGGGCGGCCCCAAGCTGGAGATCCCGGGAATCGGGGACGTCGGGGACATCGCGGGCGGACTGCCGGACCGGCTCACCGGCCTGGCGAACGCCAAGGCGGCCGTCGGCTTCAGCGTCCGGACCGGGCCCTCGCTGCTCGGCGGCGCGGTCTGGGTGCTGGGCGTGCTGCTGATCGCGGTGCTGGGCGCGCGGCGCGCGCCGCTCCCCCGCGGCTGGCACGTGCTGCACCGCGGGGTGCGGCCCGCCGTCTCGACGCTCTGCGCGGTGCTGGTCCTCGCGGTGGCGGCGGGCTTGGCCGCCGCGGCGTACGCGGCCGCCGGGGACGACGCGCCGAAGCGCGTCCTCGGGGCGGCGCTGCTCGGGGCGCCGAACGGGGTGTTCCTCGCGGTGCCGCTGGGGCTGTTCGTCTCCTGGCGCGGCACGGCCAGCGGCGCGCTCACCAAGGTGCTGCCCTCGCCGCTGGACGAGCTGCTCAGCGCGAGGGCCGACGAGCCGGTCACGCTGGGACGGCTGGCGGAGCTCGACGCGATGGTGTGGCTGCTGGCCGTGGCCTGCGCGCTGATGATGCTGTGCGTCGGGGTGCTCACCGCGGTCCGTACGCCGCGGGACGGCCTGGGGGTGACGGCGTTCGCCGCGCGCTGCGCCGTGGCCCTGGGGGTGGCGACCGCCGTGGCCCTGCCCCTGCTGGTGCTGGCGACCCGCGTGAAGGCGGACGCGAGCCTGTCGGTGCTGGGCTTCGACGTGTTCGGGGCGGGCCTGGAGCTGTCCGGCAACGCCCCGATGGCGCTGGCCCTGGGCGCCGCGTGGGGCGCCGCCGCCGGGGCCGTGGGCGGCGTCCTGGCGTGCGCGACGGGGACGGCGGGGCGGCGGGCGGTGGCCTTCGGGCCGGGGGCGGCCGCGGCGGCCCGCCCGGCCACGGAAGGCCCGGCGGGAGCGGCAGGAGCGGCAGGAGCGGCTCACCCGGGCTTCGCGGGGCCCCCGGGCCCGTACCGCCCCTCGCCGGGACGGCCCGCGCGGGACGACACCAACCCGTACAAGCGCCCGCTGCCGCCCGACGAGCGCTCCACCGCGCCGACGCAGACGGGCCGGCCGCTGCCGCCGCCCCGGCGGCCCCGGGGCAGTGGATACCGCTACGGCGCTCCCCCGCCCGAGGAGCCTCCGCCTCCGCCGCCCGGGCCGCCGCAGTGGCGGCGTTGACCGGGGTTCACGCGGAGTAAGCCGTGTCTTCGCCGTCCGCTCCCCGGGACACCTGTACGTATCGGCTGCGGGGCCCGATACGGTAAGAGGACCATGAGTGCATCGCAGACCCCGCCTGCCACCCCCGTCCCCGGCGACGACGAGCCGACTCTCCTCGTCAAGATCTTCGGGAAGGACCGGCCGGGCATCACCGCCGGGCTGTTCGACACGCTCGCCGCGTACGCCGTCGACGTCGTCGACATCGAGCAGGTCGTCACCCGGGGCCGGATAACTTTGTGCGCCCTGGTCACGGCGCCGGAGGGCGGCGGACACGCCGAGGGCGAGCTGCGGGCCACGGTGCACAGCTGGGCCGAGTCGATGCGGATGCAGGCGGAGATCATCTCGGGCCGGGGCGACAACCGTCCGCGCGGCACCGGCCGTTCCCACGTCACGGTGCTGGGGCACCCGCTCACGGCCGAGTCGACGGCGGCCATCGCGGCGCGGATCACCGGCACCGGCGGCAACATCGACCGCATCTTCCGGCTCGCCAAGTACCCCGTGACCGCCGTGGAATTCGCGGTGTCCGGCGCGGAGACCGAGAGGCTGCGCACCGCGCTCGCGCTGGAGGCGCACGAGCGCGGGGTGGACGTGGCGGTCGTCGCGGCGGGGCTGCAGCGCCGGGCGCAGCGCCTGATCGTGATGGACGTGGACTCCACGCTGATCCAGGACGAGGTCATCGAGCTGTTCGCGGCGCACGCGGGCTGCGAGGCCGAGGTCGCGGAGGTGACCGCGCGGGCGATGCGCGGCGAGCTGGACTTCGAGGAGTCGCTGCACGCCCGGGTGGCGCTGCTGGCGGGCCTGGACGAGTCCGTGGTGGACAAGGTGCGGGCGGAGGTGCGGCTGACGCCGGGCGCCCGGACCCTGATCCGCACCCTCAAGCGGCTCGGCTACCAGGTGGGCGTGGTCTCGGGCGGCTTCACACAGGTGACCGACGATCTGCAGGAGCGGCTCGGCCTGGACTTCGCCTCGGCGAACACCCTGGAGGTCGCCGACGGCAAGCTGACCGGACGGGTCACCGGGGAGATCGTGGACCGGGCGGGCAAGGCCCGGCTGCTGCGGCGGTTCGCCGCCGAGGCGGGGGTGCCGCTCGCGCAGACCGTGGCGATCGGCGACGGCGCGAACGACCTCGACATGCTCAACGCCGCGGGGCTGGGCGTGGCCTTCAACGCCAAGCCGGTGGTCCGGCAGGCCGCGCACACGGCGGTGAACGTCCCGTTCCTGGACACGGTGCTCTATCTGCTGGGCGTCACGCGCGAAGAGGTCGAGGCGGCGCGCACGCACGAGTAGCCTCCGGCGGATCGCGGTGCGTGCCGGTGCCGGTGGCTCCCCACCGGCTGCAGCCGGGCACGGCACCGCCGGTCTGCTGCGTCCTCATGCCTCGCCGTTGCGGCGGAGAGAAGATGCCCGCCGCAACGGCGAGGCACCACGGCGGCGAGGGTCCGGCGGAATGAGCGACGACCGGAATCGATGCACGCGTCTGATCCGCCGGACGGCCGCTACGCGTGGGGCGCCCAGAAGGCCACCAGCCGGCCGACGCCGTGCTCGACGGCCTTCCACGAGCCGGTGAAGGCCAGCACCGCGACGGCGGAGGTGGGGAAACCGGAGCGGTTCATCCGGGCCAGCAGATCGCCGTCGGCCTCGCCCGCCAGGGCGTCGGCCAGGGCGTGCATGCCGGGGTTGTGCCCGATCAGGACGAGGTCCTGGATCTCGTCGGAGACCTCGTTGAGCACGGCGATCAGCTCGCCGAGCGAGGCCTCGTACATCCGGTCCTCGTAGACCGTCCGGGGACGCTCGGGCAGCTCGGAGACGGCGAGCTTCCACGTCTCGCGGGTGCGGGCGGAGGTGGAGCAGAGGGCCAGGTCGGGGATGATGCCGGAACCGGCGAGCCAGCGGCCTGCGACCGGGGCGTCCTTGCGGCCGCGGTCGGCGAGGGGGCGTTCGTGGTCGTCGCCGTCGGACCATTCGGCTTTGGCGTGCCGGAGGATGACGATCCTGCGGGTCGGTTCGGAGCTCATGCCGTCCAGCTTCGCACGAAACCCACGGCGAGGCGCGGGGTGTTGGGGGCCTTGCACCCGAAGCGGCGCAAGCGCCCCGCGGGCCGTCACGCGGGGAGCTCGCCCAGCGCGAGCTGGACGAACGCGACCACGCGGGCGACGGCGCCCGCGCCGGCGGCGTCCGCCCCGGGGTCCGCCGAGGCGGGCGAGGCCAGGAGGGCGAAGAAGGCGGTGAAGGCCGCGACGGCGAGCGCGAGGGCCCACCACGGCAGGCCCGCCTGCGCCGTGCTGGTGGTCCGGGCCTTCGTGCCGGCGGACCCTTTCGTACCGGCGGGCATGGGATCGCCTCCGAGCGCTCTGTGCACCGCCGCGTCGCGGTGTACTACGAAGCTACGGAGAACGGGGGGCCGCTCCCATCCGGTGGACCACCCACTTGTCCCTGACCCAGGCCCCCTAGGGGACGGGGGGTTAGCCCCACCCCCGCATGGAGGCGGACCGCCAGGGCGGGCAGTCAGGGGACTGACCGCCAAGGGGCCAGGAGGCCGGGGATCCGGGGGTCAGGGGGTCAGGGGGAGAACACCGTCGCGATGACCGAGATGACCACGGTGATGCCGAGCATCGCGCCGAGGATCGTCAGCAGGGCCTTCTGGCCGTTCTTGGGGTTCGGATCGAGCACAGGCTGCATGCGGACCAGTGTCCCACCCCGGGCGCCCGTGGCCGAGGCCGGGGCGGGACGAGGCGGGACGGGCGCGCGTCGTCAGAGCTCGTCCTCGACGGTGCGGGCGCGCCCGGCCAGCACTCCCGCCACGACCTGAGGAACCATCAGTGCGGCCATGAGGGCGAGCGGCACGTCCCAGCCGCCGGTGCGCTCGTTGAGCCAGCCCACGAGCAGCGGCCCGGGGATGGAGATCAGATAGCCGGTGCTCTGGGCGAACGCCGACAGCCGCACCACGCCCCCGCCGGTGCGGGCGCGCATGCCGATCAGCGTCAGGGCGAGCGTGAAGGCGCTGTTGGACACGCCGAGCAGCACGGCCCAGAGCCAGGCGCCGGCGGCCGGGGCCAGCCACAGGCCCGCGTAGCCGGCCAGCCCGAAGCAGGCCAGGACGACGACCAGGACGCCCTGGTGGGGCAGGCGGGCGGCGAGGCGCGGCAACACGAAGGCGAGGGGCACGCCGGTCAGCATCGTGACGGCGCTCAGGACGCCCGCGGTGGAGGCCGGCACCCCGGCGTCGCGGAAGATCGCCGGCATCCAGCCCATGACGATGTAGGCGCCGGTGGCCTGGATGCCGAAGAAGATGCCGAGGGCCCAGGCGGTGGGACTGCGGGTGATGCTGGTGCGCGGGGCGTCCTGGGCGGCGGCCGCGGGTGCCGCGGCGCCGTCCGTACGGCCGCGGCGGGCGGCCACCAGCCAGAGGAGGCCGGCCGCGGCGGCGAGCAGCCCCCACGAGCCGAGGCCGAGGCGCCAGCTGTCGCCCATCGCGTCGGCGAGTGGCACGGTGGCGGCGGCCGCGCCCGCCGCGCCCGCGGCGATGGCCATCGAGTACAGGCCGGTCATCGGGCCGACCCGGTCGGGGAACCAGCGCCTGACGGCCAGCGGCATCAGGACGTTGCTGACGGCGATGCCCGCGAGCGCGAGCACGCTGAGGGCGAGGAAGCCGGGGACCCCGCCCGCGTACGGGCGCAGGGCGAGGCCCGCGGCTATCGCCGCCATGCCGGCGCAGACGACGGCGGCGGGACCGAAGCGGCGGGCCAGGCGCGGTGCGGCGAGGCCGAAGACGGCGAAGCAGAAGGCGGGCACGGACGTCAGCAGGCCGGCCACGGCCCCGCTCATGCCGAGGTCGGCCCGGACCTCCTTGAGGAGCGAGCCGAGGCTCGTGACGGCGGGGCGGAGGTTGAACGCGGCGAGGACGAGGCCCGCGACGAGGAGCGGAACGCCCCGGGCCCGGCCTGCTGAACCGGACCGGCCGGCGGGGGCGGGCGCGGACACGGAGGTGCCGGCTGCTCTGAGGTCTTCGTCTGCCGTGGGTGCCATGACGGCATCATAGATAGAATCATGGGATGAATGGAGGCTGTCGATGCCACTGAATTCCCCCAGGCGCTCCCGGCTCGTCGACCAGGTCATCGCCGAGCTGCGCGGCCAGATCACGTCCGGTGAGTGGCCCGTAGGCTCGCGCATCCCCACCGAGCCCGAGCTGGTCGAACAGCTCGGCGTGGCCCGCAACACCGTGCGCGAGGCGGTGCGCGCCCTCGCGCACAACGGCCTGCTGGACATCCGGCAGGGCTCCGGCACGTACGTCGCCGCGACCAGCGAGCTGGCCGGCGTGATGAACCGCCGCTTCGCCGACGCGGACCCGCTGCACGTGGCGGAGCTGCGCAGCGCCCTGGAGGCCTCGGCCGCCCGGCTCGCCGCGCGCCGCCGCACCGAGCAGGACCTGGTGCAGCTGGCCGTGCTGCTGGAGCGGCGCGAGGAGGCGTGGCGCTCGGGCGACGCGGAGCGGTTCGTGGAGGCGGACGCCACGCTGCACGCCGCCGTCGTCTCCGCCGCGCACAACGAGGTGATCTCCGAGGTGTACGCGGACCTCGGCGGGATGATGCGCGAGTTCCTGCGGGCGGACGTGGGGACGGCGCTGCGGCCCGAGGGGCTCGTGGATCACGGGCGGCTGGTCGCGGCCATCGAGGAGGGCGACGAGGAGACGGCGGGGGCTGAGGCGAGCGCGTATCCGTTCGGCTGCCGGGGCGTCGCCGGCGCCTGCTGAGCCCCGCGGCGTGCTACGGGTTCACGTGGCGCGGTGGGTCACCCAGGCGTGGCGTATGCCGAGCCAGCAGCGCTGCGTGAGGGAGACGTGCCCGGCGGGGCCGACGGCGGCCCGTGCGGTGTCCATGTCCGGGTCCCACCAGCGCACGCACTCGACGTGCAGCTGGACGTGGTCGGTGGTCGCGTTGCCGTTGAAGCAGTCGGCGGTGGCGTGGGAGCCGTGGACGCGGGTGCGGCACTCGGCGTGCCGGGGCCCGGCCGGAGCGGCGGGTGCCGCGGCGGCGGCCACCGGAGAGGCCGGGGCCGTGGAGCCGGCCAGGGCCGCGGCCGCGAACAGGAGCGCCGCGGTGCGGCGGAGCGGGGACCTCATGCGCGTACCTCCGCCCTTCAGTGTGCGGGGGCGGGCTCCGGCGCACGAGCCGGAAAAGCCCGGTGCCCGTTCCGGCGTAACGGAACGGGCACCGGGCGTGCGCTTCGAGATCGGGTGGCCCATCATGGGGCCGCCCCCGCGCCCGTAGGGGGCGCGGGGCAGTATCAATCTGCGGCTCCGTCGCGTGAGCGCGACCAGCCACGGACGATCCGCAGCCGACCGCACATCCGGCGGAGCGTTCAGGCAGCCTTGCGGAGCGCTCAGGCGCCCATCATGTGGACGCCGCCGTCCACGTGGACGATCTCGCCCGTCGTGCGCGGGAAGAAGTCCGACAGCAGGCCGACGACGCCGCGGCCGGCCGGCTCCGGGTCGGTGAGGTCCCAGCCGATGGGGGCGCGGTGGTTCCACACGTCCGCGAGCTCCTCGAAGCCCGGGATGGACTTGGCGGCCATCGACTTGAGGGGGCCGGCGGAGACCAGGTTGCAGCGGATGCCCTTGGGGCCGAGGTCACGGGCCAGGTAGCGGTTGGTCGACTCCAGGGCGGCCTTGGCCACGCCCATCCAGTCGTACTTCGGCCAGGCGATCTGCGCGTCGAACGTCAGGCCGACGACCGAGGCGCCCTCGCGCATCAGCGGCAGCAGGGCCATGGTCAGCGACTTGTAGGAGTACGCCGAGACCTGCACGGCCGTGGAGACGTCCTCCCAGGTGCCCTCGAGGAAGTTGAAGGCGCCCTGCGGGCCGAAGGCGATGGAGTGCACGATGCCGTCCAGCGGGACGTCGTCGCCCAGGTGCTCGCGCACCTTGCCGGCCAGCCCGTCCAGGTGCTCCTGGTTGGTGACGTCCAGCTCGATGACCGGGGCTTCCTTGGGGAGGCGCTTGGCGATGCGCTCGACCAGGGAGAGCCGGCCGAAGCCGGTCAGGATGACCTCGGCGCCCTCGTTCTGGGCGACCTTCGCGGCCTGGAAGGCGATCGACGCCTCCGTGAGGACGCCGGTGACCAGGATGCGCTTGCCTGCGAGGATTCCACTCATGTCGTTCAGTGACCCATGCCCAATCCGCCGTCGACAGGAATGACGGCTCCAGTGATGTATGCGGCCTCGTCGGAGGCGAGGAAGCGGACCGAGGCGGCGATCTCCTCGGGCTGCGCGTAGCGCGCGAGCGGAACCTGCTTGGTGATGCCCTCGCGCTGCTCGTCGCTGAGCACGCGGGTCATGTCGGTGTCGACGAAGCCGGGGGCGACGACGTTACAGGTGATGTTGCGGGAGCCCAGCTCGCGGGCGATCGAGCGGGCGAAGCCGACCAGGCCGGCCTTGGAGGCGGCGTAGTTGGCCTGGCCCGCGGAGCCGAGCAGGCCCACCACGGAGGAGATCAGCACGACGCGGCCCTTGCGGGCGCGCAGCATGCCCTTCGAGGCCCGCTTGACGACCCGGAAGGTGCCGGTGAGGTTGGTGTCCAGGACGGAGGTGAAGTCCTCCTCGGACATCCGCAGCAGCAGCTGGTCGCGGGTGACGCCGGCGTTGGCCACCAGCACCTCGACCGCGCCCTGCTTCTCCTCGATCTCCTTGTAGGCCTGCTCGACCTGCTCGGAGTCGGTGATGTCGCACTTGACGGGGAGGCACCCCAGGTCCAGGAGGGCGGCCGGCGGCTCACCCGAGCGGTAGGTGAAGGCGACCTTGTCGCCCGCCTCCGCGAAGGCGCGGGCGATGGCGAGGCCGATGCCCCGGTTTCCTCCGGTGACCAGAACCGAGCGGCTCAAAGGACCACCCTTCCTTCACGTGTAGCTGCCATTGGTCGTCTGTACCGTACGAAAACTATCGGGCCGCGGCGCACGGCGCGCAGCCCGCCCCTAACAGGAGCGCATGGCGGACCCTGTCGGGTCCCTACAGAAAACGGAGCCGCGCCGTGCGGCACGGCCCTTGGGGGACGCTTCCCGGAGTGCTCCCCGGTCCGCCCCTGAACTGCGCAAAAGGGCGCCCCCGGGCGCGGTGCGGCGTGGTTCACTGCGTCTTCGGGAGACATCGCACGCCTAGGGGAGGCCATCCGTGCCACATGAAATCGACGAGTCGTTCCTCGCGCTGCCGCTGCGGCAACTCGCCGACGCGGCCCTCGCGCGCGCCCGCGCGCTGGGGGCCGACCACGCGGACTTCCGCCTGGAGCGGGTGCGCAGCGCCTCCTGGCGGCTGAGGGACGCCCGGCCGGCGGGCACCTCGGACACCACCGACCTGGGGTACGCGGTGCGGGTGGTGCACGGCGGGAGCTGGGGGTTCGCGGCGGGCGTCGAGCTGACGATGGACGCGGCGGCGCGGGTGGCCGGGCAGGCCGTCGCGATGGCGAGGCTGTCGGCGAAGGTGATCGCGGCCGCCGGCTCGGACGAGCGCGTGGAGCTGGCGGCGGAGCCGGTGCACGCCGAGCGGACGTGGGTGTCGTCGTACGAGGTCAACCCCTTCGACGTGCCGGACGCCGAGAAGGGCGCGCTGCTCGCGGACTGGAGCGCGCGGCTGCTGGCGGCGGAGGGCGTGGCGCACGCGGACGCCTCCCTGCTGACCGTCCAGGAGAACAAGTTCTACGCCGACTCGGCGGGCACGACCACCACCCAGCAGCGCGTGCGGCTGCACCCGCAGCTGACGGCGGTCGCGGTCGACCCGGCCACCGGCGGCTTCGACGCGATGCGCACCCTCGCGCCCCCGGCCGGCCGCGGCTGGGAGTACGTGACGGGCACCGGCTGGGACTGGGACGCCGAGCTGGCGGAGATCCCGGAGCTGCTCGCCGAGAAGATGCGCGCGCCGGGCGTCGAGGCCGGCTCGTACGACCTGGTGGTCGACCCCTCCAACCTGTGGCTGACCATCCACGAGTCGGTCGGCCACGCCACCGAGCTGGACCGCGCGCTGGGCTACGAGGCGGCCTACGCGGGCACGTCCTTCGCGACCTTCGACCAGCTGGGCAAGCTGAAGTACGGCTCGGAGCTCATGAACGTGACGGGCGACCGGACCGCGGAGCACGGCCTCGCGACCATCGGCTACGACGACGAGGGCGTCGAGGCCCAGTCCTGGGACCTCGTCAAGGACGGCGTCCTGGTGGGCTACCAGCTGGACCGGCGCATCGCGAAGCTCACCGGCGCGGGCCGGTCCAACGGCTGCGCCTTCGCCGACTCCCCCTCCCACGTCCCGGTCCAGCGGATGGCCAACGTCTCGCTGCGGCCGGCGGCGGACGGGCCGTCGACGCAGGAGCTGATCTCCGGCGTGGAGCGCGGCATCTACGTGGTCGGCGACCGCTCCTGGTCGATCGACATGCAGCGGTACAACTTCCAGTTCACGCAGCAGCGGGCGTACGCGATCCGGAACGGGCGGCTGGCGGGGCAGCTGCGCGACGTGGCGTACCAGGCCACGACCACCGACTTCTGGGGTTCGATGACGGCCGTCGGCGGTCCGCAGACGTACGTCCTGGGCGGCGCGTTCAACTGCGGCAAGGCGCAGCCGGGCCAGATCGCGGCCGTCTCCCACGGCTGCCCCACGGCCCTCTTCGAGAACGTCAACATCTTGAACACCACTGAGGAGGCGGGTCAGTGAGCGGTCACCACGCAACCGGCCGGGGGTCCGGGGGTCGCCCCCCGGGAAAGCACAGTTTGAACACCACCGAGGAGGCCGGTCAGTGAGCCGTCGTCACCAGCCGCACGAGATCGTCGAGCGCGCCCTGGAGCTGTCCCGCACCGACGGCTGCATGGTGATCGCCAGCGAGCACTCCTCGGCCAACCTCCGCTGGGCGCGCAACGCGCTGACGACCAACGGCGTCACCCGCGGCCGTACGGTCACGGTGATCGCCACCGTCGACGGCGCCGAGGGCACCGCCTCGGGCGTCGTGTCGCGCTCGGCCGTGACGGCCGGGGAGCTGGAGCCGCTGGTGCGGGCCGCCGAGGCCGCCGCGCGCGAGGCCGGGCCGGCCGAGGACGCCCAGCCGCTGGTGACGGGCGTGCCGCACTCCCCCGGCTTCACCGCCGCGCCCGCCGAGACCTCCTCCTCCGTCTTCGACGGCTTCGCGCCCGCGCTCGGCGAGTCCTTCGCCGGGGCGCGCGCCGCGGGACGCGAGCTGTACGGCTTCGCCCTGCACGAGGTCTCCTCGCACTACCTGGGCACGTCCGCCGGGCTGCGGCTGCGCCACGACCAGCCGACCGGCACCCTGGAGCTCAACGCCAAGTCGCCGGACGGCGTGCGTTCGGCGTGGGCGGGCCGGTCCACCCGGGACTTCACGGACGTGGACCCGCAGGCGCTGGACGCCGAGCTGGCGCGGCGCCTCGCGTGGGCCGAGCGGAAGATCGAGCTGCCGGCCGGGCGGTACGAGACGCTGCTGCCGCCGACGGCCGTGGCGGACCTGCTCGTCTACCAGATGTGGTCGGCCGCCGCGCGCGACGCCGCCGAGGGCCGGACGGTGTTCTCGAAGACCGGGGGCGGCACCCGTGTCGGGGAGAAGCTGTCCCCGCTGCCGCTGACGCTGCGCAGCGATCCGCGGGCGGCGGGCCTGGAGTGCGCGCCGTTCGTGCTCACGGCTTCCTCGGGGGACGACGCGTCGGTCTTCGACAACGGCCTGCCGCTGGGCCGGGTGGACTGGATCCGTGACGGCGTGCTGGAGCACCTGGTCACCACGCGGCACTCCGCCGGGCTCACGGACCTGCCGGTCACCCCGGGCGTGGACAACCTGATCCTGGACGCGGGCGGCACGCGCTCGCTGGAGGAGATGGTCGCGGCCACCGAGCGTGGTCTGCTGCTGACGTCGCTGTGGTACATCCGCGAGGTCGACCCGGCGTCGCTGCTGCTGACGGGGCTGACCCGGGACGGCGTCTATCTCGTGGAGAACGGCGAGGTCGTCGGCGAGGTCAACAACTTCCGCTTCAACGAGTCCCCGGTGTCGCTGCTGTCGCGCGCCACCGAGGCGGGCCGCACCGAGCCGACGCTGCCGCGCGAGTGGGGCGACTACTTCACCCGGGCGTCGGCGCCCGCCCTGCGGGTGCCGGACTTCAACATGAGCTCGGTGAGCCGGGGGGTGTGACGGCCGGGGGTGTGACAGCGGGGGCGCGGTACCGGTCCGAATAGACTGGTCCGCGTCCACCCGTCCCCCTCTCTCCTTCTGCGTTCCACCGCGTCCCCGGACGCGGGGCTTTTCTTCTTCGTCTCTTCTTCGTCCCATCGACCCCAGGAATGTCATGACACGCCTCGGCGAATCCGTCGCCCGCGCCGGCGAGCTCCTCGCGCAGGACCTCTCCTCCGACCAGACCGTCCAGCGGCTGCTCCAGGAGACGGGCTCGCGGCGCTATCTCGATCTGACGGATCTGTCGGCGAAGGAGCAGGCCGAGCTGATCGCCGCCCGCACCGTCGAGGTGCTGCCGGGCGTGGACAAGCTGGCCGAGCGGATCGAGAAGCGGCGCGCGGAGGGCAAGGGCCTGAAGCTGAAGCTGGGCATCGACCCGACGGCGGCCGACGTCCACCTGGGCCACGCCGTGCCGGTGATCATCCTCAGCCGCTTCCAGCGCATGGGCCACGACGTCACCCTCCTCATCGGTGACTTCACGGCCAAGATCGGCGACCCGACGGGCCGCACGGCCGAGCGCCCGCCGCTGACAGACGAGGACATCGCGAAGAACCTCGCGGGCTACCGCGAGCAGGTCCGCCCGTTCTTCGACTTCGAGAAGGTCACGTTCGTCCAGAACAGCTCCTGGCTGGCCCCGTACACCTTCCCGGAGCTGCTCGGCCTGCTGTCGCAGGTGCCGGTCTCGCAGCTGCTGCAGCGCGAGGACTTCCGCAACCGCCTGGCGGCGGGCTCGGGCCTGACGATGTCGGAGCTGCTGTACCCGATCGCCCAGGGCCTGGACTCGGTCGCGCTCGACTGCGACGTGGAGCTGGGCGGCGCCGACCAGCTGCTGAATCTGCAGATGGGCCGCAAGCTCATGGAGCTGAAGGGCCAGACGCCGCAGCTCGTCGTCACCATGCCGCTGATCGAGGGCACGGACGGCACGGGCGCGAAGATGTCCAAGTCCAAGGGCAACTACGTGGGCCTGACCGCGCCCGCCGACGACGTCTTCGGCAAGATCATGTCGGTGCCGGACCGGCTGATGGAGCCGTACCTGAAGGCGTGGACCGAGTGGACGGACGAGGAGATCGCCCTCGCGCTGTCCCGGGTCGGGGAGCGCTCGCTGCACCCGATGGACCTCAAGAAGATCCTCGCGGGTGAGGTCGTGACGGCGCTGTACGGGATCGAGGCGGCGATGGCGGCCCGGGCCGGGTTCGTCGCGCAGTTCTCGAAGAAGAGCTTCTCCGACGTGGAGACGCCCGTGGTGGAGCTCGCCGAGCACGGCGGCTCGCCGGCGACGGCGGTGCTCAGCCAGGTCCTGGGCTTCCAGCCGTCCGCCTCGGCGGCCCGCCGGGTCGCCAAGCAGAACGGCCTGCGCCTCGTGGTCGAGACGGACGGCGGCCAGGAGGCCGTCGTGCTGGCCGAGGCCGACGCGATCCGCCCGCTGGGCGAGGTCGTGACGGAGACGGTCGCGAAGGTCGCCGGGGCCGGGAAGGTCTACCTCAAGGCCGGCCGGAAGATCGCCGAGCTGCGGTAGGGAACCCGCCGCGCTCCGGTCCGGGGCGGTCCGTGCGCGAGAACGCGTGCGGGCCGCCCCGGCGCCGTTACGGCGCGTGGTCCCCCGCCGTCACGCCGCGTGTCTGCCGCCGCTCTTGTTGCCGCCGCGGACCGCGACCCACAGCCGGTCGCCGATGCCGACGACGAGGACGGCGCCGGCCAGCTGCAGCAGGTGCCGGCCCCAGTCGATGCCCCTGGTCTCGTTGATGCCGAGCCCCGTGGCCGCCCAGTTGCCGAGCAGGCTGCCGATCATGCCCAGGATGATCGTCAACCACAGGGGGATCTGCTGTTTGCCCGGCAGGATGGCCTTGGCGATCAGGCCCAGGACAAGTCCGACGATGATGGCCCACAACCAGCTCATGTCGCCTCCTCAGCGGCGCGATGTGCCGTGCCCCGCCATTCTGGGGCCGTCGTCCGTACGGCGCACGCCGGAGCGGTCCGTCCGCCGCCGTACGGGCTTGCCCTACGCAGCCGCAGGTGGGAACGGGGACGCCCGGGGACCCGCTCTCGTACCCGGCGGCCACGCGGCGTAACGTGGAGGGTGTCCCGGCGAGGGCGTGCGGGCGCAGCGGATCAGGTGGTGGAACGTGATGCGGAAGCAGGGCGGGGCGGCGGTCTTCAGGATCACCGGTGCCCGTCAGGGCCTGGCGGAGGACGTGCGCGGCCGCCAGCGGCGCTACGTCATCTCGATGGCGATCCGCACCCTGTCGGTGGTGCTCACCGTGGTGCTGTGGAACGTCGAGCGCTATGTGGCGATCGGCACGCTGATCCTGGGTGCCGCGCTGCCGTACGTGGCGGTCGTGATCGCCAACGCGGGGCGGGAGAACGCCCCTTCGCTGCCCGGCACGTTCGTACCGGCCCCGACACGGCCGGCGCTGATGCCGGGTCCCGGTGAGGGGATGGCGGAATCCGTCCCGGAAGCCGGCCGTGGCCCCGAGGGTGATCAAGGGCGTGACCACGGCTGATACGCCGTGGGGGCGCGGCGGGCGAGGGCGCGCGCCGCAAAGCTCAAGAAAACCTCAGATCAATCATGTGGTTTCAGTGCCGCACGCCGGGCACCCCGTGACATACTTCCTAAGCGCTCCGCATCCCCCGTCGGAGCGACAGACCGACGCCGGGCGGCTCCCCCCGTGGCTGCCCGGCGTCGCCGTGTCTGCACACGGTTCGTAGAGTCTGGGGTGTGACTTCCCCCGATGACGCCGTGATCTGTTCCGCCAAGGGCTGCCGTGCCCCCGCCGTCTGGGTGCTGGCGTGGAACAACCCCAAGCTGCACACGCCGGACCGCCGCAAGACGTGGCTCGCGTGCGACGAGCACCGCGAGCACCTGTCCAACTTCCTCGGGCTGCGGGGCTTCCTGAAGGACGTGGTGACGCTGGCGGAGTGGGAGGCCTCACCGCGGGCGTAGGCCTCCCGAAGGCCCGGGCCGGGCGGGCCGGCCCGCTCAGCCTCCGATGGCGGACATGGGCCGCTGCGGCTGCAGGAAGGACGGGTCGTCCAGGCCCGAGCCCGCCTTCTTGCCCCGCATGGCCTGCTTCCAGCGCTCGGCGAGCTCGTCGTCCGTGGCGCCGGAGCGCAGCGCGGCGCGCAGGTCGGACTCCTCGCGCGCGAAGAGGCAGTTGCGGATCTGCCCGTCGGCGGTGAGCCGGGTGCGGTCGCAGGCTCCGCAGAAGGGGCGGGTGACGGAGGCGATGACGCCGACCCGGCCGGGCCCGCCGTCGACGAGCCAGCGTTCGGCGGGGGCGGCGCCGCGCTCGTCGGCGTCCTCGGGGGTGAGGGTGAAGCGGGTGCGCAGGCTCGCGAGGATGTCCGCCGCGGTGATCATGCCGTCGCGGCGCCACCCGTGCTGGGCGTCGAGGGGCATCTGCTCGATGAAGCGCAGTTCGTAGCCGTGGTCGAGGGCCCAGGCCAGCAGGCCGGGGGCCTCGTCGTCGTTGAGGCCGGGCATCAGGACGGCGTTGATCTTCACGGGCGCGAGGCCGGCGGCGCGGGCCGCGGCGAGGCCGTCGAGGACGTCCTGGTGGCGCTTGCGGCGGGTCAGCCGCTGGAAGACGTCGGGCCGCAGCGTGTCGAGGGAGACGTTGACGCGGTCGAGGCCGGCGGCCGCGAGGGCCGGGGCGGTGCGCGCCAGGCCTATGCCGTTGGTGGTGAGGGATATCCGGGGGCGCGGCCGGAGGGCTGCGCAGCGCTCGACGAGGGAGACGAGGCCGGGGCGCAGCAGGGGCTCGCCGCCGGTGAACCGGACCTCGGTGATGCCGAGCCGGGTCACGGCGATGCCGACGAGGCGGACGATCTCGTCGTCGGTGAGCAGGTCGGGCTTGGCGAGCCACTGGAGGCCCTCTTCGGGCATGCAGTAGGTGCAGCGCAGGTTGCAGCGGTCGGTCAGGGAGACGCGCAGGTCGGTGGCGACGCGCCCGTAGGTGTCGATGAGCACGTTGCGGCCCCTCCCGGCGGACTTGAACGTTCATTCGCTGTGCGCAGCGTACGCGATGGCCGGGGGCGCGGCTGGTTTCGGGGCTCCGTCCCGGACCCGGGTCCTCGAACGCCGGACGGGCTGGTTTCAGCCCGTCCGGCGTTCGGCTGTGGGATGTCGCAGGGGCCGGGAAGGAGCCTCAGTGCGCTCCGTGTCCCGTGAGGGAGCGGACTTCGAGTTCGGCGTACTTGGCGTCCGCGTCCGGCTCCGGCTCGGAGAGCAGCGAGCCGAGCCAGCCCAGCAGGAAGCCGAGCGGGATGGAGACCAGGCCGGGGTTGCCGAGCGGGAAGTAGTCGAAGCTCATGCCGGGGAAGAGGGCCTTCTCGTTGCCGGAGACCACCGGGGAGAAGATCACCAGGCCGACGGACGAGATCAGTCCGCCGTAGATCGACCACAGGGCTCCCTGGGTGGCGAAGCGCTTCCAGAAGAGGCTGTAGAGGATGGTCGGGAGGTTGGCGGAGGCCGCGACGGCGAAGGCGAGGGCCACGACGGCGGCGGCGTTGAGCCGGTGGGCGAAGATGCTCAGGGCGATGGCGACGGCGCCGATGACGACGGCGGCGCACTTGGCGGTGAGCAGCTCCTCCTTCTCGCTGGTCTTCCCCTTGCGGATGACGTTGGCCCACAGGTCGTGGGCGAATGAGGCCGAGGAGGCGAGGGTGAGGCCCGCGACCACGGCGAGGATCGTCGCGAAGGCGACCGCGGAGATCACGGCGAGGAGGACGGCGCCGCCGGTGGAGCCGGCGCCGCCGCCGACCTCCTGGGCGAGCAGCGGGGCGGCGGTGTTGCCGGAGGGGTCGGAGGCGGTGATGGACTTGGAGCCCACGAGGGCGGCGGCGCCGAAGCCCAGCGCGATGGTCATCAGGTAGAAGGCGCCGATGATGCCGATGGCCCAGTTCACGGACTTGCGGGCGGCCTTGGCGGTGGGCACGGTGTAGAAGCGGATGAGGATGTGCGGCAGGCCGGCGGTGCCCAGGACGAGGGCGAGGCCGAGCGAGATGAAGTTGAGCTTGGTGGTGCCGTCCTTGCCGTACAGCAGGCCCGGTTCGAGGAAGGCCTTGCCCTTGCCGCTCTCCTCGGCGGCGCGCCCGAGCAGGGTGGAGACGTTCCAGCCCACCTTGTTGAGGACGAGGACGGTGATCAGCAGGGTGCCGAGGATGAGCAGGACCGCCTTGACGATCTGCACCCACGTGGTGCCCTTCATGCCGCCGATGGTCACGTAGAGGACCATCACCAGGCCGACCAGGCCGATGATCCAGCGCCGTGATCCCTCGCCCGAGGCGCCGAGCAGCAGCGCCACGAGGGCGCCGGCGCCGATCATCTGCGCGAGCAGGTAGAAGATCGAGACGACGATGGTGGAGGTGCCGGCGGCGGTCCGGACGGGCCGCTGCTTGAGCCGGTAGGCGAGGGCGTCGGCCATGGTGAAGCGGCCGGAGTTGCGCAGCGGCTCGGCGACGAGCAGCAGGGCCACCAGCCAGGCGACGAGGAAGCCGATGGAGTAGAGGAAGCCGTCGTACCCGTAGAGGGCGATGGCGCCCGCGATGCCCAGGAAGGACGCGGCGGACATGTAATCGCCGGAGATGGCGAGGCCGTTCTGGAAGCCGGTGAAGGAGCGGCCGCCGGCGTAGAAGTCGGTGGCGTCCTTGGTCTGCCGGCCGGCCCAGACGGTGATGGCGAGGGTGGCGGCGACGAAGACGGAGAAGAGCGTGATGATCAGGGTGCGGTGCTCGCTCGCGGCGCCGGCCGCGAGCGGGATCCCGGTGTGCAGGGCACTGGAGATGCCGGCCATGACGGTCACTCCCCCGCTTCCAGGCGGGCCCGCAGGGCCTCGGCCTTCGGGTCGAGCTTCGCCGCCGCATGCCGCGAGTACCACCAGGCGATCAGGAAGGTGGTGAGGAACTGGGCCAGACCGAGGACGAACGCGACGTTGATGTTGCCCAGGACCGTGCTGCCCATGAAGTCGCCCGCGTAGTTGGAGAGCAGGACGTACAGCAGGTACCAGGAGACGAAGGCAAGGGTGAGCGGGAAGGCGAACGAGCGCTGCGCGCGGCGGAGTTCGCCGAACTCGGCGCTCGACTGCACCTCGCTGAAACGGTTGGCCACGCCGGCGGGCGCGGCGGTTGCGGTGGCGTCCGGGCCGTCGGGTTCGTCCGGCCCCTCAGTGGTGACTGGTGCGGTGTCCACGGTCTCTCCTGACAAGGGGGGTGTGAGGCGCGAGCCGATGGCTTGTGATCCGGATCACGCATCGTAGAGGCAGGTCGCAGTATGCGACAGGGGGGAGGCCCGGAATTCGGCAGCAGCCGCGGGCCGGGGCGACACCGCCCGCCCGCGGCCTCGTTGACCCTGGTGTGAGCGATGCGCCTCCTCCTCCCCCGCCGTCCCCCGGTCGACGACCGTTCGGGATCGTCAGGTTGACGGCGCCCATAGCGGCGGTGCCGACGGGCCGGTCCGTGCCCCTCCCGAGGGCGGGCCGCTGGTACGGGCCCCGGGTGCCGCTGCCGCCGCTGAGCATCGACGCGCTGCGCGACAGCGACCTCGCTCCCTGACCCCGCGCCCGGGTCCGGGGCCCCGCTCCGGCCCCTCCGCGAGCCTTCCGGCCCCTCCCCTCGGAGCCGGACGCTCCCCTTCCGAATTCCCCCTGCCCCAGGGCAATTTGCTGCCTGACGGCAACTGTCAGGGCGTTTGTTCCGGAATGCATTGCCCGGTGCCATGATCGGCGCTAGCTTCACTCGTCATGTACCCGCCCGCGCGCGGCTTGCGCTGCGGCGGTTTTCGGATGATGTGGAGAACCCATGGCTCATCTGCGTTCAAGACGGCACGCGCTGCTCGCCGTTCCCGTCGGTCTCGCCCTCACCGCCTCGCTCGGCCTCCTGCCGGGGGTGGCCGCCGCCGCACCGCAGGCGAAGCCGGCCGCCACGGACGGCCCCCTGCTGTCGTACGTGGTGAACGCCTCCGCCGACCGCGCCACCGTGGCCAAGGTGAAGAAGGCCGTCGCCGCGGCCGGCGGCAGCGTCGTGACCGCCTACGAGCGGATAGGCGTGGTCGTCGCCCACTCCAAGAACCCGGACTTCGCCGCGACGCTGCGCGCGGTCCCCGGCGTGCAGTCCGCGGGCGCCACCCGCACGGCGCCGATCGTCCCGGCCGCCACGACCGACGTCGGCAAGCCCGAGAAGGTGAAGCTGCCCAAGGCGAGCGCCGCGGCGGCGGCCCGGCAGTCCGCCGGCGGGGCCGAGCCCCTGGAAGGCCTGCAGTGGGACCTGCCCGCCATCAAGGCGGACCAGGCCGCGAAGGTCAACCCGGGCAGCCGCAAGGTCACCGTCGGCGTCATCGACACGGGCGTGGACGACACCCACCCGGACCTCGCCCCGAACTTCTCCCCGGCCCAGTCGGCGAGCTGCGTCAGCGGCAAGGCCGACACCACGCCCGGCGCCTGGCGCCCGTACGACCCGGCCAAGGACTACCACGGCACGCACGTCGCCGGCACGATAGCCGCGGCCCGCAACGGCGTCGGCATCGCGGGCGTCGCCCCGAACGTCAAGGTCTCGGCGCTCAAGGTCTCCAACAAGGACAGCCTGTTCTACGCGGAGAGCGTGGTCTGCGCCTTCGTCTTCGCCGCCGAGCACGGCATAGCGGTGACGAACAACAGCTACTACGTCGACCCGTGGATGTTCAACTGCGCCGACGACCCCGACCAGAAGGCGATAGCCGAGTCGGTGGCCCGCGCGGCGAAGTACGCCCAGGACAAGGGCACGGTCAACGTCGCCTCGGCCGGCAACTCCAACTTCGACCTGGCCGCCAAGGAGATCGCCGACGACTCCAGCCCGAACGACAAGGGCCGCCCGGCGCAGAAGCGCAAGATCGACCCGTCCGTCTGCCTCGACGTCCCGGCGCAGCTGCCCGGCGTGGTCACCGTCTCGGCGACCGGCGCGAAGGGCCAGAAGTCGTACTACTCCAACTACGGCCTGGGCCAGATCGACGTGGCGGCTCCCGGCGGCGACAAGTACCAGGTCCCGGACCTGCCCGGGAAGGACGGCCGCATCCTCTCCACGCTGCCCGGCGGCGACTGGGGCTTCCTGCAGGGCACCTCGATGGCGGGTCCGCACGTGGCCGGCGTGGCGGCGCTGCTGAAGAGCGCGCACCCCAAGTCGTCCCCGCAGGAGATCCAGTGGCTCCTCAAGGCGCAGGCCGACAACCCCGGCTGCCCGACGGCCCCGTACGACGGTGACGGCGACGGCAAGGTGGACGCCGTCTGCACCGGCACGAAGCCCGTCAACGGCTTCTACGGCTACGGCATCGTCGACGCCCTGGACGCGGTGCGCTGACGCCGGCGCTCGTCCGAGGAGGGGCCGGGCGTCCGCCCGGCCCCTTCCGCGCTGCGCAGAAGCCCCTCGGCGAGCAGGAGCTGCGCGCCGATGTAGGTGAGCATCACCCAGAACTGGGCGGCGGGCGCCTGGGGCCAGCCGGCGACGCCGGTGGCGATCAGGGTGTCCGACACGACGAACAGCGCCCCGCCCGCCGCGGCGAGCGGCAGCGTACGGGTCGCGCACAGTGCCATCGTGACGAGCAGCAGGCTGTAGAGCGCGACGGGCACCCGCAGCCCGGCCTCCAGGCCGGGCCACAGCAGCGCGACGGTGACGAGCCAGGCCGCCCCGTAGCCGGCGGCCAGCCGGCGGGTGCGGGCGCCGCCGGGGCTGCCGTGCCGCGAGCACAGCACGAGGTAGCAGCCGTGCCCGGCGGCGAACGACGCCATGCCGAGCAGGAACGGCAGATCCCCGCCGATCTGCAGGAGCACGTCGCCGCCGCATCCGAACAGCAGCGCCACGGCGAGCAGCCGCGGCCCGCCGCGCGTGAGGACGTACGCCGCGAGCAGGGGCATCAGGGCGGGCTTGGTGACGAGCGCGACGGCGGACCCGGCCAGCAGGGCGCCGAGGTGGGCGAGGGCGACGGCACCGAAGAGGACGGGGAAGGCGCGGGAGGGGCTCACGCGGCGTGCTCGTGCGCGGGAACGGCCTCGGCGGCCGTGACGGGCGCTTCCTCCCGGGGCGCCGGCTGCCAGCCCGGCCCGCGGAACACCCTCCCCAGCCGCTCCCGCCAGTCACGCGCGGCGCGCAGGTCGCGGGCGATCGCGGCGTACTCGTGGGTGGCGACGCGCAGCGGGTTGTGCGTGTCGATGTTCTTGGTCAGCCCGTACACCGGCTTCTCGCCCTCGGGCACGAAGGAGCCGAACATCCGGTCCCAGACGATGAGGATCCCGCCGTAGTTGCGGTCCAGGTATCCGCCCTGGGAGGCGTGGTGGACGCGGTGGTGGGAGGCCGTGTTCAGGACGTACTCGAACGGCCCGGGCAGCTTCCCGACCCGCTCGGTGTGCACCCAGAACTGGTAGACGAGGTTGGCCGACGAGCAGAAGGCCAGCGCGGCCGGGTGCACGCCCGCGGCGATCATCGGCAGGTAGAACGGCCACACGGTCAGCGTCGTCCAGGGCTGGCGCAGCGCGGTGGTGAGGTTGAACTTCCGGCTGGAGTGGTGCACCACGTGGCAGGCCCACAAGATCCTGATGACGTGGTGCCCGCGGTGCGACCAGTAGTAGAAGAAGTCCTGCACGAGCAGCATCAGCGGGAGCGTCCACCACAGCACGGGGACGCGCAGCGGCGTGAGCTCGTAGAGGGCGGTGTAGGCGGCGACGATCGGAATCTTCCACAGCGCGTCGAAGACGAGGCTGCCGGCGCCCATTCCGATACTGGTCGCCGCGTCCTTGGTCGCGTAGCCCGCGTCGCCCGTCTCCTCGGCGGGGCGCAGCCGGTAGCTCACCAGCTCCAGTGCGGTGAGCAGGAGGAAGGCGGGTATGGACCACAGCACGACATCGGGAAGGTGCGGCATGGGCGCACGATAGGCGCGTCATCAGGCGTGCCGCTAGGGGTAGTTACCCTTCGGTATCGAATTGTGTTACCGGAGGTTCGGGGAGGGGGAGCACGGGGTGGTGGCTCTGCCGCGCGGTCGGGAGGACATCGGACATTCCCGTCGGCCCGCAGCTCACCGAGCTCACTCTCTCCGGTGACGCTCGTTCCATCGCGCTTGACGGCCTCGACCGGCGGCCCGGCCTCTCCCCGCCCCTCCGGCCGAGCTGCCGGCCCTCACCACACTCCGCTTGACGGCCTGCGGCACCACAGGAACGGAGCCCGTCGGCCTGACCCCCGCGGCCCCGCTCGAACGCCTCACCATCACGGTCCGGCACACCACTCGCATCCGTGGCGCGGAACTCTTCCCACCCGGACGCCTCGCCCCGGACTCCCCGCCCGCTCCGGTAGCTGTCAGTGCGCCCCCGTATTCTTTCTGACCATGCTCGAAGACCAGACCGCAGCCGCTGCTCCGACTCCGTGGCCGGCCGCGTACCCCGAGGGGTACGCGGTCGTCGACGTGGAGACCACCGGGCTCGCCCGGGACGACCGGATAGTGTCCGCGGCGGTCTACCAGCTGGACGCCCGCGGCGGGGTCGAGGACCACTGGTACACGCTGGTCAACCCCGAGCGCGACCCGGGGCCCGTGTGGATCCACGGGCTGACGACCTCCGTGCTCTCTTCCGCGCCGCTCTTCCCCGAGATCGCGGACGAGTTCGCCAAGCGCCTCGAAGGCCGCGTCCTCGTGGCGCACAACGCCGCCTTCGACTGGTCGATGATCGCCCGCGAGTACGCCCGCGCCCAGGTGACCGCGCCCGTCCGGCAGCGGCTGTGCACCATCGCGCTCTCCAAGGAGCTGCAGCTTCCGCTGCCCAACCACAAGCTGGAGTCGCTCGCCGCCCACTACGGCGTCGTGCAGGAGCGCGCCCACCACGCGCTCGACGACGCCCGCGTGCTCGCCGAGGCTTTCCGGCCGAGCCTGCACCTCGCCGCCGAGGCCGATCTGCGGCTGCCGCTGCTCGCCTGCCAGCCGCTCACGGAGTGGTCCGACGGGCCGGCAAACCCCCGCCCTGCGGGATATATCGGGAATCAGCGCTCGTACAGCACGCCCGGCTCCTGGCGGCCGAGCCGTAAGCGCCCCGCCTGCCCGTACCCCAACCCCGGGCGATACAAAGAGGGCGAACAGCTCATTCAGGGCATGCGGGTGGCCTTCTCCGGCGACACCTCCATCGACCGCGAGCTGCTGGAGGACCGCGCCATCGAGGCGGGGCTGCACATCGCGACCAGCATCTCCCGCCTCACCAGCGTGCTGGTCACCAACGACCCCGACTCCCCCACGACCAAGACCACCAAGGCCCGCTCCTTCGGCACGCCGGTGATCGACGAGGCCGCCTTCGTCCAGTTGCTCTCCCACGTGGTGCCCGCCCCCGCCTCCTGACGGGAGCCACCCACTGCACCCGGGGCGAACCGGGCCAGGTACCGTCAAATACGTGTACCGCTTCCTGTTGTCCCGGCAGTGGGTGATCCTCACCCTCGTGGGGCTCGTCCTCATCCCGGTGATGATCAAACTGGGCTTCTGGCAGTTCCACCGCCACGAGCACCGGGTCGCGCGCAACGACTTCGTCGCCCGCAGTCTCGCCGCCGACCCGGTGCCGGTGACCGAGCTGTCCGCGCCCGGCAAGGACGTCTCCGACGACGTCTGGCGCCGGGTCACCGCGAGCGGCACCTTCGACACCAAGGGCGAGGTCGTCGTCCGGCTGCGGACCGACGCCGACGGCAAGTCCGGCTACATGGTCCTCAGCCCCCTCCTCCTGACCGACAAGGCCGACGGACCGGCCGTCCTCGTCAACCGCGGCTGGATCCCCTCCACCGGCGACCTGACGAAGTTCCCCGAGGTCCCCGCCCCGCCCTCCGGCAAGGTCACCGTCACCGGCCGGCTGCGCGCCGACGAGACCGACTCCAGCGGCATCAAGGACACCCGCGGCCTGCCGCCCCGTCAGGTCATGCGCATCAACAGCGAGCGCCAGGCGCAGTCCCTGCACCGCCCCGTCCTCGGCGGCTACATCGAGCTCACCGACCCGGACCCGGGCACCAAGGGCCCCGAGCCCGTGGCGGCCCCCGACCACGACAGCATCGGCCCCCACATGGCCTACGCCGTCCAGTGGTGGCTCTTCGCCGCCTTCGTGCCCGTCGGCTGGATCATCCTCGTCCGCCGCGAGCGCCGCGACCGCGCCGCCGGAACCGCCTCCACCGCGCCCGCCGTGCAACCGGACGTAGCCCGTACAGCCGCCACCCCCGAGTAGCCTTCCCGGCTCGCGGGAAGACGCTCCGCGTGGCAGCACGCATCGAGGACTACGCGCTCATCGGCGATCTCCAGACCGCCGCCCTGGTCGGCCGCGACGGCTCGGTCGACTGGCTCTGCCTGCCCCGCTTCGACTCCGCCGCCTGCTTCGCCGCCCTCCTGGGCGACGAGGACAACGGCCACTGGCGCCTGGCCCCCGCCGGCACCGGCCCCGGCACCCCCTGCACCCGCCGCTCCTACCTCCCGGACTCCCTCGTCCTCGAAACCGTCTGGGAAACGGCCGACGGCACCGTCAAGGTCACCGACTTCATGCCCCAGCGCGACCGCGCCCCCGACGTCGTCCGCATCGTCGAGGGCGTCTCCGGCAGCGTCGACATGCTCGGCGTCCTCCGCCTGCGCTTCGACTACGGCAGCGTCGTCCCGTGGATACGGCGCTCCGACGGCCACCGCGTCGCCGTCGCCGGCCCCGACTCCGCCTGGCTGCGCAGCGAGCCCCCCGTCAGGACGTACGGCCACGACTTCAGCACCCGCTCCGAGTTCACCGTCTCCGCCGGCGACAAGGTCGCCTTCGTCCTCACCTGGCACCCCTCCCACCAGCCCCGCCCCGCCCTCGTCGACCCCCACGAAGCCCTCCGCCACAGCCTGGAGGACTGGCGCGAGTGGGCGGGCCGCTGCACCTACGACGGCCCCCACCGCGAAGCCGTCGTCCGCTCCCTGATCACCCTCAAGGCCCTCACCTACGCCCCCACCGGAGGCATCGCCGCCGCCTGCACCACCTCCCTCCCCGAAGAGATCGGCGGCGTCCGCAACTGGGACTACCGCTAC
The DNA here is from genome assembly GCF_000719265.1 of Streptomyces roseoverticillatus. Classification (GTDB taxonomy): domain Bacteria; phylum Actinomycetota; class Actinomycetes; order Streptomycetales; family Streptomycetaceae; genus Streptomyces; species Streptomyces roseoverticillatus. Next base: position 136,062 of record NZ_JOFL01000010.1, on the reverse strand, counting down.
TGCTGGCTGCGCGACTCCACCCTCACCCTCGGCGCCCTCCTCTCCGCCGGCTACGGCGACGAGGCCGCCGCCTGGCGCGCCTGGCTCCTGCGCGCCGCCGCCGGCGACCCCGCCGACCTCCAGGTCATGTACGGCCTCGCCGGCGAGCGCCGGCTGACCGAGACCGAGCTGCCCTGGCTCACCGGCTACGAGCGCTCCGCCCCCGTCCGCGTCGGCAACGGCGCCGTCAAACAGCTCCAGCTCGACGTCTACGGCGAGGTCATGGACTCCCTCCACCTCTGCCGCCGCTGGGGCCTGCCCGCCAAGCCCCACGAGTGGAAGCTCCAGCGCTGCCTGATGGAGTACATCAAGGACCACTGGCGCGAGCCCGACGAAGGCATCTGGGAGATCCGCAGCCCCCGCCGGCACTTCGTCCACTCCAAGGTCATGGCCTGGGTCGCCGCCGACCGCGCCGTCCGCGCCCTCGAAGCCGAGCCCGGCCTGGACGGCGACCTCGACGGCTGGCGCGCCATGCGCGACGAGGTCCACCGCGAGGTCTGCGAACGGGGCTTCGACGCCGAGCGCAACACCTTCACCCAGTCCTACGGCTCCCGCGAGCTCGACGCCGCCACGCTCCTCATCCCCCGCGTCGGCTTCCTCCCGCCCGGCGACCCCCGCGTCACCGGCACCGTCGACGCGGTCCGCCGCGAGCTCTCCCACGGCGGGCTCCTGCGCCGCTACACCACCGACCTCAAGCCCATGGACGGCATCCCCGGAAACGAGGGCGCCTTCCTGGCCTGCTCCTTCTGGCTGGCCGAGGCCCTGCACAGGACCGGCCGCACCGAAGAGGCCCGCACCCTCTTCGAACGGCTCCTCTCCCTCCGCAACGACGTCGGCCTCCTGGCCGAGGAGTACGACCCCGACGCCCTGCGCCACCTGGGCAACCACCCCCAGGCGTTCAGTCACATCGGCCTGGTCAACGCCGCCCTCACCCTCTTCTCTCCGCAAGACTGACCCCATGGATCTAGGACTGAAAGACCGCGCGTACGTCCTCACCGGGGCCACGAGAGGCCTCGGCAACGCCACCGCGCAGGAACTCATCGCCGACGGCGCCAAGGCCGTGGTGACCGGCCGCACGGAGGAATCCGCACGATCCGCCGCGACGGCCCTGGGCCCCAACGCCCTCGGAGTGGCGGCCGACAACGCCGACCCCGCCACCCCGGACCGCGTGATCGCCGCGGCCCGCGATCACTTCGGCGGCTTCGACGGCATCCTCATCAGCGTGGGCGGCCCGCCCGCGGGAACCGCGGCGGACGTCAGCGACGACCAATGGCAACGGGCCATCGACACGATCTTCCTCGGCGCCATCCGCATGGCCCGCACCGCCGCGCGCGAACTCTCCGGAGGAGGCGTGATCGGCTTCGTCCTCTCGGCATCGGTCCACGAGCCGATCCCGGGCCTGACCATCTCCAACGCCCTCCGCCCGGGCCTGGCCGGCTTCGCGAAGTCCCTCTCCGCGGAACTGGGCCCGCGGGGCATCCGCGTCATAGGCCTCCTCCCCCACCGCATCGACACGGACAGGGTCAGAGAACTGGACGCGCTCTCGGACGACCCTCAAAGAACACGGCAACACCACGCGGCGCAGATCCCCCTGGGCCGCTACGGCACCCCGCAGGAATTCGGCAAGGCCGCAGCCTTCCTCCTCTCCCCCGCGGCCTCCTACCTCACCGGCGTGATGCTGCCGGTGGACGGCGGCGCGCACCACGGATTCTGAGACCGGCGGTCACCGGGCGACGAGCCGGGAGGTGCCGGGGCCGCCCCGTCACCCCACCCGCTCGGCCCGGTGCCGAACCGCCCGCACCCGTACCTCCACCGGCAACCGCCCCACCCCCGCCGACACCCGCGCGTGCTCCAGCGCCTCACCGTCCAGCCGCGACAGCGCCACCGCCGGCGACGCGTGCGGCGCCAGCGTCAGCCCCACCCGCGCCTCCGGCGCCGTCCGCCGCCCCAGCAACGCGACCAGCGCCCGCTCCACCCCTTCCTGCGCCTCCGCCTCGGCGCACACCGCTTCCTCCAGCGCTCTCCCCCGCAGCACCGCCTCCTCGCCGTCCCCGCAGTCCACGACGAGCTCCCGCAGCCGGCGCCGCCGCACCTGTGCCAGCAGCCACCACAGCGCCAGCAGCACCACGACGCCGAGCCCGGCGATGACGGCGGGCCACCACCAGCCCTCGCCCCGCCACTTGGTCTGCGCGGCCCGGCTCAGCAGCACGTCCCGCGGCCCGTCGAACGGCCAGGCCGACGGCAGGGTGAGGCCCCACCGCCGCTGGAGATCGAGCGAGCCGACCAGCACGGCCGCCCCGAGCCCCACGAGTACGACTCCGGCCGCGCCCACCAGCACCCGGTTGACACCCTTCAACACCGCACGCCCCTCAACACCGCACGCCGCCCCTCACTTCTTCTCACTTCTTCGCCGGCCGGCCGACCCGCACCGACACCCCGGGTTCCCGCGCAAGCCCCAGCTTGCGCACTCCCTCCACCATCACGCCCTTCACGTCGGCCCGTACGTCGTCGAGGTCCCGGAAGTGGGACTGCGCCCGTACGTTCACGCGATGGCGCCCCACCTTGACCCGTACGGACTGCACTCCGGACACCTCCATGGCCCGGTCCCGCAGGACGAGCGCCGCGGCGCGCCGGTCGATCCCGGCGCGGAGGTCGGCGCGGCCGGGCCGCATGGGCAGCACGGACCGCAGCCCGGGCGTGACGGCGAGGAGAACCAGCCACAGCCCGACGACCACGGCGACGACAGCACCCCCCACGACCCACCCGTCCCCGAGGGGCCGCGTGGCGAGCTCGTGGGCCAGTCGCCGCCGCCACTCCATCGCCGGCCGGTGCGCGCGGACGGCGGCGACGTCGTACAGCAGGAGTCCGGCCGCCCCCAGGACCACGGCGGCCACCAGAAAGGCGGGCACCCGCCGCACGGCCCAGAACCGCCGGGCACCCGGGACCCCGCCCCCGGCCTCGCCGCCCCCGCCTTCGATCCCGCCGCCTCCGCCCCCGCCCTCGATCCCGCTCACCGCACCCGCTCCCGCCCCGCCGACACCGTGTGCACGGAGTGCAGCCGCTCCACGGTGACGGCCACTTCCGGCACGTCCATCCCCGCCAGGGCCTTCACCCGTTCGGCGATCCGCCGCCGCACCTCACCGCACTGCGCCCCGATGTCCGAGGGATAGCCGAGCTCGACGGCGACGCGCACCCGGACGATGTCGTCGTGCACGGTGACGTCGGCGTACGGCGGCCCGGCACCGGCCCCGCCCGCAGCACCGAACCCCCGCGCCACGGCAGCGCCCAGCGCCTCCCGGGCCGCCTGCGAAGCGATCTTCGCGACCACGCGGTCCGCGATCCGGGTCGCCCCGCGCTCACCTGCCGGAAGCGTCACCGCCGCCGCCCGTCCCGGTCCCGCGTCCGGAAGAACTCCCCCGGATCCAGGTCCCCGTCGAGAAAGCGGCCCACCACGAACCCGAGCGCCCCGAGGGCGGCTACGAGCAGAAACGCCCCGAACCCGCCGAAGTACCCGGCGAACCCGAGCGCCATACCGGCGATCAGGCCGACCACGGCCATGCTCATCGCGAGCTCCTCCACTGAAGACGGGACCGGACCTACTGAAGCCTCGGCTCCGGCTCGTCCTCTTCCTCGTCGGGCAGCTTCACGTCGGTGACGGCGATGTTGACCTCGACGACCTCCAGCCCGGTCATCCGCTCCACCGCCCCGATGACGTTCTCCCGCACGGACCGGGCGACGTCGGCGATCGCCACCCCGTAGTCCACGACGATCTCCAGATCGAGGGCCGTCTGGACCTCGCCGACCTCGGCCTTCACGCCGCGCGCGACCGACCTGCTGCCGCCCGGCACCCGGTCCCGGACGGCCCCGAACGTCCGCGAGAGGCCACTGCCCATCGCGTGGACGCCGACGACGTCGCGGGCCGCGAGCCCGGCTATCTTCTCCACCACCCCGTCGGCGATCGTGGTGCGGCCGCGGTCGGCCGGGGCGGTCGGAACGCTCTCGCTGCTGTGCACGGTCTCGCTCATCGTCCATTCGCCTCTCTCGGCTACGGGCCATGGGCTGTGGGCTCCCTTTGCCACCTTAGGTGCGCATTCCCCGGACCGCTCGGGGGATCCGGGGGAAACGACCGGAGCGGGCCACGGCCGGAGTGAGCCGCCGGTCCGGCTACGCGCCCGGCGTGCGACGGCATCGAGGCAGGCCACAGGGGCCGCCACCGGCCCCGGCTGTCATGCTCACAGCGATAGAATCCCGCCTTGATCGATCAAGGCGGCGGGGCGGCGGCATCCCCCGGAGAGCGGCACGGCATGGCGTGCGCATCCGCGTGATCGGCGTCGCGTAAGCCCTGGACGAGCTTCCGCGGAAATCTTGACGACTCGACGAAGCGACACCGCACCACAGGGGGAAATCCGCATGGCGCTGAGACATCTGCTGACCGGCAACGGGCTGAGCCTCGCACGCCACGCCCGCCGCCACGCCAACGGCATCTTCGCCGCCCCCAGCCCCGGCCGGGTCATCGACCCCGTCATAGGCCGCGTCCAGAAGGCGCGGGCCGTCGCCGGCGCGCTCACCACGTTCCTGCTGATATCCGTCTACGGCGTGGACGGCGGCTGGAGCGCCGTGTTCGAGGACGGCTTCACCAAGCTGTTCCTGGCGCCCCTCGTGCTGATCCTCGTCGGCCCGCTCGTGATCGCCGGATTCATCTGGTACGCACCGTCACAGCACCGCCCCATGCTGCGCTCACGGCTGCGCTACCCGCTCAAGGCCATCGGCTGGTACCTGGGCATACCGATCGGCGCGGTCGGTGCGGTGCTGCTCCTCCTCGCGCTGAGCAAGGCGCTGGAGGGGATCCTCGTGCTCCAGGCCGTGATCTTCCTGGCCGTCCTGATCGCAGGCATCCCCCTGCTGATCTGGGCAGGATCCTTCCTCTTCTTCGCCTCGGGCGCCGCCGCCCGCTACGCCTTCAACACGGCCGACGTCCACGCCGCCCTGCCGGCCGTCCTCACGGCCGTCCTCGTGTGGGTGCTGAACGTCGCCCAGCTCGGTGACGGCCTGCCGAACGGGCCGCTGGGCGTGCAGATCGCCGCCTTCCTCGGCGGCCCGCTGTCCGTCACGGCCGTGTCGTACTGGGAGCTGCGCGTGCTGCGCACCCGCTACGGGGTCCGCGTCCGGGGCTGAACCGAACGCGACCCCCTGACGCCGGCCCTCCGCTACTCCCCCACGCCCGCCAGGTCCCGCAGCCGCCGCCCCTGCGCGGCCCGCTCCGCGGCCCGCTGCTCGTCGTACGTGCGCCCGGCCGCGCCCCGCAGCAGCGCCTTGGTCTCGACGACGGCGTCCCGCGGGGCGGCGAGGAGCGCCGCGGCGAGGTCGTGGACGGCGCCGTCGAGCTCGCCGGCCGGCACCACGAGGTTGGCGAGCCCGGCGCGCTCGGCCTCCGCGGCGCGCACGAAGCGGCCGGTGGCGCAGATCTCCAGCGCGCGGGCGTAGCCGACGAGGGAGACCAGCGGCTGCGTGCCGCCGAGGTCCGGCACCAGGCCCAGGCTGGTCTCGCGCATGGCGAACTGCACGTCCTCCGCGCAGACCCGCAGGTCACAGGCGAGCGCAAGCTGGAAGCCGGCGCCTATCGCATGGCCCTGGACCGCGGCGATGGAGACGATGTCGTTGCGCCGCCACCAGGTGAACGCGGACTGGTACGCGGAGATCTCGGCGTCGAGCGCCTCGTCGCTCCCGCGGGCCAGGTCGATGAAGGAGGGCTCGCCCTCGAAGCCCTCGGGGGTGAAGGCCTGCCGGTCGAGTCCGGCGGAGAAGGACTGGCCCTCGCCGCGCAGCACGACGATCCGGACGCTGCCCGGGAGCAGCCGTCCGGCTTCGGTCAGGGCCCGCCAGAGCGCGGGCGACTGGGCGTTGCGCTTGGCGGGGTTGGTGAGGGTGACGGTGGCCACCGCGTCGTCCACGGTGAGCCGGACGCCGTCACGGTCGAGCAGGGTGTCGAGCAGAGTCTTGTCGTTGGGGGCGGTCATCGAAGGGCCTCCGATCGGGCTACTGCACAGTAGGTGACTGCACAGTAACCACCCGGCCGACTGCTCGACCGACCGGGTGGCACTGCCCACACTGTCGGTGCCCTGGGTGCGCGGGGCGTCAGGCCGAGGCGGCCTTCTTGCCGCGCGTCGCTCCGCCGCGACCCCGGAGGATCACGCCGGATTCACTGAGCATCCGATGAACGAAGCCGTAGGAGCGGCCGGTCTCTTCGGCCAGCGCCCTGATGCTCGCACCGGAGTCGTACTTCTTCTTCAGGTCTGCCGCGAGCTTCTCGCGCGCGGCGCCGGTCACCCGGCTGCCCTTCTTCAGAGTCTCGGCCACCCGTGCCTCCTCATGGGAGATGCGCCTCTTGACTCTCATGATCACCCCTATACGGCCTCCTGGCCACCCATTCGACAAGGTCCATGAGAAGTCCGCGGCCCCCGGCGGCCCCGATTTCCGGCGTTCACAGGCCTCGGAGCAGGTAATTCCGAACGGTCGCGCTCGTACGGCCGTACGGGTGGCGTAGCGAAGGGGCAGGTCAGACGGGGCACTCCCGACCGGAGGTGCGAACGCCCCGGCGCATGGCACGGGTCGTGCGCCGGGGCAGCGGGTGACAGCGGGGTACGAGCCGCACTCACTCAGATGATGGATCACCCGTCGGCCGAATGATCGGGACGGCACCGATCACGCCGTCACGGAGCGCTACGGAGCGCCCGGGCACGGGCCAGGGCTCGGGTGGGCGGCCGCGGGGAAGGCCGCGGGAGGCCGCGGGAGGCCGCGGGAGCCGCGGAAGGACGACGGCCGTCACGGCCCCGGATCAGGCGAGCGTGACCAGGTCCGCGTAGTCCGGGCCCCAGAGGTCCTCGACGCCGTCCGGCAGCAGGATGATGCGCTCGGGTTCGAGGGCCTCGACCGCGCCCTCGTCGTGGGTGACGAGGATGACCGCGCCCTTGTAGGTGCGCAGGGCGCCGAGGATCTCCTCACGGCTGGCCGGGTCGAGGTTGTTGGTGGGCTCGTCGAGGAGCAGCACGTTGGCGGACGAGACGACCAGGGTCGCCAGCGCGAGGCGGGTCTTCTCGCCACCGGAGAGCACGCCGGCCGGCTTGTCGACGTCGTCGCCGGAGAAGAGGAACGAACCGAGCGTCTTGCGGACCTCGACGAGGTCCAGGTCGGGCGCGGAGGAACGCATGTTCTCCAGGACGGTGCGCTCGGGGTCGAGCGTCTCGTGCTCCTGGGCGTAGTAGCCCATCTTCAGGCCGTGGCCCTCGATGACCTGTCCGGTGTCGGGCTTCTCGGCGCCCGCGAGCAGGCGCAGCAGCGTGGTCTTGCCGGCGCCGTTGAGGCCGAGGATGACGACGCGGGAGCCCTTGTCGATGGCCAGGTCGACGTCGGTGAAGATCTCGAGCGAGCCGTAGGACTTGGAGAGGCCCTCCGCCATCAGCGGGGTCTTGCCGCACGGCGCGGGGTCGGGGAAGCGGAGCTTGGCGACCTTGTCGGAGACCCGTACCGCTTCGAGGCCGGACAGCAGGCGCTCGGCGCGCTTGGCCATGTTCTGCGCGGCGACGGTCTTGGTCGCCTTGGCGCGCATCTTGTCGGCCTGCGAGTTGAGGGCCGCGGCCTTCTTCTCGGCGTTCTGCCGCTCGCGCTTGCGGCGCTTCTCGTCGGCCTCGCGCTGCTGCTGGTACAGCTTCCAGCCCATGTTGTAGACGTCGATCTGCGAGCGGTTCGCGTCCAGGTAGAAGACCTTGTTGACGACGGTCTCGACGAGGTCGACGTCGTGGGAGATCACGATGAAGCCGCCGCGGTACGTCTTGAGGTAGTCGCGCAGCCAGACGATCGAGTCGGCGTCGAGGTGGTTGGTCGGCTCGTCGAGGAGCAGGGTGTCGGCGTCGGAGAAGAGGATCCGGGCGAGCTCGACGCGGCGGCGCTGGCCGCCGGAGAGGGTGTGCAGGGGCTGGCCGAGCACCCGGTCGGGCAGGCTCAGCGCGGCGGCGATGGTGGCGGCCTCCGACTCGGCGGCGTAGCCGCCCTTGGTCAGGAACTCCGTCTCCAGGCGCTCGTACTTCTTCATCGCCTTCTCGCGGGTGGCGCCCTTGCCGTTGGCCATCCGGTCCTCGTTCTCGCGCATCTTGCGGAGGACCTCGTCCAGGCCGCGCGCGGAGAGGATGCGGTCGCGGGCGAGGACGTCGAGGTCGCCGGTGCGGGGGTCCTGCGGGAGGTAGCCGACCTCGCCGGAGCGGGAGATCGTGCCACCCGCGGGCATGCCCTCGCCGGCCAGGCACTTGGTGAGGGTGGTCTTGCCCGCGCCGTTGCGGCCCACGAGGCCGATGCGGTCGCCCTTGGCGATACGGAAGGACGCGTTCTCGATGAGGATGCGGGCGCCGGCGCGCAGCTCGATGCCGGAAGCGGTGATCACGGGGATTACTCCAGGGCGTGGTGGACGGCGGTGGGGACGGGAGTGAACTCGGCCGCGCGCGGGGGCGCGCCTCTGCGGGCGCGGGCGGGCGGCGGCCGACGCCGTCTAATGCACGAGGAGGAATGCCATACCCATCAGTCTAACGGTGAAGCGCAACCGGCTTCCGGGGCCGGGCGGCGTCCTGGCTCCGCCGGGGCACAGAGCCGTTGCGGGGGCGCTGCGCGTCCCCGCTCCGCCGCGCCCGGCGGCACCGGCAGATTGATCAGGGGGTGCCCCGCACGCATGCCTCCGCCGCAGCGGTGATCAGCCGCGACGGTGGATTCCGGCGGTGCCGTACCGAGCCTGGCCGGGGCGCAGCGGCCTGGCCCGGCGCGGCACCGCCGGTAGCCGCCGCGGGGCGTCTCGCCGTTGCGGCGGAGACCTTGCCGGCGCGGCCGGTGCACTCCGGCCCCGGACCCGGGTCGCGGCCGAGCCCGCGAGCGGGCTCCCCGGCCTCCCGGTGGCCGGGCCCGGCCCGGCATCGCCGGTAGCCGTCGTCGGGCGTCTCGCCGTTGTGGCGGAAGAGTCTGCCGCGGCGACAGCACCGCGCCGGCGGCAGCGGATCCGCCGGTACCCCGGGCGAAGGCCCCCCGTCGCCCCGCCGCTAAGCGAACGGGCCCGTCGCGGAGACCGCCGCGATGCGGGACGTCCAGGGCGTTCCCGGGGCGCAGTGGCGGGCGATCAGGAGGAGGCCCGCTTGGTGGGCCGTGCGGGTGGGGTCGAAGGCGCAGCCGGGGCCCGCCTCGCGGTGCCAGCGGAGGTCGCCGTCGCCGGGCCCGTACGCGGTGACGAGCCGCGGGGTGACGACGGCCACCGCGCCCGGCGGCGTGCCGAGCAGGTGGAGGGCGCCGGGCGCGGGCCGGCCCCGGGCGCCGGGGACGCCGCGGTGCCAGACGGAGAGGGCGCGGCCGTGGAGGGTGGTGCCGGTGACGAGGCCGTCGTCCCAGAGGGCGACGGCCTCGCCGCGGGCGGGGCGGGCGGCCTGGAGCGGGCGGTGGCCTTCGCGGGCGTACGTCCAGCGGCGGGCGCCCGTGTCCGGGTCGTACGCCTCAAGGCCGCCCCGCGCGAGGCGCAGCCGGGGCGGGCGGGCGGCACCGGCGGGGCGGGCGGCGTGCAGGGTAAGGCGGTCTCCGAAGGGGGCGTGCCGTTCGTGGCGGGCCGCGGCGGCCGGCGGCAGGGCCGGGAGCAGGGTGGCGAGGAGGAGCGCGAGGGCGGCCCGGAAGGGGGTGCGGTGAGCGTCGTGCACCGTGTCCGCCGTCGCCATGAGGGCACTCCTTCCGTACCGTTTGTCCTGGATATCCGGGCGCCGCCGGCCGGCCCCGCCGACACGCCGGACCGGACACCCGAGCAATAGCGACATATGGCGCGATTCACCGATACTCAGGGGGTGGGAAGGCGGTGGGCGCATGCAGTTCGACGACGACGCGGGGCTGGACACCTCCCAGGTCCAGGACCAGCGCGGCGGCCGGATCCCGGGCGGCGGGGTGACGATCGGCGGCGGCATCGTGGGCCTGATCGCCCTGGTCCTGGGGCTGTTCTTCGGCATCGGGCCGCAGGAGCTCGGGCTGACCTCGGAGCCTGCGCCCGGCGGCACGGCGAGCAGCGACGCGCAGGTCAACCAGCACTGCCGGACGGGGCGCGACGCCAACACCCGCGAGGACTGCCGGATCGTCGCCGTGGTCAACAGCGCCCAGTCGTTCTGGAGCCAGGAGTTCGGCCGCCGCTCCGGGACGTACACCCCGGCGTCGACCGTCTTCTTCACGGGTCAGGTCCGTACGGCCTGCGGGGCCGCGTCCTCGGCCGTCGGGCCGTTCTACTGCCCGGGCGACCGCAAGGTCTACCTCGACCTGGGGTTCTTCAACGAGCTGCGGACCAAGTTCGGTGCCGCCGGCGGCCCGTTCGCGGAGGCGTACGTCGTCGCGCACGAGTACGGGCACCACATCCAGAACCTGATGGGCACGCTGGGCCGCGCCCAGGACCGGCGCACGGGCGCCGAGAGCAACTCCGTCAAGGTCGAGCTGCAGGCCGACTGCTACGCCGGGGTCTGGGCCCGGCACGCCACGACGACGCCCGAGAAGTCCACCGGGCGACCGCTGATCAGCCGGTTGACGCAGGCGGACATCGACGACGGCCTGTCCGCGGCCGCGGCTGTCGGCGATGACCGCATCCAGGAGAAGTTCCAGGGCCGGGTGACCCCGGAGAGCTGGACGCACGGCTCGGCCGCGCAGCGGCAGCAGTGGTTCAACACGGGGTACAGCACCGGGGACATGGCCCGCTGCAATACGTTCCGCTGAGCGGGGAGCAACCGTTAAGGAGTGACATCGGATGACAGGCACGCACACGCCGAGCATCTATCCCACGCTGCTCTACCGCGACGCGAAGGCGGCGATCAAGCAGCTCACCAAGGCGTTCGGCTTCACACAGGCCGCCCTGTACGAGAGCGAGGACGGCACGGTCCTGCACGCCGAACTCGCCTACGGCAACGGCAGGGTGATGATCGGTTCGAAGGGCCGGGTGGGGGTGTTCGCCGAGGCCATGCGGGAGAGCGGGCCGGTGGGCGTCTACGTCGTGGTCGAGAACACCGACACGCACTTCCGGCGAGCGCAGAAGGGCGGGGTGGAGATCCTGATGCCGCCGACGGACCAGGAGTACGGCTCGCGGGACTACATGGCGCGGGACCTGGAGGGAAACGTGTGGAGCTTCGGGACGTACGTCCCGGCGGGCTGAGCCCGGCCGGGCGGGCCGGGCTCACCTCGCGCGGCGGGGCGCGCCGCTCAGACGCCGCCCGTGTGCACCTGGAAGGCCGCTTTCCGGACAGCCTTGGCCAAGGCCGGGTCCGGGTGGGCCGCCGCCAGGGCGACCAGCACCTGCACCGTGCGCGGATGTCCCACCGCCCGCACCTCCTCCAGCAGCCCCGGCACCGTGCCCTGGACCGCCGAGTCGAGGTGCCGCACAAGCAGCCGGCTCTCGCCGTGGTCGGCGACGGCGGCGGCCGTGTCCACCCACAGCCAGGTGGCCTCCTCGCGGGTGAGCACCTCGGCCGCCTGCTCCGGGTCCCGCCCCTCGTGCTCGGCGAGCCACAGCAGGGCGTACGGCCGCAGGCACGGCTCCTCCACCACGGCCCGGACGGCGGGCTCCGCGGCCGCGCCGACCGCCCGCAGCGCCTCGAATGCCAGGCCCCGGACGAGGGCGTCGTCCCCGCGGGCCGCGTCCAGCAGCTCGCACAGGGCGCTGCCGGCGGGACGGGCGGCGAGCCACGCGCGGTACTCGGCGCGGGCCGGGCCCGGGGTGAGGTCGGCGCAGCCGCGCAGCATGGCCTCGGCGGACAGCTCGATGTTGCCCGCGGGGCTCTGCGCGGCGACGCAGATCTGCTCCAGCTTGACCCACACCGCCCAGTTGCCCAGCGGGGTCAGCACGGCCTCGGCCTCCGCCCCCGCCTGCGGCCCGGGGCCGCCGCGCATGACCAGGGCGCCGACGCAGGCGAGCCCTTCGAGCGCCCAGCCGAGGAGCTCCTCCAGCGGGTCGTCGTCTATCGAGACGGGCCGGACGGCGGGGACGGGCGGGCCGCCGTAGGGGACCTCGCAGCGCTCGGCGCGGATCTCGGCGACGCGCTGCTGCAGCAGGTCGAGGAGCATCGCTACGGGCACGGGCCCGGCCGACAGGTGCATGACGGACAGCAGCTGGGGCGCGGCCTCGACGACCTCGGCGGCGACCGTCGCGTCGGTGCCCGCGGGCGCCGGGTGCGCCAGGGACCAGGCGTCGAAGAGGGCGACCCAGCCGCGCAGGACGGCGCCGTCGTCACGGTCCCAGGCCTGCATGCGCCAGCCGGGACGGGCCGTGCCGCCGTGCAGTTCGACAAGCCCGGCGAGGCGGGCGCGATCCCAGTCGGCGCGCACCTGGTGGGGCGTCAGGCCCAGGGCCGCGGCGGCCCGCCCGGCCGTCTCCGCGGAAAGCCCGGTCGTACCGGGGCGCAAGGTGGCGCCGCGGCCGCGCTCGCCGGCCGCCCAGCGGGCCACGCGGACCGCGCCGGTGAGGCAGTCTCTGGCCTGCCGGGCCAGTTCGGCCGGGGCGGGGGTGCCGGCCGGCGGGCGGGGCGCCGGGCGAGAGCCTCGGTTGGCCACGGCCCGGCGGGCAGCGGCGATCGGCTGTCGGGGGACAAGTCTGAGCCGGGAGTCGCGCGGAGTACGGGACGTCACAGGAGCAGTCTTGCCGCTGCCGCTCCGAAAACCCAATCGGAATCAATTGTCCAGCTGTCCGCCATTCACTTCCTGCCGCTGGATCAGGGCAGCTTGGGGGCTGTGGGAGCGTCACATGAAGGGGATGAGGAACCTCCGCAGCGCCTCTTCGTAACGCTCCGGGGAGGCGTTCCACATCGCGGCGTGCGGGGCCCGGCGGACGGTGTGCAGGACGATCAGATCGGGGCGGGCGGCCGCGAGTTCGCGTGACGTGTGCCACGGGGCGACGGTGTCGTCGGGGCCGTGGGCGAGGAGGGCGGGGACGGTGAGCCGGGCCGGGTCCCGGAGCCGGCCGAGCCCGTCGGGGGCCATTCCGGTCCGGCCGCGGGCGGCGTGCACGGCGAGCGGGAGGAGCGGGCCGGGCACGCCGCGGCCGGCGGCCAGGGCGTGCAGGGCGGCCGGCCAGTCGAGCACCGGCGAGTCGAGGACGACGCCGCTGATGTGCGGGCGCAGCCCGGGGTCGCTGACGGCCAGCAGGGCCATGGTGGCGCCGGTGGACCAGCCGTGCAGGACGACCCGGCGGGCGCCGTGGGCCAGGGCATAGCGGACGGCAGCGGCGAGATCGTGCCATTCGGCGAGCCCGAAACGGCTGATTCCGTCCGGTGGGCGGGGCGCCCCGGGGTCGCCCCGGTAGGCGAGGGCGAGGACCGGCAGCCGCAGGCGGTGCAGGAACGGCATGACGACCATGGGGTGCTCGCGAGTGGCGCCGAGGCCGTGCACGGCGATCACCCAGGTGTCGCGGGCGGCGGGCACGAACCAGGCCGGGAGCGGTCCGAGCTCGCCGGGGACGGTGACGTCGGCGTGGTCGAGGCCGAGGGTGTCGCGGGGGTTCCCGGCGTGGACCTGCGGGGTGAGCCACACCCGGTCGCCCGGCTCCGGCGCGCCGCGCGTGACGCGCACCAGGCGGCGGACGACGGCGTCGGCGGCGTGCGGCGCGTCCTGGACGACGGGGCCCACAACGGCGTGCAGGCCGCGCCCGGTCAGCCCGTAGGTGCCCGGGCGCAGCGAGGCCTGGTCGCGGGTGAGGGTGATGCGGTCGCCGTCGACGGAGTGGACGGTGAGCCGCGGCTGGTCCGGCGGCGGGCCGCCGGGGGCCGCGCGCAGGGCCGCGTCGGAGGCGTACCGGCCGGCCGCGAGGGCGGCTGCGCCGGCACCGACCGCGGTGACGGCGGCCACGGCTGCCGTGGTCCGTATGCCCATGTCCTCCAGTGTGGGCGGGGTGGGCGGCCACGGCCAGTGGACGCCTTCGCCGCGCGGGGCCCGCCGTCGCGGTGCGTGCGGTCAGCGCTGCGAGCCGTAGCCGCGGAGCTTCTCCGCGGCCCGGGAGGCCTGGTCAAGGGTGAGGAGCGCCGGGGCGCGGCCGGGGACGGAGGAGGCCGTGAGCCAGACCCGGCACATCCACTCCAGCTGGGCGGTGCGGTCGTACGCCTGGTCGAGGCCCGCGCCGTAGGCGAGGGTGCCGTGGTTGCGCAGGAGGCAGCCGGTGCGGCCGGCGAGGGCCTCCAGGGCGTGCGCGGCCAGCTCGTCGCTGCCGTAGAGGGCGTACGGGGCGACGCGGACCGGCCCGCCGAGGGCGCCGGCCATGTAGTGGATCAGCGGCAGCTCGTCGACGAGGGTGGAGACGGCCGTGGCGTGGACGGCGTGCGTGTGCACGATCGCGGCGGCGTCCGTGGCGCGGTAGACCGCCAGGTGCAGGGGGAGCTCGCTGGTGGGGGCCAGGTCGCCGAGGAGCCGGCGGCCCTCCGGGTCGACGGCGACCACGTCGCGCGGGGTCAGCCGGTCGTACGGGACGCCGCTCGGTGTGACGACGATCACGTTGCCGACCCGGGCGGAGACATTGCCCGACGTGCCCACGACGAGGCCGTCGGCCGTGGTGCGGCGGGCCGCCTCCACCACATCGGCCCACGTCCGGCGGATCTGCTCGGTCTCCCTCATCCGTCCTCCACCCCTCTGCATCCGTTTCCCGCCTCCGGTTCGCGTCACTGCCCTGCCCGGGTCAGTTCACCTTCCGTTCACCCAAGGTCTTTACGGTCCCCGCTGTACTGACCATCGAGCTGATTGCCTGGGTGAATGGAACACATCACGCTTCTCATCGGGATCGTGATCGTCACGGCCTTGGTGTTCGACTTTACGAACGGCTTCCACGACACGGCCAACGCCATGGCCACCACCATCTCCACCGGGGCCCTCAAGCCCAAGGTGGCAGTGGCGATGTCGGCCGTGCTGAACCTCGTCGGCGCATTCCTGTCCGTGGAGGTCGCCAAGACGATCTCCGGCGGAATCATCGATGAGAGCGCGGGCATCAGACCGGAAATCATCTTCGCGGGTCTGGTCGGCGCGATCGTCTGGAACCTGCTGACCTGGCTCGCCGGTCTGCCCTCCAGCTCCTCGCACGCCCTCTTCGGCGGCCTCATCGGCGCGACGGTCGTCTCCGTCGGCTTCGACGCGGTCAACGCCGACAAGGTCGTCATGAAGGTCCTCATCCCCGCCGTCGCCGCGCCGATCGTGGCCGGCCTCGCCGCCTGGTGCGCGACCCGGCTCACTTACCGGCTCGCCCGCGGCCGCGACGAGCGCGACACCGCCAAGGGCTACCGCGCCGGGCAGATCGCCTCGGCCGCCCTGGTCTCCCTCGCCCACGGCACCAACGACGCGCAGAAGACCATGGGCGTGATCACCCTCGCGCTCGTCGCCGGCGGCGTCGTCGCGCCGCACTCCGACCCGCCGCTGTGGGTCATCGTCTCGGCCGGCCTCGCCATCGCGCTCGGCACGTACCTGGGCGGCTGGCGCATCATCCAGACCCTCGGCAAGGGCCTCACCGACATCAAGCCCGCGCAGGGCTTCGCCGCCCAGACCGGCGCCGCGACCGTGATCCTCGCCTCCTCGCACATCGGCTTCGCGCTCTCCACCACCCAGGTCTGCTCCGGCTCGATCATGGGCGCGGGCCTCGGCCGCAAGGGCGGCGTCGTGCGCTGGTCGACCGCCGGGCGCATGGTCATGGCCTGGGGCCTGACCCTCCCCGCGGCCGGTCTCGTCGCCGGTGGCGCGGCCCTCCTCGCCGACCAGGGCGACTGGGGCGTCGCCACGGTCGCCGTCCTCGGCCTCGCCGTCTCCGGCGCGATCTGGCTGGCCTCGCGCCGCAAGCCCGTCACCCACGACGACCTGGACTCGCGCGACGCCGTCGCCGGCGCCGAGCCGGCCGGTGTCGTCACCGCGGCCCTCCAGGCCGTCGCCCCGCCGCCGGCCGGCCCGCCGGCCGCCGCGGTCTCCCCCTCCCCCGAGGCCGGGCGGGCTCCTGCCGCCGCCGCGGCGGCGAGCTAAGGCATAAGGAAGAAACGCATGCACATCGACTGGGCAGCTCTCGGCCAGGTCTTCGGCGTCAGCCTCGTGGTGACGGTCGGCCTGGTGGGCATCTTCACCCTGGGCATCGTGGGCACGTCGCCCCGTACGGGAGGCTCGGCGGACCCGGGTGCGAGTGCGGGTACGAGTGCGCTCGCGCGCTCCGGGGCGTACGCGTGCTTCGCGCTGTGCGCGGCGGCCGTGGGGTACGGCATCTACTTGATCGTGGCGTAAGCGCCGCGCTCGCCTTCGAACGGCCGGGTCCCTGAGGGGGCCCGGCCGTTCGCGTGCCGGCTTGCAACTCGTTGCCACGCAACGCACTCCCGCCGCAACGGCGATCAGCCACCACGGGTGTGACCGGCGGTGCCGTACCCACGGCCGGTTCGGCACCGCCGGACACGCACGCAGTGGTTGCTCGCCGCGGCGGCGGTAAAAGACGTCGGCCGCACCCGGCACGGGAACGGCTCGGCCCAGGTCAGACGTGAGTTGACGGCGCCCGCGGCGCATGGTGGACTTCCGGAGCCAAACGGCGACAGCAGAGGAAGCCGGTGCGAATCCGGCGCGGTCCCGCCACTGTCACCGGGGAGCGTCTCCCCACGCGATGGCCACGGCGGCGAGCCGGAAGGCCGGGGCGGCGCGGATCCGGGAGCCAGGAGACTCTGGTCGCCGGTCACGTCGAGCCAGGGCGCGGACCCTGAGTGAGGACACATCGTCATGCCCGGCTCCCGCCACCGAACGCCCCGCAGAGCCCCCTCCCCCCGCCGAGGCGTGACGGCGGTCTGATCCGATGCGTGCCGATCCGATCGGTTTCGCGTGCGGCGCCGCCCTCGGCTACCTCGGTGACCGCGTCCTGGGCGACCCGCGCCGCGGCCATCCCGTCGCCGCGTTCGGCCGCGCCGCGCAGGCCGTTGAGCAGCGCCTGTGGCGTGACGACCGCGGCCGTGGCGCCCTGCACACCCTGGTGTGCGCCGGAGGCGCGGCCGCGGGCGCCGCACTGCTGGCCCGTTCCGTACGCGCCTCCCGTTCCCGTACCGCCGACGTCGCGCTGACCGCCGCCGCCACCTGGGCGGTGCTCGGCGGCACGTCCCTGGGCCGTGAGGCCCGCGCCATCGGGGGCGCGCTCGCCGCCGGTGACGTGGAGGTCGCCCGCGAGCGCCTGCCGCACCTGTGCGGCCGCGACCCGCAGGCGCTGGACGGTCAGCAGATCGCCCGCGCCGTCGTGGAGTCCGTGGCCGAGAACACCTCCGACGCCGTCGTCGGCGCCCTCGTGTGGGGCGCGCTCGGCGGCGTGCCCGGCCTGGTGGGCTTCCGGGCCGTGAACACGCTCGACGCGATGGTGGGTCACAAGTCGGCCCGTTACCGCCGTTTCGGCTGGGCCTCGGCCCGCCTGGACGACGTGGCCGGCTGGCCCGGCGCCCGCCTGACCTCGGCCCTCGCCGTCATCGCGGGCCCGGACCCGCGGGGCGCCTGGCGCGTGGCCCGGCGCGACGCGTCCCGCCACCCCAGCCCCAACGCGGGCCCCGTGGAGGCCGCGTTCGCGGGCGCGCTCGGCGTGCGGCTGGGCGGCACGCTCGCGTACGCGGGCCGGGTGGAGCACCGCCCCGTCCTGGGCGGGGAGAACCGCCCCGTGCGGACGGACGACATCGAGCGCGCGGTACGCCTCTCGCACCGCGTGGCGCTGCTGGCCCTGGGGACAGCGGTGGCGGCCCGCACAGTGGGCAGCCTGTTGACGACGGCAAGAACGGCAAGGAGGAGCCGGTGACGGCTGACAGGAGCGGGCCCGGGGGCCCGCTGGGCGGGGGCCTGCTGGTGGCCGGCACCACCTCGGACGCGGGCAAGAGCGTGGTGACGGCCGGCATCTGCCGCTGGCTGGTCCGCAAGGGCGTCAAGGTCGCGCCGTTCAAAGCGCAGAACATGTCGCTCAACTCGTTCGTGACGCGCGAGGGCGCGGAGATCGGCCGCGCGCAGGCCATGCAGGCGGCCGCGGCGCGCGTGGAGCCGAGCGCGCTCATGAACCCCGTCCTGCTGAAGCCCGGCGGCGACCGGAGCAGCCAGGTCGTCCTGATGGGCAAGCCGGTCGGCGAGCTGAGCGCTCGCGGCTACCACGCGGGCCGCCAGGAGCAGTTGTTCGGCACCGTGACCGACTGCCTGGAGGAGCTGCGGCGCACGCACGACGCGGTCATCTGCGAGGGCGCGGGCAGCCCGGCCGAGATCAACCTGCGGCGCAGCGACATCGTCAACATGGGCATCGCCCGGGCGGCGCGGCTGCCCGTGGTCGTGGTCGGCGACATCGACCGGGGCGGCGTCTTCGCGTCGTTCTTCGGCACGACGGCGCTGCTGTCGCCGGAGGACCAGGAGCTGGTAGCGGGTTACGTCGTCAACAAGTTCCGGGGCGACGTGACGCTGCTGGAGCCGGGTCTGCACATGCTGTACGAGCTGACGGGCCGGCGGACGTTCGGCGTCCTGCCGTTCGCGCACGGCCTCGGCATCGACGAGGAGGACGGCCTGCGGGTCTCCCTGCGGGGCGCGGTGCGCGAGTCGGTGGTGGCCCCGCCGCACGGGGCGGACGTGCTGCGGGTCGCGGTGTGCGCGGTGCCGCTGATGTCGAACTTCACGGACGTGGACGCGCTGGCGGCCGAGCCGGGCGTGGTCGTGCGCTTCGTCGACCGCGCGGAGGAGCTCGCCGACGCCGACCTGGTGATCGTGCCGGGCACGCGCGGCACGGTGCGCGCGCTGGCGTGGCTGCGCGAGCGCGGCCTGGCGGACGCCCTGGCCCGGCGCGCGGCGGAGGGCCGCCCCGTCCTGGGCATCTGCGGCGGCTTCCAGGTGCTGGGCGAGCGGATCGACGACGAGGTCGAGTCGAAGGCGGGCACGGTCGAGGGGCTGGGCCTGCTGCCGGTGCGGGTCCGGTTCGCGGCGGAGAAGACCCTGGCGAGACCGGTGGGTACGGCCCTCGGCGAGACCGTGGAGGGCTACGAGATCCACCACGGCGTGGCGGACGTACGGGGTGGGGACGAGCCGTTCTTGGACGGCTGCCGGGTCGGCGCGGTGTGGGGCACGCACTGGCACGGCTCCCTGGAGAGCGACGGCTTCCGCCGGGCGTTCCTGCGGCGCGTCGCGGAGGCGGCGGGGAGGGCGTTCGTCCCGGCCCCGGACACGTCGTTCGCCGCGCTGCGGGAGGAACAGCTGGACCGGCTGGGCGACCTGATCGAGGAACACGCGGACACGGACGCGCTGCTGCGGCTGATCGAGGACGGGGTGCCGAAGGGCGTCCCGTTCATACCGCCGGGGGCGCCACCTCTGCCTGCGCAGAGAGAACCACAGGGCGGACAGGGCCCGGACCGTCGTCGGCTCACCCCCGACCGCGCGGGGCACGGCGACACGCTGCAGGATCCGGCGACCACCGACATGCCCAGTCGGATCGATTCCCTCGAAGGGGGTAACACCTGATGGCTCCGGCCACCTACCCGTTCACCGCGATCGTCGGGATGGACGACATGCGGCTGGGCCTGTTGCTCAACGCGATCTCGCCGGCCATCGGCGGAGTGCTCGTACGGGGCGAGAAGGGCACGGCGAAGACGACGACCGTACGAGCCTTGTCGGCGCTGCTGCCGCAGGTCGTGACGGTCCACGGCTGCCGGTTCTCCTGCGACCCCGCCGCCCCCGACCCCACCTGCCCGGACGGGCCCCACGCGGGCGGGCCCGGCGACGCCCGCCCGGCCCGCATGGTCGAGCTGCCCGTCGGCGCCTCCGAGGACCGGCTCGTCGGGGCGCTCGACATCGAGCGGGCGCTGGGCGAGGGCGTGAAGGCCTTCGAGCCGGGCCTGCTCGCCGCCGCGCACCGGGGCGTCCTCTACGTCGACGAGGTCAACCTCCTCGGCGACCACCTGGTCGACTCGCTGCTCGACGCGGCGGCCACCGGCGTCTCCTCCGTCGAGCGCGAGGGCGTCTCCGTCCGGCACGCGTCCCGTTTCCTCCTCGTCGGCACCATGAACCCGGAGGAGGGCGAGCTCCGTCCCCAGCTCCTCGACCGCTTCGGGCTGACCGTCGAGGTCGCGGCCTCGCGCGAGCCCGACGAGCGCGTCGAGGTCGTCCGCCGCCGGCTCGCCTTCGACGAGGACCCTGCCGCGTTCGCCGCCAAGTGGGCCGCCGAGGAGGAGACGCTGCGCGAGCGGATCGCCGCCGCCCGCGCGCTGCTGCCGTCCGTGCGGCTGGGCGACGGGGCGCTGCGCCGGATCGCCGCCGTGTGCGCGGGCTTCGAGGTGGACGGCATGCGCGCGGACATCGTGACCGCGCGGACGGCGTCGGCGCTGGCCGCGTGGGCGGGCCGTACGGACGTGCTGACCGAGGACGTACGGCAGGCGGCGCTGCTGTCGCTGCCGCATCGCCGCCGGCGCAACCCGTTCGACGCTCCCGGCCTGGACGAGGACAAGCTCGACGAGATCCTGAACGGCTTCGAGGACGAGGAGCCGGACCCGGAGCCCGAGCCCGAGGGGCCGGACGACGACGGTCCCGGCGACGGCGGTCCCGAGGGCGGCGGCCCCGACGGCGGCGGGCAGCGGCCCCCGCAGGACGGCCCGGGCCCCGACGGCACGCCCGACGTGCCGCAGCAGCGGCAGGAGCCGGCCGGGTCCGGCACCGGGCCGGAGTCCACGGACGCCCCCGAGAGCGCGCCGGCGACCGGAGAGGCCCCCGAAGCCCCCGCAGTCGCCGCTTCCGCCCCGTTCCGGACCCGCAGGCTCGACGTCCCGGGTCTCGGCGAGGGCGCCGACGGCCGCCGTTCGCGGGCCCGTACGGCGCACGGCCGGACGACCGGTTCCCGCCGTCCCCGCGGCGCCCTGTCCCGGCTGCACCTGGCAGCGACGGTGCAGGCGGCCGCGCCGCACCAGCGGGCGCGCGGGCGCAGCGGCCCCGGCCTGCTCGTGCGCCGCGACGACCTGCGGGAGGCGGTGCGCGAGGGCCGCGAGGGCAATCTCGTGCTGTTCGTCGTGGACGCCTCCGGTTCCATGGCGGCCCGGAAGCGGATGAGCGCGGTGAAGGGCGCGGTGCTGTCGCTGCTGCTGGACGCGTACCAGCGCCGCGACAAGATCGGGATGATCACCTTCCGCGGTGCGGGCGCCGAGGTGGCGCTGCCGCCGACGTCGTCGGTGGACGCGGGC
This sequence comes from Streptomyces roseoverticillatus, assembly GCF_000719265.1. Classification (GTDB taxonomy): domain Bacteria; phylum Actinomycetota; class Actinomycetes; order Streptomycetales; family Streptomycetaceae; genus Streptomyces; species Streptomyces roseoverticillatus. The sequence continues at coordinate 114,820 of NZ_JOFL01000010.1, read as the reverse complement.
GCGGCCCGGCTGGAGAAGCTGCCGACGGGCGGCCGCACGCCGCTCGCGGCGGGCCTGCTGCGGGCGCACGAGGTGCTGCGGGTGGAGCGGCTGCGCGACCCGTCGCGGCGGCCGCTGCTGGTCGTGGTGACGGACGGCCGGGCGACCGGCGGCCTTGAGCCGCTGCAGCGGGCGGCGCGCGCGGCGCGGCTGCTGGCCGGCGAGGGCACCGCGTCGGTGGTCGTGGACTGCGAGCAGGGGCCGGTGCGGCTCGGGCTCGCCGCCGAGCTGGGCCGGGAGCTGCGCGGCCCGGTCGTGACGCTGGACGAGCTGCGCGCGGACAGCATCTCCGCGCTCGTACACACCGTACGGACCACTCAGACCAGGAGGGCCGCGTAATGCCCAAGGGGCAGCCGACCACCGTTCCCGACGACGGACTCACGACGCGCCAGCGCCGCAACCGGCCGCTCGTCTTCGTCCACACCGGCATCGGCAAGGGCAAGTCGACAGCGGCGTTCGGGCTGGCGCTGCGGGCCTGGAACCAGGGCTGGCCGATCGGGGTGTTCCAGTTCGTGAAGTCGGCGAAGTGGAAGGTCGGCGAAGAGAACGCGCTGCGGGTGCTCGGTGCGTCGGGCGAGGGCGGCACCGTCGACTGGCACAAGATGGGCGAGGGCTGGTCGTGGATCCAGCGCGACAGCGATCTGTCGAACGAGGAGAAGGCCCGCGAGGGCTGGGAGCAGGTCAAGCGCGACCTCGCGGCCGAGCGGTACAAGCTGTACGTGCTGGACGAGTTCGCCTACCCGATGCACTGGGGGTGGATCGACACGGACGAGGTGATCGAGGTGCTGCGCGACCGCCCCGGCACCCAGCACGTGGTCATCACGGGCCGCAACGCCCCGGAAAAGCTGGTCGAGTTCGCGGACCTGGTGACGGACATGTCGAAGGTGAAGCACCCGATGGACACCGGTCAGAAGGGCCAGCGGGGCATCGAGTGGTGAGTACGCACATCCCCCGCCTGGTCATCGCCGCGCCGGCCTCCGGCAGCGGCAAGACCACCGTGGCCACCGGCCTGATGCGGGCCTTCGCGGACGCGGGGCTCGCCGTGTCGCCGCACAAGGTGGGGCCGGACTACATCGACCCGGGCTACCACGCGCTCGCGACCGGCCGCCCGGGCCGCAACCTCGACGCGTACATGTGCGGCCCGGAGCGGATCGCGCCGCTGTTCCTGCACGGGGCCGCGGGCTGCGACGTCGCGGTGGTCGAGGGCGTGATGGGCCTGTACGACGGGGCGAGCGGGCAGGGCGAGCTGGCGTCGACGGCGCACGTGGCGAAGCTGCTGAAGGCGCCGGTCGTGCTGGTCGTGGACGCGTCGTCGCAGTCGCGTTCGGTGGCCGCCCTGGTGCACGGCTTCGCGTCCTGGGACCCGGAGGTACGGGTCGCGGGCGTCATCCTCAACAAGGTCGGCTCGGACCGCCACGAGGCGCTCCTGCGGGAGGCGCTGACGGAGTCGGGGGTTCCGGTGCTGGGGGCGGTGCGGCGGGTGCCTCAGGTCGACACGCCGAGCCGGCACCTGGGATTGATTCCGGTGGCCGAGCGGCGGGCCGAGGCGGTGGAGGCAGTGGCCGCCCAGGCCACGCAGGTACGGGAGGGCTGCGACCTGGAGGGCCTGCTGGCTCTGGCGCGCACGGCGCCTCCGCTGACGGCCGAGCCGTGGGACCCGGCAACCACCGGGCCGCACCCGAAGAACGCACCGGTAGTGGCAGTAGCAGCCGGCCCGGCGTTCACGTTCTCGTACGCCGAGCACACCGAGCTGCTCCGAGCAGCAGGCGCGGAGGTCGCCCCGTTCGACCCCCTCCGCGACGAGTCCCTCCCGGACCGCACCGCCGCCCTCCTCATAGGCGGCGGCTTCCCCGAGGTCTACGCCCCGGAACTCTCCGCGAACGAGCCCCTCCGCAAACAGGTCGCCGCCCTCGCGGCAACCGGCGCCCCGGTCATCGCCGAGTGCGCGGGCCTGCTCTACCTGTCGCGCTCGCTGGACGGCAAGCCGATGTGCGGCGTGCTGCCCGCGGACGCCCGGATGTCCGGCCGTCTCACCCTCGGCTACCGCGAGGCCGTGGCGATCGCGGACAATCCGCTGGCGCAGGCCGGCACCCGTGTCCGGGGCCACGAGTTCCACCGCACGGTGACGGAGCCGGGTGCGGGCGCGGCCCCGGCGTGGGGCTTCACCCACCCGGAGCGCCGCACGGAGGGGTTCGTGGCCGGCGGGGTCCACGCCTCGTACCTGCATGTGCACTGGGCGGGCGCCCCCGGCGCGGCCGCCCGGCTCGTGGCGGGCGCCGCCGCCCGCGGGTGACGCCGGTGGCCCCCGTCTCCGCCTCCGTCTACGTGGGCGTGGGCGCCCGGCGCGGCGTGCCGGCCGCGGAGGTGCTGGAGCTGGTCGAGCGGGCGCTCGCGGAGGCGGGGGCGGCCGGGCTGCGGCCGTCCGCGCTGGTGACGGTGGAGGCGAAGGCGTGCGAGCCCGGGCTCGTGGAAGCGGCCGCCCGGCTGGGGGTGCCGCTGCGGTCCTACGGGGCCGGCGCCCTGTCACGGGTCGCCGTGCCGGGTTCGTCGGCCACCGCTCTGGCCGCCGTGGGCACGCCCGCCGTTGCGGAGGCGGCGGCGCTGCTGGCGGCCGGGCCGGGGGCCGTCCTGGCCGTGGGGAAGCGGAAATCCGCGCGGGCGACGTGCGCGGTCGCGTACGGACCCGCTTGACGGCCCTTCGGCGGCCGTCAGTACCGTTTCCGGGTGGGCCGCACGCGCCCGCCGACGACCATCCGGTACTCACAAGAAGGCGGCCCGCGGCCATGCACACTCCCAGCGAACCCGACCTGCGCCACCACGGTGACGCCGAAGTGCGGGGTGCCGGCGCGGAGCTGACGGACCTCGCGGTGAACGTGCGGGCCGGAACGCCGCCGGTGTGGCTGCGCGAGCGCATCGCCGCGTCGCTGGACGGGCTCGCCGCGTACCCGGACGGCCGGGCCGCGCGGCGGGCGGTGGCGGCGCGGCACGGGCTGCCGGAGGAGCGGGTGCTGCTGACGGCGGGCGCGGCGGAGGCGTTCGTGCTCCTCGCGCGGGCGCTGCGGGTGCGGCGGCCGGTCGTCGTGCACCCGCAGTTCACGGAGCCGGAGGCGGCGCTGCGGGACGCGGGGCACCAGGTGGAGCGGGTGCTGCTCGACGAGGCGGACGGCTTCCGGCTGGACCCGCGGGCGGTGCCGGGGGACGCGGACCTGGTCGTCGTCGGCAATCCGACGAACCCGACGTCCGTGCTCCACCCGGCGCGTGACCTGGCGCGGCTCGCCCGGCCGGGCCGGACGCTCGTCGTGGACGAGGCGTTCATGGACGCGGTGCCGGGCGAGGCCGAGTCGCTGGCGTCGGTCACGGACCTGCCGGGGCTCGTCGTGCTGCGCAGCCTCACCAAGACGTGGGGGCTGGCGGGCCTGCGCATCGGCTACGTCCTCGCGTCGCCCGGGACCATAGCCCGGCTGGAGCGCGCGCAGCCGCTGTGGCCGGTGTCGTCGCCGGCGCTGGCGGCGGCCGAGGCGTGCAGCGCTCCCCCGGCGCTCGCGGAGGCCGGGCACGCGGCGCGGCGGCTCGCCGAGGACCGGACGTATCTGGCGGCGGCGGTGGGCCAGTTCGAGGGGGTCCGGGTGCACGGGCCGGCGGCCGGGCCGTTCCTGCTGATCCGGGTACGGGGTGCCGCGGCCGTACGGGGCAGGCTGCGGGGGCTGGGGTTCGCGGTGCGGCGCGGCGACACGTTCCCGGGGCTGGGGCCCGACTATCTGCGCCTCGCGGTCCGGGACCGTGCGACGACGGACCGCTTCGCGGAGGCCCTCGGGAAGGCGCTCGCCGAGGGGTGAGATCGCCTCTGGCCGAGGGCGGCAGTGATCGCTAGGGTGCCGCCGTATGGCGACCTCGCGAATAGCCCCGGCAGCCCCGGCAGCCGCCGACCGGACGGCGCGGCTGGCCGTCACCGTGTTCCCGCTGCTCGTCGTCGCGGCCGGGGCGCTGGGGCTCGCCGCGCCGTCGCACTTCACCGGCTGGGCGCCGGCCGTGCCGTACCTGCTGGGCGTCGTGATGTTCACGATGGGCCTGACGCTGACCGGTGACGACTTCCGCGCGGTCGCCGAGCGGCCCTGGGCGGTCGGGCTCGGCCTCGTCGCCCACTACGTCATCATGCCGGGGCTGGGCTGGCTGATCGCCACGGCGCTGGGGCTGCCACCGCAGCTGGCGGCCGGGGTGATCCTGGTCGGCTGCGCGCCGAGCGGGACGGCGTCCAACGTGGTCACGTACCTCGCGCGCGGGGACGTCGCCCTGTCGGTGTCCGTCGCGACCGTGTCGACGCTCGTCGCGCCGCTGGTCACACCGCCGTTGACGCTGCTGCTGGCGGACCGGTTCCTGGACGTGGACGCCGGCGCCATGCTCACCGACATCCTCAAGACCGTGCTCGTGCCGGTGGTCGGCGGGGCGCTGGTGCGGATGGTGGCGGGGCGGCGCGTCGCCCGGGTGCTGGGCGTGCTGCCCTCCCTGTCGGCGCTGACGATCGCCGTCCTCGTGCTGATCGTGGTGTCGGGCAGCGCGGCCCGCATCAAGGACGCGGCGGCCCTCGTCTTCCTCGCCGTCGTCCTCCACAACGGCCTCGGCCTGGCCCTCGGCTACGCGGCGGGCCGCCTGGCCCGGCTCGGCGGCCCGTCGAGCCGGGCGATGGCCTTCGAGGTCGGCATGCAGAACTCGGGCCTGGCGGCGTCCCTGGCAACGGCCCACTTCAGCCCCGCGGCGGCGCTGCCGGCGGCGGTCTTCTCGGTGTGGCACAACGTTTCGGGGGCGGTGGTGGCGGCGTGGATGTCCCGCCGCGGGGCTCCTCACGGAGGGTGACCGTAGCGAGGCCCAGCCTGCCGGGCACCGCCGGAACCCACCGTCGCAGCTGATCACCGCCGCGGCGGAGGGAGTTGCTGGGCGAGGCGAGTGCCGCCCCACCCCGACCTGACCGGCGATGCCGAAACCGCAGGTCGCCAGGCACCGCCGACAACCACCGCCTCGGCCGGTCACCGCCGCGGCGGAGGGACTTGCCGAGCCGGCGCCGCCCACCAGGCGGAGTTACCCGGCCCGGCATCACCCCGGAAGCAGGCCACCACACCAGCCGAGCCGCACCTTCCCTCCCGCCGCGACGGCTGGGGGTACCTCCCAGCGGTAGCTGGGGGAGCAACCCCCGGTAAACGCCTCCGGCGGTGCCGAACCCAGCGCAGGTCGCCAGGCACCGCCGGACACCAGCATCATGGCCGATCGCCGCCGCGGCGGCGGGACCTTGCCGGCCGCAGGCCCCCCATCAGCGGATCACCCTCCCCCGTAGGATCACGCGGCTCGGGGAGCCGAGGACGCGGACGTCCGCACGGGGGTCCGCGTCGTAGACGACGATGTCGGCCGAGGCGCCCTCTTCCAGGCCCGGGCGGCCGAGCCAGGCGCGGGCCGCCCACGTCGTGGCGGCGAGGGCGTCGACCGGCGGGATGCCGGCCTTGACGAGTTCGGCGACCTCCTGGCCGACGAGGCCGTGGGCGAGGGAGCCGCCCGCGTCCGTACCGACGAAGACGGGGATGCCCGCGTCGTGCGCGGCCCGCACCGTGTCGTAGCGGCGCGCGTGCAGGCGCCGCATGTGGTCCGCCCAGAGCGGGAACTTCGCCTCGCCGCCCTCCGCGAGCCGCGGGAACGTCGCGATGTTGACGAGCGTCGGCACGATGGCGACCCCCCGCTCCGCGAACAGCGGAATGGTGTCCTCGGTGAGCCCCGTCGCGTGCTCGATGCAGTCGATGCCCGCCTCCACCAGCGGTGCCAGCGTCTCCTCCGCGAAGCAGTGCGCCGTCACCCGCGCCCCGAGCCGGTGCGCCTCGGCGATGGCCGCCGCCACCTCGCCCCGGGGCCAGCAGGCGGACAGGTCGCCGGTCTCGCGGTCGATCCAGTCGCCGACGAGCTTGACCCAGCCGTCCCCGCGCCGCGCCTCCCGGGCCACGTAGGCCACGAGGTCCTCGGGCTCGATCTCGTGCGCGTAGTTGCGGATGTACCTGCGCGTCCGCGCGATGTGGCGCCCGGCGCGGATGATGCGCGGCAGGTCCTCGCGGTCGTCGATCCAGCGCGTGTCGGAGGGCGAGCCGGCGTCCCGCAGGAGCAGGGCCCCCGCGTCCCGGTCGGTCAGCGCCTGCTTCTCGCTCGTGGACTCGTCGACCGGCCCGTGGGCGTCGAGCCCCACATGGCAGTGCGCGTCCACGAGGCCGGGCAGCGCCCAGCCCTCGATGGTGGTGACGTCCCGCGCTCCCACCGGCCGTTCGAAGGTGATCCGGCCGTCGACGACCCACAGCTCGTCGCGCACCCCGCCGTCCGGGTCCGCGCCGACAAGCACCCGCCCCTTGATGTGCAGCACATCGCTGTCGCTCATGGACCGCACTGTACGAGCCCGCTCCTCCCGCGCGCCAAGGGGCTGCCGGCCCCGGGATCCGGCCGGCCCCGCCCGGGTCCCGGGAAATTCCCCGGGACCCGCCTTTCGTATTCATGCAGACAACTCCCCGCGCATTCTCTTGCCCGCTCCCCCGCACCCTAAACGCAGAATTTTTCTTACGTTTTCAGAAGTGAATTCATCCGCCCCGCAACCCCCTGTGACACACTCCACACCCCACCCCTTTCGCCCGGTTATTTCCGGGCAAACCACACCGCATCGCGCCCGCCTCGCCCGCCCACGCGCCTCCGCGCGATAACACAACCACCCGCCGCCGGGTAACCCGCACCCCCGATGCGATTTCCGATCCGCATCGGTAAATTCCCTCCGCATGACCGCCGCACAAGCAGACCTTGCACGTGCCCGCCCAGCCTCCTCCCGGGAATTCCCGGGAATTCCGGAAGGCCTCACGCTCGACATCCCGCGCGTCGACGACGGAGCCGCGATCTGGCGCATCGCCCGCGACTCGGGAACCCTGGACCTCAACTCCTCGTACAGCTACCTGCTGTGGTGCCGCGACTTCGCCGCCACCTCGGCCGTGGCCCGCCGCAGCGGCGACGGGGAGCCCGCGGGCTTCATCACCGGCTACATCCGCCCCGCCCGCCCCCGCACCCTCGTGGTCTGGCAGGTGGCCGTGGACCGCCCCCACCGCGGCCACGGCCTGGCCGCCGCGCTGCTGGACGGCCTCGTCGCCCGGGTGGCCCGCGAGACGGGCGGCCTCGACGGGATCGAGACCACCGTGACGCCCGGCAACACCGCCTCCAACCGCCTCTTCGCCTCCTTCGCCGAGCGGCACGGCGCCGCCGTCGAACGCGAAGTCCTCTTCCACGGCGGACTGTTCCCCGAGGACGGCCACGACCCCGAAGTGCTGCACCGCATCGGCCCCCTCGCGCACTGAAACGCGCGCAGCGCGCCGGCCCCGGCCCGGCGCTGCAACGACCGGACTCACCGCACGCACCGAACGCACTCACAGGAGCAGCTCATGACCATCACCCCGCCCGCCCTCAGCGTCTTCGAGACCCTGGAGTCGGAGGTCCGCAGCTACTGCCGCAGCTGGCCCGCGGTCTTCGACCGGGCCCAGGGCAGCCGGATGTACGACGAGGACGGCCACACGTACCTTGACTTCTTCGCCGGTGCCGGGGCGCTCAACTACGGCCACAACAACCCGGTCCTCAAACGCGCGCTGATCGACTACATCGAACGCGACGGCGTCACCCACGGCCTGGACATGGCGACCACCGCCAAGCGCGCGTTCCTGGAGGCCTTCCAGAACGTCGTGCTGCGCCCGCGCGACCTGCCGTACAAGGTGATGTTCCCCGGCCCGACGGGCACCAACGCCGTCGAGGCCGCGCTCAAGCTGGCCCGCAAGGTCAAGGGCCGCGAGGCGATCGTGTCCTTCACCAACGCCTTCCACGGCATGTCGCTCGGCTCGCTCGCCGTCACCGGCAACGCCTTCAAGCGGGCCGGCGCGGGCATCCCCCTCGTCCACGGCACGCCCATGCCCTTCGACCACTACCTCGACGACACGGTGCCGGACTTCCTCTGGTTCGAGCGGCTGCTCGCCGACCAGGGCTCGGGCCTGAACACCCCTGCCGCCGTCATCGTCGAGACGGTGCAGGGCGAGGGCGGCATCAACGTCGCCCGCCCCGAGTGGCTGCGCGGGCTCGCCGCGCTGTGCGAGCGGCACGACATGCTGCTGATCGTCGACGACATCCAGATGGGCTGCGGCCGCACCGGCTCCTTCTTCTCCTTCGAGGAGGCGGGCATCACCCCGGACATCGTGACCCTGTCCAAGTCCATCGGCGGCTACGGGCTGCCGATGTCGCTCACCCTCTTCCGCCCGGAGCTCGACGTGTGGGAGCCCGGCGAGCACAACGGCACCTTCCGCGGCAACAACCCGTCCTTCGTCACCGCCGCCGCGGCGCTCGACGCGTACTGGACCGACGGGCAGATGGAGAAGCAGACCCTCGCCCGCGGCGAGCAGGCCGAGGAGGCCCTGCGCGCCATCTGCGCCGAGCACCCCGGTCTAGGCGCGCGGTACCGGGGCCGTGGGCTCGTATGGGGACTGGAGTTCGCCGGCAAGACCCGTGCCTCGGCCATCTCCCGGCGGGCCTTCGAGCTCGGCCTGCTCGTGGAGACGTCCGGCCCGGAGGGCGAGGTCGTCAAGCTGCTGCCCGCGCTGACGATCTCGCCCGAGGAGCTGGACGAGGGGCTGAGGGTCCTCGCCCGCGCGGTCCGCGAAACGGCCTGAACGGCCTGACCGGCAAAGCCCCGCAGCCAGTACAGAACAGAGCAGAGCAGAACAGAAAGGCATTCACCATGATCGTCCGTTCCCTCCAGGACATCGAAGGCACCGACCGGCACGTCAAGGCCCGCAGCGGCACGTGGGAGAGCAAGCGGATCGTCCTCGCCAAGGAGCGGGTCGGGTTCTCCCTGCACGAGACCGTCCTCTACGCCGGGACCGAGACGTCCATGTGGTACGCCAACCACATCGAGGCCGTGCTGTGCGTGGAGGGCGAGGCCGAGCTCACCGACGACGAGACCGGCGAGAAGCACTGGATCTCGCCCGGCACGATGTACCTGCTCGACGGCCACGAGCGGCACACCCTGCGGCCGAAGACCGACTTCCGCTGCGTGTGCGTCTTCAACCCGCCGGTCACCGGGCGGGAGGACCACGACGAGAACGGCGTCTACCCGCTGCTGACGGAGGAGGGCTGAACCATGGCCGCGGTCACCGACCTCTACCCCACGCGCGGCACGCGCGAGGCCGCCGTTCCGCGGCGGGACCCGGTGGTGTGGCCCTCGGACTCCGGGGCCCCGGCTCCCGGGCCGATCGACGCGGCCGGCCTCGCGGGCTACGAGCACGACGGCTTCCTCACCGTGGACGAACTGATCACACCGGACGAAGTGGCCGCTCTGCGCGCCGAACTCGACCGGCTGATCGGTGACCCGGCGGTGCGGGCGGACGAGAGAGCGGTCGTCGAGCCGCACTCGCAGGACGTGCGGTCGGTGTTCGAGGTCCACCGGATCAGCGAGGTGTTCGCGGAGCTGGTGCGCGATCCGCGGGTGGTCGGCCGGGCCCGGCAGATCCTCGGCTCCGACGTCTACGTCCACCAGTCGCGGGTCAACGTCAAACCGGGCTTCGGGGCCTCCGGGTTCTACTGGCACTCGGACTTCGAGACGTGGCACGCGGAGGACGGGCTGCCGCGGATGCGGACGGTGTCGGTGTCGATCGCGCTGACGGAGAACCTCGCCACCAACGGCAGCCTGATGATCATGCCGGGGTCGCACCGGACGTTCCTGGGCTGCGCGGGGGTGACGCCGCGGGACAACTACAAGCGGTCCCTGCGGATGCAGGAAGCGGGCACGCCGTCGGACGCGGCCCTCACCGAGCTCGCGGGCCGGCACGGCATACGGCTCTTCACCGGGCCGGCCGGTTCGGCGACGTGGTTCGACTGCAACTGCATGCACGGTTCGGGCGACAACATCACGCCGTTCGCGCGGAGCAATGTGTTCATCGTCTTCAACAGCGTGGAAAACGCTGCGGGGGAGCCGTTCGCGGCCCCGGCCCGCCGCCCGGATTTCATCGGGGCGCGCGATGTCACTCCGGTGAGGTAGCACCCACTCCTCCCGCCGCGACGGCCCGGCACCCCCACCGGAGGTGCTCGGCGGTGCCGGGCCGGCCTCAAGCCCGTCGGGCACCGCCGAGCACCACCACCGTGGCCGGTCACCTCCGGCGGCGGAAAGGGATGGCCGGGCCTCACCCGCCCCTCCGCCGCCGGAGGCGCAACGCTCAGGACAACGCCGCCAGCGCAGCGTCCACGTCGGCGGCGCCGTTGTACACGTGGAACGCCACCCGTAGACGGCCCGCGCGGGTGCTTGCCCGTACGCTCGCCGCTGAGAGGCGCTCCGTTGCGGGGCCCAGGCCGGGGACGGAGACGATGGCGGAGCCGTCCGCCGGCACCGGGCGGTGGCCGAGGCGGGCGAGCCCCGCGCGGAAGCGGTCCGCGAGGGCGCGGTCGTGGGCCGCGATCCGCTCCGGGCCGAGCTCTTCGATGAGCCGGAGCCCGGCCAGGGCCCCGACGTACGCCAGGATGGCGGGGTTGTGGTCGTAGCGGCGCGCCGTGGAGGCGAGCGTGGTCACGGGCCCGTACGTGCTGTCCCAGGGGTCCTCCCCGGCCACCCACCCGGCGAAGACGGGGCTGAGGCCGCCGAGGTCTTCCGGCACGGTGAGGAAGGCCGTGCCGCGGGGCGCCATCAGCCACTTGTAGCCGACGCACACGGTGAAGTCGTAGGCGCCGGCGTCCGTCGGCAGCCACCCCGCGGACTGGCTGATGTCGACGAGCGTCCGGGCCCCGTACGCGCGGGCGGCCTCCCCGATCGCCCGGAGGTCGGCGATGCGCCCGTCCGCGGACTGCACGGCGCTGACCGCCACCAGGGCCGTCCCGGGCCGGACCTCCGCCGCGATCTTCTCCAAGGGAGCGGTCCGGACGTGCAAGCCGGGCCGGACGTGGAACGGATTGACCAGGGAGCTGAAGTCGCCCTCGGCGCACAGCACTTCCGCACCGTCCGGCAGCGACTGCGCGATGAGCCCGCAGAAGACCGCGGCGGATCCCCCCGTGGCGACTCTCCGCGCGGGCACGCCCACCAGCCGGGCGAAGGCGCCGCGGACGGCGTCCACCACCTGGAAGTGGTCCTCGCTGCCGGCCCGGCCCCGGGCGTGCGCGGTCGCGGCGTCGTGCATGGCGGTGACGGCCGGCTCGGGGATCAGCCCCGTGGCGGCCGTGTTCAAGTAGACGGTCCCGGGCGCGAACTGCTCGGGCGCGAGGCTTTCGATGCCCATGCCCACATTCATGATCATGCTCATCTCGTCCATGCACCCACTATGCGCGGCGATGATCGCGCCGTCCATGGACCCGAGGGTGGACGCAGGGTGGAGAAGCCGCTCCACCCTGCGGCGGAGGCAGTCCGCCGTTCAGGGCGACGCGCGGGCGCATCCGCGGCGGAACCCTGGTCTCATGACCAGTACGACGACGACCGTCCCGGACGATCACGCCACCAAGCGCCGCGCCCTCCGCGCGGTGACCATCGCCGCATGCCTGCCCTATCTCGGCCTCAAGGTCGCATGGGTGGCGGGGAGTCACATCGGCATCCCGGAGGGCAGCGCCCTGCGGGATGCCGACGCGGGGCTGGTCGTGGCGAACGCCGTGACCATCCTGATGGACGCCGCCGTGGTGGTGCTCGCCCTGCTGCTGACCCGCCCGTGGGGCAGGCGCGTACCGGCGTGGCTGCTGCTCCTGCCGATGTGGGGCGCGGTGGGGCTGCTGACGCCCATCATGTACGCGTTTCCGGCGCAGCTGCTGGTGCGGGCGCTGGGCGGTAGCAGCACGACGGTCGGCGGCAGCGGGCGGCCGTTCCTGGACGAGTGGGTGTTCGGGGTGGTCTACACGGGGTTCATCGTCCAAGGGCTGACCCTGGGCGCCTTGTTCGTGCTGTACGCCCGCGACCGCTGGGGCCACCTGTGGCAGGGCGTTGTCGGTGACCTGAAGGCTGCTTCCCCGGGCCGCGGACAGCGGGCCGCGCTGACTGCCGCGGCAGTGCTGGCCGTCGTGCCCGGTGGCGTGCACCTGCTGTGGACCTGCGGCTGGTCGGCGGGCCTGTCGCCGGAGATCGCCCAGGGGTACAGCAGCGCGTTCGCGGCCGGGGAGTCGGGCTACGTGCTGTACGCCGCCGCGACGGTCGCGGGCACCGTCCTGCTGCTCTCCGGCGCGAACAGGGGCAGCTGCCTGCCCTTGCGCGTGCCGCTGCTCCTCGCGGGCGTCGGCTCCGCCGCCTCGGCGGCATGGGGCGGCTGGCAGTTGCTCGCGACGCTGACGTCGCTGGCCGACGACGGCCGGGGGCCGACGGCCGCGATGGGGGTCACCTACGCTGTGCAGGTGATCACCGGTCTGCTGGTCCTCGCCGCGGGCGCGCGCTTCTTCGCCGCGCGCTCGGCGCGCATGTCTGCGGCGATCCCGGGGCGCACCGCCACGGACGTCCACGGGCGCACCGGCGCGGAGGCCCTCGCCTCGTGACAGCCCTTCTCCGGCGCGGCGCCCGCGCGTTGCTGGGCCGCCGCGCCCGCCTCCGCTGGGTGCACCTCCTGCTGGGCGGCGCGCTGCTCATGCCGTACTACCTGCTGGCGAGCACCCTGACCCTGGTCCTGGTCAGGCGCAGCAGGAACGTCCTGTTCCCTGACACCCTGGGAATGCAGCTCGGCGTCTTCGCGCTGGCGCTGGTGCCCGCGGCCGTGACCGCACTGGTGCCGTGGGTGCGGACCCTGGAGTCCATGGCGGCCCGGTCCCTGTGCGGGCTGCCCGAGGAGGCGCTCGCGACGGGCCCGGCCGAGTCGTGGGCCGCACGCGGGCGGACCGCCTTGTGGTACACCCTGCACCTGCTGGCCGGCGGCATCCTGAGCGGCATGTCGCTGGCCACGCCCCCGTTCGCGCTGATGCTGATCGCCCTGCCGGTCACCGGCGTCCCGGGCGGCGCGGACGCCCCGTACGGGCTCGGCGACTTGTCCCTGCCGTGGCAGTTGCTCATGCCGTTCGCCGGGCTGGCGGTGCTCGCCCTGCTCGCCGCGTTGTCCGCGGGCGCGGGGGCGCTGCTCGCGCGCTGCGCGCCCGTCCTGCTCGGGCCGACGGCCGCCGACCGGCTGGCCGCCGCCGAACAGCACGCCATGCGGCTGGCCCTGCGCAACCGGCTCGCGCGCGAACTCCACGACTCGGTGGGGCACGCCCTCAGCGCGGTGACGCTGCAGGCGAGCGCGGCGCGCAAGGTCCTCGACGCCGACCCGGAGTTCGCCCGGCAGGCGCTGGCCGCGATCGAGGAGACCACGCGCGAGGCGGTCGGCGAGCTGGACACCGTCCTGGGGCTGCTGCGCGAGGACGGCGCCGCCTCCGCCGCGCCCGCCCCGACCCTCGCCGACCTGAACGGGCTGCTGGAGCGCACCCGGGCCGCGGGCGGCACGGTCACCCTCGCCGCGCCGCCCGCCCTGGAGCGCGTACCGCCGGTCGTCTCCCGCGAGGCGTACCGGATCGTGCAGGAGGGGCTCACCAATGCCCTGCGGCACGCGGGCCGGGTGCCCGTCCTGCTGCGGATCACTGTGAACGACGAAGTCGTGGAGGTCGCCTTGGAGAATCCGGTCGGTCCCGACAGGGGCCGCGCACACTCACCCGCGCACCGCCGCACCGGCGGCGGCCGCGGTCTGACGGGCATAGCCGAACGCGCCCGGTTGCTGCGCGGCAGCAGCAGCGCGGGCGAACGGGACGGCGTGTGGCGGCTCGCCGTCCGCCTGCCGCTGGGCGGGGGTGCGGGCCGGTGACGGCGGCACCCCTGCGGATCGTGCTCGCCGACGACGAGCGCATGGTGCGGACGGCCCTGCGCGCCATCCTCGGCGCGGAGGACGACCTGGAGGTCGTCGGCGAGGCCACGAACGGCGCGGAGGCCGTCTCCGTCGTCCGCGAGCTGCGGCCGGACGTCGTGCTCATGGACGTGCGCATGCCCGACGTCGACGGGATCCGCGCCACGGAGCAGTTGCTGGGCGGCGGCATGGAGGACCCGCCGCGCGTCATCGTCGTCACCACGTTCGAGAACGACAGTTACGTGTACGACGCGCTGCGCGCCGGCGCCAGCGGCTTCCTGCTGAAGCGGGCGGGCGCGGACGAACTCGTCCAGGCCGTCCGGCTGGTGGCACGCAGCGACTCGCTGCTCTTCCCCGCCGCCGTGCGGGCGCTCGCGGCCGAGCACGCGGAGGCCCGCCGGGCGCGGGCGGCCGCGGGGCGGCTGCGCGCGCAGTTGTCGGACCGGGAGGCGGAGGTGCTGCGGCTGATGGCACGCGGCCTGTCGAACGCGGAAATCGCCACGGAGCTCGTCCTCGGCGCGGCGACGGTGAAGACCTACGTCGCGGGTGCCCTCTCCAAACTCGGCGTCCGCAACCGCACGCAGGCGGTCATCGCCGCGTACGAATGCGGTTTCGTCTCACCCCGCTGACGGCGGGGCGCGGGACGGCTTCCCGCCACGGTGGCACCCGGCGATGCCCGGTGTCCGCAGGCCGGCCGGCACCGCCGGACACCTCCGGTGGGGGGCCACGCGGCGCCGCGGCGGAGGGAAGGACCGGCGCCCAGGCAGTTCCTTCCGTCCCGCGGCGGAAGCAGCCGATGAGGCCGGCCCGGTGGGCGAGGAGGCCGCGCGGGGGTTCCCCGGACGGCGCTCGCCTGCGCGGCAGCCGGGGTCGGCATGGGTGTGCTTCCTGTGGTTCAGTGAGGCAGGTGCTGCTTCCGGTGGGTGAAGCCGGACGGGGCGCGTGGCTATTTCGTGACGATCGCCATCTCGCCCACGGAACAATCGGATTGGACAATTCCGCTCTTCAGGAGGTCCCGGCCATGCCCGCATCCCGCACCGTCCTCCTCACCGGCGCGGCCGGCCGCATCGGCACCCACCTGCGCACCCTGCTGCCCGCCCACGGCCACCGGCTGCGCCTCCTGGACATCCGGCCGGTGCCGGGCGAGCCGGATGCGGTCACCGCGGACCTGGCCGACCCGGCCGCCGCCGGCGGCGAGGCGCTGCGCAAGGCCCTCGACGGCGTGGACGCGGTCGTCCACCTGGCGGGCATCCCCGTGGAAGCGCCGTTCGCGGACATCCTGCGCGCCAACATCGAGGGCACGTACCGCCTTTACGAGGCCGTGCGGGAGGCGGGCGTGCGGCGCGTGGTGCTCGCCTCCAGCAACCACGCCGTCGGCTTCACGCCCCTGCCCGCCGAGGGCGGCCGGCCGCTGCCCGTGGAGACGCCGCACCGCCCCGACACCCTCTACGGCCTCTCCAAGTGCTTCGGCGAGGACCTCGCCTCCCTCTACCGGGACCGGCACGGCATCGAGACCGTCTCCCTGCGCATCGGCGCGTGCTTCCCGGAGCCGACGTCGGTGCGCATGCTGTCGGTCTGGCTGAGCCCCGGCGACTGCGCACGGCTCGTGCACGCCGCGCTCACGGCCGAGGGCGTCGGCCACACCGTCGCGTACGGCAGCTCCGCCAACACCCGGGCCTGGTGGGACCTGTCCTCGGCCCGCGCGCTGGGCTACGAGCCCCGGGACGACTCGGAGCCGTACGCGCCCGCCCTGCTCGCCGCGGCGGCGGGGACCGTGCAGGAGGGCGCCGGGCTCGTCGGCGGCGAGTTCTGCGGCGCCGAGCCGCCCCGCCGGCACCCTCACTGACCTGCGACGACAGCAGGGCAGCGAACTCCGTAACGGGATCGCATCAGGTGTTCGGTAATGGAACCGCAAAGAGCGGCCGCTCGTTACCCGGGGCATGACCGCTATGACACCCGGCTCGAACATCCCCCTCTCCGTCGCCCGCGTGACGGTGGACGTCACCGCCCCGGTGCGGCTCGACGTGTCGGGCCTGCTGCTCACCGCCGACGGCAAGGTGCGCTCCGACGACGACTTCGTCTTCTACAACCAGCCCTCCGGGCCGGGCGTGGCCCACCGCGCCGCGGCCGGCGGCGCGCCCGACGCCATCACGGTGGACACCGCCGCCGTCCCCGCCGCCATCGACAAGATCGTGGTGACCGCGAGCCCCGACGCCCAGGGCCAGACGTTCGCTGGCATCGAGCCCACCGCCACCGTGCGCAACGCGGACGACGGCTCGGTCCTGGCCACGTTCACGCCGCCCCGGCTGGGCTCCGAGACCGCGCTCGTCGTCGTGGAGGTCTACCGCCGGGCCGGTGCCTGGAAGGTGCGTGCGGTCGGCCAGGGTTACGCCGACGGCCTGGCGGGCATCGCCACCGACTTCGGCGTGAGCGTGGAGGAGCCCGCGGCGCCCGCCCCGGCCCCCGTCCAGCCGCCGGCCCCCGTCCAGCCGCCCGCCGCCGCCCCGCCGATGCCCGCGGCCGCGCCGCCCGTGCCCGCCGCGCCCCCGGCGCCGCCCGCCCCGGCCCCCGGCAGCGGGAAGATCAACCTGGACAAGGGCCGGGTCAGCCTGCAGAAGAACCAGACGGTGTCCCTGGTCAAGGGCGGCCGGCCGCTGACGCAGTCGGTGAAGATGGGCCTGGGCTGGGAGCCGGCCTGGGGCGGCCGGGCCATCGACCTGGACGCCTCCGTCATCGCCTACGGCCCCGACCGCAACATGATCGACGCCTGCTACTTCGGCAAGCTGCAGATCCTCAACGGCGCCGTCCAGCACTCCGGTGACAACCTCACCGGCGAGGGCTCCGGCGACGACGAGACGATCACCGTGCACATGGGCGGGCTCCCGCCGGAGGTGACCGGCCTGGTCTTCACCGTCAGCTCCTTCAACGGCCAGAAGTTCAGCGAGGTCGCCAAGGCCTACTGCCGCCTCCTCGACGCCCGCACCGGCGAGGAGCTGGTGCGCTTCGACCTCACCGGCGCCGAGCCCAAGACGGGCGTGCTGATGGCGAAGTTCGTCCGGCAGTACTCGGGCGAGTGGGAGATGACCGCCCTCGGCGAGTTCGTGAAGTCCCGCACCGTCCGTGACCTGGTCAAGCCGGCGGCGCAGGCGCTGTGAGCACCGGGGCTCCCGCCGCCGGCAGGCCCGCGATCCGGGCCAGCCGGCGGTAGGAGTCCAGCAGGGCCTCCCGGTCGTACGAGGAGGTGGTGACCAGCACCTCGTCGGCACCGCTGCGCTCCACCAGCGCGCCGAGCGCGGCGGCCACCTCGTCCTCCGTGCCGTGGACGTGCCCGCGCAGCCCCTCCTCGTACAGGCGGCGCTCCCGCTCGGTCATCGCCCGCGCCTCGGTCTCCTCCGCGGGCTCCAGGGGCGGGAAGACGCCGTGCGTACGGGAATGGGCCAGCGCCCACGCCTCGGGGACGAGCAGCCGGCGGGCCTCCTCGCGGCTGCCGGCGACGGCCACGTTTCCCGCCACCACGACGTACGGGCGCCGCCACCACGACGACGGCCGGAACGCCTCCCGGTAGCGTTCGACGGCGGCGAGCATCCGCTCCTCGCCGCTCAGGCCTCCGATCACCAGGGCCGCGCCCGCGGCGGCCGCCAGCTCCGCGCCCGCCTCGTTGGCCAGGACGAACGCGGGGATCCGCAGGCCCTCGGCCGGCCGGGCGTGCACCTCGGGGTGGGGCCGCGGGCCGTCCGTGAACCAGCCCTCCAGTTCGGCGAGCTGCCCGCCGAAGTCCCCCATGGCCTCCTTCTCCGTGCCCAGGGCCCGCCGGATGCCGTCCGTGAAGCCCACCGAGCGGCCCAGGCCCATGTCGATGCGGCCCGGGAAGAGGGACTCCAGCACCCCGAACTGCTCGGCCACCACCAGGGTGCGGTGGTTGGGCAGCATCACGCCGCCCGTGCCGACCCTGATCCGCGAGGTCGCGGCGGCGACCGCCGCGGCGAGCACGGTCGGGGCCGAGCCCGCCACGCCGGGCACGCCGTGGTGCTCCGAGACCCAGAAGCGGTGGTAGCCGAGCGCCTCGGCCTGCTGCGCGAACCGTACGGTGTCGCGCAGTGCCTCGGCCTGCGGGCGGCCCCGGCGGGTGCGGGAGCGGTCGAGTATCGAGAGGCGGATGGTCACCTCTGCTTCAACAAAGATGCCCATCCGTGATTCCCGCACGCTACTGGCGGCGCCAGGGGCCGGTGATCGCCAGCATGATGCCGGGCTCCTGGATGTTGGCGAAGAGCGTCCTGCCGTCCGGCGAGAAGGTGACGCCGGTGAACTCGCTGTACTCGGGCTTCTGTGCCGTACCGATGTTCAGCTCGTTGCGGGCGACGGGGTACGTACGGCCGTCGTCCAGAGCGCCGAAGAGGTGCTGCACGCCCTCGCCGTCCTCGGCGACGACCAGGCCGCCGTGCGGGGAGACCGTGATGTTGTCCGGGCCGTCGAAGGCGCCGTCCCGCTCCGGGTCCTTGTTGACGCCGAACCGCACCTTCAGCGTGAGCGTGCGGCGCCGCGGGTCGTAGAACCACACCTGGCCGTCGTGCTGCACGGGGCTCTCCTCGCGGGCGTACGACGACACGACGTACGCGCCGCCGTCGCCCCACCACATGCCCTCCAGCTTGCGGGCCCGCGTCACTCCGCCGTCCTTGAACTGCTTGCGGACGGAGACGGACGCCGCGTCGCGGTCCGGCACGTCCACCCAGTCCACGCCGTAGACCGTGCCGGGGCGGGTGGCGCGGGAGAGGTCGTCGACGAACCGGCCGCCGGAGTCGAAGCACTTGAAGGCCTGCAGCCGGCCCGCGTCGTCGGCGAGGGTGCGCAGCCGGCCGCGGCCGTGCCGGAAGCCGGCCGGCGGGGTCCAGCGGTAGAACAGGCCGTTGGGGCCCGCGGCGTCCTCGGTGAGGTAGAGGTGGCCGCGGGCCGGATCGGTGACGACCGCCTCGTGGGCGTACCGGCCGAGGGCCTTGACGGGCTTGGGGTCGCGGCCCGCGCGGCGGTCGTGCGGGTCGACCTCGAAGACGTAGCCGTGCGTCTTCGTCATGCCGTTCTGCCCGGCCTTGTCCTCGGTCTCCTCGCAGGTCAGCCACGTGCCCCAGGGGGTGGCGCCGCCGGCGCAGTTGGTGGACGTGCCCGCGATGCCGACCCACTCCGTGACGTGCGCGCCGTCGTGCGACACCTCGACGACGGTGCAGCCGCCGGACGCGGCGGGGTCGTAGACGAGCCCCTCCGTGAGCGGCACCGGGTACTTCCAGCCGGCCCGGGGGCCCTTGAGCTCGTGGTTGTTGACGAGCAGGGTGGTGCCGCGGGGGCCCTCGAAGGCGGCCGTGCCGTCGTGGTTGGAGGGGGTGGGCTCGCCCGACTCCAGCTTGGTGACGCCGGCCCGGGTCACGACGCGGTACGAGAAGCCGGCCGGCAGGGCGAGGAGGCCCTTCGGGTCCCGCACGAGGGGGCCGTAGCCCGGCGGGCGGGCGGGGCGGGGGCGTGCCCCGCGCTGCTCCGGCACGCTTCCGGCCAGCGCGCCGGGGGCACTGGCGAGGACGCCCACGCTGCCGGTCAGCGCCACCCCGGCGCCGGCGACGGCGGATCGTTTCGCGAAGTCTCTTCGGCTGAGGGTCATCTGCACTCCCGGGTCCGCTGGCTCACGCCTACGTTCCCGTTCCCCGAGGAATACGGTATGAACACCGCACAAAGCGCGAGAGGCGAGCACGGGGCGCACGGGGCGCGCTGCCGCGCGCCGGAACCCGGTCGGCCCGGCGCCCCCCGCAGGGGGGAACGGTGAAAGGGAGGGACCGGGGCCTCTCCTCCGCCGCAACGGCCGGCAACCACCGCGAACGCATCCGGCGGTGCCGTACCCGGCTCAGGCCGGCCGGGCACCGCCGGAATCCACCATCGTGGCCGATCGCCGTCGCGGCGGAAAAATCCCCGGCGCCCCGGCCCGAGAAGGGCCGGGCCACCGGGAAGGTCAGCCGCGCGAGCGGGCCTTGAACGCCGCCTTGCGGGCCTCCTTGGCCACCTTCTTCTCCGGGTGGAGGCGGCCCATCGCCTCCAGGACGTCCGCCGTCGCCGGGTGGTCCACCCGCCACGCCGCGTCGAAGAACCCGCTGTGCTGCCCGACGAGGCTCTCCACCAGCCCGCGCAGCTCGTCCGTGTCGCCGGACGCCGCCAGCTGGGCGGCGATCGTGTCGATGGTCAGCCAGAAGACCATGTCCTCGCCGGGCTCGGGCACGTCCGCCGCGCCGTGCTCGGCGAGCCACACGCGGGCGAGGCCGCCGAGCTCGCGGTCGTCGAGGACCTCGCGCACGGCGGGCTCGGCGCCGGCGCCGACGAGGGAGAGCGTCTGCTGGCAGGCGAGGCGGCGCGACGGCGCGTCCAGGTCGTCGCCGCGCCCGGCGGCGAGCAGCTCCGCCGCGGCCGCCGCGGGCGTGCGGCGGGCGAGCCACAGCTCGGCCTCCGCGCGGGCGGCCGTCTCCGGGTGGCCGGGCAGGGCGGCCAGGAGCGCGTCCGCGCCCTTGTCGGCGAGGTCGCCGACGGCGGGGGCGTCGACGCCCGCCTCCTGCATCCGGTCGCGGACGGCGAGGAGGCCGAGGGGGGTGAGGGAGACCATGCCGTAGCGGCTGACGTCCTCCTCCTCGGGGCTGTCGGAGGTGACGCCGTCGACGGACTCGCGGATGTGGCCCTCGCCGTCGACCTCCTCGATGAGGGACTCGTCGACGGGCCGGTACGCGATGATGCCGGTGGGCGCGAGCAGCCGGAACTGGTCGTCCAGGCGCATCATCGCGTCGGAGACCTCTTCGAGGATGTCGTCCGTGGGCTCGTCCATGTCGTCCGGCACGATCATGGACGCGGCGAGCGCCGGCAGCGGTACGGGGTGGTCCGCGTCGCTCTGCTCCAGCGCGGTGAGCAGGTAGAGGTTGCCGAGGACGCCGTCGAGGAAGTCGGCCTCGCCCTCGGGGTCCCAGTCGAGGGAGTCGAGGTCGAGGTCCTCGCCCTCGGCGATCCGGTCGGCGATCTCGCCGAGGTCGGGCGCGGCGGCGTCGGCGAGGACGCTCTCGAAGCCGGCGAGCCACAGTTCGAGGATGTCGGCGGGGCTGCCGGAGGTGAGCGTGGCGAGCTCCTCGCCGGCGACGGCGGTGCCGCGGGGCTCGTCCTCGCCCGCTTCGGGACCCTCGCCCTCGTCCTCCTCGTGCTCCTCGTGCTCCTCGTAGTCCACGAGCCCCGTGTCGAGCGCGTGCTGCCAGGCGTCCATGGCGTGCGCGGTGCCGTCTTCGTCGCCCCCGAGCCCGAGGAGCTCGGTCGCCTCGCGCAGCTGCTGCGCGAGCAGCTCGCCGCCGACCCCGACCGGGACGCCCTCCTCGCCGGCCCAGCGCGCGAGCTTCGCGGCGCGGGCGAGCAGCGGCGCGGTCAGCGCGTCGCGCGCGAGCTCCGCGTCGGAGGGGAGCCGCACCGGCGGCATGGTCGGACGCTCTCCGGACATCAGGGGGGTCTCTCCTCGTCGTGACATGCGTCGCGGCACGTGCGGTGACGTGCGGCGACGCGCGTGGTGACATGCGGTGTGGCATGCGGCGCCGCGGACGGGGCGCGGTGCCCAAGCGTAGACGGGATTTCCGCCCTGCCGCCCGGTTCGCCGAACCGTCGGCGGACATATGGCTGACGGTTACCCGCGGAACCTTGACAACTCCCCCGGGTGCGCAAGACATTGACGCGCGTAGAGATCGTCAGGATCGCGTCAACGACGATTCCTCCACGCCATACCCCCCTCGCATTCCTCACCGGAGGCCCTCGTGCCCACTCCCTCGCCCTCCCGCCGCGCCGCCCTGCGCAGACCCGCGGCCCTCGGTTCCCTCCTCGCCACCGCGCTCGCGGCCGGGCTGCTCGCCGCGCCGGAGGCGGCGAGCGCCGAGGGCCTGCGGATCCACGACATCCAGGGCACGACCCGCGTGTCGCCGCTCGCCGGCCGGCAGGTCTCGGACGTGCCGGGCGTCGTCACCGCCGTCCGCGCCTTCGGCTCGGCCCGCGGCTTCTGGATGCAGGACACGCACCCGGACCGCAACGACGCCACGAGCGAGGGCATCTTCGTCTTCACCGGCTCCACCACCCCGGACGCGGCCGTGGGCGACGCCGTGACCGTCTCCGGCACCGTCACCGAGTACTACCCGGGCGGCGAGGCGGCCGGCCTGCAGTCGGTCACGCAGCTCACCAGGGCCACGTGGCACGTCGCGTCCTCCGGCAACGCCCTCCCGGCCCCCGTCCGCCTCAGCGCGTCGCAGCTCCCGGACCGCTACGCGCCCGACGCGCACGGCGGCTCGATCGAGAAGCTGCAGCTGCGCCCGGGCACGTACGCCCTGGACCGCTTCGAGTCGCTGGAGGGCATGCGCGTCTCCGTGCAGAACGCCCCCGTCGTGGGCGCGACCAGCACGCACAAGGAGCTGTGGGTCACCGCCGAGCCCCGCCGCAACCGCACGGGCCGCGGCGGCACGCTCTACGGCGCGTACCGCGACCCGAACGCCGGCCGCGTCAAGGTGGCCTCGCTGATCCCGTTCGCCGAGCGCCCCTTCCCCGTCGCCAACGTCGGCGACGAGCTGTCCGGCACCACCGCCGGCCCGCTGGACTACGACAACTTCGGCGGCTACACCCTGCAGGCCACCGAGCTCGGCAAGCTCACCGACCGGGGCCTGAAGCGCGAGACCACGCGCAAGCAGCGCGGCGACGAGCTGGCGGTCGCCACGTACAACGTCGAGAACCTCTCCCCCAAGACGCCGCAGGCGAAGTTCGACCGGCTGGCGTCCGCGCTGGTCACCAACCTCGCCTCGCCGGACATCGTCGCCCTGGAGGAGGTCCAGGACGACAACGGCACCACCGACAACGGCGTGGTGGACGCGGGCCGGACGCTGAAGAAGCTCACGGACGCCATCAAGGCGGCGGGCGGCCCGGCCTACGAGTGGCGGCAGATCAACCCCGTCAACGACCAGGACGGCGGTCAGCCGGGCGGCAACATCCGGACCGCGTTCCTCTTCAACCCCGCCCGGGTGTCCTTCACCGACAAGCCCGGCGGTGACTCCACCACCGCGGTGAAGGCCGTCCGTGACGGCGGCAAGGCCGCGCTGTCCGCCTCCCCCGGCCGGGTCGACCCCGCCAACGCCGCGTGGGCGAACAGCCGCAAGCCGCTCGCGGGCCAGTTCACCTTCCGCGGTCAGCGGGTCTTCGTCGTCGCGAACCACTTCAACTCGAAGGGCGGCGACCAGGGCGTCGACAGCCGCTTCCAGCCGCCGGCCCGCTCCTCCGAGGTCCAGCGCACCCAGCAGGCCCAGCTCGTGAACGCGTTCGTCAAGCAGCTGCTGGCGGCCGACCGGAACGCGAACGTCATCGTCGCGGGCGACCTGAACGACTACCAGTTCTCGCCCGCGCTGAAGGCCCTCACCGCGGGCAAGGTCCTCACCGACCAGGTCGACCGGCTGCCGCGCGCCCAGCGCTACGGCTACGTCTACCAGGGCAACTCCCAGGTGCTGGACCACATCCTGACCAGCTCTCACGTACGCCGGGTGGACTACGACATCGTCCACGTCAACGCGGAGTTCGCCGACCAGGCGAGCGACCACGACCCGCAGGTGCTGCGCTGGAAGCCGTAACACTGCGGAATCCGTAGCACTGCTTACGGGTCACCCAGAGAACAATTAAATAGACCTGTACGGTCGGAGGGGCCGACAATCGCGTCCATGACGATCACTGCTCCCGCCAGCCCCTTCGGCCGTACCGTCTGCGCGATGGTCACCCCCTTCACCCCGGAGGGAGAGCTCGACCTCGACGGGGCGCAGGCCCTCGCCGGCCACCTCGTCGGGGAGGGCGGCTGCGACGGACTCGTCCTCAGCGGCACCACCGGCGAGTCGCCGACCACCAGCGACGCGGAGAAGAGCGCGCTCATCCGCGCCGTGGCCGAGGCCGTCGGCGACCGGGCCCGGATCACGGCGGGCATCGGCACGGCCGACACCCGGCACACCGTCGAGCTGGCCCGGTCCGCCGAGGCGGCGGGGGCGCACGGGGTGCTGGTCGTGCCCCCGTACTACAGCCGGCCGCCGCAGGAGGACATCGCCGAGCACTTCCTGACCGTGGCCGGCGCGACCGGCCTGCCGGTGATGCTCTACGACATCCCAGGCCGCACGGGCACCCGGATCGAGCCCGCCACCATGCTGCGGCTCGCCGAGCACCCGCGCATCGCCGGCGTCAAGGACTGCGCCTACGACATGCTGGGCAGCTCGAAGGTCATCGCCGCGACGGACCTCGCCTACTACTCGGGCTGCGAGGAGCTGAACCTTCCGCTGCGCTCGGTGGGAGGCGTCGGATACATCAGCACGGTCGCGAACGTCGCGGGCGGGGCGGTGGCGTCCGTGCTCGACGCGTACGACCGCGGCGACACCGCGGAAGCGGCCCGGCGGCACGCGCGGATGCTGCCCCTGACGGAGCTGATGATGGCGTCGGGCCTGCCGGGCACGGTGACGGCGAAGGCTCTACTCAACGCCCTCGGCCTGCCCGGCGGGCCGGTGCGGGCGCCGCTGCGGGCGGCGTCCCCGGAGCGCACGGAGGCGCTGCTGCAGGCGTACGAGGCCGCATCATCTCCCGGCCCGTCCGGCATTTGAGGACGCCGCGCGCGGCGCCGGGGCCCGGGGGCTTCGCCCCCGGGGACGGGAAAGGGGCGGG
Source organism: Streptomyces roseoverticillatus (assembly GCF_000719265.1). Classification (GTDB taxonomy): domain Bacteria; phylum Actinomycetota; class Actinomycetes; order Streptomycetales; family Streptomycetaceae; genus Streptomyces; species Streptomyces roseoverticillatus. The sequence continues at coordinate 90,200 of NZ_JOFL01000010.1, read as the reverse complement.
TCGAAGATCCTTCCCGCCCCGCCCACGTCAGTTGTGGCTGTGCAGGATCTCGTTCAGGCCGCCCCAGGTGCTCTTGTACGGACGAGCCTCGACCGCGCCGGAGGTGGAGTTGCGGCGGAAGAGGATGTTGTCCGCGCCGGAGAGCTCCAGCGCCTTGACGACCTGGCCGTCCGGCAGGGTGACGCGGGTGCCCGCGGTCACGTACAGGCCGGCCTCGACCACGCACTCGTCGCCGAGGGCGATGCCGATGCCCGACTCGGCGCCCAGCAGGCAGCGCTCGCCGATGGAGATGATCTGCTTGCCGCCGCCGGAGAGGGTGCCCATGGTGGAGGCGCCGCCGCCGATGTCGGAACCGTCGCCCACGACGACGCCCGCGCTGATGCGGCCCTCGACCATCGAGGTGCCCAGCGTGCCGGCGTTGAAGTTGACGAAGCCCTCGTGCATGACGGTGGTGCCGGCGGCCAGGTGGGCGCCCAGGCGGACGCGGTCGGCGTCGGCGATGCGCACGCCGGACGGGGCGACGTAGTCCGTCATCCGGGGGAACTTGTCGATGCTGGTCACCTGCAGGTGCAGGCCCTCGGCGCGGGCGTTCAGGCGCACCGTCTCGACCTGGTCGACGGCGACGGGGCCGAGGGAGGTCCAGGCGACGTTGGCGAGCAGGCCGAAGATGCCGTCCAGGCTCTGGCCGTGCGGCTTCACCAGGCGGTGCGAGAGCAGGTGCAGGCGCAGGTAGGCGTCGTGGGCGTCGAGCGGCTTGTCGTCCAGCGAGGCGATGACCGTACGGACGGCCACGACCTCGACGCCCCGGCGCGGGTCCGGGCCGACGGCCTTGAGGGCGTTCTCGCCGAGCAGCTCGGCGGCGCGCTCGGCGCTCAGGCGCTCGGTGCCGGCCGGGCCGGCGTCCCCGGTGAGCTCCGGGGCGGGGAACCAGGTGTCGAGGACGGTCCCGTCCGGGGTGATCGTGGCGAGGCCGGCGGCGACGGCGCCGGTGGTACGGGGGGCAACAGCATCGGTCATGCTCGAAAACCTAACCGGCCGGGGCCTCTCAAGGCGAACCGGTGATCGTGACGCCCTTGTCCCGGCCCGGACGGTCCCTGCCGGTCAGCGGGCGGGGAAGGCCGGAGGGCAGCACCGGCCGCCACGCGGGGCGCCGGTCAGCGGGCAGCACCGGCCACCACGCGGGGCCGCCGGTCAGCGGGCCGGCCCGCCCGTCACCGCGGCCAGCGCCCGGACCGCCTCGTCCCGGTCGAAGGCCCGCCCGGTGAGCAGGTGCTGCAGCAGCATGCCGTCGATCAGCGCGACGAGCGCGCGGGCGGTCGTCTCGTCCGCGGTGCGGCGGCGCAGGACCGTGACCATCTCGTCGACGCACTCCGCGGCGATGGGCCGCACGGCCGGGCGGCGCAGCGCGGCGAGGTAGAGCTCGTACTCCAGCTCCAGGCGCCGGCGGTCCCCCGTGAGCGACTCGCCGACGAGCCGGGCCAGCTCCTCGGCCAAGGGCAGGGCGGGATCGACGGCGCGCTCCCAGGCGGCGAGGCCGTCGAGCCATTCCCGCGCGGTGCGGCGCAGCGCCTCCACGAGCAGCTCGTCGAGGGTCGCGAAGTGGTACGTGGTGGAGCCGAGCGGCACGTCGGCGGCGGCGGCCACGGCGCGGTGGCTGAGGGCGTCGATGCCGCGGTCGGCGACGACGCGGATGGCGGCGTCGATGATGCGGTCGCGGCGCTCGGGGTCGTAGCGGCGGGCCATCAGTGGGACGTCCCGCCCAGGTTGAGGACGACGACTCCGGCGATCACCAGCAGGACGCCGCCGATGCGCGCCGCGGTGACGGCTTCGCCGAGGAAGAGCATGCCGATGGCGGCCACGACGGCGGTGCCGGCGCCCGACCAGATGGCGTAGGCCGTTCCGACGTTCATGGTCTTGAGGGTCTGCGCGAGCAGGACGAAGGCCACGAGGTACCCCGCGACCGTGCCGACGGAGGGCCACAGCTTGCTGAAGCCTTCGCTGAGCTTCATGGCGGTGGTGGCCAGGATCTCGGCGAGGATCGCCCCCGCAAGGGTCACGTACACCATGCGTACGAGTGTACACATCGATGCGTACGGGCGTACGCATCGATGTCCGGCACGGGCGTCTAGGACACGAGGGACCGCTTGGGGGTCAGCACGCAGAACTCGTTGCCCTCGGGGTCGGCGAGGACGCGCCAGGGGTCGTCCGGGCTCTGCCCCACGTCCGCCGGGCGGGCGCCGAGCGCGGTGACGCGGGCGACCTCGGCGTCGAAGTCGTCGGGGTTGAGGTCGATGTGCAGCCGGTTCTTGAGGGTCTTGCCCTCCGCCACGGGCACGAAGGTGATGCCGGGGGTCGCGGACTCGTCAACGCCGATGACGATTTCCGCGTCATCCTCGTAGAGCACCTTCCAGTCGAGGACCCCGCACCAGAACCGCGCCTGCGCGCGGAGGTCGTGTGCGTCGATGACGAGGGTGTAGAGCGAAGAAGCCATGGCCACAGTTTCGCCGAGCGACTCCGAGGAATCCCGACGATGCATCAGATGTCCGCCGAATCACAGCCCCATCTGCGCACCTTCATGGGCTGGCCGCCGGCCGGCCCCGTCTGGGGCCCGTACACCGCCGCGGTGCGCGAGGACGTCGCCGCCGTCGCCCGCGTGATCGCGGAGTACGAGCCGGTGGTGCTGCTCGCCGGGCCTCAGGACGCGGCGGCGGCGCGGAAGGCGTGCGGCGGGGGCGTAGAGGTCGTGGAGGTGCCCGTCGACGACCTGTGGCTGCGGGACTCCGGGCCCGTCTTCGTGACCGGCCCGGACGGCCCCGCCGGGATCGACTTCGGCTTCAACGGCTGGGGCGGCAAGCAGGCCCACCCGAGGGACGCCCTGGTGGCCCGCCGGGTGCTGGAGGCCTTCGGCGTGCCGCGCGTCGCGGCGCCGCTCGTCGCGGAGGGCGGTTCGCTGGAGACCGATGGCGAGGGCACGCTGCTGGTCACCGAGAGCTCGCTGGTGAACGACAACCGCAACCCGGGCCGGACCCGCGACGAGATCGAACGCGCGCTCGCGGACCTGCTCGGCGTCAGCAAGGTGATCTGGCTGGAGGGCGTCCGCGGCGAGGACGTCACCGACTGCCACGTCGACGCCCTGGCCCGCTTCGCCGCCCCCGGCACCGTCCTGCTCAGCAGCCCGCCGCCGGGGGCGAAGCCGGACGTCTGGACGCGCGTGTACGAGCAGGCGCGCGCCACCCTGGAGGCGTCCACCGACGCCCGCGGCCGGCCCCTGGAGATCGTGGAGCTGCCCGAGCCGGACCCGGCCGCCCTCGGCCGGCGCGGCGAGGACTTCCTCGGCTGCTACGCCAACTACTACGTGGCGAACGGCGCCGTGATCGTCCCCCGCTTCGGCGACCGCCGCGCCGACGAACGCGCCGCGTCGCTCCTGGCCGACGTCCACCCGGGGCGCGCCGTCCGCACGGTCGAGATCCACGACCTGGCCGAGGGCGGCGGCGGCATCCACTGCGCCACACAGCAGCAGCCCGCCGCCTGACCGGGGGTCAGGCGGCGGGCTGCTGCGCCGTCGTACGAAGTACGGCTCAGACGTTGAAGCCGAGCGCGCGGAGCTGCTCGCGGCCCTCGTCGGTGATCTTGTCGGGGCCCCACGGCGGCATCCAGACCCAGTTGATCCGGAGCTCGTTGACGATGCCCTCCGTGCAGGACTTCGCCTGGTCCTCGATGACGTCGGTCAGCGGGCAGGCCGCGGACGTCAGGGTCATGTCGAGGGTGGCGATGTTGGCGTCGTCGATGTGGATGCCGTAGATCAGGCCGAGATTGACGACGTCGATGCCCAGCTCGGGGTCGACCACGTCGTAGAGGGCCTCGCGGACCTCCTCCTCGGTGGCCGGCTTGGTGGTCATCTCTGCGTTGTCGGTCATGCGGTCTTCCTCTCAGCGCCCTCGCCCAGTGCCTGGGCGGTCGCGTCCTTCCACGCCATCCAGCTCAGCAGAGCACACTTCACGCGCGCCGGGTACTTGGAGACGCCGGCGAACGCGACCGCGTCCTCCAGCACCTCCTCCATCGCGTCGTCCGGCTCGATGCGGCCCTTGGACTGCATCAGCTCCAGGAAGGTCTCCTGGATCTTCCGGGCCTGCTCCAGCTCCTTGCCGACGAGCAGCTCATTGAGGACGGAGGCGCTGGCCTGGCTGATGGAGCAGCCCTGGCCCTCGTACGAGACGTCCTCGATGGTGTCGCCGGTCATGCGCACCCGCAGCGTGATCTCGTCGCCGCAGGTCGGGTTGACGTGGTGCACCTCGGCGTCGCCGTCCCGCAAGCCCCGCCCGTGCGGGTGCTTGTAGTGGTCCAGGATGACGTCCTGGTACATCGAATCCAGCTTCACAAGATCCCCGCTCTACCCGAAGAAGTTCCGGACGTGCTCCAGACCCGCGACCAGGGCGTCGACCTCACCGGGGGTGGAGTACAGGTAGAACGACGCCCGCGTGGTCGCGGGAATTCCGTACCGGAGGCAGACGGGCCGCGCGCAGTGGTGGCCCACCCGGACGGCGATGCCCTGCTCGTCGAGGACCTGGCCCACGTCGTGCGGGTGGATGTCGCCGAGCGTGAAGGAGATCGTGGCGCCGCGGTCCTCGGCCGTGGTGGGGCCGATGATGCGCAGGTCCGGCACCTCCTGGAGGCGGCGGACGGCGTACTGCGTGATCGCGTGCTCGTGCCGGGCGATGTTCTCCATGCCGATCGCCGAGAGGTAGTCCACCGCGGCGCCGAGGCCGACGGCCTGGGCGATCGGGGGCGTACCGGCCTCGAACTTGTGCGGCGCGGGGGCGTAGGTGGAGGAGTGCATCGAGACGGTCTCGATCATCTCGCCGCCGCCGAGGAACGGCGGGAGGTCCTCCAGCAGCTCCTGGCGGCCCCACAGGACGCCGATGCCGGTCGGGCCGCACATCTTGTGGCCGGTGAAGGCCACGAAGTCGGCCTGGAGGGCCTGGACGTCCAGCACCATGTGCGGGGCGGCCTGGGAGGCGTCGATGACGACGAGCGCACCGACCTCCTGGGCGCGCCGGACGATGGTCTCGACGGGGTTGATGGTGCCCATGATGTTGGAGACCAGCACGAACGAGACGACCTTGGTCTTCTCGGTGATGATCTCGTCGATGTTGGACAGGTCGAGGCGGCCGTCGTCGGTGAGGCCGAACCACTTCAGCTTCGCGCCGGTGCGCTGCGAGAGCAGCTGCCACGGGACGATGTTGGAGTGGTGCTCCATCTCCGTGATGACGATCTCGGTGTCGTGGTCGACCCGGTAGGGCTCGTCCGCCCAGCCGAGCATGTTGGCCACGAGGTTGAGGGACTCCGAGGCGTTCTTGGTGAAGATGACCTCGTCGCGGCTGGGGGCGTTGATGAAGGCGGCGACCTTGTCGCGCGCGCCCTCGTACAGCGCCGTGGCCTCCTCGGCGATGGTGTAGACGCCGCGGTGGACGTTGGCGTTGTGCCGCTCGTAGTACTCGTTGAGCGCGTCGAGCACCTGGCGCGGCTTCTGGGAGGTGGCCGCGGAGTCCAGGTAGACGATCTTCTTACCGTCGTGGACCGTACGGTCCAGGATGGGGAAGTCCTTGCGAATCGCCTCGGTGTCGAGGAGGCCCGGCAGTATGGTCACGCGGTTACGCCACCCTTCGTCTGGTAGGCCTCGTAGCCCTCGGACTCCAGCTTGTCGGCGAGCTCGGCGCCGCCGGACTCGACGATGCGACCGCCGGAGAAGACGTGCACGAAGTCGGGCTTGATGTAGCGCAGGATGCGCGTGTAGTGCGTGATCAGCAGGGTGCCGACCTCACCGGTCTCGCGGACGCGGTTGACGCCCTCGGAGACCTGGCGCAGGGCGTCGACGTCCAGGCCGGAGTCGGTCTCGTCCAGGATCGCGATCTTCGGCTTGAGGAGCTCCAGCTGGAGGATCTCGTGGCGCTTCTTCTCACCGCCGGAGAAGCCCTCGTTGACGTTGCGCTCGGCGAAGGCGGGGTCCATGTTGAGGCGCTCCATGGCCCCCTTGACCTCCTTCACCCAGGTGCGCAGCTTGGGGGCCTCGCCGCGGATGGCGGTGGCGGAGGTCCGCAGGAAGTTGGAGACCGAGACGCCGGGCACCTCGACCGGGTACTGCATGGCGAGGAAGACGCCGGCGCGGGCGCGCTCGTCGACGGACATCTCCAGGACGTCCTCGCCGTCGAGGGTGACGGTGCCGCCGGTGATCGTGTACTTGGGGTGACCCGCCAGCGAGTACGCCAGGGTCGACTTGCCGGAGCCGTTGGGGCCCATGATGGCGTGGGTCTCGCCCTGCTTCACGGTCAGGTCGACGCCCTTGAGGATCTCGCGCGGGCCGTTCTCGGCTTCGACGGAGACGTGCAGGTCGTGGATCTCAAGCGTTGCCATGGGGAACTCAGGACTCCTGGGTGACGGAGACGAGCACGTCGTCCCCTTCGATCTTGACGGGGTATACGGGGACGGGACGCGTGGCGGGCAGGCCGGAGGGCTTGCCGGTGCGCAGGTCGAAGCTGGAGCCGTGCAGCCAGCACTCGATGGCGCAGTCCTCCACCTCGCCCTCGGAGAGCGACACGTTCGCGTGGGAGCAGATGTCGTTGATGGCGAAGACCTCGCCCTCGGTGCGGACGAGGGAGACGGGGACGCCGTCGATCTCGATCCGCTTGGGGGTGTCCTCCTCCAGGTCGCTCAGCGCGGCCACTCGGACGAAAAGGGTCTCGCTCATGCCACCGACGCCTCCAGCTCGGCCTCGATCTTGGCGATGAGGCGCTCCTCGAGCTCCGGGATGCCGATCTGCTGGACGAGCTCGGCGAAGAAGCCGCGGACGACCAGGCGGCGGGCCTCGTCGGCCGGGATGCCGCGCGCCATCAGGTAGAACAGCTGCTCGTCGTCGAAGCGGCCGGTCGCCGAGGCGTGGCCGGCGCCGACGATCTCACCGGTCTCGATCTCCAGGTTGGGCACGGAGTCGACGCGGGCCCCGTCGGTGAGGACGAGGTTGCGGTTGAGCTCGTAGGTGTCGGTGCCCTCGGCCTCCGCGCGGATGAGGACGTCGCCGATCCAGACCGCGTGGGCGTCCTGGCCCTGCAGCGCGCCCTTGTAGGCGACGTTGCTGCGGCAGTGCGGGGTGTCGTGATCGACGAAGAGGCGGTGCTCCTGGTGCTGGCCCTTGTCGGTGAAGTACAGGCCGTAGAGCTCGGCCTCGCCGCCGGGGGCGCCGTAGACGACCCGCGGGTGGAGGCGGACCAGGTCGCCGCCGAAGGTGACGACGACGGACTTGAAGGAGGCGTCGCGGCCGATCAGCGCGGTGTGCTGGGCGGCGTGCACCGCGGTGGCGTCCCAGTCCTGGATGGAGACGACGGTGAGCTTGGCGCCGTCGCCGATGAGGAACTCGACGTTGGCGGCGAGCGTGGTGTCGCCGGTGTGGTCGAGGACGACGACGGCCTCGGCGAAGGCGCCGACCTCGATCACCTGGTGGCCGAAGGCCACGCCGCCCTCGCCGTGCACGGAGATCGTGACGGGCTCGGTGAGGACCGCGTCCTTGGGGATCGAGACGACCGAGGCCTTCTCGAAGGAGCTGTAGGCCTGGGCGGCGACGCGGTCGACCGGCTTGCCGGCCCGGCCGAGGCGGGCGTCGTCGCGGCCGACGGTCTCGACGGTGACGCCCGCGGGGGCGCTCACCTCGACCTTGACGCCGCCGTCCACGCCCTTGCCTGCGGCCGTGCCGTCGTGCAGACCGCGCAGGCGCTCCAGCGGGGTGAACCGCCACTCCTCCTCGCGGCCGTGCGGCACGGGGAAGTCCGCCACGTCGTACGAGGCGGGGGCGCTCACGCGCGCGTCGATGGGCTGCTGCGGCCCGCCCACCTGGATGGCGCCGTCGGTCGTGCTGCCGGCGGGGGTGTTGTCAGCCATGGCTGTCGTCGTGCTCTCTTCCTGTCACAAAGGGTTCGCTGCTGCGGCCGGGGGCGTCCGTGCCCCTCCCCCGCCTCCGGGGCGGGGGGAGGGTCAGCCGACGGAGCCTTCCATCTGCAGCTCGATCAGCCGGTTGAGCTCCAGCGCGTACTCCATGGGCAGCTCCCGGGCGATCGGCTCGACGAAGCCGCGCACGATCATCGCCATCGCCTCGTCCTCGGACAGACCCCGGCTCATCAGGTAGAAGAGCTGGTCGTCGCTGACCTTGGAGACGGTCGCCTCGTGACCCATGGAGACGTCGTCCTCGCGGACGTCGACGTAGGGGTAGGTGTCCGACCGGGAGATGGTGTCCACGAGCAGCGCGTCGCACAGCACGTTCGACTTCGAGCCGTGAGCGCCCTCGCCGATCTCGATCAGACCGCGGTAGGAGGTGCGGCCACCGCCACGCGCCACCGACTTGGAGACGATGTTGGAGGAGGTGTTCGGCGCCATGTGGACCATCTTGGCGCCGGCGTCCTGGTGCTGGCCCTGGCCGGAGAAGGCGATGGACAGCGTCTCGCCCTTGGCGTGCTCGCCCATCAGGTAGACGGCCGGGTACTTCATCGTCACCTTGGAGCCGATGTTGCCGTCGACCCACTCCATGGTCGCGCCCTCGTAGGCCACGGCACGCTTGGTGACCAGGTTGTAGACGTTGTTCGACCAGTTCTGGATCGTCGTGTAGCGGCATCGGCCGCCCTTCTTCACGATGATCTCCACGACCGCGCTGTGCAGCGAGTCCGACGAGTAGATCGGAGCCGTGCAGCCCTCGACGTAGTGAACGTAGGCGTCCTCGTCGACGATGATCAGCGTCCGCTCGAACTGGCCCATGTTCTCCGTGTTGATACGGAAGTAGGCCTGGAGCGGGATGTCCACGTGGACACCCTTGGGGACGTAGATGAAGGAGCCGCCGGACCACACGGCGGAGTTCAGCGAGGCGAACTTGTTGTCGCCGACCGGGATGACCGTGCCGAAGTACTCCTGGAAGAGCTCGGGGTGCTCCTTCAGGGCCGTGTCGGTGTCCAGGAAGATGACGCCCTGCTCCTCCAGGTCCTCACGGATCTGGTGGTAGACGACCTCCGACTCGTACTGGGCGGCGACACCGGCGACGAGACGCTGCTTCTCGGCCTCCGGGATGCCCAGCTTGTCGTAGGTGTTCTTGATGTCCTCCGGCAGGTCCTCCCAGGAAGCGGCCTGCTTCTCGGTGGAGCGGACGAAGTACTTGATGTTGTCGAAGTCGATGCCGGAGAGGTCGGAGCCCCAGGTCGGCATGGGCTTCTTGTCGAAGAGCTTCAGGCCCTTCAGGCGCAGCTTGAGCATCCACTCCGGCTCGGACTTCTTGGCCGAGATGTCGCGGACGACCGCCTCGGAGAGGCCGCGCTTGGCTGCGGCACCGGCCACGTCGGAGTCGGCCCAGCCGTATTCGTACGTGCCCAGGCCTTCGAGCTCAGGGTGGGCAGTCTCCGTGGGGAGAGTCATGCGGGGTTCCTCCCGGCCGTGCTGGCGGATGCTGTGGTGGTCTTGGTCTTGCTCTTCGGGATGAACGTCGTGCACACCCCGTCGCCGTGGGCGATGGTGGCAAGACGCTGCACATGTGTCCCGAGCAGGCGGGAGAAGACCTCGGTCTCCGCCTCGCACAGCTGCGGGAACTGCTCGGCGACATGGGCGACCGGGCAGTGGTGCTGGCAAAGCTGTTCGCCGACCGGCGCGCTACGCGCCGTAGCAGCGTACCCGTCCGCGGTCAATGCCCTGGCAAGGGCCTCGGTGCGTGACTCGGGTGCGGCGGCCTCGAGCGCCTTGCGGTAGCCCTCGGCCTGGGCGGCCATGCGGGCCCGGGCGAAGGCCGCGACGGCGGCCTCGCCCATCTCCCCGCCGCCGGCGGCCTGCGCGATCCAGCGCAGGGCGTCACCGGCGAGTTGGTCATAGGCCTGGTCGAAGGCGTCGCGGCCGCAGTCGGTCAGCGCGAAGGCCTTGGCGGGGCGGCCGCGGCTCCGGGCGCCGTAGACCCGCTTCTCCCGGGGCTCGACGACGCCCTCGGCGACGAGGGTGTCGAGGTGGCGGCGCACGGCCGCCTGGGTGAGCTCCAGGCGGAGCGCGAGCTCGGCCGCGGTGGACGGGCCGTGGTCGAGGATGGAGCGGGCCACGCGGTTGCGGGTGCCGCGCTGCTCGTCATGGCCGTGCTCGCGGCGGTCCTCGAGCCCGGGCGCAGGCTGCTGCGGCCCGGCGGCCGCGGATCCTTCCGGACCGGCCGCGGGGCCCTGTGGAGCCTCGCCCGCGTATTTCACAACACCATTGTTGCGTAATTACCCGGAGGCCGACAAGCCTCGCCCCCACCGGCCGGCGGTGTCCTCGATCACTAAGGGTCACCTAACCGGTACCCGTCGATCTTGCTCGCGGGCCCGTGGTTCCGGGCTCCCCCGGGAGCCCCTCCTCGGACGGGTTCCACCCCGGGGCCTCCGGGGACACGCCCGGCTTCGTAGACTTCGCGCCATGCGCAGCGTCTTCCCGGGGGACACCCCCGAGGCCCCGGACCGGCCCGCGGTCGAGGTTCGCGGGCTGGTGAAGCGGTACGGACCGAAGGCCGCGGTGGACGGGCTCGACCTGTCCGTCGCCCGGGGCGGCCTCACCGCCGTCCTCGGCCCCAACGGAGCCGGCAAGACCACCACGATCGAGACCTGCGAGGGCTACCGCCGCCCCGACGCGGGCACCGTCCGCGTCCTGGGGCTCGACCCCGTCGCCGACGCGGCGAAGCTCCGCCCCCGCGTGGGCGTCATGCTGCAGAGCGGAGGGGTGTACGCGGGGGCGCGCGCGGAGGAGATGCTGCGCCACGTCGCCGCCCTCCACGCCCACCCCCTGGACGTGCCCTCCCTCATAGAACGGCTGGGCCTCGGCAGCTGCGGCCGGACGGCCTACCGGCGGCTCTCCGGCGGTCAGCAGCAGCGCCTCGCGCTCGCCATGGCCGTCGTCGGCCGCCCCGAGCTGGTCTTCCTGGACGAGCCGACGGCCGGCCTGGACCCGCAGGCCCGGCACGCCACCTGGGACCTGGTGCGCGAGCTGCGCACCGACGGCGTCACCGTCGTCCTCACCACGCACTACATGGACGAGGCCGAGGCCCTGGCCGACGACATCGCCATCATCGACAGCGGCCGCGTCATCGCCCAGGGCAGCCCCGAGGAGCTGTGCCGGGGCGGCGCGGAGAACACCCTGCGCTTCAGCGGCCGACCCGGCCTGGACCTCACCTCGCTCCTGAAGGCCCTGCCCGCCGAGTCCACGGCGGCGGAGCTGACCCCGGGCACGTACCGCGTGGGCGGCCGCATCGACCCGCAGCTGCTCGCCACGGTGACCACGTGGTGCGCGCAGAACGGCGTCATGCCGGACCGCATAGCGGTCGAGCGGCACACGCTGGAGGACGTCTTCTTGGAGCTGACCGGTAAGGAGCTGCGGGCATGAGTGATGTGATCTCGGCGAGCAGCGGGACCTTCGCCCCGCGGCCCGGTGCCGCGCCCGTCTCCCGGATGATCCGCGCGCAGGCCGCGCTGGAGACCCGCATGCTGCTGCGCAACGGCGAGCAGCTGCTGCTGACCGTCGTCATCCCCACGCTGCTGCTGGTGCTCTTCAGCGCCGTCGACATCGTCGACACGGGTGAGGGCAAGGCCGTCGACTTCCTCGCCCCGGGCGTGCTGGCGCTGGCGGTGATGTCCACGGCGTTCACCGGCCAGGCCATCGCGACCGGTTTCGAGCGCCGCTACGGCGTCCTCAAGCGGCTGGGCGCCTCGCCGCTCCCGCGCTGGGCGCTGATGACGGCGAAGACGTGCTCGGTGCTGGTCACCGAGGTGCTGCAGGTCGTCCTCCTGACGGTGATCGCCTTCGCGCTGGGCTGGTCGCCGCAGGGCAACCCGTTCGCGGTCCTGCTGCTGCTCGTGCTGGGCACGGCGGCGTTCTCGGGGCTGGGGCTGCTGATGGCCGGCACGCTGAAGGCCGAGGTGACGCTCGCCGCGGCGAACCTCGTCTTCCTCCTGCTGCTGGTCGGCGGCGGCGTGATCGTGCCGATGGAGAAGTTCCCCGGCGGGGTGCGGGCGGTGCTGGAGCTGCTGCCGATCTCGGCGCTCTCGGGCGGCCTGCGGGACGTCCTGCAGCACGGCGCGGGCATGCCCTGGGGCGACCTCGGCATCCTCGCGGTGTGGTCGCTGCTGGGCCTCGGGGCGGCGGCGAAGCTCTTCCGCTGGGAGTGAGGGCGGGGCGGAGGGACACGGGGCGCTCCCTCATGCCGCCTTTCTCCCGGGGAGACGACTCCCCCGGGGCCCCTCGTGAACGCGTGCACAAGCTCCCCTTTACGATGAGCCCGTGCCGAAAACGCTGAACCCCCTCCAGATCGTCGCCGACCGCTGGCAGCCGTCCGCGCGCTTCGTCGAGCGAGCGGCCCTCGCCTGCGTGGTGATGGGCGTGGTCATCGTGGTGACGGGCGGCGCGGTCCGGCTCACCCAGTCGGGGCTCGGCTGCCCGACGTGGCCCACCTGCACCGAGGACAGCCTGACGCCCACCCCGGAGATGGGCATCAACGGCGTCATCGAGTTCACCAACCGCATGCTGACGTACGTGCTCTGCGCGATCGTCGGCGTGGCGATCGTGGCGGCACGCGCGCGTGCCCCGCGCCGCCGCCCCCTGACGCGGCTGGGCTGGGCCCAGTTCTGGCTGATCGCGAGCAACGGCATCATCGGCGGCATCACCGTCCTGACGGGCCTCAACCCGTACATCGTCGCCCTGCACTTCCTGGCGGCGACCGCGCTGCTGACGGTGGCCGTGGTGATGTGGCACCGCTCGGCCGAGGGCGACGACGCGCCGCGCGACCTGGTGGCGCGTCCCGTGCGGCAGCTCAGCTGGGTCCTGGTCGTGGCGACCACCGTGCTGATCCTGGTCGGCACGGTCGTCACCGGCTCCGGCCGGCACGCGGGCGACGCCTCGAAGAACGTCCACCGCATCCCGCTGGACTGGCGCGAGGTCACCCAGCTGCACGTCGACTTCGTCTACATCGTGGTCGGCCTGACGATCGCCCTGTGGTTCGTGCTGCGGGCCGTGAAGGCCCCGGCCGTGCCGCGCCGCCGGACCGTCGAGCTGTTCGCCGTGCTGATGTTCCAGGGCGTCATCGGCTACGTGCAGTACTTCAACGACGAGCCCGAGGTCGTCGTCGGCGCCCACATGTTCGGCTCCTGCCTGGTGTGGATCGCCGTGCTGCGGGTCTTCCTGTCGCTGCGCGACCGCGGCGAGCAGCCCGTCGTGCCCGCCCCCGCGGACGGGCACGAGGCCGTCCCGGCTCAGCCGGCCGGCGCGTCCAGCCGGTAGATCCTGCGGGCGGTGCCGGCCGCGACGAGCGAGGCGATCCTGCGCGCGTCCGCCCGCCGGCACCAGCCGTCGGCCACCCAGTCGCTCATCAGCCGGTCCATGGCCTGCGAGAACGACCGGGCGGCGACCACGTAGAGCTCCGCCGGGCCGCGCGCGCCGGAGGAGAACAGCAGCTTGCCGAAGGGCGCCTCGCGCAGCGTCTCCTCAGGAAGCCGCCCCACGTCCGCGTAGACGTGCGGGAAGGCCCCGGCGAGCTGCGCGGCCTCCCGTTGGTGCCAGGGGTCCGGCAGCAGCACCAGATCGCATCCCAGGCCCGCCGTGGCCCGCAGGAAGCGGGTCAGCCGCAGCGGGTCGGAGCAGTGCAGCTGGACGGGGAGCCCGGCGGCGAGCGCGCTCCACAGCAGGTGACGGGCGAGGACGGGGTCGTCCAGCCGGCCGCCCGGGCGGCGCGACCGCAGCCACTGCCCCGCGGCCTTGCGCACCTCCGCCAGGCCCGGCGGGCTCCCGTCGCAGAAGGGGAGGCCGCAGGCGAACGCGATGGCGCTCCGGGCGGCCGCGTAGAGCGCCTCGGCCGCGTACGCGGTGAAGGAGTCCGCGCTCCCGGAGGTGTCCGCGACCTGCTCGGCGAGCGCTTCGAGCCGGACGACCTCGTGCGCGCTGCCGTCGGCGGCCCCGGCGAGCTCGGCGGCCGACGTGAGGGCGCTCGGCTCCCCCGTCTCCAGCAGGAACGTGCCGATGCCGGCGCCGCGCAGCAGCAACTGCCCGGCGCGGTAGGCGCCCAGCTCGCGCCGGCGGGCCAGATAGCGGACGGGCGAGCAGTGCGGGTCCAGGCCGAGGAGCGGCGGGCACCAGCGGCGCAGGGCGAGCCCCGTGCGGCTGTCGAAGAAGGACGTGCCGGGCGGGGCCGGGCCCGCGGCGCCCGCGGCCGCGGCCAGGTGCGCCTCGAACCCGCCGAGTCCCAGCTCGCCGTGGACCGCGCCGTGGCTGTGCTGGTCGACGAGCGGCGGCATGCCGTCCATCCGCCCCCCTCGTACCGTCCCCGCCCCGAGCGGCGCGCGTGCGGCCGCTCCCCGGGGGTCTAACGGCCGAGGGGCCCGTCAGTTATCGGTTCGGCCGCCGGGTCAGCCGGCGGCGGGGTTGGCCGGGCCGCCGACCTGGATGCCGGCCATGCGCGACCACTCGTACGGGCCGGTGCGGACCTTGGCGGCGAGCTCGCCGTCGAAGTCGTCGTGGAGGGTCAGCCCGGCCTTCTCGGCGGCCTTCTGCGCGACGTCCAGGGAGGGGGCGACGAGGTTGCCCCATTCGCCGTCGGCGCCCACGAGGGCGATCCGTACGGTGCCGCGGGCGATGTGGGCCAGCTGGCCGTCGGCGGAGCCGCCGTGGCCCTTGGCAAAAGCGTCGATCTGACGGGCGAGCCGGGCGGCCTTGCGGTCCGCCCGGGCGTCGGGTGCGGCCTTCTCGGCCGTGCCGTCCTGCGGGGTGGTGTCATCTGCCATGCCGCAGATGCTACCCACCAGTAATTAACGAAGGAAGGGATCCACGGCCACCGCGACGAACAGCAGCGACACATACGTGATGGACCAGTGGAAGAGCCGCATCTCCTTGAGCTTCGCGCCCGTGATGCCGGCGTTGGCGCGAAGCTGCAGGGCGTGCGCCTCCTTCAGCCAGAAGGCGCCCAGCGCGGCCGCGACGACCGTGTAGAACCAGCCGGTGTAGCCGAGCGGCTGCAGGGAGAGGGAGATGAGGACCATCACCCAGCTGTAGAGGACGATCTGCTTGGCGACCGCCTTGTTGCCCGCGATGACGGGCAGCATCGGCACGCCCACGCGCTCGTAGTCGTCCTTGACCTTCATCGACAGCGGCCAGTAGTGCGGCGGCGTCCAGAAGAAGATGACCAGGAACAGGACGACGGCGGCCCAGGACACGGAGTTCGCGACCGCCGACCAGCCGATGATGACCGGCATGCAGCCCGCGATGCCGCCCCACACGATGTTCTGCGCGGTGCGCCGCTTGAGGATCATCGTGTAGACGACGACGTAGAAGGCGTTGGCGCCCAGGGAGAGCATCGCCGACAGCGGGTTGACCAGGAACCAGAACCACAGGGTCGAGCCCACCGTCAGCGCGGAGGCGAAGACCAGGCACTCCTTCGGGGAGACCATGCCGGTCACCAGCGGGCGCTGCGACGTGCGGTCCATCAGGGCGTCGATGTCGCGGTCGTACCACATGTTGAACGCGCCGGCGCCGCCCGCGGACAGGTAGCCGCCGATACAGGTGGCCAGGACCAGCCACAGGTCGGGCACGCCCTGTGCCGCGAGGAACATCACCGGCACGGTGGTCATCAGCAGCAGCTCGATGACACGCGGCTTGGTCAGCGCCACGAACGCCTTGGCACGGGCTCCGAACGGCCGGTGACCGGGGCTTTCGGTAAGCTCCCCCACTGCCTTAAAGGCGTGGGAGGTACCCCCACCCGCAGGACGGGATTCGACGGCCGTCACGCACACCCCTGACAGAGATAAGGCCAGCAAGCACATCCGGGCCGGAAAGCCCGGTAAAGACTTGCGCGTACCACGCCACTTTAGACGCAGGCGATGGCACGGCCTCCGCCGGGGTGGGTCGTGTTGAGGGCGCGCGCAACGGATCACGGACGCCTCGCCGCGCGCCCCGGGCACCGCCGCGGAGCTCCCCGGACATGACGCAACGGTCGTCTTCGGGAGGCGGGCGGGCGCGCCGCCCGGCAGGCTGGACACAGGGCGCCGCACCCGCGGCGGGAATCCCTGCCGCCGCGATTCGGTTGCCCGCGAACGGGCAGCCGACTGTACGTCGAAAAGATGCGCGTCCCCGCAGGGGTAGGCTCGGGCACGCCGCGTCGTGGCGGAACATACCGCCCCCGGCAGACAAGACCATGTGGAGAGGAGCCCTGATCCAAGGGTGAGCACCAAGCCGACCACCACAGACCTCGAATGGACCGAACTGGACCAGCGGGCCGTCGATACCGCCCGCGTCCTGGCCATGGACTCCGTGCAGAAGGTCGGCAACGGCCATCCGGGCACGGCCATGAGCCTGGCGCCCGCCGCCTACCTGCTGTTCCAGAAGATGATGCGGCACGACCCCAATGACGCGGACTGGACCGGTCGCGACCGCTTCGTCCTCTCCCCCGGCCACACCAGCCTGACGCTGTACGTCCAGCTCTTCATGGCGGGCTACGGCCTGGAGCTGTCGGACCTGAAGTCCTTCCGCACCTGGGACAGCAAGACCCCCGGCCACCCGGAGCACGGTCACACCCGTGGCGTCGAGACGACGACCGGCCCGCTGGGCCAGGGCATCGCCAACGCCGTGGGCATGGCCATGGCCGCCCGCTACGAGCGCGGCCTGTTCGACCCGGAGGCCCCCGAGGGCACCTCCCCGTTCGACCACACCATCTGGGCGATCGTCTCCGACGGCGACCTGGAGGAGGGCATCTCCGCCGAGGCCTCCTCGCTCGCCGGCCACCAGAAGCTCGGCAACATCGTCGCTCTGTACGACGACAACCACATCTCGATCGAGGGCGACACCGAGACCGCCTTCTCCGAGGACGTCCTGGGGCGCTACGAGGCCTACGGCTGGCACGTCCAGCGCATCGAGCAGGCCGCCAACGGCGACTTCGACATCCACGCCCTGCACGCGGCCCTGAAGGCCGCGCAGGAGGAGACCGAGCGCCCCTCGATCATCGCCGCGCGCACGATCATCGCCTGGCCGGCCCCGAACGCCCAGAACACCGAGGCCTCGCACGGCTCGGCGCTGGGTGCCGAGGAGGTCGCCGCGACCAAGCGCGTCATGGGCTTCGACCCCGAGCAGGACTTCCAGGTCGAGGACGAGGTCTTCAGCCACGTCCGCAAGGTCGTCGACCGCGGCCGCGAGGCCCACGCCACGTGGGACAAGCGCCTCCAGGAGTGGCGTCAGGCCAACCCGGAGCGCGCCGAGGAGTTCGACCGCATCGTCGCGGGCGAGCTGCCCGACGGCTGGGAGAAGGCCCTCCCGGT
Source organism: Streptomyces roseoverticillatus (assembly GCF_000719265.1). Classification (GTDB taxonomy): domain Bacteria; phylum Actinomycetota; class Actinomycetes; order Streptomycetales; family Streptomycetaceae; genus Streptomyces; species Streptomyces roseoverticillatus. Next base: position 72,876 of record NZ_JOFL01000010.1, on the reverse strand, counting down.
CTTCCCGGCCGGCAAGGACGTCGCCACCCGCAAGGCGTCGGGCGAGGTCCTCAAGGCGCTGGGCGGCGTGCTCCCCGAGCTGTGGGGCGGCTCCGCCGACCTCGCCGGCTCGAACAACACCACGATCGACCCGTCGTCGTCCTTCCTCCCGAAGGGCAACCCGCTGCCGGAGGCCAACCCCTACGGCCGCACGATCCACTTCGGCATCCGCGAGCACGCCATGGGTTCGACCATGAACGGCATCGCGCTGCACGGCAACACCCGTGTCTACGGCGGCACCTTCCTGGTGTTCTCCGACTACATGCGCCCGGCCGTGCGCCTGGCCGCGCTGATGAAGCTGCCGGTCACCTACGTGTGGACGCACGACTCCATCGGCCTCGGCGAGGACGGCCCGACCCACCAGCCGGTCGAGCACATGGCCGCCCTGCGCGCCATCCCGGGCCTGAACATGGTCCGCCCGGCCGACGCCAACGAGACGGCCATCGCCTGGCGCGAGATCACCAAGCGCCACACCGTCAAGCCCGCGCCGCACGGCCTGGCCCTCACCCGCCAGAACGTCCCGACGTACGAGGCCAACGAGGGTGTGGCCAAGGGCGGCTACGTCCTGTTCGAGGCCGAGGGCGGCCGCCCGCAGGTGATCCTGATCGGCACCGGCTCCGAGGTCCAGCTGGCCGTCGAGGCCCGCGAGCAGCTCCAGGCCGAGGGCATCCCGACCCGCGTGGTCTCCATGCCGTCCGTCGAGTGGTTCGAGGAGCAGGACCAGGCGTACCGCGACGGCGTGCTGCTGCCGGACGTCAAGGCCCGCGTGGCCGTCGAGGCGGGCATCGGCCTGACCTGGCACCGCTACGTCGGCGAGGCCGGCCGCATCGTGTCGCTGGAGCACTTCGGCGCCTCCGCCGACTACAAGGTGCTCTACCGCGAGTTCGGTCTGACCACCGAGGCCGTCGTCGCGGCCGCGCGCGAGTCGATCGAGCACGCCGACGCCGCCCGCCGCTGACGCCCCTTTACGAGCAAGTAGGAGATGCAGAACCCATGACAGACGCACTCAAGCGCCTCTCCGACGAAGGCGTCGCGATCTGGCTGGACGACCTGTCCCGCAAGCGCATCACGTCCGGCAACCTGGCCGAGCTGATCGACCAGAGCCACGTCGTGGGCGTCACGACGAACCCGTCGATCTTCCAGAAGGCGATCTCCAGCGGTGAGGGCTACGAGCAGCAGCTCGCCGACCTCGCGGCCCGCAAGGTCACCGTCGACGAGGCCATCCGCATGATCACCACGGCGGACGTCCGCGACGCCGCCGACATCCTGCGCCCGGTCTTCGACGCCACGGACGGCCAGGACGGCCGGGTCTCGATCGAGGTCGACCCGCGCCTCGCGCACAACACCAAGGCCACCGTCGCCGAGGCCAAGCAGCTGGCCTGGCTGGTGGACCGCCCCAACACGCTGATCAAGATCCCGGCCACCAAGGCGGGCCTGCCGGCGATCGCCGACGTGATCGGCAAGGGCATCAGCGTCAACGTCACGCTGATCTTCTCCCTCGAGCGCTACCGCGCGGTCATGGACGCCTACCTGACCGGTCTGGAGCAGGCCAAGGCCGCGGGCCTGGACCTGTCCCTGATCCACTCGGTCGCGTCCTTCTTCGTGTCCCGCGTGGACAGCGAGATCGACAAGCGCCTGGACGCCCTCGGCACCGACGAGGCCAAGGCGCTGCGCGGCAAGGCCGCCCTCGCCAACGCCCGCCTGGCCTACCAGGCCTACGAGGAGGTCTTCTCCTCGGACCGCTGGGCCACCCTGGAGAAGGCCGGCGCCAACAAGCAGCGTGCGCTGTGGGCCTCGACCGGCGTCAAGGACCCGGCCTACAAGGACACGCTGTACGTGGACGACCTGGTCGCCCCGAACACGGTCAACACCATGCCGGAGGCCACCCTGGAGGCCACGGCCGACCACGGGCAGATCACCGGTGACACCATCCGCGGCACGTACGAGCAGGCCAAGGCCGAGCTCGACGCGCTCGCGAAGCTCGGGATCTCGTACGACGACGTCGTGCAGCTCCTGGAGGACGAGGGCGTCGACAAGTTCGAGCAGTCCTGGAACGACCTGCTGAAGTCCACCGAGGCGGAGCTCAAGCGCCTCGCCCCGGAGGCGTGAATTGAGCACAAGCAGCAATCCGCTGCGTGACGCTCTGGACCGACGGCTCCCGCGCATCGCGGGGCCGTCGGGCCTGGTCATCTTTGGCGTCACGGGCGATTTGTCCCGGAAAAAGCTGATGCCGGCGGTGTACGACCTCGCCAACCGCGGTCTGCTGCCGCCGGGCTTCTCGCTCATCGGCTTCGCGCGCCGCGACTGGGAGAACGAGGACTTCGCCCAGATCGTCCACGACGCCGTCAAGGAGCACGCCCGCACGCCCTTCCGCGAGGAGGTCTGGCAGCAGCTGGTCCAGGGCTGCCGGTTCGTGCAGGGCGACTTCGACGACGACGAGGCCTTCGAGAAGCTCAAGAGCACCGTCCACGAGCTCGACCAGGCCCAGGGCACGGGCGGCAACTTCGCCTTCTACCTCTCGGTGCCGCCGAAGTGGTTCCCCAAGGTCGTCCAGCAGCTCAAGAAGCACGGCCTGGCCGACCAGAAGGAGGGCTCCTGGCGGCGCGCCGTCATCGAGAAGCCCTTCGGCCACGACCTGGCCAGCGCCCAGGAGCTCAACCGGATCGTCCACGAGGTCTTCCCGACCGAAGAGGTCTTCCGGATCGACCACTACCTCGGCAAGGAGACCGTCCAGAACATCCTGGCGCTCCGCTTCGCCAACACCCTCTTCGAGCCGATCTGGAACCGGTCCTACGTCGACCACGTGCAGATCACCATGGCCGAGGACATCGGCATCGGCGGCCGCGCCGGCTACTACGACGGCATCGGCGCCGCCCGCGACGTCATCCAGAACCACCTCCTCCAGCTGCTCGCGCTGACCGCCATGGAGGAGCCCGCCTCCTTCGACGCGGACGCGCTGGTCGCCGAGAAGACCAAGGTGCTGGGCGCCGTCCGACTGCCCAAGGACCTCGGCAAGGAGACCGTCCGCGGCCAGTACGCGCACGGCTGGCAGGGCGGCGAGGAGGTCGTCGGCTACCTGGAGGAAGACGGCATCGACCCGGCCTCCAAGACCGACACCTACGCCGCGATCAAGCTGGAGATCGACAACCGCCGCTGGGCGGGCGTCCCCTTCTACCTGCGCACCGGCAAGCGCCTGGGCCGCCGCGTCACCGAGATCGCGGTCGTCTTCCAGCGCGCCCCGCACTCGCCCTTCGACCACACCGCCACCGAGGAGCTCGGGCAGAACGCCCTGGTCATCCGGGTGCAGCCGGACGAGGGCGTCACCATGCGGTTCGGCTCCAAGGTGCCCGGCACCCAGATGGAGGTCCGGGACGTCTCGATGGACTTCGCCTACGGCGAGTCCTTCACCGAGTCCAGCCCCGAGGCCTACGAGCGGCTCATCCTCGATGTGCTGCTGGGCGACGCCAACCTCTTCCCGCGCCTGAAGGAGGTCGAGCTGTCCTGGCAGATCCTCGACCCCATCGAGGAGTACTGGGACAAGAACGGCAAGCCCGCGTCCTACCCCGCCGGCACCTGGGGCCCGGCCGAAGCGGACGAGATGCTCGCACGAGACGGACGGAGCTGGCGCCGGCCATGAAAATGGACCTCACGGACACCACGTCCAGCAAGATCAACCACGCCCTGGTCCAGGGCCGCCGCGCGATCGGCACCCCGGCCGTCGGCATGGTGCTCACCCTCGTCATCGTCACCGACGAGGAGCACGCCTACGACGCGCTCAAGGCCGCCAATGAGGCGTCCCGCGAGCACCCCTCGCGCAAGCTCGTCGTCATCAAGCGCGTCAGCCGCTCCCCGCGCGACCGCGCCAAGGCCCGCCTCGACGCCGAGGTCCGCGTCGGCACCTCCGCCGGCACCGGCGAGACGGTCGTCCTGCGGCTCTACGGCGACGTGATAGACCACGCCCAGTCGGTCGTCCTGCCGCTGCTGCTGCCGGACGCCCCCGTCGTCGTCTGGTGGCCGGTCTCTTCCCCGGTCGACCCCCACGAGGACCCGCTGGGCGCCCTCGGCCAGCGCCGCGTCACCGACGCGTACGCCGCCGAGGACCCCGTCAAGGAGCTGTCGGCCCGCTCGGCGCACTACACGCCCGGCGACACCGACCTCGCCTGGGCCCGGATCACGCCGTGGCGCTCCATGCTCGCGGCCGCCCTGGACCAGCAGCACGCCGGCGTCGTCTCCGCGGAGGTCGAGGGCGAGGGCTACAACCCCAGCGCCGAGCTCCTCGCCCTCTGGCTCGCCGACCGCCTCGGCGTCCCGGTGCGCCGCACCGTCTCCGACGGCCCCGGCCTCACCGCCGTCCGCCTGGAGACGAAGAACGGGCCCGTCGTCCTGGACCGCCCGGACGGCTCCCTGGCCACGCTCTCCATGCCCGGCCAGCCCGACCGCGCCGTCGCCCTCCAGCGGCGCGAGACGGCGGAGCTCCTCGCGGAGGAGCTGCGCCGGCTCGACCCGGACGACATCTACCAGTCCGCCCTCAAGTACGGGGTGGACCGGCTGAACGACGCGCCGGCCGCGGCGCCCGCCGCCGCGAAGGCGCCGGCTGCCGAGGCCGCCGGGGCACCGGCCGCTGCCGAGGCTCCGGCCGCCGAGGAGAAGGCCGCCCCGGCCTCCGCCCCGGCCAAGAAGGCCGGCGGCAAGAAGGCGGCCGGCAAGTGAGCACCCCGCAGATCGTCGTCCACCGGGACAAGGAGCTGATGGCTCAGGCCGCCGCGGCCCGGCTGATCACGAAGATCGTCGACGCCCAGGCCGCCCGCGGCTCGGCGTCCGTGGTCCTCACCGGCGGGCGCAACGGCAACGGGCTGCTCGCGGCCCTCGCCGCGGCGCCCGCCCGGGACGCGGTCGACTGGTCCCGGCTCGACCTGTGGTGGGGCGACGAGCGCTTCCTGCCCCAGGGCGACCCGGAGCGCAACGCCACGCAGGCCCGCGAGGCCCTGCTCGACGCCGTGGACCTCGACCCGGCGCGGGTGCACTACATGCCCGCCGCCGACGGCACCCACGACGACGCGGACGCCGCGGCCGAGGCCTACGCGGCGGAGCTGGCCAAGGCCGCCCGCCCCGAGGACCACGGTCCCGTGCCGTCCTTCGACGTGCTCCTGCTGGGCGTCGGCCCCGACACGCACGTCGCGTCCCTCTTCCCCGAGATGCCGGGCGTACGGGAGACCGAGCGCACGGTCGTGGGCGTCCACGGCGCGCCCAAGCCGCCGCCGACCAGGGTCTCGCTGACCCTGCCGGCGATCCGCGCGGCGCGGGAGGTCTGGCTGCTCGCCGCGGGCGAGGACAAGGCGAACGCCGTTGCGCTCGCGCTGAGCGGTGCGGGCGAGATCCAGGCCCCGGCCGCGGGCGCGTACGGTCGCAGCCGCACGCTGTGGCTGCTGGACGCGGCCGCGGCGGCACGGCTGCCGCGGGGCTTGTACCCGCCGGCTTCGCCCTGACGGTACGCACGACGCATGCCGACGGCCCGGCTCCCGTTCTCGGGGGCCGGGCCGTTGTCTTGGCACCGCCGCCATGGTGGCTGAGCACCGCTGCGGCGGAACTGGAGGGCGCAAGCGCACCCTCCACCCGGTGCAGGATGCCCTGCATCCTTCGAACCGCCGCCGCGGCGCGCAACCACCGTCAACGTCTCCGGCGGTGCCGGACCCGCCTCAGGCCACGGCCTAGCGGCCCCGCAGCTCGCGGTAGCGGGCGACCAGGGACGCCGTCGAGGCGTCCAGGCCGGAGACCTCCGCACCCTCCGTCAGCGCAGGCTCGACCCGCTTCGCGAGGACCTTCCCCAGCTCGACACCCCACTGGTCGAAGGAGTCGATGTTCCAGATCGCACCCTGGACGAACACCTTGTGCTCGTACAGGGCGATCAACTGCCCCAGCACCGACGGCGTCAGCTCGCTCGCGAGGATCGTCGTCGTCGGGTGGTTGCCGCGGAACGTCTTGTGGGGGACGAGCTCGGCGGGAACGCCCTCCGCCGCCACCTCCTCCGCGGTCTTGCCGAAGGCGAGCGCCTGGCCCTGGGCGAAGAGGTTGGCCATCAGCAGGTCGTGCTGGGCCACCAGCCCGGGCAGCAGGTCGTCGACCGGCTTGGCGAAGCCGATGAAGTCCGCCGGGATCAGCTTCGTGCCCTGGTGGATCAACTGGTAATACGCGTGCTGGCCGTTCGTGCCGGGGGTGCCCCAGACGACGGGCCCGGTCTGCCAGCTGACGGGCCGTCCCTCACGGTCGACCGACTTGCCGTTGGACTCCATGTCCAGCTGCTGCAGGTACGCGGCGAACTTCGACAGGTAGTGGCTGTAGGGCAGGACCGCGTGCGACTGGGCGTCGTGGAAGTTGCCGTACCAGACGCCCAGCAGGCCGAGCAGCAGCGGAGCGTTCTCCTCGAAGGGCGCCGTGCGGAAGTGCTCGTCGACGAGGTGGAAGCCGGCGAGCATCTCGCGGAAGCGGTCCGGGCCGATGGCGAGCATCAGGGAGAGCCCGATGGCCGAGTCGTAGGAGTAGCGGCCGCCGACCCAGTCCCAGAACTCGAACATGTTGGTGGTGTCGATGCCGAACTCGGAGACCTTCTCCTCGTTCGTCGACAGGGCGACGAAGTGCTTGGCGACGGCGTCCTCGCCGGCCCGCAGCTCGGTCAGCAGCCAGTTCCGCGCGGAGGTGGCGTTGGTGATGGTCTCGATCGTCGTGAACGTCTTGGAGGCGACGATGAACAGCGTCTCGGCGGCGTCGAGGCCCTGCAGGGCCTCGTGCAGGTCGGCGCCGTCCACGTTGGAGACGAATCGGAACGTCAGGTCGCGGGCGGTGTAGGCGCGCAGCGCCTCGTAGGCCATCGCCGGACCGAGGTCGGATCCGCCGATGCCGATGTTGACGACGTTCTTGATGGGCCGGCCCGTGTGGCCCTTCCAGTCGCCGGAGAGCACGCGGTCGCAGAAGACCTGCATCTTGCGGAGCACGGCGTGGACGGCCGGGACGACGTTCTCGCCGTCGACCTTGACGACGGCGGACTCCGGGGCGCGCAGCGCGGTGTGCAGCACGGCGCGGCCCTCGGTGGTGTTGATCTTCTCGCCGCGGAACATGGCGTCGCGCAGCTCCGCGACGCCCGCGGCCGAGGCGAGCTCGCGCAGCAGGCGCAGGGTCTCGTCGGTGACGAGGTGCTTGGAGTAGTCCAGGTGGAGGTCGCCGACGGTGAGGGCGTACTTCCCGGCCCGCCGCGGATCGTCCGCGAAGAGCTCGCGCAGGTGCACCTCCCCCAGTTCGTCCCGGTGCTTGGCCAGAGCGTTCCACTCCGGAGTCCGGTCCAGCCTGGTGCGGTCCTCTGCGTTCATCTCGGACATCAGCCCATTCATTGTCGTAACTGCCCCGCCGCCCTCCAACCTAATTGATCAGCGGTCGGTTCGAGCGCAACGCGAAACGGCACCCACGAGGGGTGCCGTTTCGTCAGATCTCTCCGCGGAGCTTCGCGAGCGCCTCGGCCAGGATCGCCTCGCCGTCGGCGTCGCTGCGCCGCTCGCGGACGTAGGCGAGGTGGGTCTTGTACGGCTCGGTGCGCGGCGGGTCCGGCGGATTGTCCCGGTCCTGGCCTGCCGGGAAGCCGCAGCGCGGGCAGTCCCACGTATCCGGCACCTGTGCGTCGCTGGCGAAGCTCGGCTGCGTCTCGTGCCCGTTAGAGCACCAGAAGGAGATGCGGAGGCGCGGCGCGGACTCGCCCCGCTCGGCCTCACCCATCGGCCCCGCTCCGACCCGGCTTCCCCGGATCGCGTTGCCACTTGCCACGGTCGTAACTCCCTGCGTAATGGTGCTGCGGACCGTCTGAACCGACGGCTCCGCTGCGGGCGCCCCAGTCTACGTAAGGCCCAACGCGCGTCCAGTGGCAGGAGTTACAGCCCGGCCGCGAGGACGCGACCTCAATGATAGGCCGCGTTCACGACGGGACGTCAGCTATCGAGCTTCATCAGCAGGCCGAGTGCGACGATGCACGCGAACCAGAGCAGACCGACGACCACGGTGATGCGGTCGAGGTTGCGCTCGGCGACGGAGGAGCCGCCGACGGAGGACTGCATGCCACCGCCGAACATGTCGGACAGGCCGCCGCCCTTCCCCTTGTGCATGAGCACCAGCATCATCATCAGCACGCTGAAGATGATGAGGGCGATCGAGAACCCCATGACCACGGCTGGACCAACTCTCTCGGACGGTGAACGGTGAGGGGCCGGGTGGCGCGAACGCGCCGGTCCCGGCCCCGACAGGGTACGACGAGGGATGCTCCCCGTCATAGCGCTGCTACTGGTCGCGGAAGCGCACGATCTTGACGAAGTCGTCCACGTCCAGCGCGGCGCCGCCGATCAGGGCGCCGTCGACGTCCGGCTGCGCCATGATCGCGGCGATGTTGCCGGACTTGACGGAGCCGCCGTACTGGATGCGGATCTTGTCGGCGACCTCGTGGCCGTAGAGCTCGGCGAGGCGGCCGCGGATGGCCCCGCAGACCTCCTGGGCGTCCTCGGGCGTGGCGACCTCGCCGGTGCCGATGGCCCACACCGGCTCGTAGGCGATGACGATGCTCTCGGCCTGCTCGGCCGGGACGTCCTTGAGGCCGCCGTCGACCTGCGCGAGGGTGTGGGCGACCTGGCCGCCGGCCTTGCGGATCTCCAGGCCCTCGCCGACGCACAGGATCGGGGTCAGCCCGTGCCGGTAGGCGGCCTTGACCTTGGCGTTGCAGAGCTCGTCCGACTCGCCGTGGTACTGGCGGCGCTCGGAGTGCCCGATCGCCACGTAGGTGCACTTCAGCTTGGCGAGCATGGCGCCGGAGATCTCGCCGGTGTACGCGCCGGAGTCGAACGCCGAGACGTCCTGGGCGCCGTACTTGATCTTCAGCTTGTCGCCGTCGACCAGCGTCTGCACCGAGCGGAGGTCGGTGAAGGGCGGCAGGACGGCGACCTCGGTGCCCTCGTAGTCCTTGTCGGCGAGCGCGAAGGCGAGCTTCTGGACGTGGGCGATGGCCTCGAGGTGGTTGAGGTTCATCTTCCAGTTGCCCGCCATCAGCGGGGTACGTGCACTCACAGTGGTTCAGTCCTCCAGTGCGGCGAGGCCGGGGAGCGTCTTGCCCTCGAGGTACTCGAGGCTGGCGCCGCCGCCGGTCGAGATGTGGCCGAAAGCATTCTCGTCGAAGCCGAGGGTGCGCACGGCCGCGGCCGAGTCGCCCCCGCCCACGACGGTGAAGCCCGGCGAGTTCAGCAGGGCCTGCGCGACGGCCTTGGTGCCGTTCGCGTAGTCGGGGTGCTCGAAGACACCCATCGGGCCGTTCCAGAAGACCGTGCCCGCGTCGGCGAGCTTCGCCGCGTAGAGCTCACGGGTCTTCGGGCCGATGTCGAGGCCCTCCTTGTCCGCCGGGATGGCGTCCGAGGAGACGGTGTCGGGGTTGGCCGGGGCCTTGGTCTTCAGGTCCGGGAAGTCGGCCGAGACCAGGACGTCGACGGGCAGGACGAACTCGACGCCCCGCTTCTCCGCCTCGGCCAGGTACGCGAGGCAGGTGTCCTTCTGGTCCTCCTGCAGCAGCGAGATGCCGACCTCGTGGCCCTTGGCGGCCAGGAAGGTGTACGACATGCCGCCGCCGATGAGGATGCGGTCGGCCTTCTTGAGCAGGTTGTCGATGACGCCCAGCTTGTCGGAGACCTTGGCGCCGCCGAGCACCACCACGTAGGGGCGCGCGACGTCCTCGGTGAGCTTCTTCAGGACGCCGACCTCGGTGGCGATCAGGTCGCCGGCGGCGTGCGGCAGGCGCGCCGGGAGGTCGAAGACCGAGGCGTGCTTGCGGTGCACGGCGCCGAAGCCGTCGCCCACGTACAGGTCGGCCAGGGAGGCGAGGGCGTCGGCGAAGGCACCGCGCTCCGCGTCGTCCTTGCTGGTCTCGCCCGCGTTGAAGCGGAGGTTCTCCAGCAGCGTGACCTCGCCGTTCGCCAGTGCGGCGACGGTGGCCTTCGCGCTGTCGCCGACCGTGTCGGTGGCGAACGAGACCTGCTTGCCCAGGATCTCGCCGAGCCGCGCGGCGGCCGGGGCGAGGGAGAAGCGGGGGTCCGGGGCGCCCTCGGGACGGCCCAGGTGGGAGGCGACGATCACCTTCGCGCCCGCGGCGGCGAGCTTGGCGATGGTCGGGGCGACGGCGCGGATGCGGCCGTCGTCGGTGATGGTGGTGCCGTCGAGCGGCACGTTGAGGTCGGCGCGGACGAAGATCCGCTTGCCCTCGACACCGTCCTGGATGAGTTCGTCGATCGTCTTCATGCGGTGACTCCGGTACGTCCGTAGGTGGGGGCTCCGCCCCGTAGGGCGGGGCCCCTCCCAGCGGTAGCTGGGGGACAGTCATGAGACGGGGCTCGTACGACGCTCCATCGCGTCGTACGAGCCCCGTCCCCTACATCCCGATGCCTGTGATCGTACGATCAGCGGGCAGAGAGATCAGAGCTGGCCGCCGACGAAGACGGTCAGGTCCACCAGGCGGTTGGAGTAGCCCCACTCGTTGTCGTACCAGCCGACGACCTTGACCTGCTTGCCCTGGACCATCGTCAGCTGCGAGTCGAAGGTGCAGGAGGCCGGCCAGTTGACGATGTCGGAGGAGACGATCGGGTCCTCGGTGTACTCGAGGATGCCCTTGAGCTGACCCTCGGCGGCCTTCTGGAAGGCGGCGTTGATCTCTTCCTTGGTGGTCTCGCGGTCGAGCTCCAGGACGAGGTCGGTGACCGAGCCGGTCGGGACCGGGACGCGCATGGCGATGCCGTCCAGCTTGCCCTTCAGCTGCGGGAGGACCAGGGCGGTGGCCTTGGCGGCACCGGTCGAGGTCGGGATGATGTTCTCCGCGGCGGCGCGGGCGCGGCGCAGGTCGGAGTGCGGGAAGTCCAGGATGCGCTGGTCGTTGGTGTACGCGTGGACCGTCGTCATCATGCCCTTGACGATGCCGAAGCTCTCGTCGAGGACCTTGGCCATCGGCGCCACGCAGTTGGTGGTGCAGGAGGCGTTGGAGATGACGTGGTGGTTGGCCGCGTCGTACTTGTCCTGGTTGACGCCCATCACGATGGTGATGTCCTCGTTCTTGGCCGGAGCCGAGATGAGGACCTTCTTCGCACCGGCGGCGAGGTGCTTGGCGGCGTCCTCGCGCTTGGTGAAGATGCCCGTGGACTCGATGACGATGTCGGCGCCCAGCTCGCCCCAGGGCAGGTTCGCCGGGTCGCGCTCGGCCATCGTCTTGAAGGTCATGTCGCCGACAGTGATCGTGTCGTCGGTGTGGCTGACCTCGTGCTTGAGACGACCGAGGATGCTGTCGTACTTCAGCAGGTGCACCAGGGTGGCGTTGTCGGTCAGGTCGTTGACACCGACTACCTGAATGTCCGCACCCTGCTCCAGGAGCGCGCGGAAGTAGTTACGACCGATACGGCCAAAGCCGTTGATGCCTACGCGGATCGTCACGAACCGATCTCCTCGTTGGTGTGCCGGACTGTCCGCCGGCGGGCTGTTTGGGATGTCCCCGACCACCACCGACCCTACCTCTAAGAAGGTGGGGACGTGACATTGGCGTCACTGGGCCTCTGGAGCGGCTTCACCCCTTGACAGAGCGCAGGGCTGCACTAATGAGCGCGGACCTTTCGGCGGGGTCCGGGACGTGCTGCAGACCGAAGCCCAGGAGCACCGTGGCGGGGGTCGAGACGGCGGCCGCGCGGCGCGCGTCCGCCGCCGCACAAGCGTCATTACGGAGCGTGAGGCCGGTTCCGGTGCACCGGCTGTCCGTTGCGCCGTTCGTGTACTCCCCCGCGGCGGCGCTGCGGAACTGCGGGAAGCCCGCGGGCGGCAGTTCGTCGGAGATGGGGGTGTACGCGCCCGCGCCGTCGACCCGGTCGCCGGGCGCGTCGCCGAGGCGGACGCCGGTACCGGCGAGGGCGCCGGTCCCGGTGAAGCGCGCGGGGGCGGGCTGCGACGCGCGGCCGCCCGTGCCCAGGTAGTACTGGCTGAAGTCGTCGGTCTCGGCCTCGCCGACGAGGGCGTAGCCGCCCGCCTGCTTGCCCGCGGCGATGAGCTTGCCGCCCTCGTTCACGAAGTCCCGCACGGCCAGCAGGGTGGCGCCGCCGGGGCGGTTGTCGCCGGAGTACCAGACGACGCTCTTGAAGTGGCCGAGCACGCCGAGCGCGTGCGGCGCGCCCTGCGTGGCGACGTCCCAGACGGCGGCGGCGCGGCCGGCCGCGGCCAGGGCGCCGGTGTAGACGGCGGTGTGCCGGGCGGCGGCCGTCCCGCCCTCGTCGGCGATCACCAGGGTGTCGGCCTCGGGGCGGTGCGCCACGGCGTAGGTGAAGGGTTCACTGGCGGTGGGCCTCCCGTCCTGCGTCCGGCCGGTGTACCAGACCCGGACCTTCGAGCCGGGCTCGGCGCCCTCGACGTAGGCGCGGTACTCGGCGAACCGGATGCTGTCCTTGCCGCCGTAGCGGTCGCCGCCCTTCCAGGCCTCCAGCGGCGCGGAGTGCGTACGCCCGTCGTCGATGCGGTAGTTGAGGCGGCGTTCGCGCAGGCTCTTGCGGGCGGTGACGGAGACCTCCTGCTCGTCGCCGAGGGCGTAGGAGGTGGTGAAGGCGCCGGGGGTGAAGTCGGGGGCGGTGAGGCCCACGGACGAGCGCGGCCGGTCGGCGCCCTCGCGGTTGACGGCGGTCTCGGCCACGGACAGCGCGAACGGGATGTTCTTCGCGAACTCCTGCTGGATGAGCTTCTCGTCGTCGGGGAAGCTGAAGGACGACGGGCAGTCGGCCGGGTCCCAGCGGTCGTGGGGATCGGCCTCGGAGGCGGTGCGGCAGGTCGACATCTCGGGGGTGAACATCATCGTTCCGTTGACGTTCGCCGCGTGGCCGTCGGCCTCGCCGTTGGTCGTGTAGAGCTCGGAGGAGACCTGGGGGTGGTAGCCCGGGATCGCGGACTTCTCCGGGGTGCCGGCGAGCGCCTTGTACAGGACGTCGTCCGGGGTGGGCGTGGCGACCTGCCAGCCGACGCCGTAGAGCAGCAGTTCGGCCGCCGAGTGGTAGTTGACGGCGTAGCCGAAGCGGTGCTTCTTCTCGAAGGCGTCGAGCGCCCGCGTCTCCGGCTCGGAGGCGGGGGCCGGGCCGCGGTAGGTCTCGGAGCCCGGGCGGGGGGACGAACCCTCGTTGTCGTAGCCCCACTTGTAGGGGAAGTTGCGGTTGAGGTCGACGCCGTCGCCCGGGGTGATCTTCCCGTCGCCGTTGTTGTCGCGCAGGTTCTTGCGCCACAGGCGGGTGGCCGGGCTCTGGAAGGTGTAGTCGTAGCCGTCGGGGTTGGCGGAGAGGACGAACCAGAGTTCGGCGCGGTCCACGACGTCGGTGAGGCGGGCGTCCTTGCCGTAGCCGTCGAGGTAGTGGTGGAGCAGCCGCCGCGTCATCTCGGGCGTGATCCACTCCCGGGCGTGCTGGTTGGACATGTACAGCACGGCGGGCTTGCGGCCGTCGGGCTCGGTGCGGGCGTCCTTGCTGAGCTTCAGGGCGAGGATGTCCTGGCCGCGGACGGTCTTGCCGATGCTCACGACCTTGGTGAGGCCGGGGTGGGCCTTCGCGGTGTCCAGGAGCTCCTGCTGGAGGCCGCCTCTGCCGCTGTACGGGCGGAAGACGCCGTCGCCCGCGGCCTTCAGGCGCTCCTTCGTGCGCTGGGGGATCCGCTTCTCGGTGAGGCCGACGCCGCGCTCGCGCAGGTCGCGGGCCTGGCCGGGGGTGAGGTAGAGCTCGACGGAGGCCGCCTTGGTCCCTTGCGGGCGCTCGGCGAGCTCCTGGCCGTCGACGCCGGCCGCGAGCAGCAGCGGCACCTGGCCGGCGGTGATCCTGGCGGTCCAGACGGCCGGTGCGCCGTCACCGTCGCGCGCCGCGGGTGCGGCGGCGGGTTGTGCGTGGGCGAAGGGTGCCGCGGCCAGTCCGCCGAAGAGCAGCGAAGCCGCCGCGAGGACCGATCTCGTCCTGCGTCTCATGAGCCCCCCCTTGCTGTTGTCTGCCACGTCCGTGCACGGTCGCCAGACTGGAGAGGCAGCATGATCATGTCAACGATGCAGAAAGAGCCACCCTCCGGCGCCCTGCACGGCACCGGGGTGGCTCGGACCTGACTCTGGAACTAACGCCGGCCGGTCAGCCGGCCATGCCCTCCGCCATCTCCTCGGAGAGGTCCGACAGGTCGGAGAGGTTGGACTCGGTGCCGGGGATGCCGAGGTCCTGGGCGCGCTTGTCGGCCATGGCGAGCAGGCGCCGGATCCGGCCGGCGACGGCGTCCTTGGTCAGCGGCGGGTCGGCCAGGGCGCCGAGCTCCTCCAGGGAGGCCTGCTTGTGCTCCATGCGGAGCCGGCCCGCGGCCGCCAGGTGCTCGGGCACCTCCTCGCCGAGGATCTCCAGCGCGCGCTGCACCCGGGCGCCGGCCGCGACGGCGGCGCGGGCCGAGCGGCGCAGGTTGGCGTCGTCGAAGTTGGCGAGGCGGTTGGCCGTGGCACGGACCTCGCGGCGCATCCGCCGCTCCTCCCAGGCGAGCACCGACTCGTGCGCGCCCAGCCGGGTCAGCAGGGCGCCGATCGCGTCGCCGTCGCGGACGACCACGCGGTCCACGCCGCGCACCTCGCGCGCCTTGGCCGCGATCTGCAGCCGGCGGGCCGCGCCGACCAGCGCCAGCGCCGCCTCCGGCCCGGGGCAGGTCACCTCCAGGGAGGAGGAGCGGCCGGGCTCGGTGAGGGAGCCGTGGGCGAGGAAGGCGCCCCGCCAGGCGGCCTCGGCATCGCAGGTGGCGCCGGAGACGACCTGCGGGGGCAGCCCGCGGATCGGCCGGCCGCGGCCGTCGACCAGGCCGGTCTGGCGCGCCAGCTGGTCACCGCCCGCCACCACCCGGACCACGTACCGGCTGCCCCTGCGGAGCCCGCCGGGGGCCATCACCACCAGGTCGGAGGCGTGCCCGAAGATCTCCAGGATGTCCTTGCGCAACCGCCGGGCGGCGATCCCGGTGTCCAGCTCCGCCTCGATCACGATGCGCCCGCTGACCAGGTGCAGACCGCCCGCGAACCGCAGGATCGCCGAGACCTCCGCTTTCCGGCAGCAGGTTCGGGTGACGGGGAGCCGGGAGATTTCGTCCTTCACCGCTGCCGTCATCGCCATGGGCCGATCCTTCCATGCATCCGAAAAATACGGTCGTACGCGGCGGCCAACAGCTCCGGGTCATGGGTCGGGGAGCCGTCGGGCGCGGCGACCGGCGCCAGCTCGACCGCGGCCCCGAGCCGCTTCGCGGCTTCGGTGAGGCTCTCCCGGTCGGGCACGGCGGCCTCGTCGGCCAGCACCACGTCCAGGGCGAGTTTAGGGGCGTGTCGGGCCAAAACCTCCAAATGACGCTGCGGGGAGAAGCCATCGGTTTCACCCGGTTGTGGTGCGAGGTTCAACGACAGCACCCGGCGGGCCTTGGTCTCCTGCAGGGCTTCCAGCAGCTCGGGGACGAGCAGGTGGGGGATGACGGAGGAGAACCAGGAGCCGGGGCCGAGCACGACCCAGTCGGCGTCGAGCACGGCGGCGACGGCCTCGGGCACGGCCGGCGGGTCCTCCGGGACGACGTGCACGGACTGCACCTCGCCGGGGGTCAGCGCCACCGTGGCCTGGCCGCGGACGGTCGTGACGGCCTCGGGCCCGGCGGGGTCGTGGCCCTTGACGAGCGCCTGCAGCTCCAGCGGCACGGCGGACATGGGCAGCACCCGGCCGTGCGCCCCGAGCAGCTTGCCGACCAGGTCGAGGGCCTGGACGGGGTCGCCGAGCTGCTCCCACAGGGCGACGATCAGCAGATTGCCGACGGCGTGGTCGTGCAGATCGCCCTCGCTGGTGAAGCGGTGCTTGATCACCCGGGCCCAGGTCTGGCCCCAGTCGTCGTCGCCGCACAGGGCGGCGAGGGCCTTGCGCAGGTCACCGGGGGGCAGCACGCCCAGCTCGTCGCGGAGCCGGCCGCTGGAGCCGCCGTCGTCGGCGACGGTGACGACGGCGGTGAGGTCGCCGGTGATCCGGCGCAGGGCGGCGAGCGAGGCGGACAGGCCGTGCCCGCCGCCGAGGGCGACGACCTTGGGCTGGGCGCCGCGCTTCGTGCGCCCCTCGGGGCCGCGCGTCACCCGCCCGGGGACGAGGCGGCGCACCCGGTGGAGCCTGGACGTGCGGCCGGTCACTCGCGCCCCATGTCCCGGTGCACGACGACGGTCTCCACGCCCTCCGAGACGAGGCGGTGGGCCAGCTTCTCGGACATGGCGACGGAGCGGTGCTTGCCGCCGGTGCAGCCGACCGCGATGGTCACGTAGCGCTTGCCCTCGCGGCGGTAGCCCGCCGCGATGAGCTGCAGGAGCTCGGTGTAGCGGTCGAGGAACTCCTTGGCGCCGGGCTGGTTGAAGACGTAGCCCGAGACCTCCTCGTTCAGGCCCGTGAAGGGACGCAGCTCCGGCACCCAGTGCGGGTTGGGCAGGAAGCGGCAGTCCACCACGAGGTCGGCGTCGACGGGCAGGCCGTACTTGTAGCCGAAGGACATGACGGTGGCCCGCAGCTCCGGCTCCTCCTCGCCGGCGAACTGGGCGTCCATCTTGGCGCGCAGCTCGTGGACGTTGAGGCTGGAGGTGTCGATCACCAGGTCGGCGTCGCCGCGCAGCTCGCGCAGCAGGTCCCGCTCGGCGGCGATGCCGTCGACGATGCGCCCGGAGCCCTGCAGGGGGTGCGGGCGGCGCACGGACTCGAAGCGGCGCACCAGGGCGTCGTCCGAGGCCTCCAGGAAGATCACGCGCCGCTTGACCTGCTTGGCGGCCAGGTCGGCCAGGGACTCGCGGAGGTTGTCGAAGAAGCGCCGGCCGCGGACGTCCACGACCACGGCGATGCGGGCCACATTGCCCTGGGAGCGGGCGCCGAGGTCCACCATGGTCGGGATCAGGGCGGGCGGCAGGTTGTCGACGACGAACCAGCCGAGGTCCTCCAGGCACTTGGCGGCGGTGCTGCGGCCCGCCCCCGACATGCCGGAGATGATCACCAGTTCGGGGATGCCCGCCGTCTCGGCCGCCGCATCCGCCGTCGTGCCCGTACTCACCTGTGCTCCGTCTCGGTCGTTCCCGGTCATGCTGCTACCCCCGTCTCACCGACGGTGCCGCGGTCACGGCCCCGTCCTTCCATACTGCGTGTCCCGTCATTCCCCCGCCTCTTCCATGATCTCGCCCGTCGCCGTGTTCACGGCGGGGGCGGGCGGGGCTGCTGCCGCGAGCGCGGCGGCGATCGTCTCGGCGGTCTTGCGACCGATGCCCGGCGCCTCGCAGATCTGCTCGACCGTGGCGGCGCGCAGCCGCTTGACCGAGCCGAAGTGCTTGAGCAGGGCCTTCTTGCGGGTCTCCCCGAGGCCCGGGACCTCGTCGAGCGGCCCTGCCCTGAGCGTCTTCGTGCGTTTGCTGCGCTGGTAGGCGATGGCGAAGCGGTGGGCCTCGTCGCGCACGCGCTGCAGGAGGTAGAGGCCCTCGCTGGTGCGGGGCAGGACGACGGGGTCGTCCTCGCCGGGCAGCCAGACCTCCTCCAGCCGCTTGGCGAGGCCGCAGACGGCCACGTCGTCGATGCCGAGCTCGTCCAGCGCGCGGCGGGCGGCCGCCACCTGCGGCTGCCCGCCGTCGACCACGACGAGCTGCGGCGGGTAGGCGAAGCGCTTGGGGCGGCCGTCCTCGGCGCGGGCGTCCACCTGGCCGGCGTGGCCGTTCTCCTCCTCGGCGGCCTCGACGGCGTTCTCCTCGGACCACTCCCCCGCCTTCTGCTTCTCCAGCAGATAGCGGCGGAACCGCCGGCCGATCACCTCGTGCATCGACCGGACGTCGTCCTGGCCCTCGAACGATTTGATCTGGAAGCGGCGGTACTCGCCCTTGCGGGCCAGGCCGTCCTCGAAGACGACCATGGACGCGACCACGTCCTGCCCCTGGAGGTGGGAGATGTCGAAGCACTCGATGCGCAGCGGCGCGGAGTCCAGCTCCAGGGCCTCGGCGATCTCCTCCAGCGCCCGGGAGCGGGTGGTCAGGTCGGAGGCGCGCTTGGTCTTGTGCAGGACGAGGGCCTGCTGGGCATTGCGCTGGACCGTCGCCATCAGGTCCTTCTTGTCCCCGCGCTGGGGGATGCGCAGGTCGACGCGGGAGCCCCGGCGCTCGCCCAGCCACTGGGCGACGGGCTCCACCGGCTCCGGCAGGGCCGGGACCAGGACCTCCTTGGGCACCGCGTCGCCGCTCTCCTCGCCGTAGAGCTGCTGCAGGGCGTGCTCGACGAGGCCGGCCGTGTCGACGGCCTCCACCTTGTCGGTCACCCAGCCGCGCTGGCCGCGCACCCGGCCGCCGCGCACGTGGAAGATCTGCACCGCGGCCTCCAGCTCGTCCTCCGCGACGGCGATGAGATCGGCGTCGGTGGCGTCGGCGAGGACGACGGCGTTCTTCTCCATGGCGCGCCGGAGGGCCTCTATGTCGTCCCGCAGGCGGGCCGCCTTCTCGTACTCCATCTCCTCGGCGGCATCGTGCATCTGCTGTTCCAAACGGCGGATGTACGCACCGGTACGTCCGGCCATGAAGTCGCAGAACTCCTCGGCCAGTTCGCGGTGTTCCTCGGGGCTGACCCGGCCGACGCAGGGGGCGGAGCACTTGCCGATGTACCCCAGCAGGCAGGGGCGGCCGATCTGGGCGGAGCGCTTGAACACCCCGGCCGAGCAGGTGCGCACGGGGAAGACGCGCAGCATCAGGTCGACGGTCTCGCGGATGGCCCAGGCGTGGGCGTACGGGCCGAAGTAGCGCACGCCCTTCTTCTTGGGGCCGCGCATGACCTGCACGCGCGGGAACTCCTCGCCCAGGGTGACGGCGAGGGAGGGATAGCTCTTGTCGTCGCGGTACTTGACGTTGAACCGCGGGTCGTACTCCTTGATCCAGGAGTATTCGAGCTGGAGCGCCTCGACCTCGGTGGAGACCACGGTCCACTCGACGGAGGCGGCCGTGGTCACCATCGTGCGGGTGCGCGGGTGCAGGCCGGCCAGGTCCTGGAAGTACGACGAGAGGCGCGCGCGCAGGCTCTTCGCCTTCCCGACGTAGATCACCCGGCCGTGCTCGTCACGGAATCTGTAGACCCCCGGCGAGTCGGGGATCTGTCCCGGCTTGGGTCGGTAGCTGCTGGGGTCGGCCATGTCTCACACCCTACTTGCGGGCAGTGACAATCGGCGTCCGCCCGCGGAGGGACCGGCTCCGGCCCCGGCGGGGGGTGGCCGCCGGGGACGGGAGCCGGGAACGCGGGGCGGATCAGGGTGGATCAGGGCCGACGGGGACGGACCGGACCGGATCAAGGGGACCCGGCCGGACCCGGGCCGGGGTCAGCGGCGCCGGAGTCTGCGGCGCGCCACCACCGCCCCCGCGCCGAGCAGCAGGGCCGTGCCGCCGGCCGCCGCCGCGGACGTCGTGCTCAGCGGGCCGGAGCCGCCCTGCGGCGCGGGCGCCGCCTGCTGTTCCCCGGCCGCGGCCGGCTCCTGGCCGTAGCCGCCCGCCTGCCCCTTCTTCGCGTACGCGGAGCCGGGCAGCTTGTCGCCGTACGCCTTGTGGACGCGGGCGCGGTAGCCGTCGAGCGTAGTGCCCTGCGCGCCCACGGCCCGGACGGCGTCGTCGTCCAGCGGCAGGACCCGGTCGCCGCGCTGGACGTACCAGGCGTCGATCTGGGGCTCGTGGAAGACGGTGCCGCCGCTGAGCTTCTGCTGCCCCTCGGCGGCGTAGCGCGTCTCGTCGTCACCGGTGGCGATGTTGACGACCTTCCAGTCGCCTCCGGTGCGCGCGGTCCACACCGACGCCTTCTGGCCGTCGGCCGAGACCGCCTTGCTGGCGAGGAAGTCGAGCGTGGCGACGGGAGCGCCGTCCTTGCCCGCCACGAACTCCGGGGAGAGCGTGTAGACGGGCACGGTCGCGCCCTCGATCCTCGGCTGCGCCTTCGCCGCGGCGACCGCACCGTCGCGGGCGAAGAAGCGGGACAGCGTCCCGAGCGTCGAGGAGGAGGCGGCCGCCTCGTGCGCGGCGGAGACTCCGGCGGCGGTGGGGGCCGCGGGAGGCGCCGGGGCGGCGGCGTGCGCGAGCGGGGCGAGGCCGAGGGCGGCGGCGGTGACGGCGCCCGCGGCCACCGCACGGGCCGCGTTGCGCCGGGAGTGCTGCTTCCGGGCCGCCTGACGGATCATCCGGTCGGTCATGACGTCACGCCCCGATCCGGTAGAGCGAGTGGGTCCAGGAGAAGTTGTTGTTGTTCACGTACCAGTCGTGGGAGGCCCAGTTGTAGCGGTTGCTGGAGGGCCAGGGGTCGCCCCAGTACACGAACCCGCTCGCGTCGTCGTAGCCGTAGAGGACGTGCATGTGGCCGCCGCCGGAGGACCACTGGATGCGGGTCTCGATCGGCCGGTTGCCGTTGACCTCGCTCTGGACCGTCGGGTAGCGCAGCCATCCGGTCACGTACGAACCGGGGTTGATGCCGGCCCACTGCAGGCCGGTCTGCACATTGCCCAGCGTGGCCTGGTTGTTGGGGCACTCCGTGCCCTGCTGGCGGCGGAAGGCGGCGTTGCAGAACTGGTTCTGGCTGTAGTTGCGCCCGAACCAGGTGGCGATGGTGTTGCCGGAGGCGGCCCAGCACCAGTTGCTCTTCTGCTGGGCCTGCATGGTGATGTTGAGCTTCTTCGAGGCGCGCAGGGACGCGTGGTCCCCGCCGGCTGCCGATGCCGTGGTGGGGACGGCGAGCAGCGCGGCCGCGACGACGGCTGCGGTGGACAGCCGTCTGCCGCGTATGCGGGCCTTTCCGGGCTTGTTCAGTTGTGCCGATGCACGGGACATGGACGTTCCTCCCGAGGCGGGGGGTGGTGATGGAGGCGCGTCCGGACGCTGGTGAGGAGCATCAGGGAGTTGTCAGTGAATGGTCAACCGGCTTCAATGCTCGGTGAGCCGACGGTGTGAACGAGGCGTACCGGATGTGAACGTCCGTTGCCCGGCCATGCGGATCACAGCGGTCCGGCGGGGTCCGCCGCAGTCACCGCTTGTGAATATTCACAGAGCACAGGGGTGGGAACGGATGGCACGCACACGGCCCGGCGGGGACGCGAATGACCACGCTGCCGAGGCCGAGCTGGCCCGCGCCCTGCGCACCGGGCCGTTCCACGTGGCGCTGCGGACGGCGCTGAGCGTGCGGGGACTCGCGCTGCACCGGGTGCAGCACCGGCTCGCGCAGCGCGGCGTGCACGTGGGCGTGACGAGCCTCAGCTACTGGCAGCAGGGGGCGCGCCGGCCGCAGCGGCCGGAGTCGCTCAGGGCGGTGCGGGTCCTGGAGGAGATCCTGGAGCTGCCCGCCCACTCCCTCACCCGGCTGCTGGAGCCGGGTGAGCCGCGCACCGGCACCGAGCGGCCGGCCGCGCGCTCGTACCGCTCCCTGGTCGAGGAGTCGCGCGCGCTGGAGCGGCTCCTCGCCGAGCTGGAGTCGCCCGCCGACGGCGGCCTGCACACCGTCTGCCACCTGGAGCGGGTCCGCATCGGGGCCGGCCGTGAGCTGCGGGGGCGCGACTCCCACCACGTCGTCCGCGCCCACCGGGACGGCGTGGACCGCTACCTCGCCATCCACCACGGGGACGAGGGCTGCGACCCCGGCCGGGTGGCGGTGCGGGCGAACGAGAACTGCCGTGTGGGGCGGGTGCGGTGGCACACGGCGGCCGGCGTCCTGGTGGCCGAGCTGCTCTTCGACACCCGGTTGCGGGCCGGGGAGACCCACGTCTTCGGCTACGGCTTCGACGACGGCACGGCCGGGCCCGCCGGCGAGTACGTGCGCGGCTTCAGCTTCGCGGGCGGGCAGTACGTGCTGCAGGTCCGCTTCGACGCCGCCGCGCTGCCCGCACGCTGCCTGCGCTTCACGCGCAGCTCGGCGACCGCGCCCCGCGGCGGGCTGCAGGAGCTCACGCTCGCCGGCCGCCACCGCATGGTGCACCTGGTGGAGCCGTGCGTACGGCCGGGGATCGTGGGGATCGCCTGGGACTGGGCGTAAGGACGCCGGGATCTGTCTGCCGCGGAAGAACCTTCCCGCCGCCACGGCGGCCGGCCGTCACGGCGAGGGTCCGGCGGAATGCGCAATCGGCCGCGACGGGCGCGTTCGTCATGATCCGCCGGGCAGGCGTTACGCTTCCGGGCCCGCGATCAGCTTGCCGCCGGTCGCGCGGACCGGGACGGACGGCAGGGGGTCGCCGGCCGGGCCCTGGAGGACCTTGCCGGTGTTCGCGTCGAACTCGCTGCCGTGGCAGGGGCAGCGCACCTTGCCGTTGTCCACCTTGTCGGCCACGCAGCCCGCGTGCGTGCACACCGCGCTGAACGCCTTGTACTGGCCCTGCACGGGCTGCGAGACGATCAGCCGCTCCTCGCGGAAGAGCCGCGCCTGGCCGACGGGAATGTCTGCCGCCGGGCCGAGGTCCACCGGCGCGGTGGGCACGGGGGCGGCCTTGGGGCCGGTCTTGCCGTCGCAGGCGGCGGCGCCCAGCCCGGCGACGCCCGCGAGCGCGGCGCCCCGGAGCACGGTGCGACGCGACGCACAGGGGGGCTCTGCGGGGCTCTGCGGGGACGAGGGGGTGCTCATGGGTGCTCCAGCGCTGGACTCTCGGTGACTGCGGACCGACCTTACCCGGCGCCTCGGAGCTCCCCGCGGCGTGGCGGGCCGCACCGTCCGGACGGGCTCTCCCGGAAGAGAGCCCGTCCGGCAATTGAGGACAAGACGGTCAGCCCTTGCGGGCAGCGACCTTCTTCCTGGCCGCCGGCTTCTTCCGCGGCAGCGGAACGGCGTCGCTGACGCGGTCCCCGAGGAGCTCCCGCAGGAACTTGCCGGTGTGGCTGGACGGCACCGACGCGACGTCCTCGGGCGTGCCCTCGGCGATGACGAGGCCGCCGCCGTTGCCGCCCTCGGGGCCCATGTCCACGACCCAGTCGGCGGTCTTGATGACGTCGAGGTTGTGCTCGATGACGATGACGCTGTTGCCCTTGTCGACCAGGCCGGACAGCACCGAGATGAGCTTGTTGATGTCCTCGAAGTGCAGACCCGTGGTGGGCTCGTCCAGGACGTAGACCGTGCGGCCCGTGGAGCGCTTCTGCAGCTCGCTGGCGAGCTTCACGCGCTGGGCCTCGCCGCCGGAGAGCGTCGGCGCGGACTGCCCGAGGCGGACGTAGCCGAGCCCGACCTCGTTGAGCGTGCGCAGGTGGCGGGCGATGGTGGGCACGGCCTCGAAGAAGGACAGGGCCTCCTCGATGGGCATGTCCAGCACCTCGGCGATGGACTTGCCCTTGTAGTGCACCTCCAGGGTCTCCCGGTTGTAGCGCGCGCCGTGGCAGACCTCGCACGGCACGTACACGTCCGGCAGGAAGTTCATCTCGATCTTGATGGTGCCGTCGCCGGAGCAGTTCTCGCAGCGGCCGCCCTTGACGTTGAAGGAGAAGCGGCCGGGCAGGTAGCCCCGGACCTTGGCCTCCATCGTCTCCGCGAAGAGCTTGCGGACGTGGTCGAAGACGCCGGTGTACGTGGCCGGGTTGGACCGCGGCGTGCGGCCGATGGGCGACTGGTCGACGTGGACGACCTTGTCGACCAGGTCGTCGCCGTCGACGCGGGTGTGGCGGCCGGGCACGGCCCGGGCGCCGTTCAGCTCGCGGGCGAGGTGCGTGTACAGGATGTCGTTGACCAGCGTGGACTTGCCGGAGCCGGAGACGCCGGTGACGGCCGTGAGCACGCCGAGCGGGAACGAGACGTCGATGTCCTGCAGGTTGTTCTCACGGGCGCCGCGGACGGTGATCCGGCGGCCGGGGTCGACGGGGCGGCGGGCGTCCGGTATGGCGATGGCCTTCTTGCCGGAGAGGTAGTGCCCGGTCATCGACTCCTTGTTGCGCAGGAGCTCCTTCAAGGGGCCGCTGTGCACGACCTTGCCGCCGTGCTCGCCGGCGCCGGGGCCGATGTCCACGACCCAGTCGGCGACCTTGATGGTGTCCTCGTCGTGCTCGACGACGATGAGGGTGTTGCCCATGTCGCGCAGGCGGACGAGGGTCTCGATCAGGCGGTGGTTGTCGCGCTGGTGGAGACCGATGGAGGGCTCGTCCAGGACGTAGAGCACGCCGACGAGGCCGGAGCCGATCTGGGTGGCGAGGCGGATGCGCTGGGCCTCGCCGCCGGAGAGGGTGCCCGCGGCGCGGTTGAGCGAGAGGTAGTCCAGACCGACGTCGACGAGGAACTTCAGCCGCTCGTTGACCTCCTTGAGGACCCGCTCGGCGATCTTCTTCTCGCGGCCGGTGAGCTTCATGTCGCGCAGGAAGTCGGCGCATTCGCTGATCGACATCGCCGAGACCTCGGCGATGGACCGGCCCTGGACGGTGACGGCGAGCACGATCGGCTTCAGGCGCGTGCCCTCACAAGTCGGGCAGTTCACCTCGCGCATGTAGCCCTCGAAGCGCTCGCGGCTGGCGTCGCTCTCGGCCTCGGAGTGGCGCCGCTTGACGAACGGCACCGCGCCCTCGAAGGCCGTGGTGTACGCGCGCTCGCGCCCGTAGCGGTTGCGGTAGCGCACCTCGATCTGCGTCTTGTGGCCGTTCAGCAGGGCCTTCTTGGCGCGCGCGGGCAGCCCCGCCCAGGGGATGTCCGTGCGGAAGCCGAGGGCGTCGGCGAGGGCGTCGACCAGGCGGCTGAAGTAGTCCTTGGTGTGGCCGTGGGACCAGGGGCTGATCGCGCCCTCGTCCAGCGACTTCTCCGGGTCCGGGACGATCAGCTCGGGGTCGACCTCCATGCGGGTGCCGATGCCGGTGCACTCGGGGCAGGCGCCGAAGGGCGAGTTGAAGGAGAACGAGCGCGGCTCCAGCTCCTCGAACGACAGGTCGTCGTAGGGGCAGTAGAGGTGCTCGGAGTACATCCGCTCGCGCTCGGCGTCGTCCTCTGCGAGGTCGACGAAGTCGAGGATGACCATGCCGCCGGAGAGGCCCAGGGCGGTCTCGACCGAGTCGGTCAGGCGGCGCTTGGCGCTGTCCTTGACGGTGAGGCGGTCGATGACCACCTCGATGGTGTGCTTCTCCTGCTTCTTGAGCTTGGGCGGGTCGGAGAGCTGGATGGTCTCGCCGTCCACCCGGGCCCGGCTGTAGCCCTTGGTCTGCAGGTCGGAGAAGAGGTCGACGAACTCGCCCTTGCGCTCGCGCACCAGCGGCGAGAGCACCTGGAAGCGGCTGCCCTCGGGGAGCTCCAGCACCTTGTCCACGATCGCCTGCGGCGACTGGCGGGTGATGGGGCGGCTGCACTCGGGGCAGTGCGGCTTGCCGATGCGGGCGAAGAGCAGCCGGAGGTAGTCGTAGACCTCGGTGATCGTGCCGACCGTCGAGCGCGGGTTGCGCGAGGTCGACTTCTGGTCGATGGAGACGGCCGGGGACAGGCCCTCGATGAAGTCCACGTCGGGCTTGTCCATCTGCCCGAGGAACTGCCGTGCGTAGGAGGAGAGCGACTCGACGTAACGGCGCTGCCCCTCGGCGAAGATCGTGTCGAACGCGAGGGACGACTTGCCCGAGCCGGAGAGCCCCGTGAACACGATCAGGGAGTCGCGGGGGAGGTCGAGCGAGACGTTCTTGAGGTTGTGCTCGCGAGCGCCACGGACGATGAGACGGTCAGCCACGCCGGTCGGCACCTTTCTTGAGAACGATATCGATGGGACCCGCTCCTGCGGTCGCCTTCGGGAGCGCTTCCCGGGAGCGGTTCTTGCGGGCGGATTCCTGGGGCGGTGACGGCACACGCCCCCGGTCCAGGGTAGGGGGGCCGCCGCGTTGTTGTCGGATGCGATGCCCCACCGAGCCTATAGCACGCACATTCGATTTACGGCCGGAGTCCGGCACCTTCACCCGGACGAGTGGCGGCGCTATCGTCGGCCGCATGATCGACCACGTGCGTGACCTGGCATCTGTACGCGAAGCGACCGACCGCTTCCTGAGCGCGGCCGGCAAGCTCGACGACGCCGCCGTCGCGGGGCCGTCCCGGCTCCCGGGCTGGACCCGCGGCCACGTGCTGGCGCACGTCGCGCGCAACGCCGACGCGCTCGTCAACGTCCTGGCGGGCCGCCCCATGTACGCGAGCGGCGAGTCCCGTGACGCGGACATCGCCCGGGACGCCGGCCGCACCCTGGAGGCCCACCTCGCCGACCTGCGCGACAGCGCAGCCCGCCTGAGCGCCGAGGCCGCAGCCCCCGCCGACTGGAGCCGCACCGTCGTCATGCGCAACGGCGTGACCGACCGGGCCGCCCGCGTCCCCTTCCGCCGCTGGATCGAGCTGGAACTGCACCTGGTGGACCTGGACGCCGGCTACGAGCTGCAGGACCTGCCGGAGGAGTTCACCGGCCGGGAGATCGGCTTCCTCGCCGAGCGCTGGTCGGGCCGCCCGGAGCTCCCCGCCGTCACGCTCGTCGCCGACGGCGGCGGGACCTGGCGCACGGGCGGCACCGCGGAGGGCGCCCCGGTCACCGTCACCGGCTCCCCCGCCGCCCTCCTGGGGTGGCTCGCGGGCCGCGGCGACAAGGGCGCGACGCTGGAGACGACCGGGGGCGCGCTGCCCGCTCTCCCCCCGCTTTAGCGGGGGTGGAGGAAGGGGGTGAAGGCATAGGCTGGCGACATGACGTACAGCGGAGCGGTGAAGGTCGGCGGACCGGCGGACGTGCACGAGCTGACCGACCTGATGATCTCGAAGGTCGCGGTCGGCCCGATGGACAACAACGCGTATCTGCTGCGCTGCCGCGCAACGGACGAGCAGTTGCTGATCGACGCAGCGGCCGAGCCGCACACCCTGATGAACCTGATCGGCGACAGCGGCATCGCGTCCGTGGTCACCACGCACCGGCACGGCGACCACTGGGGAGCCCTGCGCGAGGTGGTCGACGCCACCGGCGCCACCACGTACGCGGGCCGTGAGGACGCCGAGGGCATCCCCGTGCCGACGCAGGTGCCGGTGGACGACGGCGACGTCATCCGCGTCGGCCGCGTGGAGCTCACCGCCCGCCACCTCGTGGGCCACACCCCGGGCAGCATCGCGCTGGTCTACGACGACCCGCACGGCCACCCGCACGTGTTCACCGGGGACTGCCTGTTCCCGGGCGGCGTGGGCAACACCCACAGCGACCCCGAGGCCTTCGCGAGCCTCCTCGACGGCGTGGAGACGAAGCTCTTCGGGCAGCTGCCGGACGAGACCTGGGTCTACCCCGGCCACGGCGCGGACACCACGCTGGGCGCCGAGCGGCCCCACCTCGCGGAATGGCGCGCACGCGGCTGGTGATCCCGCCGGCCCCCGGGGCCGCCCCGGGCGTGCGGCAGGAGGCCGTGCGGTCAGAGACACGCAAAGCCCGGGCAAGCGGCGAGCCCGGGCATGCAGTGAGGCCGTCCATCCAAATTGCTCCGGATGCGGCGGCCTCATTCCTTAAGGTACTCCTCCCCGAGCCGGATGGCCATACCTACGCAAATCCGGACGAAAAAATTTCGCGACTCCCCCGCGCCCCCCGCCGCGCACCCGCACGCCCGTTGCCTCCCTGCCGGCTGGATGTTGGGCAGTACATGCAGCCGCCCCACGAATCGCCGCACCGCGCGCCGTCCATGCCGCGCCTGGCGCTCGCCGCCATGACCGGCACCGCCATCGAGTTCTACGACTTCTACGTCTACGGCACCGCCGCCGCGCTCGTCCTCGGGCCGCTGTTCTTCCCCACCGCGTCGCCGCTGCTCGGCACCCTCGCCGCCTTCGGCACCTTCGGGGTCGGCTTCCTCGCCCGCCCGCTCGGCGCGGTGCTCTTCGGGCACATCGGCGACCGGCACGGCCGCCGGCCCGTCCTCATGGCCTCCCTGCTGCTGACCGGCCTGGCCACGGTCGCCGTGGGACTCGTGCCCACGTACGACAGCATCGGCGTCGCCGCACCGCTGCTCCTGCTCGCCCTGCGGTTCGCACAGGGCCTCGGGCTCGGCGGGGAGTGGGGCGGGGCGGTCCTGCTGACCGGGGAGCACGCCCCGGCGCACCGCCGCGCCCTGTGGACCAGCTTCCCGCAGCTCGGCGCGCCGACGGGGTTCCTGCTGGCCAACGGCCTCGCCCTCGCGCTGTCGGCGGGGCTCACCGAGGCGGACTACCTGGCCTGGGGCTGGCGGGTGCCGTTCTGGGGCGCGGGCCTCATGGCGGCGGCGGGCCTGCTGCTGCGCTCCCGGCTCCCGGAGACGCCACAGTTCCGCGCGCTGGAGGCCACGGACACCCGGGCGGCCCGGCCCCTCGCCGAACTCCTGCGCGGCCACTGGCGGCCGGTCCTGCTCGTCGCGGGCGGGCTCTCCCTCGTCTACGCCGTCCACTACGCGATGAGCACCTGGGCCCTGGCCTACGGCACCGAGCGGCTGGCGGTCGGCCGCACGGTCATGCTCGGCTGCATCATGGGCGGCGTCGCCGTGTCCACCCTGCTCATCCCGCTCTTCGCCGTGCTGGGCGACCGCTACGGGCGGCGCTCCCTGTGCCTGGCCGGCAGCGCCGGACTCGCCCTGTGGATGGTCCCGCTGGTGGCCCTGCTGCACACCGGACGGCCGGTGTGGATGACGCTGGGCTTCGCGGGGGCGGCGGTGCCCTTCGCGGCGGTGGTCGGCGTCGTCGCCGCCTATCTCCCGGAGCTGTTCGAGACCCGGGTGCGCTGTACGGGGGCGGCGGTCGGCTACAACCTGGCCGGGGTGGTGGGCGGCGGCCTCACCCCGGTCGTGGCCACGGCCCTGGCGCAGGGTTCCGGCCCGCCCTGGGCGGTCGCCGGCTACCTCGTGACCGTCGCCGCCGTCAGCCTGGGGTGCTTCGCGCTGCTGCCCGAGACCCGGCCGGCCGCGGCGCCCGGAACCGCGCCGGAGGCCGCCCCCGCCTGAGCGGGGACGGCCTCCTGGGGCACGTGGGCGGGACGCCGTCAGACGCGGGCGGCGTCCTTGGCGTCGTCGGTGCTCCCGCCCTGCGGAGCGGCCGTCGCGGCCTCAAGGGCCTCGGCCTCCGCCTGCTTCCGCGAGGCGCGGAGGCTGGTGATGGTGGTGACGACCAGCACGGCGCAGATGACGCCGAGGGACACCGGGATGCTGATCTCCGGGACGCCCACGCCGTTCTCGTGCAGGGCATGCAGCACCAGCTTGACGCCGATGAAGCCCAGGATGACCGACAGGCCGTACGAGAGGTGGACGAGCTTCTTCAGCAGGCCGCCGATCAGGAAGTACAGCTGCCGCAGACCCATCAGGGCGAAGGCGTTGGCGGTGAAGACGATGTACGGGTCCTGGGTCAGGCCGAAGATCGCGGGGATCGAGTCCAGGGCGAAGAGGACGTCGGTGGTGCCGATCGCGAGCATGACGATCAGCATCGGCGTCATCAGGCGCTTGCCGTTCTCTACGACGAAGAGCTTGGTGCCGTGGTAGCGGTCGGTGGAGGGGAACCGCTTCTCCACCAGCTTGAGGAACCGATTCTCCTCGAACTCTTCCTCCTCCTCGTCGGCGCGCGCCTCCTGGATGAGCTTCCAGGCGGTCCAGATCAGGAAGGCGCCGAAGAGGTAGAAGATCCAGGAGAAGTTGGCGATGATCGCCGCACCCGCGCCGATGAACACGGCTCGCAGGACGAGGGCGATGAGCACGCCGACCATCAGCACGCGCTGCTGGTAGACGGGCGGGACCGCGAACTTCGCCATGATCAGGACGAAGACGAAGAGGTTGTCGACGCTGAGCGACTTCTCGGTGATGAAGCCCGCGAAGAACTCGCCGGCCGGCTGGCCGCCGCCGAAGAGCAGCAGGCCGAGGCCGAAGAGGCCGGCCAGGGCGACCCAGACCGCCGTCCAGATGCCGGCTTCCTTGAGGGAGACCTCGTGCGGCTTGCGGCCTCCGATGAAGAAGTCGGCGGCGACGAGGGCGCAGAGACCAAGGATGGTCAGCGCCCACAGGGTCAGGGAGACGTCCACTGTTCCTCCGGGTGTCGTACGGGCACGTCGGCGGTCGGCGCCAGTCCCCAAAACGGTACAGGAAGACCCAAGGAACAGTAAAGAAATATCCAAAAGCCCAGCTCAGTGGCCCTTTACTTGCTAGATGCCGTACGCCTGCCGCGCCTGGCCCACCCGCTGGAGCACCTGCCGGACGACGTCGCTGCCGGCCGGCACCAGCGACGGCTCGTACGTCCAGGTGTGCCCGACCCACGGGTCGGCGAGGTGGTCGTCGGGGACCGGCGTGATCCTCAGCAGGGCGCGCCAGAGCGGGTCGAGCACCGGCCCGTACCCCCGGGTGTCCTCCCGGTCGGCGACCATCATCAGGTGCACCCCGACCGACGGGCCCTCGTCCGCGAGGTAGCGCAGCTGGTTGACCGCGCGGTCGTCGAAGCCGTGCGGGAAGTCGTTGACGATCAGCAGCTGCTCGGCGGTGTCCAGGTCCGGCGGGAGGGAGTCGGCGGCGCCGCTGCGCACCGCCATCTGCACCAGGTCGACGCGGCGCGTCAGCCGCTCCAGCAGCGCGGAGACGCCCTGCGCCCCGGCCGCGGGCGGCTCCTTCAGCGCGCCGGTCTGCAGCAGCGGCGCGAGCGCACCGCCGGCCGCGCCCGCCGGGTCGATGACGTGCACGGTGAAGTCCCCGACCGGGTACACGGCGAGCAGCCGCGCCGCGTGGGCGACCGCCGTCTCCATGGCGAGGCGGCGCAGCTCGGTGGAGTCCACGACGGCCGACTGCAGCCCGGAGGGGCGGCCGCTGTCGATCCACAGGCCGCGCTCCAGGGGCAGCCGCACCAGCATGGGGATCCGCAGGCCGGTGCCCTCCGGCAGGTGCAGGTCGCCCAGGCGCAGGGCCATGGGGGTCTCCAGCGGCACCTGATAGCCCTGCCAGACCGGGCTGTCCCAGCGGGCGAAGGCGGGCGGCAGGGCGTGCTCGACGACCTCGGCCTCGGCAGTGAGCTGGGTCAGGTCCCGGTCGAGGACGGCGCGGGCCTGCTCCACCAGGCTCGCCTGCCGGGCACGGGCCTCGGCCCGGGCCGCGTCGGCGGCGGGACCCACCCGGGTGGCCGGGTCGGAGAGCACCTTGTCGAGCTCCTGCTCCAGGCGCGACTCCGCGAAGTCGACGGCGCTGCGGTAGGCGGCGGCCGAGCGGGCCAGGTCCTCGAACATGCCCCACACCTGGTTGTAGAGCCGCTCGTCCATGGTCCAGCCGTTGGCGTCGCCGGCCACGGGGCGCGGGGGCTGCCCCGGCTCGGCGGGCGGGACGGCCGGAGCGGGTGCGGGGGGCGCGGCGGTGGCGCGGCGGGGGTGGCGGTAGTCGACGGACCCGCCGGCGGCCGCGGGGCCCTGCGGCGCGGGGTCCGGGGCGGGGCGCGGGGGCTCGGGGTCCGCGGCCGGGCGCGGGGGCGGCGGGGCGACGGCGCGGGCCATGCCGCGGGTGACGGCCTCGTTGATGGCCGCGGCCGTCTCGAAGGCCTGCTCCAGGCCCTGGTCGTGCAGCATCGCGGCGAGCCCGCCCGCGTACCCCTGGCCTACGGCGCGCACCTTCCAGGCGTCCTGCCGGCGGTACAGCTCCAGGGCGACGACCGCGGACTCCACGCCGAGGTCCGTGATCGTGTACGTGGCGATCTCCGCCCCGTCGAGCTCGGTGACGGCGACGAAGGGGGCGGCCAGGGCCTCGAAGGACGTGGGGCCGCCGGCCCCGGTGGGCAGCGCGAGCAGCACGTGGACCCGGTGCACGTCCTCGGGGAGGGCCTCCAGGTCGACGGCGAGCCGGTGGTCGGCCGCGGCCTGCCGGGAGACTTCCAGGCCGGGCAGGCGGTGGGAAGCGGGGTGCGCGACCCGGTCGGCGCCGGACACCTTGCCGTCCGCGTCGGCGAGCGTGGCGCCCGCGACGACGGGGCCTCCCGCGGAGACCCGGATCTCCAGGCGGGTCCCGGACAGCGGGTGGTTCTGCCCCCGCACCAGCTCGGCCGTCATTCCTGCGCCCCCTCGTTGTTCATGCTCGTTCCGCGCTTGTCATCTTCTGCGCTTGTCGTGCCCGCGGGCCCGGCGGAAACGCTCTCCGCCGGGCCCGGGATGTCTTAAGGACGCTGGTGCCTACAGGCTCGGCAGGATCGCCGGCATGAGGTCCTGGAACGTCTTGCCGTTGGCCGGCGTGCCGATGGCGGTCATCGCCCAGCCGCCGCCGGAACGGTGCACCTTCGCCATGATCTGCGCGGTGTACGCGCCGCCGCCGTCGAGGGTGTAGCGGGCGAGCTCCTGGCCGTTGGTCTCGTCGACCAGGCGGCAGAAGGCGTTCTGCACCTCGGAGAACGTCTGGCCGGTGAAGGAGTTCACCGTGAAGACGATCTGGTCGATGTGCACGGGGACGCGCTGCAGGTCGACGAGGATGGCCTCGTCGTCGCCGCCCGTGCCGGCGCCGCCGACCAGGTTGTCACCGGTGTGGCGGACCGAGCCGTCGTCGCTGACCAGGTGGCGGAAGAAGACCACGTCGACCGGCTGGCCGCCGGCGAACAGCACCGCCGAGGCGTCGAGGTCGATCTCCCTCGTGCGCGACCCGAACAGTCCGCGGCGGGGGGCGGCCTGCCAGCCCAGCCCCATCCGCACGGCGGTCAGGGTGCCCCCGTCTGCCTTCTGCAGGCTGATGCCCTGACCCTTGGACAAGTTGACCGTCACGCGCAGTCCCTTCTCGTTCTATCCCCGTGGGCCGGGCGTCCGCACGGCCTCCGCCCCGACCCTACGCACGGACCCCGAGCGCACACGAATCCGGACGGGATTTGTGGCGGTCTTGCAACATCCCGGCCCGCGGCCCGCGGCGGGCGGTGCCGGAGCGTCAGGCGAGGCCGGCCTCCTTCATCTGCCGCAGCTCCTTCTTGAGCTCGCTCACCTCGTCGCGCAGCCGGGCGGCGACCTCGAACTGCAGCTCCGCGGCCGCGGCCCGCATACGGTCGGTCATGTCCTCGATCTGCTGCGCCAGTTCGGCGGCGGGCTTGTCCGTCACCGCGACGCCGGCCTTCGCCTTGCCGCCCTTGGCGGCCTTCGCCCCCTTGCCCGCCGCCTTGCCGGCCGGGGCGGTGGGCACCGGCGCCTTGCCCTTGGCGCCCTTTTCGCGGTAGCCCGAGCCCAGCAGCTCCTGCGTGTCGATCTCCTCGCGCGCGAGGGTCGCCACGATGTCGCCGATCTTCTTGCGCAGGGGCTGGGGGTCGATGCCCCGCTCCTTGTTGTACGCGATCTGCTTGTCCCGGCGGCGGTTGGTCTCCTCGATGGCCTTCTCCATCGCCGCGGTGACCTTGTCGGCGTACATGTGCACCTGGCCGGAGACGTTGCGCGCCGCGCGGCCGATGGTCTGGATGAGGGACGTCCCCGAGCGGAGGAAGCCCTCCTTGTCGGCGTCCAGGATGGCGACGAGGGACACCTCGGGCAGGTCGAGGCCCTCGCGCAGCAGGTTGATGCCGACCAGCACGTCGTACTCGCCGGCCCGCAGCTCGCGCAGCAGCTCCACCCGGCGCAGCGTGTCGACGTCGCTGTGCAGGTAGCGGACCTGGATGCCGAGCTCCAGGAAGTAGTCCGTGAGGTCCTCGGCCATCTTCTTGGTGAGGGTGGTGACCAGGACCCGCTCGTCCTTCTCGGTGCGCTTGCGGATCTCGTGCACCAGGTCGTCGATCTGGCCCTCGGTCGGCTTGACCACGACCTCGGGGTCGACGAGGCCGGTGGGACGGATGATCTGCTCCACGAAGCCGTCGGAGCGGGACATCTCGTACTTGCCGGGCGTGGCCGACAGGTACACCGTCTGGCCGATGCGCTCGGTGAACTCCTCCCACTTCAGCGGGCGGTTGTCCATGGCGGACGGCAGCCGGAAGCCGTGCTCGACCAGCGTGCGCTTGCGGGAGGCGTCCCCCTCGTACATGGCGCCGATCTGCGGGACGGTCACGTGCGACTCGTCGATGACGAGGAGGAAGTCCTCCGGGAAGTAGTCCATGAGGGTGTTGGGCGGGGAGCCGGGCTCGCGGCCGTCCATGTGCAGCGAGTAGTTCTCGATGCCGGAGCAGGAGCCGATCTGACGCATCATCTCGATGTCGTACGTGGTGCGCATGCGCAGCCGCTGCGCCTCCAGGAGCTTGCCCTGCTTCTCCATCCGGGCGAGGGTCTCCTCCAGCTCCGTCTCGATGCCGGCGATGGCCTTCTCCATGCGCTCGGCACCGGCGATGTAGTGGCTGGCGGGGAAGACGTACAGCTCCTGGTCGTCGGAGATGACCTCTCCGGTGAGCGGGTGGAGCGTGGAGAGCGCCTCGATCTCGTCGCCGAACATCTCGATGCGGACGGCGAGCTCCTCGTAGACCGGGAAGATCTCGATGGTGTCGCCCCGGACGCGGAAGGTGCCGCGGGTGAACGCGAGGTCGTTGCGGGTGTACTGGATCTCCACGAAGCGGCGCAGCAGATCGTCGCGGTCGATCTCCTGGCCGATCTTCAGCGGCACCATGCGGTCGACGTACTCCTGGGGGGTACCCAGGCCGTAGATGCAGGACACCGACGCCACCACCACGACGTCACGCCGGGTGAGCAGGGAGTTGGTGGCGGAGTGGCGCAGCCGCTCCACCTCCTCGTTGATCGAGGAATCCTTCTCGATGTACGTGTCCGACTGCGGAACGTAGGCCTCGGGCTGGTAGTAGTCGTAGTACGAGACGAAGTATTCGACGGCGTTGTTGGGCAGGAGCTCGCGGAACTCGTTGGCGAGCTGGGCCGCCAGGGTCTTGTTCGGCGCCATGACGAGCGTCGGCCGCTGGAGCCTCTCGATCATCCACGCGGTGGTCGCGGACTTGCCGGTGCCGGTTGCACCGAGGAGGACGACGTCCTTCTCACCTGCGCGGATACGTCGCTCCAGCTCGGCGATGGCCGTGGGCTGGTCACCGCTGGGCTGGAAGGGGCTGACGACCTCGAAAGGCGCCACCTTGCGTTCGATCTTCGATACGGGCCGCATGGGACCACCGTACGACCCGCCACTGACAACGGCCGGACACCCGCCGTCCGGCCCTTGTTCCCGGGGCGAACGGCAGGAGGCGATCCGGCGAAGAACACCCGTCGCCGTGCGCCTGCCGCGCCCCCGTCGCGTACTTGTCTGAGGTGGGCCCGTCCCGTACACCAGGGGGTCGGGGGTGCCCCCGGGCGTCCGTGCCCGTCCGTGTCCAGCCGCCGCGAGGAGCCCGTATGCGCATCCGCCCCGTCTCCGCCGTGACCAGCGCGCTGCTCGGCCTGTCCGCGCTCTTCCTCGCCGCCCCCCAGGCCCAGGCGGCCCCGGTGGCCGCTCCCGCCGCGAAGTCCTCGCAGGCGGGCGCGCCGCTCGTGATCGGCCACCGCGGGGTGCCGGTCCGGGCCCCGGAGAACACTCTGGCCTCGATCGACGAGGCGGCCGACCTGGGGATCACCTGGGTGGAGAACGACGTGCAGCGCACCAAGGACGGCGCCCTGATCGTCATGCACGACACGACCCTGGAGCGCACCACGGACGCCAGACGGCGCTATCCGGGCCGCGCCCCCTGGAAGATCGCCGACTTCACCCTCGCCGAGATCCAGAAGCTCGACGCGGGCAGCTGGTACGACCGCAGGTTCGCGGGTGAGCGGGTGCCGACGCTGCGGCGCTACCTGCAGCGCGTCGACCACAACCGGCAGAAGCTGCTGCTGGAGGTCAAGGCGCCCGAGCTGTACCCGGGCATCGAGCGGCAGCTGGCGGCCGAGCTGCAGCGCGCCGGGTGGCTCGACGCGCGGCACGTGCGGAGCGCCCTCGTCGTGCAGTCCTTCAGCGCCCCGTCCCTCAAGGCCTTCCACCGGGTCCGGCCGGACGTGAAGACGGGCTTCCTGGGCGCTCCGAAGCCTTCGGAGCTGCGGTCGTACGCCGCGTTCGCCGACCAGGTCAACCCGAACCACAAGAGCGTCACCGCCGCCTACGTGCGGGCGGTGCACGCCGTACGGGGAGCGCACGGGCGGCCGCTGGAGGTGTCCGCGTGGACGGTGGACAACGGCGACCGGGCCGTGGCGCTGGCCCGCATGGGGGTCGACGGCATCATCAGCAACACCCCGCAGGTGATCCAGGAGGCCCTGGAGGAGGCGGCGGACGAGCAGGAGGAGGACGACGGTCCCCTGTCGATCCTGAGCTTCCTGGGCCTCTAGCGGGCTCCGGCCTCCCGGAGCCCGCGGCCGGGGCCCGCCGGCCCGTCGGCCTGCCGGATCGCATGATCGTGGATCACTTGTGCGGTCCGGGGCCCGGCGGTCCCCCGAACGGCCTACGCTGGCCCCATGACGGACCTGGAACCGGTTGCCGCGGCCACCCCGCCCCGGCCGCAGGAGTGGGCGTGGGCGACGGTCGGCGCGTCCATCGGCCCGCTGGGGATCGCGGCGACGCCCCGGGGGCTGCTGCAGGTGATCTTCCGCGCCGGGGCGGAGGAGACGGAGGCGGCCGTGGCCGGCCTCGCGCGCCGCATGGGGACCGGCCCGGCGACCGGGCCGTGCGCCGCGCGGGAGGTTCTCGACCGGGCGGCGGCCGAGCTCACGGCCTACTTCGCCGGCCGCCGGGAGACCTTCTCGGTCCCGCTGGACTGGTCGCTGACCTCCGGGTTCAACCGCCGCGTGCTGCGCGAGCTGGCCGCGGGTGTCCCGTACGGGACCGTGGTCAGCTACCAGGACCTGGCCGACCGCGTGGGCGAGCGCGGGGCGGCCCGGGCCGTGGGCGTGGCCATGGGCAGCAATCCGCTGCCGGTCGTGGTGCCGTGCCACCGCGTCATCGAGAGCAACGGCGGCCTGGGCGGGTTCGGCAGCGGGCTGGAGATCAAGCGCGCCCTCCTGTCCCTCGAAGGAGTGCTTCCCGAGCCCCTTTTCTAACGGTTCGTCTGTTTGCCGCGCTGCTCGCGCAGGTGAGCGAGGGCCGTTTGTCAGTGGCAGCCCCTAGCGTGCTCGGCACGGAGATCGGCCGGCGTGGCCGACGGACGGGGAAGAGGGGCCTTTGCCATGGCGGGAGAGACGACGTACCTGGAGCTGTCGCAGGACGGCGGCGGGGCGCACAAGTTCTACGAGGTCACGGTCGCCGGCACGTCCGTCACGGTCCGCTACGGCCGCATCGGCGCCCCCGGCCAGACCCAGACCTCCTCGTTCCCGAGCACGGAGAAGGCCCGGGCCGCGGCGGCGAAGAAGGTCGGCGAGAAGGTCCGCAAGGGCTACGCCCCGGCCGTGGCCGGGCAGCGCGCCGCCCGCCCGGTGACGCACCGTCAGGTATCCTCCGCGCCGTCGACCGCGCGGGCCGTCGCGCCGGTGCTGTGGCGCTTCGACACCGGCTCCTCCGCGTTCGGCATCCATGTGGACGAGGACCGCTGCTGGGTGGGCAACCAGGCGGGGCACGTCCACACCCTCGGCCACGACGGCGAGGTGCTGGCCCGCTATCAGCTGCCCGCCGGCGTCAAGTGCCTGGTGGCGGACGACTTCTGGATCTACGCCGGGTGCGACGACGGCACGGTCTACGACCTGTCCTCCAAGCTGCCCTTCGCCGCCTACGAGATCTCCTCCGACGTCGACATCTTCTGGCTCGACATCCGCGAGGGCGTCCTCGACGTCGCCGACCGCGACGGCAGGCTGACCGTCATCGACCACGAGGACGAGTACCAGTGGTCGCGCAACAGCAGCGGCGACCACGCCTGGATGGTCCGCCGCGACGAGCGCGCCGTCTACCACGGCCACTCGCGCGGCGTGACCGCCTACGCCCAGGACGGCAGCGGCGAGCTGTGGCACACCCCCACGTCCGGATCGGTGCTGTTCGGCTGGCAGGAGGACCACGCCGTCTACGCCGGCACCAACCGCCGTGTCGTCCAGCGCCTGTCCAAGGCCACGGGCGACGTCGAGGCCACCTACCCGTGCGACACCGTCGTCTACTCCTGCGCCACCTCCCCCGGCGGCCGCTACGTCTTCGCGGGCGACTCCGCGTCGTCCGTGTACTGCTTCGCGGCGGACGGCACCCGGCTGTGGAAGCTCGGCACGGGCGGCGGCTCGGCGCTGTCCATGCAGTATCTGAACGAGAAGCTGTACATGGTCACCACGGACGGCGCGCTGGTCTGCGTCGATGCCGGTGACAGCGCCGTCGCCGCGGCGCAGGCGGGCAACGTCCCGGTGCCCGTGGACGTCAAGTCGGCCGCGGCCGTGCCCACGTACACCCCGTCCCGCACCCTCGCCACCGTGACCACGGCGCCCGCGACGGGCATCGTCGTCGAGTGCGTCCAGGAGGCCGGCAGGCTGCGGGTCCACGTCGTCTCCGAGGGCTACGACCCCAGCTGGAACGTGCAGTTCCCCCGGCACATACGCGAGGCCGGCGCCCGCTACGTCATCGACGCCCTCACGCCCGCGGCCGGCGGCTTCTACCGCGTGCGGGGCGAGATCCGGCGCCTGGTCTGAGCCCGGACGCCCGGCCGGGCGGCGCCCCTCACCCGGGCGGGTGGATGCTGGAGGCAGAGGTGCATCGCCATGCGTACCGGCAACGAACCCGCCACGGCCCGCAGCGCCCTGCGGCTGCGCTGCGGGCTGGCCTCCTGGGGCCTGTTCTGGGCCGTCGCGGGCACCGTGCTCTTCGCGATCACGGACCACCCCGGCTGGGCCGCCGCCTGCGGGGTCCTGGTCGCCGTGACCGCCGTCGACCTCTCGCTGGTGATCCGCCACATCCGGCAGGGCCCGCACTTCCAGCCCGGCCGGGACGTCCCGCCGTACCGGCCGGTCAGCGAGCGCCGGGATCCCTGGGAGCGCCGGGGGCCGGGGGACGACGGGCGCGGACCGTACCCGTAGCGGCTGTCCTCAGCGGCCTGCGTCCGCAGCGATCCGCATCCGCAGGGCAGGCCTCAGCCCGGCTGCGAGCCGGCCGCCGACAGGCCGAAGTCGGCGCCCGAGATGCCGGCGAGTTCACCGACGATCCGCAGCAGCGGCGTGCGCAGCTCCGTGAGGGCCGCGCGCATGGCCGGGGCGTCCGCCCACGCCTCCTCGTGGGCGACCGGGCTCGTGCCCTCCGGGCGGAGCGCCTCGTGGGCGGCCAGCCGCGGGTGCCACGTGCTGGTGAAGGGCCTCAGCGTGCGGTTGAGGAGGTCGTCGGCGATCGCGTAGATGGTGCGGGCGCCCTCGGGCGGCGGCCCGCCGGCGAGGTTGATGCTGTACTGCCGCAGCGTGGAGCGCGTGAACTCGAACATCGCGTGGAGCGAGCCGAGCGCCTCGCGCAGGCTGCCGGTGCCGGGGGCCAGCTCCTGGACGCCGATGCGGGTGGCGAGCTCGACCTGCAGGTCGAAGGCGGCCATGCGCTCCAGCTCCCCGGGCGCGCCGACCGGCGGCGCGGGCGTGTGCTGCTTCATCCGCGGCTCCCTCGTGCTGCTCGTGCCGGCCGTGCCGGGCCGGGCTGCGACGCCGCCCAGCGTAGTGCCGTGGGCGGCACGCAGGACCCGTATGACGGCGTGCCGCAGTTGTTCGGCCCGGCCGGGCTCGGGGTCGTGCCGCAGCCAGGCGTGGACCGTGAGCGGGTGCACCGACCAGGCGCGGGTGCCGGCGGACGCGAGGAGGCCGCGGCCGCGCAGCACGGCGATGCCCGCGTCGAGGCGGCGGGCGGCGACGACGTCCGGGGCAGCGCTGCCCGGCGACAGGGCCCGTACCGCGTCGTCCCTGGTCAGCGGGGTCGGTGCGAAGGCGGCCGCGAGCCGCAGGGCGTCCATGGCGCTCGGGCCCGCCTCCCGTACGTCCCGGACGAGCGCGGCGGTCACTCCGGCCGGGTATCCGGTGGGCAGGACGCGGTCCCGCCCGAGGACGTCCAGGAGCGAGCGCCCGGGCGTGTGGAAGCGGTCGAGGAGGGTGGTGTAGCCGTCGGCCGCGGCGGAGGACAGCAGGTCGAGCGCCAGCGGATGCCCGGCGACGGCCGCGCACAGGGCGTCGGCGGCCGCCCGCTCCTCGGGAGAGGCGGGCGCCGCGGCGTGGGTGAGTAGCGCGTACGCCTCGCCGGGCGGCAGCGGGTCCAGGTCGACGGGGGTGGCGAGCGTGTCGTAGCGGCGGCTGCGGGTCGTCAGCAGGGTGCGGCCCAGCGGGTGGGGAGCGCACAGCCGTGTCACCTGCTGGGTCGTCAGCCGGTCCGGGAGGTCGTCGACGATCCAGAGGAACGGTTCGCCGGCCGCGGCGAAGCGGTCGCGCAGCCGGGCCGCGACGTCCTCCGCGCAGCCCTCCCCCGGCAGGCCGTGCGCGGCGGCCAGCGCCCGCAGGCCGCCCTCGTAGGGTCCGTACGGAGACCCCGTGCCGTGCGGCTCCGCGCCGGCGTCGCGGGAGAGCCAGTGGATCCCGCCCGGATAGCCGGCGGCGAAGCGCGTCGCGTACTCCTGGGCCAGCAGCGTCTTGCCGATCCCAGCCATGCCCCGGACCTGCACCGGCCGGGGAGCCGAATGCCCGGTGGTGAGCGGGGCGTCGTGCTGGTGCAGGCAGCTGTGCACCTGCCACAGGCGGGGCAGGCGGCCGGTGAACGCGGGCGCGGGCGACGGGGGCGGGCCCGGGAACCAGCGGGCCGGCGCGGCCTCGGTCGCCCCGATGGTGCCCTCCAGCGCCGCGACGTGCGCCCGCACGTCCGCGACCAGGGCGTCGAGCCCGGCCGTTCCGGCGGGCAGGGCCCAGTGCTTGGCGTCGCGCAGCTCCACGGGGTGGATGTGCCCGGTGCCCGGCTCGGGGTTGACGACCATGACCCGGCGGCGCGGGTCGCCCTCGGCGAGGCCCGCCAGGTAGGCGGCGGTCAGCTCCCACTGGCACGCCTGCCGCGTCGGGTACGCCGCCGAGTAGCACGCCAGCAGCGCCTTCGAGCGGGCCAGGCCGGCGCGGATGCTGCCGCTGATGCCGGCGAAGCCCGCGACGGTGACCTCGTCGACGAAGACCTCCAGCCCGGAGGCGAGCAGCCGGTCCCGCAGGGGAGCTATGCGGTGGGCGTCGCCGCGGCTGTAGCTGAGGAACACGTCCCAACTGCGGGCGCCCTGTCCCTCCACGCTCTCTCCCACGGTGTTCCGGCCGATGCCTGTCTGCTGCGGCCGGACTAGCCTACTGTGGGGCCCCGGGGAGGAAGATCATGCGACGGATACGCAACGCCGCCGGCCGGGCCAGGCCGAAGCAGGTCACGGTCCGGATGGCGATTCCGATGCTGGGTGACATCACGGGCGTCTGGGAGCCGGTGGAGGCCGAGCGCAAGGCCGCCTGGGAGCTGTACGCGGAGCTGGCCACGCGCGTCTCCACCGTCGAGCTGGGCCCGGAGGACGGCTTCCTGCGGGAGGCCCTGTCCTCCTTCTACAGCCTCTTCGGCACCACGCGCGACATCCTGCGCCGCTACGGCCCCGACGTCGCCCCGCGCCGCGGCCCGGGCGAGATCACCTTCGGCGCGCTGGCGGTCACCGTACTCAACCAGGCCCTCCGCCCCGTCCTCGCCACCTGGCACCCCCGCCTGGCCGCGTACGAGTCCCAGCGCCCGGCGGACGTGGACCCCGTCTCGTACGAGCGCGGCTGGGAGCACGCGGCGGCGCTGCGGGAGGAGATCGCCCGGGTGCGGGAGGTCCTGGTGGCGCTGGCGAACGCCCTGTCGGAAGTGGCGGGCTCCGCCGACCTGTTACGACCGGCCACAATGCCCTACCCCCCCCCCGGAGGCCGGGCAGGAGTGAGGGCGCGGGCGGTCAGTACGGGGATGCGCCCTGGCCCGAGGCGGGCGGGGCGAGGGCGCGCCGGGCCTCCTCCACGCACCGCGCGCGCTCCTCTTCCGGCAGGGCCTGCCATGCCGTCCGCAGAGCCCGCGTCCCCTCGCCCAGGGCCTCGGCGTACGCCCCGACGCGCACGGCGTCCCGCAGGCCGACCCGGCCGGTGAGCACGTCGCGGGCCATCTCCTGAAGCACGTCGCCGGCGCCGCCGCCGGCGAGCCGCTGCAGCGCCTCGTGGAGGGCGCGCGCCCGGTCGGCGCTGCGTCCGCGGGTCACGAACTCTTCGAATCCCACATGCCGTTCGCTCATGCGTTCCCTCCTGTGTCAGACCGCGGGGTGGTCGTAGCCCGCGCGCGGCACGGGGAAGCTGTTGAGCGAGGCCAGAGCCTCCGCGCCGATCCTGCCAAGGACGCCGTAGCCGGCGTGCAGGCACATCTGGGCCTCCGTAGCGAGCAGGGTCATGTGCTCCCATTCCCTCAGGATGGTCAGCAGTTCCTGCGTGCCCAGCGCCGCGGCCGCGGCTGCGGCGGCTCCGCCCGTGGCCGCCTCGGCCACCGCGATGAGGGTCCCGGTGATCAGCGCGTCGAGGATCGCCCCGAGGCAGTCGCCGATGGCTGCTCCGGCATACATGACGGACTGGGCGACGACGAGGTATTCCGTGCCCATAGCGCCGAAGGAGGCGTGGAACTCCTCAAGATTTCCGGCAAGGGCGGAGAAATAGCGCGCAGCCGTTTCGGCGGCAT
Organism: Streptomyces roseoverticillatus; assembly: GCF_000719265.1. Lineage (GTDB taxonomy): Bacteria > Actinomycetota > Actinomycetes > Streptomycetales > Streptomycetaceae > Streptomyces > Streptomyces roseoverticillatus. The sequence continues at coordinate 30,311 of NZ_JOFL01000010.1, read as the reverse complement.
TGCCGTCCCAGGTCGCGTCAATGCGTGTGCTGCCGGATCGGAGGTTGCGCGCGACGCCCTCGCAGGCATGCCCCGTCTCCCGCCATGCCGAGGCGCACTTGGCAAAGGCGTCCCAGTCGCCGGTGAGGAACTTCTCGGCCCATTTCAGGGGATCCTGACCCGTATACAGCTCCGCCAGTTTGAAGAGCCAGCCGGATGGGGTGAGGACCTCCGCCGCGTCATTGAACGGCTTCAGCGGGTCCAGTTCCCCCGGTTCGCCGGGCGGGACGAGACACGCCGTCGGCTCCGCCACATCGGAAAATGCCGTGGCCGTCACCGTTCCGCGTCCTTCTCGCGGATTGCCGCGTCGAATGCGGCGGCAGTGCGGCGATCGGTGCGGCGGTAATAGGCGGCGGCCGTGGCGAGTTCCTCCGAAGAGGCCTGCAGGACCCCGGCCAAACGCTGGAGGGCGCTCAGGACGTCGTCGCGCAAAGGGCCGTGCCAGAGGACCACGTCTTCGAACAGGCCGCCTGCCGCCGGGCGAAGGAGGGTGTGGCGCCGGACGTACGCCAGCACCTCCCGCAAGTCCTCGGCGCCCCGGCCGACCTGCCGTGCGAACGCTTCGAGCTGTCCGGGCTCGACCTTCAGATCCACGGTTCCCCCCTTCAGGACCAGACGAGCGACAGCACGGTGCACGCGGCGGTCCCGGCTCCGCCGGTCCGCAACAGCCAGGAGACGTACGGCCCTGCGGACGTCCGGCGCAGCGCCTCCCAAGAGGCCCTGATCTCCTCGGCGGTCTTCGCCCGGTGGCCGACCACCGTGGTCATCAGGCCGAAAGCGACCATCATCAGCCCGGCGAAGAAGAAGGCCAGCCGCCCCCAGAAGAACCGCCAGCTGACCGGCTGACAGCGGTCTCCCTCGCGATAGACGCGCACCTTCTCGCCCACCACGTACCAGCCGCGGATCCAGGCGCCGTCACGCATGGCCCGGCCGCTGTCGGCTTGGAACGAACCGAAGCAGACGTCATACGTGTCCGAGGAATACCGCCCGCCCGAACGCCCGCGCTCCTCGCACCGCTTCACGACCAGTGTGCCCTTGTCCGCCACGAGCCCGGCCGATTTCTCCGCCTGACGGACCATGAACCCCATACAGGCCAGCGAAAGCACAACGATGCCGACACCGGCGAGGCGCGGCAGGATGCGCGGTGCGGGCAGAGCAACGAACGGGCTCCTCGCGGTTAACTCGGGCACGGCCATGAAAGGTCTCCTCAGCATCGGATGAGGGGACCTTATGCACACAGCAACAAGTGACCGTCACACAAAAGCGGGCTGCGCATCACGAGCACCAGCCCCCAGCCCATGTCCCACCTGCCCCCACAGCCAACCCGGGGCCCCGCCGATCCTCACCCGATAGGACTAACGGCCGTGATGACCAAGATGTCATCTCACGTGGTGGCAGTACGCCCTGAAGGGGTTCCGGCTACTGGAACGCACTCAAGACGAACGTACGGATCTCGGCGGCGAGGTTCCGCATTTCCTCGCCGGGCGCGTGCACGGTGGCGGTCTCGAAGTGCCACTCCTCGGACGGGGGCCGGTCGTGGATCCCCCACGTCAGGCGGACGTAGCCGCCGGGGCCGTGTTCCGCCGAGAGACTCAGGTCGCCTTCGAGGGAGCGCCAGGTGCGTGCCCCTGTCCAGCCGCGGAAGTCCTCGGCCAGCGAGGACAGAAAGGCATCGAGGCCGTCGCCGCCCAGGGTCCGCACCGAGACCTCGACGCTCACCCCTTGCCCCCTCGCCGTCACGAGGAAGTCGAATATCGGGTCATCGTCGCCGAACGATCGCGCCGGTCTGGAGAGGAGGAGGTCCACCGGTCGCGGTCCGGGATCTCCCACCCGGACGGCAGGAATGCCGTCATCGTCGTAGTCGATCACGTGATCAGGTCCTAACGGTCACCCGCGCTGCGTTCGCGCAGTTGCTGCCAGACCTTCGACACCTGGGGCTCCAGGGCCTCCAGGGGGCCGTCGTTGTCGATGACGATGTCGGCGACGGCGAGGCGGGCCTCGCGGGTGGCCTGGGCCGTCATGCGGGCGCGGGCCTCTTCGGGGGTCATGCCGCGGAGGCGGACCAGGCGGTCCAGGCGGGTGTCCGTGCCGGCGTCGACGACGATGACCAGGTCGTAGAGCGGGGCCAGGCCGTTCTCGGCGAGGAGGGGGACGTCGTGGACGACGACGGCGTCCGGGGCCGCGGCGGCTTCCAGTTCGGCGGAGCGGGCCCGGACCAGAGGGTGCACGACGGCGTTGAGGGCGGCGAGGCGATCGGGGGCGGCAAAGACGATCGCGCCCAGCTTGGGGCGGTCGAGCGCGCCGTCGGGGGTGAGGACCGCGTCACCGAACTCGGCGACGACCGCGGCCAGTCCGGGCGTGCCCGGCCCGACCACTTCGCGCGCGATCCGGTCGGAGTCCACGATCACCGCGCCGTACGACGCGAGCAGCCGCGACACCTCGCTCTTGCCGGCTCCGATTCCGCCCGTGAGGCCCACTCTCAGCATGGGCCCCACGGTATAGGGCGGGCGGTCAGTGACCGCTGTCGCCCTCCCTGTCGGCGAGGAAGCGCTCGAACTCCGCGCCCAGTTCGTCGGCGGAGGGCAGTTCGACGGGCTCGGCGACGAGGTTGCCGCGGGTCTCCGCGCCGGACACCGCGTCGTACTGGTGCTCGAGGCCGCGGACGAGGGTCACGAGCTCGTCGTCGCCCTCGGCGATCTGCCGCTCGATCTCCTCCTGGGTGCGCAGCGCATCGGACCGCAGGGCGTGCGCGGCGTTGGGCAGCACCAGGCCGGTGGCGGCCGTGACCGCTTCGAGCGCGGTGAGGGCGGCGTCCGGGTACGGCGAGCGGGCGACGTAGTGCGGGACGTGGGCGGCGACGCCCAGGACGGCGTGGCCGGCCTCCGCCAGGCGGTACTCGACGAGGGCCTCGGCGCTGCCGGGCACCTGCGCCTCGTCGAAGAAGCTGCGGTGACCGGGCATCAGGTCGGTGCGGTTGCCGTGCGGGGTGATGCCGACGGGGCGGGTGTGGGGGACGCCCATGGGGATGCCGTGGAAGTTGACGGCCAGCCGGACGTCGAGCCGCTCGACCAGCTGCCCCACGGCGGCGGCGAACCTCTCCCACTCCACGTCCGGCTCGGGGCCGGACAGCAGCAGGAAGGGCGCGCCCGTAGCGTCCTGGACGATGCGCAGCTCGATCGCCGGGGTCTCGTAGGCGCTCCAGCGGTCCCGCTGGAAGGTGAGCAGCGGCCGGCGGGCCCGGTAGTCGATGAGCCGGTCGTGGTCGAAGCGGGCGACGACCTGGTGCGGCAGGGTGTCCAGGAGCCGCGAGACGATCAGCTCGCCGGTCTCTCCCGCGTCGATGTAGCCGTCGAAGTGATAGAGCATGACCAGGCCGGCCGTCTCCTGGGCCAGGGCCAGGTCGGCCACGGCGAGCCCCTTGGGCTCCCATTCGTACAAACCCTGCGGATCCAACACAGTGACCGCTCCTCCTCATGTTCCGTACCGGGGAACGCGCCTGGAGGGCCCGGCCATTCCCGGCTTCCGGATCGCGCCGCGCATCTCACATGACGGAACGACAGCACGAGTAAGGCCCGCTCCCCAAGGGGAACGGGCCTTACTCAGTCAGCTGTCAGCTGCCGTGGTGCAGAGCCTCAGCTCTGGCCGCCGGCGAGCTTCTCGCGGAGGGCGGCCAGCGCCTCGTCCGACGCCAGGGCGCCGGAGCTGTCGGCCGACTCCGAGGAGTACGAGCCGCCGGAGACCTGGGCGCCACCGGCCTGCGGGGCAGCCTGAGCACCCTCGGCCGCAGCCTCGGCGTCCGCCTCGCGGGACTTGATGACCTGCGCCTGGTGCTGCTCGAAGCGCTGCTGCGCCTCGGCGTACTGGCGCTCCCACTCCTCGCGCTGCTTCTCGTAGCCCGGCAGCCAGTCGTTGGCCTCGGGGTCGAAGCCCTCGGGGTAGATGTAGTTGCCCTGGTCGTCGTAGGACGCGGCCATGCCGTACAGGGTCGGGTCGAACTCGACCACGGACGGGTCGGCACCGAAGGACTCGTTGGCCTGCTTCAGCGAGAGGCTGATGCGGCGGCGCTCGAGGTCGATGTCGATGACCTTGACGAAGATCTCGTCGTTGACCTGGACGACCTGCTCCGGGATCTCCACGTGGCGCTCGGCCAGCTCGGAGATGTGGACCAGGCCCTCGATGCCCTCGTCGACGCGGACGAACGCACCGAACGGAACGAGCTTGGTGACCTTACCCGGGACGACCTGACCGATCTGGTGGGTCCGGGCGAACTGCTGCCACGGGTCTTCCTGGGTGGCCTTGAGGGACAGGGACACGCGCTCGCGGTCCATGTCGACGTCGAGAACCTCGACGGTGACCTCCTGGCCGACCTCGACAACCTCGGACGGGTGGTCGATGTGCTTCCAGGACAGCTCGGAGACGTGGACGAGACCGTCGACGCCGCCCAGGTCCACGAAGGCACCGAAGTTGACGATGGAGGAGACGACGCCGGAGCGCACCTGACCCTTCTGGAGGGTGGTGAGGAAGGTCTGGCGGACCTCGCTCTGGGTCTGCTCCAGCCAGGCACGGCGGGACAGGACCACGTTGTTGCGGTTCTTGTCCAGCTCGATGATCTTGGCCTCGAGCTCCTTGCCCACGTAGGGCTGGAGGTCGCGGACGCGGCGCATCTCGACCAGGGAGGCCGGGAGGAAGCCACGGAGGCCGATGTCGAGGATGAGACCACCCTTGACGACCTCGATGACGGTACCGGTGACGATCCCGTCCTCTTCCTTGATCTTCTCGATGGTGCCCCAGGCGCGCTCGTACTGGGCGCGCTTCTTCGAGAGGATCAGGCGGCCTTCCTTGTCCTCCTTCTGGAGAACCAGGGCCTCGATCTCGTCGCCGACCTTGACGACCTCGTTCGGGTCGACGTCGTGCTTGATCGAGAGCTCGCGGGAGGGGATAACACCCTCGGTCTTGTAACCGATGTCGAGCAGGACCTCGTCCCGGTCGACCTTCACGATGACGCCGTCGACGATGTCGCCGTCGTTGAAGTACTTGATCGTCTCGTCGATCGCGGCGAGGAAGGCTTCCTCGTTACCGATGTCGTTGACCGCAACCTGCGGGGTGGTGGCGGTGGTCTCGGTGCTGCTCGTCATGTGGGAAAGGGCTCCGGTACGGACATTGAGTCGTAGGTACTGCTACGCCGAGAGCCCGTATCGCACCGCCGAAGCCGGACAGCCTTGGAGACGCACGTTCCGCGATCCGAAAACCGCCGCACGCGCCTCGCATAACCGAGGGGACATACAACAAGTGCGAGCGCGGCCTGCTCCGTCTGAGGCGCGCAGGCCCGCAGCGCAACTTGTAGCATACGGGGGCAGCCGGGCACGGTCAATGCGCGAAGGCGCACACCCGGGACGAATCCCGTCATATCGGGCACAACTTCTGTTTGGCGAGGCCGTGGGGCCCCTCAGTAGCCCGCCGCGTTCCCCGGCCGCACGCCGCTCGGGCCCCCTTGCGGGCCGCACCACACTACTGCCGGGGGCACGACCGCCGATGATCCACGAATACGAACCGGAAGCGACCCGGCGCGTCACGGGCGACACCGAGAGCAGCCGGGCCAGCCGCGGCTGGTGGGACCGCAACGCCGACGAGTACCAGACCGAGCACGGCGCCTTCCTCGGCGACGACCGCTTCGTCTGGGGCCCCGAGGGGCTCGACGAAGCCGACGCCGCCCTGCTGGGCCCGGCGAGCGGCCTGAAGGGGCTCGACGTCCTGGAGATCGGCGCCGGCGCCGCCCAGTGCTCGCGCTGGCTCGCCGCGCAGGGCGCCCGCCCGGTGGCCCTGGACCTCTCCCACCGCCAGCTCCAGCACGCCCTGCGCATCGGCGGGGGCATCCCCCTCGTCGAGGCCGACGCGGGCGCCCTGCCCTTCGCCGACGGCTCCTTCGACCTGGCCTGCTCCGCCTACGGGGCCGTGCCCTTCGTCGCGGACCCGGTGCGCGTGATGCGCGAGGTGCGGCGCGTGCTGCGGCCCGGCGGACGCTGGGTCTTCTCCGTCACCCACCCCATACGCTGGGCGTTCCCCGACGAGCCGGGCCCCGAGGGCCTCTCCGTCGCGGCCTCCTACTTCGACCGCACCCCTTATGTGGAGCAGGACGAGCACGGCCGCGCCGTCTACGTGGAGCACCACCGCACGCTCGGTGACCGCGTGCGGGACGTGGTCGCGGCCGGCTTCCGGCTCACCGACCTCGTCGAGCCCGAGTGGCCCGCCTGGAACACGCAGGAGTGGGGCGGCTGGTCCCCGCTGCGGGGGAACCTCATCCCGGGAACGGCGATCTTCGTCTGCGACCGGGACTAGCGCCGCCGTACCGGCGGATGACGCCCCACCCGCCGTCTGGGTGAGACTGGGCGTGTGATCCACAGCGACGCCCTCGACCGGCTGCCCGTCCGCTCCGCCCTTCCCGCCCTCGACCGCGCGCTCGGCGCGCACGGCGCGGCGGTGCTGTGCGCGCCGCCCGGCACCGGCAAGACCACGCTGGTGCCGCTGGTCCTCGCCGGGCTGACCGGGGATGGCCCGCGGCAGCGCGTCGTGGTCGCCGAGCCGCGCCGGATCGCCGCGCGGGCCGCGGCGCGCCGCATGGCGTGGCTGCTCGGCGAGGGCGTGGGCGAGCAGGTGGGCTTCACCGTGCGCGGGGAGCGGCGGGTGGGACCGCGGACCGTGGTCGAGGTCGTCACGACCGGTGTGCTGCTGCAGCGGCTGCAGCGCGATCCCGAGCTCGCGGGCGTGGGCACGGTCGTGCTGGACGAGTGCCACGAGCGGCACCTCGACGCGGACACCGCCGCCGCCTTCCTCCTGGACGTACGGGCTGCCCTGCGGCCCGAGCTGCGGCTGGTGGCGGCGTCCGCGACGACGGACGCCGAGGGCTGGGCCCGGCTGCTGGGCGACGCGCCCGTGGTGACGGCCGAGAGCGTCTCGCACCCGGTCGAGGTCGTGTGGGCGCCGCCGGAGCGGCCCGTGCGGCCGCCGCACGGGATGCGCGTGGACCCGGCCCTCCTGGAGCACGTCGCCGCGGTGGTGCGGCGGGCGCTGCGGGAGCGGGAGGGGGACGTGCTGTGCTTCCTGCCGGGTGTCGGGGAGATCGCGCGCGTGGCGGGCCGCCTGGGTGACCGGGAGGCGCTGGGCGCCGAGGTGCTGCAGGTGCACGGGCGGGCCCCGGCCGCGGTGCAGGACGCGGTGCTGGCCGGCTCGTCCGGGGTCCGGCGGGTGGTTCTGGCGACGTCCGTGGCGGAGTCGAGCCTGACGGTGCCCGGGGTGCGGGTCGTGGTGGACGCGGGTCTGGCCCGCGAGCCCCGTACCGACCACGCGCGCGGGCTGAGCGCGCTCACGACCGTACGGGCTTCGCGGGCGGCGGCCCGGCAGCGGGCCGGGCGGGCGGGGCGCGAGGCGCCCGGAGCGGTGTACCGCTGCTGGTCGGAGGCCGACGACGGGCGGCTGCCGGGGTTCCCGGCGGCGGAGATCCTGGTGGCCGATCTGACGGCCTTCGCGCTGCAGGCCGCGTGCTGGGGCGACCCCGGTGCGTCCGGGCTGGCCCTGCTCGACCCGCCGCCGGCCGGTGCGATGGCCGCGGCCCGTGAGGTGCTGGCCGCCACGGGCGCCGTGTCGGCCGGCGGCCGGGTCACGGACCGGGGCCGGCGCATGGCGCGCCTGGGGGTGCATCCGCGGCTCGCGCGCGCCCTCCTGGACGGGGCTGCCGAGGCCGGTGCGCGCCGTGCGGCGGAAGTGGTCGCCCTGCTGAGCGAGGAACCACCGCGGGAGTACGGGGACGACCTGGCTGCGGCCTGGCGCACGGCACGGCGCGGCGGGGACGCGTACGGCGCGCGGTGGCGTACGGAGGCGCGACGGCTGGAGGGTGCGCTGCCGGGGTCCGGCGCGGCGCCCGGTTCCGGTGGTGAGCTGCCGGACGACGCCGTGGCGGGGCTGGTGACCGCGCTCGCCTACCCGGAGCGGGTGGCCCGGCTGCGCGGCGAGGGCGCCTACCTCATGGTGTCCGGTACGGGGGCGCAGCTCGGGGACGGGTCGCGGCTGCGGAGCGCGCCCTGGCTCGCGGTGGCCGTCGCCGACCGGCCGGTCACGGCGGCCTCGGCGCGGGTGCTGCTCGGCGCGGTGATCGACGAGGACACGGCGCGGGCGGCCGCGGGCGCGCTGCACGCGGAGGGCGAGGAGGTCGGCTGGTCCGAGGAGCGCCGGGACGTGGTGGCGCGGCGGGTCGAACGGCTCGGTGCGGTCGAGCTGGCCTCCCGCCCGCTGCCGGAGCCCGGCCCCGGGCTCGTACGGGCCGCGCTGGAGGACGGGCTGCGGCGGGAGGGGCTCGGGCTGCTGCGCTGGACGGCCGACGGGGCCGGGCTGCGGGAGCGGCTGGCCTTCCTGCACCGGGAGCTGGGCGAGCCGTGGCCGGACGTCTCGGACGCCGCGTTGCTGGCGCGGCTGGACGACTGGCTCGGCCTGGAGCTGGAGCGGGCGCGGCGGCGGGCCGACCTGGAGCGGCTGGACGGCGGCCGGATGCTGGAACGGCTCCTGCCGTGGGCGTCCGGGGACGCTGCGCGGCTGGAGGAGCTGGCTCCGGAGCGGATCCAGGTGCCGAGCGGCTCGCGGATCCGGGTGGACTACGGCGGTGGGCAGCCGGTGCTGGCCGTGAAGCTGCAGGAGCTGTTCGGCTGGCAGGAGACGCCGCGGCTCGCGGGCGGGCGGGTCCCCGTGCTGGTCCACCTGCTGTCCCCCGCGGGGCGGCCCGCGGCGGTCACGGCGGACCTGGCGTCGTTCTGGCGCGACGGCTACCGCGCGGTGCGGGCGGAACTGCGGGGCCGCTATCCCCGCCACCCCTGGCCGGAGGACCCGGCCTCGGCGCCCCCGACCCGCCGGGCGAGCGGCGGCCACTGAGGGGCGCGGGGCGCCCCGGGGTACGCGTGGTCCGGCACGGCCGAAGTTCCGGCGCGGCGACGCCCTGGGGCGCGCGTAATCCAGCACAGCCGAAATCCCGGCGCGGCGACGCCCTGGGGCGCGCGTAATCCAGCACAGCCGAAATCCCGGCGCGGCGACGCCCTGGGGCGCGCGTAATCCAGCACGGCCGAAATCCCGGCGCTCCGGCACCGCCCCCGGGCACGCCCGGCTCGGCACCGCCGGACAGCAGGTACGTGGTTGCTCGCCGCCGCGGCGGCGGGAATTCATTCGGCCGCGCCGATCCCATCCCGCCGCGGCGGCGAGCAACCCGACACCGCCTGATCGGCGGTGCCGGATCACGCCCGGTGCCCGGCAGAGCCGGGCCGGGCCGGCCGCAGCGAACCCACTCGGCAGGGCACCCGCGGCGGCCCGTCGTCGCGGCGGAAGAGGTGTTCCCGTTCCCGCGCACCTTTCCTTCCGCCGCGACGGCGGGTCACCACTGCGCCCCGGACGGGGCGGCGGCCCTCAGGGGAGGTACCGCTCCACCGCCGCCGGGCCCTTCTCCTCGATGAGCCGCTTCGCGCGCTCCACGCGTTCCGGTGTCACGTCCCGGCCCGAGACCATGACCAGGTCCTCGGGGTCGATCGGCCGTTCGCCCCCGGTGTACAGCTGCCTGGGCCGGGACGTGGTGGATCCGTCGTCCGTCTTCTCCTTCGTGGTCTTCTCCTTCACGGCGAGCCTCCTCTGCTCCGCGCGGCCCTCTTCCCCGGGGCCTGCCGCTCGGTTTTCCCTCCATCGTGTGCCTTTTGTCCGGTAAATGCACGACGAGGGCGGGCCCGGGCTTCCAGGAACAGGGCGAGGGCGGCCAGCGCGCCGCCCAGCCCCGCGCTCCCCCAGGGCAGCCACGAGGTCAGCAGGAGGACGAGCCGCCGCTGGGAGGTCACGAGGGCGACGGTGGAGTCGACGTAGTCGGCGCGCATCTTCACGTGCCCGGCGAAGGCGGTGACCGGCTGTTTCTCGGGCCGGTCGGTCCAGCGCAGTTCCTCGCGGTGGATCTCCTCGCCGTTGACGGGGGCGCCGGTGACGGGGTCGACCCAGAACATGCGCCGGGTCGTGTACCACCGCTCCAGGCCCAGTTGGCGGAGGGTCTCGGGCGTGACTCCGAGGGGCAGCGTCTTGGGGAAGGGCACCCGGGTCCAGGGGACGGTCTGCTCGAAGTAGTAGACGTCGAGTCCCCGGAAGGATCGGGTGCCGCGGTAGTGGATGGGCGCGGAGGCGCGGGTCTGCATGTCGAAGTAGCGGTAGTCGCGCTTCTCGACGAGGAACGGCCACTTGTACTCGATGCCGTCGCGCCGTACGGGCGTGCCGTCGACGTGTTCCCCGCCCGCGTGCACGGGCTGCTGGCCGTGGGCGTCGAACACGTACCGCTCGGGGATCCGGGAGATCATCGCCCCGTCGGGCCCGGTCATGTGGGTGAGGGTGTCCCAGACGACGACGTCGCGCCCGGTCTCGCGCCTGACCTTGCGGGCCTCTTCGACGTTGCCCTTGAGGGTCTGGACGAGGGTCACTTTGGGGACGGTTCGCGGCTCCATCCGCGCGTAGTCGACGAGCGTCGCGTCCTTCGCCTCCAGGACGGCGGTCCGGTACGTGTCCGCCGGGACCTTGGCGAGGCGGGGGTAGGCGTACCAGCGCAGCAGCGGGGCGAGGGCCGCGAGGAACACGGCCACCGCGAGAAGGACGAGACTCGCTCTGCGGCGCACGGCGCGGCCGGCCCGTCAGGGGTGCACGGGGGCGGAGGTGAGCAGGGGCTTCGGGGAGGTACTGCCCTCGGGCGGGCCGATCGCGGTGACGGTGAGGACGAGGGCGAGGGCGGCGGCCAGTCCGACGGCCGCGGCGACGAGTGCGCGCATGTGAAGCCTCCCGGCGGGTCGCCCCGGATCCCCTACATCTGACACCTAGTCAGGAACAGGCAGGGCACGGTAGCAATGCACGGCGCAGATGAGAACCACGCGAACGGCCCCTCTCCCCCGCGGGAGACGCGGAGGAAAGGGGCCGTACGGACATCACGGACGGGCTCAGTGCGCGGCGGACTCCCAGTCCCGCCCCACACCGACCGACACGTCCAGCGGGGCGCGCAGCTCGACGGCGCCGGCCATCTCGCGGCGCACCAGCGCCTCGACGGCCTCCCGCTCGCCCGGAGCGATCTCCAGCACGATTTCGTCGTGGACCTGGAGCAGCATCCGGGACGCGAGCTCCCCGGCCTCCAGCGCCTTCCCCACCCGCAGCATCGCGATCTTCACGATGTCGGCGGCGGTGCCCTGGATCGGGGCGTTCAGCGCCATCCGCTCGGCCATCTCGCGGCGCTGGCGGTTGTCGCTGTTGAGGTCCGGGAGATAACGGCGGCGGCCGAGCATCGTCTCGGTGTAGCCCGTGGCGCGGGCCTCGACGACCACCCGCTGCAGGTAGTCCCGCACACCGCCGAAGCGCTCGAAGAACGTGTCCATCAGCTTGCCCGCCTCGCCGGGGGCGATGTTCAGCTGCTGGGACAGGCCGAACGCCGACAGACCGTAGGCGAGGCCGTACGACATCGCCTTGATCTTCCGGCGCATCTCCGGATCGACCTCGGTCCGCTCCACGCCGAAGACCTGGGAGGCGACGGTGGTGTGCAGGTCCTCACCGGAGTTGAAGGCCTCGATGAGGCCCTCGTCCTCGGAGAGGTGCGCCATGACCCGCAGCTCGATCTGGCTGTAGTCGGCGGTCATGAGGGACTCGTAGCCCTCGCCGACGACGAAGCCGCGGCGGATGGCCCGGCCCTCGTCCGTCCGCACCGGGATGTTCTGCAGGTTGGGATCGGTGGAGGACAGCCGGCCCGTGGCCGCCACCGTCTGGTTGAAGGTGGTGTGGATCCGGCCGCCGGGCGCGATCGACTTGATCAGGCCCTCGACCGTGGACCGCAGCTTCGACTGCTCCCGGTGCCGCAGCATGATCACCGGGAGTTCGTTCTCGGTCTGCGCCGCGAGCCACGCCAGAGCGTCGGCATCCGTGGTGTAGCCGGTCTTGGTCTTCTTCGTCTTCGGCAGGCCGAGCTCGCCGAAGAGCACCTCCTGCAGCTGCTTGGGGGAGCCGAGGTTGAACTCGTGGCCCGCGGCCGCGTGCGCCTCCTGCACGGCCTGCTGCACCGCGGCGGCGAACTGCTGCTCCATGCGCTCCAGCCAGCCGCGGTCGGCCGCGATGCCCGCCCGCTCCATACGGGCCAGCAGTGCGCTCGTCGGCAGCTCCACATTGCGCATGAGCTCCGCCGCACCGACCTCCTGCAGACGCGTGGTGAACGCCGCCCCCAGGTCGAGGACCGTACGGGCCCGGCCCATGAGGGCGTCGGCCTCGGCCTGCTCGTCGGCGCCGAAGGCCAGCTGCCCGTCGCCCGCGGCGGCCGTGGCCAGCTCCCGGCCCAGGTACTCCACCGACAGGGCGTCCAGCGCGAAGGAACGGCGCCCGGGCTTGACCAGATAGGCGGCCAGCGCCGTATCCATGCTGACGCCCTCGACCGTCCAGCCGTGCTCGGCGAAGACCCGCATCGCCGCCTTGGCGTCGTGCATGACCTTCGGCGCGCCCGGATCGGCGCTCCAGCCGGCGAACGCCTTCTCATCGGCCTCGTCGAGCTCCGCCGGGTCGAACCACGCGGCCGGGCCCTCGCCCGTGGCCAGCGCGATCTCCGCGACACGGCCGCTGCCCAGCTTCCACGCGTCGACGATCGCCACACCGAGCGGGGACGCGCCGTGCTCCGCCAGCCACGGCGCGAGCTCACCCGCCCCGAGCACCGTGCCGTCCACCTCGGCGCCCGCCGCGGGGGCGGCCTCCTCCTCGGCCTCCGCACCCGGGTCCGCGGCCAGCAGCCGGTCCCGCAGGCCCTGGTTGCGGATCTCCAGGCCCTCCAGGAACGCGATCAGCGCCTTGCGGTCGTACGCCTCGCGCCGCAGGCCCTCCGGGCCCACCGGCAGCTCGACGTCGCGCACCATCTCCGTCAGGCGGCGGTTCAGCTTGACCGCCTCCAGGTGATCACGGAGGTTCTGCCCGGCCTTGCCCTTGACCTCCTCGACCCGCTCCACCAGCTCCGCGAACGAACCGAACTGATTGATCCACTTCGCGGCGGTCTTCTCGCCCACGCCCGGGATGCCCGGCAGATTGTCCGACGGGTCGCCGCGCAGAGCCGCGAAGTCCGGATACTGCGACGGGCTCAGACCGTACTTCTCCTGGACCTTCTCCGGCGTGAAACGCGTCAGCTCCGAAACGCCCTTCGTCGGATACAGCACCGTGACGTCATCGGACACCAGCTGGAAGGAGTCCCGGTCACCGGTGACGATCGAGACGTGGAAGCCCTCGGCCTCGGCCTGCGTAGCCAGCGTGGCGATCACGTCATCCGCCTCGAAGCCGTCCACCGCGAAACGCGGCACCCGCATCGCGTCGAGCAGCTCGCCGATCAGCTCGACCTGACCCTTGAAGTCATCCGGCGTCTTCGACCGCGTCGCCTTGTACTCCGGGAACTCCTCCGAGCGCCACGTCTTGCGCGACACGTCGAACGCCACCGCGAAGTGCGTGGGCGTCTCATCACGCAGGGTGTTCGCCAGCATCGACGCGAAGCCGTACACCGCGTTCGTCGTCTGGCCGGCGACCGTCGTGAAATTCTCCGCCGGCAGCGCGAAGAACGCCCGGTACGCCATCGAGTGCCCGTCCATGAGGAGCAGACGGGGGCGACCTCCCTCCGCTGCCTCGGTGCCGGTCGGTCCGTTCGTCTTCACTGCCTTTGCTGCCACGCCCCCGATCCTGCCACGGCCCACTGACAATCCCGGCCACGGCGACCTCACCCCGGCACCCGGCGCCGCCCCGTGACAGGATCGGAGCCGCACAAGAGACGCGCACGAGAACCCGTACGCGACACCGCGCACCACCGACCGCTCAAGGGGGAGCGACACATGGCAGGCAAGCCACCCACCGGCGATCCCGTCCAGGACGCACCGGACGTCACGGCCCCGCAGCACGCCGCCGCCGGACTGCCCGCCGTCGCCCACTCCCTGCGCATGGCCCACCAGCAGATGGGCGCCCGCCGCACAGCCCTCACCCTCCTCAAGGTCAACCAGAAGGACGGCTTCGACTGCCCGGGCTGCGCCTGGCCCGAGCCCGACAAACGGCACGCGGCCGAATTCTGCGAGAACGGCGCCAAGGCCGTCGCCGAAGAGGCCACCCTGCGCCGCGTCACCCCCGACTTCTTCGCCCGCCACACGGTCACCGACCTGGCCGGGCGCAGCGGCTACTGGCTCGGCCAGCAGGGCCGCCTCACCCAGCCCATGTACCTGGCAGAGGGCTCCGACACCTACGAGCCGGTCAGCTGGGAACGCGCCTTCGGCATCATCGCCGAGGACCTCGCCGCCCTCAGCTCCCCCGACGAAGCCGTCTTCTACACCTCCGGCCGCACCAGCAACGAAGCAGCCTTCCTCTACCAGCTCTTCGCCCGCGAATTCGGCACCAACAACCTGCCCGACTGCTCCAACATGTGCCACGAGTCCTCCGGCTCGGCACTCTCGGAGACCATCGGCATCGGCAAGGGCAGCGTCCTCCTGGAGGACCTCTACAAGGCCGACCTGATCATCGTCGCCGGCCAGAACCCGGGCACCAACCACCCCCGCATGCTCAGCGCCCTGGAAAAGGCCAAGCACGGCGGAACGAAGATCATCACGGTCAACCCGCTCCCCGAGGCCGGCCTCGAGCGCTTCAAAAACCCGCAGAACGCCCGCGGCCTCGCCGGCGGCGGCACCGCCCTGACCGACCTCTTCCTGCAGATCCGCCTCGGCGGCGACCAGGCCCTCTTCCGCATCCTCAACCGGCTCGTCCTGGAGACCGAAGGCGCCGTCGACACCGGATTCATCGACGAGCACACCCACGGCTTCGACGACTTCCGGCGCACCGCCCTCACCGCCGACTGGGACGAAACCCTCCGGGCCACCGGCCTCAGCCGCGCGGAGATCGAGCAGGCCCTCGCCATGATCCTCGCCTCCAAGCGCACGATCATCTGCTGGGCCATGGGCCTCACCCAGCACAAACACGCCGTCCCCACCATCAAGGAGGTCGTCAACCTCCTGCTCCTCCGCGGCGACATCGGCCGCCCCGGCGCCGGCGTCTGCCCCGTCCGTGGCCACAGCAACGTCCAGGGCGACCGCACCATGGGCATCTTCGAACGCCCCGCCCCCGCCTTCCTCGACGCCCTGGAGAAGGAGTTCGGCTTCACCCCGCCACGCGAACACGGCCTTGACGTCGTCCGCGCCATCCGCGCACTCCGCGACGGACACGCCAAGGTCTTCTTCGCCATGGGCGGCAACTTCGTCTCCGCCACCCCCGACACCGAGGTCACCGAAGCCGCCGTCCGGCGCGCCCGCCTCACCGTCCACGTCTCCACCAAGCTCAACCGCTCCCACGTGGTCACCGGCGCCCGCGCCCTCATCCTGCCCACCCTCGGCCGCACCGAGCGCGACCGCCAGGCCGGCGGCGAACAGTTCGTCACCGTCGAGGACTCCATGGGCATGGTCCACGCCTCCCGCGGCGGCCTGAAGCCCGCAAGCCCCCACCTGCTCTCCGAACCCGCCATCGTCTGCCGCCTGGCACGCCGCGTGCTCGGCAAGAACTCCACCACGCCCTGGGAGGACTTCGAGCAGGACTACGGCACCATCCGCGACCGCATCGCCCGCGTCATCCCCGGCTTCGAGGACTTCAACACCCGCGTCGCCCACCCCGGCGGCTTCACCCTCCCCCACGCCCCCCGCGACGAACGCCGCTTCCCCACCACCACCGGCAAAGCCAACTTCACCGCATCCCCCGTCGAGTACCCGCACGCCCCCGAAGGCCGGCTGCTCCTGCAGACCCTGCGCTCGCACGACCAGTACAACACCACCATCTACGGCCTCGACGACCGCTACCGCGGCATCAAGAACGGCCGCCGCGTCGTCCTCGTCAACCCCGACGACGCGGCGGAACTCGACCTCGCCGACGGCAGCTACGCCGACCTCGTCAGCGAGTGGACCGACGGCACCGAGCGCCGCACCGCGGGCTTCCGCGTCGTCCACTACCCCACGGCCCGCGGCTGCGCCGCCGCCTACTACCCCGAGACGAACGTCCTCGTACCGCTCGACCACACCGCCGACACCAGCAACACCCCGGCCAGCAAGTCGCTGGTCGTCAGGATCGAGCGGACCGAGCGGACCGAGCGGAAGAACGATCAAGCCGGCTGACGACGGTTGACGGCAAGGCCGTTGAACTGAAAAAACTTTCACACCACAACGGCCGACGGTGATCGGAGCACGAGGCATGGGCGAGCACGGCAAGACCACGTTCCCGCAAGAGGTCCTGGACCAGTGGGCCGGCAGCGGGCTCGACCTGCCCGCTCTCTTCTCCGCCGGGCACCTCGGCGAGCGCATGGGCGTACGCGTCGTCGAGGCCTCCGCCGACCGCGTGGTCGGCACCATGCCCGTCGAGGGCAACACCCAGCCGTACGGGCTGCTGCACGGCGGCGCCTCCGCCGTGCTCGCCGAGACCCTCGGCTCCGTCGGCGCCATGCTGCACGGCGGCCCCTCCCGGATCGCCGTCGGCGTCGACCTCAACTGCACCCACCACCGGGGCGTCCGCTCCGGGCTGGTGACCGGCGTCGCCACGCCCGTGCACCGGGGGCGCACCACCGCCACGTACGAGATCGTCGTCACCGACGAGCACGACAAGCGGGTGTGCTCGGCGCGGCTCACCTGCATCATCCGCGACGCGGGGTGACCGGCGTCGCCGAAGCCTGACCGCCGGTGCGGGTGGCTCCGCATTCCGCCGGACCCTCGCCATAGGGGCACCTCACCGCTGCGGCGGGCATCTCGTTCCCGCCGCAACACGGTTCTCTCCCTCGCGGTTCCCTGCCTCACGGCAGGCATGCCCCTCCGCCGCAAGGGTGTGACACCACAACGCGGCGGACCGGCGGTGCCGAACCGCGGCATGACGGGTTCCCCACACCGCAGACGCGCTCTACCTTCCCAGCATGCGGGCACCCTTAGGCGGCCTACTGGCCTGTACATCACTGCTGCTGGCCGCCACCCTGACCGCCTGCGGAAGCTCCGGCTCCGACTCCGGCTCCGCAGCCGCCCCCTCCCCGCGCTCCCCCTCCCCCGACTCCCCCGTGCAGCTGTGCACCAGGCTCATCTCGTACTGGGCCGAGCAGGACATCACCGGGAGCAAGTGGGCCGGGCTCGACTGGGAGCAGAAGGGCCTGTCGAACGAGCAGTTCGGCCTCTACGGCGACATCGTGCAGGAGGCGCGCGGCGAACAGCGCCGGCGCGGGACGGACGCGGCACTCGAACTGGTCCGGCGCCGGTCCGCCGAGCGCTGCAAGGCCGCGAACGGAGCGACGCACAGCTCCGAGAACTGGCGGCCCCCGGCATAACGGTGTGTAACCACAAGGCAGGACGGGAAGCGTAGGGGCGGCGACGCGAGCGCCATCGGCATGGCCTGACACCCCCTCCCCCCACCCTCGACCACTTAGCGGAACTGCACTTTCTGGCTCCGCACTCGGGGGACAAATCACCATCCGCGAAGATCATTCGCTCAGCACCGCTACACAAAATTCCCCAGAAGTGATCTGCGTCATAACAAGACAGTCACATCATGGCCATCACCTCTGCCCCCCGCCGCCGCACCCCCATAGAGTCACGGCCAGTCACCACCCCGCCGGGGAAAGGACACACCGTGCGCCATCGTCCCCTGCTCCTCCTCACCAGCACCCTCGCCGCCGGCGCGCTCACCCTGAGCGCCTGCGGCTCACGCGACGACGGCGGCAAGAGCGACGACAAGGACAGCGGAGGCGGCACGCAGACCACCGTGGTCATCGGCGTCGACGCCCCGCTGACCGGCTCCCTCTCCGCCCTCGGCCAAGGCATCAAGAACTCCGTCGACCTCGCCGCCCGCACCGCCAACAAGAACAAGGAAGTCAAGGGCGTCACCTTCCGCACCGAAACCCTCGACGACCAGGCCGTCCCCGCCTCCGGCCAGCAGAACGCCACCAAACTCGTCGCCGACAAGTCCGTACTCGGCGTCGTCGGCCCCCTCAACTCGGGCGTCTCCCAGTCCATGCAAGGCGTCTTCGCCCGCGCCGACCTCACCCAGGTCTCCCCCGCCAACACCAGCCCCGAGCTCAGCCAGGGCGACAACTGGCTCAAGGGAGACAAGAAACGCCCCTTCAAAACCTACTTCCGCACCGCCACCACCGACATCATCCAAGGCCGCTTCGCCGCCCAGTACGCCTTCAACGACGCCAAGAAGAAAAAGGCCTTCGTCGTCGACGACAAACAGACCTACGGCGTCGGCCTCGCCTCCATCTTCGGCCAGGAATTCAAACGCCTCGGCGGCGAAGTCGTCGGCACCGACCACATCACCGTCAAGGAAACCGACTTCTCCAGCGTCGCCAACAAGGTCAGGAACAGCGGCGCCGACATCGTCTACTACGGCGGCCAGTACCCCGAAGGCGGCCTCCTCGCCGACCAGGTCAAGAAGGCCGGCGCCCGCATCCCCCTCATGGGCGGCGACGGTGTCTACGACCCCGCCTTCATCAAGGCCTCCAGCGAGAGCAACGACGGCGACCTCGGCACCTCCGTCGGCTACCCCGTCGAAGACCTCGACTCCGCCAAAGCCTTCGTCCAGAACTACAAGGCAGCCGACTACAAAGACCCCTACGCGGCCTACGGCGGCTACTCCTACGACGCGGCCTGGGCCATCATCCAAGCCGTCAAGAGCGTCGTCACCGCCAACAACGGAAAACTCCCCGCCGACGCCCGCGCCAAAGTCACCGAAGCCATGGGCAAAGTCTCCTTCGAAGGAGTCACCGGAAAGGTCTCCTTCGACGAATTCGGCGACACCACCAACAAACAACTGACCGTCTACCAGGTCAAGGGCGACACCTGGAAGTCCGTCAAGAGCGCCACCTTCAAGGACTGAACACCTGCAAGAACCAAAGGAATTCAAAAACCGAACGCCCCCCGGCAAACCAGCACCCCAGCACCCACCCGGACCCCGGCCCACCGCGCGAGGAAGCGTCCCACGCCCTCGCGCGGACCCACATCCGACACCCGCATCGGAGGCCCAGCGGTGCACCAACTGCCGCAAACGCTGGTCAACGGACTCGCCCTCGGTGCCCTCTACGGCCTCATCGCCATCGGGTACACCATGGTCTACGGCATCGTCCAGCTCATCAACTTCGCCCACGGCGAGATCGTCATGATCGGAGCCTTCGGCGCCCTCACCATCCACCTCTGGCTCCCCGGCGACACCCCCCTCCCCGCCGCCCTCCCCCTCATGCTCATCGGCGGCGCCGTGGCCTCCGTCGCCGTCGCCACCGCGGCCGAACGCTTCGCCTACCGGCCCCTGCGCAACGCCCCCAGACTCGCCCCCCTCATCACCGCCATCGGCCTCTCCATCGCCCTCCAGCAAATCGTCTGGGCCTTCTACCCCGACGCCAAGAAATCCCGCGGATTCCCGCAGTTCCAAGGCGACGCCTTCGAACTCGCCGGCAACCTCCACATCCAGCGCGACGACCTCTTCGTCCTCGTCGCCGCACCCCTGTGCATGCTCGCCCTCGGCCTCTTCGTCGCCCGAAGCCGCACCGGCCGCGCCATGCAAGCCACCGCCCAGGACCCCGACACCGCAAAACTCATGGGCATCAACACCGACCGCATCATCGTCCTGGCCTTCGCCATCGGCGGCGCCTTCGCCGCCGTCGCCGCCGTCGCCCAGGGACTCCGCGCCGGACAGATCAACTTCGAAATGGGCTTCATCCTCGGCCTCAAAGCCTTCACCGCAGCCGTCCTCGGCGGCATCGGCAACATCTACGGAGCCATGCTCGGCGGAGTCGTCCTCGGCATCGCCGAAGCCGCCGCCTCCACCTACATCCAGCACATCCCCGGAATGCAACAACTCGGCGGAGGCGGCTGGAAAGACGTCTGGGCCTTCGCCCTCCTCATCCTCGTCCTCCTCATCAGGCCCCAAGGACTGCTCGGCGAACGCGTCGCGGATCGGGCGTGAGAGCAATGAACCCACAACACACCACACCAGCAGCAACCGAAACAACGGAAACACCCACCACCGAAACCGCCCCCCTCATCCCCCTCCCCCTCAACACCGCACGCACCCTCACCACCACCGGCGCCCTCCTCAGCGCCGCCTCCACCTTCCTCTCCTGGACCTGGACCACCCGATTCCCCGGCAACCTCACCGTCAACGGCTACCCCGGCGGCCTCCAGCTCCTCACCCTCACCGGCGCCCTCCTCACCCTCGCCTACACCCTCACCACCTGGAACACCCCAGGCCTCCGCTGGCTCAACCCCACCGGCAGCCACAACGCCACCGCACTCCTGGCCACCGCCACCCTCGCCACCACCTGGTACACCCTCATCGCCATCGCCGTACAACTCGGCGGACTCGCCAACCTCGAACCCGGCGGCTACGCAGCCGCCCTCACCACCCTCCTCACCCTCCTCGGCACCCTCGCCCTCCCCCTCGACCGGCACACCCACGACACCACCCCGGACACCAGCCGCCCCGGGACCACCACCCGCACCCGGGCACTCGCCCGCACCGCCCTCCGCACCATCCGCCCCGGCCGCCCCCACCAACAGCCACCACCACCCCGGCCCCTGCCCCCCTGGGCCGAAATCCTCATCATCACCGCAGCCTTCGGCCTCGCCCTCGGCATCGTCACCTACGGAATCGGCACCGCCTACGGCGAACTCTTCACCGGCTTCCTGCTCCTAGCCGGACTCAGCACCGCCGCCCTCGCCCGCGCCGGACTCCTCAGCCGGCTCACCGCACTCACCGCCAAACACCGCACGCCCACCGTCACCGCCGCCTTCATCGCCGCCGCACTCTTCCCCCTCACCCAGGACACCGACCAATACACCCTCATCGCCGTCAACATCCTGATCTTCTCGACCGTCGCCCTCGGCCTCAACGTCGTCGTCGGCCTCGCCGGCCTCCTCGACCTCGGCTACGTCGCCTTCCTCGGCGTCGGCGCCTACACCGCCGCCCTCGTCTCCGGCACCACCGCATCCACCCTCGACATCCGCTTCCCCTTCTGGGCCGCCGTCCTCACCGGAGCCGCCGCCTCACTCGTCTTCGGCGTCGTCATCGGCGCCCCCACCCTCCGGCTGCGCGGCGACTACCTCGCCATCGTCACCCTCGGCTTCGGCGAGATCTTCCGCATCACCGCCGGCAACCTCAACGGCGAATCCGGCCCCTCCCTCACCAACGGCCCCAACGGCATCCCCAACATCCCCGACCTCGCCCTCTTCGGCTACTCCTTCGGCGAGACCCACCACCTCGGCAGCATCACCCTCAACCCCTTCGCCAACTACTACCTCCTCATGCTCCTCTTCACCGTCATCGTCGTCCTCGTCTTCAGCCGCGCCGGCAACTCCCGCATCGGCCGCGCCTGGATCGCCATCCGCGAAGACGAAACCGCCGCCACCGCCATGGGCATCAACGGCTTCCGCCTCAAACTCCTCGCCTTCGCTCTCGGCGCCACCCTCGCCGGACTCGCCGGCACCGTCCAAGCCCACGTCGCCTACACCGTCGTCCCCGAGCAATACGTCTTCGCCGGCCCCGTACCGCCCAACTCCGCCTTCCTCCTCGCAGCCGTCATCCTCGGCGGCATGGGCACCATCAGCGGCCCCCTCCTCGGCGCCGCCCTCCTCTACCTCATCCCCGCCAAACTCCAATTCCTCCAGGACTACCAACTCCTCGCCTTCGGCGCGGCCCTCATCCTCCTCATGCGCTTCCGCCCCGAAGGCCTCATCCCCAACCGCCGCCGGCAACTCGAATTCCACGACGGAACCACCACCGGCAGCACCCTCACGCACGCGGAGGCGACCACCCCATGACCACCACCGCCGCCCCCGCGGACGCCCCCGCCCCCGTCCTCACCGCCACCGGCGTCACCATGCGCTTCGGCGGCCTCACCGCCGTACGCGACGTCGACCTCACCGTCCAACAAAACGAAATCGTCGGCCTCATCGGACCCAACGGCGCCGGCAAAACCACCTTCTTCAACTGCCTCACCGGCCTCTACGTCCCCACCGAAGGCACCGTCGCCTACAAAGGCGACACCCTCCCACCCAAACCCCACCTCGTCACCAAAGCCGGCATCGCCCGCACCTTCCAGAACATCCGCCTCTTCGCCAACATGACCGTCCTCGAAAACGTCCTCGTCGGCCGCCACACCCGCACCAAAGAAGGCCTCTTCTCCGCCCTCCTCCGCGGCCCCGCCTTCCGCCACGCCGAAAAAGCATCCGAAGAACGCGCCATGCAACTCCTCGAATTCACCGGACTCGCCACCAAACGCGACCACCTCGCCCGCAACCTCCCCTACGGAGAACAACGCAAGCTCGAAATCGCCCGCGCCCTCGCCAGCGACCCCGGACTCCTCCTCCTCGACGAACCCACCGCCGGCATGAACCCCCAGGAAACCCGCGCCACCGAAGCACTCGTCCACGCCATCCGCGCCCAAGGAACCGCAGTCCTCGTCATCGAACACGACATGCGCTTCATCTTCGCCCTCTGCGACCGCGTCGCCGTCCTCGTCCAAGGCGAAAAACTCACCGAAGGCACATCGGACGCCGTGCAGGCCGACGAACGCGTCATCGCCGCATACCTGGGCACGCCCTTCGAAGGAGCCCCGGGAGAAGAGGAAGCCGCAGAAGTCGCCGCCGCCGAAGCCCGCACGTCGGAGGAAGGGGACGAGCGGTGACCGCACTCCTCGAAGTCAAAAACCTCCGCGTCGCCTACGGCAAGATCGAAGCCGTCAAAGACATCAGCTTCAGCGTCGAAGCCGGCCAGATCGTCACCCTCATCGGCACCAACGGCGCCGGCAAGACCACCACCCTGCGCACCCTCTCCGGACTCCTCAAACCCCTCGCCGGCACCATCCGCTTCGACGGCCGCCCGCTGATAGGCGTCCCCGCCCACCGCATCGTCGCCCTCGGCCTCGCCCACTCCCCCGAAGGCCGCCACATCTTCCCGCGCCTCACCATCGCGGAAAACCTCCAGCTGGGGGCCTTCCTCCGGAAGGACGGGGAGGGCATCACCAAGGACATCCAGCGCGTCTACGACCTCTTCCCCATCCTCGGCGAACGCGCCCGCCAAGCCGCCGGCACCCTCTCCGGCGGCGAACAGCAGATGCTCGCCATGGGCCGCGCCCTGATGTCCCGCCCCAAGCTCCTCATGCTGGACGAGCCCTCCATGGGCCTCTCGCCGATCATGATGCAGCGGATCATGGCCACGATCACCGAGCTCAAGACCTCCGGCACGACCATCCTGCTCGTCGAGCAGAACGCCCAGGCCGCGCTCTCCCTGGCCGACCGCGGCCACGTCATGGAGATCGGGAAGATCGTCCTCTCCGGGACGGGGGCGGACCTCCTCCACGACGAATCCGTGCGGAAGGCTTACCTGGGCGAAGACTGAGAGGGGCCCGTGTCCGGATGGACACGGGCCCCTCTCAGTGACGGATCCGGGCTACTGCCCCTTCGCCGCCTTCTTCTCCTCGGCGTCCTCGATGACCGCCTCGGCGACCTGCTGCATCGACAGACGGCGATCCATCGACGTCTTCTGGATCCAGCGGAAAGCGGCCGGCTCGGTCAGGCCGTACTGCGTCTGCAGGATGCTCTTCGCCCGGTCCACGAGCTTGCGCGTCTCCAGCCGCTGGGAGAGGTCCGCGACCTCCTTCTCCAGCGCCTTCAGCTCCGTGAAACGGGAGACGGCCATCTCGATGGCCGGGACGACGTCGCTCTTGCTGAACGGCTTCACCAGGTAGGCCATGGCACCGGCGTCCCGAGCACGCTCGACGAGGTCGCGCTGCGAGAATGCTGTGAGCATCAGGACCGGGGCGATCGAGTCGCGGGCAATCTGCTCGGCGGCGGAGATCCCGTCGAGGACGGGCATCTTCACGTCGAGGATCACCAGGTCGGGCTTGTGCTCCCGGGCCAGCGCGACCGCGGTCTCGCCGTCGCCCGCCTCGCCCACGACGGAGTAGCCCTCTTCCTCCAGCATCTCTTTGAGGTCGAGACGGATCAGGGCCTCGTCCTCGGCGATCACCACGCGGGTGACATGGGGAGGGGTGTGCGTCGGCTCGTCGTCGACTGGCGGCGTGGGCTCGGCGGCGGTCACGGGTCTCCTCGGTCCAGGGCAGGGTGCTGCTGCACGAGCCTACCTAGCTCCTGTAGGTTTGATACACGACCTGACTACGCTAGCCTTGGTTTCGTAGCCAGCCCTGGTAGTCCAGCGGGAGAGACACGGTGCTCAAACCACCGACAGCGTGGGTTCGAATCCCACCCAGGGCACTTTACCTTTAATTCGAAGGTCCGGAAAATCCTCCAGCCGTTGGCGATCTTCACTCGCCGTGGTGAACATTCCTCCGAATACATCCGTCCACTGCAAGCACTCATACACGCTCGCAGATGTGTACGACCTTGAAACACGTCATCACGTACTGGCTCTCGTCCGCCAAGGACGCAGTCTCAACTCCGTGAGCAAGGAGACCGGGATATCCCGGTATGCGATCCGGTCATGGCAGACCAGGATCGAACCCCTGTCACGCGCGGCCGCGCCATGCGAAAGATGCGGCCAGGCGCCTCAATCACCCCACGGCTCAGCCGCGTACACCTACCTGCTCGGCCTCTACCTCGGCGACGGCTGCCTCAGCGCCGGTCGGCGAGGCGTCTATGCCTTACGCATCGCATGCGCAGACGCGTGGCCCGGCCTCATCGACTCCTGCGGAGAGGCGATGCGGAAAGTCCGCCCCGGGAACCGCGTGTGGCTCGAACGAAAGCAGGGCTGTGTGATGGTCACCAGCACCAGCAAGCACTGGCCATGCTTCTTCCCGCAGCACGGACCAGGCAAGAAGCACGAGCGGGCGATCACACTGGAGCCCTGGCAGCAACAGATCGTGGACGCCTACCCCTGGGAGTTGTTGCGCGGACTCATCCACTCGGACGGGTGTCGCATCACCAACTGGACCACCCGCATCGTCAATGGCAAGCCCAAGCGCTACGAATACCCGCGCTACTTCTTCACCAACACGTCCACGGACATCCTGAAGCTCTTCACTGACACTCTCGACAGGGTCGGCGTCGAGTGGAAGTCGGCGAACCAGAGCCGACGAGCTCAGAGCATCTCCATCGCCCGCCGCGACTCCGTCGCCCTCATGGACGCCCACATCGGCCCGAAGCACTGACGTAGTCGGCCTACTCCTCGCCAATATGGTGCACCCGCACCATATTCGTCGTGCCCGGCGTCGCCGGTGGCGAGCCCGCCGTGATGATCACCCGGTCCCCCTTCCGGCACCGGCCGATCCGCAGCAAGTACTCATCGACCTGGTCGACCATCTCGTCCGTCGTCTGGACCATCGGGCCCAAGAACGTCTCCACGCCCCACGTCAGGCTCAGCTGGGCCGCCGTCGACGCCTCCGGCGTGAACGCCAGCAGGGGGATCGGGGAGCGATACCGGCTCAGGCGGCGGACCGTGTCGCCGGATTGGGTGAAGGCGACCAGGAACTTCGCCTCCAGGAAGTCGCCCATTTCGGCCGCCGCGCGGGCCACGGAGCCACCCTGCGTGCGGGGCTTGCCCCGCTCGCTCAGGGGCGGGAGGCCCTTCGCCAGAAGGTCCTCCTCCGCCGCGGCGACGATGCGGCCCATCGTCTTGACCGTCTCGACGGGGTATTTCCCGACGCTCGTCTCGCCGCTGAGCATGACCGCGTCCGTGCCGTCGATGACGGCGTTGGCGACATCCGACGCCTCCGCGCGCGTGGGGCGGGAGGCGTCGACCATCGAGTCGAGCATCTGCGTCGCCACGATGACCGGCTTCGCGTTTCGCCTCGCGAGCTTAATCGCTCGCTTCTGCACGATCGGGACCGTTTCCAGCGGCATTTCGACGCCGAGGTCGCCGCGCGCGACCATGATGCCGTCGAAGGCGGCGACGATGCCGTCGAGGTTCTCCACGGCCTGCGGCTTCTCGATCTTGGCGATGACGGGGCGGCGGCGGCCTTCCTCGTCCATGACGCGGTGGACGTCGGCGACGTCTTCCGCGCTGCGGACGAAGGACAGGGCGATGATGTCGGCGCCGATGCCCAGTGCCCAGCGCAGGTCTTCGACGTCCTTGTCGGAGAGGGCGGGGACGGAGACGGCGACGCCGGGGAGGTTGAGGCCCTTGTGGTCGGAGACCATGCCGCCCTCGATGACGATGGTGCGTACGCGCGGGCCGTCGACCTCGGTGACCTCCAGGGTGACGCGGCCGTCGTCGACGAGGATGCGCTCGCCGCGGCTGACGTCGCCGGCGAGGCCGTCGTAGGTGGTGCCGCAGGTGTGGCGGTCGCCGTCGACGGGTTCGACGGTGATGGTGAACTCGTCGCCGCGTTCAAGAAGTACGGGGCCTTCGCGGAAGCGGCCGAGGCGGATCTTCGGGCCTTGTAGGTCGGCGAGGACGCCGACGCTGCGGCCGGCCTCCTCGGCCGCCTTGCGTACGCGCTGGTAGCGGGCCTCGTGGTCGGCGTAGGTGCCGTGGCTGAGGTTGAAGCGGGCTACGTCCATGCCGGCGTCGACGAGTGCCTTGATCTGCTCGTACGAGTCGGTGGCGGGCCCGAGGGTGCAGACGATTTTTGCTCGGCGCATGTTTCGACCTTATGACCTACCGGTGGGTAGTGGATCCGTCGCCGGCGACAGCCCAACGGCCTTTCGGTAAAAGGTTTTTGACAATGCATGAACGTGCGCGTGCGCGCTCTGATGAGCGGTTCAGAGGCGGGGCGGGGTCATGGTGAAGCGGGCGTTGACCTGGGCGTGGGCGGTCTGGCGCTGGGGTTCGAGATCCAGTTCGGGTTCGGCGGCGGCTGCGGCTCCGTATCCGCCGCGGGCCATGCCGCCGGCCATGGCGGAGTAGCCGAGGTTCTCGGCGCCGTCGTCGGCGAGTTCGAGGAGGGCGGTGAGGTGAGCTCCGAGGGCTTCGGCGTATTCGCGTGCGCGCTGGACGGCTTCTTGGACGGCGAGGCGGCGGGCTCCTCGGTGTGCGGGTGAGTCGGGGCGGAGGGACCACCAGGGGCCGGTGATGCGGGTGAGGGGGAGGTCGGCGAGGCGGGTGGTGAGTTCGCCGAGGACGGTGAAGTCGTTGAGGGTGGCGGTGAGGTAGACGCTGCCGTGGTAGGAGCGGACGCGTTCGTGGCGGCCTTTGTCGGCGAATTGGGGGGCCACGGTGATGAGGCCGGTTTCGAGTCTTTCGACGGCGTCGCCGTAGGACTTGACGAGGTCGAGGGCCTGGGTGTTGCGGCGTGTGAGGTCTTCGAGGGTGGTGGTGCGGTCGGTGCCGCGGGCGGTGACGGTGATGCCGAGGTGGGCGATTTCGGGGTCGACTTCGAGGCGGGCTTCGCCGCGGACGGAGACGCGGGGGGTGTCGGGGGTTCCGTAGGGCAGGGGCGTGGCGGGTGTGGGTGTGGTCATGGGTTCAGTGTGGACTGCCGGTTCTTCCGGGTGGGGTTACTGGGGAGTCATCGGATCGCAACCTTGGGAGGGTGTCGCGGGGCGGTGCGGGCGGGTCAGAATCTACGCGCGTTGTCAGCTTTGCGACTTTGGGGAGAAGAAGTGCCGCTGAACCGGAGGAATTTTCTGGGGCGTACTGCCGCGACGGGTGCGGGGGTCGCGCTCGTGGGGGCGGGGGGTGCCGGGTCGGCCGAGGCGCAGGAGGTGGATGCGGGTCTCGTGGGCGGCCGGGGGAAGCGGAAGTATTCGTTCACGGTGATGGGGACGACGGATCTGCACGGGAACGTCTTCAACTGGGATTACTTTACGGATGCGGAGTTCGACGACAAGGCGCACAACGATGTGGGTCTGGCGAAGATTTCGACGCTGGTGAATCAGGTGCGGTCGGAGAAGGGGCGCCGGAATACCCTGTTGATCGATGCGGGTGACACGATTCAGGGCACGCAGTTGTCGTATTACTACGCCAAGGTGGATCCGATCACCAAGGCGCATGGTCCGGTGCATCCGATGGCGCAGGCGATGAATGCGATCGGGTATGACGCGGCGGCGCTGGGGAATCACGAATTCAATTACGGCATTCCGGTGTTGCGGAAGTTCGAGGAGCAGTGTGATTTTCCGCTGCTGGGGGCGAATGCGCTGGATGCGAAGTCGTTGCGGCCGGCGTTTGCTCCGTATGTGATGAAGCGGGTGTGTGCGCCGTTCGGTCGTGATGTGAAGGTGGCGATCCTGGGGCTGACGAATCCTGGTATTGCGATCTGGGACAAGGCGAATGTCCAGGGGAAGATGGTGTTCCCGGGTCTGGAGGAGCAGGCGGCGAAGTGGGTGCCGCGGCTGCGTTCGATGGGTGCGGATGTGGTGATCGTGTCGGCGCATTCGGGTTCGAGCGGGACGTCTTCGTACGGTGATCAGCTGCCGTATATCGAGAACGCGGCGGCGCTGGTGGCGGAGCAGGTGCCGGGGATCGACGCGATTCTGGTGGGTCATGCGCACACGGAGATCCCGGAGTACCGGGTGGCGAATAAGAAGACGGGCAAGCAGGTGGTGCTGTCGGAGCCGCTGAAGTGGGGTCAGCGGTTGACGCTGTTCGACTTCGGTCTGGTGTGGGAGCGGGGCCGCTGGCAGGTGGAGTCGGTGTCGGCGAAGGTGCTGAACTCGAACACGGTGCCTGAGGACAGGAAGATCTCCCGGTTGCTGCGTGACGAGCACGAGAAGGTCGTGGCGTATGTGAATCAGGTGATCGGTACGTCGACGGCGGCGATGAGTGCTGCGGAGGCGGCGTACAAGGACACGCCGGTCATCGATTTCATCAATCATGTGCAGAAGGAGACGGTGAGGGCGGCTCTGGCGGGGTCGGCGTACGCGTCGCTGCCGGTGTTGTCGCAGGCGTCGTGTTTCTCGCGGACGGCGGCGGTGCCGGCGGGGAAGGTGTCGATTCGTCAGGTGGCGGGGCTGTATCCGTTCGAGAACACGCTGGAGGCGCGGGTGCTGACGGGTGCGCAGCTGCGGGAGTATCTGGAGTTTTCGGCGCGCTATTACGTGCGGACGCCGGCGGGTGTTCCGGTGGATCCGGCGAAGCTGACGAATGCGGAGAGTATTCCGGATTACAACTATGACGTGGTCAGCGGCCTCTCGTACGAGATCGACGTCGCGAAGGCGCCGGGGGCGCGGGTTGCGAAGCTGATGTTCGACGGGAAGCCACTGGACGACGCGGCCGAGTTCGTTCTGGCGGTGAATAATTACCGGGCCAGTGGTGGGGGTAATTTTCCGCATGTGGCGCGGGCGAAGCAGGTGTGGGCCAACTCGGAGGAGATTCGTAACACGATCATTTCCTGGGTGAAGGCGCAGGGGACGATCGATGTGGGGCGTTTTGCGTCAGTGGACTGGAAGCTGACGCGGGATGGTGCGCCGGTCTTCTGATCCGGTGGTGCGGGGTCGTGGCTGTGGCCGTGGCTCCAGGCCGAATGTGGTGAAGGCGGTCCGCTCCGGGAGGGGGTAGGCCGCCTTTCCTGTGATGGCGTTGAGGATGGTGGCGCTGCGCCAGGCGGCGAGGCCGAGGTCGGGGGTGCCGACGCCGTGGGTGTGGCGTTCGGCGTTCTGGACGTGGATGGCGCCGCGGACGAGGGGGTCGAGGACGAGGCGGTGGTTCTCGTCGATGCGGGGGCGTTCGCTGTGGTCGCGGCGGATGTAGGGGTCGAGGGCGGCGAGGAGGGTGTCGACGGGGCGTTCGCGGTAGCCGGTGGCGAGGATGACGGCGTCGGTGGTGATGCGGGAGCGGGTGCCTTGCTGGGCGTGTTCGAGGTGGAGTTCGACGCGGGTGGTGCCGACGCGGCCTGCGGTGCGGACGAAGACGCCGGGGGTGAGGACGGTGTCGGGCCAGCCGCCGTGGAGGCTGCGGCGGTAGAGCTCGTCGTGGATGTCGGTGAGGGTTTCGGTGGCGATGCCTTTGTGGAGCTGCCATTGCTGGGGCAGGAGTTGGTTGCGTACGGGTTCGGGGAGGGCGTGGAAGTAGCGGGTGTAGTCGGGGGTGAATTGTTCGAGGCCGAGTTTGCTGTATTCCATGGGGGCGAAGGCGGGGGTGCGGGCGAGCCAGTGGAGTTTTTCGCGGCCGGCGGGGCGGTTGCGGAGGAGGTCGAGGAAGACTTCGGCGCCGGACTGGCCGGAGCCGATGACGGTGATGTGTTCGGCGGCGAGGAGGCGTTCGCGGTGGTCGAGGTAGTCGGCGGAGTGGATGACGGGGACGGCGGGGGCGTCGACGAGGGGGCGTAGGGGGTC
>NZ_JOFL01000009.1 GCF_000719265.1 Streptomyces roseoverticillatus | reverse complement strand
GGCCGGAGTGGCCGGGGCGGGGGCCGGGGTGGCCGGGGCTTGGGCCGTGGCCGGGGCGGTCACCGGCGGGGCGACGGCGCGGGCGATCAGCGCCTGCGCCTCGGCGTTGCCCGGTTCCCGCTGCAGAGCCGCGGCGACCTGGGATATCGCGTCCTGGACGAGCCCCGCTTCGAGAAGGAGCTGGGCGAGGTGCAGGCGCAGGGGCACGTCGTCGGGCGCGGCGTCGACGGCCGCACGCAGGCTCTTGATGAGCGGGGACTCTTCGGGCATGGACCAAGGGTAAGCGGGGGTGCTGGACGGCTTCCTACTTGGACTGTGGGTGCCCGCCCTGCCAGTGTTTGTCGCCCTTGCCGCCGTTGTTGCCGCTGTTGCCGTTGTTACTGGTGGGCTTGTCGCCGTTGCTGGTGGGCTTGTCGCCGTTGCCGCCGCCGTTCGTGATCCCGCTCCCGGAGCAGTCACCGAGAACGCTCGCGGTGAAGACCGTCTTCCCGTCGACCTTCGCGGTCAGCTTCCCCTGCACACAGGAGTCGTCGTACAGGCCGGTCACCCGCCCGTAGACGATGATCTTCTGGCCGCCGGTGGTGCGGCCGTCGCAGTCGACACCCACGGCGGTGACCGGGCGCGCCCCGCCCTTCTCCGTGACGCCGGGGTCCTCGGCCTTGCCCGTGCAGGTCAGCCACTGAACGGGATAGCCGTCGTGCTCCAGGCGAGCGGTGGCCCGCTTGCCGGCGTTCACGGCGACGACGACCGAGTCCAGCCCGCCGGGCCCTTCCTGACGGCAGCCGGCGAGCCCCACGGCCGCGGCGCCCATGAGCACCACTGCACCAGCTGCACACAGCACCGATCGTCCCCGTAGGCGCCCCAATGCCCGCATACGCGGCAGTTTCCCACTCACCGGGGCCGGGCGGAAGGCCGGACGACTCCAGGGGGAGGCATGCTGACTGGGGAGACGAGTGAGGGGAGCGGGGTGCGCTGCCGGGGCGCGCACAGGAACCGGCAGCGCACGGAGCGGGGCCCGGTGGGGGCTACAGGGAGTGGGGGCTACAGGGAGTGGGGCCTAGCGGAAGACCCATTTCTGGTTGTTCCACCCGTTGCAGGCCCAGAGCTGCACCTTGGCACCGTTGTTGGGGATGGTGTTGAGGTCGCCGTCGAGGCACTGCGAGCGGTAGCCGTTCTGGATGGTGTAGTGGCCGACGGGCTGGTTGGGAACGGGCGTCCAGTACCAGCTCTGGTTGTCCCAGCTGTTGCAACCCCAGAGCTGCACCTTGGCGCCGTTGTTGGGGATCGTGGTCCGGTCTCCGTCGAGGCACTGGTTGCCGAGGTTGTTGGTAAACGCGGGGGTGCGGTAGACGGTGTCGGCGGCGGGTCTGACGGATGACCTGATGCCGGGCAGCTCGGCGCCGGATCTGACGTCGACCACAGCTTTGCCGGCGGCGGGCCCGGTGAGGGGGTGCGGTGCTTGGGCCTGGGCCCCTGCCCCGGTCCCCAGAGTGAACGCGACGGCACCCAGCCCGGCGGCAATGCCGAGTACTGCTCGGGACTTGCGCATAGTCGGCCTCTCTTCTGAGCGAGGGAGTGTGCCAGGGCCATCCGGCCACAAGGGTCATGCAGTGGCCAGGCCGACAGATGAAGTAAACGACCAAATTCCGGACGAACTAAACCGCAGCCGCAGACAGGAGCTGCGGGAGTCGGACCCCCACGTGTCACGCCGATACGATGAGGCATCATGCGCATAGCAATCCCCATCCTGTTCGCAATAGGCGGCCTGGCCACGATCGTCTTCGGCCTGCGTCTCGTTTTCAACATCGGCGGCGCCGCCGACTCACACGCGGCCATAGCCCGCGCGAGATCCGAACGGATCTACCGCCGCCTCACCGGCTCCAACAGCCTGACCATGCCGTCGGTCACCACCAGCAGCCTCACCACGACCAACTTCCGCTTCAGGGGCGTGGGCTTCACCTTCGCGGGCCTCGTGATGCTGGCCCTGAGCACGTTGCTCCTGCTGATTCGCCACTGAAGAAGCGCCGCCCGTGCAGCTTTCATCAGCGTTTCCGCGCGCCCTTGGGGGCGACGTAGAGCGTGTAGTGGCAGTCATGCCAGATGCCACTTTTTCGCCGATGCCGCCCTTCCACGTCAAGGTGGAGGGTGAATCCCTCACCATCCCGTCCCGGATCTACAACGGCGCGCCGCCCGCAGAGTCAGTACGGGCCCTGACGGCAACACAGCAGACGATTCTGCACTGCCTGTACACCCGGCACCACGACGGCAGGGTCCGGCAGGACCACCTCGAACAGATCACGAGGTGCGATAAACCCTGGGTAGTCCCATTCGTCGTCCAGCTCTCCGGCGAATACGTGGTGGAGATCCTGGAGTCGATCTCCCGAGGCCTCCCCGGTCTCACCGTCCCCCACTCGGCCCAGCGCAGGCTCTACGGCGACTTCATCACACAGAACCCTGCGTTCTTCGCCCGCACTCAACGGCGCGCGGTGAGCTACTGGTCCTGCTACTACCGCCGGAAGTACCCGTGGTTCGACGAGTACCCGGGAAGCCCCCTGATGGAAGCGTTCCGGAGCGCCGCGTCAGAACAGTCCGGCCGCGTCACGCCCCGCCATACGCCGCGGGCGTGGTAGCCCTGGGACTGTCTGCCCCCGCAAACTCAATAAAGTCTTCCAACGCAGCTCGTAGCCAGTCGTAGAACGTAGCGAATTCCTGCCGATTCTCCCGTCCGGGCGTGGCGAAGTCATGAACGACCCGCACCGCCCCGCTGTCCAGGTCCCAGCAGGCGACGTCGTCGTTGTCCTCACGCCGTGCGAACGGCAGCAGGCGCCGCTCGGGGAACCGCTCCAGAAGCCCCACGGCCCGCGCCCGCAACGCGTCACCTTCCAGCAGCCACCACGGTTCGAGCCCTACGAGACCGCTCTCGACCGCTCGGAGAAACTCCACAGGGTAGACAAACACGTCAGGAATCTCCCCCGGACCGAGGAGGTCCGCACCCGCCTCGCCGGGCTCGCAAACGAGCAGCACGGTGAACGGAATCCCGACGCCTCGGGGCTTGTGGTGCGGGCTGCGCCAGTGCTCCGCCACCTGCTTCAGCAAAGCGAAGAATGCAGCCCTGTCCTCCGGGCTCGCTGAGAGCAACTGCGCCGAGTTCTCGATCACGACGAGGTACCGGTCGGCAGGCAGCCAGTTGAGATCCCGCAGGCAGTCGGAGAGCGCGTTCCAGTTCCAGCCGAAGTAGTCGGGAAACCTGAACCGCTCCCAGAACTGCTCGAAGATCCCGTCACCGTCGGCCATCGCGGCCCCGTCCAGCCGCGCGACGAACGTCATCCCGGACGACGCAGGCAAGAGGTCGACTTCCCTGGCGATGGTGTCCCGGGAGACCACACGCAGCCACGGCTCCTGAAGGGCCGCAGGAGCAGACGGCACCTGGCCGAACACAACGGTCGGCCCATCGTCGGTATCCAGAACCCGCACATCAAACCGCCTCTGCGGAAAGGCCCGCCCAAGCGCCGCCTCCCAGGACCGAGCCACCGCCCGGGCAATGTCCCCGAGCGCCTCTTCTTCCTCGGCGGTGTCACCGCAGCCGATCTCGTACCCGACCACGAAGCGGTTGAGGAGGGCTTCGATGCTGCGGACGTCACCATTCAGCTGGCGGTACCAGTCGTCAAAGTTCCCGGGCGTGTACGAACGCTTCCGCAACACGCACCCCCGCACCTCGACGAACTCTGGGTTCATCAGGTGAACGAAGGCCAACCACGTGCCCACCGCGCAGTGCTGATTGAAGAAGTCGACGGAGTCCAAGTCGCCTGTGTAACTGTCGACCCAGGACTTGATCTCCGGATACTCATCGGGATTCACGGACATCAATCCGATGGCGGGGAATACAGCACGGAGCTTCCGGGCACCGCCAGCAACCCGATCACCGGAGGGCGTTCCCGATACTCCCAGGTGGACGGTCGGCGAAGCGTCTCCTCAAGCACGTCCCCGGTCAGCCTCTCCCCACCCTGATGCGCCGGCCACTCCTCACCTCGGTACACCTCGACGTACCCGGAGCGCTCCCACCGACCGATGATCTCAGCGAAAACAGGGATAACAGCCGACCACTCGGCTTCGTCTTCGCTATCAGTCCAGTCAGCCAGCACGGACCAGAGAGGCGACATCTCCTTGGCATTAACAAGGACACACTCCTCTTCGACGGAGAGCCAGTCCATGCCACCTTCACCAACGCCATTCATCGAGATCTTCGCATTCGATCAGCCCTTTCAGGACCCTCCCTCACGATCATCAAGATACGCGGAGATGTTCGAGATGAACACGGAATCCGCGGTTGCTTTAATTCGAGCCTGAGCGGACACCAATTCCATTTCGATGGAATTGGTGCGCGTCAAGATGATATCCGCAATCGGGTCAGTCCCAAAACCAGTCAAGGCGACATCACGGACTCCCGACAGGCAAAGCTCGATCTGAACGGTATTGAACCCCTGAGACACCCACTTCCTTGGCGCCCGCTCAGGGTACTCAGAAAGATCGAACCGCACTTTAAGAGTCGGCCCTTCTCGATTCAGAGAAACTTCATGGATATGAACCCCCTGGAGCGGAGGCAGGGATCCCCCATAAATGCTGGTGATTCCGGCTGGGTTCGTCAGTAGCTCAGCCCACATCGATAGATCACCTTCATTAGTACTCATAGTGTTGCGCAGTGCCAGGCACCTTGCCGGTCCGAGGGTTGTCGATCGGTCTCACATTGAGATGACGCTCTTGATCGCCCACTCCCCCCTCCCCGTACTTATGACCGGCCGAGTGATCCTGAATAATGACACGACTACCGTCATTGCGGGTGTATATGTACTCACGCGTCATCACAGGATTCCCATTATCATCCATGATCTGCCGACCAGAACGACCAGTCATGGGCACCATTTGCAGTTCGTCTGGCTGCTGCGACATCGGGATCCCCAAGTCCCGCTTCGCCTCCCGGAATGATGCATTCCTGCTGGGTGAGTACTTGTGTGACTGCTGAACAACCTTGCATCCCTGAGGCGCCAAGCCCAGAGGATCGGCCCAGACATAGGGGTTGACGACATAGCCATAGTGGTTGCCTGCCGGCTCCAAGCCCAATGGGTCCGGAGTCACATAACGATGGGCTTCAACATCGTAGTAGCGGAAAAGGTTGTAGTGCAGGCCCGTTTCCCAGTCCGCGTACTGGCCTGGGAAGCGGAGGGGGCAGTCGATGCCGTCTGACGGTGGGGACGGGAGGCGGGTGCCCCAGAGGGTCGTGCGGTGTTGCCAGGCCAGTTCGCCCGTGGGCGTGATCAGTTCCGTGGGGGTGCCGACCGCGTCCGTGACGATGGCGTGGAAACGGGTGCCGAAGTCCCGTTCGGTGTCGCCCTCTGCGAAATCCGCGATCAGGGATTTGCCCGCCGACCGCACCAGGTGCGTGCGGTCCGTCTGCGTCAGGGGGCGGTGCGTGCCCGGGGCGTAGTCCCAGGTCGTGACCCTGCCGTCGGCTGTCGTCTGCTCCGCCAGCCTCGTGCCGTCCCAGGAGAACAGCGTTTCTTCAGCAGCGGCAGCCTCGCCGTCGCCTGCCACGCGGCTCTTCGATATGCGGCGGCCCAGCGGGTCGTACGCGTACCGCCAGCGCTCCCCCTCCGGCGTCACCGCCTCCCTGAGGCGGTCTTCCGCGTCCCACGTGTACGTCCAGACGCGCGTCTGACCGTTCAGCAGCCGGGCCGTCTTGCTGATCAGGCGGCCCTGCGCGTCGTGCTCGTAGCGCGTTCCGCCCGCCCGGCGGATGAGCGTGCCCTCGAACTCCCGTCGGCCGGCAGCCGCGTGGGCCGGGGCCGTGGCGCTCGTGACGTTGCCGGCTCCGTCGTACGCGTACCGCTCCGTCCAGCCGTGCGCCCGCACCGTCGTGACGCGACCGGACGGGTCCAGGTCGAAGCGGCGCGTACCGGAGGTCAGTTCGCGGATCTCCGTGAGGTAGCCGTCCTCGCGGTACGCGTACTCGCGGTGTTGGAGGAGGCGTTCCGCGCCCTTCACTACCTGGCGCGTCACGCGGTCCGCCGCGTCCCACTCCTGCGTGAGTGTCGCGCCCTCGCCCAGGCGGCGTTCCGTCTCCCGCCCTGCCGCGTCGTAGGTGAACGTCAGCCCGCCCGCCTCGCCGCTGAGCTCCACCGGCCGACCCGCCGCGTCGTACGTCCACTCGGACGCCAGCCCGGACGGCGTCACGCGCCTCACCCGGCGGCCCAGCGCGTCGTAGGCGTAGCTCGCCGTACGCCCGTTCACCGACTCCGTCAGCACCCGGCCGAGCACGTCCCGCTCGTAGACGAGCGACGCGTCGGCGTTCACGGCACCGGCCAGGTTGCCCGCGGCGTCGTAGGAGAACGTCGTCACCGCATCGGCGTCATCGCGCTGCTCCGTGACGCGGCCCAGCGCGTCACGCGTGAAGTGCAAGGACTCGCCCGCACCGTTCGTGCGGGTGGTCAGCCCGCCCGCCGCGTCGTGCACGTACGTCAGCGTGCGGCCGTTGAAGTCCATCTCGGACGTGAGCCGACCCGCCGCGTCATAGGCGTACGACCACACCAACCCCTGCGGGTTCGTCACTCCCGTCAGCCGCAGCTCGGTGTCATACGCGAACGCGTACGTCGTGCCGTCGGGGTCCGTGCGGGACGTGGGGAGGTCGAAGTGTCCGGCCTCGTGACGGGTGGTGTTGCCCGCGGGGTCCGTGTGGGTGACGAGGTTGCCCTCGCCGTCCCACGTCCATGTCTCGCTCGTCCCGTCCGGGTACTCGCGCCGCGACGGCTTGCCCTCCGTCGTCCACGTCGTCCGGGTGGCCCGGCCCAGTGGGTCGACCGCTTCGACGATCCGGCCGAAGGGGTCCCGGACAACCGTCGTCCGGTGGCCCAGGGGGTCGGTGATCTCCACCGGGAGTCCGGCCGCGTCGCAGGTGATGCGGGAGGTGTGGCCGAGGGCGTCGGTCACCGCGGCCAGGCGGCCCTGGTCGTCGTGGGCGTAGTGCGTCTCCGCGCCCGCCGGGTCCGTCGTCGTGAGGAGGTTGCCCCGGTCGTCGTACGTGTGGCGCCACGTCGCGCCGCCCGGCTCCGTGACCTCCACCGGCTTGCGGAACTCGTTGTAGAGCGCCGAACCCTGTGAGCCGTCCGGCAGGGTCACCTGCGCGAGGTTGCCCGCCTCGTCGTACTCGTAACGCGTCGTCCGGCCCAGCGGATCCGTCACCGAAAGGCGGTCCGCACCCCGATCGTCCCACTTGGTCAGCGTCTTGTGGCCGAGCGGGTCAGTCTCCTCCGTGACCAGGGCGTCCGCGTTGTAGCGGTACGTGCGCTCGTGGCCGAGGGAGTCGGTGACCGTAGTCGTGCGGGTCGCGGTGTCGTACGCCAGCGTGCCCGAGAGAAAACCGTCACTCCCCTCCGTACGGACCACGCGACCGGACGCGTCGTACGTGTAGCCGTACGACGTGTCGTTGCGGTCGGTCCAGGAGGTTATTCGGCCCTCGGCGTCGTACGTGAAGCGCAGGGGCTTGCCGCTGGAGTTGGTGACCTCCGTGAGGTTGCCCGCGTCGTCGTAGCCGTAGCGGATGAGGGTCGTGCCGCGGCCGGGGGCGGTCGGGGGCTCGTACGGGGACGGGGGCTCGTCGAGGAGGCGCAGGGCCGTGACGCGGGCGCCCGCCTCGCCGATGACGTCCGTCTCGACGGCCACGTAGGAGCCGCCCGAGTGGCGGATCCCGGTCGGCGTGCCCGTCGCCGTGCGCTCGAAGTCGATGCGCGCGCCGTTGCGGTCCTCCACGCTCTCCAGCGGCAGCTGGAGGATGCCGGGCTCCTCGGTCGGGACCAGGCCGCCGAAGGTGCGGGTGATGCCCGTCTGCGGGTCGGCGATGGTCATCACGCCGCCGGGCGTTCCGTCCCAGGTCAGGGGCCTGCGCGGGCCCTTCACCGGAAGGACCTGCTCGCCGGGCGTCGGCACCGGGTAGACCAGGCGCATACCGTCCGCGGCCGCGTAGACGACGCCGTCGCCGTCGATCTGGACGCGCTCGTCGAAGGTGGACGCCCAGGTCGGGCCGAACCAGGCGCCCGACCGGTACGAGGAGACGTGGGTCCGCTCGACGACCAGCGGCAGCGCGCCGGGGAGGGTCACGTCCGTCGCCGGCAGGAGCATGGCGCCGGTCGCGACGTCGATGGGGTCCAGGGCGCAGTCGATGTTGACGGGGAGGCGGGCGGCCTGGGCGAGTTCGACGTCCATGGGGCGGACGCCCTTGAAGAGGTTGCGGAAACCGCCCGCGGCTCCGGCGTTCTTCGCGAGGCTGCCCATCCCGCCGAACATGCCGCCGTAAAGCATGCCGTCGTTGGCGGCGTTGCCGGCCTCGGTGAAGTTGATGCCGTCCTGCCGCCCCTGCGCGATCCTGATGGGCTGGGCGACGGCCAGGTTGACCGTGACGGACTCCAGGCCGCCGAGGGCCGCCGAGGCCAGCGTCACGCCCGCCACTTCGGCCACGGTCGTGGACACGGCGATGCCGAGCGCTGCACCGGCCTCCACGATCGCGGTCGCGGCGGCTCCGGCGGCGGGAGTGAGGGCACCACCGGTTGCCAAGGCCAGAGTGACGGCAGCGCCCAGGACGACGACGTCCTCAATGATCTTCTCCCAGAGGTCGTCCATCGCCTTATCGATGGCTTCGGCGAGCTTTTCCAGCCCGTCCGCCATCTCCTTGGATGACTCCGCGAGGTCCTGCAGCCAGCCGTCCTTCGGGCCCTTGGCATACCGGTGCCAGAAGACCTCGAAAGCCTCGATCGCCTCACCCTTGTTGTTGTGGATCAGCGACGTGGCCTGGTTGTTGACCGGCGTACGGACCTTCTCTACCTCGCCCGCGAACTTGCGCCACGCCTTGGCGGCCTTACGGAGCTTGTCCGCATCGCCGTCGGGCCAATAGAGGCCCATGTACTCGACGAGGAAGTGCTGGACCTTGTGCTTGACACTCACTTGCCGCTACCGGCCTTACCCGGGTCCCCACCCTTGACGCCGTTCTTCGAGAACATCCCGGCGATCAGCTTGTCGTTCTCGATGTGGCCGTCGGACATGTCCACCATCGCCTCGTGGATGCTCGCGAGGCCGGCAACGAAGATCTTCGTCGCGTGCTCGATCCTCTCGCGGGCGGGCTTGTACGAGTCGCCGAACGTCTTCCCCTGCTCGTCCGCACCCCAAGGCGCACCGAGGCCGTCAAGCGTCGTCGTCAGCTCGGTCAGCGCCTCGCGCAGCTTGCCACTCTGCTCGCTGAACGCCGGAGCCGCGGACTTCAGGTCCGCGGTCTTGATGTCCAAGATCTTGCCGTCGCCGCCCGGGCTGTCGCCCATGCCGCCTCCCCCGCCAGGTCGTACACCAACGCCCAATAATCGCACGTAGGTATGACGGTCTGGCGTCTGACACGTAGTCGGCACGGCAACGGGGTGCGGCTCCGGGCCGCCTCACCCCGTTGCCTGAACAGCCCTCCGGCCTACAGCCGGTTCCACGCCTCCTTGCCCTTCGCGGACGGGATGTGCGCCCGGAACTTGTTCTCCAGGTTCGCTCCCCGCACGACCCCGAACGTGTGGTACGTCAGCCCCCACTCGTCGATGGCCGAGCCGTCGGCGAACATGCACATGGAGTGCAGGTTGTCGCGGCTGACGCGATCCCCTTCCCTGATCCATCCGCCGACGTCGAGCTTGTTCTCGCCGAACTGCGAGGTCCCGCCCAGGTGGGCGCAGTACACCGCGGCCGGGTTGACGCCTCCGGGAATGGGCGGCAGAGCGGGCTTACGGATGTACGCCAGGGCTGCGAGGGTCGGCTTGTCCGCGGCGAGGGTGTCGGACGGAAGGATGATCCGGGTGTTGTCCTTCGCGTTCTGGAACCGGCACAACTCGCGCACCGTGCCCAGCGGGGTGAGGTTGAGCTGGTTGTCGTAGTACGCGCGGTAGTCGGCGGGCGTGCCGCCCTTCTGCAGGCACCATGCCGCGGGCGTGACCGGCTTGGCTGCCGGTGCGGCCCCTGTCTGTGCGGCCCCTGCCTGTGTGGCGGTCAGAAGCGCGGCGCCGGCGGTGAGAGCCATGGCTGCTGCTGTGATCCGTGCTCGCATTACGTCCTCCCGGTGTCCTGGTTGAGTGACGGAACGACAGAACGGCGGAATCCTGGGGTCGGGAGGACCGGCCCGTCAACGCTCGCAAGCGCGAATCGGACGATGTGATTCCGTGTTGGAAGTAGCTTGACTGCGGCGCAGGGGCGAGGGCGGGGGCCGGTCCGGAGGGCGCTCAGTCCATCAGCGGTGGGACCGCTGAGGCGCACGGCCGACACCTTCAGCCCGCTTGTACGCCGCGCAGCCCGCCCGGGCGGTGGATTTCCGCGCCGAGAGGCCCCCGACGCCCACACCTCAGCGGTTCACTTCACCTTCTCCATTGCACGTCGTACACGGCGCTTCGTGCTGCCACCCCTCCTCGTCCTCCCACTCGATCTTTCCGCTCCCCTGGCACGATGAGCACAGCGGCATCGGTCCCGGCACCTCGATCTGGTCGCATACGTCGTATACGGCGTCCTCTTCCAAGAGGACCGCGTTCACCCCTGGCGGCGCGTTCTTGGTGACCTTGATCCGCAGGCGCCCTTCCCACGTCCCGGCAACGACGCCCTCGACCCCGTCGACCCACCCCGAACC
This sequence comes from Streptomyces roseoverticillatus, assembly GCF_000719265.1. Classification (GTDB taxonomy): domain Bacteria; phylum Actinomycetota; class Actinomycetes; order Streptomycetales; family Streptomycetaceae; genus Streptomyces; species Streptomyces roseoverticillatus. Next base: position 212,089 of record NZ_JOFL01000009.1, on the reverse strand, counting down.
GCTCGCTTCGACCCGGATCATGTCGCCATCCCGGACAGCCACTGCCGATCACTCCCATCGCCCCGTTCCCGTCAGGGAACCATGCTGGTGCTCACGGACAGTGGCAAACAACCCTGCCACCGTGGCCGCTCCGGGACCAGCAGGGCGACGTGCACCAGCCTCACCGCCTGCGAGGTCTGTCAGCCGACGGCCTTCGCGACCGCCGGTGACAGACGGACCTGCCACGACTGATTTCCCGTCATTCGCACGCCCCCAGCATCTCGTCCAGGTCCACCCCGTCCTCATCGTCCAGGCCGCTTGCGGTGAAGGCCTCGACGGCCGGTGCGGTGTCGAGGCGCATCTGCCACGTCCGCACGACCTCGTGCAGTGGAGTCAGCATGTAGCTCGTCCGGGAGTCCTCCAGGGCTTTCGCCCAGTCCCGCTCGAACGCCGGCTCCCACTGAGCAGCCCGGCGGTGGGAGCGGATACGGATGAGCAGCTGCGCTGCGGCGGCCGGGGCCGGTGGCTGGGGCAGGGCGGGCACGTGGTCGGGCTGAGCACTCATGCGTGTCCTCCGTACGGGGTCCTGGCGCCACCGTAGCGCCGACGCGCATCCCGTTGCGGCCCCTTGGCAGTGCCTGCGTGCGTGGTGCGCTGAGGCAACTCCGGGATCAGCAGCGCGGCGTAGCCCGTGAAGCGGCGGGTTCCGCAGTGGTCGCACCTTGCCGCGTCGCCCTCCTGCGTCCAGCCGCCCGCGTGTGCGCACCGCGACACGAGGCGGCCCACCGCGACGGTCATCCCGCCGCCCCTTCCCAGAGCCGGTGCGTGTTGCGGAAGTGCCGGCGCAGGGGGCGATGGCGGCGTGCACCGCCTCCTCGCCGCCGACACCCCGGGCTTCGGCCGTCCGCAGCGCGGCGTTCAGCTCTGCGCACGTTTCGCAGCCGGCCAGGGGTGTGGCCGATACTGCGTGCCGTTCGGGTTCGGGCAGCTCCACGATGTGGCCGCCCACGCTCACCCGGAGGCGGCCCCTTTCGTCGCCGCGCAGCCTCAGCCGCAGCGTGTCCCCGGCGGCCGCGGGGGCGCCCACGATGAGCTCGGACGTCAATGTCTCGGCGTCGTCCACCAGTTCCGACATCCGGCGCTCCGCCAGGACGGCCCGCAGTGCGGCCCTCGCGACGACCAGTGCGCTCGGGTCGCGCGGCAGTTCGAGCACGTACGTCCACGGCTGCGTTGCGGATACGGTGACCATGCGCGCCTCCTGGCGAAGAGGGGAGTTGGACCATTCGGGTGGCCTGCGTCACGCCACCGTAGCGCCCGGCATGGAATCCATTCCACGAAAAGTGTGGCCTGGAGGCCATGTGAAACCGGATCGAGCGATGCAGTGCACGCGCGTGCGAGCACAAGGGAGCGCAATGTCCAGCACACCTCTACCGACTGTGCGTCGACGTCGCCTCGGGGCGGAGTTGCGGAGACTTCGCGAGCAGACCGATTTGTCCGCCACACAAGCGGGACAGTTGCTGGGTGCCACCCAGTCGCGCATCAGCAACATCGAAGCCGGTCGTTACGGTGTCAGCGCGGAGAGAGTACGGACGCTGGCCCGGCACTACGACTGCTCGGACCAATCCCTCATCGATGCCCTGGCCGGGATGACAGGCGAACGTAGGCGTGGCTGGTGGGAGGAGTACCGCGATTTCCTGCCAGCCAGTCTGATCGACCTCGCCGAGCTCGAACATCACGCCACTGCGCTGCGCATCTCACAAGTCATCAACGTCCCCGGACTGCTCCAGACCACGGACTACGCCCGCGCTATCTTTCGCGAGGCCGTGCCTCAGCTCTTGATGCACGAAATCGAATACCGGGTCTCACACCGGATCAAGCGACAGGCCGTTCTCCATCGGGAAAGCCCACCGCCCTATACGGCGATCATCCACGAAGCCGCACTGCGCATGCGCTTCGGCGGCGCCGCGATCGCAGACGAACAGCTCGCCCACCTCCTGGACATGAGCGAGCGCGACCACATCACCATCGTGGTCATCCCCTTCGGCGGCAAAGGCTTCCCCACTTCCGGCCAGGGAGTCGACTACCTCTATGGTCCGGTCACCCAGCTGGACACCGTACAGATCGATACGGAGCACGGCGGTGCACTGATCGACAGCGCAGCGAAACTTCAGAAGTACCGGCTCGTGCAGGACCGTATGCAGGAGGCAGCAGTATCGCCTGCGACTTCACGCGACATCATCCACCGCATCGCCAAGGGCAACTGAAGGGAACGCAGTGTCCACGCTCAACTGGCAGAAGTCCTCCTACAGTCAAGAGGCCTCCGCTTGTGTCCATCTGGCTGTGGCACCGTCAGGAGAGGTGCTTGTGCACGAAAGCGACGCCCCCGACGTCATACTCGCCACGACAGCGGCGAGACTCCGCCCCCTCATAACCCGCATAAAAACCCGAACGCTCAGCGCGAGCGCCCCACGCTGAACCCGGCGGCCGCCGGTACCCCCGTATCCGGCGGCCGGCCTCGGTTCTTCCGAGGTCAAGCGTCGCCCACGGCAGGTGCCCCTCACCATAGGAAGATCTTCCTACTCGGGCGGGCGCCCGGTATGCGGGGTCAGGCGACCAGCCCCTCCGCCCGTGCCACCATCACCGTCGTCACCCGGTTGTTCGTGCCGAGCTTGCGGTAGATCCGTTCCAGATGGCGGTTCACCGTGTGCGGGGAGATCGCCAGCCGGCGGGCAATGGCGGCGGCCGTGAGGCCTTCGGCCAAGAGGCCCAGCACCGTCGCCTCCCGCGGCGTCAGGTCGCCCCCCGCAGCGGGAGCGCCCACGCTGCGGAGGCGTTTCATCTCGGCGAGGTGGTGGCCCATGGTCTGGATCACCGGCTGGAGGCGTCTCAGGAAGGCGAGGTCATGGGACAGGAAGTCGCCCCGGCGGCCCAGGAGGGCGACGCACATGCTGCCGTTGTCGTGGGTGAGCGGCACGCCGACCTGCTGGGTGACGCCGAAGTCGCGGCGGGCCTCGCGGTACCAGTTGGTGTTGCGCCAGCCGTCGCAGATGTCGGCGATGTTGACCGGCGCGGTCTCGGTCATCCCGTATTCCAGGAGGGGGTGCTGCTGCCGGATGCGGCGCTGGACCAGGCCGTCGACGACTCGGCTCAGCGGTTCCGGTGCCCAGCCGACGACCGCGCCCGTGCCTTCCGCGACCCGTACGTGCGAGAAGGTCGCCGAGTCGCAGCCCAGTGAGTCCAGCAGTTGCCGGGCCATCACGTGCCAGGCGGCGTCGGCATCCTCGTTCTCCAGAACCGCGACGACGAGATCAAGCATCTGACCGTAGTCCCGTGTGCGGAGTTGTGCTGCCATGGCAGAGCTTGCTCCCCCCTCGTGACCCCCGTCATCCCGTTCCTCAGATCCTCAGAAGTTCCCCCGGTGCCGGAAAACAGTCCGTCAGGACCAGCGTCCCGTGCGCCCCAGCAGCAGCGCCGTGGCCGCCGTGCCCGCCGTGGACGTGCGCAGGACGCTCGCGCCCAGCCGGTACGGCTGCGCCCCGGCCTCGGCGAAGGCCGCGAGCTCCTCGGGGGAGACGCCCCCCTCGGGGCCGACGACGAGGACGATGTCGCCCGTGGCGGGCAGCGGTGCCGTGGCGAGGGCGGCGCTGTGGCCCTCCTCGTGGAGGACGGCGGCGAAGGCCGCGTCCGCGAGGAGCTGAGCGACCTGCCGGGTCGTCATCGGTTCGCTGACCGTGGGGAAGCGCAGGCGGCGCGACTGCTTGCCGGCTTCCCGCGCCGTGGCGCGCCACTTGCCGAGGGACTTCAGGCCGCGGTCGCCCTTCCACTGGGTGATGCAGCGGGCGGCGGCCCAGGGGACGACGGCGTCGACGCCGGTCTCGGTCATCGTCTCGACGGCCACCTCGCCGCGGTCGCCCTTGGGCAGGGCCTGGACGACGGTGATGCGGGGCTCGGGGAGCGGCTCGGAGCGTACGGACGTCACGGTGACGTCCAGGTGGTCCTTGCCCTCGACGGCGGTCACGGTGCCGAACGCGCCCGTGCCCTGACCGTCTGTCAGCCCGATCTCCTCGCCGACCCGCAGGCGGCGGACGGAGACGGCGTGGCGGCCTTCCGGGCCGTCGAGGGGGAAGACCGTACCGGGGAAGACCCCCGTCAGGGCGTCCTCCTCGACCAGGAACACCGGCGCTGTCATGACTTGCTCCCTCGCATATCGCTCAACTTCCCCCGCGCCGCCTCCAGTTCCCCGAGCAGGGCCTGCAGCAGCTCCGCCGCCGGCAGCGGCCTCGCCAGGCGGTGGCCCTGGCCCGCCCACAGGTTCATCGCCTGCGGGTCGCCCGCCGCCGCGGCGGCCTTGCGCAGCCCTGCCGTCAGGTAGTGGACCTGGGGGTAGGCGGCCGGGGCGTACGGGCCGTGTTCCCGGATGAAACGGTTCACCAACCCCCGGGCCGGGCGGCCCGAGAAGGCCCGGGTCAGCTCCGTACCGGCGAACATCGGGTCGGTCAGGGCCTGTTTGTGCAGCCCGTGGGCGCCGGACTCCGGGCAGGCCAGGAACGCGGTGCCGAGCTGCGCGGCGCAGGCGCCGGCGGCGAGGACAGCGGCTATCTGCTCGCCGCGCATCAGCCCGCCGGCGGCGATCACGGGCAGGTCGACGGCGTCCCGGACCTGGGCGAGCAGGGACAGCAGGCCGATGCCCGCGCCGGTGCCGTCGGCGTGCGGGTCGTCGCGGTGGGTGCCCTGGTGGCCGCCGGCCTCGACGCCCTGGGCGCACACGGCGTCCGCGCCGGCGTCGCGGGCGGCCAGCGCCTCGGCGGCCGAGGTCACGGTCACGACGGTGTACGTGCCGGCGGCGCGCAGGGCGGCGACGGCCTCGGCCGACGGGCAGCCGAAAGTGAAGGAGACGACCGGCACGGGGTCGTCGAGGAGGATCGCGAGCTTGGCGTCGTAGGCGTCGTCGCAGCCTTGGTCCCAGTCGCCGAGCGGCGTCTCGTACCAGGCGGACTCGCCGGCGAGCTGCTCGGCGTAGACCTCGACGGCGGCCGGATCGGCGGCGGGGGGCTGCGGCATGAACAGGTTCACACCGAAGGGTGCGGCGGTACGGGCCCGGAGCTGCTTGATCTCCTCGTACATCGCCGCGGGCGTCTTGTAGCCGGCGGCCAGGAAGCCGAGGGCGCCCGCCTCGGAGACCGCGGCCGCGAGGGCGGGCCCGGAGGCACCGCCCGCCATGGGGGCCTGCACGACCGGGTGCCGGCACAGTCCGGCGAGCGCGCGAGCCACCCTGGGTTCGTAAGCCATGCACACATCGTGTCACAGGCGATGACAATCGCCGGACGGGTCCGCTACGGGCCCGTCCGGCGATCGTCTACGAGGGGGTGACAACGAGGTCACGGCGCTCAGCGTCCGTTGAACGCGTCCTTCAGCCGCGAGAACAGCCCTTGCTGCCCCGGCTTGAACTCGCCCATCGGCCGCTCCTCGCCCCGCAGCTTCGCCAGCTGCCGCAGCAGGTCCTCCTGCTGCGGGTCCAGCTTGCCGGGGGTGATCACCTCGACGTGGACGATGAGGTCACCGCGGCCGCCGCCGCGCAGGTGCGTGACACCGCGCTGGTGCAGCGGGATCGACTGGCCCGACTGCGTGCCGGGCCGGATGTCGATCTCCTCGATGCCGTCCAGGGTCTCCAGCGGCACCTTGGTGCCGAGGGCCGCGGCCGTCATCGGGATGGTGACCGTGCAGTGCAGGTCGTCGCCGCGGCGCTGGAAGACCGTGTGCGGCTTCTCGTGGATCTCCACGTAGAGGTCGCCGGCGGGGCCGCCGCCGGGGCCGACCTCGCCCTCGCCCGCGAGCTGGATCCGGGTGCCGTTGTCGACACCGGCCGGGATCTTGACGGTCAGGGTGCGCCGCGAGCGGACGCGGCCGTCACCGGCGCACTCCGGGCAGGGGGTCGGCACGACCGTGCCGAAGCCCTGGCACTGCGGGCACGGCCGGGACGTCATGACCTGGCCGAGGAAGGAGCGGGTGACCTGCGAGACCTCACCGCGGCCGCGGCACATGTCGCACGTCTGGGCGGAGGTGCCCGGGGCCGCGCCCTCGCCGCTGCACGTGGTGCAGACGACGGCGGTGTCGACCTGGATCTCCTTGGTGGTCCCGAACGTGGCCTCGTCGAGGGTCACTTCGAGACGGATCATGGCGTCCTGGCCGCGCCGCGTGCGCGAGCGCGGGCCACGCTGCGACGCCTGCCCGAAGAAGGCGTCCATGATGTCGGAGAAATTGCCGAAGCCCGCGCCGAAGCCGCCGGCCCCGCCACCGCCGCCGGACGCCGAGAGCGGGTCGCCGCCGAGGTCGTAGACCTGCTTCTTCTGCGGGTCCGAGAGCACCTCGTAAGCGGCGTTGATCTCCTTGAACCGCTCCTGCGTCTTCGGGTCCGGATTCACGTCCGGGTGCAGCTCGCGGGCGAGGCGGCGGAAGGCCTTCTTGATCTCGTCCTGCCCGGCGTCGCGCCGTACGCCCAGGACCGCGTAGTAGTCCGTGGCCACTTACGACTCCGCCAGGATCTGTCCGACGTAACGTGCCACTGCGCGTACCGCTCCCATCGTTCCGGGGTAGTCCATGCGGGTCGGTCCGACCACGCCGAGTTTGGCGACTGCCTCGTCGCCCGAACCGTAGCCGACGGCGACGACCGATGTGGAGTTGAGTCCCTCGTGAGCGTTCTCATGGCCGATGCGCACCGTCATCCCGGAGTCCTTGGCCTCGCCCAGCAGCTTCAGCAGCACGACCTGCTCCTCCAGCGCCTCCAGCACGGGCCGGATGGTCAGGGGGAAGTCGTGCCCGAAACGGGTGAGGTTCGCGGTGCCGCCGATCATAAGCCGCTCCTCGGTCTCCTCGACGAGCGTCTCCAGCAGGGTGGCGAGCACCGTAGAAACGGTTCCGCGGTCCTCCTGCTCGAAGGATTCGGCGAGATCCGAGACCAGCTGCGGCACGTCCGTGAACCGGCGGCCCACGACACGGCTGTTGAGCCGGGCGCGGAGGTCCGCCAGCGAGGTCTCCCCGATCGGGGCCGGGCAGTCGATCATGCGCTGTTCGACGCGCCCGGTGTCAGTGATCAGGACGAGCATGACGCGGGCCGGCGCGAGCGAGAGCAGTTCCACGTGGCGCACCGTCGACCTGGTCAGCGACGGGTACTGCACCACGGCGACCTGCCGGGTCAGCTGCGCCAGCAGGCGGACCGTGCGGCCCACGACGTCGTCCAGATCGACGGCGCCGTCCAGGAAGTTCTGGATGGCGCGCCGCTCCGGCGTCGACAGGGGCTTGACGCCCGCGAGGCGGTCGACGAAGAGCCGGTAGCCCTTGTCGGTCGGGATGCGGCCGGCGCTGGTGTGCGGCTGGGCGATGAAGCCCTCCTCCTCCAGCGCGGCCATGTCGTTGCGCACCGTGGCCGGGGACACGCCCAGCCGGTGCCGCTCGGTGAGGGCCTTGGAGCCGACCGGCTCCTCGGTGCCCACATAGTCCTGGACGATGGCGCGCAACACCTCGAGCCTGCGTTCGCTCAGCATCGCGCGCACCTCCAAGTCCAGACCGTCTTACGGGGCCGATCCTGGCACTCAGTGGTGGCGAGTGCCAAAGCCCTCCAGCCAGTGTACGGCCGTGCACCACAGCCAGGGCAAGAGCCGTCCGCGCCGCGCGCCCGCCGTGGACGGCCGGACGGGCAACCGTACCGCGCTCCCGCTAGCGTCCTGGTATGGACAGCGGTCAGCAAGGCCAGGGGGCGGAAGCGCGGTGGGAACGGCTCGCGCCGGGCGTCGCACGCCGCCGAATGCCTACGTGGGACGCCACAGTGGGGGTGATCGTGGGCAGTACGGGTGTGCTGCTCGTGGACACCGGGGCGACGGTTGCGGAAGGGGCGGAGCTCGGGCACGAGGTGCGGGAGCTGTTCGGCCGGAGCGTGACGCATATCGCTCTTACGCACCCCCACTTCGACCACGTATTCGGCACGGCCGCGTTCCCGGGCGCGGAGGTGTACGGGGCCGTGGGCGCCGCCGAGCTGATGCGGCGCGAGCGCGAGGAGCTCCGCCTGGACGCGGAGCGGTACGGGCTCGCGCCCGGGGCCGCGGCGGAGGCCGCCGAGCGCCTCGTCGTACCCCGGCACCCGGTCAGCGGGGAGCTGACGCTGGACCTGGGCGGTGGACGGCAGGCCCTCCTCGCCAACCTCGGGCCCGCCCACACCGCGCACGACCTGGCGGTCTTCGTCGCGGGCCGCGGCGGCGCGCCCGAGGTCGTCTTCTGCGGGGACGTCGTCGAGGAGTCCGGCGAGCCACAGGCCGGCCCGGACGCCCTGCCCCGGCGGTGGCCCGCGGCCCTCGACCGGCTGCTGGATCTCGGCGGCGAGGACGCGGTGTACGTGCCGGGGCACGGAGCGGCGGTGGACGCGGGATTCGTACGGGCGCAGCGGGACGCCTTGGCGGCGCGCTTCGGTGTGTCGTGATCGTGATCCACAATGGCGCGCATGCGCAGCAGACAGTACGGACCCGACCTCACCCCGCCGTGGCTGCATCTTCCCGGGAGATAACCCCCGGACCCCCAGCCACCGAGGACCGCGGCCCTCGCGATCGCTCACCGTGCCCATCCCGAACCGGAAAGCCCCCATGCGCAGCAGACAGTACGGACCCGACCTCACCCCGCCGTGGAAGAAGCAGCAGCCCGCGCCCGAGGTGGCCGCCGACCCGGGCCTCGTGGTCGAGGAGGTCACCACCGGCTTCTGCGGGGCGGTGATCCGCTGCGAGAAGACGGCGCAGGGGCCCACGGTCACCCTGGAGGACCGCTTCGGCAAGCACCGCGTCTTCCCGATGGAGCCGCGGGGCTTCCTGCTGGAGGGGCGCGTCGTCACCCTCGTACGGCCCGCTTCGGCATCCGCGCCGCAGGGGCCCGCGCGGACGGCTTCCGGCTCGATCGCCGTCCCCGGCGCACGGGCGCGCGTCGCCCGGGCCGGGCGCATCTACGTGGAGGGCCGCCACGACGCGGAGCTCGTGGAGCGGGTGTGGGGCGACGACCTGCGCATCGAGGGCGTGGTCGTCGAGTACCTGGAGGGCATCGACGACCTGCCCGCCATCGTCCGCTCCTTCGCCCCCGGGCCGGACGCGCGGCTCGGCGTCCTCGTGGACCACCTCGTGCCCGGCTCGAAGGAGTCGAGGATCGCGGCGGAGGTGACGGGCGAGCACGTCCTCGTCGTGGGTCACCCGTACGTGGACGTGTGGGAAGCGGTCAAGCCCTCCTCCGTGGGCATCCGGGAGTGGCCGCGGGTGCCGCGGGGGCAGGACTGGAAGACGGGGGTGTGCGGGGCGCTGGGGTGGCCGGCGAACACGGGGGCGGCGTGGCAGCGGATCTTGTCGTCCGTCCGCTCGTACAAGGATCTTGAGCCGGAGTTGCTGGGCAGGGTGGAGGAGCTGATCGACTTTGTGACGGCGGCTCCCGATCCGCGCTGACGCGCGTCGTCCTCAATCGCCGGACGGGCTCAAATATTTTGAGCCCGTCCGGTGATTGAGGACCGGCGTCCGGGGCGGAGCCCCGTGTCAGTCCACCAGGTCCCGCACCACCGCGTCCGCCAGCAGCCGGCCCCGCAGGGTCAGGACCGCGCGGCCCTGCTCGTACGGGCCGGGGTCCAGAAGGCCGTCCGCCAAAGCGCGGGCGGCTGCCGCGGCGCCGGCCGGCTTCAGCAGGGACAGCGGGCAGCCGTCGATCAGCCGCAGTTCCAGCAGGATCCGCTCCACCCGCCGGTCCTCGTCCGGCAGGACTTCCCGCCCCGCGCCGGGCGACCGCCCCTCGGCCAGCGCCTGCGCGTACGCGCCCGGATGCTTGACGTTCCACCACCGCACGCCCCCGACGTGGGAGTGCGCGCCGGGGCCCGCGCCCCACCAGTCCGCGCCGCGCCAGTAGAGCTCGTTGTGACGGCAGCGGCCGGCGTCGGACGTGGCCCAGTTGGAGACCTCGTACCAGGAGAAGCCGGCGGCCGTGAGCGCCTGCTCGGCGATGAGGTAGCGGTCGGCGTGGACGTCGTCGTCGGTCATGGGGACCTCGCCGCGGCGGATCCGGCGGGCGAGCTGGGTGCCCTCCTCGACGATCAGCGCGTACGCGGAGACGTGGTCGGGGCCGGCGCCGATGGCCGCGTCCAAGGAGGCGCGCCAGTCGTCGTCGGACTCCCCGGGCGTGCCGTAGATCAGGTCGAGGTTGACGTGCTCGAAGCCGGCCTCGCGCGCCTCCGCGACGCAGCGTTCGGGGCGGCCCGGCGTGTGCGTGCGGTCGAGGATCTTCAGGACGTGCTGGCGGGCGCTCTGCATGCCGAAGGAGATCCGGTTGAAGCCGCCCTCGCGGAGCTCGGCGAGGTAGCGCGGGTCGACGGACTCGGGGTTCGCCTCGGTGGTGATCTCCGCGCCGTCCGCGAGGCCGAACTCGTCGCGGATCGCGGCGAGCATCCGGACGAGGCCGGCGGCGGGCAGCAGGGTGGGCGTGCCGCCGCCGACGAAGACGGTCTCGACGGGGCGGGGGTCGTCGCCCAGGACCTTCCGTGCGAGGCGGATCTCCTGCTCGACCGTCTCGGCGTAGTTGTCCCGCGAGGCGAGCGCGCCGCCGGAGCCGCGCAGCTCGCTCGCGGTGTACGTGTTGAAGTCGCAGTACCCGCAGCGCGTCGCGCAGTACGGCACGTGCAGGTAGAACCCGAGCGGCCGCTGCCCGGCGCCGGCAAGGGCATGACCGGGCAGGGCCCCGTCCTCGGGCATGGGTTCGCCGTCAGGCAGTACGGAAGGCATGGGTCCATTGTCCGGCATCGCCGGAGTGGACCGGCCGGCTCACGCTTCCCGGGCGCCCTCGTACATCTCGTCGATCAGGTGCTTGTACTGCCGCTCGACCGCGGGCCGCTTCAGCTTCAGGCTCGGGGTGAGCTCGCCGTGCTCGACGTCCAGGTCGCGCGGGAGCAGCCGGAACTTCTTGATCGTCTGCCAGCGCTGGAGGCCCTCGTTGACTCGCTGCACGTAGCCCTCGACGAGCTCGACGGTCCGCGGGTCGGCGACGACCTCGGCGTAGGGCTTGCCGGCGAGGCCGTGATCGGCGGCCCAGGTCATGAGGGTGGGTTCGTCGAGGGCGATGAGGGCGGTGCAGTAGTTGCGGTCGGCGCCGTGCACGACGGCGTTGGAGACGAAGGGGCAGAGGGCCTTGAAGCGGCCCTCGATCTCGGTCGGTGCGACGTACTTGCCGCCCGAGGTCTTGATCAGGTCCTTCTTGCGGTCGGTGATGCGCAGGTAGCCGTCGGGGGACAGCTCGCCGATGTCGCCGGTGTGGAACCAGCCGTCGCTCTCCAGGACCTCGGCGGTCTTCTCGGGCAGGCGGTGGTAGCCGGCCATGATGCCGGGGCCGCGCAGGAGGATCTCGCCGTCGTCGGCGATGCGGACCTCGGTGCCGGGCAGGGGCTTGCCGACCGTGCCGGTGCGATAGGCCTCGCCGGGGTTGACGAAGCTGGCGGCGCTGGTCTCGGTGAGGCCGTAGCCCTCCAGGATGTGGATGCCGGCGCCGGAGAAGAAGTAGCCGATGTCCGGGGGGAGCGCGGAGGCGCCGGAGACGCAGGCGCGCAGGCGGCCGCCGAAGGCCTCGCGGATCTTGGCGTAGACGAGGGCGTCGGCGACCTTGTGCTTGGCGGCGAGCCCGAAGGGGACGCCCGCGCTGCCGGTGCGGCGGAAGTTCTCCTGCGAGGCCTTGGCGTACTCGCGGGCCACCTCGGCGGCCCAGCGGAAGATCTTGTACTTGGCGCCGCCGCTCTCGCGGGCCTTGGCCGCGACGCCGTTGTAGACCTTCTCGAAGATGCGCGGGACGGCCGCCATGTAGGTGGGGCGGACGGCCCGGAGGTTCTCGGCGATCCGGTCCTGGCGCCCGTCGACGGCGGTGACGTGCCCGGTGCTGATCTGGCTGCACGTCAGCACCTTGCCGAAGACGTGCGCGAGCGGCAGCCACAGGAACTGCACGTCGTCGGGGCGGACCATTCCGGTGGCCTGGATGGCGCGGGCCATGTACGACCAGGTGTCGTGGGGCAGACGCACGCCCTTGGGGCGGCCCGTGGTGCCGGAGGTGTAGATGAGCGTGGCGAGCTGGTCGGAGCGCAGGTCCTCGATGCGCTCGCGCACGGCCTCGGGGTCGGCCGCCAGGCGGGCGGCGCCGCGCCGCTCCAGCTCGGCGAGGGAGAGCACCCAGCCCTCGGGGTCGCCCTCGGCGGGGACGGCGTCCTCCTCCTCGACGACCACGACGTGCGCGAGGCCGGGCAGGTCGGCGCGGTGCTGCCGGGCCTTGGCGAGCTGGGCCGCGTTCTCGGCGATGAGCACCCGGCTCTCGGAGTCGGAGAGGATGAACGCCGTCTCCTCGGCGTTGGTGCTGGGGTAGATGGTGGTGGTCGCGGCCCCGGAGCAGAGCACTCCGAGGTCGGTGAGGATCCACTCCACACGGGTGCTGGAGGAGAGGGCGACCCGCTCCTCGGGGTGCACGCCGAGGTCGACCAGGCCCGCGGCGATCGCGAAGACGCGCTCGGCGGCCTGGCCCCAGGTGAGCGAGGCCCAGGTGTCGGGGCCCTGGCCGGAGGGGGCGGGGACCGGGTAGCGGTAGGCCTCCGCGCCGGGCGTCGCCCCGACGCGTTCGAGGAGGATCGACGCCACGGAGGGCGGCCGGTTCTCGATCAAAGCCTGTGTCTCGGTCACGGCGTCCTCCGGGGCCCGATGCGTTGCTGGTGACTCACGAGTAACCTTCCAAGCAGTGATCAGCGTAAGCGGCCGGGGCCCGTGGCGTAAGAGGGTGAGAACGCCTTGTCGAAGCTGTGACCGGCGGGACGGCCGGAACTGACGGAAGCGCCCGTTCCGCAAGGTGGGAACGGGCGCTTCCGTGACTGCCGGGGCTGACCGGGGGCCGGCCGGGGGCGGGCTACTTCTTGCCCTTCTCCCCCGCCTCGTCGCTGGACAGCACCGCGATGAAGGCCTCCTGCGGGACCTCCACGCTGCCGACCATCTTCATCCGCTTCTTGCCTTCCTTCTGCTTCTCCAGCAGCTTCCGCTTACGGGAGATGTCACCGCCGTAGCACTTGGCGAGGACGTCCTTGCGGATGGCGCGGACGGTCTCACGGGCGATGACGCGAGAGCCGATCGCGGCCTGGATCGGCACCTCGAAGTTCTGCCGCGGGATGAGCTCGCGCAGCTTGGCGACGAGCCGCACGCCGTAGGCGTAGGCCTTCTCCTTGTGGGTGATCGCGGAGAAGGCGTCGACCTTGTCGCCGTGCAGCAGGATGTCGACCTTGACCAGGTCGGCGGTCTGCTCGCCCGTGGGCTCGTAGTCGAGGGAGGCGTAGCCGCGGGTCTTGGACTTCAGCTGGTCGAAGAAGTCGAAGACGATCTCCGCGAGGGGGAGGGTGTAGCGCAGCTCGACCCGGTCCTCGGAGAGGTAGTCCATGCCCAGCATCGTGCCGCGGCGGGACTGGCAGAGCTCCATGATCGCGCCGACGAACTCGGTGGGCGCGAGGACGGTCGCCTTGACGACCGGCTCGTGCACCTCGGCGATCTTGCCCTCGGGGAACTCGCTCGGGTTGGTGACGACGTGCTCGACGCCGTCCTCCATCCGGACGTTGTAGACCACGTTCGGCGCGGTGGCGATGAGGTCGAGGCCGAACTCGCGCTCGAGCCGCTCGCGGACCACGTCCAGGTGGAGCAGGCCGAGGAAGCCGACGCGGAAGCCGAAGCCCAGGGCGGCCGAGGTCTCCGGCTCGTAGACCAGCGCGGCGTCGTTGAGCTGCAGCTTGTCGAGGGCCTCGCGGAGCTCCGGGTAGTCCGAGCCGTCCAGCGGGTACAGGCCCGAGAAGACCATGGGCTTCGGGTCCTTGTAGCCGCCCAGGGCCTCGGTGGCGCCGTTCTGCTGGGAGGTGATCGTGTCACCGACCTTGGACTGCCGGACGTCCTTCACGCCGGTGATGATGTAGCCCACCTCGCCGACGCCGAGGCCGTCGGCCGGGAGCATCTCGGGCGAGTTGGTGCCGATCTCCAGCAGCTCGTGGGTGGCGCCGGTCGACATCATCTTGATGCGCTCGCGCTTCTTGAGCTCGCCGTCGATGACACGGACGTAGGTGACCACGCCGCGGTAGGAGTCGTAGACCGAGTCGAAGATCATCGCGCGGGCCGGGGCGTCCTTGACGCCGACCGGGGCCGGGACCTCGCGGATGACCTTGTCCAGCAGCTCGGGGACGCCGACGCCGCTCTTGGCGGAGACGCGCAGCACGTCCTCGGGCTCGCAGCCGACGAGGTTGGCCAGCTCGGCGGCGAACTTGTCCGGCTGGGCGGCAGGCAGGTCGATCTTGTTGAGGACCGGGATGATCGTGAGGTCGTTCTCCATCGCCAGGTAGAGGTTGGCGAGGGTCTGGGCCTCGATGCCCTGCGCGGCGTCGACCAGGAGGATGCAGCCCTCGCACGCGGCGAGCGAGCGCGAGACCTCGTAGGTGAAGTCGACGTGACCAGGGGTGTCGATCATGTTGAGGATGTGGGTGTTGCCCTCATCGCCGGTGGGCGCCCACGGCAGACGGACCGCCTGGGACTTGATCGTGATGCCGCGCTCGCGCTCGATGTCCATCCGGTCGAGGTACTGCGCGCGCATCTGCCGCTGGTCGACCACGCCGGTCAGCTGAAGCATCCGGTCGGCGAGCGTCGACTTGCCGTGGTCGATGTGCGCGATGATGCAGAAGTTGCGGATCAGAGCCGGGTCGGTACGGCTCGGCTCGGGCACGTTGGTAGGGGTCGCGGGCACGCAGGATCCATTCGGTGACTTCGGCGTTGGTACGCCAGTCTCGGCGGGAGTCGGGTATACGACCCCTCCATCGTCCCATGAGCGGCGGCCGTCGTCCGGTTTGGGCGGCCGGAGGGGCTGCTGGTAGCCTGGTCCACTGTGCTTCGCGACCCTCTCAGTCGTGGGGCACACATCTCGAAATCCAACGAACCTGAAAAGGCTCTTTCGTGGCGAACATCAAGTCCCAGATCAAGCGGAACAAGACCAACGAGAAGGCGCGCCTGCGTAACAAGGCCGTCAAGTCCGCGGTCAAGACCGCTGTCCGTGCGGCCCGCGAGGCCATCGTCGCCGGTGACGCCGTCAAGGCCACCGCCGCCGTTGCCCTGGCCGGCAAGAAGCTCGACAAGGCCGCCACCAAGGGTGTCCTGCACAAGAACGCCGCCGCTAACAAGAAGTCGGCGCTGGCCAAGCAGGTTGCCGCCCTCAAGGGCTGAAGCCTCTCCGGGGCGTGAGCCCCGGTCCTTCGCCGGTATCGGAACCAGCGGCCCCTCTACCGCTCCGGTCCGGCACCCCGCCGCGCTCGGTCGTTCGCCACGCGGGCGCGGCATGAGCCTCACGGCTCGATGAACGATCCAAAGGCCCCGTACCCCCTTTCCCCAAGGGCGGCGCGGGGCCTTTGGGCTCTTCGGGGCTCGGGAGACTTTTCGGGGCTCCGGTCCTCAATCGCAGGACGGGCCGCATTCCGCTGAGGTCCTCAGTGGAATGCGGCCCGTCCTGCGATCTCGGCCCGTCCTGCGATCTTGTGCTCAGCCGCGGCTTCTGGCCGCGCGGGCCACCGCCACGACCGCCTTTTCGAGGGCGTACTCCGGGTCGTCGCCGCCACCCTTGACGCCGGCGTCGGCCTCCGCGATCGCGATGAGCGCCGCCGCGACACCGTCGGCGGACCATCCCCGCATCTGCTGCCGGACCCGGTCGATCTTCCACGGCGGCATGCCGAGGTCCCGCGCCAGGTCACCCGGGCGGGCGCCGCGGGGGGCCGAGGCGAGCTTGCCGATGGCGCGGACGCCCTGCGCGAGGGCGCTGGTGATCAGGACGGGTGCGACACCCGTGGACATGGACCAGCGCAGCGCCTCCAGGGCCTCGGCGGCCCGGCCCTCCACCGCGCGGTCGGCGACGGTGAAGCTGGAGGCCTCGGCGCGGCCCGTGTAGTACCGCCCGACGACGGCCGCGTCGATCGTGCCGTCGATGTCGGCGACGAGCTGGGTACAGGCGCTCGCCAGCTCCCGCAGATCGCTGCCGATCGCATCCACCAGGGCCTGGCAGGCCTCGGGGGTCGCGGAGCGGCCGGCCGTGCGGAACTCGGTGCGCACGAATGCCAGCCGGTCGGCAGGCTTGGTCATCTTGGGGCAGGCGACCTCGCGCGCCCCGGCCTTGCGCGCCGCGTCCAGCAGGCCCTTGCCCTTGGCGCCGCCGGCGTGCAGGAGCACCAGGGTGATCTCCTCGGCGGGCGCGGAGAGATAGCCCTTGACGTCCTTGATCGTGTCCGCCGAGAGGTCCTGGGCGTTGCGCACGATCACGACCTTGCGCTCGGAGAAGAGCGACGGGCTGGTGAGCTCGGCGAGGGTGCCCGGCTGGAGGGCGTCGGGGGTGAGGTCACGGACGTCGGTGTCCGCATCGGCGGCGCGGGCGGCCGCGACCACCTCCCGGACCGCCCGGTCCAGGAGGAGATCCTCCTGGCCCACGGCGAGCGTGACGGGGGCGAGAACATCGTCGGTTGCAGTCTTCCTGGCCATCGCGACCAGCATCCCACGCGCTACTGACACCTCCCCCCGCGCGTCCGTCCGCCATATCGCACAATGTGCGTTGTGAGCAGCCCTTATCTCTCCTCAGACACCGATTCCGTACGACACCTCCTGGTGCTTCCCGACCGCGACGCCGCGGAGGAGGCGGCCGAGGAGGCCGCGCAGCGCTTCGCGCTCGACGACGACCCCCGCATAGTCCGCGAGGCCCTGGCCGGCGAGGACGACGCCGAGGACGCCCAGTGGCTGGTCGTCCTGGAGGCCCCCGAGGGCGACCTCGACCTCGCCGCCCTGCGCGAGCTCGCCGAGGAGTACGACGGCTGGCTCGAGCGGGAGTGACCCACCGCCCGCCCCGCGCCTACGGCGTGACCTGCTCCTCCGGGATGCGCCGCACCTGCGGCGACCGGTCGAGCGCGATGCCGAAGTGCTCGCGGAAGGCGGGCAGGATCTCCTCCGCCGCCAGCGGCAGCTCCTGACGGCCCGTCGCTCCGGTGGTCACGAGGGCGCGGTCGCTGAGGGTGACGCGGCCGGTGGAGGTGAGCCGGGAGCAGATCACCGCCTTGGTGAAGCGGGACTTGGGCGAGGTGCGGTGCCACCAGCAGCCGCCCTCGAAGTCCGCCAGCTCCCGGGGCCGGGGTTCCAGGCGGTACTGCACGTCGCCCTCCCGGAGGAGGTCGAGGTCCCCGTCCGCCGTCCCGGCGAGCCGGAAGGTGCCGGCGGGGTCGGCCTGCTCGCCCCGCTCGTCGAACCGCAGCGGGTAGTGGCTGTTCCGGCCGAACCCGACGTCCACCAGCCACGGCTCCGCGCTGTCGGCCGTGCGGACCTGCAGCGCGAGGTGGTCGAAGGGCGGGCCGAACAGCCCCTCGGGCCCCATCACCCGCGCGGCCAGCAGCGTGACCTGGTAGCCCAGGGCGTCCAGCAGCGCCGCGAACGCGCCGTTGAGCTCGTAGCAGAAGCCGCCCCGCCCGGCCGTCACCTTGGCCACGAGCGCGGCGGGGTCCAGCACGATCTCCTCGCCCAGGTGGATCGACAGGTTCTCGAAGGGCACCGCGTGCAGGTGGCGGAGGTGGAGCTCGCGCAGTGCGGCCAGGTCCGGCACGGCCGGGCGGGTGACGCCGATACGGGCCAGGTACGCGTCGGCGTCCGCACCGCTGATGATCTTGTCCATGGGTCAGTTATCCCTCAGATCACGGGTGATGTCATCGGGCTGCGGTCCCACGCCGTGGTCCTAGGTCGTGGCCCTGCGCGCCTGCGCCGCGGCCCGCGTCTGCGCCGCGGCCCGTGCCTGCATCCGGGCCCCGGCCCGTTGCCCACGCCTCTCCGTCGTCCGGCCGTGGCACCGGTGACCGCCGTGACCGCCGCCCCGCTGCCGGTCACCGCGACCGGCCCGTCCGTGTCGGTCCGCAGGACCGCCGTGCCCTGCTCCCGGAGCGCGGCGAGCGTGCGGGGCGAGGGGTGGCCGTAGGGGTTGCCGGCGCCGGCCGAGACGACCGCGAGGCGGGGCCGGAGCCCGCGCATCAGCTGCGGGTCCTGGTGGGCGGAGCCGTGGTGGGCAACCTTGAGGACGTCCACGGCGGGCAACTCGGGGTGGGCCTCCCGGAGGGCCTGCTGGGCGGGTGGTTCCAGGTCGCCGAGCAGCAGCGCGGTCAGGCCGGCGCTGCGGACCAGCAGGGTGACGCTGGCGTCGTTGGGGCCCTCCTCGGCCGCCGCCGACGTCCCCGCCGGCGGCGGCCACAGCACCTCCCACGTCAGCTCGCCCAGGCGGCGCCGCTCCCCCGCCCGGGCCGTGGTCACGGGCACGTGCGCGCGCCCGGCCTCGCGGCGGACGAACGCGGCCTGACCCGCAGGCTCCGCGAACGGCGTCGTCTCGATGCCCCCGACCGCCCGGCCGCGCAGCACCCCGGGCAGCCCGTCCACGTGGTCGGCGTGGAAGTGACTCAGCAGGACGAGGGGGATCCGCTCGACGCCGAGGGCGCTCAGGCACCGGTCCACGGCCCGGGGCTCCGGACCGGCGTCCACGACGACCGCGCTCCCCTCGCCCGCCGCGAGGACCAGCGCGTCGCCCTGCCCCACATCGCAGACCGCGAGCCGCCAGCCGGGCGGCGGCCAGCCCGTCACCGCGCGGTTGAGGGGCGCCGGGCGGACGACCGCGACGAGCAGCAGCAGCGCGCAGGCCGCGCAGGCCCAGGGGTTGCGGAGCAGCTTCCGGGCCGTGAGCACGACAGCTGCCGCGGCCGCGGCGAGCAGCAGGCCGCCGGTCCAGCCACCCGGCCAGGCAGTCTCCGCCCCGGGCAGGTCCGCCCCCGTACGGGCCACCGCGGCGGCCCAGGAGGCGGGCCAGGACGCGAGCCGGGCGAGCCACACGGCGGCGGGCAGGGCCACGGGCGACACGGCGAGCGCGGCGAAGCCGAGCACCGTGGCGGGCGCTACGGCCGCCTCGGCGAGGAGATTGCAGGGCACCGCCACCAGGCTCACCCGCTCCGCCAGTACGGCGATCACCGGCGCGCAGACCACCTCCGCGGCGGCGGCCGCCGCCAGGGCCTCGGCGAGGCGACGTGGCACCCCGCGCCGTTGCAGGGCCGTGCTCCAGCGCGGCGCGAGGGTCAGCAGGGCGCCGGTGGCCAGCACCGAGAGGAGGAAGCCGGGGCTGCGGGCGAGCCACGGGTCGTAGAGGACGAGCAGCAGGACGGCGGCCGCGAGAGCGGGCAGCAGGCTGCGGCGCCGGCCCGTGCCGAGGGCGAGCAGCAGCACCAGCCCGCAAGCGGCCGCGCGCAGCACGCTCGGATCGGGCCGGCACACCATGACGAAGCCCAGCACGAGCCCCGCGCCCAGCACCGCCGTCGCCCGCAGCGGCACGCCGAGCCGGGCCGCGAGGCCGCGGCGCTCGGCGCGAGCGGCCAGGTGCGGCGGCCCGACGAGCACGGCGAGCAGGATCGCGAGGTTACTCCCCGAGACGGCCAGCAAGTGCGTCATCCCGGTCGCCCGGAACGCCTCGTCGAGGTCAGCCGGCACCCGGGAGGTGTCCCCCACCACGAGACCGGGGAGCAGCGCCCGCGGGTCTTCCGGCAGCCCGTCCGTGGCCGCCCGCAGCCCCGCGCGGAACCTGCCTGCGATGCGCTGCACCGCGCTCGGACCGCCGACGACCCGCGGTGGCTCCCGGCCGGCGATCCGCAGCACCGCGGCGGGCAGCGGGCCGGGGCCTCCCGCCCGGGACGGCACCGCGAGGCGCCCTTCGGCCCGCACCCGGGTGGACGGCAGCAGCCCGAGCCACGAAGGCGGTGCGATCAGCAGCACGGGCGTGCGGACGGTGGTCGTCACGCGGCCTGCGGTCACCTTGACCGCCTCGGCCTCGACGACGGCCGCGGGAGCCGCCCGGGCGGCTCCCCGCAGGTGCGGGCGTGCGGCCCTCGGGTCGGCCGTGACCGTCGCCTCGACCACGGCCTCGGCACGCCCGCGGGCCAGCCCGGGCAGCGGCCCGCGGCGGGAATCCGCGCCCCGAAGGGCGGCCACCGCCGCGCCGGCCGCGGCACACAGCAGGACGGCGGCGAGGGCGACGGCGATCCCGCGGCCGGCCGTGCGGCCCGCCTTCCCCCGGGCCGGCAGCACGCCGGCCGCCAGGGCCCCGGCGCCCGCCGCCAGGGCCACCGCCCAGCCGGGCGCGGTCAGGGCCGCGGCCGCCGCCACCCACGCCGCGACGGCGGGCGCGACCAGCCGCAGGTCCGGCGGGCCCTCGTCCCGGGGCCCCGGCCCCGAACGGGCCGCTGCGGGCTCTTGTGCGCCGACGACCGCCGTCATGGCTGCGCCTGAGGGCGAAGGGCCGCGAGGCCGCGTGCCCCGAACACGGGCCCGAGCAGCCGCAAAGCCTCGAAGCAGCCCCCGCGGGGCCGGGACGGCGGCGCCATCACGGCTGCACCAAGGGGCGGAGGTCGGTGAAGCGGCGACTGCCGATTCCGTTGACCTTGCGAAGCTCCTCGACGGAGCGGAAACCGCCGTGCTGCGTGCGGTAGTCGAGGATGTGCCGGGCCAGGACGGGGCCGACGCCCGGCAGCGCGTCCAGCTGCTCGACCGTGGCGGAGTTCAGGCTCACCGGCCCGCCCGGCGCGAGGCCTCCCCCGGCCGCGGCGGCCGACGCGGGCGCACCGCCCGGACCGGCCGGACCGCCCTGGCCGCCCTGGCCGCCCTGGCCGCCCGTCGGGGCACCCACCACGATCTGCTCCCCGTCCGCGAGCACACGCGCCCTGTTGAGGCCCGTCGTATCCGCGCCCGGGCGGGCTCCCCCGGCCGCGGCCAGCGCATCGGCCACCCTCGAACCCGGTGGCAGGCGCAGCACGCCGGGCCTGCGGACCTTGCCCGCCACGTCCACGACCACGGCCCCGCCCGTACGGGACGGCGAGGGCACGGCCGGCGGAGACGGCGGGGTCACGACGGCCGGTGTCTCCCGCACGGGCACCCGGACGGTCTGCGGACGCCCGGCCAGGAAGTGGTACGCGGCGAAGGCGCACGCCGCCACCAGCACGACCGCCAGTGCGGCAAGCGTCTTCGGCTCGATGCCGCAGCGCAGTTGCAGCCACAGCGGCAGGCGCTCGCGCACCGCGAGCCGCCAACTTCCGCCGAACGGCGGGCCGTTGCGCCCGGGTGGCGAGAGGCGCCCTTTCACGCGATCCGTCATGGGCAAGACGGTAGGGCGATTGCCCTGATCTCGCCCGGAAGGTCTGATTCCGGTGGATAACCCAGCAGTTGTGGATAACTTCGCCACTGCGACGAGGGAATAGGGGGCCGGGTCCGATGCCCGTCACTTCCGGTGACCACCGATTCCGCCGGCCCCTCGCCGTGGTGGTGAAGCACCGATGCGGCGGAAGAGTTGCTGCCGCCCCGGCAAGAACGGCGGATGCTGAGCCGAAAGAACCGGTCGGAAGCTCCAGCTGGAAGCCCGGCGCCGCGGCCAGGGGCCTGGCGCGCGCCCGCCGACCGCCCGCTCCCCCTACTTCGGCGCCACCACCACGCCCAGCAGCCCCGGGCCCGTGTGGGCGCCGATGACCGCTCCCACCTCGCTGACGTGCAGCTCCTCCAGCGCCGGGAGTCGTTCTCGCAGGCGGTCGGCCAGTTCCGTCGCGCGGTCCGGCGCCGCCAGGTGGTGGACGGCGATGTCGACGGGCGACGCGCCCGCGCGCTCCACCGCGATCTCCTCCAGCCGCGCGATGGCCTTGGAGGCCGTGCGCACCTTCTCGCGCAGCTCGATCCGGCCGCCCTCCAGCTGCAGCAGGGGTTTGACGGCGAGCGCCGAGCCCAGCAGGGCCTGGGCCGCGCCGATCCGGCCGCCCCGGCGGAGGTAGTCCAGGGTGTCGACGTAGAAGAACGCGGCCGTGCCCTGCGCGCGCTTCTCCGCGGCGGCGACCGCCTCGTCGAGGGTGCCGCCGGCGTCCGCCGTCTCGGCGGCGGCCAGCGCGCAGAAGCCGAGGGCCATGGCGACCATGCCGGTGTCCACGACCCGCACCGGCACCTCCGCGTCGCGCGCCGCGAGGACCGCCGCGTCGTACGTGCCGGAGAACTCCGACGACAGGTGCAGCGAGACGATCCCCTCCGCACCCGCCTCGGCGGCCGCGCGGTAGGCCGCCGCGAAGACCTCGGGGCCGGGCCGCGAAGTGGTCACCGGCCTGCGCTTCTGCAGCGCCTGGGCCACGCAGCGGGCCGAGACCTCGGTGCCCTCTTCGAGCGCCTCGTCCCCCAGCACGACGGTGAGCGGTACGGCGGTGATGCTGTGCCGCTCCATCGCCCGCTGCGGCAGATAGGCCGTTGAATCAGTAATCACAGCGACATGGCGGGACATGTTCCGGAGGTTACCCGCCGGGGCGCTCCGACGGCAGTACGGGCCCCGTACAGGTGATCATCCTGCGGGACGGCCGGACAGCCGGGGCCGCATGCGGTAGACCTCATGCGGCGCAATTCCCCCAGCGTGTCGGTCAGCCCGCACTTTCCGGCCGGCCGGCCTTCTGCCACGAGTAGCCCGGCGAGCGCCATGCGTCCCGGTCCCTGTCCCGCCCGGTGATCGCCTGCGGTTCCTGCTGCTCCCCCGCCGGCGCCCCGGCCCCCGGAGCCTCGGCAGCACTTGCTGTACCGGCTGTCCCACCGGCACCCGCCCGCGCAGCCCCGTCCCCCATCCCTGCGGCCCCGCTCATCCCCGCAGCTTCCCCCGTCCCCTCATCGCTCCAGTGCCGCAGCGCGCCCGCCTCCATGCGGATCTGGCCGCTCAGCGTCTCCAGGTCGTCGTCGGCGAAGCGCCGGGCGCGGTCCTGGGCGGCGAAGCGCAGCGAGTCCGCGGAGTCCTTGACGCGGGCCGTGCGTTCGCGGAGCTCGGGCAGGCGGGCCGTGATCCGGGCCTTGTCCGGCTCGGTCTCCAGCCGCTTGAGCTCGTCGTCCAGCTCGCGGCCGTGGGCACTGAGGCGCTGGAAGAGGGCGAGCGCCTCGGAGAGCGAGGGGTCCTCGGGGGCGGCGGTCTGCAGGGCGTCCTGCGTGGCGCGCATCGACGTGCGCAGCGAGAGGCGCAGCTGTGCGACCTCCCCGGCCGCGCCGGGCTGGGCGAACTGCCTGGCCTTGAGGCGGGTGTCCTCGACCGTGCGCCGCGCCTGGTGGACCGTGCGGTCCACGCCGCGCTTGACCGCCCGCACCGTCCTGACCGTGGCGATCACTGCCAGCGCGACGAGGACCGCGAAGATCAGTGCGACGATCACGGCCACGGCTTCCATGACGCTCCTCGGGACGGTGTGGGGACGGCGTCCGCCGTCTCCCCTCCACCGTAAACGGCACGGGCAGGCCGCGGGTTCCGAACGAACCCCCAACCTGCCCGTAGGGAAGAACCCTCAGTGGCCGGACCGGCCCCGGACCGGCCCCGGGCCGGTCCCGGACCGGCCCTGACCGGAAAGGACCCGGACCTTACGCCGGGACGATGTTCACCAGCTTCGGCGCCCGCACGATGACCTTGCGGATGCCCGCGCCGCCCAGCGCCGCGACGACCGCCGGGTCGGCCAGCGCGGCCTTCTCCAGCTCCACGTCGGAGATGGACGGCGGGACCTCCAGGCGCGCCTTGACCTTGCCCTTGATCTGGACGACGCAGGTCACGGCCTCGTCGACCAGGTAAGCCGGGTCGGCGACGGGGAAGTCCGCGTGCACCACGGAGCCGGAGCGGCCGAGCTTGTGCCACAGCTCCTCGGCGATGTGCGGGGCCAGCGGCGCGATCAGCGGCACCATGGCCTCGGCGACGGACCGCGGGACCTCGCTCAGCTTGGTCACGTGGTTGTTCAGCTCGGTGATCTTGGCGATGGCGGTGTTGAAGCGCAGGTTCGCCAGGTCCTGGCCGACGCCGTCGACCGCCTTGTGCAGGGCGCGCAGCGTCGCCTCGTCGGCCTCGGAGTCCACGACGGTGACCTCGCCGGTGGCCTCGTCGACGACGTTGCGCCACAGGCGCTGCAGCAGCCGGTACTGGCCGATGACGGCGCGGGTGTCCCAGGGGCGGGAGACGTCCAGCGGGCCCATCGCCATCTCGTAGAGGCGCAGGGTGTCGGCGCCGTACTCGGCGCAGATCTCGTCCGGCGTGACGGCGTTCTTCAGGGACTTGCCCATCTTGCCGAGCAGCCGGCTGACCTTCTCGCCCTGGTAGTAGTACGCGCCCTCGCGCTCCTCCACCTCGGTGGCCGGGACGGCGATGCCCCGCGCGTCGCGGTAGACGTACGCCTGGATCATGCCCTGGTTGTAGAGCTTGTGGAACGGCTCGGCCGAGGAGACGTGACCCAGGTCGAAGAGGATCTTCGACCAGAAGCGGGCGTACAGCAGGTGCAGCACGGCGTGCTCGGCACCGCCGACGTACAGGTCGACGCCGCCGTGCGGCTGACCCTCGCGCGGGCCCATCCAGTACTGCTCGGCCTCGGGGGAGACCAGCTGCTCGTCGTTGTGCGGGTCCAGGTAGCGCAGCTCGTACCAGCAGGAGCCGGCCCAGTTGGGCATGGTGTTGGTCTCGCGGCGGTAGCGCTTCGGGCCGTCGCCGAGGTCCAGCGTGACGTTGACCCACTCCTCGTTGCGGGAGAGCGGGGTCTCGGGCTCGGTGTCGGCGTCGTCGGGCTCGAAGGTGCGCGGCGAGTAGTCCTCGACCTCGGGCAGCTCCAGCGGCAGCATCGACTCGGGCAGCGAGTGGGCGACGCCCTGCTCGTCGTAGACGATCGGGAAGGGCTCGCCCCAGTAGCGCTGGCGGCTGAAGAGCCAGTCGCGCAGACGGTAGTTGACGGTGGCCTCGCCGATGCCCTGCTCGGTCAGCCACGCGGCCATGCGGGCCTTCGCGTCGTTCACGACCAGGCCGTCCAGGGAGACGCCCTCCCCGGCCGAGTTGATGATCTCGGCGTCGTACGAGTCGAAGGACTCGGCCCAGGCGGCCGGGTCGGTGCCGCGGTCGTCGGCCGGCTGCACGACGCAGCGCATCGGCAGGTCGAAGGCGCGCGCGAAGGCGAAGTCGCGGCTGTCGTGCGCGGGGACGGCCATGATCGCGCCGGTGCCGTAGCCCATGAGGACGTAGTCGGCGGTGAAGACGGGCAGCTTGTCGCCGCTGACCGGGTTGATCGCGTAGACGCCGGTGAAGACGCCGGTCTTCTCCTTGGCGTCGGCCTGGCGCTCGACGTCGGACTTGGCGGCGGCCTCCTTGCGGTAGGCGGCGACGGCCTCGGCCGGGGTGGCGTGCCCGCCGGTCCAGTCCTCGTGGGTGCCCTCGGGCCAGGCGGCCGGGATGGCGGAGCGGTGCGCCTCGTCCTCGGTCACCAGCTGGTGCTCGGGCGCGACGACCAGGTAGGTGGCGCCGAAGAGGGTGTCCTGGCGGGTGGTGAAGACGGTGACCTTGGCGTCCGCGTGACCCTCGACGGCGAAGTCGACGCGGGCGCCGACGCTGCGGCCGATCCAGTTGCGCTGCTGGAGCTTGATGGCCTCGGGCCAGTCCAGGGCGTCCAGGTCCTCCAGCAGGCGGTCCGCGTACGCGGTGATCCGCATGTTCCACTGGCGCAGCTTGGACTTGAAGACGGGGAAGTTGCCGCGCTCGGAGCGGCCGTCCGCGGTGACCTCCTCGTTGGCCAGCACGGTGCCCAGGCCGGGGCACCAGTTGACGGGCGCGTCGGAGGCGTAGGCCAGGCGGTAGCCGCCCAGGACGTCCTCGCGCTCGGCGGCGCTCAGCTCGCTCCACGCGCGCGTGCCCGGGACCTCGCGCCGGCCGCTCTCGAACTGCTCGACCAGCTCGGCGATCGGGCGGGCCTTCTTCGCCTCCTCGTCGTACCAGGAGTTGAAGATCTGCAGGAAGATCCACTGGGTCCACTTGTAGTAGGCCGGGTCGATCGTCTCGAACGAGCGGCGCTTGTCGTGGCCCAGGCCCAGGCGGCGCAGCTGCGCCTTCATGTTGACGATGTTGGCCTCGGTGGAGACCCGCGGGTGGGTGCCGGTCTGCACGGCGTACTGCTCGGCGGGCAGGCCGAAGGCGTCGAAGCCCAGGGTGTGCAGGACGTTGTGCCCGGTCATGCGGTGGTAGCGCGCGTAGACGTCGGTGGCGATGTAGCCGAGCGGGTGGCCGACGTGCAGGCCCGCACCCGAGGGGTACGGGAACATGTCCATGATGAACTTCTTGGGGCGTGCCACGACCGCCGGGTCGCCCGCCAGGTCACCGCTGGGGTTGGGCGCCTCGTACGTGCCCTCGGCGTCCCAGGCGTCCTGCCAGCGTGCCTCGATGTCGGCGGCCAGCGCGGCCGTGTAGCGGTGCGGGGCAGCCACCTCGGCGGCGGTGTTGGTCTCGCTCATCGTCCTCAAAGCTCCATCGATCGTCGTCGTCTCTACCTGCGGCACCTGCGGAAATGAAAAATCCCCTCGCACAGGAGGGGACGCCGCGCCGATGCCGACCGTGGTCACCGGTCGGTACTGATCAGCGCGGCCCGCTAAGCAGAAGGCGTACGGCACGCATGGAGTCAGATTACCGCAGGGGCCACAGGGCCCGCACCGTCGGTGCGGGCCCTGTGGCCCCGGGTGAGCGCCGTGCCGGCGGGCCTTGTCCGGCGGGTGCGGGCCGTCCGCGGTTGCTCGCGCCCACGCGGCGGAGCCGCATAGGAAACCGCCCCGCGCTCCTTACGGGGCGCGGTTCGCCCTGCTCAGCGCCGGTGCCCCGGCACGTACGACGTCACGTAGGAGTCTCCCGGCGTGCCCACGCCGGTGACGTCGTCGTAGCCGGGAACGGCCGAGAGCGAGCTGTCGCCGCCGAGGCTGCGCAGCGTGGTGACCAGGCCGTCCTTGGCGTCCACGCTGTTCTTGTAGTCGACGCGGACGACGCCGATGCCCTGGCCCTTGCCGAGCGGGTGGTCGGTGACGTCGTGGTAGGCGGCGGTGCCGTACCGGTCGTAGATGGCGGGGTTGGCAAAGCCGATCGGCACGCCGTGGCGGGCCTGCTGGGCGAGCGCCTGGACGCCGGCGATCACCGGGGCGGCGAGGGAGGTGCCGCCGATGCGGTACTCGTCGTACTTCACCGAGCCGTCGGGGAAGGTCTGGGTCTGGCCGACGAGGAAGCCGGTGCTGGAGTCGGCGACGGCCGCGATGTCGGGCCCGACGCGCATGGGGGTGCTGCCGCCCGCCTTGGCGAGGGCGTCGGGGACGACGCCGCGCTGGTAGAACGGCTGCTGGTGGATCTTGCTGGTGCCGCCGCCGGCGCCGCCCGTGAAGACCGACCCCTCCCAGCTCAGGCCGTCCTTGGAGAGCTCCGCCTTGTGGGTGCCCCAGCCGGTCTCCCACAAGTACTTGTCGCCCTTGCCGACGGCGAGGGAGGTGCCGCCGACCGAGGTGACCCACGGGGAGTTGGCGGGCGTGTCGGCCTGCTTGGTGCCGTGCTTGGCGACGTTGTCGCCGTCGTCGCCGGAGGAGAAGTAGAAGCCGATGCCCTCGACGGCGCCGGTCTGGAAGACCTGGTCGTAGGCAGCGGCCACGTCCGGGGTCTCGTTGCTCTCGACGTCGCCCCAGGAGTTGGAGACGATGTCCGCGAGCCGCCCGTCGACGATCTTGTGCAGGGCGTCGATCAGGTCGTCGTCCTGGCAGGAGGCGCCGGCGACGTAGACGATGCCGGCGTCCGGGGCGACGGCGTGGGCGGCCTCGATGTCGAGGGTCTCCTCGCCGTACCAGCCGGAGGCGTCGCACTCCTTCTCGCCGGTGTGCGTCCAGCCGGCGGGCAGCACCTGGGAGTACTGGCCCTTGCTCCAGCTCTTGTCGCCGTTGCGCTTGGCGTACTGCTGGACGTCCTGGGCGATGGTCGGGGAGGCGTAGGCGTCGGTGATGGCGATCGTGACGCCCTTGCCGGTGAAGTTCTTCGCCCCGTACGCGGCGCGCAGCTGCTTGCCCGTGTAGCCCTTGATCGCGTACGGCGCGTGGGAGCCGTAGGCGGACGGCAGGCTCTTGTTCACGTTCGAGCCGTAGTACGTGGAGAACGGGCCGGCGTTGCGGAAGGCGGCCGACGGGCCGGGAAGGGTCTCGCGGTGCTTGGCCAGGCGCGGGGCGTCGTTCAGGCCCACGACGGTCAGGACGGCGCCGTCGAGCGCGGCGGGAACGGAGGCCGTGGTGGAGGGCGCGTGGTAGGTGCGGCCGTCTTTGACGTAGCGGTGCAGCTCGGTGCCGAAGGCCTTCCTGGCCGCGGCGGCGTCGCCGGTTACGGTGACGTAGTGGTCGTTGGTGCCGGTCACCTTCAGGCCGGAGGAGGTCAGCCAGCCGGTGACCCCGGCTATCTGTTCCTTCGTCGCCGCGAATCGTTCCTTCGCCTGGCGCGCCGTCAAGTACTTGCCGTACGAGGCGGACGCCGGGTCGGAGACGGCCCGGGCGTAGGCGGCGAGGCCCTTGGCGTCGCGGCCGGCGAGGTAGACGCGGGCGGTGACCTTCTCCGACGCGTCGGCCGTGCCGCGGTCGGCCGAGGGCGTCGCCCACAGCGGCTTGGTGCCCGCCAGCGCCTGCCGGTCGTGCGGCCCGGGCCCTGCCTGGGCCGCCAGGGCGGTGGGCGTGCCGAGCGCGAGCGCCCCGGCGGCCAGCGGCAGCGCTGCCGCCAGGGCCAGTCCGGCGCGCACACGGGAGCGGCTTGATCTCATGGAACCCCCTGCGAAACGAGTGGTCGCAAACAGCGGGGCGTGCTGGCATGAGCACGCCCACAGTGCGTCACTCTTTCGGCGAACTCCTCAACCGTGGGGCATGAGTTCGTCAAGAAGAGATCAAGGAGGCGCCGGAGAGACCGGCAGGGGCAAAAGACCCGACGTTAGCAGTGGTGAGGCCCCTCGCACCGGGGTTGCGCGAAGCGGACCGCACGCCGCCGGTGGGCTCCCTACGGTGCCGAGCCATGGACCTCCTCCACCTGCTCGCATTCCCCGACCGCACCGGTGACGCCGTCGCTCCGGGCCGGGCCCGGTGAGCCCGGCGCTCCCCGAACAGCCGGCCGTCCTCGCCCTCGGCCGCCCGCGCCTGCTGGCCGGGCTGGACCGGGCGGCCCGGCTCGACCGCAGCGCCCACCTGTCGGTCCACGGCTCGCTCCCCCAGCACACCGAGGCGCAGCTGACGGCCCTCGCGGAGGCGGTCGCGCTGCGCGGCCGGGGCGGCGCGGGCTTCCCCTTCGCGCGCAAGCTCCAAGCGGTGAGGCAGGCGGTGCGGCGGCGCGGCGCGGCCCCCGCCGTGGTGGTCAACGGCTGCGAGGGCGACCCGTCCAGCCGCAAGGACGCGGTGCTGCTCGCGCGGGCCCCGCACCTGGTGCTGGACGGGGCACTGCTGACGGCGGCGGCCCTCGGCGCGGGCTCCGTGGTGGTCGGGGTGACCCGGGCGGCGGCCGAGGCCTCGGTGCGCGAGGCGCTGGCCGAGCGGGGGCTCGCCGACCGGCGGGCCCGGTCCGTACGGGCCCGGGTGGTGCGCCTGCCCGAGCGGCTGGTGTCGGGCGAGTCCTCGGCGCTGCTGCGGGCCGCCGACGGCGGGCTGCCGCTGCCGCCCGGGCGGCACGACCGGGCCTCGCGCGAGGGCCTGGGCGGCGCGCCGACGCTGCTGTCCAACGCGGAGACGTTCGCCCAACTCGCCCTCGCCGCCCGCCTGGGCGCCGAGGGCTACGCGGCCACGGGCGCCCCGGGCGATCCGGGCACCCTGCTGCTGACCGTCTCGGGCGCGGTGCCCGAGCCGCAGGTCGTGGAGGTGCCGGGCGGCGTGCCGCTCGCGTACGTGCTGAAGGTGTGCGGCGCCGCTCCCGCCCCGCAGGGGGTGCTGACGGGCGGCTGCCACGGCGCGTGGCTGGACACGGCGACGGCAGCCCGGGCCCGGGTCTCCTACGGGGGCCTCGCGGAGTGCGGCGGGGCCCTCGGGGTGGGTGCCGTGCTGGCGCTGCCCGCGGACACCTGCCCGCTGGGCGAGACCGTACGGGCCGCGCACTGGCTGGCCGCCGAGTCGGCCGGGCAGTGCGGGCCGTGCCGGTCCGGGCTGCCGTCGCTCGCCGGGGCGCTCGCGGACGTGGCGGCGGGCGCCGGCCAGGGCGCCCTGGAGCGCGTGCGGGAGGCGGCCGGGGCGGTGCGGGGCCGCGGGGCGTGCGGGCACCCGGACGGCGCGGCACGGTTCGTCCTGAGCGCGCTGTCGGCCTTCACCGACGACCTGGCGGCGCACGTCCTGAACGGCGGCTGCGGGCGCCCCACGGCCGGGGTGCTACCGCTGCCCTCGGGCGCCGGCGCGGACGCCGCCGCGGACGGCCCGCGACGCGTGGAGCGGCTGGCGGTGGACTGGACGCTGTGCGAGGGGCACGGGCTGTGCGCGGGCCTGCTGCCCCAGCTCGTACGGATCGGGCCGGACGGCTATCCCTCGCTCGCGGACGCGGGGGTGCCGGACCACCTGCGGGGCCGGGCGCAGCGGGCCGTGCGCCGCTGCCCGGCGCTGGCCCTGAGACTCGACAAGGAGCAGCTCGGCAAGGAGCGCTGAGCGCACGAAAAAGCGGGCCGCCCGTTTCCGGACGACCCGCTTATCTCCTGTGGAGCTAAGGAGAATTGAACTCCTGACCTCCTGCATGCCATGCAGGCGCTCTACCAACTGAGCTATAGCCCCTTGCGATGCTCGCCGCCGGGTTTCCCTTTCCGGTTCCCCTGGCGACATCGACAACATTACACGGACACCCCCTCCACCTGCCAAATCGGCTGCCCACCGGCGCCGGGAAGCCGGGCGAATGGGATAACATCGCCCCCTATTCGTCCGATTTGTCAGCATCACGCCTCACCCCTCACTCCTCACCTCCTCGTTTTGTCACTCGTGGAACCGGAGCGCTCCTCGTGACAGCCTGGCCCGGCCGCCCCGGCCGCCGCAGCACCCTGGCCGCCGCCGCGGGCTGTCTGGTCTCCTTCGGTCTCTTCCTCCTCGCCCAGCGGGCCTCCCACGTCGCCTCCATCGACGTCCTCGTCTACCGCGCCGAGGGCTGGACCGTCCGCACCGGCGGCGACCTCTACGCGATGCGCGCCACGCACCGCGGCCTGCCCGCCACCTACCCGCCCTTCGCGGCGCTCCTGTTCACCGCCCTCACCCTGCCCGGCACGACCGCGCTGCGCGTCCTCACCGAGCTCGTCAACCTCGGCCTGCTGCTCGCCCTCACCCACCTCTCCGTACGGCTCGTCGACGGCCGCCCGCGGGCCGCCGTGACGCTCACGGCCGCCGCCCTGTGCGTCTGGTGCGAGCCCGTCTGGCAGACCCTGCGCAACGGCCAGGTCAACCTCCTCGTCGCCGTCCTGGTGCTGTGGGACCTGACGCGGCCGGCCGGGCACCGCTGGGCGGGCCTCGGCACCGGCCTCGCGACGGGCATCAAGCTCACCCCCGCCCTGTTCGTCGTCCACCTGGCCGCCACGGGCCTGGCCCGCCGGGCGGACGGCGGGGCGTGGCTGCGCCGGGCGGCCGTCGCCACCGCCGCCTTCGGCGGCACGGCGGCACTCGCCGCGCTGGCCCTGCCGCACGACTCGCGCCGCTTCTGGACCGACGCCGTCTTCGCCGCCGAGCGGGTGGGCCACGCCGAGGACACCGCCAACCAGTCGCTGCGCGGCGTCCTCGCCCGGCTGCTGCACACCGGCGACCCCGGCCCGTGGTGGGCGGTCGCCGCGGCGGCCGTCACCGTCCTCGGCCTGGCCGTGGCCGTACGAACCCGGCGCGTGGGGCCGCGGGGCGCCGCCTGGGGCGCCCTGTCCTGCGCGGCCACCGCGCTGCTCGTCAGCCCCGTCTCTTGGTCGCACCACTGGGTGTGGTGCGTGCCGGCCGGGCTGCTGCTCGCCCGCGAGGCGGCCGAGCGCCGCAGCCCCGCCTGGTGGGCGGGGACCGCGGCGGCCGCCGTGCTGTTCTGCTCGTACGTGCTGTGGCGGGTCCCGCACAGCGTCGAGGGCCGGCCCGAACTCCACCAGAGCGGCGGCCAGATGCTGCTCGACGCCGGCTACCCGGCGGCCGCGGCGGCCTTCCTCGCCCTGGCCGCCCTGCGATGCGCCGGCACCGGCGGCGGCGTCAGCCCGAGTGACCGCCGTGGCCGTGGCCGCCGTGCTCCCCGTGGTGGAACTTCAGTACCTCGCCCGGCATCACCACGAACGGACGCATCATCCCCATGTCCTCGTGCTCCAGCAGGTGGCAGTGGTACATGAACCGGCCGCGCGCACCGCGGAAGCGGCCGATCACGTTCACCATCTGCCCGGCGGGCACCTGGATCACGTCCTTCCAGCCCGCGTCGCCGTCCGGCACCGGCGCCGTCCCCCCGTGCTCCAGCGGCGACAGCGTGCCGCCCAGGGCCGTGTCGAACGGGCTCTCCGGGCCCGCCGGGTAGAGGTCCCGGCTCAGCACCTGAAAGTCGATCAGGTGGATGTGCATGGGGTGCGTGGGACCGCCCAGATTGAGGAAGCTCCACTGCTCCCAGCCGTCGTAGGTGACCATAAAGCCCAGCGCGTCGTCGAAGGTCCGGGCGGTCCTGCGGTACGTGCGCAGCTTGCCGTCCGCGCCCTTGACCTGGATCACGCCCTCACCCGGGATCTGCACGTCCCCGGGCTCGGCCTTCCGCATCTCCCACATGCCCGGGTGGGCGTTCCCCGCCGTGCCGGGCGGGACCAGCGCGATCAGCCGGTGCTCGTGCCCGGGCGCCGTGTCATGGGTGATCCGCTCGAAGGAGCTGGAGATCACCGGCGGCAGCACGAACGGGTCGTCCTCCTCGTCGTCCGCCACCCGGAACTCCATGACCTGCGGGTACACGACCCCCGGCGCCTCGTTGACCAGGCGGACGCGGCGACCCCGCAGCAGGCCGAAGTTGATCAGCACGTCCATCCGCTCGGCGGGCGCCACGGACAGCGGCCCGTCCAGCGGCAGGGGGCGCGGCAGCAGCCCGCCGTCCGTGCCGATCCGCCAGGCCGCTCCCCGCACCGGCGCGCCCGTCTCGTCGTCCACCAGCCGGAGGTCGTAGGTGCGGGCGTTGGAGGCGTTGAGCAGCCGGAAGCGGTACCACCGCGCCGTCACGTCCAGATGCGGCCAGATGACGCCGTTGACAAGGGTGTACGGGCCGTTGAAGGCCCGGGTGACGTTCTTTCCCTGCGCGTCCTTGCCGACGATCACGGTCTTGTGGAGCAGCCGTCCGGACAGCCTGCCGTCCGGGTCCGTGTCGAGGTTGCGGTCCTGGACGATCAGCGGGATCTCGTGCCCGCCCGAGGGCAGGTGCAGGGCGTCCTCCTCGTCGTCCCGCACGAGGTACATCCCCGCCAGGCCCGCGAAGACGTTCCACCGGGTGATATCCATGGCGTGGTCGTGGTACCACCAGGCAACCGCGCGGTGGTCGTTGGGATATTCGGAGAGCTGGCTGTCACCGGGCGCGACGGCGTTCTCGGACCAGCCGTCGTTGCCGCCGCCGGTGGGCGCGCCGTGCAGGTGGGTGACCGTCCACGGCGGCAGCGCGGCGACGTCGGCCAGCGGTGCGGCCCCGCCGCGGCCGGGCAGCGTGTCGGGCACCGGCGCGCCGGGCGCCTGCGAGGCCTCCACGGCGGTCACCGGGTGGGGCCCGGTGAGGCGGTTGCTCCAGGTGACGCGCAGCCGGCGGCCGCGGCGCACCTCGATCGTCGGCCCCGGGACGTGGCCCTCGTAGGCCCATACGCGGGTGGGCGGCAGCTGTGAGTGCAGCCGGACCCAGGTGGCGGTCTGTTCGATCTCGATGCCGTGGAGCGCTTCGGTCCGGCCGGGCCGGAGCACCGGCGGAACGCGCAGGGCGTCGAGGAAGGGTGTGAGTTCGGCCACGGGCGCTTCGGAGCCCTCTCCGGAGCCGGCCGGGCTGACGACTGTTTCGGTCACGCGGTGTCCTCCGCATGCTTCCCCCGTGCCGCCGGCCGTTCCCGGCGGCAGCTTCACCCCTCAGGACGTGTCCGCCTCCCCGGGGGGTTGCCCCGGCGTGCGCGGCCCTCAGGCTGTCGCGAAGGAGTAGAAGCGCTTCAGGGCGCAGTGCTCGTCCAGCAGCCGGCCGTAGATCGGCTCGCCCTCCAGCTCGCGGTAGGTCTCGATGGGGTCGCCTTTTATGATCAGCGCCCGTGCGCACTCCACGCACCAGTACTGGTAGGCCGAGTTGAGCGGTTCCATGTCTCGGACGATCGGCGTGCCGCTGCCGCACCAGTCGCACTTCCGGCTGTGAGCACCCATGGGTCAGCCGTTCCCTCCCCTTCGGCTCGTCCTCCGCTCCCGACAGCCGGATTCTGCCACGGGAATGTGCCGGTAAAGCAAACGATCCCGCCTCCGGTGACGGAGACGGGATCATTTCGAACTGTGGAGCTAAGGAGAATTGAACTCCTGACCTCCTGCATGCCATGCAGGCGCTCTACCAACTGAGCTATAGCCCCGCTGTTCTCAGGTCTTCCGGCGTTTCCCCCGGCGTTCCCCGCGAACAAGAAGAACTTTAGCCTGCCACCTGCCCCGATGTGAAATCCGGGCCCGGGGCGCCCCGGCGGCGCTCAGTCGTCGTCGCCGAGGACCGGCTCGGGGAGCGTTCCCGCGTTGTGCTCCAGCAGGCGCCAGCCGCGCGCACCCTCGCCCAGCACGGACCAGCAGCAGTTGGTGAGGCCGCCCAGCGCCTCCCACGACCGGGACTCCAGCTGGAGCAGCCGGCCGATGGTGGTGCGGATGGTGCCGCCGTGGCTGACGACGACGAGCGTGCCGTCCTCGGGCAGCTTCCCAGCCTGCTCCAGGACGACCGGGGCGGCCCGGTCGGCGACCTCGGTCTCCAGCTCGCCGCCGCCGCGCCGGACCGGCTCGCCGCGCTTCCACGCCGTGTACTCCTCGCCGTACCGCGCGATGATCTCCTCGTGCGTGAGGCCCTGCCACACGCCCGCGTACGTCTCGCGCAGCTCGGAGTGGTGGCTGACCTCCAGGCCGGTGACCGCGGCGAGCTCCGCCGCCGTCGCCGCGGCCCGCTGGAGGTCCGAGGCGATGATGGCGTCCGGCCGGAGCCCGGCCAGCAGCCGGGCGGCCCGGCGCGCCTGCGCGACGCCGGTCCCGGTCAGCTCGATGTCCGTGGAGCCCTGGAAGCGGCGCTCCAGGTTCCAGGCGGTCTGGCCGTGCCGCCACAGGACGATGCGGCGGCCGCTGCTCTTGCTGGTCAGCTCAGCTCACCGGCCCGCGTCGTCGAAGCCCTCGCCGGCCTCCGCGGCCCGGGCCCGGGCGTGCTCCTCGCCCTTGCCGCGGGTGGCGGCGGCGTCGGCGGGCAGCTCGATCTCCGGGCAGTCCTTCCACAGCCGCTCCAGGGCGTAGTAGACGCGCTCCTCGCTGTGCTGCACGTGGACGACGATGTCGACGTAGTCCAGCAGCACCCAGCGGGCGTCACGGTCGCCCTCGCGGCGCACCGGCTTGGCGCCGAGCTCCTTGAGCAGGTGCTCCTCGATCTCGTCGACGATCGACTTGACCTGGCGGTCGTTGGGGGCCGAGGCCAGCAGGAAGGCGTCGGTGATCGACAGTACGTCGCTGACGTCGTACGCGATGATGTCGTGCGCGAGCTTGTCGGCGGCCGCCTGGGCGGCGGCCTTGATGAGCTCGATGGAGCGGTCCGTGGCGGTCACAAGCCATGCTTTCGGTCGAAGGGGGTCAGGTACCCATCAAGGGTCTCACGACCCACCGGTGGCCCTCCTGGGCATTTCGGCGGCCACCGTCCGTGACCGCCGACCGCGGTGTCCCCGCCCCCGTGACCAGCGTGATCAGCCGTGCTCAGCCCTTGTAGTCCTTGCCCAGGACCACGGTGACGTCGGCCGTGCCGGCGTCCTTTGCCTGCTTCACGGCGCCCGCCGGCAGCCCCAGGGTCTTGGCGACCTCCCGGGCCTGCGCCGCCCGCTTCTCGTCCGCGTAGAGCACCGCCGAGGCCGTCTCCGCGGCGCCCGCCGTGCCGCCGTCGATCACGCTGTAGCCGCTGTTGACCAAGGTGATCTGCGCGGAGGTCGCCGCGCCCTTGCCGCCTGTGGCGTTCTTCACGCTCACCCGGGGCGCCGCGTTCGGGTCGGTGTTGCGCACCGTGCCGCCCAGGACGTCCTTGACGAGCCCGCCGGTGGCCTTCTCGCCGAGGGTGCCGTCCTGCTGCACGGGGAGCACGGAGGTGGCGTACGAGCCCTTCTTGGCCAGCGCCGCGAGGTGGGCCAGGGAGGCGCCCAGCTGCTCGGTGGACAGCGACGGGTCGGGGATCTGCGCCAGCGTCTCCACGGTGCGCGTCGCCGAGGCGCCGTCGGCCGGCATCT
This sequence comes from Streptomyces roseoverticillatus, assembly GCF_000719265.1. Lineage (GTDB taxonomy): Bacteria > Actinomycetota > Actinomycetes > Streptomycetales > Streptomycetaceae > Streptomyces > Streptomyces roseoverticillatus. Next base: position 175,770 of record NZ_JOFL01000009.1, on the reverse strand, counting down.
TCTTCAGCACCGCCTGCATGACCTGGCCGAACCGGGTGAGCTGCTTGCCCTCGTCCTCGCCGGGCCCCCGGTAGGTGGCGTAGGCCACCGCCATGCGGCCGCTCAGGCTCTGCGCGGTGCCGCGCCGGACCACCGGCCCGTCGCCCTGTTTCTCGCCGGGGACGTCCGTGTCCGTGTCGGCCTCGATGCCGCCGACGAGCTCCACCAGGTTCTCCAGGTAGGGCGTGTCCAGCCGCCAGCTGCCCTTGATGTCGGAGCCCAGCAGCGTGTTCAGGGCGTCCCGGGTCGCGCCGGTGCCGTCGTCCTGGACGGACTTGCCGAGCGTCGTTGCGCCCGCGCCGCCCTCCTTGGCGACGGCCAGGGTGTTCGGCAGCAGGACCGTGGTGCCCTTCCGGGTGGTCTCGTTGTCGACCAGCAAGGCCGTGGAGGAGCCGCCGCCGTGCGTCTGCCGCAGGTGGACGACGATCACGTCGCGCTTCTGCCCGCCGCCGGACGCGGCCGCGCCCTTCTTGTCGTCCGGGCCGCTCAGGAACAGGTAGGCCGCCGCGCCGCCCACCGCGAGGACGAGCACCACGGCGAGCGCCACGATCCGGTTGCGGCCCTTGCGCTTGCGCTCGTCGCGCCGCTCGGTGCGGCTCTCGCTGAACTTGAGCCAGTCGATGACGTCCTCGGAGTCCTCGTCGGGCTCCTCGATGAACGAGAACTGCTCGGTGCGGTAGTCCGCCGCCGCGGTGGGATCGGCGTCGCTGCCGGGGGCCTGCCCGCCCGGCCCGCCGGACGCGGCCTGCGGACCGGCCGCGGATTCCCGGGGCTGCTGCTCGTACGGCTCGGGGGCCCGCGCTCCGGGCGCCTGGGCACCCTGCCCCCCGGCGTAGGGCGGGCCCGCCTGCCGCGGGATCCACTGCTGCTGGACGGGCTGCTGAACAGGTTGCTGGACGGGCTGCTGAGAGGACTCCTGCGCGGGCATGCCGTACGGGTCGTAGCCGCCCGCCGCGTCGTACCCGCCGTACCCGCCGCCCTGGGCCCCGTGCACGGGCTCCTGCGGAGGATAGGGCTGCTGCTGCACCGGCTGACCGTACGGGTCGTAGACCAGCTCGGGCGCGTCCGGCCGGTACACCGGCTGCCCGTAGGCGTCGTAGCCGTACACCTGCGGCTGGTGTGCGTACGGGTCCTGTCGGTCGTTCACCGGTTCCCCTCGGTACCCCTCGGTCCGTGCCTCAGTGCCGGTAGAGCTTGCGCTTGTTGATGTAGCGCACGACACCGTCGGGGACCAGATACCAGACCGGATCGCCCTGCGCCACGCGCGCCCGGCAGTCCGAGGAGGAGATCGCGAGGGCCGGCACCTCGACGAGGGAGACGCCGCCCTCCGGCAGCCCGGGGTTGGTCAGTATGTGGCCGGGCCGGGTCACGCCGATGAAGTGGGCCAGGGAGAACAGCTCCTCCGTGTCCCGCCAGGTGAGGATCTGGGACAGCGCGTCGGCGCCCGTGATGAAGAACAGGTCCGAGTCGTCGTTGAGCGCGGCCAGCTCACGGAGCGTGTCCGTGGTGTACGTCGGGCCGCCGCGGTCGATGTCGATCCGGCTGACCGAGAACTGCGGGTTGGACGCCGTGGCGATCACCGTCATCAGATAGCGGTCCTCCGCCGGCGACACCTCGCGGTGGCTCTTCTGCCACGGCTGTCCCGTCGGTACGAAGACCACCTCGTCCAGGTGGAAACGCGCGGCCACCTCGCTCGCGGCGACCAAGTGGCCGTGGTGGATCGGGTCGAAGGTCCCGCCCATCACGCCGAGCCGCCGCTTCACGGGCCCTGTCTGCTCTCCCATGCGTGCAGACCCTACTGGGCGCGGCCGGAGGCCGGACGCCCAGGGACCGGCTCGCTCAGCGGTCGCGGTTGAAGCGGGTGGTGACCCACAGCAGGAGCAGCAGGATGACCAGGGCGGCGCCGCCGGTCATGAACGGGCTGATGCTCGCGTGCGTATCGACGTGCTCGCCCTCGGAGGCGAGGGTGGCGAGGGCGGTGTGCGCTGAGGCGAAGGCAGTCATCGTCGGCAGGACCTATCCGGGACGGTAGCGGGCAGAGACTTCTGCCACATCGTATGCGGGGGCCGCGGGCGGGCTCACGCCGACTCCACGCCTTGCGGCGCGGCGTCAGCCGTTCTTCCGCCGTCCTTCCCTCCCGCGTCAGTCCTTCTTGTAGCCGCGCAGCAGGAACCAGGCCAGGAAGACGATCCCGACCACGCCGACGATGAGCACCGTACGGATGACGGGCCCCGGCCCCGTGTCGTCCTTGGAGACGGCGAGGAGCTCGGTGACGCCTGGCTGCGCGGCGAGTGCATGCAAAGGGGACATGCCTCCACGGTAGCCCCGCCGGCGGCAGCGCCTAGGGTGGGGTCCGGAAGGTGCATACGCCGCCGAGGGGGTCTCGATGAGTGACAGCAGCAACGGCAGCAACGGCCACGCTCCGGGGGACCGGCTGCCCGGCCGGCAGCGAAGGCGCTTCCCGGGCATCTCCTCCCGCGCCTACGAGCATCCGGCGGACCGCTCCGCCCTCGTGGCGCTGCGCAAGCTGAGCGGCTTCGACACGGTCTTCAAGGCGCTGAGCGGGCTGCTGCCCGAGCGCAGCCTGCGCCTGCTGTTCCTGTCGGACTCGGTGCGCGTGGGCGAGCAGCAGTTCCAGCACCTGCACACCATGCTGCTGGACGCCTGCTACCTCCTGGACCTGCCGAAGGTCCCGCCGATGTACGTCACGCAGGACCCCCAGCCCAACGCGATGTGCATCGGCCTGGACGAGCCCGTCATCGTCGTCACCACGGGCCTGGTCGAGCTGCTCGACGAGGAGGAGATGCGGGCCGTCGTCGGCCACGAGGCGGGGCACGCCCTCTCCGGGCACGCCGTCTACCGCACCATCCTGCTCTTCCTGACGAACTTCGCCGTCAAGGTCGCCTGGATCCCCCTGGGCAACGTCGCGATCATGGCGATCGTGACGGCACTGCGGGAGTGGTTCCGCAAGTCGGAGCTGTCCGCGGACCGGGCGGGGCTGCTGGTGGGCCAGGACGTCCAGGCCTCGATGCGCGGCCTGATGAAGATCGCGGGCGGCAACCACCTGCACGAGATGAACGTCGACGCGTTCCTCGCGCAGGCCGAGGAGTACGAGGCGGGCGGGGACCTGCGCGACTCCGTCCTCAAGATCATGAACGTGCTGCCGCGCAGCCACCCGTTCACCACCGTGCGGGCGGCGGAGCTGAAGAAGTGGGCCGCGAGCCGGGACTTCCAGCGGATCATGGACGGGCACTACCCGCGGCGCGACGAGGACAAGGACGCGTCGGTGACCGACTCCTTCCGGGAGTCGGCGAACCACTACGCGGAGTCGGTGAAGGCGAGCAAGGACCCCCTGATGGGGCTGGTGCGGGACATCGCCGGCGGCGCGGGCGACCTCGGCGGGCGCCTGCGGGACGCGTTCACGGGCCGCCCCGGCCCTTCGGGGAGCGGCTCCCCCAAGGACCCCGGGAAGGGCCCCGAGGGACCCTCGGAGGGCACGGAGAAGGCCTAGCGGCCTTTTCGCCCGGGTTTCCGGCCGGGACCGGGGTCGTACGGCACCGCCGGAACGGCCGGTGGGTGCTGAGCGCCGTCGCGGCGGGGAGTCCTTGCCGGGCTCGGCGGATTCCGCGCCGGCGGCGCCTCAGGCCTCGCGGCTGCAGAACTTTGCCGGGCTCGGCAAACTCTTTCCGCCGCGGCGGCGATCAGCCACCGCGCCGGATCCCGGCGGTGCCGAACCGTGGGCGACCCCCACGTTCGGCGAAACGGCTAGCGCCCCAGCACCCCGCACACCGCGCCGGCAGGCGGATCCGTGCTGTACGGATCCGTGCCCGGCACGGATCCGTCCGGCTTCTGGCCGGCCAGGAGGGGCCGCAGGTAGGCCTCGTCGTCGGCCGAGCAGGACTGCGGGCCGGCCTGCAGATAGCTCTGCACCACGATCAGGTGGTGCTCCTGCAGCCCGTCCCGGTCGAACCGGAACCGCATCTCGCGCCGCACGGTGAACAGCGACGCGTCCTGCGGGCCGGTCGCCGGGCGGACGGCGTAGACGAAGGTGTGGTCGGCGGAGACCTCCAGCGTCGCCGGCCCGCTCTCGGAGATGTGGAAGACGCCGCGCGTGCGGACGGGCGTGTCCACGAGGGCGACCCGCGCCGGGTCGAAGCGCACGAGCCAGGCCGTGGCCGCGTGCCGCCCGTCGTTCGCGGGCCGGTCGAAGCTCCGGTCGAACTGGTCGAGTTGGGCCGGGTCCAGCAGCAGCCGGACGGTCCGCTGGGAGCCTCCGGTGAGCACGGCCGGGTCGAGGGCCGACTTGACCGTGTACTCCTTGGCGGCGGCGAGGGCCGCCATCACCTGGCTCTCGGAGAAGTGCTGGGTGCTGCGCGCCGGGGGCAGATTCACGCCTTCGGTGCCGAGCCGGAACTGCGCGGCGGGGCTGCGGTCGAACAGCTCCTGCGCGCCGCCGCCGGGCACCGGCTCCTTGGGGGCCAGCGGCACGAGCATGGCGCGCATCGGCTCGGCCGCGGGCACGACCGGGTCCTTGTAGGGATGGCGCAATCCCATGTAGACGGCCGTGCCGAAGGCCAGGGCTATGAGGATCACGAGGACGAGGACCTGCCGGGAGGTGCTGACCCGGGACCACACGTGCCGGGTGCGGACGGCGAGCGCGTGATCACCCATGCGCTCGCTGGCGGAGAGCTCCTGCAGGCGGGCAGCGCGGACGAACGATTCGTCGAAGACGACGGATCGGTACTCGTCGTCCCCACCTGCCGGGACACCCTCGGGCGTGCCCTCAGGTGGGTCTCCAGGCCCGTCCATACATCAAGAGTAGGTCTACCGGGGCTCCGGTAAACGCCGTGGTACACGACAAGTTCCGAAGAAATTCCGGATCGGATAAGCCTGCCGGGGGCACGCGCATACGTGCAGGTCACAGCGGTTGCGGCGGGTGAGCCCCTGGCCTCCGGCGGGGCCGGTCAGGGGCGGGGCGCCGCCGAAGCCACCGGAGGCTCGGAATCCGCTGATACGGAGGGCAGCGGGCCCGGCCGGGAGCCCGCCGGGGCGTCCACGCCGGTGGTCGCGGGCGGCGGATCGGAGCTCGGCCGATTGCCCGAGGAGGCGCTGCGGTAGACGGCGGCGAAGGCGAGGGCCACCACGCCTATGCCCATCACCACCGCGAGCACCCAGGCCACCGGACGGTGCCAGCGGGCATGGCCCCGGTAGGGGCGCCGGGGGCCGCCGTGGCGGCCGTACGGCCCGTAGGCGTCGTCCGGGTCCAGGTCGTGGGTGAGGGTCGGCCAGGTGCCCGCACGGCCCGGGTGGTACCCCGGCAGGGCGCCGCCGAAGCCGTCCTCATAGGCGTCGAGATCATCGTCGGCGGGGCCGCCGCCGGACCGGGAGCGCGGCGACGGAGCGGACTGTGACGTCTCGCTTTCGGCGCGTGCCCGGTCGGCGGCGAGCATCCGCTCGACCGCTGAGGGCTCGCGGATCCTCGCGGACCGCACGAAATCCTCGTCGAAGACCACGGAGGCGAAGGGGTCGTCCCGATCGTCCCCGCTGCGGTTGCTGTCGGGCTCCTCGCCGTCCGGGAACGGCTGGCCCCCCACGTCGTCCGGCACCCGTCCAGCGTAGCCCCGGAACGGTCAATCCGCTCAGCCCGTAGGGGAATTCAGCTCGCGGGGAGCCCGTTGCCGCGCACGTGACCGTCGCCCGTGACGATGTACTTCGTCGAGGTCAGCTCGGGCAGGCCCATCGGGCCGCGCGCGTGCAGCTTCTGCGTGGAGATGCCGATCTCGGCGCCGAAGCCGAACTGGCTGCCGTCCGTGAACCGCGTCGAGGCGTTGACCGCGACGGTCGTCGCGTCCACGAGCTGGGTGAAGCGGCGGGCGGCGGCCTGCGACGTGGTCACGATGGCCTCGGTGTGGCCGGAGGACCACAGCCGGATGTGGCGGACCGCGGCGTCCAGGTCGTCCACGACGGCGGCGGCGATGTCGTACGAGAGGTACTCGGTCTCCCAGTCCTCGACAGTGGCCGGCACCACCGTGGCCGGGCTGCCCTCGGCCAGCTCCAGGACGCGCTCGCAGCCGTGCACCGTCACGCCGGCCTCCGCCAGGGCGGCGAGCGCCTTCGGCAGGAACTCCGCGGCGATGTCCTGGTGCACGAGCAGCGTCTCGGCCGCGTTGCACACGCTCACGCGCTGCGCCTTGGAGTTGACGAGGATGTCCACCGCCATGTCCAGGTCGGCCTGCGCGTCCACGTACACATGGCAGTTGCCGGTGCCCGTCTCGATGACGGGGACCGTGGACTCCTCCACGACCGTACGGATCAGGGAGGCGCCGCCGCGCGGGATCAGCACGTCGACCATGCCGCGGGCGCGCATCAGCTCGCGCACCGACTCGCGGCTCTCGCCCGGCACCAGCTGCACGGCGTCGGCCGGCAGGCCGGCCCCGCCCACGGCGTCGCGGATGACGCGCACGAGCGCGGTGTTGGAGGCGTACGCGGAGGACGAGCCGCGCAGCAGGACCGCGTTGCCGGACTTCAGGCACAGCGCGGCCGCGTCGACGGTCACGTTGGGCCGGGCCTCGTAGATGATCCCGACGACGCCGAGCGGCACGCGGACCTGCCGCAGGTCGATGCCGTTGGGAAGGGTGGAGCCGCGGACGACCTCGCCGACGGGGTCGGGCAGGGCCACCACGTCGCGCACGTCCTTGGCGATGGCCCGCACCCGCTCCGGGGTGAGGGTGAGGCGATCGACGACGCTCTCGCTCGTCCCGGCGGCGCGGGCCTTGGCGACGTCCTCGGCGTTGGCCTCGACGATCTCCTTCGTCCGCACCTCAAGGGCGTCGGCGATGGCCAGCAGCGCCTCGTCCTTCACCGAGCGCGGCAGTGGCGCGAGCTCCGCGGCGGCGGCGCGGGCGCGGTAGGCGGCGCGCAGCACCGGGGACTGCGGCATCGGGTCGGCGAGGGGGGAGGGGAAAACGCTGCTCATGACTGGCAGGGTAGTCGCGCGCGGCCCGGGGTCACCACGCATTCCGGACTGTGGACGCAGGGTCCGGCCCGCGGACGGGCCGGAGGGACGCGCCGGTCCGCTCAGAACGGGTGCACACCCACCGGCGTGGCCGGCAGCGGGCCGTAGCCCTCGGCGATCCGCTGGTGATACGTCTCCCGGTCGATGACCTCCAGGCCCACGATCTCCCACGGGGGCAGCCGGGCCGTCGAGCGGTGCTCGCCCCACAGGCGCAGTGCGACCGCCGCGGCGTCGTGTAGATCGCGCGCCTCCTCCCAGTACCGGATCTCGGCGTGGTCGCGGGCGTAGCGGCTGGTCAGCAGGAAGGGGTGGTCGTGGGCGAGCTGTTCGAGCGCGCGGCGCACCTCGGCGAGCGGCGCCTCGGCGCCCGAGACGCTGAGCGTGATGTGCCACAACCGCGACACTTCCACGGCATCGCCCCCGCCCCCGCCCGCGACGCTCGTCAGCGCGCGCGTCTCCCCCACGGCCCCGCGGGCCTGGGCGGAGGAGCCCGCGGCCGTGGCTGGGGGCGTGCCTCCAGCGCGGGGCAGCGCCCCTGGGCGCCCTCGTCTCACCGGCGGCCTCCTTGCTCGCTGCTCCGCGTGCGTACGGCGGAGCGGTGGTGCTGGTCGTCGCTCTCGCATCAAAGTTGACCAGTCTGCGGGCGGCCGCGTGGGGTTTTTGCGGAAAGGCCCCATGGAAAGGCTGGACTTACCGCACCGTCCGGCCCCGCCGTGGGGCCGGATCCGTTACCGCTGTGTCGCCGTGGGTGACGCTCGTCAGCGGCGCAGCACGACCAGGTCGTCGCGGTGCACGACCTCGCGCTCGTACTCCGGCCCGAGCTCCCGGGCCAGGTCGCGGGTGGAGCGGCCGAGCAGCTGCGGGATCTCGCCCGCGTCGAAGGCCACGAGCCCGCGCGCCACGGCCCGGCCCTCGGTGTCGCGCAGCTCGACGGGGTCGCCCGCGCTGAACTCGCCCTCGACCCCGGCGATGCCCGCCGGCAGCAGCGAGCCCGTGCCGTCGACCACGGCCCGGACGGCCCCCTCGTCGAGGGTCAGCGCGCCTTGGGGCGTGGAGGCGTGCGCGAGCCACAGCAGGCGGTCGGCGGAGCGGCGCCCGGTGCGGTGGAAGAAGGTGCCGGTGGAGCGGCCGGCGAGGGCGTCCGCCGCGCGGCTGGCGGAGGTGAGGACGACGGGGATGCCGGCGGCGGCCGCGATCCCGGCGGCGTCGACCTTGGTGACCATGCCGCCCGTGCCGACGCCGGCCTTGCCCGCGCTGCCGATCGAGATGCCCTCCAGGTCCTTCGGCCCGGTGACCTCGTCGATCCGCGAGGTGCCCGGCGTGGACGGGTCGCCGTCGTAGAGGCCGTCCACGTCGGAGAGGAGCACCAGCAGGTCCGCCCGTACGAGGTGGGCCACGAGGGCGGCCAGCCGGTCGTTGTCGCCGAAGCGGATCTCGTCCGTGGCCACCGTGTCGTTCTCGTTGACGACCGGCACCGCGCCCATGGCCAGCAGCTGGTCCAGCGTCCGGCGGGCGTTGCGGTAGTGCGCGCGGCGGCTGGTGTCGTCCGTCGTGAGCAGCACCTGACCCACGCGCCGGCCGTAACGGGCGAACGACGCGGTGTAACGGGCGACGAGGAGGCCCTGGCCGACGCTGGCGGCGGCCTGCTGGCGGGCCAGGTCGCGCGGGCGCCGGGCGAGGCCCAGCGGGGCCAGCCCGGCCGCGATGGCGCCGGAGGAGACCAGCACGATCTCCTTCTCGCCGCCGGCCTTGGCGAGCGTGTCGACGAGCGCGTCAACGCGGTCGGCGTCCAGTCCCCCGCCCGCGGTGGTGAGCGAGGACGACCCCACCTTGACCACGATCCTGCGCGCGGCCGCCACCGCCGCCGCACGGACCCCTTGCTGCTCCCCTGCCCCAGTCACCGCACACACCTCAGCCGATTCGCCGGTCGCCCGCCTCTGCCGGGCTGCCTCAGGCCCGCAAATCTACCGTCTGAGATTGTGGTCGTTCGGCCCTGTTTTGCGATGATTGCCATCACGGAAGATTGCTCCTGGACCAGCCCGCGTCATACGGTCGGTAGTCGACCGTTGCCCAGGCACGGTTCCCCCACACCCAAACAGTCCCCCCTACGTCCGCCTGCCAGGAGCCCTCCCAGTGCCTTCTGCCGGAACAGCCTCCCGACGCGCCGTCCAGGCCGCGGCGCTGCTCGCGATGCTGGTGTTCTTCGCCACGCAGCTCGCCGGCGCCCTGCTGCCCAACGTGCCGTTGCTGATCGCCGCCTCCGCGGCGGGGCTCGCCCTCGATCTCTACCTGCAGCACCGTGACCCCGGTCTCGTCGCCGTCCTCGGCAAGGTCCGCTTCGACGTCATGGTCCGGCAGCTGCTGCGCGACATGCTGGTCCTCCTCGGGCTGCTCCGGCTCCAGGGCGACGGCTCGCTGCGCGGATACGCCCCCCTCTTCGTCGGTCTCGTCCTCTTCTACGCCGCGCACCTCGCCTGCCAGGCCACCGCGATCCTGGTCCGGCGCAGCCGCACGCTGCCCTTCGTGACCCGCAACATCGACACGACCGGCCTGCGCCTGACCGCCGCGCCGCCGCGCCTGCTGGCCCGCCAGCACGGCCGCCGCCTGCTGCGCTTCGCGATCCCCGCCACCGCGGGCATGCTGGTCACCGCCGGCACGGAGAAGCCCCTGTGGGGCATCCTCGGCATCGCCGTGGCCCTCCTGCTGGCCGCGGGCGGCACCGTCCACCTGGCGGGCTGGCTGCGGCCCAAGAAGCGCATCGCGGACGAGCAGCGCGCCCTGGAGTGGCTCGACCGCTGGCTGGCCGACTACCAGCCGACCGCGGGCATGTACTTCTCCGGCGGCACCACCTCGGCCTACCAGGCCAACATGTGGCTCTCCACCCTCGCCGCGCTCGACGGCAACCCCGTGATCGTGCTCCGCGAGCGCTTCATGGTGCAGAAGATCGAGGCCACCGACGTGCCGATCATCTGCATCCCCAAGGTCGTCCACCTGATGGCCCTGGAGAAGTCCTCGCTGAAGATGATGATCCACCCGGCGAACTCCGGTAAGACCTCGCAGGTCCTGCGGATGCCGTCGATCAAGCACGCGTTCATCAACCACGGCGAGAGCGACAAGCTCTCCAGCTGCAACCCGTACTCCAAGGCGTACGACGAGATCTGGGTCGCCGGCCCCGCCGCCCGCGAGCGCTACCAGCTCGCCGACATCGGCGTCGACGACCGCGACGTGGTCGAGGTCGGCCGCCCGCAGCTGGCCCCGATCCGCCCGTACGCGGGCGCACCGACGCGCGAGTTCACCACCGTGCTGTACGCCCCCACGTGGGAGGGCTGGGACGGCAACCCCGGCAACACCTCGGTGATGCTCGCCGGCGAGAACGTCGTCCGCGCGCTCCTCGCCGACCCCAAGGTGCGCCTCCTCTACAAGCCGCACCCGATGACCGGCTCCGTCGACCCGCGCGCGGGCCGCGCCAACGAGCGCATCCAGGCCATGATCCGCGAGGCCGCCGCAGCCCGCACCGGCGCCCGCCCGGGCCCGGAGGCCGCCGCCGAGCTCGACCGCCGCACGGCCGAGCTGGACCGCCTGACGACGAGCACGTTCCGCGACAGCGCGGACGAGATCGAGCGGATGATGCTCCAGGGCACGCCCGAGGCGGGCCGCGCCGCGACCGTCGAGGCCGCCACCGCCGCCTGGGAAGCCGCCTACTGGGCCTCCCTGCCGGAGTGGGAGCACCAGATCATCACCACCGCCCGCCCGGCGCTCTTCAGCTGCTTCAACGAAGCGGACGTCCTGATCAGCGACGTGTCGAGCGTCGTCTCGGACTACCTGATCAGCGAGAAGCCGTACGCCGTCGCCAACACCAGCGGCATGACCGAGGAGGAGTTCCGCTCGAACTTCCCGACCGTCAGCGCGGCGACGATCCTCACGCCGGAGGCCGGCGAGGTCGCGGGCCTGCTCGCGGCCGTCCGCAACCCCCGCCTGGACGGCCTCGCCGAGGCCCGCGCCGAGCTCAAGGTCCAGCTCCTCGGCCCGTCCGACCCGCCGTCCCTGGTCCGCTTCAACGCGGCGGCGCTGGCGCTCGCCGCGGAGGCCGACGCCCGGCGCGCACGGATGGAGGCTCGCGCCTCCGAGATCCCGATGCAGCGCGAGGCGGATGCGGCTGCGGCGGTGTAAGACTGCGTCAGCATGACGAAGGCCCGGGAGGTTTCCTCCCGGGCCTTCGTCATGCTGTGTGCGGTGCCGCGCCCCGTAAGGGGCGCGGGGAACGGCGCGAGCAACCACGGTCGGCCCGCAGCCGACTGACAAGGCATGAGTAAGGCCCCCGGGAGGTTTCCCTCCCGGGGGCCTTACGTATGGCCGGAGGCCAGGTGCTGCGTCGACTGAAGGCCGTCTTCGGCTGGTCGCGCAGTTCCCCGCGCCCCTTTGACGGGGCGCCGTTCCCCGCGCCCCTGACGGGGCCCGTCCGTGCAGCGCGTGGGGCCGCACAGACGCACCCGGCACGGGAACCGTCAGAACGGGTTGAACTCGTCGTACTCCCGGTCCGCCTCGTCCCGCTCCGCGTCCCGGTCCCGACGCCGCTGCGCCGCAGGCCTCGGCGCCTCGAGGCGGTGGTCCTCACCACGACGCCCCAGCATCTCCGCACCGGCGGCCATCGACGGCTCCCAGTCGAAGACGACCGCGTCGTCCTCGGAGCCGATGGCGACGCCGTCGCCCGCGCGGGCACCGGCCTTCATCAGCTGGTCCTCGACGCCGAGGCGGTTGAGGCGGTCGGCGAGGTAGCCCACGGCCTCGTCGTTGTTGAAGTCGGTCTGGCGCACCCAGCGCTCCGGCTTCTCGCCGCGCACGCGGTAGAGGCCGTCCTCTTCCAGGGTGACGGTGAAGCCCGCGTCGTCGACGGCCTTCGGGCGGATGACGATGCGGGTCGCCTCCTCCTTCGGCTTCGCGGCGCGCGCCTCGGCGACGATGCCGGCGAGCGCGAAGGACAGCTCCTTCAGGCCGTGCCGGGAGACCGCGGAGACCTCGAAGACGCGGTAGCCGCGGGCCTCCAGGTCGGGGCGGATCATGTCCGCGAGGTCCTGGCCGTCGGGGATGTCGACCTTGTTGAGGACGACGATGCGCGGCCGGTCCTCCAGGCCGCCGTACTCCCGCAGCTCCGCCTCGATGACGTCGAGGTCGGTCAGCGGGTCGCGCTCGGACTCCAGCGTCGCGGTGTCGAGGACGTGCACGAGCACCGAACAGCGCTCGACGTGGCGCAGGAACTCCAGGCCGAGGCCCTTGCCCTGGCTGGCGCCGGGGATCAGGCCGGGCACGTCGGCGATGGTGTAGACGGTCGCACCGGCCGTGACGACGCCCAGGTTCGGGACGAGCGTGGTGAACGGGTAGTCGGCGATCTTCGGCTTGGCCGCGGAGAGCACCGAGATCAGCGAGGACTTGCCGGCGCTCGGGAAGCCGACGAGGGCCACGTCGGCGACGGTCTTGAGCTCCAGGACGACGTCGCCGGTCTGGCCGGGCTCGCCGAGCAGCGCGAAGCCGGGGGCCTTGCGGCGGGCCGAGGCCAGCGCGGCGTTGCCGAGGCCGCCGCGGCCGCCCTGGGCGGCGATGTAGGTGGTGCCCTCGCCGACGAGGTCGGCCAGGACGTTGCCCTTGGCGTCCAGGACGACGGTGCCGTCCGGGACGGGCAGGACGAGGTCGGAGCCGTCCTTGCCGGAGCGGTTGCCGCCCTCGCCGGGCTTGCCGTTGGTGGCCTTGCGGTGCGGGCTGTGGTGGTACTCGAGCAGGGTGGTGACGGACTGGTCCACGACCAGGATCACGTCGCCGCCACGGCCGCCGTTGCCGCCGTCCGGGCCGCCGAGCGGCTTGAACTTCTCCCGGTGCACGGAGGCGCAGCCATGGCCTCCGTTACCCGCGGCGACGTGCAGCTCGACGCGGTCCACGAAGGTGGTCATAGCAGTGTGCCTCCAGATACGTACAGGGGATGTCTTACGTTGTAACGCAGCGAGGGCGGCCCCGCTTCCCCGCAGGGAAGGGAGGTCCGCCCTCGCTTATCGCTCTACGGAAGCCTTGGGTCAGGCAGCCGGAACGATGTTGACGACCTTGCGGCCACGGTGGGTGCCGAACTGCACCGCACCGGCCTCAAGCGCGAACAGGGTGTCGTCGCCGCCGCGACCGACACCGGCGCCCGGGTGGAAGTGGGTGCCGCGCTGGCGGACCAGGATCTCACCGGCGTTGACGAGCTGACCGCCGAAGCGCTTCACGCCGAGCCGCTGAGCGTTGGAATCGCGACCGTTCCGGGTGGACGATGCGCCCTTCTTGTGTGCCATGTCTCCTCAGTCCCTTACTTCGCAGCCGTGGGGATGCCGGTGATCTTCACCGCGGTGTACTGCTGGCGGTGACCGATGCGCTTGCGGTAACCGGTCTTGTTCTTGTACTTCAGGATGTCGATCTTGGCACCCTTGTGGTGGTCGACGATCTCGGCCGAGACCTTGATGCCGGCCAGGACCCACGGGTCGCTGGTGACGTTCTCGCCGTCGACGACGAGCAGCGTCGAGAGCTCGACCGCGTCGCCCACCTTGCCGGTGGAAATCTTGTCAACCTCGACGATGTCGCCGACAGCAACCTTGTGCTGGCGACCGCCGCTACGCACGATTGCGTACACGCGGATCTCACTCTCTCGCTAGTAAAGGGACCTCTGATGCCAGCCGCTCGCACGGGCCGGAGACCGTGACTGTCCGAGTGGACGAGCGGCCTCTCCCGGCGGGCCGGGAGGGGTTTGCTCAGTGGCGTGGTGCCGTAACAGACACCGACCGTCAAGATTACGTGCCCTTGACGAACGGGTCAAACCGGCCGATCACCGGTGCGGCGGGAGTCGCGCGCTGGGCTCAGCGCACCCCTCCCGCCGCACCGGAGCGTTGCTCAGTCCTCCGAGGAGGACACCGCTTCCGCCGCCTTCTTCGTCGTCCGCTTGGCCGGGGCCTTCTTGGCCGCCGTCTTCGTGGCGGTCTTCTTGGCCGTGGCCTTCTTCGCGGTCGTCGTCTTCTTGGCCGCCGTCTTCTTGGCGGCGGCCTTCTTCGCCGGAGCCTTCTTGGCAGCCGTCTTCTTCGCGGCCGTCTTGCGGGCGGTCTTCTTGGCCGGGGCCACGGCCTCGGCCTCCTCGGCACCCTCGGAGACGGGCTCGGCGACCGGCTCGGCGGCCTCGGGGGCCTCCGCTGCCGGCTCGGCCGCGGCCGCGGCCGGGACGACCACGACGGCCGCCTCGGCGTCCGCCGGCGATCCCGCCGGAGCCGAGACCCTGCGGGTCACCCGGCGGCGCGGCCGCGCGGGAGCGGCCGGAGCCGCCTCCTCCACGGGCTCCGCGACGGGCGCGGGCTCCTCGACCGGCTCGGCGACAGCAGCAGCCTCAGCGGCCGGCGCAGGCGCCTCCACCACGACCTCGGCCGGAGCCTCGGCCACCCGCGGCGCACCCGCCGGAGCGGACGCCTTGCGGGTCGCCCGGCGGCGCGTACGGCCGCCGCGCTTGGCCGCGGCCTCCGCCTCGGACGCGCTGCTGAACCACTCCTCGTCACCGCCGACGGCCGGCTGAAGCTCGGCCTCGGTGACGGCGACGGGCTCCAGCTCGGGCGCCTCGGCGGCCTCGGGGGCCTCCTCGGCCGACGGGGCCTCCTCCGCGGCCGGAGCCGCGGCGGCCTCGTGCACGTGCTCGTGCCCGGCCTTGCCCTTCTTCTTGCCGCGCTTGCCGCCGCCACCGCCGCCGACCGACGCCGGCTGGTCCATGTGGACGATGACGCCGCGGCCGTTGCAGTGCACGCAGCCCTCGGAGAAGGACTCCAGCAGGCCCTGGCCCACCCGCTTGCGGGTCATCTGGACCAGACCCAGCGAGGTCACCTCGGCGACCTGGTGCTTCGTCCGGTCACGGCCCAGGCACTCCAGCAGGCGCCGCAGCACCAGGTCCCGGTTGGACTCCAGCACCATGTCGATGAAGTCGATCACGATGATGCCACCGAGGTCGCGCAGCCGCAGCTGGCGCACGATCTCCTCGGCCGCCTCCAGGTTGTTCCTGGTGACCGTCTCCTCCAGGTTGCCGCCCTGGCCGGTGAACTTGCCGGTGTTGACGTCGACGACGACCATCGCCTCGGTCCGGTCGATCACGAGCGATCCGCCGCTCGGCAGCCAGACCTTGCGGTCCAGCGCCTTCATCAGCTGCTCGTCGATCCGGTACGTGGCGAAGACGTCGACGTCCGACGTCCACTTCTGCAGCCGGTCGGCCAGGTCGGGCGCGACGTGCGAGACGTAGCCGTGGATGGTCTCCCAGGCCTGGTCACCGCTGACGATGACCTTGGAGAAGTCCTCGTTGAAGATGTCGCGGACGACGCGGACGGTCATGTCCGGCTCGCCGTAGAGCAGGCTCGGCGAGCTCGTCGAGATCTGCTTCGCCTTCTTCTGGATGTCCTCCCACTGCGCCTGCAGGCGCTCGACGTCGCGGCGCAGCTCGTCCTCGCTCGCGCCCTCGGCGGCGGTGCGCACGATGACGCCCGCGTCCTCGGGGACGATCTTCTTGAGGATGGTCTTCAGGCGCGCCCGCTCGGTGTCGGGGAGCTTGCGGCTGATGCCGGTCATCGAGCCCTCGGGCACGTACACGAGGTAGCGGCCCGGGAGGGAGACCTGGCTGGTCAGACGCGCGCCCTTGTGCCCGATCGGGTCCTTGGTGACCTGGACGAGCACGGACTGGCCGGACTTCAGCGCGGTCTCGATGCGGCGCGGGCCGTTGCCCATGCCGAGCGCCTCGAAGTTGACCTCGCCCGCGTACAGGACGGCGTTGCGGCCCTTGCCGATGTCGACGAAGGCGGCCTCCATCGACGGCAGCACGTTCTGGACCTTGCCCAGGTAGACGTTGCCGACGTAGCTGGTGGCCTGCTCCTTGTTGACGAAGTGCTCGACGAGGACGTTGTCCTCCAGCACGCCGATCTGGGTGCGCTCGCCGCTCTGGCGGACGACCATCACGCGCTCGACGGCCTCGCGGCGGGCCAGGAACTCGGCCTCGGTGATGATCGGCACGCGGCGGCGGCCCTGCTCGCGGCCCTCGCGGCGGCGCTGCTTCTTCGCCTCCATGCGGGTCGAGCCCTTGATGGACTGCACCTCGTCGAAGCCGGTGCCGGGCTCGCGCTCCTCGCGCTTGCGGGGCTCGCGGACCTTGACGACCGTGCGCTCCGGCTCGTCGGCGCCCGGCTCGGTCTCGATGGCCTCACCGGTGCGACGGCGGCGGCGACGGCGGCGACGGCTGCCGGCCGTGCCCAGGCCTGCGGCCTCCTCGTCCTCCTCGGGCTCCTCCTCGCGGGCCTCGGCGGCCTCCTCGGGCTCGGCCTCCGGCTCCTCCTCGGTCTCGCCCTCGGCGGCCTCGCCACGGCGGCGGCGACGGCCACCCCGGCGACGGCGGCGGGAGGGGCGCTCGCCCTGCTCCTCGTCCTCGGCGGCGGCCTCGGCCTCCTCGGGCTCGGCCTCCGGCTCCTCCTCGGCGGCGACCGGTGCGGCCTCGGCCTGCTCGGCCTCGGCGGGCTCGCCGCGGCGGCGGCGACGGCGGCGGCCGGCGGCCGGAGCCTCGGCGACGACGCGCTCCTCGCGCTCCTCCTCGGCCTCGGCCGGCTCCTCCACGGCGGCCGCGGCAGCGGCAGCGGCGGCGGTCTCCGGGGTCTGGAACATCGGCTCGGTGAAGACGGGCGCCTGGAAGACGGCCGTCGGGGGGCGCACGGCACGGCGGCGACCCCGCGCGGGGGCGGCGGCCTCCTCCGGCGCGGCCTCGGCGGCCTCGCGGGCGCGGCTCGCCTCCTTCGCGGCCTCCAGGGCGGCGGCGGCCTGCTCGGCGTCACCGGCGGCGACGCGACGGCGCGAGCGCGAACGGGCGGGAGCCGGCTCGGCGGCGGCCTCGGCGGGCTGCTCGGCGGCGGCGGGCGCCGCGGCGGGGGCGGTGGCCCGGCGGCGGGTACGGCGGCCGCGGGGCTCGGCGGGAGCCTGCTCCTCGGCCTCGGTGACGGGCTCGGCAACCGGCTCGGCGGCGACGGCCTCGGCCGGCTCGGCGGCCTGCGGGGCGCCCGCCGGGGCGGTGGCCTTACGGGTGGCACGACGGCGCGTACGGGCCGGGGCGGCGGTCTCGGCGGCCTCAGGGGCGGCCTCAGCAACCGGAGCGGGCTCGGCAGCGGCCTCCGGCACGGCCTCGGCCTGCGGCGCACCCGCCGGAGCGGAAGCACGACGCACGGCGCGACGGCGCGGACGGGCAGGAGCGGCCGGAGCCTCCTGCGGCTCCTCGGCCACGGGCTCGGCGGCGACCGGGGCGGCGGCCTGCGCGGGCGCCTCCACAGCGGCCTCGGCGGCCTGCGGCGCACCGGCCGGGGCGGAAGCGCGGCGCACGGCACGGCGGCGCGTACGGGCCGGGGCGGCGGTCTCGGCGGCCTCAGGGGCGGCCTCAGCAACCGGAGCGGGCTCGGCAGCGGCCTCCGTCACGGCCTCGGCCTGCGGCGCACCCGCCGGAGCGGAAGCACGACGCACGGCGCGACGGCGCGGACGGGCCGGGGCGGCCGGAGCCTCCTGCGGCTCCTCGGCCTCTTCGGCCTCCTCCGCGACGGCGGCGGCGACGGCCGGCTCGAGCGGCTCGACGACGGCCTCGGCGCCCTTCGGGGCGCCGGCGGGGGCGGTGGCCTTACGGGTGGCACGGCGGCGGGTACGGGGAGCGGGCTCCACGGCGGGCTCCTCGACGGGCTCGGCGGTCAGGGCGACGGGCTGCGGGGACTCGGCCACCTCGGGGGCGGTCTCCACGGCGGGCTCGGCGACCTTGGGGGCGCCGGTGGAGGCCGTGGCCTTGCGGGTGGCACGGCGGCGCGGGCGCGCGGGCGTCGAAGGAGCGGCCGGGGCCCCGGCCTCCGGCGCGGCGGCCGGGGCAGCGGGTGCGGCGGCCTCGGGGGCCTCGGCGGCCCCGGCCGGCGGGCCCGCGGGGCGGGAGGCCGCACGGCGGCGGCGACGTGCCGGCAGCGTGTCGCTGGGGCTGTTGTTGTCGGATTCGGTCCCGGCAGGGCCGGGCTCAGCGGGCTCAATGGATTCGAGCATGCGGGCGGTTCTCCCGTCACGCTCCCGGGCGCCGCGCCGGTTCCGGCCCGCCGGTCCGCGTGATGAGCGCGGTACCGCCGTCCGGGGCGCGGTCGCCGCACGGGAGCTGTCGTCTCGCTCGCCGGGCCCGAACCATGTCCTCGGGACCGGCGAAAGTCTCCTGGTCAGTGCGCCTGCCGCACCGGGTGGCTCCCTGGTGTCCGGCGGCGCTTCGACGGCCGTCCTTACGCGGAACCTTCCGGCACCTGCGCGCCGCCGGCGGGGCTCGGCCCGGCGGCCGTGGTGGGGAAGGCCGGGGCGGCATCGCGGTCGGGCGCGAGCGGGTCGGTCACCGTGCCGGACTCCTCATCGAGCAGCCCCTGCGCCAGCCTGGTCACCGCAGCGGGGACCGGCGGCGCCAGGTCGGCCGTAGCGCGGAGACCGGACAGGACGTCGTCGGGTCGAACGGCGGGTGTGGCATGCCGAACAACCAGCCGCAGTATCGCACAGGGACCGTCGCCGGGCCTATCGGCCGCGGCGTCCCGCGCCTCGAGCCGGACCACGGCGCCACGTGCGTCGAAGGTCCGCAACCCATTTTTGGTGCGGCGCTGGACGTCCACCTGCCCGGCCGCGAGGAACGCCGCCACGGCGCGCTCGGCGTCCGCGGGCTCCACGCCGTCCAGCCGCAGCTCCCAGACGGAGGCCTCCAGCCGCTCGGCGAAGGAGGACGTCCGTGCCTCGACGGCGTCCGTGATGTCCAGCCCGGCGGGCAGGGACTCGTCGAGCAGCTTGCGCAGCTGTTCGACCTCGCGGACCTCGGCGAGCTGGATCTCCAGGTACTCGGCCTCGCTGCCCGTGCCGGTGGGTGCGGCATTGGCGTACGACACCTTCGGGTGCGGGGTGAACCCCGCCGAGTAGGCCATGGGGACCTCGGCCCGGCGCAGGGCCCGCTCGAAGGCGCGCTGGAAATCACGGTGGCTGGTGAACCGGAGGCGGCCGCGCTTGGTGTAGCGCAGGCGGATGCGCTGCACCGCGGGTGCGGGCGGCGGGCCTTCGGGCTGTCGCTTGCCCAGTGGTCTGATTCCTTCGTGAGTGCGGTCGTACTGCTACCTAGAGTACGTGCCGCGGGGGCCCTGCCAACCCGGCAGGGCCCCCGCTCGAACAAACGTTCCTACTTGACGACGGAGAGCGGAAGCAGCTTCTTCCCCGTCGGGCCGATCTGGATGGACGTGTCCATCTGCGGGCAGACGCCGCAGTCGAAGCACGGCGTCCAGCGGCAGTCCTCGACCTCGGTCTCGTCGAGCGCGTCCTGCCAGTCCTCCCAGAGCCAGTCCTTGTCGAGACCGGAGTCCAGGTGGTCCCAGGGCAGGACCTCCTCGTACGTGCGCTCGCGCGTCGTGTACCAGGCGACGTCCACGCCCTGCTCGGGCAGCGTCCGCTCGGCGCACTTCATCCAGCGGTCGTAACTGAAGTGCTCGCGCCAGCCGTCGAAGCGGCCGCCGTCCTCGTACACGGCGCGGATGACGGAGCCGATGCGGCGGTCACCGCGCGAGAGCAGGCCCTCGACGATGCCGGGCTTGCCGTCGTGGTAGCGGAAGCCGATCGAGCGGCCGTACTTCTTGTCGCCGCGGATCTTGTCGCGCAGCTTCGCCAGGCGGGCGTCCGTCTCCTCGGCGGAGAGCTGCGGGGCCCACTGGAACGGCGTGTGCGGCTTGGGCACGAAGCCGCCGATGGAGACGGTGCAGCGGATGTCGTTGGAGCCAGAGACCTCGCGGCCCTTGGCGATCACGTTGACCGCCATGTCGCCGATCTGGAGGACGTCCTCGTCGGTCTCGGTCGGCAGGCCGCACATGAAGTACAGCTTCACCTGGCGCCAGCCGTTGCCGTACGCCGTGGAGACGGTGCGGATCAGGTCCTCTTCCGAGACCATCTTGTTGATGACCTTGCGCATGCGCTCGGAGCCGCCCTCGGGGGCGAACGTCAGACCGGAGCGGCGGCCGTTGCGCGTGAGCTCGTTGGCGAGGTCGACGTTGAAGGCGTCCACGCGGGTGGACGGGAGGGACAGACCGATCTTGTCCTCCTCGTACCGGTCCGCCAGGCCCTTCGCGATGTCACCGATCTCGGTGTGGTCGGCGGAGGACAGCGACAGGAGGCCGACCTCCTCGAAGCCGGTCGCCTTGAGACCCTTGTCGACCATCTCGCCGATGCCGGTGATGCTTCGCTCCCGCACGGGGCGCGTGATCATGCCGGCCTGGCAGAAGCGGCAGCCGCGGGTGCAGCCGCGGAAGATCTCGACGGACATGCGCTCGTGGACGGTCTCCGCGAGCGGCACGAGCGGCTGCTTCGGGTACGGCCACTCGTCCAGGTCCATGACGGTGTGCTTGGACACGCGCCACGGCACGCCGGACTTGTTGGGCACGACGCGGCCGATGCGGCCGTCCGGCAGGTACTCGACGTCGTAGAACGCCGGGACGTACACACCGCCCGTCTTCGCGAGCCGGAACAGCAGTTCCTCGCGGCCGCCCGGGCGGCCCTCGGCCTTCCAGGCCCGGATGATCTCGGTGATCTCCAGGACGGCCTGCTCGCCGTCGCCGATGACCGCGCAGTCGATGAAGTCCGCGATCGGCTCGGGGTTGAAGGCCGCGTGGCCGCCCGCGAGGACGATCGGGTCGTCGATCGTGCGGTCCTTGGACTCCAGCGGGATGCCCGCGAGGTCCAGGGCCGTGAGCATGTTGGTGTAGCCCAGCTCGGTGGAGAAGCTCAGACCGAAGACGTCGAACGCCTTGACCGGCCGGTGGCTGTCCACGGTGAACTGCGGGACCTCGTGCTCGCGCATGAGCTCCTCGAGGTCCGGCCACACGCTGTACGTGCGCTCGGCGAGGACGCCCTCCCGCTCGTTGAGGACCTCGTACAGGATCATGACGCCCTGGTTGGGCAGGCCGACCTCGTACGCGTCCGGGTACATCAGGGCCCAGCGGACGTCGCACTCGTCCCAGGGCTTGACGGTGGAGTTCAGCTCGCCACCGACGTACTGAATGGGCTTCTGCACGTGCGGGAGGAGAGCTTCGAGGCGCGGGAAGACCGACTCGACAGGCATCGCAATGTCTCTCATGAGCGGAAGGGGGTGACCCTCAAGGGTAACGTGCCCGCGGAGCGGCCCCTCACGGTCGCAGATCGGCCCGGTACCGCTTGCGGGACGCCTCGCGCCACACCTCCGGCAGCTCCCGCTCGTACCGGGCCGCGCTCTGTTCCTCGCGCCCGTACAGCAGCCCCAGTGTGAACGTGCTCTCCCCCGCCGCGTGGGACCGGACGGCGAGCGCGCGCAGGGCGGACCGGGTCATGACGCTGTCCTGATGGTCGCCGAGGAGCGTCTGGACGTCCTTCATGCGGGACGTGAAGCGCTTGGCGGGCTTGCCGAGGGCCGGCCGAGCGGCCTCGGCGGCGTAGCGGGCGCGCTTGGCCGCCTTGCGAGCCTCGTGGAGGGCGGTGTCGCGCGCGGTCCCGGGGCCGGTTTCCAGGGCCTTCTCGACGCGGCCCGCCAGCCGCTCGTAGTCGTGCAGGACGGCCCCGGCCAGGACCTCCGGCGCGGGCAGGGCGGCGGCCCGCCGCAGCGGCGGGCCGGCGAGGAGGGCGTCGAGCGCGTCGAGGAGGGCGAGGTAGCGCTCGCCGTCGAGGAGGGCGAGGACGCGCTTGCGGGAGCCCCTGGCACGGCCCGCGGCGTAGATCCGCAGCCGGGCGCGGACGGGCCCGAGGGCGAGCGTGCCCGGCAGCCCGGCGAGGCTGTCCTTCAGACGGGCGGTGACGACCTCGCGGTCCCGGTCCGCGCCGAGCTCCTCGGCGAGCCACTTCAGTTCCGCGCCGAGCGGGTCGGTGACCTTGCGGTCCAGGACGTCGCCGTACGAGCGGAAGACGCTGCGCAGGCGGCGCGTGGCGACGCGCATCTGGTGGACGGAGTCCTCGGCGTCGCGGCGGACGGCGGTGTCGTAGGCGAGGAGGGCGTCGGTCTGCTGCCGTACGTAGGCGAGGACGTGGTCGCCGGCGGTGGCGGGCCCGCGGTCCGTTTCCGTCTTCTTCTCTGCCGCCTTCTTCTCTTCCGCCTTCTTCTTGCCGGCCGTCTCCTGCAGCGCCCTGGCCAGCTTCGACGGCGCGTCGGAGGGGTGCAGGCCCTCCTTGCGGAGGCGCTTCTCGACGGCGTCGAGGAAGGCGGGGTCGGTGCCGCCGCCGAGTTCGACCTCGAACTCGGTCCAGCGGGCGCTGCGGCCGCCGTCGCCGAGCCGGTCGGCCCTGACCTTGTCGGCGCTGGCCTCGGCGAGGAGCGTGCCCTGTGCGTCGAGGAGCCGGCTGATCGTGCGGCGGGAGCGGATGCGGACGAGGGGCACGAGCGGGACGTGCCGGACGCGGGCCCGGACGAGGGCGGCGAGGGCCCGCGGCACGTCCGGCGAGAGGGGCGCCCGGATCTCGTCCCGCACGCCCGGGGCGACGGGGAGCTTGAGGTGCCAGCCCTCGTCGGAGCCCCCGGTGCGGCGGCGCAGGGTGATGCCGGCCGCGGCGAGGCGCCGGTCCGCGGTGTCGTAGTAGACGGCGTCGAGTTTGTGCGGTCCCTCGCCGGTGACGGCCGCGACGCCGGCGACCCGGCTCAGGTCGGGCAGCGAGGCCGCTGCCGCGGGGGTGTCGGCTTCGTACTTCCGCTCGACCTCGCGCAGAGTGTCCGCCATAAGGCGAATGTAGTGCGCTTGTGCCCCAGGGGGCAGCCCTTTTCACGCCGCGGGCGGGTCCGGCACCGCCGGTCCACGACGTGGTGGTTGCTCACTGCTGCGGCGGAAGAAACATCGCGGCCGTGCCGTTGCGGCGCGAAGAACAAGCCCGCCGCCACGGCGGGCAACCCCCCGCGGCGAGCGTCCGGTGGAATGTCCGGCCACCCGGGCCGACGCGCCCCGGGCCGGTTCTACGCCGAAACCGGTCGCTGGACCTTGATCGACTGCAGGAGTCCGATCGCGATCCACGCCGCGAACATCGACGACCCCCCGTACGACACGAACGGCAGCGGCAGCCCCGTGACCGGCATGATCCCCAGCGTCATGCCGATGTTCTCGAACGACTGGAAGGCGAACCAGGCGATGATCCCGGCCGCCACGATCGTCCCGTAGAGCTCGGTGGTCTCGCGGGCGATCCGGCACGCGCGCCAGATGACGACGCCGACGAGGAAGATGATCGCGCCCGCCCCGACGAAGCCGAGCTCCTCGCCGGCGACGGTGAAGATGAAGTCGGTCTGCTGCTCGGGCACGAACTGGCCGGTGGTCTGGGAGCCGTGGAAGAGGCCGGAGCCGAGGAGGCCGCCGGAGCCGATGGCGATGCGGGCCTGGTTGGTGTTGTAGCCGACGCCGGAGGGGTCGAGCGCGGGGTTGGCGAAGGCGGCGAAGCGGTTGATCTGGTACTCGTCGAGGACGCCGAGCTGCCAGATGAGGATGCAGCCGAGGACGCCGGTGCCGAGCAGGCCGGCGACCCAGCGGTTGGACGCGCCGGAGGCCAGGAGCACGGCGAGGACGATGACGACGAGGACCATCACGGAGCCGAGGTCGGGCATCAGCAGGATGACGGCGATCGGCAGGGCGGCGAGGCCGAGGGCCTCGACGACGGTGCGGTGGTCGGGGTGGAGCCGCTCGCCGGCGTCGACCTTGGCGGAGAGCAGCATCGCCATGCCCAGCGCGATGGTGATCTTGGTGAATTCGGAGGGCTGCAGGGAGAAGCCGCCGCCGAGCTGGATCCAGGACCTGGCGCCGTTGATGGTGGCGCCGAGCGGGGTGAGGACGGCGACGGTGAGCAGGACGGAGATGACGTAGAGGATGGGGACGGCGCCGCGCAGGGCGCGGTGGCCGACCCAGACGGCGCCGACGGCCAGGCCCAGGCCGATGCCGGTGTTGAGGATGTTGCGGAGCAGGAAGTAGTACGGGTCGCCCTGGTTGAGCTCGGTGCGGTTGCGCGTGGCCGAGTAGACGAGGAGGGTGCCGATGCCGGAGAGGGCGAGGGCGGCCCAGACCATCACCCAGTCGAGGCGGCGCATGACGGAGTCGCGGGCGGTCAGCCGGCCCCAGGCGGAGCGCTCGGGGCTGTAGCGGCGGGCGCGGTAACCGCCGGTGGTGGTCACGAGTCCTGCTCTTCCTTCCGGGCCGAGGGGCTGGGCGGGGCCGGCTCGATGGGCTGGGCCTCGATGGTGCCGTCCTTCTCGATCTTCGGCAGCCCGGTCTCCGGGTGGGGCAGGAGCGCCTTCTTGGCGTCGATCTTGCCCTTCTCGTCGACTCCGTAGAGGGCGTTGTAGATGTTGCGCACGGCGGGGCCGGAGGCGCCGGAGCCGGTGCCGCCCTGGGAGATCGTCATGACGACGGCGTAGTCGCCGGTGTAGGTGGCGAACCAGGAGGTGGTCTGCTTGCCGTAGACCTCGGCGGTGCCGGTCTTGGCGTGCATCGGGATCTCCTTCTGGGGCCATCCCTCGAAGCGCCAGGCGGCGGTGCCCTGGGTGGCCACGCCGGCGAGGGCGCCGTCGATCTGGTCGCGCGTCCTCTTGTCGAACGGCAGCTTGCCGTGGGACTGGGGCGCGATCTCGTGGACGGTGCGGCCGTCGGGGCTGATGACGGCCTTGCCGACGGTGGGGTTCCAGAGGGTGCCGCCGTTGCTGACGCCGGCGTAGATGGTGGCCATCTGCAGGGGGGTGACAAGGGTGTCGCCCTGGCCGATGGAGTAGTTGACGGAGTCACCGGCGCGCATGCGCATGCCGGACTCGCAGTTCTCCTTGGCGATCTGGCCGGCGTAGCTGGTGTCGGTCTTGCCCTGCTTGCACCAGGAGTCCTTGTTGGCCTCCCAGTAGTTCTTCTTCCACTCGCGGTCGGGGACGCGGCCGGTGACCTCGTTGGGGAGGTCGATGCCGGTCTCCTTGCCGAGGCCGAACTCGTGCGCGGTCTTGTAGAACCAGTCGGCGGGGTGCTTGGGGTTGTTGCCGCCGTCCTTCTGCCACTGGCGGTAGGCCAGGTCGTAGAAGACGGTGTCGCAGGAGACCTCCAGGGCGCGGCCGAGGTTGATGGGGCCGTATCCCTTGGACTCGAAGTTCTTGAAGACCTGGTTGCCGATGCTGTACGAGGCCGAGCAGTTGTAGTTGTCGTTGAAGCCGTAGCCGGCGTTGACGGCGGCGGTGGCGGAGATGACCTTGAAGATCGAGCCGGGGGCGGCCTGGCCCTGGATGGCGCGGTTGAGCAGCGGGAAGCCGGAGTCCTTGCCGGTGAGGTTCTGGTAGTCCTTGGCGGAGATGCCGCCGACCCAGGCGTTGGGGTCGTAGGTGGGGTTGGAGGCCATGGCGACGACGCGGCCGGTCTTGGCCTCCATGACGACGACGGCACCGGCGTCGGCCTTGTAGTTGGTGCCGGTGTTCTTGTCGACCTCCTTGCGGGCGTCCTTCATCGCCTGGTCCAGCTCGCGTTCCGCTATGGCCTGCACGCGGGCGTCGATGCTGGTGACGAGGTTGGCGCCGGGGACGGCCTTGTCGCTCTTGGCCTTGCCGATGACGCGGCCGAGGTTGTCGACCTCGTAGCGGGTGACGCCTGCCTTGCCGCGCAGCTGGGAGTCGTACTGGCGCTCCAGGCCGGAGCGGCCCACCTGGTCGGAGCGCAGCAGCGGGGAGCGTCCGGCTTTGGCCTTGGTGATCTCCTCGTCGGTGACGGGCGAGAGGTAGCCGAGGACCTGGGCGGTGTTGGAGCCGCCGGGGCCGGCGTAGCGGCGGACGGCGGTGGGTTCGGCGGTGATGCCGGGGAAGTCCTCGGCGCGCTCGCGGATCTGCAGGGCCTGCTGGGTGGTGGCCTCGTCGGTGATGGGGATGGGCTGGTAGGGCGAGCCGGCCCAGCAGGGCTTGGGGGTCTTGGCGTCGCAGAGCCGGACCTTGGCGGCGACGTCCTCGGGCTTCATGTTCAGCACGCCGGCGAGGCGGGCGAGGACGGTGCGGCCGCGGTCCTTCATCTTCATCAGGTCGGTGCGGCTCGCGGAGACGACGAGGCGGGTCTCGTTGTCGGCGAGGGGGACGCCGCGGGCGTCCAGTATCGAGCCGCGGGTGGCGGGGGCGACGACCTGCTGGATGTGGTTGTCGGCGGCTTCGGCGGTGTACTCGTCGCCGTTGCGGATCTGGAGGTACCAGAGCCTGCCGGCGAGGGTGAGGAGGAGGGAGAAGACGAGGATCTGGATGACGATGAGGCGGATGGTGACGCGCGAGGTCCGCCCCGAGTCGGGAAGGTTGGTCACAGTGCCCCCTTCGCTTCTCCGCCCGCACGGCGCAGAGGTGCGGGCACCGTGATCGGGTGCGGCCCGGCGGCCGCGCCGTCGAAAGGCGTGGCGCGAAGGGTCTCGTGCAGGGTGGCGGTGGGAGACGGGCGGGCGCTCACAGCCGCTTCATCCCCTTGAGGCGGCCGGGCCGGCGCATCCCCATGCGCATGCCCGTGCGCTGGCCGCTGACGCGGCTCGTGCGCGATCCCCCCATCGTGCTGGGCCCGTCGGCGGTCAGCGGGTCGTTCTGGACGCGCCTGGCCATGGCCATGACGAGCGGGACGACGAAGGGCGCGAGCAGCAGGTCGTAGAGGGCCGCGGTGAAGACGAGGCTGGTGAGGCCGACGTTGCGGGCGGCGGTGTCGCCGACGAGGGAGCCGACGCCCGCGTAGAGCAGCGTGGAGCCGACGGCCGCGGCCACGACGACGAGCATGGGCACGGTGGCGGAGCGCAGCTTGCCCGTCTCGGGCCGGACGAGGCCGACGAGGTAGCCGACGACGGACAGCACGAGGGCGTACCGGCCGGTGGCGTGGTCGGCGGGCGGGGCCAGGTCGGCCAGCAGACCGGCGGCGAAGCCGACGACGGCGCCGTTGGTGTGGCCGTGGACGAGGGCGAGCCCGACCACGACGAGGAGGAGTGGATCGGGGACGGCGCCCGGCAGGTGGAGCCGTGCCAGGACGGTGACCTGCACGACGAGGGCGACCACCACGAGCGCGGTCGAGAGCAGGATCCGGTTGAGGCGCATCGGTCAGTCCTCGGGTTTGGCGCTCGCGGAGGGCGTGACCGTGACGGTCACGGTGGGCGTGGGCTTGGGCGCTTCCGGCTTGGGCGGCAGCACGGTGTCGCGGGGGTCGGTGCGCGGGGGTTCGACGACGACGCCGACGATGTCGAGCTTGCTGTAGCCGACGAAGGGGCGGACCTGGAGGGTGCGGGTGAGGCTGCCGCCGGCGGGCTCGACGCGGGTGACCTCGCCGACGGGGACGCCGGGCACGAACGGCTTGTCGCGGCTGGAGCCGAAGGTGACGAGCCGGTCGCCGGGCTGGACGGCCGCCTTGCCGTTGAGCAGTTCGACGCGCAGGACGCCGGCGCCCTGGCCGTTGGCGAAGCCGAGCTCGCCGCTCTTCTCCATGCGGGTGCCGACGGTGAACTTGGGGTCGTTGGCGAGCAGCACGGTCGCGGTGTCGCGGGCGACGGTGGTGACGCGGCCGACGAGGCCGTCGCCGTTGAGGACGGTCATGTCGCGCTTGATGCCGTCGCGGCTGCCGGCGTCGATGGTGACGGTCCAGGAGAAGCCCTGGGCCGCGCCTATGGCGATGACCTGGGCGCCCTTGATGCCGTACTGGCCGCGGCCGGCGGTCTTGAGCATGGCGTCGAGCTCGGCGGCCCGGCCGCGGTTGCGGTCGTCGCTGCCGAGCCGCTGCTTGAGGCTGGTGTTCTCGCGCTCCAGGGCGCTGATGCGGTTGTGCCGCTCGTCGGAGTCACGCACGGCCGCCACGGCGTTGCCGACGGGGTCGACCGCGGAGGCGACGCCCTTCTCGACGGGCCCGAAGACGGAGGCCGCCGCGTGCCGGACGCCGTCGAGCGGGGACCGCTCACCGCCACGGATGTCGACCGTGATCAGTGCGAAGGCGATGGCGACCAGCAGCACCAGCAGCAGCCGGCTCTCTCGTGTGTCCCTCACGTGCGGCGGCGTGCCCTTCTCGTAGGACCGGCGGGCTGCGGGGCGGGCCGGTCATCCGGAGCGTTGTGCCTGTATATCAGGTTGTTTCCCGGCAGCGGTGGTACGCCGGGTGGCTTTGGCACCGCCCCCTGCCAAGGGGGTGGCGCCGGTCCCCCGCCGGGTGGAACGCGCCGGGCGTGGCCCCCCGGGCGACGTCCCGGAGCGGTGCTCCGAGGCGGCGCCACGGCGCCGGAGCGCCGCTCTCCGGCCGAGGCCCCGGCGCACCCGCCCGAAGGGGCGAGCGCGTCAGCGCCGCGGCTGCGCGTCGAGGACCTGCTGGAGGGCCTCGAACTCCTCGACGCACTTGCCGGAGCCCAGCGCGACGGAGTCCAGCGGGTCCTCGGCGATGTGGATCGGCATGCCGGTCTCCCGGCGCAGCCGCTCGTCGAGGCCGCGCAGGAGGGCGCCGCCGCCTGTGAGAACGATGCCGCGGTCCATGACGTCACCCGAGAGCTCGGGCGGGCACTTGTCGAGGGTGGTCTTGACGGCGTCGACGATGGAGTTGACCGGCTCCTCGATGGCCTTGCGGACCTCGGCGGCGGAGATGACGACGGTCTTGGGCAGGCCGCTGACCAGGTCCCGGCCGCGGATCTCGGTGTGCTCGTCCTGCTCCAGGTCGTAGGCCGAGCCGATGGTGATCTTGATCTGTTCGGCGGTGCGCTCACCGAGGAGGAGGCTGTACTCCTTCTTGATGTGCTGGATGATCGCGTTGTCGAGCTCGTCGCCGGCGACGCGGATGGACTGGGCGGTGACGATGCCGCCGAGGGAGATGACCGCGACCTCGGTGGTGCCGCCGCCGATGTCGACGACCATATTGCCGGTGGCCTCGTGGACGGGGAGGCCGGAGCCGATGGCGGCGGCCATGGGCTCCTCGATGATGTGCACCTGGCGGGCGCCGGCCTGGGTGGACGCCTCGATGACGGCGCGCCGCTCGACGCCGGTGATGCCGGAGGGCACGCAGACCACGACGCGGGGCCGGGCCATCCAGCGCCGCTTGTGGATCTTGAGGATGAAGTAGCGGAGCATGCGCTCGGTGATCTCGAAGTCGGCGATCACGCCGTCCTTCAGCGGCCGGACCGCGACGATGTTGCCCGGGGTGCGGCCGATCATCTTCTTCGCCTCGGCACCCACCGCGAGGATGCCGCCGGTGTTGGTGTTGATGGCGACGACGGATGGCTCGTTGAGGACGATTCCGCGGCCTCTGACGTACACCAGCGTGTTGGCGGTCCCGAGGTCGACAGCCATGTCACGGCCGATGAACGACATGTTGTTCCCCATGAGGATACGTCTGGCCTTCCCAGCTGGAGTGAGCGATTGCTTACTTGAGGTCGGCAGGTGTGCGGTGCGCGGCGGGCGCGGAAGCTCTCATCGTAGTCTCGACCGGTCGAACACGGTGCGAGGGTTCCTCCGCCATTGTCGGCGGAAGTGGAGCTTCCCCTAGTAATGGTGACGTCGTGTCGGAGTGAGAGGTTCCCTCGTTCGCCACGCATATGCCAGGGGCGACCGAAATAAAATCGGTCGCCCCTGATCGGAAAGGCTCCGGGCCTGATGCGCTATCAGGCGAGACCGGGAAAGAAAATCTTGATTTCCCGCTCGGCCGACTCCTCGGAGTCCGAGGCGTGGATGAGGTTCTCGCGCGTGATGGTGCCGAAGTCACCACGGATGGATCCCGGGGCGGCCGAAATCGGGTCCGTCGGGCCGGCCAGGGCGCGCACGCCCGGGATGACGCGCTCGCCCTCGACGACCATGGCGACGACGGGGCCGGAGGACATGAAGCCCATCAGCGGCTCGTAGAAGTCCCGGCCCTCGTGCTCGGCGTAGTGCTGCGCGAGGGTGTCGCGGTCGAGGGTGCGCAGCTCCAGCGCGCTGATCGTCCATCCGGCCTTGCGCTCGATGCGGGCGATGACCTCGCCGACCAGCTGACGCCGGACGCAGTCGGGCTTGAGAAGGACGAGGGTGCGCTGGCTCATACTGCGGCTCCTTGCGGACGATCGAGTCTGGTGGGCCAGAGGGTACAGGGGCGCGGCGGACGCGCGGCACCCGGACCGGGGCCGGGCGGCGGCCGGCCGGCGCCCGGGCTACGCGGCGTCGGCCGCCTCGGCCGCGAAGCGGGCCTTCGCCTCGTCGATCTTCCGGCCGAAGTGCACCGACGCCCACCACAGGCCGCCGAAGACCACCCCGAGGATGAACATCATCGGGACGATGAAGCCGCTCAGGACCAGCCCGAACTGCAGCAGCCAGCCCAGCTGGACGCCGCCCGGGCGGGTGAGCATGCCGCACAGCAGCACGCTCAGGGCCATCGCGGTGCCGCTGACGGCCCACACCGTGCCCGTCGACAGGTCGGACATCTGCATGGCGACCAGACCGGCGAATCCGATGACGAAGAATTCACCGATCAGAGTGCTGGCGCACAGCGTTCTCATGATCAGCCCTTTCCGAGGAGCAGCCGGGCCTCGCCGACCGTGATCACCGAGCCGGTCACCAGGACGCCCGCGCCGGAGAACTCGGACTCCTCCTCCGCGAGGGTGATCGCGGCCTCCAGGGCGTCGTCCAGCCGGGGCTCGACCTGGACGCGCTCGGCGCCGAAGACCTCGACGGCGACGGCCGCGAGCTCGTCGGGGTCCATGGAGCGCGGGGTGGAGTTGCGGGTGACGACGACCTCGGCGAAGACCGGCTCGAAGGCCTCCAGCAGGCCGCGGACGTCCTTGTCGGCGCTGGCGCCGACGACGCCGATGAGCCGGCTGAAGCCGAACGCCTCGGTGATCGCCTCGGCCGTGACCTGCGCACCGGCCGGGTTGTGCGCGGCGTCCAGCACGACGGTGGGGCTGCGGCGCACGACCTCCAGCCGGCCCGGGGAGCTGACCTGCGCGAAGGCGCGGCGGACGGTATCGATGTCGAGCGTGCGGGCGTGCTGCGCGCCGATGCCGAAGAAAGCCTCGACGGCGGCCAGGGCGACCGCGGCGTTGTGCGCCTGGTGGGCGCCGTAGAGCGGCAGGAAGAGCTCGGGGTACTCGCCGCCGAGGCCGCGCAGCGTCAGCAGCTGGCCGCCGACGGCGACCTCGCGGGAGACGACGCCGAACTCCATGCCCTCGCGGGCCACGGTGGCGTCGACGTCGACCGCGCGCTTGAGCAGCACCTGCGCCGCGTCCACCGGCTGCTGGGCGAGGACGACGGTGGCGTCCTGCTTGACGACGCCGGCCTTCTCGCCGGCGATGTCACCGGTGGTGGCGCCGAGGCGGTCGGTGTGGTCGAGCGAGATGGGGGTGACGACGGCGACGGAGGCGTCCACCACGTTCGTCGCGTCCCAGGTGCCGCCCATGCCGACCTCGACGACGGCCACATCGACCGGGGCGTCGGCGAAGGCCGCGTAGGCCATACCCGTCATGACCTCGAAGAAGGACAGACGGTAGTCCTCGCGGTCGTCGACCATCTCCACGTACGGCTTGATGTCCTGGTACGTCTCGATGAAGCGCTCGGCGGAGATCGGGGCGCCGTCGAGGCTGATGCGCTCGGTGATCGACTGGACGTGCGGGCTGGTGTACCGGCCGGTGCGCAGATCGAAGGCGCCCAGCAGCGACTCGATCATGCGGGCCGTGCTGGTCTTGCCGTTGGTGCCGGTGATGTGGATCGCGGGGTAGGCGCGCTGCGGCTGCCCCAGGATGTCCATCAGGGCCTCGATGCGGACCAGCGAGGGGTCGAGCTTGGTCTCGCCCCAGCGGCCGGCGAGCTCGGTCTCGACCTCGCGCAGCGCGCGGTCGGTCTCGGGGTCCTCGGGCCGGGCGGGGATGTCGCCCTGCGGCGGCCCGGCCTGGGCGCGCAGGGTCCGGCTGCCGGCCTCGATGACGGCGAGGTCGGGGTCGCGGTCGGTCTCGGCATCGACAATGTCCTCGAAACGGTCATTGTCGTCGGGGCCGGTGCTGCCGTTGTCGTCGTTCAGGGGGCGCTCGCTCACGCGGACCAGTCTACGGAGGGGGTACGACAGCGCGGGCGGCAGGCCCGGCGGCCTTGCCCTACGGTTTTCCCGGAAGACCCCTTTCTTCAGTTTTCTTCTGCTTGCTTCTGTTTTCTTCTGTCTTCCCTGGAAGACCCCTCATGCACGGGAGCCGGGTGGTGCCGGGTGGTGAGCGAGGACGACGACCGGTGGCGGACGCTGCTGGAAGCGCTGCTGGAGGCGCTGCCCGCGGGCGCCGCCGTGCAGGGCCCGGACGACCGGGTGCTCGCGGCCAACCGGAGGTTCACCCGCATGTTCGGCGCCGGGGTCCGGGCCGGCGAGGTCCCGGCCCGCCACCACGTCCACCGGACGGCCGAACTCCCCCTCCCCGACGGCCGCACCGTCCGCCGCGTGATCGAACCGCTCCGCCACGAGGGCGCCTACCTGGGCGCCCTGTGGACGTACGAGGACGTCACCGAGCGCAAGCGGCGCGAGCGGGACCTGCAGCGCGACAACGTGGCCCTCACCGAGCTGGCCCGGCAGCGCAACGCCTTCACGGCCGCCGCCTCCCACGAGCTGCGCACGCCCCTCACCTCCGTGATCAGCTTCTGCGAGCTGCTCACCGACCCCTCCTTCGGCACCCTCACCGACGAGCAGTCCTCCTTCCTGGACGCCATCCGGCGCAACGCCGACCGCATGCAGCGGGTGATCGCCGACCTGCTGCTGACCACCCGGATGCGGGCCACCGCCGGCCTGGAGCTGGAATTCGGCGACGTGGAGGTGGACCGGATGCTCCAGGACGCCGTCCTCGACCGGATGAGCACGACGCAGGAGGCGGGATTGTTCACCGTTGTGGAGTGCACCCCCGGGCCCGTCCTGCGCGGCGACCGGCACCGGTTGCGACACGTCCTGACCAATCTTCTGGAGAATGCCGCGAAATACACCCCCGCGGGTGGCCGGATCTCGGTCACGGCGGCGCCGCGCGGCGAGTTCTGGGAGATCGAAGTCGCCGATACCGGAATCGGCGTACCGGAGGAATTCCGGGAGGAGATCTTCAATGGTTTCGTACGGGCACCGAACGCACGTACGGGCGAATATCCCGGCACCGGTCTCGGCCTCGCCATCAGCCGCGCCATCGTCCGGCTGCACGACGGGACGATCACTGTCGGCGAGACGGCGGACGGGGGCGCGGCCTTCCTGATCCGGCTGCCGGTCGCGGGACCGGGCGAGCCCCCGCGCGAGGAGGCCGCCGGATGACCCGCGTGCTCGTCGTCGAGGACGACCCCGACCTCTCCCTCGCCCTGCGCACCCTCCTCACCCGCGCCGGCTACGAGGTCGCCCACGCCGGCAACGGCCGCGACGGGCTGCGGCTGCTGTTCGCCGAGCGCCCCGCCCTCATGCTCCTGGACATCGGGCTGCCGCAGCTCAACGGCTGGGAGGTGCTGGAGCGCACCCGGGACCTCAGCGACCTGCCCGTCCTGCTGCTCACCGCCCGCGGCGCCGAGACCGACCGGGTCCGCGGCCTGCGCGCCGGCGCCGACGACTACCTGCCCAAGCCCTTCGGCAACGACGAGCTGCTCGCCCGCGTCGAGGCGCTGCTGCGCCGCACCGCGCCCACCCGCTGGGCCGGCGACTCCTTCGACGACGGGCTGCGGCTCGTGCCCGAGCGGCGCTCGGCGGTCTGGCAGGGGCACGAGGCCCGGCTCAGCGACATCGAGTACCGGCTGCTGCAGGTGCTCGTCCGCAACCGGGGCCGGGTGATCACCACCGACCAGTTGCTCGACCGGGTGTGGGACGACCCCGAGGGCACCGGCCGCGAGCGGGTGAAGTTCGCCGTCCTGCGGCTGCGGCGCAAGCTCCGGCAGGCCGCCGGCGACGAGGCCGCGGACCCGCTGGAGGCCGTACGGGGCCTGGGCTATCGCTACCGGGCCGACGGCGGGGACGAAGGCCCCGCCCCGGACGAGGACGAAAGTCCCTTCTAGCCCCTTTTCCGCCCCGATTCCGGTTTCGCAACCGTCGGGCAACCGAAGGCACCCCGGGGGTGCAACCGAGGCACCGCAAGGTCGTGAGCTGTCAGCAGCCCGTCGGCCCCAGGAGTCACCTCGTGCAGTCCCTGCCCGCCCGTAGCGTCGCCGTCGTCCTCGGCACCCGCCCCGAGCTGGTCAAGCTCACCGACCTCGTACGCCTCCTGGGCCCCGCCGCCCACCTGGTGCACACCGGTCAGCACTACGACGAGGAGCTGTCCGGCCGCTTCCTGACCGAGCTGGGGCTGCCCGAGCCGACGTTCCTGACCGGGGTCGGCGGACAGCCGCGCGCCGTCCAGATCTCCAGCGCCCTCGCCCAGCTCGACGACCTCTTCGCCGCCGAGCCGCCGCTCGCCGTCGTCGTCCAGGGCGACACCAACGCGGCCCTCGCCGGCGCGCTCGCCGCGAACGCCCGCGGCATCCCGCTGCTGCACGTCGAGGCCGGCCTGCGCAGCCACGACCGCAACATGCCCGAGGAGCACAACCGCGTCCTCATCGACCGCATCGCGGACGTCCTGTGCGCCGCCACCGAGGACAACCGCGCCAACCTCCTCGCGGAGGGCGTCGACGACGCCCGCATCGCCGTCACCGGCAACACGGTGGTGGAGGCGGTGCACGGCCAGCTGCCGCCCGCGGCCGAGCGCGCGGAGCTGCTGCGCCTGCACGGCCTGACCGCCGACTCGTACGTCCTGGCCACGGTCCACCGCCCCGAGAACACCGACTCCCCCGAGGCCCTGCGCGCCGTCTTCACCGAGCTCGCCGCGCTCGTGGCCGACGGCCGGCCGGTCGTCGTGCCGCTGCACCCGCGGACCCGGGCCCGCCTCGAAGCCGCCGGCCTGGAGGGCCTGCTGGCCGGCCTGACCGTCACCCGCCCGCTCGGCTACGGCGAGTTCCTCGCCCTGGCCCGGCACGCGGCGCTGCTCGTCTCCGACTCGGGCGGCATCCAGGAGGAGTGCACGGTGCTCGGCCGGCCGCTGGTCGTCGTGCGGCGCTCCACGGAGCGGCCGGAGGCGATGGCGGACTTCGCGGACCTGGTGGAGCCGGGGGCGGAGATCGGGCGGATCGCCCGGCGACGCCTGGCCGAGGGCCCGGAGGGCCTGTCCCGCCTGTCGGCCCTGCCGAGCCCGTTCGGCGACGGCCTGGCGTCGGACCGCATCGTGACGCTGCTGACGGCGATCGCCGCGCCGCAGGAACTGGCCGCGGCCGCGTAGGGGTCTCTCCCCCACCCCGCCCCTTCCCGTAACCGGGGCTCCGCCCCGGACCCCGTATCGCGCTGAACGCGCTCGTCCTCAATCGCCGGACGGGCTGAAATGCGCGGGGTCCGGGCGCAGCCCGGGAAACGCCTCTCCCCCGCCGCAACGGCGAACAACCCCCACGCACGTGACCGGCGGTGCCGTACCCGCCGAAGCCCCCCGGAGCAAAACCCGTGTTCTCCAGCCCCTTCCTCCTCGCCTTCCCCTTCTTCCTCCTCGCCTGCTTCCTCCTCTACTGGGCCGGCGCCCGCCACGCCTACCTCCGCCGCCCCGAGGCGGAGAACGGCGACGCCGACGCCTTCGACTGGCACTTCTTCGTCCCGTGCCGGGACGAGGAGGCAGTCGTCGGCACCACCGTCGAGCGCCTGCGCGCCGACCACCCCCGCGCCCACGTGTGGGTCATCGACGACGACAGCGACGACCGCACCGGCGCCATCGTCGCCGCGCTCGCCGAGACGGACCGCCGCGTGCACCTCGTCAGCCGGGTCCGTCCCAACGCCCGCCAGGGCAAGGGCGCCGCGCTCAACGCCGCGTACGACGAGCTGAACCAGTTCCTCTCCAAGGACGCCGACCGCGAGCGCGTCGTCGTGTGCGTCATCGACGCCGACGGCCAGCTCGACCCGCACGCGCTGGAGCGCGTGAGCGGCCCTGCCGGCTTCGGCGACCCGGAGACCGGTGGCGTGCAGGTCAGCGTGCGCATGCGCAACGCCGGCGACCCCCGCCCGCTCGGCGAGGACCACGGCCGCCTCCGCAACGCCTTCGCCCGTCTCCTCGTCCGCATGCAGGACATGGAGTTCTCCGTCTCCAACGCCGGCATGCAGCTGCTGCGCGGCCGCACCGGCTCCGTGGGCCTCGGCGGCAACGGCCAGTTCACCCGGCTCGCCGCGCTGGACCGGATCGCCGCCGCCGAGCGCCGCCCGTGGCAGCGCGGTGCGCTCCTGGAGGACTACGAGCTGGGCCTGCACATGATCCTGGGCGGTGACCGGATATCCCACATAGCCGACACCTGGGTCTCCCAGGAGGGCCTGCCGCACGCCCGCCGCTTCCTCACCCAGCGCACCCGCTGGGCGCAGGGCAACCTGCAGTGCGTCCGCTACGCGCCGCGCATCGTCTCCTCGCGCCACTACGGCGGCAAGGGCGTCCTGGAGACGCTCTACACCTTCCTCCAGCCGGTCGCCCACCTGGTGACCCTCGCGCTGTGCGCGGTCATGTTCGCCCTGCTGGGCCTGACCGCGGCCGAGGACGGCTTCGGTGCCGCGTTCGGCGGCATGCTCGCGTTGTGGCCGCTGGTGCTGGGCCTGGCCGTGGTCTCCGTGCTGCCGTTCGTGCTGTGGGGCCCGGTCTACCGCCGGGACCGCGCCTCCGGCAGCTCGCTGCTGTCCGCCCTGCTGTGGGGCCTCGCGCTGTGGCTGTACGCGTACCACCTCTTCCCGGCGTCGGCGCGCGGCTTCGTGCGGATGCTGCGCGGCCGCAACGGCTGGGCGAAGACGCGGCGCAACGCCGAGGTGGTCACGTCGGGCCCGGTCGCGATCGAGAGCTGATCGTGAGCTGACGTCATGTCACGTCATGCCACATCGCACCACGGCACGCAAACCATGAGCCGGGTCACATTTTCCGGCCCCGGAGCAACCTCCGCCCCCGTTCGGCCATCTGACCCCTGGTGACACATGTCCGGAGCAGGACCGGGCAGCGGAACGGGAGCGTTGTGCGGGTGCGGGTACCGGAAATCAGCACACGGATGCACTTGCTGCTGCTCACGGCGTGGACCGTGCTGTGGTTCGCCGTCGTGGAACCCAACGGCGGCTTCTCCTGGCACTACCTGCGCACCGGCGGCGAGCTGATCTACCAGGGCGCGGCGGGCGACGGGACCGGCGGGCTCAACCTCTACGCCCACCACCCCGAGCTGCAGATGGGCCCCATCAGCTTCCTGGTGGCGGGCCTGTTCAACCCGTTCTCCGAGCACACGGGCCAGTTCCTGGCGGCGGCGTTCATGTCCGTGCTGGGCCTGGTCATCATGGTGCTCGCGGGGCGCAGCGCCGCCATGCACTTCCTCGGCACGGGCACCAACCACGACCGGCTGCGGCGTCGCGTGCTGATCGCGGGGCTGGCGTTCATCCCGATGTGGATCGAGGTGTCGGTCCGGTTCGGGCACCTGGACGACGTCCTGGCGCTGTTCTTCACGGCGCTGGCGGTCTGGTTCCTCACCCGCTGCAACCCGGCTGCCGTCGGCGCCTGCCTGGCCCTGGCCATGGACTCCAAGCCGACGGCCCTCGCCTTCGTGCCGCTGATCCTCGCCCTGCCCCGCGACCGCTGGATGCGGGCGGTCCTGTGGTGCGCGGCGCTGCTGGCCGTCGCCTGGCTGCCGTTCTTCCTCGCGGCCCCGGACTCCTTCGCCGCCGCGAAGTTCACCATCCCCAACAGCCCGGCCTCCGCCCTGCGCTGGCTGGGCGGCAACACCCCCGTGACCCCCGACTGGGCCCGCCCCGCCCAGGCCGCCCTCGGCCTCACCCTGGGCGCGATCGCGGTGTGGCGGGGCCGCTGGGCCGGGGTCGTCCTGCTGGGCGCGAACGCCCGCATCCTCCTCGACCCGAGCGTCTACACGTACTACACGGCGTCGGTGCTGCTCGGCACGCTGCTGTGGGACGTGTGCGGGCAGCGGCGCCTCGTGCCGTGGTGGAGCTGGATCGCACTGATCGTGCTGTACGGCAGCGTGTTCGCCGTACCGGACGAGTCGGCCAAGGGCCTGATCCGGCTCGGATTCGTGGCGGTGTCGACGACGTACGTACTGTTCTGGCCGCAGCACCGGCGGAAACGGCGCCGCCGCCCGGCCCAGGAGGAAGAGGCCCTCGTGGAGGGGCCGTGGGGACCGATGTGGGACCCGAACCGATCAAGGCCGTGGGCAGCCCGTTAGGCGCTGCAGCGCCCCATAAGGGGCGCGGGGCGGTGTCAATCTGCGGCTCCGCCGCGTGGGCGCGACAAGCCCCCACCGGCCCGCAGCCGACATGCAAACGGCCCCCTGCGCCTCATGGCACAGGGGGCCGCTCAATGCCCGAAGGGCAAGGGCTCAGCCCTGAGGCAGCCCCGCCAGCTGCGCGCTGAGCCGCTCAATATCAGCGTCGGCCGTCTCCAGCCGCTTACGGATCTTCTCCACGGCGGCCTCCGCCGCCTTGGCCAGGAACGCCTCGTTGCCGAGCTTGGCCGTGGACTGGGCCTTGTCCTTCTCGGCCGCGGCGAGCGCCTTGGTGAGGCGCTTGCGCTCGGCCTCGACGTCGATCGTGCCGGACAGGTCGAGGGCGACGGTCGCGCCCGCGACCGGCAGCGAGGCGGTCGCGGCGAAGCCCTCGCCGGCCGGCTGCAGGCGCAGCAGCGAACGCATCGCGTCCTCGTGGGCGGCCAGCGCCGTGCCGGTCAGGTCGAGGCGGGCCGGGACCTTCTGGCCCGGCTGCAGGCCCTGGTCGGAGCGGAAGCGGCGGACCTCGGTGACGACCTGCTGGAGCGTGGCGATCTCCTGCTCGGCGGCCGCGTCGCGGAAGCCGCTGTCCTTCGGCCAGTCGGCGATGACGATCGACTCCTTGCCGGTGAGCGTGGTCCACAGCGTCTCGGTGACGAAGGGCACGACCGGGTGCAGGAGCTTGAGGGTGACGTCGAGGACCTCGCCCAGGACGCGGCGCGAGGCTTCGGCCTCGGGGCCGCCCTTCTGGAACGTGGTCTTGGACAGCTCGACGTACCAGTCGAAGACCTCGTCCCACGCGAAGTGGAACAGCGCGTCGGAGAGCTTCGCGAACTGGTAGTCGTCGTAGAGCGCGTCCACCTCGGCGACGACGGCGTTGAGGCGCGAGAGGATCCAGCGGTCGGTGGCCGACAGCTGCTCGGCGGGCGGCAGGTCGCCCTCCACCGTGGCGCCGTTCATCATCGCGAAGCGCGTCGCGTTCCAGATCTTGTTCGCGAAGTTGCGCGAGCCCTGGACCCAGTCCTCGCCGATCGGCACGTCGACGCCGGGGTTGGCGCCGCGCGCGAGGGTGAAGCGGACGGCGTCGGAGCCGTACTTGTCCATCCAGTCGAGCGGGTTGACCGCGTTGCCGAAGGACTTCGACATCTTCTTGCCGAACTGGTCGCGGACCATGCCGTGCAGGGCGATGGTGTGGAACGGCGGGGTGCCGTCCATCGCGTACAGGCCGAACATCATCATCCGGACGACCCAGAAGAAGAGGATGTCGTAGCCGGTGACGAGGACGGAGTTCGGATAGAACTTCTCGACGCTCTCGGTCTTCTCGGGCCAGCCGAGGGTGGAGAACGGCCACAGGCCGGAGGAGAACCAGGTGTCGAGGACGTCGGTCTCCTGGTGCCAGCCCTCGCCGGCCGGCGGCTGCTCGTCCGGGCCGACGCAGACCATCTCGCCGTCCGGGCCGTACCAGACCGGGATGCGGTGGCCCCACCACAGCTGGCGCGAGATGCACCAGTCGTGGAGGTTGTCGACCCAGTCGAAGTAGCGCTTCGACATCTCCTCGGGGTGGATCTTGACCTTGCCGTCGCGGACGGCGTCGGCGGCGTTCTTGGCCAGCGGGGCGGTCTTGACCCACCACTGCATGGACTGGCGCGGCTCCAGCGTCGTCTTGCAGCGGGAGCAGTGGCCCACGGAGTGGGTGTACGGCCGCTTCTCGGCGACGATGCGGCCCTCGGCGCGCAGGGCGCCGACGATGGTGGAGCGGGCCTCGAAGCGGTCCAGGCCGAGGAAGGGCCCGTGGACGGTGATGACGCCGTGCTCGTCGAGAACGGTGAGCGACGGCAGGTCGTGGCGTCGCCCGATCTCGAAGTCGTTCGGGTCGTGGGCCGGGGTGACCTTGACGGCACCCGTGCCGAACTCGGGGTCGACGTGCTCGTCGGCGACGACGGGGATGCGGCGGCCGGTCAGCGGCAGCTCGATCTCGGTGCCGATGAGGTGCTGGTAGCGCTCGTCCTCGGGGTGGACGGCCACGGCGGTGTCGCCGAGCATCGTCTCGGCGCGGGTCGTGGCGACGACGATGGAGGAGTCACCCTCGCCGTAGCGGATGGAGACGAGCTCGCCCTCGTCGTCCTGGTACTCCACCTCGATGTCGGAGATGGCCGTGAGACAGCGGGGGCACCAGTTGATGATGCGCTCGGCGCGGTAGATCAGCTCGTCGTCGTAGAGCTTCTTGAAGATCGTCTGGACTGCCTTGGACAGGCCCTCGTCCATGGTGAAGCGCTCGCGCGACCACGCAACGCCATCACCCAGACGGCGCATCTGGCCGGAGATCTGGCCGCCGGACTCGCCCTTCCACTGCCACACGCGCTCGACGAACGCCTCGCGGCCGAGGTCGTGGCGCGACTTGCCCTCCTTGGCCAGCTCGCGCTCGACCACGTTCTGCGTGGCGATGCCCGCGTGGTCCATGCCCGGCTGCCACAGGACCTCGTAGCCCTGCATGCGCTTGCGGCGCGTGAGGGAGTCGATCAGCGTGTGCTCGAAGGCGTGGCCCAGGTGGAGGGAACCGGTGACGTTCGGCGGCGGGATGACGATCGTGTAGGGCTCCTTCTCGCTCTTGGCGTCGGCCTCGAAGTAGCCCCGCTCTACCCAGCGCTCGTACAGCGGCCCCTCTACATCGGCCGGCGCGTACTGGGTCGGCAGGTCGGGGGTGCGGTCGGCGTGCCCGCTGTCGGGGCGCTGAGTGTTGTCGGTCACGGGATGAATTCTACGGGGGCACGCGCGGGGGTTTCGAACCCATTCCCGCGGGATCGGCAAGGATGACGCCCACGCAACGAGAGAAGCGGCGA
Source organism: Streptomyces roseoverticillatus (assembly GCF_000719265.1). Lineage (GTDB taxonomy): Bacteria > Actinomycetota > Actinomycetes > Streptomycetales > Streptomycetaceae > Streptomyces > Streptomyces roseoverticillatus. The sequence goes on along the minus strand of NZ_JOFL01000009.1, from coordinate 134,630 downwards.
GAGAACGATGAGCAAGCAGCAGGCCACCCTGTACGAGCCGCTCCCGGTGACGCCCCGGTCCTACGCCCGGCCGGGCGGCCCGAACGGCTACGGCGCAGCCGTGTGGCCACCGCCGGTCCCGGACCGGCGGGGCGCCGGCAGTGGCAGGGTCGTGGCCGGCGTGGTGATCGGTTCACTCATCCTGGTGTGCACACTTCTGGGCGGATTCCTGCTCCTCACGGGCGGCGGCAGCAAGGCGGCCGGCGGCGCGCGGTACCGGCTGACGGCCCCGGAGCGCGTGGCCGGCTTCCGGATGGACTCGCCGGTCGGCCGGACGTTCCGGACGGACCACCTGGAGCGGCTGCGGAGCCTGGGGGTACGGGACGCGGGCAGCGTCACGGCCGGCTACTCCTCGGCCCGCGGAAAGCTGATGTTCAGCGGCATCTGGGGCGAGGTGAGGGACCCCGAGCGGGCCGTGGACGGCATGTTCGAGGCGATGGCGGAGGACGCGCGACGGGAGCCGGTGCGGCGGGGCGCGCGGGAGGAGGTCATGGGCAGCCCGGAGCGGGTGAGCGTGGACGGTGCCGTCATGAAGTGCCAGCCGGTGAGCTTCACCCCGGCGGAGGGCGAGCCCGGCACGCCCCTGACCCTCCCGTACTGCGTCTGGGCGGACCACAGCACGCTGGGCGTCGTGGGCGCAGCCCTGGGAGAGCGGACGGAGATCGCGGCGGCGGCGGAGGCGGCGGGGATGCTACGGCGGGCGGCACGGGGGTGATTCGCCCGAAGTTGCCGCTCCTGTGCGGCAACTGTTCCGAAACCGTTGCCGCCCGGCGGTAAGTCCCCTGTAAGAGATCCGGAAGGATGGCAGGACTGTCACACGAGTCCCCCCACGGATCGAAGAGAGTCGCAATGAGCTACAACCAGCCGGGCCCCTACGGCCAACCGCCCCAGCAGCCGGGCCCGTACGGCCAGGGCGCCCCGGCCGGCCAGCCCGGTTACGGTTACCCGCCGCCGCCCCCGCCGCCCCCGGGCACGCCGTACGGCCAGCAGCCCCCGGCACCCCAGCAGCCCTGGGGCGTCCCCCAGCAGCCCCAGCCGGGCTACCCGGGCGGCCAGTACCCCCCGCCGGTCCCGCCCCAGAGCGGCGGCGGCAAGGGCAAGGCGATCGGCATCACGATCGGCGCGGTGGCGGTCGTGGGTGCGCTCATTGCGGGTGCGATGTACTTCATGGGCGGCGGCGGGGATGTGGCGCCGTACACGATCGTCCTGCCGGACAAGCTGCTGGACGGGAAGTACACGAAGGCGAGTGCGAGCGCGCCGGGTGCGAAGCAGACGGACACTCAGGACCTGACCGACAACAAGAACGCCAAGGAGTCCGGGATCTCCAACGGCACCGCCGTTTCAGGTCATTACCTCAACGCCGAGAAGGAGACGCTCGTAGTGTCGGGCGTGTACGGCGAACTCTCCGACCCGACGAAGACAGTCGACGCAATGATCGCGAAGAACGAAGAGAACCAGAAGCAGAGCACCGCGGGCGCGCAGGGACTCAAGATCGAGACGGTCACGCCCTGGACGGAGTTCTCGCCGAGCGGCTTCGACGGCGCGGTCATGAAGTGCACGACCAAGAAGGCCACGGTCAGCCTTGGCGCCATCTCGTCCACGAGCCAGGCCAGCACGTGCATCTGGGGCGACTCCAGCGCTGTCGGCTACGTCCGGCAGTCGGCTTCGCAAAGCAACAGCCCCTACGGAGGCGAGACGTCCAACGGTAAGGCTATGTCCGCCCAGGAGCTGGCCGAGGCGACCGCCAAGGTCCGCAACGAGGTCCGTAAGGACAAGTGAACCGTTGGGGCAGCATCAAAGGTGACTGAATAGCAACCTTTGATCGTTGGCCATGGCTGATAGCGTCGCCCACGAAAATGATCATGCCTGCCGAGCAAGCCGTTGAGGCTGTTCGGCAGGCTATGCATGCGTGAGGGAGACGACATCGTGCGTAAGTTGGCGCAGCGAGTGGCAGTTACTGCAGGGCTGGTCCTGGCAGCGGGCACTCTTCAGCTCTCAACATCCACTTCGGCACAGGCCACCCCTGCCCAGTGCACGTCGTATCTGAAGTCATACGGCTACAACGTCGGCCCCAAGGTGAAGCAGGCGTGCCAGGCTGCCGCAAACGACTGGTGGGAGAACACGAATGTTCTTGGAGGCCCCTGCCAGCTGGCCCTGACGACTCTCGGAGTCAACTATGACCGGGCCACCTTTGCTTGCGAATACCACTGATGCCTCTCCGCAACCTTTATCAGACCCAGCCTGGCCACAGGTCTAAGCGCGCTCAACACCACCAAGGCCGCCGCGCACCCCTACAGGGTTCGCAGCGGCCTTTGGTCTCTACATCACCTGCCCCACCTACTGGCGGTGTTGGCGGCCTGAACCTTGGCGCTGAGGAGCTCGGCCTCGGTTGCGAGTCGGACCGCGTCGGGGTCAGCTTCCCAGTCGCCCCCGCCGGAGGGCGCACGCAGCAGGAGCTGCGACCCGCCGTTGCGCATGACTTGTCCGACACTGCCGTCCCGCTTGTCCACGACGAACGAACCGATGGCGGGGAGCGGTTGGTGCGCCCGTTCGGAACAGGTGCAGATGCCCAGCGGGGAACTGGACTGAAGGTTGACGCCGTGGGCGGTGGCCCATACGTAGACGCCACAGGTGGGGCCCTGTGAGGTGCGGGGTTCAGGTTCGGCGGCGCGAGGCTCGGGAACAGGCGGCGATTCGGGGGCGGAAATCTGCCGTTCACGGCGGAACCAGCGGCGGATAAGGTTGCGCATGTCGACGCTCCTTTACGGCGTTGACCATGCCCCGGGGTCGCGTCAGCGACCGCCGGGGTCCTTTACGTGCAAGACCTTAGCGTAGCCATGCTATAGCACGCTGGAACATGGAATATCTCGACTAGGACGCCATGGTGTACGTAGCGTGGTCAAGTGATCGAATTCGCTCCCGACATCCCGCGCTGGCGCCAGGTGGCCGATGTAATCCGGCAACGCATCAAGGACGGCACCTACGGCCCTCGATCACGCGTGCCGTCCGTCGTCCAGCTCACCGAAGAGTTCGGCATCGCGAGCGTGACGGCCCAGAAGGTGCACCGAGCACTCCGCTCGGAGGGGCTGATCTACACCGAGCCGGGAATGGGCTCGTTCGTCACCCCGCAGCCGTAGATCGCACGGGAGGGGCCGGGGTGGTCCTGGCCCGGCAAGGGGCGTAAAGCGTGATTTGCGGAAACGCTCCGGGTTCGCCCAACGTGCGACAGAGTCCGTAAATCATGCAGCCCCGTAGGGCCTGGACCACCCCGGCCCCGGCCCCAGTCCCGCGCCATCACGCACCCGCAAGCACGGCGAACCCGCTACCGTGGGCCCGGCGAGCAGTCGACGCGTGGAGGACTCATGAGCACCCAACCGTGGACCATCGAACGCATCCACGACGCCCTCGGCAATCCCACACTCGCCCAGCGCTTCCTCAGCGAAATCAACAAGGCGCCCGCGCACGACGTCCTTGCCGTGTTCGCCAAGTGGCAGGGCATCGCCGATCGCACTCTCGCGTCGGTGCAGCGTGGGCGCGAAGCCGCAGCCGCCCAGGAATCCGGCGGCGACGTCCCCGGTCAGTGGACCGACGTCACCGACCGCGTCTTGCGGGAAGCCGACCGAATCCAGGCACGCGGCGCCGCCTGACCTGACACGCTGGGCCCGTGTACGCCCTCCACTGCAACGCCACGAACCAGGCGGTCTGGGACTCTTTGCCCCAGCCCGTCAGCGAACGACTCACCCTCGCCCTCGCCGCGGCCTGCGCCGACCCGATCGCCGCCACAGAGCCCTACGACGAAGACGACGGGATCATGCGCACCCTCGTCCTCAGCGACCTGTTCGTCGTCCTCTATCTCGGCCACCAGACGAAGACACTGCACATCTTCCAGATCGACTACCTCGGCTGATACGGCGTCACCACATCAGGGCACTCTCGACGTCGCTCTGCCAGTACGTCACCGCCGCCTTGCTGTCGACCCACGTGCCCTCGGGGAGCGTCACCGTGCGCGCCCGGCTCTCCGTGCCGTCGCCCTCGTCGAAGCTCACGCGCAGGACGCTCGCGTAGCGCCCGTCCGTGCCGGATCCGTCGGCGGCGGACAGGTTGATGCCGGCGTAGGCGGACTGGCCCGGCTCCAGGGTGACGACGGCCTGCGGTATCGAGTCGTCCACGACCGGCACCACGTGCTGCGCGGCGTCGAAGGCCAGGTGCGGGTGGCCGTAGGCGAAGCACGGCTCGGAGCTGGTGTTGGTGGTCGTGAGCAGCTGGTGGTTGATCGGGCGGGGCACGTTCTGCACCGTGGTCTTGGTGTTGGTGAGCGAGCAGGCCGGGATCGGCGCCGGCTCCGCGGCCTGCGCCTGGGCGGTCGTGGCGGCGGTGCCGGCGAGGAGCGCGGCCGCGAGGGCGAGGCCGGTGACGGTGAGGCGGGCGGTACGCATACGGGTGTCTCCAATGGTTACGGATCGCCTCCCGGGGCGGGATTGCCCGGGGCGTGCCGCCAGCCTCTCCGCGGATCTTCGCCGCCCACAAGGCCCCACCGCGCCATCCGGGACACCGGAACGCTCTCACTCCACCTGACCTGCGGAAACACCGCTCTCCTGGAATGCCGCAGCGGGACGCACCGGGGCTCCTCAGCCGCCGGACCGATCCCACTCGGCCGCGCTCGCCAGCGCCTCCAGGACCCCCACCGCCTCCTCCGCCCGCTCGTACGGGACGAAGAGGTGGTCGTGGTGGAACCCCGCCACGACGTTGCAGCTGAGGTCGGCCTGGGCCAGGGCCTGGGATACCGCCGCGGTCAGTCCTACCGCCTCCAGCGCCGAGTGGATCCGCAGCGTGATCCAGCCCGCCACGTAGCCGTACGACAGGCCCGCCGCGTCGGCCTCCTCCTGGCGTACGACGAGGGTCAGACCCTCCGGTTCGCGCACCGTCACCACGGGGGCGACGCCCGCAGGCGGCTCCCCCTCCACCGTCGCGTAGACGTACCGGCCGGCGTTCAGCTCCGGCCGCATTCCGCTCAGCAGCTTGCTCAGATCACGTTCTCCTGCCATGCCCGCCACCCTACGTACGAGCATGCACGGACACGCGAAAGGGCGCCCGGCACTCGTCCGGACGCCCTCCTCCACGCTACCGCTCAGCTCTCCTCGGCGAAGACCTCATCGATCGTGGACGCGGTGAGAGCGCGGTCCATCCAGCGCTCCAGGACGTCCAGGTCGGTGCAGCTCGTGATGCGCTCGCGGGCCGCCTCCGGCATGAAGATTTCCCGGTGATCGAGTACGCGCAGCACCATTGCCGACGACGCAGCTGCCCGGCCCTTGGCCTCACCCTTCAGGAGCGTCTCCTCGATGAGCGTGCCCCGGCCAGGGAAGTACGTGCGGATGGTCATCAGATTCCTCCAGGTCTCCCTCGCCGGGGTTTCTCCCAGGCCGATTTCCAGCAGTTCCGAGTAGTACGCGACGGACTCTTCGTCTACCGTCCCCAGGGCACGCGCCAGCGCGTCCAGTATGGCCGGAGCATCCTGGTCTCGCCCATGCGTCATGGCCGAGAAGGTCGCCATGGCCAGGTTCTGGGCGGCTTCCTCTTCGTCGATGATCGGCGGGACGTTTCCGGGCCCCAGAACCAGAGGGTGCACGGACAGCGCTTTCCAGCCCTCGGGTCCGAGCTTGAAAGGGCCTGCCGCCCATTCGGCGGTCGCCTTGTCCTGGCAGACCACGAGCAGCAGTGCCGGGTGCCCGTACTTGGCCTTGAGAAACGCGAGGTAGTAAGCCCAACTGACCGCCTTGTCGCTGTCGCGGCGCCCTTGTGCCTCGATGGCCAGCAGAAAGCTCTTACTACTGTCACGTGGCTGGATACGCAGCACGCTGTCCACGCGCCGCTCCAGTGGTCTGATCTCTGTGGCGTCCGGCGAGAGCACTTCGACGGACACCTCCTCCGGCAGGGGAACGCCCAGGATCCGGAACACCGGCGCGAGTAACTCCGGCCGTTCCTGGAAGATCCGGTGCGATGCCTCGTGGTTCGCTGTCACCATGATCCGACCGTAGGGACACCAGCCCGATCACGTCCGGCGCTCCAAACCCGGCCACCCGTTCGAGCATCGGGCTGTTCACCAGTTCTACGAACCCGCAAACAGCAAAAAGGGGCACCCGGCAAACCGCCGGGCACCCCTCCCCCACAAGCTCAGCGCAGCGCGCTACGCGCTCTTCTCGTGCCGCTCGTCCTTCCCCACGATCCGCGGCTCGCGCGGGACCAGCGTGGGGTTGACGTTCGAGTGGACGACGTCCGCGGTGATGACGACCCGCGCGACGTCCTTGCGCGACGGGACCTCGTACATCACGGACATGAGGACTTCCTCCATGATGGCGCGGAGGCCGCGCGCGCCCGTGCCGCGCAGGATCGCCTGGTCGGCGATGGCCTCCAGGGCCGGGCGGTCGAATTCGAGCTCGACGCCGTCGAGTTCGAACAGCCGCTGGTACTGCTTGACCAGGGCGTTGCGCGGCTCGACGAGGATCTGGAGGAGCGCCTCGCGGTCGAGGTTGTGCACCGAAGTAATCACCGGCAGGCGGCCGATGAACTCCGGGATCATGCCGAACTTGACCAGGTCCTCCGGCATGACCTCCTGGAACTGGTCGCTGGCCTCGATCTCCCGCTTGGAGCGGATCGTGGCGCCGAAGCCGATGCCCTTCGCGCCCGCCCGCGACTCGATGATCTTCTCCAGGCCGGAGAAGGCGCCGCCGACGATGAAGAGCACGTTCGTCGTGTCGATCTGGATGAATTCCTGGTGCGGGTGCTTGCGGCCGCCCTGCGGCGGAACGGACGCGGTGGTGCCTTCCAGGATCTTCAGCAGGGCCTGCTGGACGCCCTCGCCCGACACGTCCCGTGTGATCGACGGATTTTCGCTCTTACGGGCGACCTTGTCGATCTCATCGATGTAGATGATGCCGGTCTCGGCCTTCTTGACGTCGTAGTCGGCGGCCTGGATCAGCTTCAGCAGGATGTTCTCGACGTCCTCGCCGACGTAGCCGGCCTCCGTCAGGGCGGTGGCGTCGGCGATGGCGAAGGGGACGTTCAGCATGCGGGCCAGGGTCTGGGCCAGCAGCGTCTTGCCGGAGCCCGTGGGGCCCAGCAGGAGGATGTTGGACTTGGCGAGCTCGATGCCGTCGTCGCGGTTGTGCGCGCCGGTCTCACCGGCCTGCACCCGCTTGTAGTGGTTGTAGACGGCGACGGAGAGGGCCTTTTTCGCGGCTTCCTGGCCGACGACATAGCCCTCGAGGAACTCGTAGATTTCGCGGGGCTTGGGAAGCTCTTCCCAGCGGACCTCGCTCGTCTCCGCGAGCTCTTCCTCGATGATCTCGTTGCAGAGGTCGATGCACTCGTCGCAGATGTACACACCAGGACCCGCGATGAGCTTCTTCACCTGCTTCTGGCTCTTGCCGCAGAACGAGCACTTGAGCAGATCGCCGCCGTCACCGATGCGTGCCACGAGGTGCTTCCCCTTCGCCTGGGATCCGCCTTGCACTGCGAACCCGGGTGCTTGCCTATCGACGGTACCTTGCCGGGCCCCCCGAGCGGGCCCCCCTTGCCCTTACTCGGTCAGCGCAAGGGGGATACCAGCGGCACGGCGATCAAACGTTTACGGAACTCTTGCGGGTAGAAACGATCTGGTCGACCAGGCCGTAGGCGAGCGCGTCCTCGGCAGTGAGGATCTTGTCGCGCTCGATGTCGTCCCGGATCTTCTCGATCGGCTGGGTGGAGTGCTTGGCCAGCATCTCCTCCAGCTGGGTGCGCATCCGCATGATCTCCTTCGCGGCGATCTCCAGGTCGGAGAGCTGCTCGCGGCCCGTCTGGCTGGAGGGCTGGTGGATCAGCACGCGGGCGTTGGGCAGCGCCATGCGCTTGCCCGGGGTGCCGGCCGCGAGCAGGATCGCGGCGGCGGAGGCGGCCTGGCCCATGCAGACCGTCTGGATGTCCGGCTTCACGAACTGCATCGTGTCGTAGATGGCCGTGAGGGCCGTGAACGAGCCGCCGGGGCTGTTGATGTAGATCGAGATGTCGCGGTCCGGGTCCATCGACTCCAGGCACAGCAGCTGCGCCATGACGTCGTTGGCGGAGGCGTCGTCGATCTGCACGCCCAGGAAGATCACGCGCTCTTCGAAGAGCTTCGCGTACGGGTCGTACTCGCGGACGCCCTGCGAGGTGCGCTCGACGAAGCGCGGGACGACGTAGCGGGAGTCAACCTGCGGGCCGGTGTACAGGCCGCTCGGGGACGAGATGTTCATGCGGGTTTTCACCATCCTGGTGGCGGTCGGTGGGCCGGGAGGCAGCCTCCCCGGCCCGGATGCGGGCTGTCTGGCGGTTCGTACTGCGCCGGGGCGTCAGGCCCCGGTGCCGCCGCCGCCCGGAACGCCGGAAGCGTGGGTGATGATCTCGTCGATGATCCCGTACTCCTTGGCCTCGTCCGCGGTGAACCAGCGGTCGCGGTCACCGTCACGGATGATCGTGTCCACGGTCTGGCCGGTGTGGAGCGCGGTGATCTCGGCCATGCGCTTCTTGGTGCGCAGCAGCTGCTCGGCCTGGATCTTGATGTCCGAGGCGGTGCCGCCGAGGCCCGCGGACCCCTGGTGCATGAGGATGTCGGTGTTGGGCAGCGCGAAGCGCTTGCCCGGGGTGCCGCCGGTCAGCAGGAACTGGCCCATCGAGGCCGCGAGGCCCATGCCGATGGTGACCACGTCGTTCGGGATGTACTGCATGGTGTCGTAGACCGCCATGCCGGCCGTCACCGAGCCGCCGGGGCTGTTGATGTAGAGGTAGATGTCCTTGTCCGGGTCGGCGGCCAGGAGGAGCATCTGCGCCGTGATCTTGTTGGCGATGTCGTCGTCGACCTGCTGGCCGAGGAAGATGATCCGCTCCCCGAGCAGCCGGTTGTAGACCTGGTCGCCGAGGCCACCACCGATGGCGATCTCACCGGCGGCGGAAGGCATCAGATTCGTCACGTATCCACCTGCTCGTCTCTGACGGCAACGGGCCGTCTCCGCGTCTTCTCCGGGGACCGGGGTCCGGCCGGCGCGGCCGGACTGCTTCCGGCGGTCGCCACGTGGTCCCCTGCCCTCGTATCTACGGACCCTAACGCGCTGTTCGGCGGCCGCCATCCCGCATCAGGAACTGTTCGCTCTGAGCGCAGGTTCGCTGTGACACCGGTGCGGGCTCAGCACGGGATCCGCAGGTCGCACAGGCGCGGGCAGCAGCCCCAGGGGACACGGACGGGCCCGGACGTGCGAACACGTCCGGACCCGTTCCGTAGCTGCCTCACGGGCGCCCTGCGGCGCCTGCGCGGGAGACCGGGGCTTTAGGCCTCGGTCGTGCCCTCAGCCGCCTCGACGGCCTCGGTGGCGGCCTCGACCGTCTCCTCGTCCTCGTCGTCCAGGCTGATGACCTCGCCGGACGCGTCCTTGACGGTGGCGGCCTCGACCACGGTGGCGAGCGCCTTGCCGCGGGCGACCTCACCGACGAGCATCGGGACCTGGCCGCCCTCGACGACCGCCTGGGCGAACTGGTCGGGGCTCATGCCGGAGGACTGGGCACGGCGCATCAGGTGCTCCGTGAGCTCGTCCTGACCGACCGAGACCTTCTCCTTGTTGACGATCTCGTCGAGGATGAACTGGGTCTTGATGCCCTTCTCGGCCTGCTCCTTGAGCTCGGCGTCGAACTCCTCGGCGGACTTGCCCTGGATCTCCAGGTACTTCGCCAGGTCCAGGCCCATCTGGCCCAGCTGGTGGTGCTCGAGGTTGTGCTTGCGGGTGTTGACCTCGTCCTCGAGCAGCTTCTCCGGCATCGGGACCTCAACGAGCTTGATCAGCTCGTCGAGGACCTTCTCCTGGGCCTGCGTGGCCTGGTCGAACTTCTTCATCCGCTCGAGGCGCTTGCGGCTGTCGGCGCGCAGCTCCTCCAGCGTGTCGAACTCGCTCGCCAGCTGGGCGAAGTCGTCGTCGAGCTCCGGCAGTTCGCGGGACTTGACGGCGGTGACGTCGACCTTGACCTCGGCCTCCTTGCCCTCGGCGGAACCGCCCTTGAGCTCGGAGGTGAAGGTGGCGGTGCCGCCGGCCTCCAGGCCGGTGACGGCCTCGTCGATGCCGTCGAGCAGCTGGCCGGAGCCGATGGTGTAGTCGACGCCCTTGGCGACGCCGTCCTCCAGCACCTCGCCGTCGACCTTGGCCTCCAGGTCGACGGTGACGATGTCACCCTCGGCGGCGGCGCGCTCGACGGGAGCGGTGGTCGCGAAGCGGTCGCGCAGCTGCTCGATCGACTTCTCGATGTCCTCGTCGGTGACCTCGACGGAGTCGACGGTGACCTCGATGCCGGAGTAGTCCGGGATCTCCAGGGTCGGGCGGATGTCCACCTCGGCGGTGAAGGCCAGCAGCTCGCCGTCCTTCAGCTCCGTGATGTCGACCTCGGGCTGACCCAGCGGGTTCAGCTCGGCCTCGTTGATCGCCTCGGTGTAGAACTTCGGAAGCGCGTCGTTGACGGCCTCCTCCAGCACCGCACCGCGGCCGAAGCGCTGGTCGATGACACGGGCCGGGATCTTGCCCTGACGGAAGCCCTTCACCGTGACCTGCTGGTTGATCTTCTTGTACGCCGCGTCGAGGCTGGCCTTGAGCTCCTCGAAGGGCACCTCGACAGTGAGCCGAACCCGAGTCGGGTTCAGGGTCTCCACGGCGCTCTTCACGGTTCGGTCTCCTTGGGGCTGACTTCTGGTGATTCTGCTGAGGTTCAGCGGATCGCGCCCGGTAGGCAGACTCGGTAGTGCAGACACACGGGCACGCAGCTTGCATAGTAACCGCAAGCAGGATGAGCCCCACAATGTGATCTTGCTCGTGGCCCCGTGGTTCCCGGTGGCCGCGGCCGTTCGTGTGGTCGGGGTGGCCGGATTCGAACCGACGGCCTTCCGCTCCCAAAGCGGACGCGCTACCAAGCTGCGCCACACCCCGTAAGTGCGAGACGTAGGGTACATGCCCGCGGAGGGGTCGGTGGCCGGATTACCGGCGGCGCCCGGGAGCGCGGGGCGGCGCGGGACCGGCGCGGAGACGCGCGGGGACCGGGGCCGAAGGGGTGACGTGCGGCGCACCGCCCGGACCCGCTACGATGCACACCGTGCCGTACAGCCCTTCCGGGCTCGCGGCGCGTGCGGGCGTAGCTCAATGGTAGAGCCCCAGTCTTCCAAACTGGCTACGCGGGTTCGATTCCCGTCGCCCGCTCCACCGACGCCTCCGGCCCTGCCGGGGGCGTTTGTCATACGGCTGCCGTACGGGCCCGCTTTCCGCTGGTTCCCGGGTGTTCGCGGCTGCCGCATCGCCCGTCGCCTCAGAACTTGATGGCGCTTATCGTCTCGGTGATCGAGTTCAGGAACCTCTGGATCGACGGCGCCATTCCCGTCGAGGCGAGGAAGAAGCCGAAGAGGATGGCGACCAGGGCCGGGCCGCCCTTGATGCTGCCGGAGCGGAAGAGCACCACCAGCACGATCGCCAAGAGCAGCACCACTGACAGTGAAATGGCCACAACTGATCACACCCTCGGTCGGATACACACCGGTCCACCCACTGGTCGGCCCGGGAGACATGCTCCCCGCAGCCCTCGCCCGTCAACCATCGTGCCACCAACTTGCCTGTTTCTGTGGGCCCGTGACATTTCATCGGCACTTCGTCCAGAAACTGTCCGCAAAGCCGTGGTCAGTGGATATCGGGGGACTTGGCGGACGGCGTGGCGGTCGCGGCGAGACGCCGCTAGGGTGCGTCGGATGTCCCCCGCCGTCACACCCCCCGCCCGCGCGGTGACCCCCTCGGAGCAGGCCGGAACCGCGCCCGCCGGCGCCCCGGCGCAGCGCGATCCCTTCTTCGACAACGCGAAGTACCTCGCGATCGTCCTGGTGGCGCTGGGGCACGCGTGGGAGCCGCTCTCGCACTCCAGCCGAGCCGCGATGGCTCTCTACATGACCGTGTACACCTTCCACATGCCGGCGTTCATCCTGATATCCGGCTATTTCTCCCGTGGTTTCGATATGAGTCCGGCCAAGCTCAAGCGGCTGCTCACGGGCGTGGTCGTGCCGTACCTGGTCTTCGAGGTCGCTTACACGTACTTCCAGCACTGGGCGGAGCCCGACGCGGCGCCGGAGCCCCTCTCACTGCTCAACCCGTGGTACCTGAACTGGTTCCTCGCCGCGCTCTTCGTCTGGCGGATCACGACCCCGATCTGGAAACTCATCCGCTGGCCCGTGCCCGTCGCCTTCGCGGTGGCCGTGCTGGCCGCGGTCTCCCCCGAGATCGGCGGCGACTTCGATCTGCAGCGGGTGCTGCAGTTCCTGCCGTTCTTCGTGATCGGCCTGCACCTGCGGCGCGAGCACTTCGAGCTGGTGCGGCGGCGGTGGGTGCGGGTCGCGGCGGTGCCGGTGTTCGCGGCGGCGGTGGCGGTCGCGTACTGGCAGGCGCCCACGCTGGACACCGGCTGGTTCTACCGGAACAGCGCCGTCCAGGACCTGCACGAGCCGGTCTGGACGGCGCCGGTGATGACGCTGGCCCTCTTCCTCTGCTCGGCCGTGCTCACGGCGGGCTTCCTCGCCTGGGTCCCGCGCCGGGCCACGTGGTTCACGTCACTGGGCGCGGGAACGCTGTACGGGTACCTGCTGCACGGCTTCCTGATCAAGCTGTCGCGCTGGTGGGAGTGGTACGACGCGGCTGCGTGGGTCCGCCGGCCGGTCGGTGAGGTCGTGGTCACCCTGATCGCGATCGCAGTGATGACGGCGCTGTGTACGCCGCCGGTACGGCGGGTTTTCCGGTGCGTGATGGAACCGCGGATGGAGTGGGCGTTCCGCGCTCCCTCCGCGACCGACAAGCCCCACTGATCAGGCCTGTTCGGCACCGCGGTTCACCTCCGGTGCGGGTTGCCGATCATGTCTTGGCCGCGCCCGTTCGGCACCGCCGGTCTCCGCTGCTGTGGTTCATCGCCGTCGCGGCGGAGATTGGTCGTACGGTCGGCCGAAAGGCGAAGGCCGAACGGTCAGCCCGCCAGGCCCAGCAACCCCCGCATCTTCGCGTACTTCGCCGCCAGGCGTTCCCGCGTCGGCTCGTCCAGTTCCCTCGCGCGCTCCGGGTCCGAGTTGTGGGCCAGGTCGGACTCCTTGACCAGAAGGGCGCCGGGCGTGGCCAGGATGCGGGCCGCGTACTCCTCCGGCGCCTCGCCCGGGCGCTTGGTCACCGCGAGGATCATGTCCTTGACCGCCGGGGGCAGCTCCGCGGCCGCCAGCCACTCCTCGCTCACCGCGCCGTCCTCGACGGCGTCGTGCAGCCAGGCCGCGGCTATCTGCTCGTCGCTGCCGCCGCGCCGCCGCACGCCCTCGGCGACGGCCGCCAGGTGCTCGGTGTACGGGCGGCCGGCCTTGTCCGTCTGGGCGGCGTGGGCGCGGCGCGCCAGGGCCTCTACGGCGGCGAGGTCGAGAGCGGTCATGGGCGTCCTCCGTGGTGCGGTGCCGGGGTCCGGCACCGGGTTCAGTGCCGGCAGATCAGCAGCAGGGCGCGGTCGTCGTTGACGTCCTTGGCGACGGCCTCGATGAGGTGCCAGGCCGCGCCCTGGAAGCCGGCCGAGACGTAGCGGTCGGCCTCGCCGGTGAGGCGGTCCATGCCTTCGGTGAGGTCGCGCTCGGCGGTCTCGACTAGGCCGTCGGTGAAGAGCATCAGGACGTCGCCCGGCCGCAGGGTGCCCTTTATGGGGTCGAACTGGGCTCCGTCGTAGACGCCCAGGAGCGGGCCTTCCGCGGCCTTCTCCTCCCAGCGGCCGGTGCCGGCGCTGAGCTGGAGGCCGGGGAGGTGGCCCGCGGAGAACATCTCGTAGTCGCCGCTGTCGAGGTCGAGGACGAGGTGCACGGAGGTGGCGAAGCCCTCGTCCCAGTCCTGGCGGAGCAGGTAGCCGTTGGCGGCGGGCAGGAAGGCGTGGGGCGGCAGGGAGCCGAGGAGGCCGCCGAAGGCGCCGGAGAGCAGCAGGGCGCGCGAGGCGGCGTCCATGCCCTTGCCGGAGACGTCCGTGAGGACGACTTCCAGGGTGCGGCCGCCGTTCGTGCGGGCCGCGACGACGAAGTCACCCGAGAAGGACTGGCCGCCGGCCGGGCGGAGCGCCATCTCGCGGTGCCAGCCGCGCGGCAGCTTCGGCAGCTTGCTCTGGACGCGGATGCGTTCACGCAGGTCGAAGAGCATGGTGCCGCCGCGCCGCCAGGGCACGCCGACACGGCTGCGGAACTGGGCGATGAGCAGCCCGAGGAAGCCGACGGCCGCGACGACGAGGATCGTGCCGGGCGTGACGCGGACGCCGTCGCCGGAGGCCTCGGCGTTCAGCACGCCGGCCTCGGCGATGAGGGCCACGGCGGAAGCGCCGTAGAGGGCGAGCAGGCTGGCGGGGCGCAGCAGCAGACCGCCGGCGACGATGGGCAGGACGAGGGCGGTGGGCACGCACCAGGCGGGCAGCGCGATGGTGGTGAGGGCGAGCGCGGGGACCGTGAGGAGGAGGGCCGCCAGCGCGATCCAGTCGGAGCCGTCGCCGCGGAAGTAGTCCACCCCGGCTTTGCGCACGCTTGTGCGGGCCCGGTGCCATGCTTTGCGCATCCGTGCCGTCGGGGTCTCCGCACCGCCAGTCATTGCATCGTGACCTTATCCACCCATTCGGCGGTGCGTCGACTCACGCCGCGCCGACACGGCCGGGGTGCGGTACGTCCCGTGCGGAGAGGTCGGCCCCTTATGTGAAATTCCTTCGCGTGCGGGGCGGGATCGCTGCTAGGGATGGGGGCATGACGACGGAGTTGCGGGTCCTGCACGATGCGGAATTCGACACGTGGTACGCCAGCCTGGAGCTGGCGTTCGGCGGTGTCCCCGAGTCCCCCGAGGAAGTCGCCCTGTGGCGTGAGCTGACCGGCTTCGACCGGTCGATCGGGGTCTGGGACGGCGGGGAGACGGTGGGTACGACCGGGGCGTTCGCGTTCCGGATCACGGTCCCGGGCGGGGAGCGGGTTCCCGCCGCCGGGGTGACGATGGTGTCCGTGCGGCCGACGCACCGCAGGCGGGGCCTGTTGCGGCGGATGATGCGGCGGCAGCTGGACGACGTGCGGGCCTGGGGTGAGCCGCTGGCCGTCCTGACGGCCTCCGAGCCGGACATCTACGGGCGGTTCGGCTACGGCATCGCGACCCACTCGCTGAGCGTCCGTATCGATACGGCCCGGGTGCGGCTGTCCGTCCCGCCGGGCACGGAGGGGGTGCGGCTGCGCTTGTCGGAGCCCGCTGAAGCACGCGACGCCTGCGAGGCGGTCTACGCACGCCGGGTAGCCGCCCGCCCGGGGATGCTCGCGCGGCAGCCCGGCTGGGAGGCCCTGCCGGTGCTGGACCCGGCGGCCGGCCGCGAGGGCGCGTCGCCGCTGAAGTGCGTGCTCGCCGAGGAGGACGGGCGGACGGTGGGGTACGCGCGGTACGCGGTGCGCCCGGACTGGTCCGACTCGGGCGCGAACGGCACGGTGCTGCTGCGCGACGCGGAGGCGCAGACCCCGGCCGCGTACGCCGCGCTGTGGCGCTATCTGACGGAGATCGACCTGACGTCGTACGTCTCCGCCCACAACCGGCCCGTGGACGATCCGCTGCTGCACCTGGTCAGCGACGTGCGGCGGTGCGAGGCGCGGGTCAAGGACTCGCTGCACGTGCGGCTGGTCGACGTGGGGGCGGCGCTCGCCGCGCGGACGTACCGCAGCGCGGTGGACGTGGTGCTGGAGGTCGCCGACGACTTCTGCCCCTGGAACGCGGGGCGGTGGCGGCTGACGGGCGACCGGAAGGGCGCGTCCTGCGAGCGCACCGAGGACGCGGCCGACCTGGCCCTGTCCGTACGGGAGCTGGGCTCGGCCTATCTGGGCGGGGTGTCCCTGGCCGCGCTCGCGGGGGCGGGCCGGGTGCGGGAGCTGCGCGAGGGCGCGCTGGAGGAGGCGGCGACGGCGTTCGGCAGCGACGTGGCGCCGTGGCTGCCGCACGGCTTCTGAGCACCCGGCAGCCGCCGGTACGGGTGACGGGCTGTCAGCGCTGCTGGCAGCCCGGGCACCAGAAGAGGTTGCGGGCGGCCAGGCCGGCCGTGCGGATCTCCCCGCCGCAGACGTGGCAGGGCATGGCGGCCCGGCGGTAGACGTACACCTCGCCGCCGTGGTCGTCGACGCGCGGCGGGCGGCCCATGGCCTCCGGGGTGTGCTCGGGCCGCACGGTGTCGATCCTGTTGTTGCGCACGCCCTCGCGCATCAGGGCGGCCAGGTCGGCCCACATGCCGTCCCACTCGGAGCGGGTGAGGTCGCGGCCGGGGCGGTACGGGTCGATGCCGTGCCGGAAGAGGACCTCGGCGCGGTAGACGTTGCCGACGCCCGCCACGACCTTCTGGTCCATGAGCAGGGCGGCGACGCTGGTGCGGCTGCGGGAGACGCGCTGCCAGGCCTTGCCGGGGTCGTCGCCGGGGCGCAGCGGGTCCGGGCCGAGCCGGTCGTGTATCGCCTGCTTCTCGGCGCCGGTGATCAGGGCGCAGGTGGTGGGGCCGCGGAGGTCCGCGTACGAGTCGGGGTTCGCCAGGCGCAGGCGGACGGTCTCGGTCGGCGGCGGCACGGGGCCTGCGCCGAAGGCGTACTTCCCGAAGAGACCCAGGTGGATGTGGACCCAGTCGTCGCCGAAGCCGAGGAAGAGGTGCTTGCCGTGGGCTTCGGCGGTTTCGAGGACGCGGCCGTCGACGAGGGCGGCGCCGTCGGAGAACTTGCCCTGGGGGCTGGTCGCCCGGACCGCGCGCCCCGCGAAGGCGTGGTTGTGGTCCGCCGCGAGGCGATGGATGGTATGCCCTTCAGGCACGGCGGTGTCTCCTGTGCGCTTTCCGTGTGACCGCGCTGCGCGCGGCGCCCTCAATCGCCGGACAGGCCGAATATTCAGCTTGCCCGGCGATTAAGGACAAAAGGGTCAGCCTTCCTGCGGGTGGTGCGCCGGGATCGGCGGGAGCTCGCCCGTCTCCTCGTAGCGCGCCAGCATCTCGATGCGGCGGGTGTGCCGCTCCTCACCCGAGTACGGCGTGGCCAGGAAGATCTCGACGAACTTCGTCGCCTCTTCCTCGGTGTGCATGCGGCCGCCGATGCTGATGACGTTGGCGTTGTTGTGCTCGCGGCCGAGCGCGGCCGTCTGCTCGCTCCAGGCGAGGGCGGCCCGGACGCCCTTGACCTTGTTCGCGGCGATCTGCTCGCCGTTGCCGGAGCCGCCGATCACGATGCCGAGGCTGCCGGCGTCGGCGGCGGTCCGCTCCGCGGCGCGGAGGCAGAACGGCGGGTAGTCGTCCTGGGCGTCGTAGATGTGGGGACCGCAGTCCACGGGCTCGTGGCCGTGGGCCTTGAGCCACTCGACGAGGTGGTTCTTGAGTTCGTAGCCGGCATGGTCGGAGCCGAGGTACACGCGCATGCGTCCGAGTGTGGCACGTCCCGGGCCGCCGATCGGCCAGCAGGTGGGAGGTAACGCTGAGTGAACACAACGAATTGGATTCGGGTCTTCCTAAAGTCGCCTTCGAAAAGTTCTAATGCGGTCACTCGTAACCCGAGAACCTAAGGAACAACCCGAAGGAACGTGCACATGAGCGCGACACCGCCGACCATGACGAAGGGGTCGACGACCGGCGATCCCGGCAACGCCCCGGAGGCGGGCGGGGACGGCCTGAAGGCCGGACTCAAGAACCGCCACCTGTCCATGATCGCCATTGGCGGTGTCATCGGAGCGGGCCTCTTCGTGGGTTCGTCCTCCGGCATCGCCGCCGCCGGCCCCGGCATCCTCATCTCCTACGCCCTCGTCGGCACGCTCGTCGTCTTCGTGATGCGGATGCTCGGTGAGATGGCCGCGGCCAACCCGACCTCCGGGTCGTTCTCCGCCTACGCGGACCGTGCGCTGGGCCGCTGGGCCGGCTTCACCATCGGCTGGCTGTACTGGTTCTTCTGGGTCGTGGTGCAGGCGGTCGAGGCGACCGCGGGAGCCAAGATCCTCAACGGCTGGATACCGGGCGTCCCGCAGTGGACCTGGGCCCTGCTCGTCATGATCGTGCTGACGGCGACCAACCTCGCCTCGGTCAGCTCGTACGGCGAGTTCGAGTTCTGGTTCGCCGGCATCAAGGTCGTCGCGATCGCCGGCTTCGTGGTCCTCGGTCTGCTGGCCGTCTTCGGTGTGCTGCCGGGCTCGGACAACCCGGGCTCCGGGCTGGACAACCTCACCGCGCACGGCGGCTTCCTGCCCAACGGTGCGGGAGCGATCCTCACCGGTGTGCTGATGGTCGTCTTCTCCTTCATGGGCAGCGAGATCGTCACGCTGGCCGCCGGTGAGTCCGAGGACCCGCAGCGCGCGGTCCGCCAGGCCACCAACAGCGTCATCTGGCGCATCGGCGTCTTCTACCTCGGCTCGATCTTCGTCGTGGTCAGCCTGCTCCCGTGGGACAGCAAGGAGATCGCGGAGAAGGGCAGCTACGTCGCGGCGCTCGACTCGATCGGCATCCCGCACGCCGGCCAGGTCATGAACGTCATCGTGCTGACCGCCGTCCTCTCCTGCCTGAACTCGGGCCTCTACACGGCCTCCCGCATGGCCTTCTCGCTGGGTCAGCGCGGCGACGCGCCGAAGGCGTTCGCCACGGTCAGCAAGCGGGGCGTCCCGCAGGTCGCGATCCTCGCCTCGGTCGTCTTCGGCTTCGTGTCGGTCCTCTTCAACTACGTGTGGCCCGACACCGTCTTCAAGTTCCTGCTGAACTCCTCCGGTGCGGTCGCCCTCTTCGTCTGGCTGGTGATCTGCTTCACCCAGCTGAAGATGCGCGGGATCATCCTGCGGGAGATGCCGGAGAAGCTGACGGTGAAGATGTGGCTCTTCCCGTACCTGACGTGGGCCACGATCGGCATGATCACCTTCGTGCTGGGCTACATGCTCTACACCGGCGGTGACAACCGGGAGACGGTGCTCGCCTCCGTCCTGGTGGGCGCGGTCGTCCTGGCGATCGGCCTGGTGCTGGACCGCAAGCATCGTGTGAGCGCCGGGCGCTGAAAACCCGAAAACCGCGACGGGCTCGCGCCCCCTTTCGGGGGCGCGAGCCCGTCGCGGTTTGCAGAGCAGAGCGGTCAGCCCCGGCGTCCCAGAAGCTTCCACGCGGTGGGCAGCGCGCCCATCGCCAGCGTCGCCTTCAGGACGTCGCCGATGAGGAACGGCGTCAGACCGGCCGCCACGGCGTCCGCGAAGGACAGGTGCACGGACAGGGCCAGGTACGGCACGCCGACGGCGTAGATGATCGCCGAGCCGAGGGCCATCGTGCCCGCGGTGCGCAGGGCGGAGCGGTCGGCGCCGCGGCGGGCGAGGGCGCCGACGACGGTCGCGGCGAGCAGCATGCCCAGGACGTAGCCGAAGGACGGGAAGGCGGCGCCGGAGCGGGCCTCGGCGAACCACGGCATGCCCGCGACGCCCGCGACGGCGTACAGGGCGAGGGAGAGGAAGCCGCGGCGGGCGCCGAGGGCGGTGCCGACCAGGAGGACCGCGAAGGTCTGGCCGCTGACCGGGACCGGGGAGCCGGGCACGGGGACGGCGATCTGCGCCGCGAGGCCGGTGAGGGCGGCTCCACCGAGGATCAGGGCCGCGTCGCGCACACGGGCGCGCCCGGCGGTGGACGCAGGGAGCAGATCGGCGAGGACCGTACCGGTCCGGGGAACAGAGGCAGCGGCGGTGGCCATCGTTACTCCGCAGATAAGTGGTGGGGACAAGTGACTTTGTGACGTTAGCCGAGTGGTCTCGGGCGGACAGCGCGCGGCAATGACAAAGGCGGGCCGTTCCGCTTGGAGACTTCCCAGCGCGGTTCCCTCGGCAGACGGAATTACGCGTGATGCTCGTCACTGGATTCCCTTGAGGCTTGGCTCGGAGCGCCTCCTCGGGAGAATGTGGAGTCACCTATACCTCTTTGCGCCTGCTCTTTGCGCCTGCGTGAAGATCCTCAGCGCTTTTCGCGCGGATCCGAGAGTACGAAGCCCATGCACGACGCACCCCCCGCCGCCGATTCCCTCGCGGCCGAGAAAGAACCCCTGTCGGCCGGGCTCAAGCAGCGTCATCTGACGATGCTCGGACTGGGCGGCGTCATCGGCGCCGGCCTGTTCGTGGGCTCCGGTGCCGGCATCGCCGTCGCGGGCCCGGGCATCATCATTTCGTACCTGATCGCGGGCGCGCTCGCGATGCTGGTGATGCGGATGCTCGGCGAGATGTCCTCGGCGATGCCCGCCTCGGGCGCGTTCTCGGTGCACGCGGAGCGGGCGCTGGGGCGCTGGGCCGGCTTCACGGTCGGCTGGCTGTACTGGTTCCTGCTGGTGGTCGTGCTGGCCGTGGAGGCGACGGGCGCGGCCCAGATCGCGAACGGCTGGGTGCCGGGCGTCCCGCAGTGGGCCTGGGTGCTGATCTTCATGGTGGTCTTCACGGCCGCCAACCTCTCCGCGGTGAAGAACTTCGGCGAGTTCGAGTTCTGGTTCGCCGCGCTCAAGGTCGGGGCGATCGTCCTCTTCCTGGCGCTGAGCCTGCTGGCGATCTTCGGCGTGCTGCCGGACACCGAGGCGGTGGGCTTCTCCAACCTCACGGGTCAGGGCGGCTTCCTGCCGAACGGCGTGAGCGGTGTCGTCTCCGGCGTCCTCGCGGTCGTCTTCGCCTTCGGCGGCCTGGAGGTCGTCACGATCGCCGCGGCCGAGTCCGACGACCCGGCGCGCGCGGTGGGCCGTGCGGTGCGCAGCGCCGTGTGGCGCATCCTCTTCTTCTACGTGGGCTCGATGCTCGTCATCGTCACCCTCCTGCCGTGGTCGTCGATGCAGCCGGGCAAGAGCCCGTACGTGGCCGTGCTCGACCACGTCGGCATCCCGGCCGCCGGCCAGATCATGAACATCGTGGTCTTCGTGGCCCTGCTGTCCGCGCTCAACGCCAACCTCTACGGCTCGTCGCGGATGGTCTTCTCGCTCGCCGAGCGCGGCGAGGCACCCAAGGGGCTGCTGAAGGTGTCGGGCGGCGGGGTGCCGCGCCGGGCCGTGCTGGCGTCGGTCGCGTTCGGTTTCGCCTCGGTGATACTCAATCTGGAGTGGCCGGATTCGATCTTCCGGTACTTGCTGAATGCCGTGGGTGCGGTACTGCTCTTCGTCTGGGGCCTGATCGCCGTCTCGCAGCTGCGGCTGCGGCGCCGCATCGAGCGCGAGATGCCGGAGCGGCTCGCCCTGAAGATGTGGGCCTTCCCCTATCTGACCTGGGTCGCTCTGGCCGGGATGGCCGGCGTGCTGGTGCTGATGATCACCGACGAGGGGGCCCGCCCGCAGCTGCTGTGGTCGGCGGCGGCGACCGGCGCCGTGCTCGTGGTGGCCTGGGTGCGCGAGCTCCGGCTGCGCCGCGCGGCCTGACCGGCCCGCCGGGTCGGCTCGATTCCATCGCCTTCTGGCGAGATGTCAGGCACGCACAGTCATACCTGCGTCTGAATATCGGACAGCTCTGTCACAGGTGTTGTCCTGGGCGAACATGACCCCCACACTGAGGCAACTTTTCCGCTCTCACCCCACGGGACACACACGACCATGACTCGGACTTCTGCGACCTCCGCGCCCGAGCGCGCGGTCAATGGCCAGGCGCCGGGCGGCACGGATCTGTCGCACGGCCTCAAGCAGCGCCACCTGTCGATGATCGCCCTCGGCGGGGTCATCGGGGCCGGCCTCTTCGTCGGTTCCGGCGCGGGCATCGCCGCGGCCGGTCCGGCGATCGTGCTCGCGTACGCGGCCTCCGGGCTGCTCGTGATGCTCGTGATGCGGATGCTGGGCGAGATGGCCGCGGCCAACCCGGCCTCGGGCACCTTCTCCGTGCACGCCGAGAAGGCGATCGGCCCCTGGGCCGGCTTCACCGCCGGCTGGATGTTCTGGGTCGAGCTGTGCGTGGGCATAGCCGTCGAGGCGATCGGCGCCGCGCACATCATGCAGTCCTGGTTCCCCTCCACGGCCTCGTGGATGTGGGTGCTGATCTTCATGGCCGTCTTCTGCGGGACGAACCTCGCGGCGGTCAGCAACTTCGGCGAGTTCGAGTTCTGGTTCGCGACGCTGAAGGTCGCCGCGATCGGCGTCTTCCTCGTCCTCGGCGTCCTCGCCATCTGCGGCGTGCTGCCGGGCACCTCGGCTCCGGGCGCCGACAACCTCACCGGCCACGGCGGCTTCATACCCAACGGCGCCAACGGCCTGGTCGTGGGCCTGCTCGCGTCGGTCTTCGCGTACGGCGGCCTGGAGACGGTCACGATCGCGGCCGCCGAGTCCGAGCAGCCGGTCAAGGGCGTCGCCCAGGCCGTCCGCACGGCGATGTGGCGGATCGCCCTCTTCTACGTCGGCTCGATGCTGGTCGTCGTCACCGTCCTGCCCTGGAACGACAAGTCGCTCCTGACGGACGGCCCGTACGTGGCGGTGCTCAAGTACCTCGACATCCCGGCCGCCGGGCAGATCATGAACGTGATCGTCCTGATCGCCCTGCTCTCCGCGATGAACGCCAACATCTACGGCGCCTCCCGGATGTCGCACTCCCTGGTCATGCGCGGCGAGGGCCCGCGCTTCCTGGCCAAGGTCACGGGCGGCGTGCCGCGGCTGACCGTGATCGCCTCCTCCGCCTTCGGCTTCGTCGCCGTCCTGCTCAGCTACTGGTGGCCGGACACCGTCTTCAAGTGGCTGCTGTACATGACGGGCGCCGCGGTGCTCGTGGTGTGGGGCTTCATCGCCGTCACCCAGCTGCGGA
This sequence comes from Streptomyces roseoverticillatus, assembly GCF_000719265.1. Classification (GTDB taxonomy): domain Bacteria; phylum Actinomycetota; class Actinomycetes; order Streptomycetales; family Streptomycetaceae; genus Streptomyces; species Streptomyces roseoverticillatus. The sequence continues at coordinate 111,771 of NZ_JOFL01000009.1, read as the reverse complement.
TGCGCCGCCGGCTGGAGCGCACGGAGCCGGAGAAGCTCGTCGTGAAGATGTGGCTCTTCCCGGCGCTGACCTGGGCGGCCCTGGCCGGAATCGTGGGCGTCCTCGCCCTGATGCTGCGCGAGGAGGACACCCGCGTACAGCTGTACTTCACGGCCGGGCTCACCGTCGCCCTCGCCCTCGTCGGCTACCTGCGACAGCGCGTGACGGCCGCGAAGCACTGACCGCGGCGGTCACGCCGCTTTCCGGCCACCGCCGAAGCCACCACCACACCCCCCACGAGGCGGGCTGGGTCCTGATCTTCAGGACCTAGCCCGCCTCGGTCTTTAGTCGGAGATCCACCGGGTTATCGGCCCCCTTACGGCATGTCAGATGCTCTTGCTGGTAACGTCCACTTGCAAGTTAATTGCAATAAGTCGGAGGGCTCGGCATGGCCATCTACACACTTCCTGAACTCCCCTACGATTACGCTGCGCTGCAGCCGACGATCGACGCGAAGATCATCGAGCTGCACCACGACAAGCACCACGCGGCGTACGTCAAGGGCGCGAACGACACCCTGGAGCAGCTCGCCGAGGCCCGTGACAAGGACCAGTGGGGTGCCATCAACGGCCTGGAGAAGAACCTCGCGTTCCACCTCTCCGGCCACATCCTGCACAGCATCTACTGGCAGAACATGACCGGCGACGGCGGCGGCGAGCCCCTGGACAAGGACGGCGTGGGCGAGCTCGCGGACGCCATCGCCGAGTCCTTCGGCTCCTTCGCCAAGTTCAAGGCCCAGCTGACCAAGGCCTCCGCGACCACGCAGGGCTCCGGCTGGGGCGTCCTCGCCTACGAGCCGATCAGCGGCAAGCTGATCGTCGAGCAGGTCTACGACCACCAGGGCAACGTCGGCCAGGGCTCGGTCCCGATCCTGGTCTTCGACGCCTGGGAGCACGCCTTCTACCTGCAGTACAAGAACCAGAAGGTCGACTTCATCGACGCCATGTGGGCCGTCGTCAACTGGCAGGACGTGGCCCGGCGCTTCGAGGCCGCCAAGCAGCGCGGCAACCTGCTGCTGGTTCCGTAATTCCGCACGGATTTCCCCGGTGTCCTGCTCGTGATCGTCTTCTCACCCTTCACGTGGCAGGCGGAGCAGGCCCCCGCACTGCGGGGGCCTGCTCGTTTCCGGCTCACGCGTGGCCGAAGGCCTCGCCCGTCACCGTGAACCCCTTCGCGAGACCCACGTCGTGCAGCCGGGCGAACCGCCCCGCGTCCCAGCACGTGAGCACCGCGAAGCGGTAGTCGGCCGAGGCCGTGCCGTCGGCGGCGACCCGGACCGTGCCCGTCAGCCGGTACGCGAACGCGCGCAGCGCCAGCCGCCAGTCCGCGCTCCCCCACGCCCGGGGCAGCGCCACCTCGCGCCAGCCGCTGTCCGCGGGGTACGCGGCGGCCGTGCGGGGGCCGCCGCGCCACTGCTCCAGCGCCTCGGCGCGCCAGCGGTCCAGCTGCTCCCCGGCCGCGGAGCGCACGGCCGGAAGGGCGAGCAGGGCGTCCGCGTCCACGCGGTACGGGGCGCCGGTACCGCGCAGGTAGTGCCCCAGGGCCCCGGCCGCCCGGCGCAGGCCGAGTGCGGACCGCAGCGGGACGAGGGCCTGGCAGCCGGCTCGCAGCAGCAGGTCGTACGGGCGTACGGCCTGCTCGGCGAAGTGGCCTGCGGCCGGCGGGTCCGCTTCCGCGCGGCCGCCGTCGAAGCCCAGTGGCGGGGTGAGATCGGTCTGACCCATACCGGGACATTAAGGGAGGCGGGGCGTGTGCGCCCGTCGGCCGGGCCTTCCCGGCGGATCACTGCCGGCGCTGCGGCTCGGTTCAGCACCGCCGGACGGGCACACGCTGGTTTCTCGCCGTTGCGGCGGAAAAGAATGCCCGCCGCAACGGCGAGCAGCCACCGTGGCGAGGGTCCGGCGGCACACACGACCACCGCAATCGGTACTAGTCGAAGACCGGGCCACTTGTGCGGGTCCGCTTGATCTCGTAGAAGCCCGGCGTCGACGCCACCAGCAGCGTGCCGTCCCACAGCCGCGCCGCGGCCTCGCCCTTGGGGGCCGGGGTGACGACCGGGCCGAAGAAGGCGATCTGCTCGCCGTCCGCGCCCGGCACCGCGATCACGGGCGTGCCGACGTCCTGGCCGACCTTCGAGATGCCCTCGGCGTGGGAGGCGCGCAGCTCGCCGTCGAACGCGTCCGAGTGGGCGACGTCCGCGAGCTCCGCGGGCAGGCCGGCCTCTTCCAGCGCCGCCACGATCGTCTCGTGGTTCCGCGGCAGGCCCTGGTTGTGGAAGCGGGTGCCGAGGGCGGTGTAGAGCGGGCCGAGCACCTCGTTGCCGTACTTCTGCTCGGCGGCGATGCAGACCCGTACGGGGGCCCAGGTGCGGCCGCCGGGGCGCATCGCCTCGCGGTACTCCTCCGGCATCTCGTCCAGCCTGTCCTCGTTGAGGACGGCCAGGCTCATCACGTGCCAGCGCACCTCGACCGGGCGGACCTTCTCGACCTCCAGCATCCAGCGCGAGGTCATCCAGGCCCACGGGCACGACGGGTCGAACCAGAAGTCGGCGGGGGTCTTGTTCTCCACAGCGGTCACGCGGATCTCCTCAGGCGGGCCAGTTATTCGCCGTTTCAACAAACAGACCCCGTGCCATGATTCCGCTGTTGTCCGAAACACACCATCCAGCAGAGGGAGTCCCGACGTGCCCGGTGAGAACCTGACCCGCGAAGAGGCCCGCGAACGGGCCCGGCTGCTGTCGGTCGACGCCTACGAGGTGGCGCTCGACCTGCGGTCCGCGGTGGGGGCGGGACAGGACCACCGCACCTTCCGGTCGGTGACGACCATGCGCTTCCGCTGTTCCGAGCCCGGCGCCGCGACCTTCGCGGACCTGCTGGCGCCCGCCGTGACGGCCGTCACGCTGAACGGCCGCGCGCTGGACCCGGCCGCGGTCTTCGACGGCGCGCGGATCGCGCTCACGGACCTGGCCGCCGAGAACGTCCTGGTCGTGGACGCGCAGTGCGCGTACAGCCGGACCGGCGAGGGCCTGCACCGCTTCGAGGACCCCGAGGACGGTGAGGTCTACCTCTACACGCAGTACGAGCCCGCCGACGCCCGCCGCGTCTTCGCGAACTTCGAACAGCCCGACCTCAAGGCGCCCTTCGCCCTCTCGGTGACCGCGCCCGCAGGCTGGACGGTGCTGGGCAACGGCGCGCAGGCGGGCGAGGCCGAGCCCGTCGCACCGGACGCCGCCACCTGGCGGTTCGCCAAGACGCTGCCGATCTCCACGTACATCACGGCGGTCGTCGCCGGCCCGTACCACGTGGTCCGCGACCACTACAGCCGCAAGCTGCCGGACGGCACCGTCCTGGAGATCCCGCTGGGCGCGCTGTGCCGCAAGGGCCTGGCCCGGCACTTCGACGCGGACGACATCTTCACCATCACCAAGCAGGGCCTGGACTTCTTCCACGACCACTTCGACTACCCGTACCCCTTCGGGAAGTACGACCAGGCGTTCGTGCCCGAGTACAACCTCGGCGCGATGGAGAACCCGGGCCTGGTGACCTTCCGCGAGGAGTTCGTCTTCCGCGGCAAGGTGACGCAGACGTCCTACGAGGGCCGGGCCAACGTCATCCTGCACGAGATGGCGCACATGTGGTTCGGCGACCTGGTCACCATGGAGTGGTGGGACGACCTGTGGCTGAAGGAGTCCTTCGCCGATTTCATGGGGACGTTCTCGATGGTGGAGGCGACCCGCTTCGACCACGGCTGGATCACCTTCGCCAACCGCCGCAAGGCGTGGGCCTACCGCGCCGACCAGCTGCCCTCCACGCACCCGGTCACGGCCGACATCCACGACCTGGAGGAGGCCAAGCTCAACTTCGACGGCATCACGTACGCCAAGGGCGCCTCGGTCCTCAAGCAGCTCGTCGCCTACGCGGGGCGGGAGGCCTTCCTGGAGGGCGCCCGGCGCTACTTCAAGCGGCACGCCTTCGGCAACACCCGGCTGTCGCACCTGCTGGAGGTGCTGGAGGAGACCTCGGGCCGCGACATGGCCGCGTGGGCGCGGTCCTGGCTGCAGACCGCCGGCGTCAACTCGCTCACGCCGCTCGCGACGTACGACGCCGCCGACCGGATCACCGAGCTCGCGATCCTGCAGGAGGCCTCGGCCGAGCACCCCGAGCTGCGCCCGCACCGGGTGGCCGTGGGCCTCTACCGCCGCGAGGGCGCGGACGGCGCGCTCGTGCGCTACGCCGGCACCGAGGTGGACGTCGCGGGTCCGCGCACGGTCGTGACCGGCCTGGCCGGGGCCGAGCGCCCGGAGCTGATCCTGGTCAACGACGAGGACCTGACCTACTGCAAGGTCCGCTTCGACGAGGGCTCGCTGGACACGCTGCGCGCGCGCCTGGGCGACGTCGCGGACCCGCTCGCGCGCGCCCTGTGCTGGTCGGCGCTGTGGAACCTCACGCGCGACGGCCTGATGCCCGCCCGCGACTTCGTCGGCCTCGTGGAGCGGTTCGCGGGCGCCGAGACCGAGGTCGGCGTGCTGCAGATGCTGCAGGCGTGGGCGCGGACCGCCCTCGTGCACTACGCGTCGCCCGCGTGGCGCGAGCAGGGCGGGCGGGAGCTCTCCGAGGGCGCGCTGCGCGAGCTGCGGCTCGCCGAACCGGGCAGCGGCCACCAGCTGGCGTGGGCGCGCTTCTTCGCCCAGCTGGCGGGCGACGCCTCCCACCTGCAGCTCCTGCGCGGCCTGCTCGACGGCTCCGCGCAGATCGACGGGCTGGAGGTGGACCAGGAGCTGCGCTGGGCGTTCCTGGCCGCGCTGGCCGGGCAGGGCGCGGCCGACGACGCGGCGGTCGCCGCGGAGCTGGCCCGCGACAACACCGCCTCCGGCGAGCGGCACAGCGTCCGCTGCCTGGCGTCCCGGCCGTCCGCCGCGGTCAAGGAGGAGGCGTGGGAGGCCGTCACCGGCTCCGACAAGCTCTCCAACGCCCTCGCCGAGGCCACCATCGCGGGCTTCGACCAGCCCGGCCAGCGGGAGCTGCTCGCGCCGTACGCCGGGCGCTACTTCGCGGTGATCGAGGGCATCTGGCGCGAGCGGTCCATCGAGTACGCGATGGCCGTCGTGCGGGGGCTCTTCCCGAGCCTTCAGGACGACTCCCGCACGCTCGGCGCGGCGGACGCGTGGCTCGCGGAGCACGCGGACGCGCCCGCGGCGCTGCGGCGGCTCGTGCTCGAAGGGCGCGACGACCTTGCGCGGGCGCTGCGGGCTCAGGAGTGCGACGGCGCCGCGGAGTAACTCCGCGGCGCGCGGGGTACGGTCCGGCTGCGGGGTGCTCCCGCAGCCGGGGCGCGGGGATTTCCCCGCCGGGCTGTGTACGGCACCGCCGAGCGCGTTGACCTGGGTTGCTCGCCACTGCGGCGGACACAAGAAGCCGCCTGCGGCGGGAACGAGAAGGAACTCCGCCCCGGCTCAAGGCCAAGAGCCCGGCCCCGGCCCGCAAGGCGAGCCGGTCGTCGAACACCCGTACTTTAGGGCAGCGTTGTCCGGAAATGTCGACGGGGCTGTAACACCGGGTTAGGGCCCGCCGCGGACGCGGGAACCTGCCGGGCATGAACTCCGACACCCCTCTCTCCCCGCGCCCCCTGCATCACCTCTCCGACGTCCGTCACCGTGTCATGACCGCACGTCAGCTGCGCGACCACGGCGTGTCCGGACCCTCCGCCGGGGAGCGCTGCCGCCCCGGCGGGCCGTGGCAGCAGCTGCTGCCCGGCGTCTTCCTGCTCCGCACGGGGCCCGCCACCAGCGAGGAGCGGCTGCACGCCGCCCTGCTGTACACGGTGCCGCGCGCCCAGGGCCGGCCCGTCCAGCCGGGCCCGGGCACCGCCACCGCCGCGGCCCGGGAGGCGGCGGCCGGCCCCTACGGCCCCGCGATGATCACCGGGGCGGCGGCGCTGGCCCTGCACCGCTTCACGTCCGTGCCCCCGCTGCTGGCCCTCGACCACATCGACGTGCTCGTGCCGCGCACCCGCAGGCTGCGGGCGACCGGTTTCGTACGGATCGTCCGGGCGCACTCCCTGCCGCAGCCGCAGCTGCTGACCGGGGTGCCCGTCGCGCCGGTCGCGCGGGCGGTCGCGGACGCGATCGGGCAGCTGACCGACGCCTCCACGGTGCGCCGGCTGCTGGCGGAGGCGGTGCGCGGCGGGCACTGCGAAGCCGCGGCGGTCGTCAAGGAGTTGACGCGGGCGCGGCTGCTGGGGCGGGCCCACGTGGTGGACGCGGTGGACACGCTGCTGGCGGAGGGGCGGGCCGTCGCCGAGGGCCGGCTCTACGACCTGGTGCGCGACCACCAGCTGCCCGCGCCGCTGTGGAACGTGGACCTGCGGCTGCCCGGCGGCCCGCACCTGGGCCGGGTGGACGCGTACTGGCCGGAGCACAGCGTGGCCGTGGAGATCGACGCGCGGACGCCCCGGCAGGACGAGGAGGCGGTGTGGTCGGCGCAGTTCCGCAAGCGGGAGCACCTGGAGCGGCTCGGGGTCATGGTCGTGCACGTCACGCCGAAGAAGCTGCGCGAGTCCGCGCAGCAGCAGGCCGCGGTGGTCCGTACCGCCCTGATGGCGTCGGCCGACCGCGACCCTGCCGCGTATCTGGTGGTGCTGCCCCGTTGAGGCCGCCTCAGCGCCGGGACAGCAGGAGCTCGGTGTTGCGGTCGCCGGGTGCGCCGCCCAGCGAGGTGTCGGATCCGGGGGCGTTGAAGGCGAATTCGCGGTAGAGGGAGGCGAGACCGGTCTGGGAGAGGTCGCCGAAGTCGGTGCGGTAGGGAGCGGCGGACTCGATGAGGGTGGTGAAGAGCGAGACCGTCCCGTCGTGGTTGTCCGCGACCTCGATGACGCGCGCGAGCTGCGGGTAGTCGACGTGCGAGGCGGTGGCGATCTCCCAGAAGGTGCCGCGGGGGCGGATCCGGTTGCGGTGGCTGTGGCCGTTGATCCAGGCGAGGACGTTGCTGTGGTCCTGCAGGACGGCGATGAGCTCGTTGCCGTCGTGGCGGTCCTCGCCGGGGTGGGCGGGGTCGGGGGTGAGGTTGTCCATGCTCCAGCTGGGGTGGTGGCTGAAGACGAGCGCGTACTTGTCCTCGTAGCGCTTCAGGGTGCGCTCCAGCCAGCGCAGTTGGCCGGTGCCGAGCGAGCCCTGGTAGTGGCCGCCGGGGTCGGTGGTGTCGAGGCTGATGCCGATGACCTTGTCGGAGATCTTGAAGGAGTAGTACAGGTTGCCGGAGTCGAGGTTCTCACGGGTGTAGCCGTGGCCCACGGGCCCGCGGCCCTTGTAGCGGGGGTCGAGGTGGGCGGCCACGTACTGACGCGCCGTCAGCGGCACCCGCCGGGGGTCGGCGGTGACCGTGCGCATCTCCTTCTTGTGCTCCTTCAGCAGCTCCTCTATGCGCTTGCCCTTGGGGTCGACGCCCTTGGACTCGCCCTCCATCAGCCATTTGGCCTGGGCGGCGGAGACGATCTGGAGCTTCTTGTTGCCGGTCGCGGCCTCGGCGATGAAGGTGCCCGCGGCGGGGTAGCAGCCGCCGGAGAGGCCGTCGTGGTTGCCGTAGGTGGAGTACCAGGGGATGTTGAGGCCGGGGCTGTTGACCTGGCGGGTGGCCGCGGCGAGGTAGCCGGGGATGCGCGGGTAGCCGGCCTGCTTGTCCTGGTCGCGCACGGCGCTCTCGGGCTGCCAGAACAGCTTCAGGCCGCTGTTCTGGACGCCCTCGTAGTGGCGCGGGTCGCCGGTGTTGGGGGTCATGCGGCCGCCGCTCATGGCGGTCAGGAACCACTCCGCCTCGATCTTGGCGTTCTCGTCGCCGTTGTCGCCGGTGGTGATGACGAAGGAGAGCGGCGAGCCGGTCGCGGGCCCGTGCCGGAGCCGGTTGACGCGCTCGATCAGCGAGACGACGCCGGGCAGGGTCAGCGCCTCGTGCGGCCGCCACGCGCCGGGCTCGCCGGCCCGGAAGAACTCGTAGCGCAGCGGGTGCTGCACGTCCGTCAGGTGCAGGTCGGTGAATTGCACGAACGAGGCGAGCGTCGTCCGCCGGTCCTCGCGGCCCCGCTGCGGCTCGGCCAGCTCGGAGCGGGTCTGCCGGGGCCAGCCGGGGCCGTCGCCGAGCCGCCGGTAGCCGGTGGTGCCGCGCGGGGCGGCGACCGAGACGAGCGTCGTGCCGGCGCCGTTCGGACCGTAGACGGACGCGGCGTCCGCGCCCGCGGAGGCGGCCCCCGCAGCCCCCGTCCCCGGCCCCGGATCCGGGGGCTGCGCCGCGGCCGGCACCGGGCCGGTGCCCAGGGCCAGGCCGATGCCGGTGGCGGTGGTCACGGCCCCCGCTGCCGCGAGGAACGTACGACGGTCGAGGCGGGCGTCTGCGGATCTGTCGGATCTGCGGTGCATAGCGGTCTCCCCGAGTGCGAACGCGAAGCGGGCTGAAGCGGGCTACGGGCTGCGGTGCCGGCCGGCAGCGATCCTTCCTACCGAGGATCGTTGGCAGCGGGGGTGACCTGGGCGTGAACGCGGCCGCAACGGCCGCCGCCGATCACCGCACATCGATCTTGGCGAATGCGAACGGACATACAGCACTCGTCCCCTGGCGGACTGACGCTCACTCAGCGTTCACTCTCGGGTGGAAGACTGGGCCGGTTGCGGGGCCGGAGCTGTAGTCCGTTTGCCCTACAGCCTCTGAGCTGCGAGAACACCGCTGCCCGCTTCACGGCCTCCGTCACGCTTCCTCCCGAGTGGCGCCTGGCGGGTTTACGCCATCCTTACCTTCCTGCTCCGACAACTCTCCCCAAACCCCCGTCACTTCCATAAAAGTGATCGGTCATCCGGCTCCGATTTCCGGACGTCCGCTGTTCAGCGGCACCTTCACGTCAATTCAGCCAGGGATGGTCATGACCCCCGAATCCCGCACCACCCGCCCCGGCGGCTCCAGACGCGCGGCCCGAATAGCCGTCGCGGCCTCCCTCGTGGCCGCGCTCTCGGCCGCGGGCGCCGCGCCCGCCTTCGCCGACGACCCGCTGCCCGCGCCGGGGCCGGTCAAGTCCCCGGCGGACAAGCTCGGTTCGCAGGACGCCGCGCTGCTCGCCGGCGCCAAGGCGGGCGGCGACAAGACGGTCACCATGATGATCGCCACCGCGCCCGGGCAGACCGGCCAGGTCACCGGCAAGCTCGGGGCCATCAAGGGCGCCTCCGTGGGCCGCACGGACGACAAGCTCGGCTACGTCCGGGCCACCGTGCCCACGGCCAAGGCCGACGCCGCCATCGCCGAGGCGCAGAAGCTGGGCTCGGTGCACGGCATCGACCTCAAGCAGGAGATCAAGCTGCCGGACCCGACGCCGCGCGCCGACGCGGCCGAGGGCGCCCGAGGCGCCAAGGCCGGCGGCTTCCCGGGGCCCGGCAAGGACACCCCGGCGAAGAACCCCTACCAGCCGGCCTTCGAGACCGGCGCCGTCGACTTCACCGAGGACCACCCGAAGGCCGACGGCCGCGGCGTGACCATCGGCATCCTCGACTCCGGCATCGACCTGGGCCACCCGGCGCTGCAGAAGACCAGCACCGGCGAGCGCAAGATCGTCGACTGGGTCACCGCGACCGACCCGCTGACCGACCAGGACGGCACCTGGCTGCCGATGACGTCCGACGTCTTTGGCCCGTCGTTCTCCTTCAACGGCCGCAGCTACACGGCGCCCGGCGACGGCGCCTACCAGGTCGCCCTCTTCCGGGAGAACGTGACCGCCGGCGGCGACATGAAGGGCGACCTCAACCGGGACGGCGACACCACCGACTCCTGGGCCGTCCTCTACGACAAGGCGAAGGGCACCGTCCGCGTCGACCTCGACGACGACGGCAACTTCACCGACGACGAGGAACTGAGGCCCTACAAGGACGGCTTCCAGGTCGGCTACTTCGGCAAGGACGACCCGAAGACCCCGATCGCCGAGCGCATCCCGTTCGTCGTGCAGATCCGCAAGGACGTGCCGATGGACCCCAAGGGCGGCGACTGGGTCGGCAAGAAGGCCGACTTCGTCAACATCGGCGTCATCGAGTCCGAGCACGGCACGCACGTCGCGGGCATCACCGCGGCCAACGGCCTCTTCGGCGGGAAGATGAACGGCGCGGCGCCCGGCGCCAAGCTCGTCTCCTCCCGGGCGTGCACCTGGAGCGGCGGCTGCACCAACGTCGCCCTCACCGAGGGCATGATCGACCTCGTGGTCAACCGCGGCGTCGACATCGTCAACATGTCGATCGGCGGCCTGCCCGCGCTCAACGACGGCAACAACGCCCGCTCCGAGCTCTACACGCGCCTCATCGACACCTACGGCGTCCAGCTCGTGATCTCGGCGGGCAACAGCGGCCCCGGCGCCAACACCATCGGCGACCCCGGCCTGGCCGACAAGGTCATCAGCGTCGGCGCGTCCGTCTCCAAGGAGACCTGGGCCGCCAACTACGGCTCGGAGGTGAAGACCAAGTACGCGATGATGCCGTTCTCCTCCCGCGGCCCGCGCGAGGACGGCGGCTTCACCCCGACGATCACCGCCCCGGGCGCGTCGATCAACACCACGCCGACCTGGGAGCCGGGCGCCCCCGTCAAGGAGGCCGGCTACGACCTGCCGCCCGGCTACGGCATGCTGCAGGGCACCTCGATGGCCTCCCCACAGGCCGCCGGCGCCTCCGCGCTGCTGATCTCGGCCGCCAAGCAGAAGAACATGAAGCTCACCCCGGCCGACCTGCGCACTGCGCTGACCAGCACCGCCAAGCAGATCAAGGGCGCGCAGGCCTACGAGCAGGGCGCCGGCCTGATCAACATCCCCGACGCGTGGGAGGCGCTGCGCGATCGCGCCACCGCCCACGACTACACGGTGCGGGCCCCGGTCTCCACCGCGCTGTCCTCCGCGCTCAAGACCCCGGGCTCCGGCACCGGCATCTACGACCGCGAGGGCGGCCTGAAGGCCGGCGAGACCCGTACGTACGAGGTCACGATCACCCGTACCTCGGGGCCGGACAAGGCCGTGTGGCACGAGCTGAAGTGGCGCAACAACGACGGCACGTTCAAGGTCGACGGCGACGACGAGGTCAAGCTGCCGCTGAACAAGCCGGTGACCGTCAAGGTCAAGGCGAAGGCGAAGACGGCCGGCCTGCACAGCGCGATCCTCACCGTGGACGACGACCGCACCGAGGGCATCGACAAGCAGGTCCTCGCGACCGTCGTCGCCGCGGAGCCGGTCGCGGCTCCCTCGTACGTGGTCAAGAAGACCGCCACGGCCGTGCGCAACGCCACCACCTCGTACTTCATCAGTGTGCCGAAGGGCGCGAAGACGCTGGAGGTCGCGCTCGGCGGCCTGGCCAAGGACAGCCAGACCCGGTTCATCGCGATCAACCCGTACGGCGTGCCCGTTGACGAGACCTCCACCGTCAACTGCTACCCGAACTATCCCAACCCGGCCAACAAGTGCCGCCCGGACCTGCGCAGCTACGCGAACCCGCTGCCGGGCGTCTGGGAGATCGAGGTCGAGTCGCGGCGCACCTCGCCGCTGCTGGAGAACCCGTACACGCTCAGCGCCACCGCGCTCGGCGTCACCTTCGACCCGGCGGTGCAGACGGTGCCCGAGGCGAAGATCGGCACCCCGGCCACCGTGACCTGGAAGGCCGTCAACGGCTTCGCGGCGCTGGAGGGCAAGCTCAAGGGCGGGCAGCTCGGCTCCTCGAAGATCGCCCGGCCGGTGATCAAGGAGGGCGAGAAGCAGGTCACCAAGGTCACGCTCGGCGCGGGCGTCACCCGCTTCGACGCCGCGATCGGCGCGACCGCGGACGCCAAGGCCGACCTCGACCTGACCGTCTACAAGGACGGCAAGGCCGTGGGCTCCTCCACCACCGGCGGCTCCGACGAGCTCGTGAGCCTGACCAAGCCGGCGGCGGGCGAGTACACCGTCGAGGTCACGGGCTACTCGGTGCCCGCGGGCTCGACCGCGTACGACTACCGCGACGTGTACTTCGCGCCCTCGCTGGGGGAGATCAAGGTCGCCGACGGTGCGGTCAAGCTGGGCGCCGGGCAGTCCGCGCAGGTCACGGCGGACGTCGTGGTCGCGGGGGCGGCTCCCGAGGGGCGGTCCTTCTTCGGTGACGTGCAGCTGGTCAACGCGGCCGGGACGGTCGCGGGGAACGGCAGTGTGAAGATCGAGAAGGTCACCGGCTAGCCGGACGCACGGATGAGGAGGGGCGGGCGCGCGGTATGGGTGCCCGCCCCTTTCGTGCTTCGTGCGCCCCTTCGCGCCCCTACTGCGGCTGGGATTCCTCGGGGAGATTCGAGCACAGGATGCGCTTATGCCCTATTCGATGCGGTCTGCGGACCTCGCCGTCGAAGGGACGGTTCCGCCATGCCCCAGGACCCCCACACCCCCGTCTCCAGCGAACCCCCGGCGGACCTGCTGCCCGCCGACGGACAGCCCGTGTTCCAGCCGCCCGGCACGGGTGAGGGCGGCGAGCCCGCCCCGGGCGGCGACGCGGGCACCGAGCCCGTCGAGGGCTACGCGCTGCCGGAGGCTCCCGAGGCCGCCGGCGCCTTCGGCGGCCCCCTCCCCGACATCGGCGAGGCCTCGTTCGGGCCGCCGACCGGCCCGGAGACCGTCCACCCGCCGGACGACCGGGTGCAGATCACCACCACCGGCGTCTACCCGTGGCGCGTGCACTGCTTCCTGGAGATCACGGCCGCCGACGGCAGCGCCTGGCTCGGCACCGGCTGGTTCATCGGCCCGCACACGATCGCCACCGCCGGGCACGTCGTCTTCATCAAGAACAGCGGGGTGCCCGGGCGGGACGGCTGGGTCCGCAGCATCAAGGTGTGGCCCGGGCGCAACGGCGGCACGGCGCCCTACGGGCCGGTCGTCAGCACGAACTTCCGGTCGGTGACCGGCTGGACCGGGAGCGGCGACGAGAACTACGACTACGGCGCGATCATCCTGCCCACGGACCTGGGCGCGCAGACCGGCTGGTTCGGCTTCGGCGTCTGGTCCGACGCGGACCTGCTCCAGGTCACCGGCAACATCGCCGGCTATCCGGCCGACAAGCCGTACGCCACGCTCTGGTACGACGCGCGCCGCATCGACTCGGTGGGGCCGCGCAAGGTGTACTACGACATCGACACCTTCGGCGGGCAGAGCGGCAGCTCCGTCTACCGGATCATCGGCAACGACCGGTACGGGGTCGCCGTCCACGCGTACGGCGGGGCCCGGGTGAACTCCGGGACCCGGATCACCACACCGGTCTACAACAACTTCGTGGCCTGGAAGGCGTGACCCGATCCGTATGACCGCCCTGTCCCGCACGGCCGGCCCGTCCTCATGAAGGGCCGATCCGCATGAGCACCCCCGCCGCGCCCGCCGGCGTGATCCGCGGCACGGTCCGCGACGCCGCGGGCGCGCCCGTCGCCGGGGCCCGCGTGGCCTTCGCCGACGGGCCGGTCCCGCTGCCCGACGTCGCCGCCGTCACCGACGGCGAAGGCCGCTTCGCGCTCACCGCCCCGGCCACGGGGACGTACACCCTGGCGTGCCGGGCGGACGGCGGGACGGCGACCGCCCGGGCCCGGGTCTCCGGCCCGGCCGGCACGGCCGCCGAAGCCCGCACGGAGGATGTCCGGGCCGACCTGCGCCTGAGCTGAAGATTTCCCGTGCCGCCCGGCCCCCCGTCGCACACCCGTCAAAGGATTGGACTTTTGGTACGGGTGTAACCACATGATGGAACCGGCGTGCCAGGCGCGACGTCCCTGGCAGCAGATCGCAGGTTGCATGTGATGTACATGAGTAGGGAGCCCTCATGAGGATCGGAATCGTCGGAGCCACCGGGCAGGTCGGCGGAGTCATGCGCAAGATCCTCGCCGACCGGGACTTCCCGGTCAGCGAGCTGCGCCTGTTCGCCTCGGCGCGCTCCGCCGGATCCACCCTCCCCTGGAAGGGCACGGAGGTCACGGTCGAGGACGCCTCGACCGCCGACTACACCGGCCTGGACATCGTCCTCTTCTCCGCCGGCGGCGCGACCTCCCGCGCGCTGGCCGAGAAGGTCGCCGGTCAGGGCGCGGTCGTGATCGACAACTCCTCCGCCTGGCGCATGGACCCCGAGGTCCCGCTGGTCGTCTCCGAGGTCAACCCGCACGCGGTCAAGGACCGCCCCAAGGGCATCATCGCCAACCCGAACTGCACCACCATGGCCGCCATGCCCGTGCTGCGCCCGCTGCACGAGGAGGCGGGGCTGACGGCCCTGATCGCCACCACCTACCAGGCCGTCTCCGGCTCGGGCGTGGCCGGCGTGGCCGAGCTCGACGGCCAGGTCCGCGCGGTCGGCGAGCGCGCCCCGGAGCTCGCCCACGACGGCGAGGCCGTCGAATTCCCCGAGCCCGGCGTCTACAAGCGCCCCATCGCCTTCAACGTGCTGCCGCTCGCCGGCTCGATCGTGGACGACGGCCGCTTCGAGACCGACGAGGAGCAGAAGCTCCGCAACGAGTCCCGGAAGATCCTGGAGATCCCGGGCCTCAAGGTCTCCGGCACCTGCGTCCGCGTCCCCGTCTTCTCCGGCCACTCGCTGCAGGTCAACGCCCGCTTCGAGCGCCCGGTCAGCGTCGAGCGCGCGTACGAGCTGCTGGGGGACGCCCCCGGCGTCGAGCTCTCGGAGATCCCCACCCCGCTGCAGGCGGCCGGCAAGGACGCCTCCTACGTGGGCCGCATCCGCGTGGACGAGACCGCCGAGAACGGCCTCGCGCTCTTCCTCTCCAACGACAACCTCCGCAAGGGCGCCGCGCTGAACGCGGTCCAGATCGCGGAGCTGGTCGCCGCCGAGCTCAAGGGCTGACCCTCCCCCCGGCCTTCCCGCGCCGCCCGGCCCCTCGGGGCCGGGCGGCGCGGGCATTTCGCTTGCGGAAAACAGTGCGGGCGCCCCGGGCACCCGGCGTGGAAGGATGGCCGGAAAGTCGCGAAGTTAAGGAGATGCCCAGGTGCCTGGAACGAATCTGACCCGCGAAGAGGCGCAGCGGAGGGCTGGTCTGCTGACCGTCGACGCGTACGAGATCGAGCTCGATCTCTCCGGCGCGCAGGAGGGAGGCACCTACCGCTCCGAGACCGTGGTGCGGTTCGACGCGGCCGAGGCGGGCGGGACGTTCATCGATCTGGTGGCGCCCACGGTGCACGAGGTCGTGCTGAACGGGACCGCCCTCGACGTGGCCGAGGTGTTCGCGGACAGCCGGATCGCGCTGCCGGGCCTGGTGGCCGGCCGCAACGAGCTGAAGGTCGTCGCGGACTGCGCCTACACCAACACCGGCGAGGGCCTGCACCGCTTCGTCGACCCCGTCGACCAGCAGGCCTATCTGTACACGCAGTTCGAGGTGCCGGACGCGCGGCGCGTCTTCGCGTCGTTCGAGCAGCCCGACCTGAAGGCCGTCTTCACCTTCACCGTGAAGGCGCCCGAGGGCTGGACGGTCATCTCCAACTCGCCGACCCCCGAGCGGCCCGCCGACAACGTCTGGCGCTTCGCGCCGACGCAGCGGATCTCCACGTACATCACGGCCCTGATCGCCGGCCCGTACCACAGCGTGCACAGCACGTACGAGAAGGACGGCCGCAGCATTCCGCTGGGCATCTACTGCCGCCCCTCGCTGGCCGAGTTCCTGGACGCGGACCACATCTTCGAGGTGACGCGGCAGGGCTTCGACTGGTTCGAGGAGAAGTTCGCCTACGCCTACCCGTTCCCGAAGTACGACCAGCTGTTCGTGCCGGAGTTCAACGCGGGCGCGATGGAGAACGCCGGCGCGGTCACCATCCGCGACCAGTACGTCTTCCGCTCGAAGGTGACGGACGCCGCGTACGAGACGCGGGCCGAGACGATCCTGCACGAGCTGGCCCACATGTGGTTCGGCGACCTCGTCACCATGGAGTGGTGGAACGACCTGTGGCTGAACGAGTCGTTCGCCACCTTCACCTCGATCGCCTGCCAGGCCTCCGCCCCGGGCTCGCGGTGGCCCCACGCGTGGACCACCTTCGCGAACTCCATGAAGACCTGGGCGTACCGGCAGGACCAGCTGCCCTCCACCCACCCGATCATGGCCGAGATCCGCGACCTGGACGACGTCCTCGTCAACTTCGACGGAATCACCTACGCCAAGGGCGCGTCCGTCCTCAAGCAGCTCGTCGCCTACGTGGGTGAGGACGCGTTCTTCCGCGGCGTCCAGGCGTACTTCAAGGAGCACGCCTACGGCAACACCCGCCTCACCGACCTGCTCGGCGCGCTGGAGAAGACCTCCGGCCGCGACCTGACCACGTGGTCGAAGCTGTGGCTGGAGACCGCCGGCATCAACATCCTGCGCCCGGAGATCGAGACCGACGCGTCCGGCGTCATCACCTCCTTCGCCGTCCGCCAGGAAGCGCCCGCGCTGCCCGCCGGCGCCAAGGGCGAGCCGACGCTGCGGCCGCACCGGATCGCCGTCGGCCTGTACGAGCTGGAGGGCGGCAAGCTCATCCGCAAGGAGCGGATCGAGCTCGACATCGACGGCGAGCTGACGCCCGTCGACGCGCTCGCCGGCAAAGCCCGGCCGGCAGTCGTGCTGCTCAACGACGACGACCTGTCGTACGCGAAGGTCCGCCTCGACGAGCAGTCGCTGGCGACCGTCACCGCCCACCTCGGCGACTTCGCCGAGTCCCTGCCGCGCGCCCTGTGCTGGGCCTCCGCGTGGGACATGACGCGCGACGGCGAGCTCGCCGCCCGCGACTACCTCGCGCTCGTCCTCTCCGGCATCGCCAAGGAGTCGGACATCGGCGTCGTCCAGTCGCTGCAGCGGCAGGTGAAGCTCGCCATGGACCTGTACGCCGCCCCCGAGTGGCGTACCACCGGGCTCGCCCAGTGGACCGAGGCGACCCTCGCGCACCTGAAGTCCGCGCAGCCGGGCAGCGACCACCAGCTCGCCTGGGCCCGGGCCTTCGCCGCCACGGCCCGCACCGACGAGCAGCTCGACCTGCTGCAGGGGCTCCTCGACGGCACCGAGAAGGTCGACGGCCTCGCCGTCGACACGGAGCTGCGCTGGGCGCTGCTGGGCCGCCTCGCGGCCACCGGCCGGGCCGGCGAGGCCGCCATCGCGGCGGAGCTCGACCGCGACCGGACCTCCGCGGGCGAGCGGTACGCGGCGGCGGCGCGGGCCTCCCGGCCCACCGCCGAGGCGAAGGACGCCGCGTGGAAGTCGGTCGTCGAGTCGGCCGACCTGCCCAACGCGGTGCAGGAAGCCGTCATCGGCGGCTTCGTCCAGTCGGACCAGCGGGAGCTGCTCGCGCCCTACGTCGAGAAGTACTTCGCCGCGGTCAAGCCCGTGTGGGAGACCCGCAGCCACGAGATCGCCCAGCAGATCGCGGTCGGGCTGTACCCCGCGCTCCTCGTCTCCCAGGAGACCCTGGACACGACGGACGCGTGGCTGTCCTCGGCGTCGCCGAACGCTGCGCTGCGGCGTCTGGTGATGGAGTCCCGCTCGGGCGTCGAGCGGGCGCTGCGGGCGCAGGCGGCGGACGCGGCCGCGGCGAGCTGACGCTCGCTGCGCGAAGGGTGCGGGGTACGCGCCCTTCACCCCGCGGCCTGCCCTCCGGACGGGGCGCGCACGGGGTCAAGGGTGCTCGCACCCTTGACCCCGCCGCAGCGGCGAGAAACCCCCATGGCGCGGTCCGGCGGTGCCGTACGGGCTCAGGTAGGCCCGGCACCGCCGGATGCCGCCATTGCGGCTGATCACCGTCGCGGCGGGAATGCGAGGCATGGCCTCACAACCAGGGACAGGCGTACGGGCCCGGCCGCGAGGCTCAGGCCTGCTCGGCCCGGGCCGCGCGTCGCGCCAGCAACGCCGCGCGCCGCTCGTCGAACTTCGTCGCCTGGTCGTCCAGGCCGTTCATGAACAGGCCCAGTTCCTCCTGGGCCTGGAGGCCGTCCGGGCCCAGGCCGGTGATGTCCAGGACCTTCAGGAAGCGCAGCACCGGCTGGAGCACGTCGTCGTGGTGGATGCGCAGGTTGTAGATCCCGCCGATCGCCATCTGGGCCGCGGCCCGCTCGAAGCCGGGGATGCCGTGGCCGGGCATCCGGAAGCCCACGACGACGTCGCGGACGGCCGACATCGTCTGGTCCGGCGCGAGCTCGAACGCCTTTCCGAGCAGGTTGCGGTAGAAGACCATGTGGAGGTTCTCGTCCGTGGCGATGCGGGCGAGCATCCGGTCGCAGACGGGGTCGCCGGAGTGGTGGCCGGTGTTGCGGTGGGAGATCCGGGTGGCGAGCTCCTGGAAGGCCACGTACGCGACGGAGTGCAGCATGCTGTGCCGGTTGTCGGATTCGAAGCCCTCGCTCATGTGCGACATCCGGAACCGCTCCAGGGCGACGGGGTCAACGGCCCGCGAGGTCAGCAGGTAGTCCCGCATGACGATGCCGTGCCGGCCCTCCTCCGCGGTCCAGCGGTGCACCCACGTGCCCCAGGCGCCGTCGCGGCCGAAGAGCTGGGCGATCTCGTGGTGGTAGCTGGGGAGGTTGTCCTCGGTCAGCAGGTTGACGACGAGCGCGGTGCGGCCGATGTCGGTGACCTTGGACTGCTCGGGCGCCCAGGCCTCCCCGCCCATGATGCCGTCGAAGTTGCGCCCGTCGCTCCAGGGCACGTACTCGTGCGGCATCCACTCCTTGGCGACCTTCAGGTGCCGGTTGAGCTCGGTCTCGACGACCTCTTCGAGCGCGTACAGCAGGCGGCTGTCGCTCCACACGGCCCGGGCATGGTGGCGGAGGGGGGCGATGGTCACGGACAGCTCCAGGGGAAGATCGTACTTACGGCTGCGTAGGTTACGACACCGTAGGTTACGCGGCCCGTAAAGCGAAATCCCCAGTTCCGGAAATGAGGCCGGGAACACACGCGCAAAAGCCCGGTGCCCCCGGTCCTTGAAGGACCGGGGGCACCGGGCTGAAGCGGGGGAAGCGGCGGCTAGCGCGTGCGCGGGTGGTGGGTGTCGACGGTGTGCGGGTTGTCCGAGTGCCTGGCGGCGACCATCGTGAGGCCGGCGATCACCAGGAAGAGGACGATCGGCGCGGCGACGTAGAGGCCGAGCGTGTTGATCACGCTCAGGCCCGGACCCGGGTCGTCACCGTCGTCGCGGGTGAGCGCGAACGCGGGGGACGACATCAGCAGCATCAGCAGCGTGCCGGCCGAGATGGCACCGGCTCGCACGGCGTTCTTGTTCTTAGAGCTCACGGCCTCAAGATATCGGGAGCATAAGAGGCCCGCGCGCCCGGGGGTGGGGCTACGGCTCCCTCCCCGCTCCCACCTCGGCCATCAGGGCCCGCAGCCGGGGCGAGGCCATCAGCTCCTCCAGGGACAGCGGGCGCCCGCCGGGCCCGGCGACGGGCAGCCGCCAGTTGGGGTACTGGTCCCACGTGCCGGGCACGTTCTGCGGGCGGCGGTCCCCGACGGCGTCGGGCAGCCAGACGCCGACGAGGCGGGCGGGGGTGCGCAGCAGGTAGCGGTGGACGGCCAGGACGAGCGCCTCCTCGTCGTCCTCGCCGTACGGCCCCCCGGGCAGGAGCCCGAGCCGTGCGAAGAGCTCCAGCCACTCCCCCACCTCGCGGGCGTCCTCGCGCCGCTCCTCGGCGAGGGGGCGGGTGAGCAGCCCGAGCCGGTGGCGCAGGCCGACGTGGTCGCCGGTGAGCCGGGCGGCCGTGCTGGGCAGGTCGTGCGTGGTGGCCGTGGCGAGGCAGCCGGGGCGCCACCGGCCGGGCGGCAGAGGCGCGGCCGTGCCGGACCCGTAGTCCCGCTCGAACCACAGCACGGACGTCCCGAGCACCCCGCGCTCGGCCAGGGCCTCGCGCACCCCGGGCCCGACCGTGCCGAGGTCCTCGCCCACCACGGTGGCGCCCGCCCGGTGCGCCTCCAGGGCGAGGACGCCGAGCATGGCCTCGGGGTCGTAGCGCACGTAGGTGCCGCGCGTGGGCTCCTCGCCCTCCGGCACCCACCAGAGCCGGAAGAGGCCCATGACGTGGTCGACGCGCAGGCCGCCGGCGTGCCGCAGGAGGCCGCGCAGCAGCTCGCGGTAGGGGCGGTAGCCGCCGGCCTCCAGGGCGTCGGGGCGCCAGGGCGGCAGGCCCCAGTCCTGGCCGCGGGGGCTGAAGGCGTCGGGCGGGGCGCCGACGGACATGCCGGCGGCGTAGGCGTCCTGCTGCGCCCAGGTGTCCGCGCCGGAGGGGTGGACGCCGACGGCGAGGTCGTGGACGAGGCCGATGCGCATGCCGGCGGCGCGGGCGGCGCGCTGGGCGGCGGCGAGCTGCTGGTCGGTGAGCCAGGCGAGCCAGCGGTGGAAGCCGATGCGGCCGGCGAGGGCGGTGCGGGCGCGGGCGGTGCCGGCGGAGCGGGGGTCGGCGAGCCCTCCGGGCCAGGAGCGCCAGTGCGGGCCGTGCACCTCGGCGAGGGCGTTCCAGGCGCAGTGGTCGTCGAGGGCGCGGCCCTGTTCGGCGACGAAGGCCTCGTAGGCGGCGCGGCGGGCGGGGGCGAGCGGCACGGTGCGGACGAGCTCCAGGGCGCGCCGCTTGAGCTCCCAGGCGGCGTCGCGGTCGATGAGCTCGCCCTTGTGGAGGACGGCGTCGCGCAGGGCGGCGGCCCGGCCGAGGAGGCCTCCGGCGCGCTCGCGCGCCTCGCCGGTGAGCAGGGCGAACTCGGGGACGTCCGCGACGCGCAGGTGGACGGGGTCGGGGAAGCGGCGGGACGAGGGCCGGTAGGGCGAGGGGTCGGTGGGGGCGCCTCCGGCGCCGGGGACGGCCGCGTGCAGGGGGTTGACCTGGACGAAGTCCGTGCCGAAGGCGCGGCCGGACCAGGCGGCGAGCGCGGCCAGGTCACCGAGGTCGCCCATGCCCCACGAGTGGGCGGAGAGCAGGGAGTAGAGCTGGACGAGGAAGCCGTGGCCGCGCGCGGGCGGGGCGGGCAGGCGGTCCGGGGCGACGATCAGGGGCGCGGCGGCGGTGCGGCCGTCGGGGGCGTGGGCGCGCAGCAGGTGCGTGCCGAGCGGGAGCGCGCCGGGGGCGTACGCGGAGGCCGCCCCGGCGCCGCCCGCCCCGGGGCCGCCGGAGGCGGGGTCCAGGACGACGACCGCGCCGTCCTCGGTCTCCACGCACGCCTCGGTGCCGGGCGGCAGGACGGGCAGCGCGCCGCGCCCCGCGCGCAGGACCACGGTGGCGGGCAGCAGCCTGCGCCGGGCCGCGTCCTCGTGGGCGGCCAGGGCGTCGCGCACGGAGGCGGGCGTGGCGGCGTCGACGCCGAGCGCGGCGAGGACCGCGACGACGGTGTCCTCGGGCACCTCCACGCTGCGGCCGGGCGCGGGGCTGTATGACGTCGCGATGCCGTGCAGTGCGGCGAGCCGCGCTCTGGCCGTGAGCACCTCGGCCATCACCACCTCCGCAGGTGTCCGTGCCGAAGGCCGTACCCGCCGCCGGGCGGCGGGACACCACTCGAATTCCCGTTCACCCGCGGACGTTCGGCTTTCGCCGTCGACGCGCCGGGCAATACAGGCACTTCGGTCACGTGCGTTGACACGTTCACCGGCTGGTGATGGGCTCGCCCCCGTCCGGAGTACCGCGAGGCGAGGGAGACGGCCGTGCACTTCCGGGGCAGCGACTCCTCACCCGGCGGCCACGGGCCCGCGCGCCCCCGGCGGGCCGGGGTGACCGTCCTGGCGGCGGCCCTGCTCAGCGGCCTGCTGGCGGGCGCGCCCGGGACCGCCGCGGCGCCCCGCCCGGGCGACGCGACCGCCGCCGCGACCGACCCGCAGAGCGACGGCGCGCTGCCGCCGGTGTGGCCGCGGCCCCAGGCCTCGCGCGCGCTCGGCTCGTTCGCCCCGGCCGGCGACGAGGTGACGCTGATGGCGGAGCCGGGCACGGACCCGTACGCGGTCGAGGCGCTGCGGGACGTGCTGCACGCGGCGGGCGCCCGTACGGTCGTGGACGCGGCCCCCGGCGGGACGCCGCCCCCGAGCGGGCTGATCGTCTACGCGGGCGGGAAGGGCGCCGAGGAGGCGCTGCGGGCGCTGGGCGCGCCGGAGGCCGGGGACCTCCCGGCCGGAGGCTACCGGCTGGCGACGGGTCAGGTGGCGGGCCGGCCGACGGCGGCGCTCGCGGGCGCGGGCGCCGACGGGCTGTTCCACGCGGTGCAGACGCTGCGTCAGCTGACGGTGGAGCGGGGCGGCGCGAAGGGCTTCGCGGGAGCGGTGGTGCGCGACTGGCCGGGCACGGCGGTACGGGGCCTGTCCGAGGGCTTCTACGGCGAACCGTGGACGCGCGAGCAGCGGCTGGCGCAGCTGGACTTCATGGGCCGCACCAAGCAGAACCGCTATCTGTACGCGCCGGGCGACGACCCGTACCGGCAGGCCCGCTGGCGCGCGGCCTATCCCGCGGCGCAGCGCGAGGAGTTCCGGGCGCTGGCCGAGCGGGCGCGCCGCAACCACGTGACGCTGGGCTGGGCGGTGACGCCCGGGCAGGCCATGTGCTTCTCGTCGGCGGAGGACCTGCGGGCGCTCAAGCGCAAGGTGGACGGCATGTGGGCGCTGGGCTTCCGGGCGTTCCAGCTGCAGTTCCAGGACGTGAGCTACAGCGAGTGGCACTGCGGGGCGGACGCGGACGCGTTCGGGTCGGGGCCGAAGGCGGCGGCGAAGGCGCAGGCGAAGGTCGCGGGCGCGCTGGCCGAGCACCTGGCGGCGAAGGGCCCGGAGGCGGCCCCGCTGTCGCTGCTGCCCACCGAGTACTACCAGGACGGGCGGACGGCCTTCCGCAGAGCGCTGGCGGAGCAGCTCGACCCGCGCGTGGAGGTGGCGTGGACGGGCGTCGGGGTGGTGCCGAAGACCATCACCGGGGGTGAACTGTCCGACGCCCGGGCGGCGTTCGGGCACCCGCTGGTGACGATGGACAACTACCCGGTCAACGACTTCGCGCAGGACCGTATCTTCCTCGGCCCGTACACCGGCCGCGAGCCGGCCGTCGCGGCGGGCTCCGCCGCGCTGCTGGCCAACGCCTCGTCCCAGGCCGCGGTCGCGCGGATCCCGCTGTTCACGGCGGCCGACTACGCCTGGAACCCGCGCGGCTACCGCCCTCAGGAGTCGTGGCAGGCGGCGGTCGACGACCTGGCGGGGCCGGACGCGCGCACCCGGGAGGCGCTGCGGGCGCTGGCGGGCAACGACGCGTCGTCGGTGCTCGGCGGCGAGGAGTCCGCGTACCTGCGCCCGCTGCTGGACGCGTTCTGGACCGCCCTGTCGGGGACGGACGCCACGGCGCGCGAAGAGGCCGCGGGCCGGCTGCGGGCCGCCTTCGGCACGATGCGGGACGCCCCGCAGCGCCTGTCGGGGACCTTCGGCGACGAGGTCGGCCCGTGGCTGGAGCAGCTCGCGCGGCACGGCGAGGCCGGGGCGCGGGCGCTGGACATGCTGCTCGCGCAGGCCCGCGGCGACGGCGCGGGGGCCTGGCGGGCCCAGCTGGACGTGCAGCGGCTGCGCGAGCGGATCAAGGACAACCCGGTGACGGTCGGCAAGGGAGTGCTCACGCCCTTCCTGGACCAGGCGCTGGCCCGGGCGAACGGCTGGACGGGCGTGGACCGGCCGGCGCGCTCGGCGGGCGCGGCGACCGACGGCGACCCGGCCACCGCGTTCACGGGCGCCGCGGGCGAGCCGCTGACCGTGCGGCTGGCCGGGCCGCGGCCGCTGACGGCCGTCACGGTGCTCACCGCCCCGGCGCCGGGCGCGCGCGGCACGGCCTGGGCGCATGACGTCGCCAAGGGCTGGCAGCCGCTGGGCGCGGTGTCGGACAGCGGCTGGACGCAGGTGCCGGGCAAGGGTCTGAAGGCGGACGCGCTGCGGGTGGTGTGGGAGGGGGACGGCACGCCGCCGCCCGTCCACGAGCTCGCCCCGTGGTTCGCGGACACGCCCACGGCGGACGTCGAGCTCACGCGCACGGAGGCGGACGCGGAGCTCGGCGGGGCCCCGGCGGCGGTGGACGTACGGATGATCAACCGGCGGCCGGAGCAGGTGCGGGAGAAGCTCACCGTGCGGGCGCCCGACGGGGTCCGGGTGACGGCCCCCGCCGAGGTGAGCGTGGCGCGCGGCGGGGTGGCCACGGCCCGGATCGAGCTCGCGGTCCCGGCGGGCGGCTCGGCCCGCACCTTCGCCGTGCCGGTGCGCCTGGGCGACCAGGAGCGGATCCTGACCGTACGGGCCTACCCGCGGGCCGGCGGCCCGGACCTGGCGCGCGGCGCGTCCCTGAGCTCCCCGGGCGAGGGCGCCCGGCAGCTGGAGCTGGCCCGCCCCGTACGGCTGGGGCGGCTGGTGCTGCACTGGCAGGACGGGCGGGACGGTCAGAAGGCCGCCGGCTACCGCGTCCAGGTGTCTGCGGACGGCCGCACTTGGCGGGAGGCCGCCCGGGGCACCGGCGCCGGCGGGACGGAGGCGGTGCGCATGGACGCACCGGACACCCGTTTCGTCCGCGTGCAGGGCGAGGGGTCCGGGGGCGCGCTGCGGGGGGTGGAGGCGTACGAGGCAACCACAGCCCGCTAGCGCGGGCCGGCTCGGCAGGACGTGCTGCTTCGGTTGCGGTACGTTCCGCCGGACTCTCGCCGTCGTGGCGGATCGCCGTTGCGGCGGGTGGATCTGTCCCGCCGCAACGGCGAGGGCTCCGGCCGGCGGAACCGCGCCGGTACCGCAAGCCGGAGCATCGCCCAGTGCCAACGATGATGGCCCGGAACCGTCAGGCGGATATGCCGTCGATCCGGGCCATCGCGTCCTCCGCGCCGAATGCCTCCAGATAAGGCAGCCAGCGCGGATCCCTATGGCCCGTGCCGATGATGCGCCAGGCCAGGCCGGACGGCGGCGCGGGCTGGTGGCGCAGCCGCCACCCCAGCTCGGCGACGTGCCGGTCGGCCTTGACGTGATTGCAGCGGCGGCAGGCCGCCACTACGTTCTCCCAGGCGTGCTGGCCGCCTCGGCTGCGCGGGACCACGTGATCGACGCTGGTTGCGACGCCACCGCAATACGCGCAGCGCCCGCCGTCACGGGCGAAGAGAGCACGGCGGGTGAGCGGGACGGGCCCCCGAAAGGGCACGCGCACGAAGCGTTTGAGGCGGACCACGCTGGGAGCGGGGATGGTGCACGTTGCGCTGTGCATATAGGCGCCGGTGTCCTCAAGGCTGACGGCCTTTTCATTGAGGACGAGTATGAGCGCGCGGCGGAGCGGTACGACGCCGAGCGGCTCGTACGACGCGTTGAGGACCAGGACATGCGGCACGGGTGCCTCCTTGTACGCCGGCGGCGCGTGGCTCGCGCCGGGACGATCTCCTGCAAGTGTCCCCCGGCCCCTGGTCGGAGCGCCACCATGACCAGGTAACGGGTCACGGGTGTTTTGGAACACATCTTGTTCATCCCCCGCTCAGGACCGGTCGCATCTCGAACACAGCAACGGACGATCACCTGCGCCCCGATAGTGTGGGGGGTCTTGCCTGCCCGCCTCCCCGCGGGCCGGTATCACACACGGAGGGTTCCTGCAGTGTTCTGGTCCGCTGCCCTGGCCGCAGAAGAGACGCCTCGGCCTGTCTCTCTCGACGAGGCACAACGGACGGCGAACGACGCCGCCGGCTGGGTCGAGGAGAACTGGTCCGTCTGGCTCAGCAACAGCCTGCGCATCATCCTGATCCTGGTCATCGCGGTCGTGATGCGTTCCCTGATCCGGCGTGCCATCACCAAGCTGATAGCGCGGATGAACCGCACGGCCTCGGCCGTGGACGGCACGGCCCTCGGGGGCCTGCTGGTCAACGCGGAGCGGCGCCGGCAGCGCTCGGAGGCCATCGGCTCCGTGCTGCGCAGCGTCACCTCGTTCCTGATCATGGGCACGGCGGCGCTCACCGTGCTGTCGGTCCTGCAGATCAACCTGGCCCCGCTGCTGGCGAGCGCGGGCGTGGCGGGCGTCGCCATCGGTTTCGGCGCCCGCAATCTGGTCACCGACTTCCTCTCCGGCGTCTTCATGATCCTTGAGGACCAGTACGGCGTCGGGGACTCGATCGACGCCGGGGTCGCCTCCGGCGAGGTGATCGAGGTGGGCCTGCGCGTGACCAAGCTGCGCGGCACGGACGGCGAGATCTGGTACGTGCGCAACGGCGAGGTCAAGCGCATCGGCAACCTGAGCCAGGGCTGGGCGACGGCGGGCGTCGACGTCCAGGTCCGCGCGGACGAGGACCTGGACCGGGTGCGCGAGGTCCTCACCCGTACGGGTGAGGAGATGCAGAAGGACGAGCCGTGGACGGAGCGGCTGTGGGAGCCGGTCGAGGTCCTGGGCCTGAACGCGGTCTACCTGGACTCGGTGGTCATCCGGGTGTCGGCCAAGACGATGCCGGGCAAGGCGCTGGGCGTCGAGCGGGAGCTGCGCTGGCGCATCAAGCAGGCGCTGGACGCGGAGGGGATCCGGATCCTCGGGCGCCCGCCCGAGGCGAATCTGGAAACGGAGGCGGGGGCGGACCCGATGGCCGCCGTTGCCGCCCCGTCCGTGCTGGCCAATCCCGCCTCGCCGCAGTCCCAGGCGACGACGCCGATACCGCCGGGTCAGCCGCTCGGGAAGTGACGTCCGAGCCGGTCCGGAGGGGTTCCGAGCCGGTCCCGGGACGTGACGTCAGAGCCGGAGGGGCCCGACCGCATCGGTCGGGCCCCTCCGGCTTTCCGCCGTTCCGCGGCGCGTCAGCCGCGCCGGACCTTCGCCAGGAAGTCGTCCAGGTTCACGAGCATGCGGGCGATGCGCTCCTCCTCGCTGAGGGTTTCCTTGTAGCGCATCGACAGCTCCGGAACCCGCTTGCCCCGCACGTAGAGCGAGCAGGCGAGGTCCGCGCACATGTACGCGCCGACGGTGTTGCCCTCGCGGCCGGCGGCGCCGACGCGGCGGGCGGCCAGCAGGGAGACGCCCGAGCCCGGGTGGCTCGTCAGGCACAGCGAGCACATCGTGGTCTTCGCCATGCTCCGTGGCCCGCCCTGTGGCACCCGCAGGGTCACGCCGGTCAGCCGGCCGTCGCGCTCGGCGACGACGTAGCCGCGGTCCGGGGCGCCCGGGTCCCGCCAGCCCAGGAAGTCGAGATCCTCCCAGGGGACTTCGGAGAGGTTGCGCGGAAGCGCGATCCGGCGGGCCTCCCCCTTGGAGCAGTTGACGAAGGACGCGCGTATGTCGTTGTCGGCGAGCGGTTGCATGGTCAGGGAAATTAACAGCGTTCGGGCGTTTCGTCGCCCGATTTTCGGGTGAGGACGTTGACGCCCGGCGCGGTGGGCGCCTACGCTCCCGATCACCAATAGGAAGGTTTCCTAACAGACAGAGGAGACGGAGCGAGATGGCCGGGGCCCCGGGGACGCCGCGCGTGCTGCGGGCCATGAACGACCGCGCCGCCCTCGACCTCCTCATCGCCCACGGCCCGCTCACCCGCACCCGCCTCGGCGAGCTGACCGGCCTGTCCAAGCCCACCGCCTCCCAGCTGCTCACCCGCCTGGAGAACGCCGGCCTGGTGCGCCGCACCGGCAGCGTCACCGGGCGGCCCGGCCCCAGCGCCCAGCTGTACGAGATCGATCCGGGCATCGCCCACGTCGCCGCGCTGGCCGTCGACCCGGAGGGCATCACCGCGCAGGTCGCGGACATCGCGGGCGTGGTCGCCGGCGAGCACCGCGTACGCCCGGAGGAGGGCCGCGAGACGGCGGAGCTCGTCGCGCGGGCCGTCGACGGCGCCCTCGCCGCGGCCGGCCTCGGCCGGGCCGCCCTGCACCACACCGTCATCGGCACCCCCGGCGCCCTCGACCCGCGCACCGGCGTCCTGCGCTACGCCCCGCACCTGCCCGGCTGGCAGTCCCGCACCCTGCGCGGCGAGCTCACCGCGGCCCTGGGCACGCCCGTCGTCATCGAGAACGACGTCAATCTCGCCGCCGTCGCCGAGCAGCACGCCGGCGCGGCGCAGGGCTGCGGCGACTACGTCCTGGTGTGGGCGGACGACGGCGTCGGCGCCGCGGTCGTGCTCGGCGGCCGGCTGCTGCGCGGCGCCACGGGCGGCGCCGGCGAGATCGGCTACATGCCGCTGCCGGGCGCGCCGCTCGCCCGCGGCGGGGACGACGCCACGGCCGGCCCCGACGGCGGCGGGGGCTTCCAGATGCTCGCGTCCTCCTCCGCCGTCGTCGCGCTGGCCCGCTCCCACGGCATCGACGCCCGTACGGCTCCCGAGGCGCTCTCCCGCGCGGCGGAGCTGCCGGGCGCCGGCGACGACGTCTTCGCCGAGCTGGGCCGGCGGCTGGCGGTCGGGCTCGCGGCCGTCGTCGCCGTGGTCGACCCCGCCCTGGTGGTGCTCTCCGGCGCGGTCTGCCGGGCGGGCGGGGAGCGGCTGCGCGCCATGATCGAGGCCGAGCTCACGGGGCTGGCCCTGCCCCGGCCCGAGCTGCGGCTGAGCGCCGTGGAGGGCCGCCCGATCCTGACCGGCGCGCTGCGGACGGCGCTCGCGGCGGCCCGGGAGACCGCGTTCGACACGGCCTGAGGCCCTCGTCGCCCCGGCCGGGGCGACCGACGAAGGAGTCACGGTTGAAGCTCGCAGTGGTGGGTGGCGGCTCCACCTACACCCCCGAACTCGTCGACGGCTTCGCCCGGCTGCGCGACGTGCTGCCGGTGACGGAGCTCGTCCTGATCGATCCGGACGCGCGGCGGCTGGAGCTCGTCGGCGGGCTCGCGCGGCGGATCCTCGCCCGGCAGGGCCACCCCGGCCGCGTCTCCTGGACCGCTGACCTGGATGCCGGTGTGGACGGTGCGGACGCCGTCCTGCTGCAGCTGCGCGTGGGCGGCCAGGCGGCCCGGCAGCAGGACGAGACGTGGCCGCTGGAGTGCGGCTGCGTCGGCCAGGAGACCACCGGCGCGGGCGGGCTCGCCAAGGCGCTGCGCACGGTCCCGGTGGTGCTGGACATCGCCGAGCGCGTGCGGCGGCGCAGCCCGGACGCCTGGATCGTGGACTTCACCAACCCGGTCGGCATCGTGACCCGGGCGCTGCTGGGCGCCGGGCACCGGGCCGTGGGGCTGTGCAACGTGGCGATCGGCTTCCAGCGGAAGTTCGCCCGGCTGCTCGGGGTGGCGCCGGGGGACGTGGCACTGGAGCACGTCGGCCTCAACCACCTCACGTGGGAGCGGTCGGTGACCGTGGGCGGGCGGGACGTCCTGCCGGAGCTGATCGCCGGGCACGGGGACGCCATCGCCGCGGACCTGCGCATGCCGCGCTCGGTCGTGGACCGGCTCGGCGTCGTGCCCTCCTACTACCTGCGCTACTTCTACCAGCACGACGACGTCGTCCGGGAGTTGCGGACCGGGCCGTCGCGGGCCGCCCAAGTGGCCGCCATGGAACGGGAGCTGCTGACCCTGTACGCCGATCCCGCGCTCGACGAGAAGCCCGCGCTGCTGGCGAAGCGCGGCGGCGCCTTCTACTCGGAGGCGGCGGTGGCCCTGACCGCGTCGCTGCTGCGGGACACCGGAGACGTCCAGGTCGTCAACGCCCTCAACAACGGCACCCTGCCCTTCCTCCCGGACGACGCGGTGATCGAGGTGCCCGCGGCCGTGGACGCGCGGGGTGCGCACCCGCTGCCCGTACGCCCGCTGGAGCCGCTCTACGCGGGGCTGGTCGCGAGCGTCACGGCGTACGAGCACCTGGCGCTGGAGGCGGCGCTCAAGGGCGGCCGGGACCGCGTGTTCGCGGCGCTGCTCGCGCACCCGCTGATCGGGCAGCTCGACCACGCCGACCGGCTGACGGACGCCCTCCTCGCGCACAACCGGGACCACCTCGCGTGGGCGTGACGCGCGCGGACGGCGCGCTGCTCGCCGTCGACGCGGGCAACAGCAAGACCGACGTGGCGCTGGTGGGGCCGGACGGCGCGGTGCTGGGTGCGGCGCGCGGCGGCGGTTTCCAGCCGCAGGGCGGGAACGTGCGGAGCGCGGTGGACGGCCTGGCGGAGCTGGTGGAACGGGCCGTCGCGGGAGCCGGCGCCGGCGGGCCCGGCCCGCTCCCGTACGCCGCCCGCGTCCAGGCGTGCCTGGCCAACTGCGACCTGCCGGTGGAGGAGGAGCGGCTGGCCGCGGAGATCACCGCCCGCGGCTGGGGGCGGACGGTCGCCGTCGCCAACGACACCTTCGCGCTGCTGCGGGCGGGGCTGCCCGACGGGGGCGAGCCGGTGGGGGTCGCGGTGGTGTGCGGGGCGGGCATCAACTGCTCCGGGCTCGGCCCGGGCGGGCGGACGGCCCGCTTCCCGGCGCTCGGGCGGTTCTCCGGCGACCGGGGCGGCGGCACGGACCTGGCGGAGGAGGCGCTGTGGTGGGCGGCGCGGGCGGCCGACGGCCGCGGCGGGCCCACCGCGCTGGCGGACGCCCTGCCCGCGCACTTCGGCCTGGACGGGATGCCCGCGCTGATCGAGGCGCTGCACCTGGGCGCGGTCGCCGCGGCGCGGCGGCACGAGCTGGTGCCGGTGCTGTTCGCGGTGGCCGCCGCGGGCGATGCGGTGGCCCGCGGCATCGTGGCCCGGCAGGCGGATGAGGTCGTCACCATGGCCGCGGTCGCGCTGGGGCGGCTGGGGCTGCTGGGGGCGCGGGTGCCGGTGGTGCTGGGCGGCGGGGTGCTCGCGGCCCGGCACCCCCTGCTGCACGAGCGGGTGGCGGCCCTGCTGGCGCGGCGTGCGCCGGGGGCCGTGCCCGTGGTGGTGACGGCGCCGCCCGTGCTGGGCGCGGCGCTGCTGGCGCTGGACCGCGCGGGGGCCCCGGCGGCGGCGTACGCGCGGCTGCGCGCGCACTACGCGTAGGGCGGGGCCCGCGCCGCGCATGAGCGAGGCCGCGCCGCGCGGGGAGGAGAGCCGGGCCTGCCCGCCCGGCCCACCCGGCCCGCCCGACCCGGCCACCACGGCCGGAATCCGCCGTACCGCCGCATTCTTCACGTCATGTTCACATCGTGAGAGACGTCACCACGCCCCACCCCTTACAGGAAGATCTTTCGGCGCACCCCCCTCGCGGCCGTCAAGTTTCCTGACTCGGCGTCAATAACGTCACGAGTCGGAAATTCCTCCCTCAAGCGCTTGTTGACCATTCATTTACCTAATGTCCCAAAACCGGTCAACCGTTTTCCTCCCCCTTTCGGATCGTGCGAGAGTCCGCCCCGCACGGATTGATCACGAAATACAACAAGCAACCGCCATCAAAAGGGATTTACGGCTGCATTCGTGACAACTTCCGCCGCTGATCGTCCATTCCGCGCCTTGCCGGCGCGATACCCGAGGGGGACCGACCATGTCGTCCAACGTCAGCCGACGCGTTGTGCTCAGAGGAACCGCCGCCGCCACCGCCGGCGTGGCGCTGCTCGCCACCGGCGCCCGGGCGGCCGACCACACCGGCCACACCATGGACCACACCGGTCACGGCGGCCATGGCACCGGGCCCATGGCGTTCGACGAGGTCTACAAGGGCCGCCGCATCGTCGGCAAGCCGGCGACGAGCGGCCACGAGGCCCACCACGGCGGCTTCGCCGTCACCATCGACGGCCAGGAACTGCACGTCATGCAGAACGCCGACGGCACCTGGATCAGCGTGATCAACCACTACCAGGTCTTCGACCAGCCGCTCGCGCTCACCCGCGCCGGCGTCGACGCCCTCCGCGGCGCGACGCTCGTCCCGATCGCGATGAACTGACCGGCCACTGCCGCACGCACCCCACCGACCCACACTTCTCACTCACGAGGACACGAACCCCATGGCAGTGCGCAAGAACCAGGCGAACCTGACCGCCACCGAGAAGCGCAACTTCGTCAACGCCCTGCTGGAGCTCAAGCGCACCGGCGTCTACGACGGCTTCGTCAGAACGCACAACGAGTTCATCATGAGCGACCGCGACGACAGCGACCGCGTCGGCCACCGCTCCCCCTCCTTCCTGCCCTGGCACCGCCGCTTCCTGATCCAGTTCGAGCAGGAGCTGCAGAAGGTCGACTCCTCGGTCACGCTCCCCTACTGGGACTGGACCGCCGACCGCACCGCGGGCGCCTCGATCTTCGGCGCCGACTTCATGGGCGGCAACGGCCGCAGCCGTGACGCGCAGGTCACCACCGGCCCCTTCGCCTACTCCACGGGCAAGTGGAACATCAACGTCAGCGTGGACAACCGTCCCTTCCTGCAGCGCGAGATAGGCGCCTCGGGCACGCTGCCCACCCGTGCCCAGGTGGACGCCGTCCTCGCCATGCCCGTCTACGACACGGCCCCGTGGAACAGCGCCTCCGAGGGCAGCTTCCGCAACTACCTGGAGGGCTGGCGCGGCGCGGGCCGCGTCCACAACAGCGTCCACGTGTGGATGGGCGGCCAGATGGCCACCGGCGTCTCCCCCAACGACCCGGTCTTCTGGCTGCACCACGCCCACATCGACAAGCTGTGGTCCGACTGGCAGCGCATGCACCCCTCCTCGGCCTACCTGCCGGCCGCCGGCACCGCGGACGTCGTCGACCTCAACGACACCATGCGTCCGTGGAACAACGTCACCCCGGCCCAGATGCTCAACCACAGCACGTACTACACGTACGCGTAAGGCACGGCACAGGCGCACGCGCGTCCGGCCCGGTGCGGGGAACCGCACCGGGCCGGCGGGCGTGATGGGGAGCGAGGGCCGCCGCGGGCCCCGGTGAAGAGCGCGACCGCACACAAGATCGGTCCGGCACCGGTGTGTTTGCCGGTTCTTGCGGCCATACTGCTGGCCGGGCACCTGTTCCCCCGCGATCCGGGCGACGGGCCGCCCTCAGCGACCGAGGGGGAGGTCACGTGTCACAGCCGCAGCCGGCGGGGGGAAAGCCAGGGGCGCCCGGCCGCAGCGCCGCCGTCCCGGCCTGGCGCGAGGCGCTCGACCGCGTGCGGGCCGCGGCCGTCACCGAACCCGGCCGGCTGCGCGCCATCGGCGCCGTCCTGGCCCTGGTCCTCGTGGCGTTCGGGGCGGTCACCGCCTGGCAGGTCGCGACCAGATCCGCGGCGGCCGACGCCGTCGTGGACACCAGCCAGCCGCTGAGCGCCGACGCGGCCGCCATCTACCGCTCGCTCGCGGACGCCGACACCACGGCCGCGAGCGGCTTCCTCGCCGGCGGCCAGGAGCCGCGCGCGGTCCGGCAGCGCTACGAGAAGGACATCGCGCTCGCCTCGCGGCTGCTCGTCAAGGCCGCGGCCGCCGGCGAGGGCTCGGGCGCGGCCCGCGGCAAGATCGCCGCGCTCAACGAAGGACTGCCGCGCTACACCGGCCTCGTGGAGGCCGCCCGCGCCAACAACCGCCAGGGCCTGCCGCTCGGCGGCGCCTACCTGCGCTACGCCGGCGACCGGATGCGCGAGGAGCTGCTGCCCGCCGCCCGCGGCCTGTACGAGGCCGAGACGGGCCGCCTCGGCTCGGACTACGACGACGCGCAGTCCTGGCCGTGGGCCGCCCTGGCGCTCGGCGTCGTCGCGCTCGGCACGCTGGCCTGGGCCCAGCGGCGCAACTACCTGCGCACGAACCGGGTCTTCAACCACGGCCTGCTGGCGGCCACCGCGGCCACCGCCGTCGTCCTGCTGTGGCTGGTCGCCGGCCACGCCGTGGCCCGCTCCGGCCTGGAGAGCTCATACGCCCACGGCGCGAGGTCCCTGCAGGCGCTGACCGAGGCCCGGATCGGCTCGCTCCAGGCCCGCGGCGACGAGAACCTCACGATGGTCGCCCGCGGCGCCGTGCTCACAAAGAACGGTGACGACCAGTACGAGAGTAACTACCGCGCCGGCATGGGCCGGCTCATCGGCGGCGACCAGGGCCCGGCCCGCGAGGGCAGCCTGCTGGACCGCGCCCGCGACCTCGCCGACGACGCCGAGGGCCGCGCGCCGGTCGACGCCGCGATCAAGGACGTCCGCACGTGGCAGCAGCGCCACGGCGAGGTGCGGGCGCTCGCCGACGACCGCGGCGACTACAAGGACGCCCTGCAGAAGGTGATCGGCGGCAAGGACAGCACCGGCGCGTCCTTCGACCGGGTGGACACCGAACTGGAGCGCGCGCTCGGCTATGAGCAGGACGAGTTCCGGCAGGCGGCCGACGACGGGCGCGGCGCGTTCTCGGGCCTGGCCGCCGGGGCGGCCGTGCTGACCGTTCTCGGCGCGGCCGGCGCCGTGGCCGGCGTCGGGCGCAGGCTGTCGGAGTACCGGTGAGGCCGGTGCTGCGGGAGGAGGGGGAGACCGTGGGAGAGACCCGGACGGCACGGCGGCTGCGGATGCGGTCCCGGCCCGCGGCCGTGGCGGCAGCCGCGTGCGCCCTCGCCGCGGTGGCCGCGGCCCTGCTGCCCGCCGGCGGCGGGCCCGGCCAGGACGGGCCCGCGCGTCCCTCGCCGGCCGCGCACGCCGCACCCGCACCCGGCCCGGAGGCCGCTGCCGCGCCCGCGCAGTGCACCGACCCCGAGGCGAGCCTGCGGCCCGCGGGCGAGACCGACGGCCCGGCCGTGCGGCGCATCAAGGCCCGCGGCCGGCTGATCGCGGGCGTCGACCAGAACAGCTACCGCTGGGGCTACCGCAACCCCGCCGACGGCGAGCTGAGCGGCTTCGACATCGACCTCGTCCGCGCCATCGCCAAGGACATCCTCGGCGACCCGGAGAAGGTCACCTTTCTCGCGATCCCCACGAGCCGGCGCATACCCGCCCTCCAAACGGGCAAGGTGGACATCGTCGCCCGCACGATGACCATCACCTGCGACCGGATCAGGCAAGTGGCGTTCTCCACGGCGTACTTCGAATCCGGGCAGCAGGTCATGGTCCCCAAGGGGTCACCGGTGACCGCGTTCGACGACTCGCTGAAGGGGAAGAAGGTCTGTACGGCGGAGGGGTCCACGGCCGAGCTCAAGGTCCGGGAGGAACCGCACGGTTCGTCCCTGCTGACCGTCCCCAACCACCTGGACTGCCTGGTGCGGCTCCAGCTCGGCGAGGTCGACGCGGTGGTCAACGACAGGGCGCTGGCGGCCGGCCAGGCGGCCCAGGACCCGTCCGTGCAGCTCGTCGGAAAGCCGTTCACCACCGAACCGTACGGCGTGGCGATGAACCTCTCGGACACGGACCTGGTACGCCGGGTCAACAAGGTGCTGGAGGACTACCGCAGCGGCGGCGCCACGAGCCTCTGGATGAAGGCGTACGAGCGGTGGCTCGCCAGCGACCTGAAGGGGATCAACGGCCCGCCGGCGCCCGAGTACCGGGACTGACGGCGGCGGGACGGGGAGCACAGCCGTAACGGACCGGCCCGCGGCGCGGGCGGCGGACAGGAGAGAGGGGATCGATGGCGGTCGCGGAGCCCACCGGGCCGGCCCTGACCCGCGAGGAGGCGGACCGCGCGCTGGCCAGGCTCGGCGCGGAGCACGAGGCCGTCGAATCCTCGCTGCTCGCCCTCCAGGACCACGCGGGACGGCGCCTGCTGGAGGGGGCGGACCTCACCGGCGAGACCAGGAGCCGGTGGGCGGCCGCCGAGGCCCTCATCGGGCAGCTGTGGGCGTATTTCGACGCCTACACGGCCGCCCTGACCACCGCCCGCGAGCTGCGCTCCCGCCGCCGCTGGCCCACCCAGGGCGAGCTGTCCGAGCTCACCGAACTGCTGCGCGGCTCCGGCATCACCCTGGCCGCCCACGGCACGTCGGCCCTGCCGGCGGGCACGGCGGGCCTCACGGCCCGGCTCAGCGAGCGGCTGAGCCTGCAGGAGCTGCTGGACCGGATGAACGGCTGGTACGCCCAGGCCCTCGATGTCGTCGTCATCGCCGACTCCGTGTGGTCCGCGCTGCCCGCCCGCATCGACCTGCTCGCCGCCGAGCTGCGGCGCACCCGCTCCCTCGCCCACTCGGTGGGCGTGCGGCCCGGCGAGCACCCCTCCGGCGACGACCTGGAGCAGATCACGCGGGAACTGACCGCCCTGCGGGCCGAGGTGATAGGGGATCCCCTGGCTTTCTGGGCCGGTGCCTCGCCCAGCTCGGCGCCGGGCGGCGGCCGCCCCGACACCACGCGCTACGACCGGGCCGCGCGGGCCCTGGAGGACGTCCGCCGGGAGGTCGAGGCCGTCCTCGACGTCCGGCAGGACGCCGAGCAGCGGCTGATGCGCGTGCGCGACATCCTCTCGCGCGCGGACCGCACGCTGAACGAGGCCCGGCAGGCGCGCGCCGAGGTCCTGTCGAAGATCGCCGCCTCCGTGGTGCCGGCCGTGTCGGGCCCGCCCACGGCCCTCTACGAGCAGCTGTCGGCCGCCGCCGACCACCGCAGGCACGCGCGCTGGCACCGGCTGTCGCCGCTCCTGGAGGGGCTGGAGCAGCGCGCGGAGGAGGAGCTGCTGCGCGCCCGCGAGTCGCTGACGGCGGTGACGGCCCCGCTGGCGGTCCGGGCGGAGCTGCGCGGCCGCCTGGACGCGTACAAGGCGAAGACCGCCCGGCACGGCCTCGCGGAGGACTCGCTGCTCGTCGAGCGCTACGACGCGGCGCGGCGCATGCTGTGGAGTGCGCCGTGCGATCTGGTCGCCGCCGAAGGGGCCGTACTGCGCTATCAGCAGGCGCTGGCCGAGGCGCTGGCGGCGACGGGTGCCGGGGAGCGGGCCACGGGCCGGAGGGGGGAGTCGTGAGCGGGTCGTGTCAGCGGCCGGGGTGTGCCGGTTCGTACGAGGACGTCGGCGGGGGCGAGATGTACTGCGACACGTGCGGCCTGGCGCCGGTCGTGTCGCCGAACGGGTCGGTGGGCTCGCCGGCCACGGGGGTCACGGGAGGCGCGGCGAGCGCGTCCTCGAAGGGCAGCGGCAGCGGGGGGTCCGGCTCGCAGGGCTCGTCCCGGTCCGGTTCGGCGCGCTCGGCGTCGTCGCGCCGCTCGGTGTCGGGGCGGCTGTCGCGCTCCCGGCCGGGCTCCGAGGGCGCGTCGCCCTCGTCGTCGCGGGCGGTGTCGGTGCGCAGCTCCGGCTCGGTGCCCGCGGGTTCGGGCCGCGGCAAGCTGGGTGCCGGGCTGGTCAAGGTGCCGGAGGTGCCGCGTCCGGAACCGCGGGCGGCCGTGCTGGAGAACCCGGAGGTCCCCGAGCGGAAGCGCTTCTGCAGCCGCGGTGACTGCGGGGCGCCGGTGGGCCGGGCGCGCGGCGACCGGCCCGGCCGCACGGAGGGCTTCTGCACGAAGTGCGGTCACCCGTACTCGTTCGTGCCCAAGCTGCGCGCGGGCGACGTGGTGCACGGGCAGTACGAGGTGGCGGGCTGCCTCGCGCACGGCGGGCTCGGCTGGATCTACCTGGCCATCGACCGGGCCGTGTCCGACCGCTGGGTGGTGCTCAAGGGCCTGCTGGACACCGGCGACGAGGACGCCCTGGCGGTGGCGGTCTCCGAGCGGCGCTTCCTCGCCGAGATCGAGCACGCCAACATCGTCCGCATCTACAACTTCGTCGAGCACCTCGACCAGCGCACCGGCAGCCTCGACGGCTACATCGTCATGGAGTACGTCGGCGGCAGGTCGCTGAAGGAGATCGCCAACGCGCGGCGGGCGCCGGACGGCCGGCGCGACCCGCTGCCGGTCGCGCAGGCCTGCGCGTACGGCATCGAGGCGCTGGAGGCGCTCGGCCACCTGCACAGCCGCAACCTGCTGTACTGCGACTTCAAGGTGGACAACGCCATCCAGCAGCAGGACCAGCTCAAGCTGATCGACATGGGCGCGGTCCGGCGGATGGACGACCACGACAGCGCGATCTACGGCACGGTGGGCTACCAGGCCCCCGAGGTCGCGGAGGTGGGCCCGTCGGTCGCCTCCGACCTGTACACGGTGGCCCGTACGCTCGCCGTGCTCACCTTCGACTTCCAGGGCTACACGAACGTCTTCGCGGACCGCCTGCCCGATCCGGACCACATCGAGGTCTTCGCCCGCTACGAGTCCTTCTACCGGCTGCTCGTGCGCGCCACGGACCCGGATCCGGCGCGGCGGTTCGCGTCCGCCGCGGAGATGGCCGACCAGCTGACGGGGGTGCTGCGGGAGGTCGTCGCGCTGGAGACGGGCCGGCCGCGGCCGGCGCTGTCCACGCTGTTCGGGCCGGAGCTGCGGGTGGTGGACACCCGGCTGTTCGCGGAGGCCGACGGTGAGGTGTCCACGCTGGGCGGGCGGGTGCCGGCGGGCCGCAGAACGCCGCCGTCCGGGGCTCCCGCCGCCCTGTCCGCCGCGCCCGGGGCCGCCGCGGAGGCCGGGACGCCCCTCGCCCCGCCCGTCGCCGCGCTCGACACCCGCGCCGCCGCGCTCGCCCTGCCCGTGCCGCTCGTCGACCCCGGCGACCCCAACGCGGGCTTCCTCGCGGGTCTGATCGCCTCGCAGCCCGCCGAGCTGTACGCCGCGCTGCAGACCGCGCCCGCCGAGTCGCCGGAGCTGCGGCTGCGGCGGATCCGCGCCCAGCTGGAACTGGGCGAGGAAGCGCAGGCGTCCCACGCTCTGGAGAGCCTGGAGGCCGCCCACCCGGGCGACCGGCGGATCGTCTGGTACCGCGGGCTCCACGCACTGGTCCGCGGCGACAAGGAGACGGCGGCGCTGTCCTTCGATGCGGTCTACGACGCCTTCCCGGGCGAACCCGCCCCGAAGCTGGCGCTCGGCGTGTGTGCGGAGGTCCTCGGGCAGCTGGACAACGCCGCCGAGTACTACCGGCTGGTGTGGGCGACCGACCCGAGCTACGTCAGCGCCGCCTTCGGGCTGGCGCGGGTGCGGCTCGCCGGCGGGGACCGCCCGGGCGCGGTGCGCGCCCTGGAGTCCGTGCCGGAGGCGTCCATCCACTACACCGCGGCGCGCGTCGCCGCGGTGCGGGCCCGGCTGCGGCGGCGCTCCCCGCAGGAGCCGCTGCTGGACGACCTGGTGGCCGCCGCGGGCCAGGTCGAGCGGCTCGCGGACTTCGGGCTGGACGCCGTGCGCCGCGAGCGGCTCTCCGCGGAGGTGCTGGGCAGCGCCCTGGACTGGGTGCTGTCGGGCT
This sequence comes from Streptomyces roseoverticillatus, assembly GCF_000719265.1. Taxonomy (GTDB): domain Bacteria; phylum Actinomycetota; class Actinomycetes; order Streptomycetales; family Streptomycetaceae; genus Streptomyces; species Streptomyces roseoverticillatus. Next base: position 72,706 of record NZ_JOFL01000009.1, on the reverse strand, counting down.
CCCCCGGCGCGGGCGGCCCGCCGGCGGCCCGCCCGGGCGCCCTGCTGGGCCGCGGGCTGGACGAGCGCGAGCTGCGCTTCGGGCTGGAGCGCTCGTACCGCGTGCTCGCGCGGCTGGCCCAGCGCGGCGAGGAACGGATCGAACTGGTGGAGCGGGCCAACCGCTTCCGCCCCAGGACATGGGTGTGATCGATGTCGCAAGTGCCGCGCCCCTCACAGCTGACGGCGTGCCCCGCCTGCCGCGAGCCGCTGGACCCGGCCGACAACTTCTGCGGCGGCTGCGGCGCCGACCTGTCGGCGGTGCCGTCGCCGGCCCTCCTCGACGAGGGCCCGGCCGACTACCGGCTCGCGCTGCCCGACCCCGGCGCCCGTGCGGCCGCGCGGGCTCCCCTCGTGCCTCCCGCGCCCCCGGGCGACGGCCCGCACCGGCCCGCGTGGCCGCCGGGCGCCGACGCCTCGGCCGGGCCCGGCGCGCCCGACCCGCGCACCGGCGCTGTGCTGGGGGTCCCTCCGCAGGCCGGCCACGCGGCCCCCGGGGCGCCGCCCGGGCCGGGCGCCGTCCGCCCGGGCGCGGGCGGGACCGGGCGGAGCTGCGGGGCGTGCCGATCCGGCATGATCGACAAGGACGGGTACTGCGAACACTGCGGGCATGCACAGCCGCGCGAACGGGATCACATGGAGCACGAGTTGCCAGGCGTCGCGGCGGTCAGCGACCGCGGACTGCGCCACCACCGGAACGAGGACGCGTACGCCGTGTCCGCCATCGCCCTCGCCGACGGGGCCCCGGCCACCGTCGCCGTCGTCAGTGACGGCGTGTCGTCCGCGACCCGCCCCGACGAGGCGTCGGCGGCGGCCTGCGCGGCCGCGCGGGAGCTGCTGGTCACGGCCCTGCCGCAGGGCGAGGACCCACGGGAGGCCACCCACGACGCCATCATGCGGGCGGCTGAGGCCGTCAACTCGCTGGCCGCGCCCGCGCGCGGGCCGCTGGAGCACGACCCGCACCGCCACGAGAACGCCCCGGCCTGCACGATCGTGACGGCCGTCGTCGCGGGCGACCTGCTCACCGTCGGCTGGGTCGGCGACAGCCGCGCCTACTGGGTGCCGGAGGACCGTTCCACCCAGCCCGCCCGGCTCACCGAGGACGACTCCTGGGCCGCCCAGATGGTCGCGGCGGGCCTGCTGACGGAGGCCGAGGCGTACGCGGACGAGCGGGCCCACGCCATCACCGGCTGGCTGGGCGCGGACGCCTACGAGGTCGAGCCGCACACCGCGTCCTTCCACCCCGACCGCAAGGGCGTGGTGATCGTCTGCACGGACGGGCTGTGGAACTACGCCGAGTCCGCCGAGCTGATGGCCGAGGTCACCCCGCCCGACGCCCGGACCCGGCCGCTGGAGTGCGCCCGGCAACTGCTGGCCCACGCCCTGGACGGAGGGGGCCACGACAACGTAACAGTGGCCGTACTGCCGTTCCCCCTGGCGCCCGAGGGGGCAGGATCGGCCTGAGGCCGGGGCTGTCGCAGGGGGGATGCGACGCCGGTGCCCGCGCGGCACCGCGCGCCGGCCCGCCCCCTCGTGCCCCGGCACGGACGGAGTACCGAGGAGCGGATCAGATGGCCAATTTCTCCAAGAGCGGCGGGCACCGGTTCGCGGTCGACGTGTACCAGAACACCCATCTGCCCGAGGGCGGGCGCGAGGTCGACGCGATCGTCACCGTCACCGCCACGGGCGGAGGGACCACGGCGACGACGCCCCTCGTCCCGGTCGTGCCCCACCAGTCCCCGTCCTCGTACGGCCCGCAGCCCGCGGGGCCGGACGCGGCCGTGGTCGTCATGGTCGACTGCTCGGGCTCGATGGACTACCCGCCGACCAAGATGCGCAACGCCCGCGCCGCCACCGCCGCCGCCATCGACACCCTGCGCGACGGCGTGGCCTTCGCCGTCGTGGCCGGCACCCACCAGGCGAAGGAGGCCTATCCCGGCGGCGGGCGGCTCGCCCTGGCCGACGCCACCACCCGGCAGCAGGCCAAGGAGGCCTTGCGCAAGCTGACTCCGGGCGGCGGCACGGCGATCGGCACCTGGCTGCGCCTGGCCGACCAGTTGCTGGAAACGTCCGAGGCGCCGATGCGCCACGGCATCCTGCTCACCGACGGCCGCAACGAGCACGAGGAGCCCGACGCGCTGCGCGCCTCCCTGGAACACTGCGCGGGCCGGTTCACCTGCGACGCGCGCGGCGTGGGCACCGACTGGGAGGTCAAGGAGGTCACCGCGATCGCCTCGGCGCTGCTGGGCACCGCCGACATCGTCGCCGACCCGGCCGGGCTCGCCGCCGACTTCACGCGGATGATGGAGACCGCGATGGGCAAGGAGGTCGCGGACGTCGCCCTGCGCCTGTGGACGCCGCAGGGCGCCGAGGTGAAGTTCCTCAAGCAGGTGGCGCCCGCGCTGGAGACGCTCACCGAGCGGCGCGTCGACGCGGGCCCGCGCATCGGCGACTACCCCACCGGCTCCTGGGGCGACGAGTCGCGCGACTACCACCTGTGCGTCCGGGTGCCCGCCGCCGCGGTGGGCGAGGAGATGCTCGCCGCCCGGGTCTCGCTGGTGCTGCCCACGCCTGACGGGTCCTCACCGCGCGTGCTCGCCCAGGGCCTGGTGCGGGCGGTCTGGACGGACGACCTGTCCGCGTCGACCTCCATCAACGCGCAGGTCGCCCACTACACCGGCCAGGCCGAGCTCGCCCGGTACATCCAGGAGGGCCTGGACCTGCGCCGCTCCGGCGACCTGGACGGCGCGACGGCCAAGCTCGGCCGCGCCGTCCAGCTGGCGAACCGCTCCGGCAACGAGGACACGGCCAAACTCCTCGCCAAGGTGGTGGACGTGGTGGATGCCGCGACGGGTACTGTGCGGCTGAAGGCGACGGTCACCGCGGAGGCGCAGATGACCCTCGAAACGCGCTCGACGAAAACCGTACGGGTGAAGAAGTAGCACCGGGCGCGGGGAACGCGTACCGGTGACGACCGCAACGAACGGCACACGAGGGGGATCAACCGACATGCCGACCTGCCCGAACGGCCACCAGTCGACGGCCGAGGACTGGTGCGAGGTGTGCGGCCACCGCATGTCGGGGGCGCCCGACCGGCCCGTCCCCTCCGGTGCTCCGGGAGCCGGCGGGGCCGTCCCGCCGCCGCCCCCCGCCCCGCCAACGGGCGCGCCGCTGCCGCCCCCGAGCGGCCCGCAGGGCGCCCCCGGCTACGGCTACGGACCGCACACCGGGAGCGCGCAGCCCGAGCACACGGGGGACACGACCGTGCAGGCGGAGCTGTGCCCGCACTGCCGTACGCCACGCGAGGCGCAGGCGCCCTTCTGCGAGGAGTGCCGCTACAACTTCCTGACGCGGACGGGTACCGCAGGCTTCGGGCCGCCCCCGCCGCAGGGGCTGCAGTCGGCGCCGCCGCCCCCGCCGCAGCACACCCAGCCGCCGCAGTCGTACGAGTACTACGGCTCGCGCCCGTCGCGGATCAACCGCCCCGCCGAGCCGCTCACTCCGGAGACGCACCCGGCCTCGCCGTACGCGGACCCGGCATACGGGGACTCCCCCTACGCGGAGTCCCCGTACAGCGAATCGCCGTCCTACGCCGACGGCCCCGGCGGCGACTGGATGCTGCCGCCGCCGAGCACGCCCCCGGCGCAGCCCGCGCCGCCGTACGGCTACGAGCACGGGGCGACGGGCGGCGTGCCGGGCCAGCAGGGCGCGCAGCAGCAGGCGCCGGCCGCGTGGACGGCCGTCGTGGCGCCCGACCGCGAGTACTTCACGGCGATGATGAACCGCAGCGGCCCCGAGGCCTCCGGGCTCAACCTCCCCGCGTACTCCCCCGAGCTGCAGCTGCAGCTGAGCGGCCCGCAGGTCACGGTCGGCCGGAAGCGGCACAGCACCGGCGAGTCCCCGGACATCGACCTGTCGCGCCCGCCGGAGGACCCGGGCGTCTCGCACCAGCACGCGATGTTCGTCCAGCAGCCGGACGGCACCTGGGCGGTCGTCGACCAGGACTCCACCAACGGCACGACGATCAACGGCTCGGAGACGCCGATCCAGCCCTACGTGCCGGTGCCGCTGCAGGACGGCGACCGGGTGCACGTGGGGGCGTGGACGACGATCACGCTGCGCCGGGGCTGACGCCCGCCCCGCGCGGGCCCGCGGCGCCCAGCGGCCACCGGTACGGCCCGTCCGGGTGGTCGAGCCAGGCCCACTGGGCGTCGCCCGCGACGGAGACGCCGTAGCGCTCGCGGCCCGGGCGGCCCAGGCCGCGCCACAGCTGGTGGGCGTCGCCCGGATCCAGCACGCCCGCGGTCAGCGCCAGCAGGAAGCGGAAGCGGTCGCTCTGCAGCAGCCGGAAGGGCAGGCCACGTACGCGCGGCACGGGCGCGGGGGCGGCGCCGCGCAGCGGGACGAAGTAGGCGGGGGTGCGCAGGAAGCGGCCCTCGGCGTGGGTGGCGTCCCTGACCCGCAGGGCGATCAGGCCGGTGGCGAGCGGGGCGAGGACCAGGCCGTCGGGGCGGGTCTGGGCGAGCCAGGCCGGCGGCACCCTGGTGATCGCGCAGGTGGCCAGGATCCGGTCGAAGGGGGCGCGCCACGGGCAGCCGAACGCGCCGTCGCCCGTGACGACCTCCGGGTGGAAGCCGGCCTCGGCGAGGCGGGCGCGGGCGGGTCCGGTGATCTCCGGGTCGAGGTCGACGGTGGTGACCCCGGCGTCGCCGAGGCGGTGGGCGAGCAGCGCCGCGTTGTAGCCGGTGCCCGTGCCGATCTCCAGCACGGTGTGGCCGTCCTGGACGTTCAGGGCGGCGAGCATCTTCGCCATCAGGGAGGGCTGGCTGCTGGAGGAGATCAGCTCCCCGTCCCGGACGTGGGTGGCGAGCGGCTCGTCCGCGTAGGCGCCGACCAGCCAGCTCTCGTGGCGCAGGGGGTCGGGGTCGTCGCCGGAGAAGCGCTGGTAGCCGCCGACGACTCCGACGTAGTAGGCGGGCACGAACAGCTCCCGGGGCACGTCGGCGAAGGCGCGCAGCCACCGGGGATCGGTGAGCTCACCGGCCGCCCGCAGCCCTTCGACGAGCTCGGCCCGCAGCGCGGAGGAGAGCTCGGCGTCCCCCTTCAGGTGCGTACCGCCCATGCCTCCACTGTGCGCCACGGTGACGGTCATTGCGCCGTGGCGCAAGGAGGTCCGGCGGCACCGGCCCGCGCCGTGGTGCACCGGCGCCGCCGCGGAAGGAAAGGCCCGCCGGTACGGCGCCCGGCCACGGCGGCGAGGCTCCGGCGGAACGCGCGGCCACCGGAACCGCGGGCTGGTCCTAGACCTGCGGTCCTCGGCCGGTCCGTCTGAGACCATGGAAGGGTGATGGAGATTCCGCGCGGCACCCTTCAGGAGCAGACCTTCTACGAGCAGGTCGGCGGCGAGGAGACCTTCCGGCGCCTGGTCCGCCGCTTCTACGAGGGCGTGGCCGCCGACCCGCTGCTGCGGCCGATGTACCCGGAGGAGGACCTCGGCCCGGCCGAGGAGCGCCTGGTGCTCTTCCTCATGCAGTACTGGGGCGGGCCGCGGACCTACAGCGAGAACCGGGGCCACCCGCGGCTGCGGATGCGCCACGCGCCCTTCACCGTGGACCGGGCCGCGCACGACGCGTGGCTGCGGCACATGCGGGACGCGGTGGACGAGCTCAAGCTCGCTCCGGAGCTGGAGCAGCAGCTGTGGAACTACCTGACGTACGCGGCGGCGTCGATGGTGAACACCAGCTCATAAATCAGCCTGTCCGGCGATTGAGGACGAGCGCGTCAGCGCGATAGGGGGGCCAGGGGGCGAAGCCCCCGGATAAGCCCCGCTCAGGCAGGGGTGACCGTCAGCCCCGGGAGCCCGCCTGTCCGTACGGCGACTGAGCCGTACGGCGTGCTCAGGCGCAGCCACCCGGACGCCGCGAACAGCGCCACGGGCTCTTCCGGCGCGAGCGCCGTGCCCGTGGCCGTGCCCGCGCTGCCGCGCGCCGGAGCGGCTACCGCGGCCCGGGCGGGCCGCAGGAAACCCAGGGACTGCGCCGCGTGCACCGCGCGCAGCGGCAGCTCGGTGTCACCGAGCGTGCGGGACCAGATCTCGCGGCCGATGCGGTCGCGCTCGACCCGCGTGCGCCGGTGCTCGGGCAGTGCCTCGTCGCGGGCGCGGAACTCCGCGACCGCCGCCCCGACCGCACCCCGCAGGGCCTCCTGGCCGGGCAGCCCCGGCACGCGCTGCCAGCCGCCGCGGGGCGGCAGCACACCGGCCCAGGGCGGGCCGGTGACGGCGTCGGGGACGGTGATCTCCAGCTCGCCGGAGGGCTCGGCGGGCGCCGCGTCCAGCGCGTCGGCGAGCTGCCCGGCCGAGACGGTGACGTCGAACGTCCCGCCGCGGGCCAGCCGGGCCGTGCGCACCGCGAGGACCTCGAAGGACGGCGGGCGGCCGAAGACGCCGAGGACGCCGTCGCCGGCCTGCAGCCGGACGACGGCGGCCCGGTCGTAGTGGATCAGCCGGGCCAGGAAGGCGGCCAGGTCGGCCGCCTCCCGGGCGCCGGCGAACCGCAGCCGGTGCCCGGGCGGAGGCTGGAGCCCCGTCATGCGGCGACGGCCTCCTCCGCGGCGCCGTCCCGGAACTCCTCCAGGAACATGCGCTCCTCGTCGGTGATCCGGCGCGGCCGGCCCGCCTCGAAGTCGAACGGGACGACGACGGTGCTGGCCCGCACGTACACGTGGTCCTCGTCCTTGACCTCGTAGGCGACGGTCAGGGACGCGGCACCCACCTTGGTCACCCAGGTCTCCACGGTCACCGGCGCGTGCCGGTGGACCAGGGGGCGCAGGTAGTCGATCTCGTGCCGGGCCACGACGGACCCGCCCTGGAACGACTCGCTCCCCTCCCCCGGCGCCAGCCGGAACATGAAGTCGATCCGCGCCTCTTCGAGGTAGCGGATGAACACCGCGTTGTTGACATGGCCGAAGGCGTCCATGTCGGACCAGCGCAGGGGGCAGGAGTAGAGGTGACGCGCCACGATCAGCCCCGGGTGAGCTTCTTGTAGGTGGCGCGGTGCGGACGGGCCGCGTCCGGGCCGAGGCGCTCGATCTTGTTCTTCTCGTAGGACTCGAAGTTGCCCTCGAACCAGAACCACTTCGAGTCGCCCTCGTACGCCAGGATGTGCGTGGCGACCCGGTCCAGGAACCAGCGGTCGTGGGAGACGACCACAGCGGCGCCCGGGAAGTCGAGCAGGGCGTTCTCCAGCGAGGAGAGGGTCTCGACGTCGAGGTCGTTGGTCGGCTCGTCGAGGAGGAGCAGGTTGCCGCCCTGCTTGAGGGTCAGCGCCAGGTTGAGGCGGTTGCGCTCACCACCGGAGAGCACGCCGGCCGGCTTCTGCTGGTCCGGGCCCTTGAAGCCGAACGCGGAGACGTAGGCGCGGGAGGGCATCTCGACGTGACCGACGTTGATGTAGTCCAGCTCGTCGGAGACGACGGCCCACAGCGTCTTCTTGGGGTCGATGTTGGCGCGGCTCTGGTCGACGTACGAGATCTTGACGGTCTCGCCGACCTTGATCGAACCGGAGTCCGGGGTCTCCAGGCCCTGGATCATCTTGAACAGCGTGGTCTTGCCGGCGCCGTTCGGGCCGATGACGCCCACGATGCCGTTGCGCGGCAGGGTGAAGGACAGGTCGTCGATGAGGACCTTCTCACCGAAGGCCTTGGAGAGGTTGTTGACCTCGACGACGATGGAGCCCAGGCGCGGGCCCGGCGGGATCTGGATCTCCTCGAAGTCCAGCTTCCGCATCTTGTCGGCCTCGGCCGCCATCTCCTCGTAACGGGCGAGGCGCGCCTTGGACTTGGCCTGGCGGCCCTTGGCGTTGGAGCGGACCCACTCCAGCTCTTCCTTGAGGCGCTTCTGGCGCTTGGCGTCCTTCTGGCCCTCGACCTTCAGACGCGAGGCCTTGTTCTCCAGGTAGGTGGAGTAGTTGCCCTCGTAGGGGATGGCGCGGCCGCGGTCGAGCTCCAGGATCCACTCGGCCACGTTGTCCAGGAAGTACCGGTCGTGGGTGATCGCCACGACGGTGCCGGCGTACTTGGCCAGGTGCTGCTCCAGCCAGTTCACCGACTCGGCGTCGAGGTGGTTGGTGGGCTCGTCGAGGAGCAGCAGGTCGGGGGCCTCAAGCAGCAGCTTGCAGAGGGCGACGCGGCGCTTCTCACCACCGGAGAGGTTGACGACGGGCCAGTCGCCGGGCGGGCAGCCCAGGGCGTCCATGGCCTGCTCGAGCTGGGCGTCGAGGTCCCAGGCGTTGGCGTGGTCGAGCTCCTCCTGGAGCTTGCCCATCTCGTCGAGCAGGGCGTCCGAGTAGTCGGTCGCCATGAGCTCGGCGATCTCGTTGAAGCGGTTGAGCTTGCCCTTGACCTCCGCGACGCCGTCCTCGACGTTCTCCAGGACGGTCTTGGACTCGTCCAGCTTCGGCTCCTGCATCAGGATGCCGACGCTGTAGCCCGGCGACAGGAACGCGTCGCCGTTGGACGGCTGCTCCAGGCCCGCCATGATCTTGAGGACGGTGGACTTACCGGCACCGTTGGGGCCGACCACACCGATCTTCGCACCGGGCAGGAAGCTCAGCGTCACGTCATCGAGGATGACCTTGTCGCCGTGCGCCTTGCGCGTCTTGCGCATGGTGTAGATGTACTCAGCCAAGAGAAACCGTCCGGCAATCGAGAAGGGCCAATGTGCGGCTCCGCCGCGTGAGGGCAGATACACCCATCTTGCCGCACCGGACGCCCGGGGCGGAAACCCGATTCGGGCGCGGCCCGCTCACGGGCCGCCGGAGGGCGGCCGCCGGAGGGCTTTCCGGCCCTCCGGGCGCCCGGGGCGGGGCGCCGGGCCCCGCCCTGCGGCCCGCACGCCGGGGCCCGGTGGGTCACTCCCCGGCGGATCACTCCCCGGCGGACGCGCGCTCCCTGCGCAGCAGGTAGACCGCGCCGCTGCCGGCGACGATCAGGGCGATCGCTATCCCGGCGATCGTGGGGGTGGTGTTGCTGCCGCCGGTCGCGGCGAGGTCCCCGTCGGCCCTGACGGCCGCCTTGCCGGTGCCGCCGCCCGTCGACGCCGGGCTCATGCGGGAGGCCAGGGTGGCCTTGGTGCCGCCGTCCCCGGCGGCAGCGGCGCCGGAGCCCGCGCCGTCCTCGTGGCCGGAGCCTGCGGCACCCTCCGCGGGGGGCGCGGCCGCCGTGGCGGCGAAGGTCGCGCAGTCCATGATCCCGGAGAAGGTCCTGGACAGCCCGCCCGGACCGGTGATCGTGAACCGGTAGGCGCGGTCCTCGCCGACCTTCACCAGCGTGGTCTCGGAGCGGCCGGGGGCGACGGTGTGCGTTCGGCCGGCCAGCTCGTAGGTGAAGGGGGCGTCGCCCTGATTGTCGGCGGTGACGTCGACGCCGCCCTTGGCGCAGTTCTTGCGGGCGGACAGGGCCGGGGCCGCCCCCTTGGCCGTCCAGTGCGCGGTGGCGCCCGCGGAGACGGTGCTCTCGCTGGAGCCGGCCAGGATCTGCGTCTGGGTGGTGGTGTGGTCGCCGGCGAAGACCCGGCCGACGGGGACCTTGGCGGCGCCCGAGGCCTTCAGCGACATGGAGCCGTCGGGGGCGCCCGCCGGGACGTCCACGTAGAACTCGCCGCCGTTGCCGGTGGCGGCGACCGGCTTGCCGTCCTTGTCGACGATCTTCACGCCCCTGGCCACGGCGTCACCCGAAGGGGTGAGGGTCACACTGCTCGCCGTGGTCCGCACCGTGACCGGGCCGAGCTTGCGGCCCGGCTTGCCGGAGAGCGCCGACGGGCTCAGGGTCAGCGACGCCTCGGGCTCCTCGACGTCCTTCGCGGACTTGTAGAGGTAGTCGGCGAGCTTGGCGGCCGCGGGGTCCTTGGCGTCGACCTTGGCGGCGTCCGAATACCGCCAGATGGCGACCTGGGTGCCGGCGGCGGCGGTGTTCGCGTCGAGCGGGCCCGAGCCGGCGTCCTTGGCGAGCGCCGCGAGGTCGTTCACCTGCGGGTAGGAGTGCTGCAGGATCCAGCGGATCTTCCCCGCGTCCTTGTTGGCGTGCAGGGACGACTCGGCCGCGCCGACCTCGCGGTAGCGGGCGCCGTCCACGGTGTTGGTGAGGATGTCGACGCAGTACGTCTGCAGCGAGCCGCCGCCGTCGACCTTCATCTCGAACAGACCCGCCGGGATCTCGGCCGTCCGGCGCCGGTCGTGCACCACGACGCCCGAGCCGGCGGTGAGGCCGCCGAGCGTGGCGGTGACGCCCCCCGGGTTCTGCGGCGCGTCGTCCGCGGCGGCGGGGCCCGCCACGGCTATCGTGCCCACCGCGGCGAGTCCCGCTGCCAGGCAGGCTGCGGCAAGGCGGGCGGATCCCCGCCTCCTGACAGAAATCATCGACTTCCTTCCGGGCGAACGCAGAACAAGTCGGCGCGCCTCGCCACCGAACTCAAGACTCAGAAGCCCCCGTTGCACGCTGTCGCTCGCAGCCGTTGACACGTCGCCGCGGCCCCCCGTTGCACGTTGCTGTGAACGTGATCTTAAGGAGCGGGCACGGCGCCATCCCCACGCGGGGGGCCGCTCAATCGATCCGAATCGGAATCGTTACCAGCGGACCGCGGCCGGACCCGGCAATATCGATAAATCGCCGGGACAAACCGGGTGTTTCAGAAGGGCGGCACCTCGGCGCCGGCGGCCGCGGGCTCCCGATCCGGAATGGCCGGAGCAGGAGCTTCCGCGGAGGCCGCCGCCAACCGGACCGGGTCCGTCGGCAGCTGCCTCGCCTGCGACACCCTGCGGAACACCGACGTGCCGCGGCTCAGGTCGTGGCCGATCGACACTGCGTCAATGTCCGCCGACAGCCACCGCTTTCCCTCACGCTCCTCTTCGCGGATGCGCAACTTGCCCTGGACCACGACCGGTTCCCCCACGCCGAGCGACGCCGCCACGTTGGCCGCGAGGGCGCGCCACGCCCACACGGTGTAGAAGCTCGTGTACGCGTCCGCCCACTCCTCCTTGGCCCGGTCCCAGCGGCGCACCGACGCCGCCAAGCGGAACCGCGAGGACGCCGCGCCGTTCGCCGCCTCCCTGAATTCCGGCTCCGTCGCGACGTTTCCCACGACCGTCACCAGCGTCTCGTTCATGCGGATCCCCCCGTTTTCACGTTCGGCAACTGCTTCGTGGAGCCATGGTGTCCGCGACGGCGGAATCCTGCCGGGGGCTGTGGACGACGGAGCGTTTGTGGACAACTCCGTCACCCTCAGGGGCGTCCCGGGCGTCCCCGGCACAACCACGGGGGCATCCCCGGGGCGTCCACAGGTCCGTCCCCAGGTTCCCTGCCCAGGTCCATCCTCAGGCCTGCCTCCAGGCCCGTGCCAGGTTCCCTCACCAGGCCTGCCCCCAGGCCCGTCTCCAGGTTCCCTCCCCAGGTCCGTCCCCGGGTTCCGTTCCCAGGTCCGTCCTCAGGTTCCGTTCCCAGGCCCGTCCTCAGGCCTCGCCGGCCGCGATCACGTACTGGGCGCGGACTTCCTGATACCGCAGCAGTTCCGCGGCGACCGGTTCCAGCACCCGCTCCCGCCCGCAGCCCGCGGCGGCGTTCCGCAGCCGCCGCTCCGTCTCCAGCCCGTAGCGGCGCGCCGGGCCCCGCGCCATCGCCCGGCAGCACCAGGCCAGGGCCGGGCCGCTCGCGACGGCGCCTGTCAGCAGCAGCACGGGGATCCACCACTCGCCGCCCCAGGCGCCGGTCAGCAGGCCCAGCAGCCACGCCGCGGTGAGTACCTGCAGCGCCGACAGCACCCACTGCACGGCGGCCGCCACGGCCCACCAGCCCGGCCGGACCGGCCGGACCGGGCCGCCCGCGCGCGCCCGTCGACCGCCGATGATCCACCCGCCCGTGCGGCCCCCGGCAGGGTCGCCGGTGCGGCCGGGGCCGGGGGCCTCCGGAGACCCGGCCTGGCGCCCCACGCTCGTGCACCAGGCGCTCGCCCGGCGCGCCCCGGTGCGCCACATCCCCGCGCGTCCCGGCCCCGCCGCGGCCATTGCGGCGGCAGCGGCGGCGGACGCCGCGTCGAGGGCCTCCGCGAGGCCCTCGGCCCCGCGCCGCGCCGCCTCGCGCACGGCCAGGGACCAGGGGTCGGGAAGCCCGGTGGACGCCTCGTAGGCCAAGGCCCGTACGGCCTGCTCCACGAGCGGGCGGGAGACGGCGCGACAGGGGGGCGCACCCGCGCCGAGGCCCGCACCCGTTTTCACCGTGCCCGTCTCCAGGGCCGTAGCAGTCCCTAGGGCTGCAGCAGTCTCCAGGGCCGCACTCGCCCCTACGGTTCCAGCGGTTGCAGCGGTTGCAGCGGTTGCAGCGGTTGCAGCGGTTCCAGCCGTCCCGACCGTTGCGGCCTCGGGCGTACGCATCCCCGCGATCATCCCGGCAATCGCTGCCGCCTCTGCCCTCGCTACTGCCTCTGCGATCGCAGCCGCACCGCTCGCCGCACTCGTCGACTTCCGTCGAGCGCGGCCCCGTACGTACCACCGGTGCGCCCGCGTCCACGGCGTCCCGCACGCCCGTCCGGCGTCCCGGAGCCACGCGCGTTCCGCCGCGAGCCCGGCCGCCTGGGCGCCCACCGCCTCGGCCAGCCGGTCCTCGAACTCGTGCCGGGCCGACTCCGTCAGCCCGGGCCGCCCGTCCGCCACGTACGCGCCCCGCAGCCGCGCCGAGACCCCGTCGACGTCGGCCGTCAGCCGGCGCAGCGCGGCGCCACGCGAGGCCGTGAACCGGCCGAGGATCTCGCGCAGTTCCCCGACGCCGTCGCCGGTGAGGGCCGACAGGGCCAGCACCTCGGCGCCCGGTTCGCCGTGCTCGCCGAGCGCGATGCCGTCGTCGTCCAGGAGCCGCCGCAGGTCGTCGAGGACCTGGTCCGCGGCGTCCGTGCCCAGCCGGTCGGTCTGGTTGAGGACGATGAACGACACCTCGGCGTAGCCCGCGAGGGGCCGCAGGTAGCGCTCGTGGAGGACGGCGTCCGCGTACTTCTCCGGGTCCACCACCCAGATCACCGCGTCGACGAGCCCGAGGAGGCGGTCCACCTGCTCGCGGTGGCCGGGTGTGGCCGAGTCGTGGTCGGGCAGGTCGAGGAGGACGAGCCCGTTGAGGGCCGGGTCGTACGGGCGGACCGGCTGCCGGCGGGAGCGGGCGGGGATGCCGAGCCGGTCGAGGACGCCGTCCGCGCGCTCGGGCTCCTCCGTCCACACGCAGGCCACGGGCGCGGCGGTGGTGGGGCGGCGGACGCCCGCCTCCGAGAGCTGGGCCCGGCCGAGCGCGTTGAAGAGGGTGGACTTGCCGCTGCCGGACGCCCCGGCGATGGCCACGACGGTGAGGTCGAGGGGGTGCCGCTGGCGGGCGACGGCCTCGTCCAGGACGCGTCCCGCCTCGGCGAGCGTCCGCCGGTCCAGGCGCGCCCGGGAGAGCCCGACGAGCTCCCGCAGGGCGTCCAGGCGCGGCCGGAGGACGGCGGCGCCCGGGTGCGGCGCGGGCATGGACGGGGGGCGCGGGGCGGTCTCCGGGCGCGATGGGGGCGCGGTGCGTACCTCGGGGCCGCCGCCTGCGCGCGGGGGGCGGCCGGGGCGGGCGCGGCGGGCGATGAGGCCGTCGTCCCAGATGCCCGCGGAGGTGCGCGGGCGGGCGGCGGCCGGAGGGGCGGACGGATCGGTGAACGGAGAAGAAGGGGGTGAAGGGGGTGAAGGGGGCATTGGAGGCGCGGGCGGAGGGGCGGACGGAGCGGCTCCCTCGGCGGGGCGGTCGGCGGATCGGTCGGTGGGGCGCACGGTGGTCACCTCTCCCTCTGCAGTACAGACAGCGCGGCGATGAGCTCGACCTGGTGGTCGGGGGTGACCTCCAGGGCTTCCAGCGGGGCGGTCCGGCGGTCGCGTTCGGCGTCGAGCACGCCGTCGAGGCACTCGGCGAGGAGGTGACCGCCGCGGTCGCGCAGGCGCAGGGCGCCCTGGGCGCCGAGCAGTTCGGCGAGGCTCTCCCCCGCCGGGCGGGCCTGTCCGCCGCCCAGCAGGGCGGCGGCGAGGAGGGCGGCCGCCCGGTCGGCGTCGAGACCGGCCCCGCGCTCGGCGGCCCGCACCTCCTCCTCCGCGAGCTCCTCCAGGCAGCGCCGCCAGCGGCGCACGGCGACGCCGATCCGGCCGACCGCGCCGTCCGGGTCGCGCGGGGCGAGGACAGCGTCCGCGGCGGGGTCGCCCGCGCAGGCCGCGGCGACCTCCTCGTCGGCGGCGGCGACGGCGCAGCCGACCAGGGCGGCGAGGGCGGCCGTGAGCGCGCCGAGCAGCTCGTCGGAGGTGCTGTCCTCGGGGTGTCCGCGCCAGTGGGTGAGGGCGTCGCCCGCGAGGGCCTCCCCGGCCGCGACCCCGTCCCGTACGCGCGCCGCGGCCTTCGCGTACGCGTCCTCCACGCGCTGGGTCAGCCGGACCGCGGCCGCGTGCTGGACGGCGGCGGCGCCGGCGAGCCCGGGCAGCCGCGAGCCCAGGGAGGCCAGCAGTCCGGCGACGGTGCGGGCGGAGGCCACGGCGCGGGCGGCGGGGTCCTGCGCCCGCTGGTGCAGCCAGGCGCGCAGCCCCGCGACGGCGGTGTCGGGCAGCAGCCCGGTGCCGCCGCCCGTGGACTCCGGGAGCTCGGGGATGGTGAAGCGCGGGACGTCCCCGAGGCCGGCGGCGGCCAGCAGCGCCCCGTAGTGCTTGGAGACCTCGGTGGCGACCTGATGGGGCACCCGGTCCAGCACAGTCACGAGAGTGACGTCGTACTCCTTGGCCGTCCGCATCAGGTGCCACGGCACCGCATCGGCGTACCGGGTCGCGGTGGTGACGAGTACCCAGATGTCCGCCGCGCAGATCAGCTCGGCGGCGAGTTCGCGGTTGCGGGCGACGAGGGAGTCGATGTCGGGGGCGTCGACGAGGGCGAGCCCGGGCGGCATCGCGCGATCGGTCTCGATGCGCAGGGACGGGGGCTCGCCGGCGTCCTCCTCGTCGCCGCGGCGGGCGTCGGGGTCCGGGTCGTAGAGGGTGGAGACGTCCTGGGCGGGCACCCAGACGCGCCGCAGTTCGGGCAGGACGCGCTGTCCCGCGAACCAGTGGTGGTCGTCCGGGTGGCAGACCAGTACAGGCGTACGGGTCGTCGGCCGCAGCACCCCCGCCTCAGTGACCCGCCGCCCCACCAGGGAGTTGACGAGGGTGGACTTGCCGGCCCCCGTCGAGCCCCCGACGACCGCGAGCAACGGCGCTTCGGGGGCGCACAGGCGGGGCACCAAGTAGTCATCGAGTTGCGCCAGGAGTTCGGCACGGTTCCGGCGGGCGCGGGCGGCGCCGGGAAGGGGAAGGGGGAAGCGTGCGGCGTCGACACGGTCACGCAGTGCGGACAGTGCGTCGAGCAGTCGGGGCCGTACGTCCAAGGTCGCCACACGTGCAGAATGCCCAATTCTGGTGTGATTTTGAAGCGTATAGGCCATGGCGCGCGAGGCGTGGCGCACGGGGCTCAGGCATAACGAGTACACAACACCCGTCGCCTGAGGCGTGAAAAACGGTGCAAGATTCGTACCTGCCTGCGATTATCAGGACCGCTTCACTAAACCTCCACATCGTGGCACGGAGGTGAAGCAACCGGGACGAGGTGAGCGGAGCCCTATCCTTGTCCCCGGCAAGGTCACGGCACCACCGAGCCCGGGGCTTCAGCCGTCCGCGACACCGCCGCACACACCGGCCCCCGTAGCTCAGTGGATAGAGCAGGCGCCTTCTAAGCGCTTGGCCGCAGGTTCGAGTCCTGCCGGGGGCGCTCGCTCCACACTGCACGCCCCTCCCGTCGGGAGGGGCGTTTTTGCTGGTCAGAGCGACGTGAGACGGTGACTGAAGCCCACAGAGCAGTGCACCACGTGGTGCACTGCTGTGCGGCTGCGTCCGGCTGAAGCCGGCCTGGAACGGCTCTCGGCGGGTGTTCTTCCCGAAAACCTCCCGAAGTTCTGACGGGCGACCCGCCGCGGTCACTGCGAGGCGCGAGCCGTGCCGGGGAGTTGTTGCGGCCCCTCGATGCGCTTCTGGAGGTCCGCCAGCTGACCGGTGATGCAGCGGGCGTAGGTGGCGAGGAGGACGGGGACGCTGTTGCCGGCCCACTCGGCGACCTGGGCGGGCGGGATGCCGCTGTTGAGCCAGGTCGTCAGGCAGGTGTGGCGGAGGTCGTAGACGCGCTTGCCGACGGGTGAGTCGTACTCGTGCTCTTTGAGGACGGCCCTGCGAGCCATGCGCCAGACGCGGCGGAACACCGATCCGGCGAGCAGCCCGCCCTTCTCCCCCGCGAAGAGGAGGTCGCCCGGCTTGAGGCCGTCTCGCTCGATCAGGTCGCGGAGGATCGCGACTAGCGCGGGATGGGCGGGGACGGGACGGGTGTCGCCGGCGGCACGGCCCTTGAGGTCGCGGGTCTCGTGGACCGTTCCGTTGTCGGTCCAGGCGCTGCCGACCTCAGGTTCGGCGGTGTGGACGAGCAGCTCGCCCCAGCCGGACTCGGGCAGTGTGGCGGCCTTGCGGCGCAGGGCCACGGCTTCCTCCGGGCGCAGACCCGCGTAGTAGAGGGTGGCGAAGAAGGCGTGGAGGCGGTGGCCGGTGCGGGGGCGGGCCGCGATCCAGGCGAGGAGGAGGGCGACCTGGGTGGGGTTGAGGAGAGAGCGCTTGTCGATGGCCTGGGCCGGCTTGGGCGGGGCGTTGTCGTCCTTGCCCTTGGGCAGCGGATTGGTCTTCAGGATCTTCTCTCGGATGGCGTACTTGATGACCACGTTCAGGATCCGTCGCTCGCGGTTGACCGAGCTGGCGGCCGCGCGCCTGCCGTCCAGGAGCGTGTTGAGCGCGAGCATGACGTTGTCCACGTGCTTCGTGTCCTCCCAGGCGCTCATGGCGAGGGAGTGGCGCCGGATCCAGGACAGGATCGTGCGGACCTCGGGCGGCGCTTCGTCGCGGCGGAGCTTGTTGAAGGCGTACTCGCGTAAGGCCTTGCGCACGGCGACGGGGTCGAACTGCTTGGGCTGTGTGCGCAGCAGCGCGATAGTGGCCTTGGTGAGGGCCTTGGCGGTGTTCTTGCGGTTGTTCGCCGAGATGCGGGCCCATTTCATGTCGACGTACTGCAGGGCGAACGCGTACCAGGTCGTGACCTCAGCAGCCGGCGTGGCGTGTGAGACCGGTCTACCGGTCTCCATGTCGAAGGGCTCGCCGTTGTTCGCGGCGACGAGGAGCGTGGCGCGGAAGGACTCCGCGAGAGGGCTCGTCTTGTAGGTCTCTCCGTGACGCCTGCCGTTGACGGACCAGCGGACGGTATAGGTGGTGCCGCGCTTGCCCTCGTAGATCTCGGTCTCGTAGAAGCTGACTTTGAAGGACCGGGTCGTCATGCGCGGTCCTCGCAGTCGGTGAGCCAGTTGTCCAGGTCGTCCCTGCGAATGCGCAGGGCTCCGTTCGGGAGCCGTATGCAGCGCGGGCCACGGCCCTTCTGGCGCCAGTCGTAGAAGGTCGAGCGTGCGATGCGCAGTTCCTCGCAGAGCTCGTCCACGGTCAGCTTGTCGCCGCCTTTACGGCCACGGGTCGTCACGTGGCCTCCATGCCGGTTCCAGCGGCCCCGGGCGGCGGGGCGTCGTCGATGTGGTGCATGCTGGTGGCACCTCCTGAATCCTTTGCGGGATGGGGAGGCCGGGGCAGCGGGCGTCCTTGCCGGGTAGACCGCTGCCCCGGGCGAAGTCAGAACAGCTGGGCGCGGTTCCAGGCGTGGTACTCGCGGCGGACGTAGGCGCGGCAGTCCTCGCCGGTGACCACGTCGGAGCCCCTGAGGCTTAGACCGCTGTGCGTGGCGTCGTACTCGACCAGCCGCCTCGCAGCCGCTTCCGCGGTCTCAACCGCTTTGGCCGCGACCTGCGGGGCGTACGTCGCCACCTCTTCCATCGCGATGCGATCGAAGACAGCGGCCTTGCGGAGCCAGAACTCCCGGCTCTGCTCCGTGCCGTCCGCGCCGGAGGAACGGGCCGCCCTCGCCTGCCTGAGCACCCAGACGATCTCCGAGAGAATGCGGGGAGCGCCTGCGTACGCAGCGGCGGGGTCAGTGCTGTGCGCTGCGTCTGTCACTGCTCCGCCTCCGGCTCCTGGATCGTGCGGGAGGTGAGGAGCAGGTGGTGGAGGGCCGTCTCGGCCTGCTCGCCGTACGCGTAGGCGACGTCTGCCAGACCGGACAACGACCCGTGGCTCAGCTCCCCGGAGTGGTCGAGCCTGCGGGCCGCGACGATCGAGCGGAGCAGGGCCAGGCGCCTCTGGCCGTCCCAGTTGCCGAGGTCTCCGCGGAAGTCGGGCAGCGGGCCGCTCGGCACGAGGTAGTGGTCCGTCTGATCGCGCTGGAGCTCGACGTACCGCGGCCGGTACCCCTTGATGACTGCGAGGAGTGCTGCAGCGGTGCCGTAGGCGTACGTGAGGGCGAGGTTCTCGTACAGGTCGGCCGTCATGCGCTGGTAGGCGCGGGACAGGCCGCGGACCTGGCCCAGGGCAATGTCGCAGGGGCTGACCTTGTACTCCCCGCGGATGTTCACGTCGCCGGTCACCAGCCGCAGGCGGGACGGCTCGATCTGCCACGAGGCGACCTGGGCCGCCTGGTGCGCGAGCCGCATCTCCCGGGCCGCGGACCCGAGGGCGAACACACTCGCCGTTAAGTCGTCGAACCACGCGATGGTGGTGGTGTTGGACATGGGCGTCCTTTGCGTCGTCGGAATTGCCGAGCCGGGCTGTCCGGCCCTCTGCACGACCCCACCTCGGAAGGAGTTGAGGCCGCACAGGGAGCCGTCAGTCGAGGGCCGGGGCCGCCGCGCTCTCCACGGTGTGGAGTAAGAGCGAGCGGAGGTCGGTGCCGATGACGGCCTTGAGGCGGTGCTCGATTGCGTGCCAGGACACCGGGTCAATGGCCATGAGCGCGGCGATAGCGGCCGGCCCTTTGCCCTCTTCGATGGCCGTGAGCGCATCGCGGAGCTCTCCAGAAGCCATGAGCGAGATCTTCTGCGGGGCGGAGCGGTTCTGCTTTTCCATGGGAGGGATTCCTCCTGATCACTTGTCGATGGCGGGGATGGCATGGGCGATAGCGCCCATGACCTGATCGATGGGTCCGGCGGCTCCGGTGCGGCTGAGGTAGTAGCCGAAGAGGATGGCGACCGTGGCGCCGCCGATGCCGACGGTCTTCGAGCGGAGGAGCATGGCCAGGAGCAGGCCGAACAGCACGAGCGCGGAGAGGGAGAAAGACATCGCGGGGCTCCTCGGAGAAGTCAGCGTCGGGCTTTGCCGGTGCCGTCGCGGTGGAGCTCCACGACGGAGTTGTAAAGGCGCCGGCCGACGCGCAGGCGCAGGCCCTGCCCCTCGCACCGGCGGCATTCGCGGCCGCGCTTGAGCCGACCGCTGCGGGTCTGGCGGATCTTCGCTCCCCATCCCCCGCATTTGCGGCACGCGCCGAACGGGCTGACCGCGCAGATCACGGCGTAGCAGAGCGTGAGGAATATGAGGCCGGGCATAGCGTCGAGCAGGGAACTCATCAGAACCCTCTCCGGATGGGAATTCGGGCGGTGCCCGGGGAGCACCGCTAGGCGCTAGTGCGCAGGTCAGACAGGTTTTGTGCTGCTAGCGGGGGTGCTAGACCTAGCGGGTTGTCCTGCTAGGCCCGAGGGTGGTTGCGGCTATGCCGCGGCGCCGGTGCCGTCACGTTCCGCGAGTGCTCTCAGGACGTCGGCGCGCTTGATCCCGCGCCGGTTGGCGCCCTTGCCGTCCTCCGTGGTGCCCCACACCTGCACGGTGCGGATGCGGTACGGCTTCAGGGCTGCGGTGAGCTGTTCCGCAGTCCATGCGCCGTACGTGTCGGGCCGGAGCTCGGCGAGTGCGACGACGATCGCCTCGTTCCAGAGCTTTTCCTTGCCGGCGGGAAGCGTCGTGAGGAGATCCGAGAGCAGGTCGTACGACGGGCCGGCCGCCTCTTCGGGCTGCTCCCCCAGCGCGTGACCGGCCAGGCTGCCGAGGCGCTCGCGAGTCTTCCGGGCCCGCAGGGCGATGACTTCAGCCTCCACGGCATTGATCTCGGCAGCCCGGACGATCCGTGCGTCCGCACCTTCGCCGAGGAAGTAGCAGATGCCCTTGTCGGCCCAGGCGAACATGGTTCCTCGTACGCCCCGCTTGTACGCTCCCGTGCCGAGGACCATGTCGTTCTCGACGTGGCTCATGACTTTCAGGCACCAGCGGGCCGAGGCGTTCGCGGAAATCCCCTTGGGCAAGCTGCCCTCGTCCGGCCGCTGAGTGGCCAGCAGCAGCACGATTCCCGTTGCAGGGCCGAGTTTGACGAGGTCCGTGCAGATCTCCTCAAGCTCCTTGCCGTACTTCCGGTGCTCGAACCACTTCTGGCACTCGTCCACTCCGACCACGACCGGGTGCAGACCGAGGGACCTCTTCGAAGCGAGCTCCGTCGTCACCTTCGACTCGGGGCAGACATCCCGCGGCAGCGAGCGGATGACATCCGTACGGCGCTGAAGCTCAGCCTTCAGCTCACGCATGGAGGTCAACCCGTAAAGGATGTCCTCGTCGCGATTGCCCGCCCGGTGCCGAAAGCCGACGGCATTGCCCACAGGGTCGAGATCGCCGGTCCCTTTCAGGTCGTAGCTGTGTACCTCGGCGCGCGGGTCGAGCGCGGCGATAAGCAGCAGGAGACGCAGAAGGTAGGTCTTGCCCATCCTCGGGATGGCGCCGATGACGCCCGCCAAGTACATGAGGGTGATGTCCACCCAGCGTCCCCGCTGATCGGTTCCCCACGAGATGGGCTTGAACAGATCCACCGTGCCGGCCTTGGCGAGGGGCCATGCAGGCTGCGGGGCCTGTGCCATGTCTTGATCGCCGACCCACAGCCTCAGGCGGCCGGTGTGCTCGTTCGGAACCGCCTCCGGCCACACCGTTCCGAGCGGCCGCCGGAGACCGGAGGCCAGCCGCTCCCGGCGGTCCACGACGTCCGTGACGGTCACGCCGTGAGGGAGATCCCCCTCGGCGAGCCAGCCAGGACCGTCACGGGTGATGGGAGCAGTGAAAACGAACCCGTCCCCGCCCTTCGACCGCGCCTGGTTAATCCCCTGAATGCCGAGTGAGCCGAGAGCACGAAGGACGATGTCGCTCGTGAGCCTTGTCGCCCTCGGGATCTCCACTGCCCTGTGGATCACCGGCGCATCGGCCGGTTGCCCCAGCCACCCCGCAGCCATCGTCAGAGCAAAGCCGCACAGCGCGAGCAGCCATTGCGGCGCCATGACGTAGAGCACGAGCGCCGTGGTGATCCCCGCGATCGAGGCCACGAACGCGACGGCCGCCCGCCAGCGGACACGACGGTCCCTCTGACGCGAGAGCTGCAGGTACTTGACGATGTCGTCGGTGGCCGCCGCGTACTGCCGGAACGGCTCGCCTTCGGCATCGGCGACCCATCGCAGCCTGCCGCTGACGAACCGTGCGGCACCCTGCGGCGCCTGCAACGCGAGACGAAAGGCGTACCACGGCGTGCGCACCGCGTGATACGCGGACACGTGCCAGGCGTACGCGGCGACGCCCTTGCCGGCCGCGAGGAATTCCTGACGCGACTTCGCCCATGCCGGGATGACCGGGCGGCGCTTCGCGCCCTGAGCCCGATCCGCCAAGCCGGGGCCCGACGCCGCGCACGGGCTGTCGACGGAGACAGCCGGTCCGACAGGGCGACCCTGGCCTAACGCGGGGTTCGCCGTCAGTTGGTCGTTCACGTGACCCCTCCAAAGCCGGGACGGGACGGACACACGGAGCGGAGCCGTTCAGACGCGGAAGCGCCGCGGTCCGGTGACGCGCGCCCAGCACTGGTACGTGATCGCCACGGCCTTGAAGCCGCCCAGGCCGGCGAGCAGCGTCAGCAGCCAATCCGCGCCGATGGCCTCGGCCGACCGGCAGCTGATGTAGGCCACGAGGAGCGCGAGGCCCAGGAAGACCAGGGCCACGACGCTGCGGGTGGTCGAAGCGGGCGGGACGTAGCGCCCCACGACGACCAGGGAGCACGGCTCAACGAAGCTGAGGCCACCCCCGTTCGGGCGCCGTAAGACGACGAGCTTTCCTTCTCCGTGATCCGCGACCCCGGCCACGGTGCCGAAGGAGAGGTCCTCCTGGCTACGGGCGATGTCGCCGACGGTGAGCTGCATGCGATCCACCTCTGAGGTCGAGAACAGTGCAGGCGCGGGAAACGCGCACGTCCTCCGGACGCGCGACAGCCGCTGACGACTCATCAAGAGGTCAAGTCCTCAAGTCCTCTTAAGGAGTTCGGAGTTCAGACTGGGACTATGACGCGGGTCTCACCAACTCGTCAAGTCCTCTTGAGGAGTCGTATGCTGAGCGCCACCGGCACGACGGAACGGGTGAGTACGGATGGCCAAGGCGTACGAGCGGATTGCGGACGGCCTGCGAGAAGCCATCCGTGCAGGTCAGCTGAGCGCCGGAGACCGTCTCCCCTCGGAGACGGCCCTCGCGGAGGAGTACGGGCGCAGCCTCCCCACGATCCGCGAAGCGCTGCGGCTCCTGCGCGACGAGGGGCTGATCGAGAAGCAGCACGGCCGCGGCAACTTCGTCCGTCAGCCGCGGGCGACGGTCCTCCGAACGAACGTCAGGCACCAGTGGGAGAAGGACCGCGTCCAGCAACCCGAAGAGCAGCGGGCGAAGACCGGCGCCACGGAGCATGACACCGGCCTGTCGCTGAACGATCTGGTCTTCCGGGCGTCCTACCGCGAGATCAAGGCGAGCAAGGATCTCGCGCAGGCTCTCGGCGTCACGGAAGGCGAAGTGCTCCTGGAGCGCACCTACCGGACGCGGTACGCAGCGGAGCGCGCGCCGTTCGCCCTGGTCACTTCCTATCTCGTCCGCGACATGGTCGCCGCGAACCCGGACCTCCTGGACGAGTCCAAGGAGCCGTGGCCGGGCGGCACCCAGAACCAGCTCTTCACGATCGGCATCGAGCTGGACCGCATCGAAGAACACGTCACCGCCCGGCCGCCCACCCCGGAAGAAGCCGAAGAGCTGGAACTCCCGCCGGGCACCGCCGTGATCCTGCTGCGCAAGACCTCGTACGACACCAACGACCGCGTTGTGGAGCTCTCCGACATCACGCTGCCCGGCGACCGCACGGAGATGCTCTTCACCACTCCCCTGGAAAGGTGGTGAGTGCCGTGCGCCGGCGCATCATCATCGTCACCGCTGTGCACGGACCGTCCGCCCACCACCTCCACGACGCCTACAAGTCGCTGTGCGCTCAGGAGCTCCCCGAGGACTGGGAGTGGCACTGGTTGATACAGGAAGACGGCCAGACGGACGACGTTGCCCCGCACGTCCCGGACGACGAGCGCGTGACCTTCCGCCAGGGTCGACGCGGGGGCCCCGGGGTGGCCCGGACGATGGCTCTGGCACACGCGGACGGCGAGTACGTCAAGATTCTCGACGCCGATGACCAGCTCCCCCCGGGCGCCCTGGCCCGCGACATCGCCGTCCTCGAACGCGACCCCAGCATCGGCTGGACCACGTCCCGCGTCCTGGACCTGCTCCCCGACGGCTCCACCGTCGGCTTCGCCCAGGACCCGGACGACGGGCCGATAGAGATGGGCGCCGTCCTCGAACACTGGCGGGCGCACAACTACCGCGCCCAGGTCCACCCGGCGACCCTGTGCGTCCGCCGGGAACTGCTCCTAGCCCTGGGCGGCTGGATGGCGCTGCCGGCCTCCGAGGACACCGGGCTCCTGCTCGCCCTGGACGCCGTCAGCCGCGGCTACTTCATCCGCGACGTCGGCCTCCTCTACCGCAAGTGGCCCGGACAGGCGACGGGCCAGGCCGCGCACACGGACGCCGTGGAGCGGGACGCGCGCATGGCCGTCGTAGAGGCGCGGGCGCAAGCGCTGGCCTACCACCGCTGGAACTACCAGCCGGCTAGCTGACGGGCATCTCGTAGACGATCACGCCGAGGGAGGCGGGCACGACGATGTCCGCCGTCTCGACTGCTCGTCCATCGTCGCTGTAGTACGTCCGCTGGATGCGCGTCACGAGCGCTCCCCGCTGCACGCCGAGGAGTGTCGCCTCCTCGGCGGTCGCCTGCCCGGGCTCCGGCTGCTCCACCACGCGGGTGACCGTGATGCCGATCTCCGCCATGCGGGCGACTACGCCCTTGCCGGCGTGAGGACCGCCTTCCGGCAGCACCACCAGCGTGTTGGCCGTGATGCTGTACGGCTCCCAACTGGTGGAGAGCTGAACGGGCTTGCCGTCGGACAAGAACTCGTAGACGGTCCGGACGCAGAGATCCCCTTCGGCGATGCCGAGTCGAGCTGCGATGCCTGCGGGCGCCGGAAGCTTGGCCTCCGTGCTGCTCTCCCACGTGCCGTGCTTGCCGAGGGCGGACATGTCCGCGGCGAAGGGCGACCCATCACGCTGCTCGCGGTGCCGCGTCCGGACCATGCGCAGGCGTGCGCGCGGCTCGGCGACGTACGTCCCGGACCCTGCACGCCCTTCCAAGACGCCTTGTGAGATCAGGAGTTCCTGCGCTCGGCGGATGACGTTCTCACCCACGCCGCCGCACTCCTGCGCAAGCTGCGCACGCGACGGCAGCCGGTCGCCCGGCGCCCACTCCTGATCCGCGATGCGCTGTCTCAGCAGGTCAGCGACGCGGAGATAAGGCGGCTGCTCACGCATGTGGAAAATCTAGTCCACTAGCCCTATTCTAGTTAACTAGCTTCACGCACTGTGATCCCGTGGCGACGGAGGAACACCTTGTGGCCGCACGCAGCAACCGCGCCGACCACATCGCGGCACGCCTCTCGGCTGCTGGTTTCACTCCGCGCGTGAGGCACCGGAAAGGCCGCATCCACGTCGAGACGGAAGTCCCGAATCCGGTCTCGACCGCGGCATGGCAAGAGCTCTTGAAGGTGCTGGGGACGGCCGACTCGTTCGGGCTGGTCACCAGCGGAAACGGCCGCATCGCCTGGGCCGCCGTCGACAAGGAAACCCCCGCGGCAACGGGTGCTGCCCGGGGGCACGGCCGTCAGCTGTGAGGAGCTGATCAACGTGATGGACCTTATCCGCCGGGCCCTTGAGTGGGCCAGGCGACAATTCGTTCCCGCCGCGGAGCCGGAACACCACCGCGCTCCGGCGGAGCTCCGGCCCGCCGAGGAGACCACTCCGCCGGCCCCGCCCATGCATCAGCCGCAGTGGTGCGCAGCACTACGCGACGCCGAGGAGACGGCACTCGTCCGCCTGTACGTGACGGCCGAAGATGAGCGCGCCCGGCGGCGGCTGGATCCTCGCTGGCGTCCCCTCGCGATCGGCCTGTCCTGGACCGTGGCGGAGGCGCACTGATGATCGAGGAAATCGCCACATCCATGGGGACGTACCACCACGTGCGCGTTCAGGTCACCGGGAAGACGGTCCGGATCGGAGACGTCATCGACTTCGGAGGCCGGGGATTCACGGTGGTCTACGTACTCGACTTCTCCAACGGCACAAGGGGCTTGCGCTTCCGCACAGGGGAAGAGCTGTTCGTGGAGCCGGACGAAGAACTGTCCGCTGTACGGACCATCAGGAAGCGGTGAAGCCCACCATGGCAGGCCGCTACCAGACCATCGCAGAGGACCTCCGCCGGCTCATCGCCGCCGGAAACTGGCGGGCAGGCGAGCAACTCCCAGCGGAGGCGGAACTCGCCTCGCTGTACAGGGCCAGCCGCCCCACGCTGAGGAGCGCTCTGGATCTGCTCCAGGCCGAAGGGCTGGTGGAGAAGTTCCACGGCCGAGGCAATTTCGTACGGAGGCCCGGCGACCGCACGGTCTACGACAGCGCACGGCACACGTCGGATCGCCCACCGGCGCCCTGCTCCGCGCTGCGCGTCAGCGTCGACGTCCGCCGGGTGAAGGCGTCCGCGGGTGTGGCGTCACTCCTGCAGGTACGAGCCGGCTCCCCAATGACCGAGTACGAGTACGTCAGCTCCGCCGGTATCTCGGTACGGAGCGTGGCGCGCCTGTACGTCCCCCACAAGGTGGCGAAGCTCGGCCGCCCCGAAGCGCCTTTGTCTCCGTGGGGCGACAACGTTCGGGAGCTGCTGACCGCAGCCGGAGTGCACGTGGCGTCCAGTGTCGAGCGTGTCACGTCCCGACTGCCGAGCGCCAAGGAGAGGGAGCTATTCCGCAGTCCCGCGCCTGTGCTGGTTGTGGAACGGACGTCGAGGGACGAAGCGGGGCAAGTGGTGGAGTGGGCGCTCCTGCTCCTTCCAGGCGACCGCGCGGAAGTCCTCTTCACCACACGCACGCACGTCGAAAACCGGGAGGAAGCTGGATGACGTCCGACGCGATCGGAAGAGACCCCAGGACAGAGGACGACGGTGGTCGTCTCGACTGGCGGCTCCTGCCGTGGACCTCCCCAGATGACAAGCCATGCTTCCTGAGCCCGGTCGAGGGCCAAGGAAGGCTGTCTCGATACGCCGACGCTGTGGAAGCAGCGCAGATGGATATCGGGGCGGATGTGCTGGCGGACGCGGAGAAACTCCTAGCCAACCCGGAGGCACGCTGCGATCACCTCCGGATCGCGCTTCAGCAGACGGCCAAATCGCTGAGCGACGTCCTACGAGTGGCAGAGAGCCGGGGCGGTCGCTTGCCCGCCCCGGACCTCGATGAGGCGTGCCAGCCGTAACAGCGGCAGCTACCACGGTCCGGCCCCTCGGGGCCGGACCGTTTGCGTTCAGGGCAGCACATCAGCGTCCACGTGCGAGAAGACGAGATCGCCCTCCTCCACAAGAGGTCCCCGCACACGAGCAAGCGGGGCGCCGGCACTTCGAAGAGCGGCAGGGTAGCTCTCGGCGGCGTAGTCGTTGGGCTGGCGATAGGCGTGAAACCCGAAATGACGCATGGTGGCCAGCAGTTCATCAGCGGAGTCCCCCAGGAGAGCCATGCGCTCAGGGGCCACCTCAACGGTGATCTCTGCATCGGACCGAAGCCGATCAAGTAAGGGAACCATGCCCCGAACCACGCTGCCTTCCGCCCCCTCCACATCAACTTTGATCACGCGCGCGCCGGCAACCTCAGAAGCAGTGAGCACCTCAGTGAGCGGAAGGGCCTGCGCCTCAAAGCAGGACTCCACCGGCCCGTCGTACGGGACGATGCTGTTCGCCCCCATGTTCCGAGAGCTAGCGAGCGTGAACCTCACAGACCGCCGCACGTCGGAGACGGCCACGTTGACCGCCCGTACGTTGCGACAGGCGTTGCGCCGCGCATTCGCCAACACACGTCGGTGGAACACAGGAGAAGCCTCAATGGCAACAACCCGGCCCGCCGGCCCCACCCGACGAGCAGCAAGTAAGCTGAAGTACCCGATGTTCGCCCCGACATCAACGAAGGTGTCGCCGGGTCCAAGCCGCTGGCTGAGCCAATACGTCATGGGGGGCTCCCACGCCCCAAACATGTAGATATACCGCTGGATGAGGTCCTGCGTGTCAACAGCGATATCCGCCCCGAACCGGGTCCGCGCCATGCACCGCCGGGGCCGCTCACGCAGGTAGGGGTTAAGACACTCCGCGGCTAGCCACGACTTCCCCAGCGAGCCAGGACCATACCGCACGTACTGGCGACCGGCCGAGGCTAATAACTCCGCGATACAACTACTCATCCGACACCCACCCAACCGGGTCTGACGTGCCCTCTGAGGATCCCTACGAGCCCCAGTGTCGCACTCGTCGGGGCCGCGCCTCAGGGCCGGACGGCCCTCCTCTCCCGGTCCAGACCAAGGCACAGTATGCGGATGGCGTTACCGCGCTAGATCTTGTACGCGACATCGTCGGCCTCACAAGTCCGAGCCCCGTGAATGAGGCAAGCCGGGTTCCAGAACGCACCTTCTATCGGATGCGAACGGACCACCCGTCCTCGTCAGGCTCTCCGCCGCCGACGCTCACGCCAGCCAGGCCCTGAAACCGAGGGTGACCGGCCCTCCGAATGAGACACGAACCCCATCGGGGCCGACACCTCAAGACCTAGCGACTCCACGCCTACAATGCCTTCGATCCTCCTCACCTGCGGAAATGACTGCGGGGCAAGCACATCGGCATCCGCATCGCTCGCAAAGGCATCGCGTCAAGCGAGCGACTGGAACGCCGAAGGCGGATGATCGATCGCATGATCTCCTGGGTGATGGACTACCGCCGCCTCACATCCACCCACGGGCGCCGGTTCTCCGTGCACAGACAGGCGAGTTCCTCCTTCTCGCTGAACGTTTCAGCGTGCATCGCTCAGCCGCACAATCTAGTGTGGATACGTAGGGGGATTTCCACAAAGTTCTGAGGTCTTGATATGACCTTCCTTACCGAGCACATCTGGGCAGTTACCGCTTTGCAGGACAGCGGTTGGGATAAGTTCTACCGGGACTGGGTTGAGCCAATTTTTCATGTCTTGATCCCGATAATCATAGCCCTGCTTGCGTTGGTTGTTATCAGTGGGCTCATAACGCGCTTCATGGTCCGGCGGGACACCACTGCCTGGGAGCAGAAGGTGAGATGGCTCTGGGCAGTTGTGGGTACCTTGTCTATGGCGGCAACAGCGGTTTTCCTTCCTGTGTTTCCGGCCTTTCATCCGTTTGGTGACGGTGTGTGGCTGCCCTGGACATTCGGTGGGATAGCAGCTCTTGGGGTAGCTTTGACGGTGTTTTCTTTGCGCCTGAAGGTTAGTTGTCCAGTTCATTTCGACCGCAAGCCGGGGGGGCTCGCCTGGCCTGTATTCTCATTGCTTCTTGCCGCGTGGGCGGTACTTGTCTTCTACTTCATCAGTGGAAACGAGAGAATATCTGTGGCATATGCTGCACTTGCTCTGCTTGGAGTCACCGCGACGGCGACTGCCCTGGGGCAGAGCCGGCGACTCCAAATAGAGGCGCAGGGGCCTGACGGGAAGTCGGACCCTGCGGCGTCCGACTATGTACTTGCGCGTCTGCAGTCACTGGGCTCTCGAGCGCCTGAGCTCGGGATCCTGCAGGTCAGCGAACTCAGTAAGTTGCTAAGCAAGGATCTTAGCGCTATCCCCTCCGGGGCACTCGCGACTGCGATCGCTCATGTGATGTATGCCGTCAGGCCAGACCTGACATGGCGTGCCCGAATCACTCTGATCGACGTGAACCGCGTAGTGGTCTCCCTCACGCGCAATGGCCTTCACGTAAAAAGCGAGTTGATCAGCCGCGTGAACCTTGGGCTGCCCGAGCTCCCGCCGGAGGCGAAGCCCCCTCGGCTGGAGGAAGAGTTGGGACGGGCCCGCGCTCAACTGCTAACTGGCGCCGCAGCGTTTATTCTTATCGAACTCAGTCAAAGACACCGGGATCTCTTGAAAGGATTGTGCGGAGCGCAACACTGGAAACCGGTCGCTCTCCACATGATCGCCAGCGAACGAGCTCTGGTGAGCGACAAGGAGGTCCGCGTAAGGCTCCTGCAGTCCGCTGTAAACATGGATCCCAGATACGGTCTTGCACGCCTCGACTATCTGACCGAAGTCCAAAATTGCATGCCAAATAGTGTAGCGAATCGCATGAGGATGGCCCACCTTATGGATCGCCAGCTGGAACTTGTTCGCGAGCAAGAGGACAGGTCAGGATGGGAAGGTCTCTGCATTCGCATCCTCTATAGTTGTGCAGCCATACGAACCAATGCCTACTTGGCGGCCCGAGCTATCAGTGACGATCACATCGATCAACTAGGCCACGAGCACCCAGGCATCTTGGACACGGCACACGAAGCGGCATCTGATCTGCTGGAAGAATGTGAGACTGTCATATCGAACAAGGAATTCCTTAAGAAGGATCCAGCGGCTTATAATTTCGCTTGCTACATGAAACCAGTGGCCGAGAACCTGAAGAGTGCAATATCCTTCCTCGCTGATGAATCCCGGCTGCGTATCAACGGCGGGACGTGGACCTGGGCACCACCAGAACCGGATCGCCACCCTCCCCCCAAGCTTGCACACCACTATGCTTGCCTGGCCGCATTGGCAGAAGAGCGCGGTGTCCCACGCCAGGGCCTGGACGACACACTTGACTACCTCACTTTCGCACTTACAACCCCCTCGGATCGGCAATCCGCCCAATCAGACCCATCGTTTTGGAGTTACTTGCAGGATCCGATACGGGCAGCCCAGGCTGAACACACTGTCCGCCTCAAGCCGCTAGCAATGCTGGATCTGGAGCCGTTCAAACGTTTCGCGAAGCCCCTTACTGAAGCCGGCATCACCACTTTCAGAAATTTCCAGCTGCGGGCCTCCGGCGTCACGCAACGGCAGAAAATGGCCGACTACCTCAATGTCTCGACTCTAGTTGTCTCTCACCTCAAAGCCATCGCATCACTGGCTGCCCTGCACCATGATCTCGCGAGACCGGATGTAGTCCGAGTCTTTTTGGAAGCAGATATCACTACTCCTGAGCAGCTTAGGTCCCGGGCGGCGGAAGACCGCCAACTCCTGATAAGTGAGCTCAGGGCGAAGGCCGAGAACTGCGGCGTTGCTCACCTCGCAGCTTTCATTACGCCGGACGTTTGGCTGGACGCAATCTAGGCCTGTGTTCGCGCGCAGTTGTTCCAACTTAGACCATGTCCTATGCGGTGAGGTGGGTGAGTCGTTTGTAGCAGCAGATCGCTGCTGTGAGTTCGAGAAAGGTGCGGTAGTTGCAGGGGTCGCGTTCATAGCAGATGGTGAGGCGGCGATGGCCGCTCAGCCAGGAGATCGTTCGCTCGATCACCCACCTTAGGCGTCCCAGTCGCTCGCTTGACTCGATGACTTTGCAGGCGATGCGGATGCCGATGTGCTTGCCCCACAGCCATTTCCACAGGCCAGGATGGTCGAAGGCCTTCGGGACGAAGGGGTCGTGGCTTCATGGACTGACCTCACAGGGCCTTCATCGTCCGCGGCTGAGCGCCCCAGATCTCCCGAAAAACAGGAGAACTTTCCCTGAACAGGGTCGGCTCTCTGACGTTCTGCAAGTCAGCGGCCTTGCCGCGGCTCCCAGAGCAGGCGCCTTCTAAGCGCTTGGCCGCAGGTTCGAGTCCTGCCGGGGGCGCGCACACTGCCTCACCTGCGAAAACGCCGGTGAGGCTCTGCTATGTCCGGAAGCACATCGCTCAGGGACCAAGCGCTGACTGCGCACAACCGTGGATCTCGGGATCTGCACCGCACAGGGTGGTTGCAGGTCGGCACCGTGCAGGCGTTCGGACGTTCCTTTTGCCGGTGCCACCGTGGCGGGGACGGCGGTCGCGTCGTGAGGTCTGGTGTCGAGCCTCGACCGTCCACCAACCGGGCGTTCGACCTGTGGACAACAGCCAGAAGGGGATCGAGGTCATCTCGGGCAGACGCCGGAAAGCCAACTGTGCCCTGCTGCGTACGGACAGCGTTCACAAGAGCGCATCCTCAAGGGATCGATTGTTGAGTATGAGGCCCATGTGCCATCCTCGGCCACGTGAGTGCTGAGGATCTGCGATACGAACGTGATCTGAAGACATCGGCGCTGACGGCCATCGCCCGCCGGCAGCAGGTGGTCCGGCGGCTGGAGGAGGACATACGCAGCAAGCGGAGAAAGCTCGCCGAACTCGTGTGCGCGGCCACCACCAGGACGCCCGGCAGCCTGATCCCCTATGGCCGTGTAGAACATGTCGCACGCCTTCTCGGCGTCAAACGCGACCGTATCGCCAAGATCCGCACCGCGGTCCGCAGGAGCCGGACCGGAAGGACGCCACCACCGTCCGAGCCGGCAACCACCGCGCCGTCCTCACTCCACACCGCCGCATGACCGCGAGCCGAAGGGAATCCCACCGCTCATGTCCACTGCGCCCCTCGAAGACGGGCCGACGGTCCCGCCCATGCCCGAGCGGACTCCGAAGTCACTGCGCGCCGCCATCGCCCAGTACGCGCCGCAACTCCTAGTGGATTTCGACCGGCACTGGCGCCGTGACATCGCCGACGCCTACGACCTTGCCCCCGTCCCCGCCTTCATGGCCCGCTGGTGGGGTGAGTACGCCCTCGCCCGTAACCCCGGCCTTGAAGCCAGAGTCCACCGCCTGGAGGACGAGGCCACCGAGGAGAGCGACTACGTGCGCGCCAAGGCGATGATCGAGGAAGCCGGACGCATCCGCCGGGCAGCCGCGAAGGCGGAGCCCGGCGAGTGAAGGACGACTTCATGGGGCCGCCCTGGCAGGCCGACTGGACCAAGGAAGCTGAGGAGAACAGGAACGCTCTTCCCGACCAGGCCCGCACCCTGGTGGATGCCGCCCGCGCCGAGCTCGTAACCGCCACAGACCCGTACTTCCGGGGTATTGACACCGACCGGGACCTGCCCTCGGGAATGAGTGTCGAACCCGTCCAGTCGACCCGGCCCAGCGGCGAACATGTCCTCTACTTCGGTCACGGCCGCGGCTGGCTGCGATACCACTTCACACCCCGCACCACCGATCCGCAGATCGTGATCGACGAATGCTTCTGGCAGTGATTCTCCCGTGCTGGGGTCTTCCACCGGTGGCCGTCCATCGGGGTCACAGCCAGTCACGGCCGCGAGTTCTGCACCCGGAGCTCGGGGCCTGCGGCTACCTTCCCACCGCATCCACGCCACAGCGGCGGCTCCCCGCCAATCGCAATCCGAAGATAGACCAAGCGCCTTGCCCCGTTTTACTCGGCAACGACCTGCGAAACCGCAGGTCAGCACATCGCTCAAGCTCGCACGCCTTCTAAGCGCTTGGCCGCAGGTTCGAGTCCTGCCGGGGGCGCTCGATCCACACTGCACGCCCCTCCCGTCGGGAGGGGCGTTTTTGCTGTTCAGGGGCCGTTTGGTGGGTGTAGTGAAGTGACGCCGTCCGGGAGGCGGGGCGCGGCTCAGGGCGTCCGGGGTCAGACGGCTTCCGGCGGGCGGTCTTCCCGGAGACTTCCCGGAGGTTCAGTGCGGCCGTTGATGCGGCCGTTCTTCTGCCCGTGATCGCCCGGGCGCGGGGCAGGTCCGTTGCCCGTCCCGGCACCGGGCCGCCCGTCAAAGGCGGGAAACGCCGGGAGGATTCTGCTCAGCCCACTGGCTTTCAGTGCCTGGGCGACTGCGGGACGCGGCGCGACGAGGCAGAGGTCGCCGCCGGAGTGCCGGGCCTCGCGGGCGGCGGCGACGAGCAGTCCGAGGCCCAGGGCGTCGCAGGAGGTGACGCCGGACAGGTCGAGGATCAGCCGGCTTCCGGGGCTGTGGGATACGTGCAGGAGGCGCTCGCGCAGCCTCGCCACCCCGGAGAGGTCCAGCCTTCCACGGACCACGAGCACGCGGTCTCGTGGGCTACCGGAGGGCGGCGAGTGACAGCGCGATGCGGATACGCGCCCGCCCGCCCCTCGGGGAACTGCAGCGGGGACGGGGACGGTTCCGCGCTTTATGGGCACCACGCGCCTCCTCGGAGCGAATCGCATCTCGGTGCTGCCGGGGGCTGGGGCCTCATACGGCAGCCTAGTCCTGCCTGTACGTCGCGAACAGGGCTGAACGGAACGGCCTTGAGGCGGGTCGGGCAGCGAGGCCGCTTCGGTGACCGGAGTCCGGCGGAACAACCCGTCCAGCCGTCAGCGCCGCTCCTGTACAGCGGGTACTGGTGAACCATGACCGGCACCTTCACGACCCGCACTGTCGACGTTACAACCGGCTCCGCCGAAACCATGCACGACCTGACGAACACGTGTTCCACGTTCCTCCGGGAGGTCGCTCACGGGAGAGACGGGCTGCTGAACGTCTTCACCCCGCACGCGACGTCCGGCCTGGCCGTCATCGAGACCGGGGCCGGCAGTGACGACGACCTGCTGGCGGCCCTCCGTGAGGTTCTTCGCGCGGACGACCGCTGGCAGGACCGCCACGGCGGTGCGGGTCCCGGCCGCGATCACATGCTCCCGGCCCTGGTGCCGCCCCACGCCACGCTGCCCGTGGTCGGCGGTGAGCTGCAGCTGGGGACCTCGCAGTCCGTCGTTCTGGTGACCACCGGCCGGGACACCCCCGACCGAAAGGTCCGGCTGTCCTTCCTCGGCTGACCGTACGCGGCGCTGCCCGGGCGTTCAGGTCCGCGGAGTGCTGCCGGTGTCGATGAGGATCTGTTCGGCCTGGGTGACGTTGTCGGCCCGTACGGCTCTGGCCATCGCGGCCCGTGCCGCGTCGGGCGCCGCGCCGGGCGGGACCACCAACAGGGCGAAGTGATCGTTGTCGCCCCGGGTGATGAGGACCGTGTCGTCACCGACGGGGAAGGAGTCGATGTGCACGACCCGGTCGTCGACGGTCAGCCGTGCCGGGAGCTCCTCCCAGGCACTCCCGTCCAGGCCCACGCGCATGATGGGCCCGAGGTGCTCGGTCAAGGCACTGATCAGACCGGGAAGCTCGGCATGGATGTCGCGGGAGCGCGGCCACCACGCGCCGTCCAGGACTCCCCCGCGCTCCTGCGTCGTCTCCAGCCGCAGGAGCGCCGTCCCAGGTCTCACGGCGTGGTGGATCGCATCCGGCAGAAGCCCGGAAAGGCGTGGGGTGTCGGAATCGGTCATGGTGTGCTCGCCTGCTTCCGGGAGTTCCGCGCATTCGCTCGTCGTCCGGAACATGCCGGCAGCACCGGGCGAAGCGCCCGCGGTAACCCCACCGTACTCCGCAGGCCGGCGGCGGGGCCGCCCGCAGGGCCGTCGCACGCCCGCGTTCCCGCAAGATTGCCTGGTCGCGCAAGGCGTGTGGACCCGCCTGCCGGAGTAAGGTGAAGAAACCGGGAACACTTCGCACACCGGCCTCCATGCGGGTGTCGTTCCCGGCGAGTCGCTATGCCGGGCCGCCGACGAGCCCGGGGGGCAGGTTCGCATCATGGCTGTCACCATCGACCGTACGACCAGCGACGAGCATGCCCCTTCACCGCCCGCTCGTCTGTCCCTGACGCCGGGAACGGCGCCGGGGCTTCTGGACGGCTCCTGGTGGCCTCGCTCGCGTGACCTCTCCCGCGAGCTCCCCGCACTGGCGGCGAGACTGGACCACTCCTGGGGGCGGGTTACCCACGTCACGGTGAATCCGGCCTTCTGGCCCGTGATCCCGCGCAAGGTTCCCGTCGCCGGACACACGGTGCACGTGGGGTGGTTCTCGAATGAGCAGGACCCGCACAAGCTCCTCGTGTTCTCCTACACCGCGGACCGCCTGGACCTGCTGATCATCCCGCCGGAGACCGGCCCGGCCGCGGCCGCCAGGCTGATGTCCGCCGCTGCCACCCCCGGAAGCCTCCTCACCGCGAGCAGGCTGATGGAGGACGAGCGGGCGGCCGACGACGCGACGGAGTCACGGGGCCAGGACCCTTCCGTCCGGAGGCGGTGAACATGACCCCCGCACACGCCAAGCCCACCCCCGCACCAGCGGATCCGGTGCCCCGGGCGGGGTGCGCCGACGTTCGCGTCGTCGCCGCGTCCCCCGAGACCGCCCGCCGCGTAGCGGAAGTCCTGCGGCACTGCTTCGATTCCACCGAACAACGCAGCTACCCGGCCGGCCGCGAAGGCGGAACCAGGCTCCATCTCACCGTGGACACCACTCATCCCGCCGAACCCGCGCGACCCTGGCTGGCGACCAGCCGGGGTCCGTCTGCCGACCGCCCACAGCACGGCCACGACTGAATCGCCACCTCGGCTTGATCGGCTTCACCCCGCGTGCGGGAGGCTCTGCCCCGCTGCCGGGCTGCCGTGAACAGGAGCAAGGCCCCGGCCGGTGGACGCCGCGCCCTCCCCTCGTCCCGGAGGGCGAAGCGAACGAAACGACCGTACGGTTGACCCATGAGCGTCTTCATCAAGCTGGTGGAGAATCGGCCGCCGAAGGAATACGCGAACGAGCGTGGGGCGGATATCTCCTACGACGACACCGTCGAGGGGACTTCAGAGATCACTTACCAATACGACGTACTTCCCGGCGGGTCCTTGAGAATCCTCCGGGTCGCAAAGGGAGAGGAAGCCGTCGTCCATGCGGTCTACGCCCCGGGCCTGTGGTTCCGCGTCGAGGGCCTCTGCCGCGGCACTGCGGAATAGCGGCCCCGGCAGGGACCGGACAGAAAACGTCATGCCTCGGCTGCCGGAACGAGGGCGCCCTCCCTCTCGGGAGGGCTTTTTTGCTGGTCAGCTGCGGATTCCCGGTCAGCTGCGGGTTCGTCGTTCCTGCGGGCGTCAGCGGAGGATTCCCTCCAGGAAGTCGCTGCTCAGGCGGGCCACCGCGCGGACGTCCAGTTGGTAGAGGACGTAGCGGCCGCGGCGGCGGGACGTGATCAGGCCCGCCTTCTTGAGGACCGACAGGTGGCGGGAGACCTCCGGGGGGCTGATGCCGAGGACGCCGGCCAGTTCGCCCGTGGTGTGCGGGGTGCGGGCCGTGCTGCGGCAGACCCGCATGCGGACGGGGTGGGCCAGGGCTTCCAGGCGGAGTTTGAGGAGGTCGACCGAGGTGGGGGCGGGCAGTTCGGGCGAGCCGACCGGGTAGTGGACGACGGGGCGCCACTGCGGGCGGTGCAGGACCATCAGGTGCGGCCAGCCGAAGTGGGACGGGACGAGGGTGAGGCCCGGCCGCACCGCGGGGCCCGTCGCCGTGGCCCTGCCCTCGGCCAGTTTGTCGACGCGGATGCGGCGGCCGCCGTCCTCCAGGTGGAGGGCCGGGGAGACCGCGGCGAGCGCCTCGCGGAGGCCCTTGCGGCGCAGCAGCTCCGTCTTGTGCCGGACGTCGGCGGCCAGCCGGGGCTCGACGCGCTGCCAGATGTCCGCGAAGAACGCCTCGTCGCAGTCCTCGAACAGCCGCCGCACCCAGGCCCGTACGGACACGGGGTCCTTCAGCAGGCGCTCGGCGAACTCCACCTGCCGGGGTCCGCGGGCCGCGGCCAGTTCCAGGGTGCGGGCGCGCGTGGGCAGGTGGGTGAGCGGTGACGGGCCGCCGATGCTGTACGAGGCGAGGCAGGCGAACTCCAGGGCCGTGGTGACGAACTGGTCGTCGTCCAGCAGGTCGAGGAGGTCCAGTTCGTCGGCGAGGGTCGCGCCGGGCTTGCCCGCGCCGCCGCGCAGCCCGGCCCAGGGCATGAACAGGTCGGAGAAGGTGGTGCGCCACAGGAAGTCGGCTTCCTGGAGGCGGTCGGCGAGGTCCGGGCGGAGCGCGGCGGCCGTGGCCGTGGCCCAGCCGGCCGTGCCCGGGTGGTGGCCGGGCTCGGACAGCACGTGCAGCGCGAGGCACAACTCGCCCATCGGCGACGTCTCGAAGACGATCCGTTCGGTGGCCAGGCCGGCGATATCTATGCTCACGCTCACGACGTCATGATGCCTCCTCGTGCGCGCAGCATGATGCCTCCTCGTACACGCTGCACGATGCCTCCTCGTGCGCGCTGCCTGCGCGTTCGAAGGCGAGCAGGCGCTGCTTGCGGGGCAGTCCGCCGCCGTAACCGGTGAGGGCGCCGGTCGCGCCGACGACGCGGTGGCAGGGGACGATGATGCCGACGGGGTTGCGGCCGTTGGCCAGCCCCACGGCCCGGGACGCGGTCGGGCGGCCGATGCGGTCGGCCAGCAGGCCGTACGAGACGGTCTCCCCGTACGGGATCTCCTGGAGGGCGTGCCAGACGGTGCGCTGGAAGCCGGTCCCGGCGAGCGCGAGGGGGAGGTCGAAGGCGGTGCGGACGCCGGCGAAGTACTCCTCCAGTTGCTCGCGGGTCCGGGCGAACACCGAGCCCTGTGCGTGCGGTTGCGGGTCGTACGCGCCGAAGGTCTCCTGGGGCGGGCGGTGGCGCTGCCCTTCCATGTACAGGCCGCAGAGCCGGCCGTCGGCGGCCACCAGCGTCAGGGGGCCGTACGGGCTGTCGATGACGGTGTGGGAGCGGTGGGTCATGGGTTCCTCCGTAAGGTGCGTCGCGGTCAGGCCGCCGGCATGCGGTTGACCGGGTGGTCGCCCGTCGCCCACAGGTGCTGGACGGCGTACGACCGCCACGGCTGCCAGGCCCGGGACCTGCGGGTGAGCGCCGCGGGCGTGGCGGACAGGCCGAGGCCCGCCGCGGCGAGGCGGACGCCGAGGTCGGTGGCGACGAAGGCGTCCGGGTCGCCGAGGGCGCGCATGGCGATCGTCTCCACGGTCCAGGGGCCGATGCCAGGCAGCGCGGCGAGCTGCTCCCGGGTGCGCTGCCAGTCGCTGCCCGGGCCGAGGTCGAGCCCGGACGAGGCGAGCGCGGCGACGAGGGCGGTGAACGTACGGCGGCGCGTGCCCGGCATGGCGAGGGTGGCGGGGTCGAGCTCCGCGAGGGCCTCAGGCGCCGGGAAGAGGTGGGTGAGGCCGCCGTCCGGGTCCTCGACCGGGGTGCCGTGGGCGGTCACCAGGCGCCCGGCGAGGGTGCGGGCCGCGGCCGTGGACACCTGCTGGCCGAGCACCGCGCGGAGGGCGAATTCGGCCGGGTCCACGGTGTGCGGCACCCTGCGGCCGGGGGCGCGGTCGACGAGCGGGGCCAGCAGCGGGTCCTCGCGCAGGAGCCCGTCGACGGCTTCGGGGTCCGCGTCCAGGTCGAGGAGGCGGCGGCAGCGGCTGACCGCGGCGGCCAGGTCGCGCAGGTCCGTCAGGGTCAGCCGGCAGCCGATGTGGCCGTCCGCGGGGCGGAGCGTCGCGATGCCGTGGCCGTGCGGCAACCGCATCGTGCAGCGGTACGCACCCTCCCGCCACTCCTCCGTGCCGGGCACGGCGGTCGCCGCCAGGTGCCCGAACAGGTTGTCCGGGAAGAGCGGGGCGCGGTAGGGCAGGCGCAGGGACACGGTGCCGGGGGTGGTGGCTGCGGTGGCCGTGGCGCCCGCGGCGGCCCCCGCGCGTCCCCGGCCCGCCGCGCGGGTCCGCAGCTCGCTCGGGGAGAACGCGAAGACCTCCCGCACGGTGTCGTTGAAGGTGCGGATGCTCGCGAACCCGGAGGCGAACGCGACCTCCCCCATCGGCAGGGACGTCGTCTCGATCAGCAGCCGCGCCGTCTGGGCGCGCTGCGCGCGGGCCAGGGCGAGGGGACCCGCGCCCAGCTCGGCGAGGAGCTGCCGCTCGATCTGCCGGGTGCTGTACCCGAGCCGCGCCCCGAGCCCGGGCACGCCCTCGCGGTCCACCACGCCGTCGGCGATCAGGCGCATGGCCCGGGCCGCCAGGTCGGCCCGCTCGTTCCAGCGGGGCGAGCCCGGGCTCGCGTCGGGCCGGCAGCGCTTGCAGGCGCGGAACCCGGCCTGCTGCGCGGCGGCCGCGCTCGGGTAGAAGGTCATGTTCCGCGGCTTGGGCGGTACGACGGGGCAGCTCGGGCGGCAGTAGATGCGGGTGGTCGTCACCGCGGTGAAGAACCATCCGTCGAAGCGGGCGTCCTTGGACTGTACGGCCCGGACGCACCGGTCCGCGTCGGTGTGCATGCCACGGCTGTGCATGCCATCGCCGTGCGTGCCATCGCTGTACATGACGTCGTTGCGCATGCCGCCAGTATTGGCGGAGGTCACACCCCCGATCCGGCGGAAATCCGACATCCACGTCGGAGGTGTGCTGTGCTTCAGTGGGACCAGTGTTTCCGGTATTGCTGGTGTTGCCGGTGATCGTTGGGGGGATGCAGAGATGCGTGGGACAGGTGCAGAGGCACGCTTGCGGGTTCCCGTCGGGGACGACTCCCACCGGTGGGTGACCCGGGCCGCGTGCCGCCGCGTCCTGTTCGTCGTGCACAACGTCACCTCCGCCACCCGGCTGCTGGACGTACTGCCGCTCTTCCGGGACGACCTGCGGGTGCAGCTGCTCGTGACGTGCACCGGATCGTCGCCGTTCCTCGCCGGAGTGCCGGAGCTGCTGGCCTCCGTGGGGCTGCCAGTGCTGCCCTGGGAGCAGGCCAAGGAGACGCCCGTCGACCTGGCCGCCGGACGCCGGACGCCGGACGCCGGACGCCGGACGCCGGACGCCGGACGCCGGACGCCGGACGCCGGACGCCGGACGCCGGACGCCGGACGCCGGACACCGGACACCGGACACCCGCTGCCCCTGCCCCTGCCCCCGTCTTCGGGCTCTCCCCCGACTGGCTGCTCCACGACGGCCGGCCCCTCGCCGCCGCGACCGTCCTCTCACACCCCGAGCAGCTCGACCGCCTGCGCGCCGCCTGCCCGGAGGCGGCCGGCACCGCCGTCCTCGCCGGTGACCCCTGCTACGACCGCATCCTCGCCGCCCTGCCCCACCGGGACCGCTTCCGCCGGGCCCTCGGCGTCGCGCCCGGCCAGCGGCTCGTCGTCGTCAACTCCACCTGGTCGCCCGGCTCCCTCTTCGGCGACGACGACTCCGAGGGCGACCTGCTGCCGTCCCTCCTCCCGCGGCTGGCCGCTGAGCTCCCCGCCGACGAGTACCGCGCGGCCGCGGTCCTGCACCCCAACATCTGGCACGGCCACGGCCCCGGTCAGATACGGGCCTGGCTCGACCGGGCCCGCCGCGCCGGGCTCGCGCTCGTGGACCCGCTGGAGGACTGGCGGCAGGCGCTGATCGCCGCGGACTGCGTGATCGGCGACCACGGCTCCGTCACGTACTACGCGGCCGCCATCGGCAGGCCCGTCCTCCTCGGCGCCTTCCCCGGCGGCGCCCTCGACCCCGGCTCGCCCGTCGCCGCCCTCGGCCGGGCCGCGCCGCGGCTGCGCCCGTACGACGGGCTGCGCGCGCAGGTCGACCACGCCGTCGGCCACCACGACCCCGGCCGCTTCCGCGCCCAGGCCGAGCACGTCAGCTCCGCGCCGGGGCGCTCCGCCGCGCTCCTGCGCCGCGCGTTCTACGGCCTGATCGGCATTCCGGAGCCCGCCGGCCGGCCCGCGCTCCTCGACCCGCTGCGGCTCCCGTCGTACGCGCCGGCCGAGCGCACGGCGCCCGTCCGCGTCCTCAGCCGGCTGACCGACGCCTCGGGCGCACCGGAGATCGCCGTGGTGCGCCGCGCGACGGACGACGGCCCGTACTCCGACACCGGCATCGACGACATCGACGACATCGGCTGGGACGCCCACACCTCCGTCCACGAGGACACCCCCGACCCGGGGCGGCTGCGCATCGCGGACGTGATCGTGCGGTACGGGGCGGCCGACGACCCACGCGTCGGACCGCCGGCCGCCTGGACCGCGGAGGTCCTCGGCCGCCACCCGGGCTGCGCGCTCGCCGTGTACGTGACGGGGCCCGGGCGCTGCACCGTCCGCACGCGCGGCGGTGACCTGCTGCAGCTCACCGCCCGCCCCGGCGCGGACGGCCGGGGCGACCTGTGCGACCCGGCGGCCCACGCCTCCGCCCTCCACGCATGGCTCGCGGGCGGCAAGTCCGTGGAGGAGGCGGTGACGGGCGGCATCACGGTGGTGACGGGGAGGGTGCGGCATGGTGTGGACGTCGAGCGGGACGATGACGGCCTGGCCGTCTAGTGCGTGGCTGTAGTGCGTAGCTGTAGTGCCCGGCCCGTGCCGATGCCGGTGCTGCGTATGCCGCCGGACCCTCACCGTGGTGGCACTTCGCCCTTGCGGCGGAGGGAATCCGGCGCGGCCGGCCGCTTCTTGCGCCTCAAGCCGCAAGCCGCAAGCCGCAAGCCGCAACGCCCAGCGCCGGGCACAACCTCAGCCCGCCCTCCGCTCCCGCAAAAGCGCGCCCGTGCGGGACACGCCCGCCGCTTCGCCCACCTCCTCGTACAGCGAGTGGGCCAGGCTCAGGTGGTGCACCGCGTCGTCCCGGTCCGTGGTGCAGCGGGCGCGGAGTTCGGCCGCGTCCGCCTGTTGCAGGACGGCGCCCTCGGCCGCCATGACGGCCAGTGCCTCGTCGAGGGGCGTACGGGCCGCGGCCGGGTCGCCGGCGGCCAGGTGGGTCTCGCCGAGGCTCATCCGGACGCGGGCCTCGTTGTAGAGGTCGCGGGCGGGCAGCGCCCGGAAGCGGGCGAGGGCGTCCGCCAGTTGGGCCAGGGCCTCGGCGTGGCGGCCCTGGCCGCGCAGGGCCCGCCCGAGGTGATGGGCGAGGAGCGCGTCGGCGCGCGGCACGTCGGCCGCGCCGTCGCCGCCCGGAGCGATGCCGTCCAGGGCTCGCCGGGCCTGCCGGAAGTGCTCCTCGGCGGCCTCGTACCGCCACTGCCGCAGGCAGAGCAGGCCCAGCGACTCGGTCGCCGTGGCGCGGCCGCGGTGGTGGCCGGCGCGCTCGTCGGCCGCCGCGGCGGCGGTCAGCTGGGCCTCGGCCTCCGCGTACCGGCCGAGGCCCATGTAGCCGAAGGCGAGCTGGGTCCGCATCCGGCCCTCCGCCCGCGGGTCGCCGATGCCGGCGGCGCAGCGGCGGGCCGCCTCGACGCCCCGCAGGTGCGTGGCCACCCACTGGTCGTGGAAGCCGAGGCGCAGGTGCAGACCCCACATGGCCTCGCACAGTTGCCAGGCCTCCTCGTCGAAGCCGTACTCCTCCGCGGCCCGTACGGCCTCGGCGAGGTTCGCGCGCTCGCGCCGCAGCACGGACAGGGCCGCGCGAGCCGCCTCCGCGGTGCGGCCGGCGGGGCCGTCGCCGCCCTGCGTGCGGGCGTACGCGGGGCCGAGGTGCCAGCGGCCGGGGACGACGAGGGCGTCGGCGCGGGCGGCCAGCCGCAGGTACCAGGTGATGGTGCGGCGGACGGCTGGAGCCGTCGCCCCGCGGCCGTCCTCCTCGTGGGCGCGGCGCTCGGCGTGGAGGCGGACGAGGTCGTGGAAGCGGTAGCGCTCCTCGCCGGTCTCCTCCAGGAGGTGGGCCGCGGCGAGGGTTTCGAGCAGGCGGCGCGCCTCGGCCTCGCCGGTGTCCGCCGCGGCCGCGGCGGCGCCGACGGGGATGTCCGGCCAGGGGCGCAGGGCCAGCAGCCGGTAGAGGCGGGCCGCGTCGGGGGGCAGGTCCCGGTAGGAGAGGTCGGTGGCGAGGAGGGCCGGTTCCACCGGCGAATCGCCACCCCCATACGTATCAGGGGTATCAGCGTCATCAAGACCATCAGCATCATCAGGCATTCCTGGAGCCTGTCCCTGCCCGCTCCCTCTCAAGCCCGCGACCGCCGCCGCGAATTCGCGCTCCAGGCTCTCCCAGCTCAGCTGCTCCCGCACCTGCACCCGGGCCCCCGTCTCGCACAGCGCGAGCGGTATGCCCCCGCACCGCGCCGCCACGGCCTCCGCGTGCGTGCGCTGCGCGGCGACGCGCTCCGGGC
The DNA here is from genome assembly GCF_000719265.1 of Streptomyces roseoverticillatus. Taxonomy (GTDB): domain Bacteria; phylum Actinomycetota; class Actinomycetes; order Streptomycetales; family Streptomycetaceae; genus Streptomyces; species Streptomyces roseoverticillatus. The sequence goes on along the minus strand of NZ_JOFL01000009.1, from coordinate 29,414 downwards.
CGGCGACGCGGCTCAGCAGCAGGAAGGAATCGGCGTCGGACAGCGGGCCGACCCGCACGATCCGCGCCCCGTGGTCGCGGACGAGCTCGGGCAGCCGGTGGCGGCTGGTGACCAGGACGAGCGAGGTGGGCGACGCCGTCAGCAGCGGGCCGAGCTGGGCGGCGCTGTGGGCGTTGTCGAGCAGGACGACCATGCGCCGGCCCGCGGTGCGCTCGCGGTAGAGGTCGGTCTGGCCCTGCTCGTCGGCGGGCACCCGGTCCGCCGGCACGCCCAGGTGGTGCAGGAAGCGTACGAGCACCTCGGACGGGGTGACGGCGGTGGCCGCCGCGGAACCGCGCAGGTCGGCGTACAGCTCGCCGTCCGGGTAGCGGGCGGCCAGGGCGCGGGCGCAGTGCACGGCCGCCGCGGTCTTGCCGACGCCGGCGGGGCCGACGAGCAGGGCCATGGGCGCGGCCATACGTGAGTCAGCGCCGCCGTCCCCCTCGTCCAGCAGCGCCGTGATCCCAGCCAGGACGTCCTCGCGGTCGGTGAAGGCCGACGTCAGCGGCGGCAGCATCCGCGGGCGGGCCGCGCCGTTGTCCGTCGCGGGTACGGCGGTGGCCGCCGCCAGCCACTCGCTCTCGCGGAGCCACGAGGCCAGGTCGCGGGCGAATCCGGGCTCGGTGCGGGCCTGTTCGATCAGCAGGGCGGCGAGCGCCCTGCGTCCGCCGTCGTCGGTGGGGGCCGCGGGCGGCTCGCCGCCCCCGTCCCTGCGCCAGGCCCGGCGGGCCAGACCGGCCAGCCCCTCCGCCGTCCGCCGCCCCAGCTCCCCCGCCGCGCCCGACAGCGCTCCCGACGCCGCCGTGTCAACGGCCGCCAGCACCGCCGTCATCGTGAACGGATCCACCGCACGCCTCCCCCAGCTCTCCCCGCCCCGCAGTCCCGACCACGCTAGCGGGAAGATCACCTGCTGGGGAGGGCAACTCCGAGCGGGAGCACGGGAAGAACAACTCCCGGCCGGAGCCCGGGAAGAACAACTCCCGGCCGGAGCCCGGGAAGCGCAACTCCGAGCAGGATCAGGGAAACGCCTGAACGCCCCGCAAACGCAGCGTGGCGCCCGCGACGGAAATCGAGGGCGCCACACGGAAGCGGCCCGGGGCGGGGGCACCCCGAATCCGCCGGTTTTCCTCCTGCGTCAGTCGATGACGCAGACGTTGCCGGACGCGGGGTTCAGCAGTCCGATGATGTCGATCGTGTTGCCGCACAGGTTGATCGGGATCTGGATCGGGACCTGGATGACGTTGCCCGAGATGACACCCGGGGAACCGACGGCCGCCCCCTTGGCGCCGGCGTCGGCGAGCGCGGTACCGGTGATACCCGCGAGCGCCGCGCCCACGGTGGCGGTCAGGGCAGCCGTTTTGACGATTCGTGACATGCGGAGACACCTTTGCTGCTTGATCTTGCTCGGTCGTACTGGGAGGCACCCGGCCGTGACGACCGGGGTGTGCTTTTCAACGCCCCGTACTCACAAAGGTTTCGTCCGTGGTGCGGATGGGTGACCGGGTTTCTCCCCTCCGGGCGGCCCTGTCCGTGTGCCGGTCCGTGCCGTGGCCACGGAGAAATCCGCAGGATTCTCCGTACCCCTGCAGTCATTTCGGCAGGTCGTCGGTCTAATGCGCTGTGCGGGCGGCCGCGGAGGGAGCGCGCGTCGCGGATAGGAATAGCCCTACAAATGCGGTTCCGCAGAATTACCCGTACGGCCCAACGCGGCGGCCTTCAGCAAACCGCGCCCATCGGCCCACAGGCCCGCCGGCCCGCCGCCCTACCCCCGCTCCGCCGCCATCCGCACCGCGAAGGCCGTCAGCTCCTCGCACCACCCCGCCGTCAGCCGCGCGGCGGCCGCGGTCCGGGACGCCCGGTCCACCAGTTCGCGGATGAGGCGCTCGGCGATGCCGCGCTCCTCGCGCTCCAGGAGGATCTCCCGCAGCAGTTCGGCGTCCCAGTCGTACTCCGGGCCGCCGTCGAGGAAGCCGCGCAGCCGCCAGGCGGCGTGCAGCGAGCGCGCGTAGGCGTCGTAGGCGGTGTCGAGGTCGGGCCGGTCGGCGAGCGCGGCGCCCAGCCGGAGCGGATGCCGCAGGGCGTACCAGCCCGCGGTACAGCCCCGGTCGCATCCCGATATGCACCGCCCGGGCCACGGGTCGTCGAGGTACTCGGCGGCCATCGCCTCGTGGGCGTACGTGCCGATCACGCGCTCCACACGCATCTCGTCCCAGATCTGCCACGCGGAGGCGGGCAGCCGCGCGGCGAGCCGGTCGGCGAGCGAGAGGGCGAGGTCGCCGGCCAGGGTGGCGGTGGACTCGCCGAAGCGGCGGGCGTCGCCGGCCCAGCCGTTGCGCTCGTGCTCGGCGGCGCGGCTGACGTGCAGCGTGGGGATGCCGCGGCGCAGGGCGGCGTTGTCGCGCACGTCGCTGCGGATGAGGGTGCAGGTGTCGAGGAGTTCGAGGGCGGCGGCCGCCTCGACGGCGGCCGTGGCGTCCGCGTCGCCGCCCCCCGCCAGATAGCCGGTGAGGAGGATGACCGGACGGACCCGGTCGGCCCCCACGGCGACGAGTTCGGCGAGGGATTCGACGACGCCGGCGCCCCGCGCGTCGGCGGTGCGCCAGCGGCGGTGCTCGTCGTTGAGGAGGCCGCGCAGCCGTTTCTCGACCTGGTCGAGCATCCCGGCGCGCTGGAGCTGGGGGACCGGCTCCTGGGGCGTCACCGCGCGGGGCAGCCGGGGTTGCGTCGTCATCGTGTGCCTCCCTGGATCGGTTTCGGTCCTGCGACCGACCCTGCCGGGCGGGCGCTCCGCCCGGGGCGGCGGAGCGTGACCGGCCAGAAGACTGCCCACGGGAGCGCTCGGGAAGCGACGGTTTCCTGCCATACCGGAATGCGTCATCCCTCCTGCTTCATGGCGCTCTCGCCGCCCTCTCCGAGCCGCCGGAACGGCCCCAGAAGGCGGCTTGCGGCCCGTGCGCGCGTACGAGCGTGGTGCGCATGTGGCTCATAATCGGCTGTCACCGCCCGGCCGGCCTGGGCCGATTCCCCCGGCTTCCCCCCGACGCCGGTCGTATCATCCGCCGATTCACCCGTGTGACCTGCGGTGGAGCCGCCCCCGCGGCCCGTCAACTTCAGGCCAACACCGTGCGGGAGCGGGCCCGCGCGGACGATGATGGCGCCGTCTGTACAGCGCGCCGCGCACGCCGTTGCTACGGCCCCGCCCTCGCCCTGGAGCGCGCTGCCGGGCTGCACCTGCGGGAGGCGCGGGCGGCCCCGCATCACGACCCGGGCCGACGCGTACCTGACGGCCGTGGGAGCGGCCGGCGCGGCGGTTCCGGCGGGCGGTGGATAGCCTGGGCGCAGGACGACGTGGACGACACGACGACGAGGACGAAGAGGAGGCCGGCCGACCGCATGAGCACGACCCGGCCCGGGACGGTCACCGACGGCCCGCCCCCGCGGACGCGTCCCCCCGGGCGGCGGCCCGTGGCGCGCGGGCAGGGCGCGGTCGTCTGCGCGGTCTCGCTCGGCGGGGGCGCCGGGGCCGCGGCCCGCTACGGCGCCGGGCTGCTGTGGCCCGCCCCGGCCGGCGCGTTCCCCTGGACCACCTTCCTGGTCAACGTCGTGGGCTGCGCCCTGATCGGAGTACTGCTGGCGGTGATCGGCGAGCTCGCCGCGCCGCACCGGCTGCTGCGGCCGTTCCTCGGCACGGGCGTGCTCGGCGGATTCACCACCTTCTCGACGTACGCGGTGGACGTCCAGCGGCTGACCGCGGACGGGCACGTCGCGACGGCGCTCGCGTACCTGGCGGGCACGCTGCTCGCCGCGCTGGCGGCCGTGTGGACGGCCGCGACGGCGACGCGGGCGGCCCTGCTCCGCAGGAGCGTGCGGTGAGGCCCGCCGGCAGGGCGCTGCGCCTGACGGTCTTCCTCGGCGAGTCCGACCGGTGGCAGCACCGGCCGCTGTCCACCGAGATCGTGCACCGCGCGCACACCGCCGGGCTCGCGGGCGCGACGGTCTTCCGCGGCGTCGAGGGGTACGGCGCCTCCTCCGTCGTCCACACGGCGCGGCTGCTCTCGCTGAGCGAGGACCTGCCGGTGACGGTGGTGATCGTGGACGCCGAGGAGCGCGTACGGGCGTTCCTGCCGGTCCTGGGGGAGGTCACCGGGGAGCGGCTCGTCACGCTGGAACCGGTCGAGATCCCGCGGCTCGGGCGGCCCGCCCCGGAGGACGGTGCGTGAACTGGCTCCTCGTCGTCGCCGGCGCGATGGCCGGCGCGCCCCTGCGCTACCTCACCGACCGTGCGGTGCAGGCGCGCCACGACTCGGTCTTCCCGTGGGGCACGTTCGCCGTGAACGTCATGGGCAGCCTGATCCTGGGGATCCTCACCGCCGCGGCCCCGTCCCCGCTGCGGCTGCTCCTGGGCACGGGCCTGTGCGGCGCGCTCACGACATACTCCACGTTCTCGTACGAGACGCTGACGCTGGCCCGCGAGGGCGCGCGCGGCTACGCCGTGGCGAACGCGGCGCTGAGCGTGGTGTGCGGGCTGGGCGCGGCGTTCGCGGGGGTGGCGCTGGGGCGGGTCCTGTGGGGGTGAGCCCCGCTCACTCCCCCTCTCCTTCCTCCGCCCCCAGGTGCTCCAGGAGCACCGCCCGCAGCTCCCGTGCCGCGCGCGGCGGGGCCACGTCCTTGCGGTGGGCCAGTGCGACCGTGCGGCGCATGCGGGTGCCCTCGAAGGGCGTGACGCGCAGGCCCGAGCGGGCGGCCACCATGCCGGGCACCACGGCCAGGCCCAGGCCCGCGCGGACGAAGCCGAGGACGGCGTCCATCTCCCCGCCCTCGACGGTGAAGGACGGTTCGAAGCCGGCGGCGCGGCAGGCCGTGGTGGTGATCTCGCGGAGGTCGTAGCCGCGGCGGAACATCACCATGGGCAGGCCCTCCAGGTCCGCCACGCGCAGGGCGCGGCGGCGGGTGGGCGGGGGCTCGCCGGGGGCGGTGACGACGACGAGGTCCTCGCGCAGGAGCTCGGTCGTGGCGAGGGCCGGGGCGCCGACGGCCAGCGGCGTGATGATCAGGGCGAGGTCGAGGCCGCCGCCGGCGAGGGTGCGCACGAGGTCCTGGGAGCCGCCCTCGTCGACGACGAGCTCGATGCCGGGGTAGCGGGCGTGGTAGGCGCGCAGCACGTCGGGGACGAGGCTCGCGCACAGGCTGGGCGGGGCGCCGAGGCGGACCCGGCCGCGCCGCAGCTGGGCGACCTCCTGGACCTCGCGGCGCGCGGTCTCGGTGTCGGCGAGGATCTGCCGGGCCAGTGGCAGCAGGGCCTCGCCGGCGTCGGTGAGGGTGATGTTGCCGCGGGCGCGCTGGAAGAGCTCGGCGCCCAGCTCCCGTTCGAGGGCCCGGATCTGCTGGGAGAGGGACGGCTGGGCCACGTGCAGCGCCTCCGCCGCGCGGGTGAAGTGACGGACTTCGGCCAGGGTCGCGAAGTAGCGGAGCTGCTGGAATTGCACGGTCAGCAGCATAGATAGGCGGAGCCTATGGAAACCAGCTTCATCATGTCTTGGACGGATCGACCGGGGCTGCCTAGCGTCTGGTGCCATGGCACTGGCGACCCGGACGGACCGTCCTCCGTCCCTCATCGGCTCCGTGTGGCGGTCGACCGTCGGCAAGAAGGCGGTCATGGCGGTCACCGGCTTGATCATGCTGGCGTATCTGGTCGCCCATGTGGTGGGCAACCTGAAGGTGTTCTTCGGCGCCGGGGAGTTCAACCACTACGGGCACTGGATCCGCACCATCGGCGAGCCGTTCCTGCACTACGAGTGGTTCCTGTGGATCGCCCGCGTGGGCCTGGGAACGGCGGTCGTGCTGCACGGCGTGGCCGCGTACCAGCTCAGCCGCCGCGACCTGGCCGCCCGCCCGGAGAAGTACGAGCGGAAGCGCCCGCGCGCGAGCTACGCGACCCGCACGATGCGCTGGGGCGGGGTGATCCTGGCGCTGTTCATCGTCTGGCACATCCTCGACTTCACGACGCTGGACGTGAACCCCAACGCCCAGGAGGGGCGCCCGTACGAGAACCTCGTCGCCTCCTTCGACCGCCCGGCCGTCAGCGCGTTCTACATCGTCGCGATGCTCGCCCTCGGCCTGCACATCCGGCACGGGTTCTGGAGCGCGGCGCAGACGCTGGGCGCCAACTCGCCGCGCCGCGACCGGGCGCTGAAGTTCCTGGCCGACGCGCTGGCGCTGGTGCTGACCTGCGGCTTCATCGCCGTGCCCGTGGGCGTCCTGACAGGAGTCGTGAGCTGACCATGCCTGATCCGTCCGACATCTCCGATTACCCGCACTACACGACCGGCGAGCCGGTCACCGACACCGCCGCCCCCGGCGGGCCCATAGCCGAGCGCTGGGACCGCCGCCGCTTCGAGGCCAAGCTCGTCAACCCCGCGAACCGGCGCAAGCACACCGTCATCGTCGTGGGCACCGGGCTCGCGGGCGGCGCCGCCGGGGCCACCCTCGCCGAACAGGGCTACCACGTCGTGCAGTTCTGCTACCAGGACTCGCCGCGCCGCGCCCACTCCATCGCCGCCCAGGGCGGCATCAACGCCGCCAAGAACTACCGCAACGACGGCGACTCCGTGCACCGCCTCTTCTACGACACCGTCAAGGGCGGCGACTTCCGGGCCCGCGAGTCCAACGTCCACCGCCTCGCCCAGGTCTCCGTCGAGATCATCGACCAGTGCGTCGCGCAGGGCGTGCCCTTCGCCCGCGAGTACGGCGGGCTGCTCGACACGCGCTCCTTCGGCGGCGTCCAGGTGTCGCGGACGTTCTACGCCCGCGGGCAGACCGGCCAGCAGCTGCTGCTCGGCGCGTACCAGGCGCTCAGCCGCCAGATCGACGCGGGCAACGTCGAGATGCACGCCCGTACGGAGATGCTCGACCTGATCGTCGTCAACGGGCGGGCGCGCGGCATCGTCGCGCGGGACCTGATCACGGGCGCCGTCAGCACGTACGTCGCGGACGCCGTGGTCCTCGCGAGCGGCGGCTACGGCAACGTCTTCTACCTCTCCACCAACGCCAAGAACTCCAACGCCACCGCGATCTGGCGGGCCCACCGCCGCGGCGCGTACTTCGCGAACCCCTGCTTCACCCAGATCCACCCCACCTGCATCCCGCGCTCCGGCGACCACCAGTCGAAGCTGACGCTGATGAGCGAGTCGCTGCGCAACGACGGCCGCATCTGGGTGCCGAAGGCGAAGGGCGACACCCGGCCGCCGGGCGAGATCCCCGAGGCCGAGCGCGACTACTACCTGGAGCGGATCTACCCCGCCTTCGGCAACCTCGTCCCGCGCGACATCGCCTCGCGCGCCGCGAAGAACGTCTGCGACGAGGGACGCGGCGTCGGCCCCGGCGGGCAGGGCGTCTACCTGGACTTCGCCGACGCGATTCGGCGCATGGGCCGCAAGGCCGTCGAGGCCAAGTACGGCAACCTCTTCGAGATGTACGAGCGGATCACGGCGGAGGACCCGTACGAGGTCCCCATGCGGATCTACCCGGCCATCCACTACACGATGGGCGGCCTGTGGGTGGACTACGACCTGCAGACCACGGTCCCCGGCCTCTTCGCGATCGGCGAGGCCAACTTCTCCGACCACGGCGCGAACCGGCTCGGCGCGTCCGCCCTGATGCAGGGCCTCGCCGACGGCTACTTCGTCCTGCCGTCCACGATCAACGACTTCCTGGCCCGGCACCCCCACGACGCCGTGCCCGCGGACCACCCCGCCGTGACGGAGGCCGTCGCGGAGGTGACGGACCGGCTGCGGCGCCTGCTGGCCGTCGGCGGCGACCGCACCCCGGACTCCTTCCACCGCGAGCTCGGCGAGCTGCTGTGGGACGAGTGCGGCATGGCCCGCACGGACGCGGGCCTGCGCAAGGCCCTCGGCCGCATCCCCGCCCTGCGCGAGGAGTTCTGGCGGCGCATCAGGGTGCCGGGCACGGGCGAGGAGCTCAACCAGTCCCTGGAGAAGGCCAACCGCATCGTCGACTACCTGGAGCTCGCCGAGCTCATGTGCCTGGACGCCCTCCACCGCACGGAGTCCTGCGGCGGCCACTTCCGGGAGGAGAGCGCCACCCCGGACGGCGAGGCGGCCCGCAAGGACGAGGAGTTCTCGTACGCGGCGGCCTGGCAGTTCACGGGGACGGGCAGCCCGCCCGTCCTCCACCGGGAAGACCTGACCTTCGAACACGTCCACCCCACCCAGCGGAGCTACGCCTGATGGACCTCACCCTGCGCATATGGCGCCAGCGCACCGCCGGCGAGGCGGGCGCCATGACCACGTACCGGGTCACGGGCATCAGCGAGGACATGTCCTTCCTGGAGATGCTCGACCACCTCAACGAGGAGCTGATCCTCGCCGGGGACGAGCCGGTCGCCTTCGACCACGACTGCCGCGAGGGCATCTGCGGGGCGTGCGGCATGGTCATCAACGGGCAGGCGCACGGCCCCGAGCGGACCACGACCTGCCAGCTGCACATGCGGCACTTCAGCGACGGCGACACCATCGACGTCGAGCCGTGGCGCGCGGCGGCCTTCCCGGTCGTGAAGGACCTGGTCGTGGACCGGTCCGCGTTCGACCGCATCATCGGCTCCGGCGGCTACGTCTCCGTCCCGACGGGCTCCGCCCCGGACGCCCACGCGACGCCCGTCCCCAAGCCGGTGGCGGACCTCGCCTTCGAGCACGCCGAGTGCATCGGCTGCGGCGCGTGCGTGGCCGCCTGCCCGAACGGCTCGGCGATGCTCTTCACCTCCGCGAAGGTCGTCCACCTCAACGTCCTGCCGCAGGGCGCGCCCGAGCGGGAGTCGCGGGTCCTGGGCATGGTAGACGCCATGGACGACCAGGGCTTCGGAGGCTGCACGAACACCGGCGAGTGCGCCACCGCCTGCCCGAAGGGGATCCCGCTGCAGTCCATCGCGACGATGAACCGCGAGTACCTGCGGGCCTCGCTCAAGGGCGGGCGGCGGCGCTGAGCGGGCGGCGCCCCGCGGCCGGGCGGTGGTCGCGGGTGCGCAGGCGGAAGGCGGCGGTGCCCAGCAGCCACATCGCGGCGAACCAGGCGGGGCCCAGCAGCAGGTGCCCGTACGGGGTGTCGTGCGAGAAGCCGGCGGCCACGCTCACCTGCGTGGGCCCGTACTCGGGCAGGGCCTGCACGCCGCCCTTGGTGGCGCCGGGGTTGCTGATCGGGTTCTGCAGCATGGTGTCGAGCAGGCTGGTCATGATGATGACGAACAGGCCGGCCAGCTCGTTGCGCAGGAAGGCCCCGAGCAGGATGCCGATCCCGCCGTAGCCGACGCCGGCCGTGAACACGCCGGCCATCAGCAGCCAGGGCCGGACCGGGTCCCAGTACCAGCAGATGACGGCCGTCGCGTACGCGGAGATCAGGGCCGCGGCGAGCAGCATCGCGCCCACCTTGGCGACGAGCAGGCAGACGCGCGGGTAGCCGGCCAGGACCAGCCGGCGGTCGAAGGCCAGCGACTTGAACGTCGTCATGAACATCATGAAGCCGACGATCAGTGTGACGGCGTTGATCGCGCCGGAGACCATCGTCAGCCGGTTGCCGTCGACGGTCAGGTGCCGCCCGGTGGCCCGCAGCAGGAAGCCGGTGGGCGCGCTGGCCACGAACCAGTGCTCCATCGTCAGCCAGAACGGGATGTAGAAGACGACGAGCACGAGCGCGAAGCGGTTGCGGGTGTGCTCCAGCAGGGCGAAGGCGGCGGCCGTGGCGAAACGGCGTCCCGGGTTGTCCATCCGCTCACCCGCCTCCCCGGCCGGGCTGCCAGCTCGCCGCGACGCCGTCGTGCAGGCGGTAGAGGGCGTCGAGCCGCTCGGTGTCCCAGGCGAGGTGGGAGACGACCAGGATGCAGCAGCCGCGGTCGCGCAGGCGGGCGGCGACGCTCCAGAACCGCAGGTAGGTCTCCCAGTCGAAGCCCTGGTACGGCTCGTCGAGCAGCAGCACCTGCGGGTCGTGCATGAGGGCGAGCGTGAGATTGAGCTTCTGGCGGGTCCCGCCGCTCAGCACGGCGACGCGGGAGTGCCGGTACCCGGAGAAGTGGAGCTCCTCCATCAGCTCCTCTGCGCGCCGCATCCCGTCCAGCCCGTAGGCGACCTGGAAGTAGCGCAGGTGCTGCTCGACGGTGAGGAAGTCGTTGAGGACCGTCTCCTGGGGGCAGTAGCCGAGCCGGCCCCGGTGCTCGACGGCACCGGAGTCGGCCGCGGTCTGCCCGCACAGGATGCGCAGCAGCGTCGTCTTCCCCGCGCCGTTCTCGCCGACGATGCCGGCGAGGGTGCCGCGGCCGAGTTCGAGCGAGACGCCGCGCAGCACCCGCCGGGCACCGTACGACTTGTGCACCCCGCTGACGCGCAGGGCGCGCGGAGGTGGTGCGTACGGTGCGGGCACGTCTGTCCAACGACGGACGGGGCGCCTCGTTGCGGACGGATCAGCGGGCGGACCGGCGGACGGGACCGGCGGACGGGGTCAGCGGGCGCCGAAGACCTGGGTCCAGCGGGGACCGCCCGGGGCCTTGTTGACGCCGACGCCGATCTCCTTGAAGGAGCAGTTGAGGATGTTCTTGCGGTGGCCGTCGCTGTTCATCCACGAGTCCATGACGGACGCCGGCGTCTGCTGCCCGTAGGCGATGTTCTCGCCGTACGTGCTCCAGTTGTAGCCGGCGGCGGTGATGCGGTCGCCGGGGCCCTTGCCGTCGGGGTTGGTGTGGTTGAAGAAGCCGCGGGCGGCCATGTCGTCGGAGTGGCCCTGGGCGGCGGCGTCGAGCGTGCTGTTCTCGGTCAGGGGCGAGCAGCCGGCCTTGGCGCGCTCGGCGTTCACGAGGGCCGTGACCTGCTGGCCGAGGGAGCCGCCGCCGGGGTTCGCGGCCTTGGGGGCGCTCTTGGCCGGGGCCGCGCTCTTCGGCTCGGGCGAGGGCTTCGCGGAGGCGGACCTGCTCGGCTCCGGCGCGGAGGACGAGGGCGGGGCGGAGGACGACGCGGACGCGGACGGCTTGGCCGAGGCGGACGCGGACGCGCTCGCCGACGCGGACGGCGAGGCGCTGGGCGGCAGCGCGGACGTACTGGCGTCGAGGGCCTGCACGCGGTTCTGCGACGTCTGCCCGTCCTTGGCCGAGACGCTCTTGCCGTCCGAGGCGTCGGTGAAGAGGTAGAGGCCGCCGCCGGCCAGGACGGCCAGGACAGCGGCGCCGGCCGCGGCCCGCCGGGCGGTGCGGGGGCGGCTCGCGCGGTGACCGCGGCTGCCGTTGCCGTTGCCGTTGCCCGCGCGGCGGCGGCCCGCGCGCGAGCCGCCGGCGGCAGCGTGGGAGGAGGTGTGGGAGGAGGCGGCCGGGGACGCGTGGCCCACCTGCTCCGTCCGCAGCATCGCGCCGCCGGGCCACCAGCCCAGCAGCGCCGCCCCGACGGGCACCAGCCCGAGGCCGACGAGCAGCCCCTCGGCCGGGACCAGGGCCGACAGCGCTCCGGCGCAGCGGCCGCAGCCGCGCACGTGGCGGGCGACGCGCTTGCGCCACAGGGCGGACGGAGCGCCGTCCCAGGAGGCGACGACGTCCCCGAGCTGCGGGCAGAGCGGGTGTGCGGCGAGGGCCCGTACGACGCCTCGGGCGGTGTCCAGCTGGGCCTTGGTGCGCTGGATGCGGACGGCCGCGTGCTGCGGGGTCATCTCCAGGGCGGTGGCGACCTCGGCGCGCGTGAGCTCGCCGGCGGCCTCCAGCCACCACAGGGAGAGCACGGTCTGCTCGTCGTCGTCGAGCCAGCGCGTGGCCTCGGCGACCTCCTTGCGCTGCCCCTGCAGACCGAGCCGGACGATGGTGAGGTCGACGAAGTCCGCCTCCGGGTCGGCGACCTCGGCAACCTCCTGCAGGCCACTGACGGGAGCCTCCGGGCGCTCCCGCCAGTGGCTGCGTATCTGGTTCATGGTGATGGCGACGAGCCAGGACCGGAAGGCGGCCGCGTCCCGCAGCTCGCCCAGGCCGTTGATGACCCGGAGCATGGTCTCCTGGACCACGTCGTCAACGTCGGCGTGGCCGCCCAGGGCCCGGCCGACGATGTTGTAGACGAGCGGCAGGTGGGCGGCGACGAGCTCGTCCTGTGCCGCCGTGTCCCCGGCTCGCGCCGCCTCGACCACGGCCACGCTCTGACTGTTCACGCTCCGCCACCCTTCTCCGGCATTCCGTTCGGGAGTCGATCCGTTCGGTCCGACACATAGGAGATGCGGATGGGGCGCGACGATAACAAATACTGCTCGGAAAACTTCAAGAGGACCGGACAAATCCTTTTATGGGGGGCTGTTGTTCGCCGTGTTCCAGGAATTCGGCGAGCATGCCCGGAGTCGCCGATTCCGCGAAGGCCGCGGCGGTGCCGGCGTTCATGTCCCGAATGCGGTATCCGTCCTCTCCCGCGGCGACGGCGGCGGTCGCCGTGACGAGGCCCGCCCGGCGCGAGAACGGGGTGTCGGTGAAGGTCCACGCCAGCACGGCCGAGCGGTCCAGCGCGACCGTCTCCCGGCCGAACGTGCCGGAGCGCACGAGGAGGAAGCGGCCTCGGAGGCCGTGGCCGAGCCCGCGGTAGGCGTCGCGCGCGAGCCCGTACGCGACCGGTGCGGCCAGGACGAGCCAGCCCGCCGCGCAGTACAGCAGGACGGGCGTGAGGAGCGCGCCCAGCACGGCCAGTACGACAGCGGGCGGCAGCACGCACCACGCGAAGGCCCGGACGGCGCGCCGGCGGAGCGCGGCCCGCGGGTGGGCCGTCAGCCCGGCCGGGTCGAAGGGCTCGCCCAGCACGCCGTCGCACACGCGCAGCGCCTCGCCGCGCGAGGCGGGCGGCAGGACGAGGCTGCGGCGGCGGTTCGCCTCCCTGTCGCCGAGGCCGCCCGCGACGGCCCGGACGCTCGCGCCGCCGCCCGCGCGCAGCAGGAGCGGCTCGCGCAGGGCCACGCCGCGCAGACGGGCGCGCTCGATGGACACGGACCGGGTGGTGAACAGGCCGTGGCGGACGCGCAGGGTGGCCGCGTCGGTCCACTCCAGGCGGTAGTTCCACCAGTTCTCGGCGTAGAGGGCGACCGCGCCGACGCAGCCGAGGGCGGTGACGGCGAGGAGCGCGAGCGGGATCGTGAGCCACAGGGCGCTGTGGCCGAAGTCCTCGAAGGCGCGGCGCACGAACCCGATGCGCCACGGCTGGACGCCGATCCCGTCGAGGACGCGCCAGACGGCGCCCGCCGCGGCGAAGACGCCGCCGACGACCCAGAAGGTCAGCGGTGCGTAGCGCAGGCGGCGCAGGTCGGCGGTGGCGAGCACGGGGTCGCCGGTGCTGCCGGCGCCGGCGCGGGCCAGGAGCTCGGCGCGCAGGCGCACGGCCTCGGGGCGGGCGAGGGCGTCCAGAGAGAGCTCGCCGCCCCGCCCGCCGCCGCCCGTGCCGGCGCGCAGCACGGCGAGGCCGAGGAGGCGCTGGACGAGGTTCGCCGTGATGTCCACGTTGCGCACGCGGTGCAGGGGGATCGCGCGGACGCTGCGGGTGAACAGGCCCGTGCGGAGCTCGATGGCGTCGGCGGTGACGCGGTAGCGGGTGCGGCGCCAGGTGACGACGCCGGCGGTGGTGACGGCCGCGAAGACGGCGCCGATGACGGCGAGGGTGATCCACGCGCGGGCGTCGAGCCGGCCGCCGGTGGCGAGCGCGGTGAGGGCCAGCGAGCCGAGGGGGGCGCCCATCCAGGTGCAGTGCACGGCGATCGTACGGGGGTCGAGCGTGCGCCACGGCTGCTCGCTCGTGCGGAGGCCGCCCGCCGGAAGGCCGCTCATGCGGCATCGCCCTCACCGGGCGCGAGGCGGGCGGCCTCGGTGATGCGGGCCGCTATCCGCTCCGCGTCCTCGTCCGACACGCCCGTGATGCGGACGTCGCCGGCCGTGGAGGCGGTGGTGACGGTGACCGTGGCGAGGCCGAACGCGCGCTGCAGCGGGCCGCGCACGGTGTCGACGGTCTGGACGCGGGAGAGCGGGGCTATGCGCCGCTTGTGCAGCAGCCAGCCGCCCGCCGCGTAGACCGCGCTCCCGCCGACCTCCCAGGCGTGGATGCGGCAGCGCAGGCGCGGCATCGCCAGGACGTAGCCGGCGGCGGGCAGGACGAGGACGCCGAGGAGCAGCGGGCCGAGCCACGGGAGGGCGCCGGGGAAGAAGAGCAGGGAGAGGACGAGGAGCGTGACGGCGGTCAGCAGCAGGGGGCCGGTGACCGTCAGCCAGGCCTGCACGGTCCACCAGCGGCGGGCGCGGGGCGCGACGCCGTGGCGGGGCGGCCTCAGCCTGATCGTCGTCTGTCCGTGTCGTGCCATGGCCGCGTCGCTCCCCGCTCCCGCTTTTCCAAGTCAGCTGTATTGAGAATAAGCTATAGCAATACGAGCGACTTGGAAAGGTGAGGTGGTGGACTGTGCCCAAGCGCGTGGACCACGAAGAGCGGCGCCGGGCGATCGCGGAAGCCCTGTGGCGCATCGCGTGCGCGCGGGGGCTGGACGGGGCGAGCCTGCGGGACGTCGCGGCGGAGGCGGGGATCTCGCTGGGGCAGCTGCAGCACTACTTCTCCAGCAAGGACGAGATGCTCGTCTTCGCCCTCAAGCACTTGGGCGGACTGGCGGAGGATCGCATCCGGGCGCGCCTCCTGGGGCTCACCGGGCCGCCGTCCCCGCGGGACGTCCTGCGGGAGACGGTCATGGAGATGCTCCCCCTGGACAGCGCGAGCCGCACCGGGAACCTCGTCCAGATCGCCTACTTCGTACGGGCCCTGCACGACGAACGGCTGCGCGGGCACGCGAAGGAGGGCATTCCCGCGCTGCGGGCCTTCTTCGCGGACCAGGTGCGGGCGGGGATCGCGCGGGGCGAGGTGGACGCGTCCCGCGACGCGGACGCGGAGGCGATGCTCCTGATCGCCCTGACGGACGGCCTGACGACGTACCTCCTGCTGGAAGCGTGCGGTCCGGACGAGGCGGTGTCCTTGCTGGACGGCCATTTGGATCGCCTGTTCACTGCGTGACGGGGGGCCAGGTCAATTCGGCACCGCCGGCCTCCGCCGCGGGGGCTGATCGCCGTCGCGGCGGAAGAAAGTGCCCGGCAGGGCAATGCCAGGTGGCCCTGCCCGCCCCTCCTCCGCCGCCGCGGCGGAAGAACGGTGCCCGGCGCGGGCAGGGCGAGGCGGCGTCCCGCGCCCCGGAACCGTTACGGCCTGCGCGCAGCGCGGTTGCGGCCGCCCGGGCCCGGGGAGAGGGACGCGGCGAGTTCGTCCAGGGCGTCCAGGAGGAGTTCCGAGCCGCGGACGGCCACGCCCTCCTCGCCCTCGTTCGCGCGCCACGCGGCGAGCGCCTCGTGCGGGGCCGTCCAGTCGAGGGCGCGGCGGTCGCGGATCGCTTCGGCCGCCGCCGGCAACGCGGCCTCCAGCGCCGCGGCAAAGGCGGCCGCGCCCTTCGACGGCTCCGCCTCACGGTCCGGCAGGTGAGCCTCCATCAGCATCGTGGCGCGGCCCAGCGTGGCCAGCGCCGCCTCCGCAGCCCGCTCGGAGCTGCGGGAGAGGCCGCGGTGGCGCACGGGCTCGGTCAGGGCGCGGCCGGCCATCTCCTCCCAGGCCATCCGGGCGGCCCGCGCGTCCAGGAGAGCCTCCCGTACGCGTCGCTGCTTGCGCTCCTCCGGCCGGGCGAACGCGCCGAGCACGGCGAGCGCGTAGTCCCCATTGGCGGCGAGCCAGTCGGCGAGCCGGTCGCGCAGCCGGGGCGTCTCCCAGGTGGGGAAGAGCGCGTACGCGGCCATGGCGAGGAGTCCGCCGAGCAGGGTGAGGGCGACGCGCGCCTCGATGGTCTGGGACCAGCCCTCCCCCGCGATGCCCAGCAGGAAGACGACGTAGGCGGCGATGCAGGCGGAGGTGACGCTGTAGCCCGTGCGCATCAGCAGGTACATGAGCCCGACGGACAGCACCGCGAGCCCCGCGCACACCCACAGCCCGGGGTGGGTGAAGGCCATGAGCGCGCCGGCGACGGCCACGCCGACGACCGTCCCGGCGAACCGGGCGACGCCCCGCGAGTAGGTCTGCCCGAAGTCGGGCCGCATGACCATGACGGAGGTCATGGGCGCCCAGTAGGCGTGCCCCCAGGGCAGGGCGGTGCCGGCGGCGTAGCCGGCGAGCACCACGGCGGAGACCCGCACCGCGTGCCGCCCGACCGGCGAGGACCAGCGCGCCTCGCGCCGCAGGGCGTGCAGCGCGACGGGCACGAGCCGCGGCACGGAGGGCCGCAGCAGGTGCCGGTGTTCGGAACCGCCGCGCGCCGTGGTCCGGCGCACGGGTTCGTCGGTGGCGTCGACCGCGTCGCCGAGGAGCGCCATCAGGCGCAGGGCGGAGCGCCGCGCGGCGCCGTGGAGGACCGGCCCGGTGGCGGGCACGGTGAGGACGGCGGTGGCCTCTTCGGGGAGTTTCACGGGCTTGCCCCACCGGATGGCCCGCGCGACCGCGTCCAGCACAGTCGCCGCCGCGCCCAGCAGGTCCCGCACGCGGTCCCGTTCGGGGCCCTCGGCGGGGGCGCCGAGGACGGGGTCGGCGAGCGCGGCGAGGACGGGCCGCAGCCGTTCGGCGACGCCGCGCGGCCCGGCCAGCTGGCGGGGCCGGCTGCGGGCCTGGCGGGGCGTCAGCTCGGCGGCCTCGCGGGCGTCCATGAGCGGCTGCGGGTCGAAGAGGGCCTGCGGGTCGTGCCGGAGCCTGCGCGCGTAGTCCGCCTCGGCGGCCAGCGCGTCGGCGAGCGCGTCCCGCTGGACGCCCCAGGGGCGGACGGGCAGCAGCACGATGAGGACCGCCTGCACCAGCCCGCCGACGGCGATCAGCCCGGCGTGGTGCAGCGCTCCCATGACGGACGTCGGCAGGGTGACGGTGACGAGCATGACGGCGATGGTCTGGGTGGCGACCAGGCCGGAGACCGGCCCGACCGCCCAGGCCATGCCCGCGAGCAGCGTCCACACGGTCAGCAGGGTGCCGAAGACGACGGGGTCGAAGGCGGCCACGTAGCCGAGGAACGTGCTGACGGCGAGGCCGGTCGCCACGGCGAGCGCCAGCACCGGCCGGGGCCGCCAGCTGCGCTGGAACGTCACCAGGCCCGCGGAGAACGCGCCGAACGCGGACGACACGGCGAGCGCCGGGGTCCCCAGCCACAGGGTGGCCCCGACGACGATCGCCACGCCGAGCGCGCCACGGGCGGCGACCACGGGCGTCAGCTTGGTGCGCTCGATCGTCAGCCCGTCGCGGGCGGCTTTCCGCAGCGCGCTGGACCAGGTCATGGCCTGAGCTTACGTTCCGGACCGGTGCGTTCCGCGCAGCGGGGCGGGCTCAGCGGTGGCTGGGGAAGCCCAGGTCCACGCCGCTGTCGGCCGGGTCGGGCCACCGGGTGGTGACGACCTTGCCGCGTGTGTAGAAGTGGACACCGTCGTTGCCGTAGATGTGGTGGTCGCCGAAGAGGGAGTCCTTCCAGCCACCGAAGGAGTGGTAGCCGACCGGCACCGGGATGGGCACGTTGATGCCGACCATGCCCGCCTCGACCTCCAGCTGGAAGCGGCGGGCCGCGCCGCCGTCCCGGGTGAAGACGGCCGTGCCGTTGCCCCACGGCGAGGAGTTGATGAGGGCCAGCCCCTCCTCGTAGGACTCCGCGCGCAGCACGCACAGCACGGGGCCGAAGATCTCGTCGCGGTAGGCGTCCGAGTCGACCGGCACCTTGTCGAGCAGGGACAGCCCGATCCAGTGCCCGTTCTCGTAGCCCTCGACGGTGAAGCCGGTGCCGTCGAGGACGACCTCGGCGCCCTGGGCGGCGGCGCCGTGCACGTAGGAGGCGACCTTGTCGCGGTGGGCCGCGGTGATGAGCGGGCCCATCTCGGACGAGGGGTCGTCACCCGGCCCGATCTTGATCTTCTCGGCGCGCTCGCGGATCTTCGCCACCAGCTCGTCGCCGGCCGAGCCCACCGCGACGACCGCGGAGACGGCCATGCAGCGCTCGCCGGCCGAGCCGTACGCGGCGGAGACGGCGGCGTCGGCGGCCGCGTCGAGGTCGGCGTCGGGCAGCACCAGCATGTGGTTCTTGGCGCCGCCGAGGGCCTGGACGCGCTTGCCGTGCTCGCCGGCCACGCGGTGGATGTGGCGGGCGATGGGCGTGGAGCCGACGAAGGAGACGGCGGCGACGTCCGGGTGGGTCAGCAGCCGGTCGACGGCCGCCTTGTCGCCGTTGACGACGTTGAGGACGCCCTCGGGCAACCCCGCCTCGGCGGCCAGCTGCGCGAGGAGGATCGCGGGCGAGGGGTCCTTCTCGCTGGGCTTGAGCACGAAGGTGTTGCCGCAGGCGATCGCCAGCGGGAACATCCACATCGGCACCATCGCCGGGAAGTTGAAGGGCGTGATGCCCGCGACGACGCCGAGCGGCTGGCGGATCGCGGCGACGTCCACGCCGCCGGACACCTGGGTCGACAGCTCGCCCTTGAGCTGCGTGGTGATGCCGCACGCCAGCTCGACGATCTCCAGGCCGCGGGCGACCTCCCCGAGCGCGTCGGAGTGCACCTTGCCGTGCTCGGCCGTGATCAGCTCGGCGAGCTCGGCGCGGTGGGCGTCCAGCAGCGCGCGGTAGCGGAAGAGGATCGCGGTGCGGGTGGCGAGGGAGGACGTGCCCCACGTCGCGAAGGCGGCCTTGGCGGCCGCGACGGCGGCGTCCACCTCCTCCGCCGAGGCGAACGCGACCCGCGTCGTTTGCGCGCCCGTCGCGGGGTCGGTGACCGGCCCGTACGTGCCGGAGGCGCCCTCGACGGCCTTGCCGTCGATCCAGTGGTTGACGGTCTTCATCGGTCGGCCTCTCCTACGGTCAAAGATAGCGGCGGCGGGCAGCGGCGTGGCGCTCGTACTCCTCCCGGGCCCTGCGGGCCGCCGGGCGGGTCGCGGCCCCGGCGACAGGCACATCCCACCACGCCTGGGCAGGGGGCGCGCCCGGCACTGTGTCGGCTGTTTCGGTCTCCACGTAGACACATGTGGGGCGGTCGCAAGCGCGCGCCTCGGCGAGCGCCTCCCGCAGCTCACCGGCCGTTCGGGCGCGCAGCACGTGCATCCCGAGCGAGGCGGCGTTGGCGGCCAGGTCCACGGGGAGCGGGTCGCCGGTGTACGTGCCGTCGGCGGCGCGGAAGCGGTAGGCGGTGCCGTGGCGCTCGCCGCCGACGGCCTCGGACAGGCTGCCGATCGAGGCGTAGCCGTGGTTCTGGATCAGCACCACCTTGATCGGGATGCCCTCCTGCACGGCGGTGACCAGCTCGGTCGGCATCATCAGGTACGTGCCGTCGCCGACGAGGGCCCACACCGGGCGGCCGGGCTCGGCCATGGCGACGCCGATCGCGGCCGGGATCTCGTAGCCCATGCAGGAGTAGCCGTATTCGAGGTGGTACTGGCGGCGGGAGCGGGCGCGCCAGAGCTTGTGGAGGTCGCCGGGGAGGGAGCCGGCCGCGTTGATGACGACGTCCGTCTCGTCGACGACGGAGTCGAGGGCGCCGAGGATCTGGGCCTGGGTGGGGCGCGCCGTCTCGTCCCGCGCGGTGAGCGCCCGGGTGACGGCCCGCTCCCACGCCTGCTTGCCCGCCGCGTACTCCTTCTCGTACGGCTCCGGGACGCGGTGGCCGGCCAGCGCCCGTGTCAGCGCCTCCAGGCCGGTGCGGGCGTCCGCGACGAGCGGCAGGGCGGCGAGCTTGTGGGCGTCGGAGGGGGCGATGCTGAGGTTGAGGAAGCGGACTCCCGGGGCGGCGAAGAGGGTGTTCGAGGCGGTGGTGAAGTCGCTGTAGCGGGTGCCCACGCCGATGACCAGGTCGGCCGTACGGGCCAGGTCGTCCGCCACGGCCGTTCCGGTGTGGCCGATGCCGCCGACGTCCGCGGGGTGGGTGTGGTGCAGGGAGCCCTTGCCGGCCTGGGTGGAGGCGACGGGGATGCCGGTCGCGTCGGCGAGGGCGCGCAGCGCGTCCTCCGCCTCGCTGTGGTGGACGCCGCCGCCGGCGATCAGCAGGGGGCGGCGGGCGGCCCGTACGGCGGCCGCGGCCGCGGCCAGCTCGGCCGGGTCGGGGGCGGGGCGGCGCACGTGCCAGACGCGCTCGGCGAAGAACTCCTCGGGCCAGTCGTACGCCTCGGCCTGCACGTCCTGCGGGAGGGCGAGGGTGACGGCGCCGGTCTCGACGGGGTCGGCGAGGACGCGCACGGCCTGCAGGGCGGCGGGGATGAGCGCCTCCGGCCGGGTGATCCGGTCGAAGTACCGGGAGACCGGGCGCAGGCAGTCGTTGACGGACACGTCGCCCGCGCCGGGGTGTTCGAGCTGCTGCAGGACGGGGTCGGCGGGGCGCGTGGCGAAGGTGTCGCCGGGGAGGAGCAGGACGGGGAGGCGGTTGACCGTGGCGAGGGCGGCGCCGGTGACGAGGTTGGTGGCGCCGGGGCCGATGGAGGTGGTGACGGCGTGGGCGGAGAGCCGGTCGCGGTGGCGGGCCCAGCCGACGGCCGCGTGGACCATGGCCTGTTCGTTGCGCCCCTGGTGGTACGGCATGGCGTCGCCGGACTCCAGCAGCGCCTGCCCGATGCCGGCGACGTTGCCGTGGCCGAAGATGCCCCAGCAGGCGGCGATCAGGCGCTGCCGCCGGCCGTCGCGCTCGGTGTACTGGCGGGCGAGGAAGGCGATCAGGGCCTGGGCGGTGGTGAGACGGCGGGTGGTGGTCATCGGGCGCCTCCCTCGTGGCTCTCGTGGCCCTCTTGACTCTGGTGGCCCTCGTAGCCCTCGTGGCCCTCATGGCTCTCGTAGAGCGGCAGCCGGGGGTCGACGGGCTGCCCGGGCCAGGTGCCGCGGATCCAGGCGTGGTCGGGGTGGTCGCGGATGAGCCACTCGCGTTCCGCGCCCGGGCCGGCCATGACGTTGAGGTAGTACATGTCGTGGCCGGGCGCGGCGATGGAGGGGCCGTGCCAGCCGTCGGGGATGAGTACGGCGTCGCCCGTGCGGACCTCGGCGAGGACGTCGGTCCCCTTGTCGCGCGAGGGGGTCACGCGCTGGTAGCCGAGGCCGGGGGTGCCGGCGGGCCCGTCCGCGATCTCGAAGTAGTAGATCTCCTCCAGCTCGGACTCCTCGCCCGGGTGGTGCTCGTCGTGCTTGTGGGGCGGGTAGGAGGACCAGTTGCCGCCGGGGGTGAGGACCTCTACGGCGATGAGCTTGTCGCAGTCGAAGACGCCCGCGGCGGCGAAGTTGTTGACCTGGCGGGAGCAGGTGCCGGTGCCGCGCAGTTCGACGGGGACGGCGGAGGCGGGGACGTAGCGGGCGGGCAGGCCGCGATCGCAGCGGGCGCCGGCGAGGGCGAAGCGGCCCCCGGCCGCCGAGGTGAGGGTGGCGGTGGTGTCGCGGGGGACGTAGGCGAAGTCGGTGGTGGAGGCGAAGACGCCGTCGCGCCCGCGCAGGGCGAAGGACAGGCCGCCGGTGGCGACCGTGCACCCCCCGCTGAGCGGCAGGACGACCCACTCGCTGGGGCCGGTGGGGAAGGTGTGGGTGCCGCCGGGGGGAAGAGTGACGACCTTGAGGGAGCAGTGGTCCCAGCCGGCGTTCTCGGGCCGGATGTCGAGGTCGTACGGGGCGCCGGCGGCGGTGCCGGCCGGGAGGTGACGGGCGGGGAAGACACCTCCCCGCTCGTGTCCCCCCTCGCACCCCTCCCGGGAGCGGGGCTCCGCTGGTCGGCTCATGGTGGCCTCCTCGCAGGTCGGGCAGGACCGGATCGGCTGCGTCCGTTCCCCGGAGGGTAAGGGATCAAGCAACGCGCCGACAGGGGGTCGCCCGTGCCTCGCGGCGGCATCAACCCGTGGCTCACGGCGGCGTGAAACCGTGCCTCACAGCGGCATGAAGGCGTCGAGTTCGCCGTCCAGGGAGAGGACGAGGCCGCTGTCCACGCCGTAGAACCAGCCGTGCAGCCGCAGCGTGCCCTCGCCCAGGCGGCGGCGGACGCACGGGTAGGTGTGCAGCCGTTCGAGCTGGGCGCGGACGTTGCGCTGGCCGGCGGCGTGCATCCCGGGATCGGCGGCCTTGCGCCGGGCGGCGTCCGCGGGCTCGTGGCCCGCGTCGCCGGGCAGCTGGGTGGTGAGCCAGTGGTCGACCGCGGGCAGCGCGGAGAGGTCGTCGCCGCGGGTCCGGGCGCCGACGGCCCCGCAGTGGGAGTGGCCGCAGACGATGATGTCGGGCACGCCCAGCACGTCGACGGCGTACTCGATGGTGGCCGCGTCGCCGCCGGGCCGCACGTGGCTGTAGGCGGGGACGGCATTGCCCGCGGTGCGCAGTTCGAACAGGTCGCCGGGGCGGGAGCCGGTGATCAGGGAGGGGATGACGCGGGAGTCGGAGCAGGTGACGAAGAGGGCCATGGGCGACTGGCCCGCGGCCAGGGCGCCGAACTCGGCGCGGCGGCCGTCGCGGTCGATGCGCAGGCGCAGGGAGCGGGCGTGCTCGATGAAGGGCTGCACGGTGTGCACCTGCCTATCGCGGGGACGGGATGCGGGCGGCTCCGGGGAGGCCGCCGGGGTCGGTCGTACGGGCCGGAGGACGGCCGGCGGGCGCCAGTTCGCGGGCGAGGAGGCACTCTTCGGCGAAGGCCAGGGCGCGCAGGTGGTAGGTGCGGGCGGCCCAGCCCAGGCTGATGTTGTGCCCGGCGTTCGGCTGCCGGTCGAAGACGACCCGCGGCGAGGCCAGGTGGGCCCGCATGGAGGCGATGGTCTCCTCGTCGTGGTGCCACCAGCCCTCGTGCTCGGCGAAGGTGAAGCGGACGGGGACGCGGATGCGGGCGGCCAGGCCGGGGAAGGCCTGCGCCCAGCGGGGCGCCTCCTGGGCCTCGCGCGGGGGCATCGGGGTGACCAGGGGCTTGGCGGCGCTGAAGGTGCCCGGCGGGTAGAGGCCCAGGCGGCCCCAGTGCAGGGGCCAGGTCTTGACGCCGTGGAAGTCGTCGAGGCGGGCGGGGTCGACGGCGTAGCGGTGGCTGATGCCGGAGATGTCCAGCCCGAGGAAGGCGGCGCCGCGCGGGTCCGCGGCGGCGTGCAGGGCGAGCTTGCCGCCGTAGGAGTGCGCCATGAGGAAGATGCCGGCGCCGGTGTCGTGCTCGCGGGCGTACGAGCCGAGGGCGGCGTGCAGGACGTGGGACTGCTCGGAGAGCGTGGCGCCCTTGGGGAAGTTGGGCACGGACATGCCGTAGCCGGGCCGGTCCACGGCCAGGACGGCGTAGCCCAGGCCCGCGGCGAGGTTGAGCAGGGACTGCCCGCAGTGGCTGAGGCCGTGGAAGTAGCCGGCGCGCATGCCGCCGCCGTGGACGGCGACGACGGTGGCGCGCGGGGGCGCCTCGGGCAGGGCGATCAGGCCGGACAGCGGGATGCCGTCGGCGTCGAGGACGATGTCGCGGACGCGGACCCCGGGGGCGGTGTCGGTGAGGTTCACGGTCAGTCCAGGCCGCGCACGATGTGGGGCTCGTGGGCCGGGTCCTCGTCGTCGCCCGCGAGCCACGGGAGGGGACGGGCCTCCTCCGGTGCGGGTGCGGCGTCGGTACGGCGGGCGTTCATGCGCAGTTCTCCTTCGGGCGGTGCGGGGTGACCGGGGCGAGAACGCCGAGGGCGTCGAAGAGGGCTCTGCGGGCGCGGGCGCGCAGCAGGCCGGTGCGGGTGCTCCTCGCCGTGGTGGTGGCCATGAGTGCTTCCGGTGGGTGGCGTCAGGGGACGAAAACGCCGGACGCGGCGGCCCGGGGGAGGCCGCCGCGTCCGGCGGGCGAACGGTCTGCGGGGGTTCAGTCCGTTCGGTCGGTACGGCGGAGGGCTGCCGTCCTGCGGCCCCTTTCGCCGGGGCCGCGGAGCGGCGGTGGCCTACTTGCCGTAGGGCTTGCGGGCGCGGGCCTCGCGCAGGGCCTCGGCCCACCAGACGAGCTGGTCCAGCTGGGTCTTGGCGGCGATGGACGTGCCCGCCTCGTCCTTCGGCTGGCCGTTCTCGTCGAACTGCTCCCAGGCCGTGTGGAAGCTGATCTGCTCGCGGACGGGGACCGCGTGCAGCTCACCGAAGACCGGGCGCAGCTGCTCGGCGGAGCGCAGGCCGCCGGAGAGGCCGCCGTAGGAGACGAGGCCGACCGGCTTGGCCTGCCACTGCGTGTAGTGCCAGTCGATCAGGCTCTTGAGCGAGGCCGGGAAGCTGTGGTTGTACTCCGGGGTGACCACGGCGAAGGCGTCGGCCCGCTCCAGCCGCGGCGTCACCTTCGACAGGGTCTCGGTGACCTCGGCGGAGGGCTGGTGCGAGAGCACGTACGGCAGCTCGTGGTCGGCCAGGTCGACGAGGTCGACCTCGAAGCCGCCGTGGGCCTCGGCCTTCTTCACGAACCAGTTCGCGACGGTCGGGCCGAAGCGGTTCTCGCGGACGCTGGCCAGGATGACGGCGAGCTTCAGGGGGGAGGTGGACACGTGTGCTCCTTGTCTGAGGGACAGTGATGAGTGGGACGGGCGGCGGGCGGTCAGCCCGCGGCCCCTGCGAGGGCCGACAGGTAGGACTCCTCCGGCTGGGCGCCGGAGAGCACCGGGCCGCCGGCGAAGGAGAAGACCGGCACGGAGCGGACACCGCTGCGCCGCACGCGGTCCAGGCCGGCCCGCACCTCGCCGGCGCCGTCCGGCACGTCGCCGCCGGTGCGCACGCCGGTCTCGCGGGCGAGGCGCTCCAGCGTCTCCGGGTCCGCGATGTTGACCCCGTCGGTGAAGTAGGCGCGGAAGAATCGCTCGGTCATCTGCTCCGCCAGCCCCTGCCCGGCGGCCAGCGCGATGTGGCGGTGGGCCTCGAAGGTGCCGGTGTGGACGGCGTTCTCGTAGTCGAGGACGATCCCGTCGTGCGCGGCGTGGGCGGCCACGCGGGCGGTCTCCTGGAAGACGCCGGCGCCGAACTTGCGCTCCAGGGCCTGCAGCAGCGGCTCGCCCCGGTCCGTGGCGTCGGGGTCGAGCTGGAAGGGGTGGAAGTGCACCTCGGCCTGCCCGCCGCTCTCGCGGAAGCGCTGGACGGCCCGGGAGAACCGCGTGTAGCCGATGTAGGAGTGCGCGCAGATGATGTCGAGCACGATGTCGACGCGTCGTGGTGCGTGCGGGGCGTCGGGCATGGTCGTCTTCCTCGTGGGTGTCGGGGCGGAGCCGGTCGGGTGTGGGGTCTGCGGCACGTCAGCGGCGGCCGGCGGCGGCCTGCGGAGCGGGGGCTTGCGGCGCGGCGCCGGCGCTGTCCTGCCGGCCGGCCCGGCTGAGCAGCAGGACCACGGCCACGGCGATGCCGATGCCCGCCGCCGCGAGGTAGATCCCGTCGATGCCCAGGGAGCCGGACACGGGCTGGCTGAGGACCGGCGAGAGGAACTGCCCGAGGAACAGGCAGGAGGTGACGCCGCTGAGGACACGGCCGCGGATGGCGGCGGGCGTCCGGGAGGCCAGCCAGGTGTTGAGGTTGGGGATCAGCATGCCGATGCCGGCGCCGACCAGCACCAGGCCGGCGAGGACCAGCGCGACGTGCGACGAGGCGCCGATGGTGGCGAAGCCGAGGGCCAGCAGCGTGAAGGTGGCCACCGCGACCGGCCGGACGCCGAACCGCTTGTTGATCCGGCCGAAGTTGAGGCCGACCAGTGCGTTGGCCAGGCTCATCAGCGCGATGGCCAGGCCGGCGCCGCTGGCTCCGATGCCGCCGATGTCCTCCAGGTAGAACGGCAGCTGGGAGGGGATCGTGTAGAACATCACCTGCGAGGCCAGCACCAGGGCGTAGATGCCGAAGGCCAGCGAGGGCATACGGGCGCCGGCGGGCCGGCCGTCGGCACCGGCCGGGGCGGCCACGGCGGGCGGTTCGGTGATGTAGCGCAGGACGAGCACGGTCAGCGGCAGGGCGACGAGGTAGATGGCGAAGGGGCCGCGCCAGTCCAGGTCCGCGAGCACGCCGCCCAGGGAGAGGAACGCGACGCCGCCGAAGCCCATGAAGCCCGCCTGCAGGCCCAGGATCCGGGACCGGGACTCGCCCGGGTAGTAGTCGGTGACGAGGGTGGTGGTCGCGGTCATGATGCCCGCCACCGCCACGCCCAGCAGGAGCCGGCCGGCGAGGATGGCGTACAGGTCGTCCAGCAGCAGGCCCGAGCCGCCGGCGATGCCGAAGAGGCCGACGGAGCAGGCCAGTACGGGCTTCCGGCCGACCCGGTCGACGAGCGTCCCGACGAACGGAGCGCCGACGGCGATCATCAACGCGGGAATGGTGAGGACCATACGGACCAGGAAGGCGGCGTTGTCGACCGAGGAGAAGTGCTTTTCCATGGCGGGCAGCGAGGGCGCGATGATGGCGCCCGCCATGGTGGTGAGCATGCTGGCCACCAGCAGCGTCGCCAGCACCGGGCGGGAAGCGGGCCTCGGTATCGGCTGTTCTCCCTGGAATTCATCGTTGTTGGGGGTCACCACGGCTGGTCCTAACGTTGTGTGTCCGAACTCGGTTCTTGGGGTGGTACGGCTCCGGCGGACTCCGGGCCCCATATTCTCGGAACTTCCGCATCCGTTATCCCGCCGGGAGAAAATATGTCGAGGACCGGACGAACATTTCACGATTCTCTGAATGTTTTCACTGTCCCGGACTGCCGGCCCTGGCCTAATCTCGGCCACCATGACCACAATTTCGACGTCACTGCCGAGGCTTGCCGGGCGACACTGCCAAACACCGCTTAATTCACTGCATTCGACTTTCTACTTCTCGCCGGATTTCGGGACGGAACTGGCCGCCCGCGGCGTCACCGACCCGATGGGCGCCTACCTCGCCGGACGGGCCGCGCCCCTCGGTTCCGTCGCGGCGGCCACGGTCACGGCCGTCTTCTACGGCTTCCACCACCGCGTGATCTCCCGTCACATTCCGGCGGTGTGGGAGTCGGTCTCCTCCGCCACCGTGCTCGAACTGCGCCTGCGGGCGGCCGACGCCACCCTGCGCCGGGTGCTCGGGGCGGAGGTCATCGCCTCCCGGGAGCTGGCGGAGGCCGCGGAACTCGCCCTGCGGGCCGTGGAAGGCTGTACGTGGCCCGGCCGGCCGATGTCGGCCGCCCAGGCGGCGCAGCCGGTCCCCGGCCCCGCGCACCTCGCGCTGTGGCACGCCGCCACCGTCCTGCGGGAACACCGGGGCGACGCCCACGTCATCGCGTTGCAGAACGCCGGGATCGGTGGTCTCGAGGCGCTGGTGTCGCACTGCGCGAGCAGTGAGGGCATGCCCAAGGAGATCGTGATGTCCAAGCGCGGCTGGACGGAGGAGGACTGGTCGGCGGCCGAGGAGAGCCTGCGTGCGCGGGGGTTCCTGGACGCCGGCGGTGCCCTCACTGCCGAAGGCGTGCGGCTGCGCGAAGGACTCGAGGAGGAGACCGACCGGCTCGACGGCGCTCCGTACGAGCGGCTCGGCGCGGCCGGTGTCGAGCGCCTGACCAGGCTCGCCGGCGAGCTCAACGCGGTCGCCGTGGCCTCCGGCGCGTTCCCCGAGGCCCTGCTGGGGACCTTCGCCAAGGATTGACGCGAATACCGCGCGGCCGGGGCCCGCACCCGCTCCCGGGGCCCGGCCGCGGCGGTCAGCCCAGGGGGCACCCGTCGGGGCCCGGCCCGGTGCTCCACACCAGGTGGAAGGCCCAGGTGCGCAGCCGCCAGCCCGCCGCGGTCCGCACGGCCTCGCCCTCGTAGTAGCCGCCGATGTCGAAGTTCGGCCGGTTCTCGGGGCCCGGGTGGTGCACGTGCGTGGCGAGGACGTGCAGGCGCACGTCCGCCCGGTCGCCGTCCAGGGTGACGATGTGGTTGGAACTCACGTGCAGGGACCGGTCGAAGCGGTTCTTGGCCACGAAGTGCAGCCGCGCGACGTCGGACAGGCCCTCGCACGCGCCGACGGGGAAGATCATCCTGACGTCGTCGGTGAAGACGGCCGACGGCCAGGAGCCGTCGAAGCCGTTCTCGTCCTGGTTGTCCAGGAGGACGATGTAGCGGTCGAGGAGCTCGTTGACCGCCGCGCGGTCGCCGAGTTCGCGAACGCGGTCGCTCAGTGCGGCGAGTTCGTCCTGCTGCAGTGTCATCTCTCTCTCATCTTCCGGAAGGCGGTGCGCCGCGCCAGCTGCGCGGCCCGGGCGTGCGCGGGGTGCGTTCGGGGCGGGCCCACCGGGCGGCGGCGCGGTGGTGGCGGGCCAGGTCGCCGGGGTCGGCGCCGGCGGCGGTGCGGGCGAGGAGGACGGCCGTCAGGGCGGCCAGTTCCTCGGGGCCCGCCTCGCCCTTCTCGACGCGCAGGAAGAGCTCGGTGGTCACCGGGGCTCCTTTCGTCACTGGGGCGGGTTGCCGTGCTTGCGCGAGGGCAGGTCGGCGTGCTTCTCGCGGAGCATGGCCAGGGAGCGGGCGAGGATCCGGCGGGTCTCGCGGGGGTCGATCACGTCGTCCACCAGGCCGCGTTCGGCGGCGTAGTAGGGGTGCATGAGCTCCGCCTTGTACTCCTTGATCTTCTGCTGGCGCACGGCCTCGGGGTCGTCGGCGGCGTTGATCTCGCGGCGGAAGATGACGTTGGCCGCGCCCTCCGCGCCCATGACGGCGATCTCGTTGCTGGGCCAGGCCAGGGCGAGGTCGGCGCCGATGGAGCGGGAGTCCATGACGATGTAGGCGCCGCCGTAGGCCTTGCGCAGGACCAGGGAGATCCGCGGGACGGTGGCGTTGCAGTACGCGTAGAGGAGCTTGGCGCCGCGGCGGATGATGCCGTTGTGCTCCTGGTCGACGCCGGGGAGGAAGCCGGGGACGTCGACGAGGGTGACGAGCGGGAGGTTGAAGGCGTCGCAGAACTGCACGAAGCGGGCGGCCTTTTCACTGGACTCGATGTCCAGGACGCCGGCGTAGGAGGCGGGCTGGTTGGCGACGATGCCGACGACGCCGCCGTCGATGCGGCTCAGGGCGCAGACGATGTTGGTGGCCCAGGCCGGGTGCACCTCGAAGTACTCGCCGTCGTCGACGATCTCCTCGATGACGGCCCGGATGTCGTAGCTGCGGCCGGGGTCGTCGGGGACGAGGTCGAGGAGGGAGTCGGTGCTCCGGTCGGCGGGGTCCGCGGAGGGGGCGGAGGGGGGCAGTTCGCGGTTGTTGGACGGCAGCAGGGAGAGCAGGTAGCGCACCTCCTCCAGGCACGTCTCTTCATCGTCGTAGGCGAAGTGGGAGACGCCCGAGGTGGCGGAGTGGACGTCGGCGCCGCCGAGGCCGTTCTGGGTGATCTCCTCGCCGGTGACGGCGCGGACGACGTCGGGGCCGGTGATGAACATCTGCGAGGTCTCGCGGACC
>NZ_JOFL01000008.1 GCF_000719265.1 Streptomyces roseoverticillatus | reverse complement strand
CCCCCGGACCCCGCCGAACGACGTTGCGGATCACCCATCCGAAGCTGGTAATGTTCTACCCGTCACCGCGCGACGCGGACGACACGCCCCCGTAGCTCAGGGGATAGAGCAACGGCCTCCGGAGCCGTGTGCGCAGGTTCGAATCCTGCCGGGGGCACTTCGCAGTGAGCGGTCAAACTTGACCGGTGACCTGCAAAAGTGCCGAGTATGAAGCCCCGAACTCAGTCCCGCTGAGTCCGGGGCTTTGTCGTTGTCCGCCGCTGGTCGCGAGTGAGTGGCGAGTGAGATTTCAGGCGACGGTCACGGACTGTTGCCCGCCTCGGAGTCCGAGGCCCACCCCATGGTCTCCTCGATCTTCCGGTTGTTGGCCTCCTCGCTGTCGTCTATGCAGCCGGCGTAGTTCCGGTGGATCACCTCCGGGGAGTTGCCGGCCCGCCGGGCCACCTCGGCGACCGGCAGCCCGGAGCGCAGCCAGTTGGTGATGCAGGTCGACCGGAGGTCGTACGGACGCCGGGCGAGCGGCGAGCCCACCTTCTCCGGCGGCAGAGCGAGCTCCCGGGCCTCCTGCCAGACGCGCCAGTAGCTGGAACTCCCCAGGAGTCCCCCTCGCTCGTTCGCGAAGAGCCGGCCGTCGGCGGCGGTGCCGAACTCCGCGATGTGCTCCCGGAGAAGCCGCACGAGGACCGGCGGTATGGGCACCGGGCGATCCCTCTCGACGTCCCGGGACTTCAGCCCCCGCTTGTCGTGGCGCTCACCCGAGTCCGTCCACTTCTTCCCCGCGACGGGCCGCGTCTCCTTCAGAGTGATCCTCCCCCAGCCGGTTTCGGGGAGATAGCACTGCGACTCCTTCAGACCCACCGCCTCGGCCGGCCGCGTGGCCGCGTAGAGCATGCAGCCGAAGAACGGCACGAGCCGGCGGCCACGGTTCCGGTGAACGGATCCGACGTACGAAACGGCCGTGAGCAGCTGCCGCCCCTGCACCTCATTCACCAGAACTCGCGGATCGACTACGCCACTGCTTGAAGATCCATTACGCCTCACGCCCGCCAGAGGGTTCGCGTCCAGGTATCCCTCCTGTATCGCGTATTCCATGGCGGTGTTGAACCCGCGGCGCCGGCGCTTGTACGTCTCCGACGCCACCGGGGTGTCGTCCAGCTTGAACGAAAGCCGGTAATGGACATCCCTGACCACTCTTGATTCCAGCAGGGAGGAGAGCGAGAGGGAGCGCTTGGAAAGCCACGCACAGGCAGCGCGCAGTTCCTGAGGGGCCTCCTCATCCCTGTGCGCAGGAACGACGGCCCAGCGCATCGCCAAACGCACCTGCTTCAGCTCCGGAGCTCCGGCGCCCTCCTCCATCATTGCCAGCGCCACCGTGGCAAGACTGTCCGCCAGCCCTTCCCGCGTCTTCGCGGCCGCGGTCCGCCACCGGACCGCCATGTACTCACGCGAGAAGTCCCACCAGCTCGGATCCGGTCGGGCATTCGCCTTCTCGGCCGCGGCCCGCAACTCGGACTCGGGCAGGCCGCTGTCGACGTCGAACGCCTCGCCCCGCCGCATCGCCTGCCACAGCTCCGAACGGCGACTGTCGGCGAGCGTGGTCGTGGCAAAGCTGGCGGTCTTGACCTCCCCCGCAACGGTCCAACGCAGCTGATAGGGCGCCTTCTTACTGTTGACCTTGCTCACACTCCAAAGACGGACGTCCGTGGAGAGAATGGGCCCACCAGCATCCGCCGGTCCCGTGCTGCTCGCGGGGCGCTGCAGGCTCTTTCTGTTTCGGTCGATCACGCAGCGTCCTCCCTCGCTGCGAGCCAGCGGTCCAGCTCGGAACGCCGTATTCGCACCGAGCCGTTCGGGAGCTTGATCGACTTGGGCCCCTTCCTCAGCTGCCGCCAGCGGTAGAAGGTGGACCTGGACACGCCGGGCAGTTCGTCCAGCACTTGGGGGATGGTCAGCAGTTCGTCGCGGGGCTTGGGCACGACTCCTCCTTGGGCGAGAGAGCAAGAGAAGTACGGGGGCCCGCCACAGAAACCACGCAATACACAGAAACCCTCCGTGCTGTGTCTGACCAGCAGTGACACGCAGGGAGAGGGCCGCCACAGAAATCACGCCAGGTTCCACAGAAATAGGTGCGGCAGGCCGTCGGCGGCGGGTGCCGCGCGGCGCGCGAGTGGGTGAGCCGTATTTCTGTGGACGTTTCGCCGATTTCTGTGACGGCCCCCCGGCAGCTGCCGTGAGCGCTGTTTATGCAGGCCAGGGGCTTGATCGGGCTATTTCTGTGATTCTGTGGTTTGTGTGGCGGGGTTCAGGGGGCGGCCTGTCGGGTCAGACGGGGGTGGATGAGGTAGCGCGGGGAGGGCGGCCGGCCGCGGCCGCCGGAGCGGTGGGCGGTACGGGCACGGATGTAGCCGTGCTCCTCCAGGAGGTCGAGGGCCGGGTCCAGGTCGGCGGCCGTGGGGAACTCGGAGCGGGAGAGCTTGACCATGAGGTCGCGTTTGCTGACCTCGCTCCAGCCCTGGACCCGCACGGTCTCCAGGACACTGCGGGCCCGGTCGGTGGTCGGGTCGGCTCCCATGGCGTCGAAGGCGGCCAGGCCGTGGCTGGTGAAGTAGTCCGCCAGCGCGATGGCGTCCAGCATGGTCGCCTCGGCCACGGGTTTGGTGTGGGCGCCTTTGAGGTGCCGGGCGAGGTGGAGCAGGGCTGCTATGCGGGCGGTGGCGCCGGCAAGCTTGCCCGCCCAGTCTGCGATGTGCCCGAGCGTGCCGCCGCGGGCGGCGAGCTTGGGCTCGACGCGTTCTTGGAAGGCGATCAGGGCGGCGTCGGCCTCTGGCGTGAGCTGGATGACGGCGGGGTCGGTCCACTCGGCGAGTTCGAGGGTGAGGTCGATGATGTTGCGCCGGTAGACGTCCTGAGTTTCCTCTTTGATCGGCTCGGGCTTGATTTTGCGGCGCCCGACGAGGGACTCGGGGAGTGAGTAGAGGAAGCGCCCGAGCAGGCCTCGGCCGCGGGCGGCTTCGCTGCGGCCGATGGCGTCCAGGACTTGTGGCTGGACGCACACGCCCATGGTGACGGCGGGCTGCTCGATGTACTCGCGGCGGGTCTGCCGGTCGACCCGTAGGCGGTCGCCGGCGTGCCCTTTGAGGAAGACTCCGAGGTTGGGTGAACCGCCGCTGGAGTAGCGGCCCGCCATGATGTCGAAGATCTCCCCTTCTGCGGACATCACGCTGATCCGTCCGCCTTGCTCGGCCAGTCGTGTCGTGGCGGTCTCGGCGGTGGTGTCGTCCGCCAGGAGCTGGGGTTCGGCCGGGACGGTGATGCTCTCTGCGGTCCGGGCGAGGGCGGCGGCGCTGGCGATCAGCTCGTCGCGCTCGTCTTCCTTGGCGGTTGCGGCCTTGCTTGTGGCCTTGTCGGCGGCTTCCTTGGCCAGGCGGGCAGTGATCTGGGCTTCGATGATGAGGGGCAGCCGCGCTTCCATGAGCTGTTTCTCGGCTTCGAAGAGCGGGTCCGTCAGGAGGCCGAAGACCGCGGATTTCCGGTTGGCCGGCGGCAGGGCGACGACCACGTAGAGGTTCGTCGGCTCGCGCCAGTTGCCCCGGATGTGGACGACGGTCCGGCCGCCCGCTGCCGTGGCCAGCACTGCTAGGGCCACGCACCCGGCGAGGTCTGCCGGTGTCTGGGTCTCCTCGGCGACGGCGGCGACGAACTCGCGCAGCCATTCGGGAAGGGCGGGCAGCGGGAAGGGGGCCAGGATCCGCGGTCCGGCGAGCGGGATGGGGTCCTCCCACACCGGCGCCGAGTCCGGGTCGGCGGCGGAGCCTGCGCACAGGTCGCTGTCGGCGGGCGGGGTGCTCATGCTGCGCTCGCCCCCGTCACGCCGCCGCGGGTCAGGCCGGAGCGGATCGCGGTGCGGCATTCCCCGGCGGGGAGCCCTTTGGCCTGTCCCGCGGTCATGAGCTCCGCCTCGACGTCCGCCTCGGCCAGGTCCCCGAGCTTGATGAGGCGGGCGAGGGCGTAGGCGGCGAAGTACACGGTCCGGTTGCGAGAGCCCTCACCGGCAGCCGCGATCTTCTCCAGCTCGCCGCGTACGGCCGCCTGGGCGTAGGCGTTGGCGTTGCGCATGCGGGCGGAGAGGGTGGCCAAGGGCATGGGAGCGGGTGCGGGCGTATGGGTGAGCCGCTCACAGAGCCACGCAGGGAGGGGGGAGGGAGCAGCGTCGTGAACGATCGCGTACGGGCGGTCGCCGACGGTACTGCCGGCGGCGACGACGTATCCGCCCCATGCGCGGGTGTCGACCTTCCAGCCCAGGGTCCCTGCTCCACTGCGTAGCGTCTTTCCTGCCGGTGCGGTGAAGTAGTAGTGCAGGCCACCGCGGCAGGTGCGCACCGTGAAGGTCTCGCCGGGAAGTTCCTGCCCGGCCCGTTCACACAGGACGGCGAAGACGTCCAAGCCGTCGGCAACTCCCTGCTCGGCCCATTCCGGGGGCGGGGTGTCGTCCGGGTGCTTGGGGACGTCGAGGTCGACGACGAGCAGGCCGGCGGGGCCGGTGGCGATGCCGACGTTGTACGGGGTGGTGGACCAGGCAGCGGTGATGGCCGCGTGGTCGCGGGTGGCGCGCTGTTCGGGCGTGCGGTGACCGGCAGCGCACCGGCCGGTGCCGGGGCAGCGGGTCTCGGCGTGGCCGGCGGGGCGTTTGTCGCCGGGGCGGAGCGGGAAGACGGGCCAGCCGCGGCGGGCGGCATCCATTGCGGCGGACAGCAGCGCCGAGGGGGCGTTTGGTGTCATGCTGGTGGTTCTCCCGTTTCTGCGAAGGGACGGAGAAACGGAGCGGCCGCGGTCTTTTGGCGAGAGGCGGCCGCTCCGGCCTTGTTCAGGCGCAGGGCTGGAGTTCCTGCCCGGTGATGGCTTCGCTCACCATGGCGATCAGGTCCCGGGCTGCGGGCGGGGTGACGGCGTTGCCAAGCATGAGGACCCGGGTGCGCTTGTCCCTGGCCAGCAGCCGGTAGGTGGCGGGGAAGGCCATGGCTGCGGCGTACTCATGCGGTTCCAGCATCCGGAACCGGCACTCCTCCAGGGACGAGACCGTGCCCCCGTACAGCGCCCCGTGCCGCTCGACGGTGGTGACCGTGGGCAGCGGCCGACTGGCGGGCCGGGCGGTGCCGTTGCTGTAGTAGGGGACGACCAGGTCGGGGGCAGTCACGATTCCGTGGTGGTTGCCCGAGGCGCACACGGTTGCCAGGGGCTGGGTGATGGCGCGGTGCGAGGATCCGCCGCCCCTGAGTTCGACCATGTACGGCGGCAGGGCGATTCCTGTCTCGTTCCGTGTCGTCACCGTCCGCAGGGGCGCCGAGACGGGCGCGGCGCGCTTGCCGTCCCTGCCTTCCACGGGAACGGCGAGCGGTTCGGCGAAGGCGGTGAATCCCGCACGTATGCGGCGCATCGTGTCGGCCGCGAGAGGACGTCTGCGCTCGCCGATCGCAACTGCGGGGAGCCCCCAGTCGATGACCTCGGCGGCCGGGCGCACTTCCGGTTCCACGACGGCGTTGCGGCACTCGGTCCGCGGGCAGCGCCACGCGTACTGGGCGCGGGCTCCGTACCGACCCCAGCGTCGGTCCGGGCGCTTGAATGCCTGCATGGCGCGCACCCGTCCGTGGGTGGGGCACTCGGCCTCGGGCCGGGTCCACTTGTCGAAGTCGGGGCGGCGCTCCCCCTTGCGCCACAGCAACACGTACATGCGGTCGCGCGACTGGGGTGCGGCCGGCCCGAACCGGGCGGCGTGCATGGAATTCAGCCACACGATGTGGTGCTCGTATCCCCAGGCGTGGAGGGTGGACAGCCATGCCTGGAAGGCGGCGCCCGGAGCTTGTTCGGGGCCCCACCAGTAGGCGTCGACCACGTTCTCCACGATGATCGCGCGGTAGCGGTGGACTTCGGCGAAGCGCGGGACGTCGTGCATGGTGGCGCGTGAGCGGACGGCCGCTTCGTCGGTGCCGTCCTCGGCGAACAGGCCGTCGCTGTGGGCGCCGTGACCGCGCTTGCGGCCTTTGGCGACGGAGTGATTGGTGCACTCCGGAGAGGCCCACAGGATGTCCGTGCGCGGGTAGCGGCGGGGCTCGACCTGGGACAGGTCGGCACAGTCGTGATCAGCGTCGGGGTGATTGGCCTGGTGCGTGTCGACGGCGTACCGGGCGTGGTTCGCGGCCATCCGCACCCGGACACCGGGAACCGTGATGGCGCCCGTGGACGAGCCGCCGGCGCCGCAGAACAGATCGGTCAGGGTCAGCACAGAGCCTCCGTGCGTTCTGGCGAAGAGACAGGGAGCCGGGGCGGCCGCGGTCCGTGGCGAGAAGCGACCGCCCCGGGAGCACGTCAGGAGCCGGTCGGCTTGAGGGTGAAGTAGCGCCGGCCGAAGGTGTCGTGCTGGGTCAGGTAGCCGGAGCGTGCCAGGGCCTTGAGGTCATTGCGGGCAGTGGCGCGCTTGGGGCCGCACCCGGCGCTCTGGTAGAGGCGGTAGGCGCGCTGGGTCGTCCATTCGCCGGGCAGACAGCGGATGGCGTCGAGCAGGCGCAGCCGGCGCGGGTTCAGCGGCGGGGAAATGGGGACGGACATCGTGGTCCGGGTCTCCTCTTCTGGCGAAGGGGCAGAGACCCGGGGCGGCCGCGGTGAGGGGTGGCGAGAGGCGGCCGCCCCGGGCGGAGCTAGAACGGCGGCTCGTTGTCCGCTGCGCCGGACGTGGCTACGGCGGGGGTCGGAGCCGGGGCGCCGATGTTCCACGCGTCGTTCGCCGGCACGGCGCTCCTGCTCTGGACGCGGGTGGGTTTGGCCGTGGCGAAGCGCAGCGACGGGCCGATGTCGTCGACTTCCAGGGCGAGCATGGAGCGCTTCTCCCCCTCAGGGGTCTCCCAGTCCTGCTGCCGCAGGCGGCCGGTGACGACGACGCGCGTGCCCTTGGTGAGGCTGGAGGAGACGTTCTCGGCGAGGTCCCGCCAGGCGGTGCAACGCAGGAACATCGTGGTGCCGTCCTGCCACTGGCCGTCGTTCTTGTTGTAGCTGCGCGGGGTGGAGGCGATGCGGAATCGCACCATGGCCACGCCGCTGGGCGTGACGCGCATCTCCGGGTCACCGGCCAGGTTGCCGACGACGGTGATGGTGGTCTCTCCGACAGACACGGGAATCACTCGCTTTCGCTGGAGTTCAGGAACCGGGCGTACTGCTGGCGGAGGTATGCGCGGGTGTCGCAGGTGGTGCGCTCACCGTCCATGTCCATCACGCGGCGGCCCGCCTGACGGGCCAGGACACATGCGTCACCGTGGTGTCCATCGGCTTCCTCACGAAGGGCAATGCGGTCCCACAGCGCGCCCTGCCGCAGCCAGAACTCGCGGCAGCTGTCCCATGCGTGCTCGGCGGCCAGGTTTTCGTCCACCCAAGCGCGCTCATTCTCGGTGTCGGGGGCGTTGGCGTATGCCTCCGTGGGCGAGGGCCACTCCCCTTCGGCTGCATGGTGGTCCGCGATGGCGTACAAGCGGGTACGCCGGCCGACACGGGCGGGGTACTCACGCACGGCCTCGGTGGCGAATGTGAAGTTCAGCGCGGCACTGAT
This sequence comes from Streptomyces roseoverticillatus, assembly GCF_000719265.1. GTDB lineage: Bacteria > Actinomycetota > Actinomycetes > Streptomycetales > Streptomycetaceae > Streptomyces > Streptomyces roseoverticillatus. Next base: position 274,817 of record NZ_JOFL01000008.1, on the reverse strand, counting down.
GCGGGATACATCAGCCGGGTCACAGATGATGCGGATCTCGAACATGGCTCTCTCCTCTCGCGGCTCAGAACGAGCCGCCAGTCAGGCGGCCCTGCGGTTGTGGTGGCGCCGTGCCTCAAGGTCGATGACGGGGGCGAGCTGCTGCTCCGGGAGCGGTCGCGGCTCGCCCGGCGGCGAGGGCGGCGTGGAGGTGAAGCTGGCGAGGACGGCCGCGGCGATGTCGTCGTGGTGGCGGGCCCGGCGGTGCCCGAGCAGGCAGAGCGGGCCGAGGATCAGGCCGGGGCCGAGGAGCACGCCGGCGGCGAGGAGTTCGGGGTTCACGGGCGGATCTCCCTGACGCTGTGGAGGAGATCGGCGGCGGTGCCGCCGAGGAGGGACAGGCGGTGTTCGATGGCCTGCCAGGACTCGGGGTCGATGCTCATCAGCGCGCTGATGGCAGTGGGCAGGTCTCCGCGGGCGTGGGCGCTGAGGGCGTCGCGGAGGTGGCCTGCGGCCATGAGGGTGATGGTGGCGGGGCCGGGCTGTGCGATGGGTTCGGGCACGGTCGGCCTCCTAGATGTTGTCGATGGCGTTGACGACGGCGGTGGTGAGGTCGTTCACGGGCTCGGCGGCGCCGGTCGAGGCGAGGTAGAAGCCGAACATGATGGCGATGAACGCGGAGCCGTAGCCGAGGGACTTGGAGCGGAGGAGGAAGCAGAGCACGAGGCCGAACAGGAAGACCATGGACACTGTCAGGGCCACGGCAGGCCTCCTTTCAGGGGAGTTGGGTTGTGGTGGCGGGCGGCGGCGTGGCCGGGCCGGTGTCCTGGCCGGAGCAGGTGCCGGTGGCGAGACCGAGCAGGACGGCGGTGAGAGCGAGGTAGAGCAGGCGACGGATCACCGGGTGCCGTCGCGGTAGGTGTGGAGCCAGAGGTTGTAGAGGTGGCGGCCGATGCGTATGCGCTTGCCGTGGCCGTCGCAGCGGCGGCAGTCCTTGCCACGCTTGAGGCGGCCTTTGCGGTCGTGCTTGAGCTTGTGGCCCATGCCGCGGCACTTGCGGCAGTTGCCGAACGGCGATCCCGCACACAGCGCCGCATAACCGAGCGTGACAGCGATGAGGCAGGCGCTAGCAAGGAGAGGGAGGGTCATGGAAGGCCTTCCGGGCGGGATTTGGGGTGTTCGCGCAGGTCAGCCGCTAGGTGCGAGGCTGCTGATCAGATGCGGTTTGGGGCGCTAGCAGGGGTGCTAGGCCTAGCAACGGTGAGTGCTAGACCTAGCACCGGTACGCGGTCAGCCCCGAGACTGCTTTCCGTCACGCTGAGTGATGGCCGTCGCGACGTCGGCACGGGTGATGCCGCGGCGGGTGGTGCCCTTGCCCTGCTCGGTGGTACCCCAGACGTCCTGGACGCTGACCCCGTGCGGGCGCAGGTTCTTCGCGACCGTTTCGGCCTTCCAGCCGCTGTAGATCTCCGGGCGGAGGGTGGCGAGGCGCTCGGCGACCTTCTCGTTCCAGACCTTGTCCTCGTCGGCGGGGACGACTTTAAGGATGTCGGCGAGGAGGTCGAAGGTGGCTTCACCGCCGGCGGGCTGCTGGCCGATCGCGTGCCCGGTGACGTTGCCGTACTCCTCGCGCATCTTCCGCGCCCGGGCAACGACCTTCTCCGCGCCGACGGCGTCAACGAAGGCGCTCGCGACGATGCGCGGGTCGTCGCCCTCGCCGGCCATCCAGCAGATGCCACGGTCGGTGCGGGAGAACATCGCCGCCCGGTACCCGGCCTTGTACATCGACGTGCCCAGGACCATGTCGTTGGCGGGCTGGCCCATGACCTTCAGGCAGAACCGCAGGACCGCATTCGCGCTGATGCCGGTCGGCAGGGACTTGGCATCCGGGCGCTGCGTCCCGAACAGAGCAACGATGCCGAGGGCGGGGCCGCGTTTGCCCAGGTCGGTGCAGATCTCTTCGATCTCCGCGCCGTACTTCTCGTGCTCGAAGGGGACCTGGCACTCATCGAACCCGGCCACGATCGGGTGCAGCCGCAGCGACTTGTCGTTCGCCAGCTCCGGAGTGACCTTCGACTCCGGGCAACGCGAGCGCGGCAGCGACTTGATGACCTTCGCCCGGCGGCGCAGCTCTTGGCGCAGCTCCCGTAGGGATTCCAGGACGTAGAGGATGTCCTCGTCCTCATCGCCTGCGCGGTAGCGGTGGCAGACCGGCTCCAGGGCGCCGAAGTCTCCGGTTCCTTTGAAGTCGAAGGCGTGCAGCTCGGCGCGCGGGTCGAGGGCGGCGATGAGCAGGAGCAGGCGCATCAGGAACGTCTTGCCCATGCGCGGGATGGAGCCGACCACGACGGAGGCGAACATCAGGGTCACCGCCACGTCACGCATGCGCTGGTCGTTGCCGAAGACGACCGGCTTGAACAGGTCTACCTGCCCGGACTTCAGCAGCGGCCAGGCGGGTTTCTTCGTCTCGTTCATGGGCTTGTCGCCCACCCACAAGATCAAGCGTCCTTCGTGCTCTTCGGGGTCGGCGGCCGGCCACACGCAGCCGACCTTGCGCCGCAGCCCGGAGGCCAGGGCCCTACGGGACTCCATGATGTCCTCCGGGGTCACGCCCCAGGGCAGGTCCAGGTCGGCGCGGTAGCCCGGCCCATCCCGCGTGATCTCGGAAGTGAAGTGCAGCCCGTTCATGTCGCCGCCCTTCTTGATGGCAGCCGACAGCTTGGGGTTACCGATGTTGTCCAGCGCACGCAGCACGATCGACCCGGTCAGCTTCTGCAACTCGCTCTTCATCACCGCAGGCCCGATCACCGGCTGATCCGCCGGCGCACCCCGAAACCCGCATGTCAGCACCGCGGCCGAGGCGAAGACTGCCAGCCAGGCCGGGGCCAGTACGTACAGGGCCAGAGCGAACGCGGCACCGAAGACGATGCCGACGGCGGTCACCAGCACCCGCAGCCGTACCCGGCGGTCCCGCTGACGGGTGAGCTTCAGATACTCGCCGGTGTTCTCGTGGAACACCTCGTAGGCGCGCAGCGGGGCGGCCTCGGCATCCCACACCCAACGGTTCGTCTCCCGCACCATGCGGGCAGCACCCCGCGGAGCAAGGATGCCCAGCTGCAATGCGTACCAGGGAGTGCGGATACCGTGGAAGGCAGTCGCGTACAGGGCGTTGCCGCAGGCCCGCTGAACAGTGGCGGCAAAGTCCCGCTTGGACAGCAGCCAGCCCGGCAGGATCGGCTTGCGCTTGAACGTGGTGACCCCGGGCGAGGGCAGGTCCGGCGGGTCCACCGGCCGCGGCCGTCCCTCCTCCTCATCCCCGCGCTCGTCCTCCGCCTCAATCGGGTCGAAGGCGGCCGGCGCTTCGGCAGGCGCGGGTGCGGACGGGGCGGGGCGCTTGGTGATGATGTCGACGACTTCCGCCGTCTTCTCCTCCGGCGCCTCAACAGGCGGACCGGAGACGTCTATCTCCGTCACGATGGAACTGCTCCTTGAAGTGGGAGTCAGGGGCCCGGACGGCGCTTTGGACGGCCGACCGTCCGGGACCTCACTGAGCGAAGACCGTGCAGGTCAAGCGCGGTCGTAGCGCTCATGGTCGGGATGGGCAGCTGCGGCTTCCTGCCAACGCCGGCTCTCCACCGCGTCCGGGCGAGTGAGCCGGACGCGGAAGTTGCAGCCGCTGACGCGGCAGCGGTGCGTCTCGGCGCACAGGGCTGCCAAGATCTCGCGGGCCGCGGAATACGCACAGGCGAAGATGGCCGCGGCAGGTACCAGGGCCTCCGTGAGAGGAACCCTGTAGGTGTGGAGGTTCCGCACCCAGTACGCCGCAACCGCACTTCCGACAAGCGCCGCGACCAGGGGAATCAGACGGCGCGCCCTCCGGGCGCTGGTAGGCGTAGGCATCACGCAGCCCTCCTCGCCTCGATTGCCTCAAGGCTCTCGACCCAGGAGGAAAGCACCCGGAGCCGCGGATTTCCCTGGTAGCGGAGGGGCATCTGGGCGCCGAGGAAGTCCTCCCCGCAGGCGATGACCAGCGGCCGGTTCGGCCCTGAGGACCACACGGTCAGCGGCATGTGGCGCTCGGCCCTTCCGGCCTTGCCCCAGCGGGCGAGCAGGACCGGCGAGAGCTGGAGTTCCTGCCGCAGTGCCGGTCCTGCGGCAATGGCTTGCGCCAGGGTGCTGCGCCACTGACCGCGCCAGACTTCGGGGAGTTCTCCCTCGTACACGGGGACTTCCAGCCTCTGGTCCTCTGTGGCCAGAGCGAATCCGTTGGGCGATGCTGTGCCGACGTGCACCGGGGAGCGGCGGTTGAGCCGGACGAAGGCGCGCACGGATTTCAGTGCCGAAGCGGGGACGAACCGCGACCATCCGGTGGCCGCTCCGGTCGCCAGCTTGCGGCGGGTGGCCGCGAGGGTGTGGCGGTCCGTGGCCACCGCGTACAGGTAGTGGCGGTCGGCCTCGAAGTAGATGCCGTTGAGGACCGCGAACGAATCGTCCGGGTACATGTGGTCGCTGACCTGCTCCAGCAGGTACGGGAAGTCGCCGATGGGGCCGATCACCACGTCACCGCCTTGGCGGTTGCGTGGACGGTCACGTCGGCGCCGGCGAAACGGGCGTGAACGCTGAGGAGTTCAGAACTCCACTCCACCGCTTCCGGCTCGACGTTCAGGGCCTCGCGCCAGACTTCGAAGTCGGTCAGGCTGGCCGGCGTCACCTCAATGCCGGGGCCGATCCCGGCCGGGGTTATGAGGGTGCTGACCCTGACCGTGGAGGCGGGCAAGTGCGGGAACTGGTGGAGAAGCTGGTTCAGGGCCTTGATGGCCGCACCGTGTTCTCCGATGGTCTTGGCGATCACGCTTGTCTCCTTCACTTCCTCAGTGCGGGTGCGGGTGCGGCCGCGGCTTGGCGATCGGCTTTGAGCCGGTCGCGCAGCCACCGGGCCTTGGCCGGCGCGACGCGCAGGGCCCTGCGGATCCCTTCGGCCGAGACTTCCTCCCGCGGCCAGCGGGCGGTCAGGTCGCGGGCCTCAGCGAGCAGTTCGTCGTCTGTGCGGACCGGTCGCAGCGTGCGGGCCGAGGGCGGTACGGAGCCGGTCGCCCTGCGCGGCGCGCGCAGCGAACGGATCGGGGTCGGGGCAGGCACAGGATCGGGCGACGGATCGGCCGATCCTGCAAGCCGGTCGGGGATCGATTCCTGCTGGTCACCCCTAGATTGATTTGCGACCGATCGTGAGGTTTTCTGATGCTTTGAGAGGTCGATCGGTGAGATGGCCCCGAGGACGGGCAGGACGTCGTCGGTGCTCGTCCACAAGCGGGCCGTGACGCGCTGCGGGTGGCTGTCCGTGGCCGACTCGACCACCTGGCCGATGCCTGCCTCGGCGGCCAGCCGTGCACCCAGCAGGCCCGCGGTCAGCCCTGGACGGGTGCCGTGTCGCACCTGCCAGGCGCTGATGAATGCCGCCTCGGCGGGCAGCGCACCGTAGGGGGCGGCAGTGATCAGCCGGTCCGCGGTTCGGCACACTTTCCAGTGGTGCCGTCGCCGCCGCCGTGCGTGCCGGGAACGCTCGCGCTCATCGGCGGTGGGGGCGTGGGCCCCATGGAGGTGCAGCTCCCACATCCCGACCGCGAACAGTGAGGCTGCGGCCAGAACGACGCCGAGCCACAGACCGTAGTCATGGCTGCCGTGCCAGAAGTTCACGGCCCCCGCCACGAGGGCGCATCCCCACGTGGCGGCTCGGTAGCGAGCCGTCGGCTGACCGTGGCGGGCGGCTTGGGCCGCGCCGAACGTCGCCGCCCACGCGGCACCTTCGAACATGGACGCCAGCAGTACGGCGAACAGCGCTCCGAGCCCAGCGGTCGTCAGGGCGACGACCTGTGCAGCCAGTGCGGGCACGATGGCACAGCTCATCACCAGGGCGGTGCAGATCAGGGCGCCGTTCTCGACGATCCAGGCCCGAGCCGCCCGGCGGCGCTCCGAGCGAGTGGCCTTGTCCTGACGCTCCTCCGCCCGGGCGGCGGCCCGGTCCTCGCGGTCCTGCTCGCGCTCCAGGCGACGCGCTTCCCGGCGTTCGGCGGCAGCCTGCGACTTGTCGATCCGGTCCTGCTCACGATCGGCCAGCCGGTCCTGGCGCCGCTGCTCGCGCCATGCGCTCAGCTCACTCACCACGACCTCCCGGGGGCGTGCCGGCCCGATCCGCGTTGCGGTAGGGGATCGCGGCGGTGAGCGGGGCGGGTCGGGTGTAGTCGTCGCGGACCAGATGGGGGTCGAGGTCCAGGAACTGGTGCCGCTGCTCGGCCAGTTGTCCGGCGCGGTAGCGGCGGGGGTGCAGGTAGCGGAAGAGGCGGTGGCGCAGCATGGTCATCGCGCACCCCCGGGGAGCGGGCTGGTGCCCGGGCGGCCGGTGCGACGCCCGTTCGTGGTGGTCATCTCGGGGATGGGGCCCCGGGCGATCTGCCAGCTTCCGCCGTATCGCTTGGCGGTGTACATCGCTTCGTCCGCCCGCCGCAGCGCGGTACTGAGGTCGGGGCGCGGCTGACCGATCACGGAGAAGGCGCCAATGGACGCTCCGACCTTGAGCTGCTGCTCACGGAACGGCACCGGGGCGCAGAGATTCCCGTGCAACTCGCGGAGATGCGCCGGCAGCCGGTGCAGGTGGTTGAGACGCACGGTGGCGGCGAACTCGTCCCCGCTCAGCCGTCCGGCCGTGCCGCCGTGGTCCGCCGCCCACTGCCCCAGGCGTCGTCCGACGGCGGCGAGGACGGCGTCACCGGCCGCGTGACCGTAGGTGTCGTTGACGGCCTTGAAGCCGTCCAGGTCCAGCAGGACGACAACCCGTCCGGGCCCGCGAAGCTCCCGCCGGGCCTCGGCCTCGAAGGTCTGGCGGACGGGCAGGCCCGTCAGCGGGTCCAGCCGGTACCGGGCGAGCCGACGGCGCAGCAGGACGCCGTGCAGGGACCATCCGGCCGCGAGCGGCGCCGCGGCGGCGAGCGCGATCACCAGCTCGCTCATGCCGCTTCTCCCTGCCGGTGGATGCAGGCGACGCGGGTGGTACGCCAGCACGGCACGGTCAGGGTGAGCGCCTCCGCGTACTGGGCGTCTCGCGCGGCGATCTCGTCCCCGGCCTCGGCGCGCTCGTGCAGCTCGGCGAGGACCTCTCGGGCCACGTCCCGGCGAGCGGCCCGGTCTTCGGGCGTCTCCGGGCCGAGGGGGCCGCGGAAGAGGTCGTGGTCGATGCCGACGGGCAGCTCCTTAAAGCTGAGCGCCGCCGGCAGGTCGTACTTCCAGCGGTCGGCGGCGCGGCGGCCGCCGATGTACGTACGCATGCGGATCTCTCCTCTGCGAAGGGAGCCGGGGTGGCTGGGTCTTTGGCGAGAGGCAGCCACCCCGGCGGGAGAAACGTGCGAGTGAGTTCAGCGCGTCCGAACGCGTCCCGAGACACTGCGGGCGCTCACTTGCAGTGCTCCGGCGCCGGTCACGGTGACGTCCCCGGAGACGCTGTGGGCGCGCAGGACGCCGGACGCCTGCCCCACCGCTGTGACAGAGACGTCGCCGGACGTCGTGCTCAGGTCCGCGGCCTCCCCGTGGTACCGCTCCACCCCGATGTCACCCGAGACCGAACGTGCGGTCACGCGGCCGGCGGCGCGGTCCGCCATCACGTCGCCGGAGGTGGTGGAGGCATTCAGGTGGCGGACGGCCTGGACATGCAGATCACCGGAGACGGAACGGAACTCCACCTGCTCGATGTCCCCGTAGATCCGAGCATCCGAGGACTGCGAGACGATGCCGAGCGAGGAGCCGGCGGGGAGCGTCACGCGCGCCCGGATCGGGCTGACGGTGACCATCCCTCCCCCACCGCCGCTCATCACTCGGCCGCCGATGATCACGGCCCCGGTGACTGTTCCGTTCACCACGCCCATCTGCTGCACGAGCCGGTTGCCCTGGAAGCTCTGCATGATCACGTTGTTGCCGATCTCGGGGACCTCCACGGTCATGGCCTGCCCGTTCTGGCTGCTACGGGCCCGGGCGACGGCCTCCGCCGCCGGGCCGGAATCGTCGTCGGTTATCAGGACCACCCCGGCGGTGGTCACGCTCTCGAAGACCTGGACGTCGATGGCCCCCATCGGCAGGTCCAGGCCCAGGACGACCGGGCCGGTGGTCTCGGAGACGAACATGCGCTCAGTCATTGCGGAACTCCTCGATGCGCGAAGGGATCGTTCAGGGAGCCGGGGCGGCCGCGGTCCTTGGCGAGAGGCGGCCGCCCCGGTGGCTGGGCTGTTCAGACGGTGGCGTGCACGGCGGTCCCGGATGGGGGCGGCGGTACCGTGCTCATGCTCTGGACGACTCGACCGGCCTCGAAGCTCGGCGTCATCGCCTCTGGAGCTCGTGGCCGTGGCAGAGAACCGGGCCGATCAGGAGACCGATTGCGGCTACCGTCCACCGACCGCCCGTGAGCGGGCCCGGCGGGACCTCGTCCACGATCCGGCCCGCCCGGCCGACCGCGCGGGGGTCGTCCTCACACGAGATGATCCGCACCTTGTCGCCGGCGGCGAACGTCATCTCGTTCAGCTCGCGCGCTTGCTCTTGCAGTCTCGGCCATGGGCGGCGTCCAGCTCCGCGCGGACGTCCTTGCACTTGCCGGTGACGATCCGGTCGTAGACCTTCTGGCCCCGGGCAACAGCCTCGGGGGTGGTCAGGTCCTCGGAGGTCTCGTGCTGCGACTTCTTGCCGAACATGCGAACTCCTCACGTAGGCGTGGAAGGTGCGACGGAACGGGCCCGCAGAACGGGCACCGGCTCCCCTCAACCCCGCCCGTACGCCGCGAAACCGCGCGGACGGGCGGAGGAGGCAACCGGCCGCAGCCAATGAGCTGCGGCAACAAGCGCTGACTTCGCTGGTTCTCCGTTGCCACGGCGAACCAGCCCCGAGCCAGGAATCGGACGCGTCATCGTCACTGCTCTGACGCCAGCAGGGCGGCACGTGTCGGCGACGCGTGAACAGTGACCCGCTTTCGACGGGCGAAAGGTGACCCCCACGTCTGTTTGATTACTGCCGAGCGGTGCTGTTGTGCTGGCGTCCCTCCTGTTCGATGGGTCGTCGGGTCCTGGCCGGTTCCAGGTGCGGGCTGGCTTGGTCTTCGCCATTCTGGGATCTCGACCACTTGTCGCGGAGGGATCAGCCATGGGCATCAAGGACCAGTTCCAGGACAAGGCCGAGCAGCTGAAGGAACAGGCTCAGAAGGCCAGGGAAGGAGCCCAGGACGAAGCGTCCGAGCGTCGTCAGCAGGCTCAGGAAAGGGGCCAGCAGCAGGCCCAGAGAGGCCAGCAGCAGGCCCAGGACGCTGCGGATGACGCGCAGGACAGGTTCGAGTCCTAGCCTCGCTGCCCCGCGGTCGCGGGATGCTCGGCCCGCTGAGGTCAGTCGTTGCTGGTCTCAGCGGGTGGGACGCGGCCGAGGTCGCGTCCGCGCATGCGGAAGCTGTCGCCGCGGAGGCTGATGACTTCCGCGTGGTGGACGAGGCGGTCGATCATCGCGGCGGCGACGGTGTCGTCGCCGAAGACCTCGCCCCAGCGGCCGAAGGGCTTGTTGCTGGTCACGATCACGGACGCGCGTTCGTAGCGGCCGGAGATGAACTGGAAGAAGAGGTTGGCCGCTTCCGGTTCGAAGGGGATGTATCCGACTTCGTCGACCACGATCAGGGGATAGCGGCCGAGGCGGGTGAGCTCCTCGGAGAGCTTGCCCGCGTTGTGGGCGTCGAGGAGGCGGGCGACCCACTGGGCGGCGGTGGCGAAGGCGACGCGGTGGCCGGCCTGGCATGCCCGGATCGCGAGCCCGGTGGCGAGGTGGGTCTTTCCGGTGCCGGGCGGCCCGAGGAAGATCACGTTCTCCTTCCCCGCGATGAAGTCGAGGGTTCCCAGGTGAGCAATCGTTTCTCGCTTCAGGGACCGCTGGTGATCGAAGTCGAAGTCCTCCAAAGACTTCCTGGCCGGGAAGCGGGCCGCGCGGATGCGGCCCTCGGCGCCGTGGGCGTCCCGGGCGGCGACCTCACGCTGGAGGCAGGCGGCGAGGTACTCCTCGTGGCTCCACTCCTCCGCGCGGGCCCGCTCGGCGAGGCGGCTTGCCGCCTCCCGCAGGGAGGGGGCCTTCAATGCGCGGGTGAGGAAGAAGATCTCGGAGGTGACGTCCCTGCCGGTGCCGACGGTCTTCTTCGAGTTCGTGGTGGTCATGCGACTCCTTGTCCGAGGCCGCCGTCGATGACGCCGAAGATGCGGTCGTAGGTGTCGAGCGAGCGCATCTCGACCTCGAGCTTCTCGGCGGGCTCGGGCTTGGTGGTGGTGCGGGCAGCGACGGCTGCGGCCGCGTGAGTGGGGTCGGTGAGGGTCTGGTGCTTGGCCCAGCAGCGGGTGTGACGGGCGACTTCGGTGCCGTCGCAGGTGACGAGGACCTGGTCGAGGTCGGCGGTCACCTCCACCCGGCGGCCGACGGCCAGGGGGTGGACGGAGTAGTCGCAGGTGTCGAGGCGGACGTAGTGGTCGCGCGGCAGCCTGAGGCTGGACTTCCACCAGCCGGGCGGGGAGATCGGCGGGATGCCGAGCATCCGTGACTTGTCGGCGTCGAGCCGGTCCGCGGGCCTCGCCTGCAACGTGCGGTGGAGGCGCCGGTTGGCCTTGGTGAGCCAGTCGGCGAGCTGGACGTTGAAGTCCGCCGGCGAGGTGAAGACCCGGCCGGGGAGGAACGAGGTCTCCAAGTACCCGTTCGCCCTTTCAACCAGTCCTTTGGCCTCGGGGTCACGGGGTTTGCACAAAATAATCTTGATTCCCAGCAGGCCGGCGAACGCGGCGAAGTCCTCGGTCAGCTGGGGGCCGCCCGACCGCCAGGAGCCGACGGCGCCTTCGTTGTCCCAGACCAGTGCTTTCGGAACGGCTCCGAGGTCGGTCAGCAGGCGCCAGTGCCCGGCGATCAGGTCGGCCGCGTTGCGCGACGGCAGCATGCGCGCGCTGATCCAGCGCGAGTAGCCGCAGACCATCACCAGGACCGGCGGGGAACCGGTCTGGCCGAACCCGAGCGGGATCTCCGCGGGCGGGAACCACAGGTCGCACTGGGCGAGTTCACCCGGTTCATAGACCGTCCGCGAGGCCGGGTCGACCGGCTGGAAAGCCGGCCGGAGCTCGCGGACGCGGTCCTTGAGCACGGTCAGGCTCCGGCTCCAGCCGATCCGCTCGGCGATCACGGTCGCCGGCATGTCCGGCCACTGCTCGAGCAGCTCGCGGATCTGCGGCTCGACCGCGTCCACGATCGAGCCCTTCGCCGCCCGCTGGTACTTCGGCGGCGCGTCACTGGCCACCGCCCGCCGCACCGTGTTCCTGGCGATCCCCAGCTTCCTCGCGATCGCCCTGACCGGCATCTTCTCGGCCCGGTGCAACCGCCGGATCTCGGCCCAGTCCTCCACGCTGATCACCCACCCTCCCGGCCTGGCTCAACGAGCCAGACCGCCGGAGGGGGTCAACTTTCAAACGTCGATCCTGGTCCACTTTTGAGACGACGCCCACAGGCACGCACCGGGTGGCATCTGAAGGGCTGACCTCCAGGAATGGAGGGATGATCCCCAGGGATGTTCTCCAGAGCCGGCGCGCAGGGAAGTGGCCGCCGACGACATGCCCCGGTCGCCGCGGGGACGGGGACTCTCACCCCGTCGACTCGTCACACTGTTCAGTTCTCAAGGACCAGCCACTCCCCGACAGCGCGGTATCCCCTGCTCAAAGGGGCTCCCGTCCTCACGGGACCGCCGGGCGTTGGTGCAGGTCTTACCGATCACACCTCGCGATGCGAGATATGTATTACCTACCTCGTATCGTGCCGAGCGCAGTTCGCGGCGTCAAGCCCTTCAGGGGATCCCGCTCGCGAACGCTCTCGGTTCGGCGCCTCTACAGGCTCCACGTCCCAAGCGAGACAAGTAACCGCGCTGCTGGACGTGTTGGAGACGTCTCATCTACCGTCAAGACGTCCCAGCGCGTCCCAACGTCAGGAGTGCGGCATGGCCAATGAGCGGCTTCGTGGGGCGATCGTGGAGTCCGGTCTGACCCTGGAGAAGGTCGCGGATCACCTCGGTGTGAACGTCAAGACGGTGGAGCGCTGGATCAGCGACGGACGGCCTCCGTACCGCCGGCACAAGTACGCTGCGGCCGCCCTCCTGCGCCGAGAGGTGTCCCACCTCTGGCCGGAGGAGGACACCGCCTCCGAGGTGATCGAGGCCGGCCAGGCCGAGCTGGTCAGGGTCTACCCTCACCGCAACGTCGTGCCGGGCCCTCTCTGGCCCAAGCTGTACGCACGGGCAACACGGCAGTTCGACGTCCTCACTTACTCCGCCTTCTGGCTGACCGAGGACCTGGAGTTCCATCGAATCGTGAAGGAGAAGTCCGCGGCCGGCCTGCACATGCGATTCATGTTCGGCGATCCGGACTCCGCTGCTGTCGCCGTTCGTGGCGAGGAGGAGGGGGTGGGAAACGCACAAGCGAGCAAGACCCGCAACGCTCTCGTGAACTGTGCCCAACTCTTCAGCCTGCCTGGCGTGGAGTTCCGCCTTCACGGCACCACGTTATACAACTCGCTCTACCGAGCCGACGACGAGATGCTTGCCAATACTCACGTCTACGGCATCAGCGCTTGGCTCGCCCCAGTGCTCCACATCCAGCGAGTTCCAGGCGGGGAGCTATTCGACACGTACGCCGAGAGCATCGAACGAGTCTGGGAGTCCGCCCGCCGCATCTCGTCCCCCAAAGAATGCTGAGGTAGAACGCCACCATGGGCCGCATCGACTACTTCGAAGACCCGCACGCCCCGAAAGCCAACTCGGTTGTTCCCTCAGCCAGTGTCGTCGTTGTTGACGATGCAGGACGAGTACTTGTCATCCACAAGACGGACAACAACCTGTGGGCACTCCCCGGAGGAGGCCACGATATCGGGGAGAGCATTACCGATACGGCCATCCGGGAAGTGCGGGAAGAGACAGGTATCGTCATCGAGATTGAACGCATCACGGGTGTCTACACCAACCCACGTCATGTCATGGCGTACGACGATGGCGAGGTTCGCCAGCAGTTCACGATCTGCTTTCGTGCCCATCCAACAGGTGGCGCGCTCCGCGGCAGCCAGGAGTCGAAGGACGTCCGCTGGGTGCTACCTGCCGACCTACCCAGTCTCGACATCCACCCCTCAATGCGGCTGCGCATCGATCACGGGTTGGAGGAGGGGCGCACGTCACCCTATGTCGGCTAGCGGGGGCCGGCCACGGCCAGACGTTGATCCACTCGCGCGACCGTCGCCTGGACTTCAGGCGCTGCCCGCTGGATGAAGCGCCCGACGATGGAATCAGGACTGTACCGCTGGACGATTTCGTCCACCCGATCCTTCGGTTCGGTCCGTGTGCCATCCGGAGTCGTCGTCATGTCACAGTAGACCAGGGCATCTACAAGGTGCGGCTCCTCCATGACAAATTCACTGGCGAGCTCTTCCAGAAGGCCTCGCTCTTCCGCCTCCAGCAGGGCGAAGGTGTGATGAGCCACGAGCCTCACAATGCGCTCGTCCGCTTTCTGGTCGTGACGGAGAAAGCGCGCTCCGTCGAGCGGGTGAAACCCCGTCTTGACCAACGCTGGGCTGTACCCGATGTCGTGCAGGATGGCCGCGGCCTCCAAGAGCTCCGCATCGTAACCAAGGATCGGCTGCAAGCTCCGGGCCCGCTCCGCCACTCCGAGCGAGTGTGCCCATCGACGAGGAAGCGGCTCAGACAGCAGAGCTCGCGACAACTCGTAGGCCCACTTCGTCATTCGCATACTGATCCACCCTCTATCAGTGACCGTCGTCCGGCAGGGCCCGCACCTCCCGCCGCTTTCCCGGCGCGGCGCCGGCAAGCAGCCCTTGCCCTTCCATCTTTGCGATAGCGGAGCGCACCGCGGTTCGGGAAGCACGGAACCGCTCACACAGCTCATCTTCGGTGAAGAATGCGTCTCCTGGCTTAACGCCGCTTACCCGCAGAAGGTCCGTCACCTTCTCCACGAGCGGACGTCTGTCACCGGTGCCCGCCACGTAGTTGCCAGCTCCCCGCACTGACTCGATAAGCCCTTCGTCCTTCAGTACCGCGAGCGCACGGTCGATCGTGCTGGCACCCACGCCATGGATGCGTCGCAGGTCGGCCTTGGACGGCAGCCTCTCCACGATCTCCCCTGCCTTGATCTGCTCACGCAGAGCACCCGCGACCTGCAAGTAAGTACCTCGCGGACTGGCCTGCGGCACGTGTCCTCCCCGTTTCCCACCTGGCGTGACAGCAGCTGACTGTCCCCAGCTTCGCACGGGGCCATCCCCGCGTGCGCGGAGAGCAGGCAACGCCGGCGTACGCGCGAGTGAGGTCAGCGTCCCACACGAGGGGCAGGAGCTCCTACTGACGTCAGTAGCACCTGAGGCATCCCCGCGTGCGCGGGGAGCAGAGCCATGAGCCACCCCTTGACTGTTAGGAAAATGGGTGAAGGTCATCCCTGCAGGCAGAGAGAGCCGGGGGGAAAGCTGGGCGCGAAGGCGCCCGGTAGCTCGGGTCCCGCTGACTATAGAAGGCCATACCGACAATCCCTACAGAGAACTTCACCGGGTGTCTGAGAGTCCTCGGCGAGCCACAATCCTTGAAATTAGACGACAGGGGCCGACCTCACCCAGCGAGTAGGAGGAACTAACCCTGTGCACCCATTCGCAGGAAAAAATATACTCCATTCGCCCCAACAGATAGCGACTGACATTGCCTCTAGCCCAGGGCTGTGACAATGGAGCCATGAGCACATCTTTGAACATTGCCGGGTGGCTCGGAGGTGAATGGGGATCCGTTCCCCTGTGGATTGGCACCTTCCTCACGAGCGGGTCACTGATTTTCGCCGCCGCCACATTTTGGCGGAGCAGGGAAGATCAAAAGCGCGAGCACGCAAGCAAAGTGGGTGCTTGGATCGGCGAAGTAACGCTAGTCGAAGGGGGCAGCCCCAAGCATATTCTGAACGTATCCAACACCAGCGATGTCGGCGCTTACGAAATCTACGTAACAGACCCCAACTCTCGGGAGCTGCTCACATATCTCTCCGAGCTGCCGTCCAAGAAGACGGCTCGAATTGAAGTTTCACGGGATGGCGACACCTGGAAGCAGAAGAACCGCACTATTCAACTCGTCAGATCGGGAGCGGGAGGCTTTACCGTCCAGCTCAGGGTCAGAGACCAGCCCGTTGAGGTCGAGTTCCGTGATGCACTAGGGAGGCGATGGACGATCAACCATGAACGTAAAATCACTAAACCTAAAGGCGGCGCACGCGAGGATGCGCCAGAATTCTTCCAGACCCTCAAGAGGTGTGATGATGACGATGACGACTGAAGATAGCCGCCTGGCTGTGAACTCGGGCGGCCACGACTACTCCCCCAGGGATCTCCCTCGTGGCGGATTCCTTGCACTCCAGAGTGCTCTGCCGCGGCGAACGCGCCGACTACGATGCTCCACCCCTTCATAGAGGCAGTAAGCAGTTGGCGGTCGGGAGCACGGTGGATTTCACTGCGGAATCTTGACTCAGCCCTGGGGATCCCAAGGGCCTCACAGGTGGACTTAATGATTAGCTCTGGTTGCCCCCTCCGCGATCGTCGCGCCCCGCACCGGGTCACAAAACGCACACCATTCAGGCTAATCGCGGAGCAACACAGTTTGGAACACCTGAACGTTTTTGATAAGCGAGGTCAGCGAACACGTTAAGCGCCTCTCCCAACACGCAAGAGGCAGACTCCCTATGACACCTTGCATACCTCTCAGGAGCTACGCCCCGAAGAACCCGGCTGCCCCCCGGGCAGAACCATGGCCAGGATGCGCGCTTCCTGGCGAGCGGCCCTCCGAGCAACTCTTGCCTGGTGCAGGTATTCTCCGCGAAGCGTATCTCCCTGCGCCAAGATCCAATCTTCATCATGCGGACAAAGCTCTGCCAGCCCGTCAATAAGGTCGGTAAATTTGTCAGGCGCAGGCAGCGTACGGCCCTCGAGGTAGGCACTGACGGTGCGGGGGCTCAGGCCAGCAGCCTTGCCCCATTCATTACGGGATGGGCATCCGCTCTCTTCCCAGAGCTTAGTCAACTCCCGCAGGAACCTCTGCTCTTCGGCAGTCTCTTTGATCTTTACCTCGCCCCTCAACCTCGCCTCTTCCGACAACTCCTCCTCCGTCCGCCGTCGAAGCGCACGCCACTTCGACACCTCCCGAAACACCCCCCAGCCGGCGATGATGCACTCCAACGTCTCATTGGTCGGCAGGCGCTTGCCTGCGAGGGCCTCGTAAACGGCTGTGCGGGAGGCGCCACGCGAGACCGCCTGCCCCACTGAACCCCCTGTGCGGACCTGCAAGTCGCGCAGCGCACGGGCGAATTCGATCAACGGACCATGACCACTCAGCACTTGCATACGCCGAGGCACAACATCTCCCCCCGAGGCCCAGAAAGTGTGGCCTCGCTCACATTCCGACCCAACCGCCATGTGACCTGGATCACAACAAGACATCCGGTGCGCCACACCGAAACGCTGCACTACCTGCGACAACACGCCCCAGAACGCGGGGCATTGATAGTCCCGTGAAGTTTTCTGCGCACCCCCCGCGTCGGTGGAGCGTGTCAGAGTTTTCGCAGACGGCAGAGTCGGCGCCAAAAGGCGACGGCTCCCTGCTGCAACAGGAAGCCGTCTGCGCGAAAACTACCCACCAGTAGGAAGGAGTTCTCTTGTCTGAGACTACGGGCAATCCCCTCCAGAGGGAAAGCGAATCTGCCCTCGACAGGCAGCAGCCAGGGCGCCGACTGGCTATACCGATCACTCTCGGAGGAGCGATGGCCGCGGCTCCAGTGGTCAGCGCCCTGCGCCAGGACTATATGGCTGGCCTCATCGCTGGCGCACCGAGCTGTGCCGCAGCACTGCTGATCTTCTTCTTGGTCATTTGTCCTGCGGTCTGGTCCAAGGACCAAGGTCGGCAGTCGGCAGCTCTCGCGGTCCTCGACCGCCTACTTGGCCGTCCCGTCGCCCCACACACGCAGCGCAAGGTCCGTCGCAAGGTTACGTCTAACGCCAGGGACTAGGGCAGCGCACACCACGAGATCGTGATGCCTTCCCCATCCCCACGCGTGAGTGACGCGTGAACCTCGAACCCATGAGTTCTGTATATGAAGAACCCGCAGGTCAGAGGCCCGTTCAGAGCCGAAGGGGTAACGCCCTCCGGAGCCGTGTGCGCAGGTTCGAATCCTGCCGGGGGCACTTCTGCTGGAGCGGCGCGATCTGATCGCCCGGTCGGCGAGTGCCGTGATGAAGACCCGGACTCAGCGCTGCTGAGTCCGGGTCTTTTGTTGTTGTCCGCATCTTTCGGCGCCGCCCGGGGTAAGGTGCGTTCCCCTAGGGACAGGAGTGATCCCGGAGTGGTCCGGGCCTGTCAAGTTTTCCTGCAATACGCCTACTTGACGGTTACTCAGGGAAGCGGGGCGGATGAGATTTCGGCGGGGGGCCGGGCAGGGGCTGGTGCTGCATCAGGCCCGGGACGATCTGCCGTTGCGGGCCGTGCTGGAGGACGCCGCCATGGGGCGGTGGGAGGGGCCGCGGGATCTGATCGGGGCCACCGGGGCGGACTGGGACCGGCGGATCTTCCGGCTGCAGGTGCTGGCGCGGGCCGGGGCGGGGCTGCGGTTCGCGGATACGTGGGCGCGGGCCGAGCCGGGGTCGGGGGACGCGCTGGCGTTGCTCGCGCACGTGCAGGCGGTGCGGTCGGTGATCAGCGGGGCCGGGGCGGGGCGGGCCGAGATGGAGCGGGCCTGGGCGACCTGTCTGGCGGCCGCCGAGGCCGTGCCGGCCGACCCCTCGCCGTGGGTGGTGATGCTCGCGCTGCTCCGGGTCCACGCGCCGGGCCGGAACGTGCTGGAGCAGGTGTGGGGCGAAGTGGTGCGGCGGGATCCGTACAACCGCGAGGCCCACCACGAGATGCTCACCTATCTCTTCGCCCGGAACCACGGCTCGGGGGCGGAGATGTTCCACTGGGCGCAGGAGCGGGCCGACACGGCGCCCAGGGGGCTGCCGCTCGCCGTGCTGCCGCTGGTCGCGCTCGCCGAGTCGCACCGGCACCGGATGGAGACCGACGCGGCAAGCTACGGGCTGAGCGTCCATCCCTGGATCGACTGCCCCCACATCGATCCGGTGCTCGACGGCTGGTGGCGGCACCGCGGGCCGCGGCGCCACGCCCAGTTCACGGACGACGCCAACTACCTCGCCCACGCGCTGGCCCTCGCGGGCCGGCACGCGGAGGCCCACGAGGTGTTCGAGGCCATCGGTCCGTACGCCTCCGAGGTGCCCTGGTCGTACTGCGGGGAGCCGCGGGAGCTCTTCCTGCGGCACCGGAAGTGGGCGCTCCGGGCCGTCCGGGACGGGCGGGCCCACCGGCATCGCGCTCCCCGGTTCTGACCCCTCGGCTGCCCTGCCACGTCTCTGCTATGTCCACGCCTCTGCTATGTCCATGCCTCTGCTACGTCCACGCCTCTGCTACGTCCCGGTTTCCGCAACACGCACATTCCCTGACCGTTTTCCACGAGAAAGAGAATCGCGTGCCACTCGACCTCCCCGGCGGCCCCGGCGGCCCCGGCGTCTCCGACGAGGAGCGCCTGCGCCAGCTCGGCTACACGCA
This sequence comes from Streptomyces roseoverticillatus, assembly GCF_000719265.1. Taxonomy (GTDB): domain Bacteria; phylum Actinomycetota; class Actinomycetes; order Streptomycetales; family Streptomycetaceae; genus Streptomyces; species Streptomyces roseoverticillatus. The sequence continues at coordinate 256,135 of NZ_JOFL01000008.1, read as the reverse complement.
GGTCCTCGCCCGCCACATGTCCGGCTTCGCCAACTTCGCCGTCTCGTTCACGATCATCTCCGTGCTCTCCGGCTGCATGACGTTGTACGGGTTCGGCATGAAGACGGGCGGGCCGGCGATGCTCACCTGGGGCTGGATCGGCGTCGGGGCGATGTCCCTGTTCGTGGGGCTGGCGATGGCGGAGGTGTGCTCCTCGTACCCGACCTCGGCCGGCCTGTACTTCTGGGCGCACCGGATGGCGCCGCAGCGGTCGCGGGCGGCGTGGGCGTGGTTCACCGGCTGGTTCAACGTGCTCGGGCAGGTCGCGGCGACCGCCGGCATCGACTTCGGCGCGGCCTCGTTCCTCAACGCCTACCTCGATCTGCAGTTCGGCTTCGCGGCGACGCCCGGCCACACGATCGCGCTGTTCGGCGCGGTGCTCCTGCTGCACGCCGCCCTGAACACCTTCGGCGTGCGGCTGGTGGCGTTCCTGAACTCCGTGAGCGTGTGGTGGCACCTGCTGGGCGTCCTGGTGATCGTCGGCGCGCTGGCCCTCGTCCCGGGCCGGCACCAGTCGACGTCGTTCGTCTTCACGCACTTCGTCAACGACACCGGCTGGGGCTCCGGCCTCTACGTCGGGCTGATCTCGCTCCTCGTCGCGCAGTACACCTTCACCGGCTTCGACGCCTCCGCGCACATGACGGAGGAGACGAACGACGCGGCGGTCGCGGGGCCGCGCGGCATCGTCCGGTCGATCTGGGCGTCGTGGATCGCCGGATTCGTGCTGCTGGCCGGCCTGACGTACGCGATCCAGGACTGGGACGGCACGACCGGCACCGTGACCGGCGTCCCGCCCGCGCAGATCTTCCTGGACGCGCTCGGCCCGGCCGGCGGGAAGCTGCTCCTGCTCGTCGTGATCGTCGCGCAGCTGTTCTGCGGCATGGCGTCCGTGACCGCCAACTCGCGGATGATCTACGCGTTCTCGCGGGACGGCGCCCTGCCCTTCTCCCGCGTCTGGCACCGGATCAACCCGCAGACGCGCACCCCCACCAACGCCGTCTGGCTGGCCGCCGCGGGCGCCTTCGCCCTGGGCCTGCCCTACCTCGTCAACTCCACGGCCTACGCGGCGGTGACCTCGATCGCCACCATCGGCCTGTACCTCGCCTACGCCGCGCCGACCCTGCTGCGGCTGCGCAAGGGCGACGCCTTCGAACGCGGTCCCTGGCACCTGGGCCGCTGGTCGAAGCCGGTCGGCGTCGTGGCCATCGGCTGGGTCGCCGTGATCACCGTGCTGTTCATGCTGCCGCAGGCGAGCCCCGTCACCGCCGACACGTTCAACTACGCCCCCGTCGCGGTCGCCGCCGTCCTGGGGTTCGCCGGTATCTGGTGGCTCGCCTCGGCCCGCAGGTGGTTCCTCGTCCCTGACCACCCGCGCAACGCCACCCCCCTTCCGGAGCCCGACCGTCCGTCCCCGGCTTCCGATCTCTTTCGCTGGTAGGTCCTGGCCGCGCTTCGCCGGCAGGTCCTCGCCGGCGGCCGAAAGGCCGAAAGGCCCCTTCAGATCTTCGGGTAGCTGAACTTGTATCCCTGCTCCTTGAACCACGGCAGCAGCCTCTCCAGCGCCGCCACCGTCTGGCCGCGGTTGCCGCCGCCGTCGTGGAAGAGCACCGTCGGGCCCTCCTTCATGCCCTTCTTCACCGTGTCGACGATGCGGTCGACGCCGGGGTTCTGCCAGTCGTGGGTGTCGATGTTCCAGCCGAGGGGGCGCATGCCGTGCGACGCGGCGACCTCACGGCTGTACGGGGTGAAGGCGCCGCCCGGGGCCCGGTAGTAGAGCACCCTGGCGCCGTCCCCCGCCGCCTTCTCGATCGACTTCCGGGCGTCGAGGACCTGCTGTTCCTGGTAGGACTCGGCGCGCTTGTCCATGGCGGTGTTGTGGTCGACGGAGTGGTCGCACAGCCGGTGGCCGGCCGCGGCGACCTTCTTCACGAGGTCGGGGTACTCCTGGGCCCGCGACCCGATGATGCAGAACGTCGCCTTCGCGTCGTACTTCTTGAGCAGGTCGAGGACCTTGACCGTCCAGCCGGGCTCGGGCCCGTCGTCGATGGTCAGGTTGACCGTTTTTCCTGGGTCCTCGCTCTCGTGCGTGATCTCGGCCGACACCCGTGCCGGCGGCGTCGCCGCGCCGGAGGATGCCGCGCCGGGAGACCTCCCCTTGTCCCCGCTGCCTGAACTTCCGCTGCCTCCGCTGCTGTTGCTCGGGCCCGCGCCCGACCCCGGGTCCTCCGTGGCCATGGCCACGCAGCCGGATATCGTGGCGAAGAGCGCCATCGCCGACGCCGTCGCGACGACGAGGTGCCGGTTCCTCCGAGCGGCCGGTCGTGCCATGAGCGTCCCCTCCCTCGGTGTGCACCCGAAGACGTCCATACCGAAAGGAAGGTTCCCAAGAGGGTTCGAAGAAGGACATCAGCCCTCAAGGCCTGCAAGTCCCTTGCGGTGACTCACACTTCCCGCGTTTCGGCAGCCCCTCCCGCACCAGCGGCGATCTCTCCCGCACCGGCGGGGATCCCTCCCCCATCAGCGGGGCCCTCTCCCGCACCAGTGGCGACCTCTCCCGCACCAGCAGCGATCGCCTCCGCGACCTCCCCCTTCCGCGCGGCCTCCTCCTCCGCGAAGCGCCGCGCGTCGAGCTTCTCGGCGATCTCCTCGTCCTGCGCCATCAGCAGGTCCAGGCTCGCGTCGCCCAGCTCCAGCACGCCCATGCCGACGTACGCCCGCTGCAGCCGCTCGCCCCACAGCCCGATGTCCTTGACGCACGGCACGATGCGCGAGAACAGCAACTTCCGGAAGACCCGCAGGTATTCGGACTCCTCGCTCAGCCTGACGGCCTCGTCCAGGGGGAGACCGAAGTCGGTGAGGACGACCTCGCCCCGCAGCCGGTCGCGCATCAGATAGCAGCCCTCGATGACGAACTCCTCGCGCTCGCGCAGCTCGGCGCGCGACAGCTGCCGGTAGTAGTCGCGCAGCGCCATGCGGCCGAAGGCGACGTGCCGGGCCTCGTCCTGCATGACGTAAGCGAGGATCTGCTTCGGCAGCGGCTTGTCCGTGATGTCGCGCAGCATGCCGAAGGCGGCGAGGGCCAGGCCCTCGATGAGCACCTGCATGCCGAGGTACGGCATGTCCCAGCGGGAGTCGCGCAAGGTGTCGCCCAGCAGCGCCTGCAGGTTGTCGTCTATGGGGTAGAGCAGGCCGATCTTCTCGTGGAGGAAGCGGCCGTAGAGCTCGGCGTGGCGGGCTTCGTCCATCGTCTGGGTGGCGGAGTAGAACTTGGCGTCCAGGTCCGGCACGGACTCCACGATGCGGGCGGCGCAGACCATCGCGCCCTGCTCGCCGTGGAGGAACTGGCTGAACTGCCAGGCCGTGTAGTTGCGCCGCAGCTCGCCCTTGTCCTTGTCGCTCATGCGGTCCCAGTACGGGGTGCCGTGGAGCGGGCTGGTCTCGTCGGGCAGGCCGAGCGGGTCGTACGGGTCGACGGGCAGGGTCCAGTCGATGCGCTTGTCCGCATCCCACTGCTTGTCCTTGCCCTTCTGGTAGAGGGCCAGCAGCCGGTCCCTGCCCGTGCCGTTCTCCTGGCCGGGGTACATGGCCTCCCAGCTGAAGCGGGCGGCGCCCGTGGCCGGCACCGTCCAGCCGGGGTCGCCGGGGTCATGTGCGTAGAGGTTGCGCGTCGCCATCGGCGTCTCCCGTCCTCTGCCCGTATCACCGGACCACAAGTTCCCCCGGACCACAGGTTCCCCCGGGCCACCGGCCCCGCCGGTCCCCATGGCAGGCTCACACGCCGGTTACCGCCGGGTCAACGATCCTTCATCAACTCACCCGAAAGGATTGACGCGCTTGCTGACAGGCAGTCTCATAAGGGTGTGACCCCAAGTAACCCTGTAGTCAGCCCGCTTCGGGACGCGCTCGGGCCGCTCAAGGACCGCGAACAGGTCGCCCTCAGGCTGCTGGAGTCCTCCGCCAGGCACTCCTTCGATCCGGACACGGAACTCGACTGGGACGCGCCCCTGGAGGACGGCAAGTGGTTCTGGCCGCCCGAGCTGCTCTCCCTCTACGACACCCCGCTGTGGCGCACGATGTCCGAGGAGCAGCGCATCGAGCTCTCCCGGCACGAGGCCGCCTCGCTCGCCTCGCTCGGCATCTGGTTCGAGCTCATCCTGATGCAGCTGCTGGTCCGGCACGTCTACGACAAGCCCGCCACCAGCGCGCACGTCCGCTACGCGCTCACCGAGATCGCCGACGAGTGCCGGCACTCGAAGATGTTCGCCCGGCTGATCGAGCGCGGCGGCGCCCCCGCGTACCCCGTGTCCCCGCTGCACCACAACCTCGCGCGCGTCCTCAAGACCGTGTCCACCACGCCGGGTTCGTTCGCCTGCACGCTGCTCGGCGAGGAGATCCTCGACTACATGCAGCGCCTCACCTTCCCCGACGAGCGGGTGCAGCCGCTGGTCCGCGGCGTCACCCGCATCCACGTGGTGGAGGAGGCCCGCCACGTCCGGTACGCGCGCGAGGAGCTGCGCCGCCAGATGGTGGGCTGCCCGCGCTGGGAGGCGTCCCTGACGAGACTCAGCTGCGGCGAGGCGGCCCGGGTCTTCTCCGTCGCCTTCGTCAACCCGGCCGTCTACACGAACGTGGGCCTGGACCGCCGCGAGGCCGTCGCCCAGGTCCGGGCGAGCGGGCACCGGCGCGAGGTGATGCGGACCGGCGCCGAGAGGCTCACCGGCTTCCTGGGCGACATCGGCGTCCTGCGGGGCGCCGGCCGCCGCCTGTGGCGCAGCTCGGGCCTGCTGGCCTGAACGGCCCGTGCCGCCGGGCCGCAACCGCCGCCCCGCGCCGGGTCCGTACCACCGCCGCCCCGCACCCTCCCGTTACGCTGCCTGCATGAACGGCAGCGGAACCGCCCCGGCAGCACCGACTCCGTCCGCCCGCCCCGCGTACCGCAGGCTCAGCGTCGAGGAACGCCGCACCCAGCTGATCTCCGCCGCCCTCGTCCTCTTCGCGCACCACGCGCCCGAGGACGTCTCCCTGGACGACGTGGCGGCGGCCGCCAAGGTGTCGAGGCCGCTCGTGTACCGCTACTTCCCCGGCGGCAAGCCCCAGCTGTACGAGACGGCGCTGCGCAGCGCCGCCGACGACCTGGAGCTGTGCTTCGCCGAGCCGCAGACCGGGCCCCTCACGGGCCGCCTGGCCGCCGCCCTCGACCGCTACCTGGCGTTCGTGGACGAGCACGACGCCGGGTTCAGCGCGCTGCTGCAGGGCGGCAGCGTCGCCGAGACCTCCCGCACGGGCGCGATCGTGGACGGGGTGCGGCGGGCGGCCGCCGCACAGATCCTCAAGCACTTGCAGGTGCCGGAGCCCGGGCCCCGGCTGCGCATGATGGTCCGGACGTGGATCACGGCCGTGGAGGCGGCGTCCCTGATCTGGCTGGACGAGGACAAGCAGCCCCCGGTGCACGAGCTGCGTGACTGGCTGGTCGACCACTTCGTGGCGCTCCTGACGGCCACGTCGGCGAGCGACCCGCAGACGGCCGGGGCCGCCCGCGCCGCACTTGCCCTGGAGGGTGCGGACGGGCCCGTGGGGCGCCTGGCCAGCCAGGTCCTCCCGGTGGTCTCGGACGCGGCGCACCTGCTCCCCTCGGCTACGTCCGCGGGCGGGGCGCGCGTCTGACGGAGACTGGGGGCGTGAGAAGCGAAAATACGCCCTTCGAGGGCGGCCCCCTGGACGGGCGCGTACTGCCGGTACTGCTGGGACACACCGGGCATCCGCCGAAGGTCTACGAGGTGCCGGTGCCGGACGAGCACGGCGGGGCGCCGACGGTCCTGGTCTACCACCGGGTCCAGGCGGGCACGACGCGCCGCCTGGGGCTGCACAAGGGCTGGAAGTACGTGTACGACCCGGAGGGGCGCCGGCCGGACCGGAGCCTGAAGTGGCCCTGGACGAAACGCTGACGCCGCCGGGAAGCCGCCGCCCGCCGCAAGGGCGCCTCCCGGCCGCATCCGGGGCACACGGGTGCGGCCCGGCCGCCGGCCGGGTGACGGCCCGGCATCCATGGAGTGAGCGGGTTAGGCGGATTCGCCCACAGCGCTCCCATAAGTAGGACCGCACGTGGCACGATCCTCCCTGGGCAAAACGATCACGCCCCACACCGGAGGTGAGCTCGTGTCAGGACGGTTCGTGCGTTCTGTCTGCACGGCGGCGCTGATGGCCGGCGCCGCGTCGCTCGCACTGCCCCCGCCCCCGGCGGCGGCCGCCCCCGCGGCCCCGCCCGACCAGCCGTCCGTCCACACCCTGCTCACCCGCCTCCAGACGCTCTACCGGAAGGCCGAGGAGGCCACCGAGACGTACAACGCGACCGAGGAGAAGCTGAAGACGCAGCACAAGCGGGTGGACGGGCTCAACGAGCAGCTCGCGACCGCCCGCGTCGCCCTCACCGGCAGCCGCGACGCGGCCGGGCGGCTCGCCCGGGAGCAGTACCAGGGCACGAGCGGCACCCTCGCCCCGTACGTCTCCGTGCTCCTCAGCGGCGACCCGCAGCAGGCGCTCGACCGGGGTCACCAGATCCAGCGGGCGGCGGGCCAGCGGGCGGCCACGGTCGGCCGCCTCACGAAGGACGAGAAGCGCGCCTCGGACCTGGCGGTCAAGGCGCGCGAGGCCCTCAACGAGCAGCAGGTGCTGGCCGCGAAGCAGAAGCAGCAGCGCGACAAGGTCAAGCGGAGCCTCGGCGACGTCGAGAAGATGCTGGCGTCGCTGACCGGCAACCAGCTCGCCGACATCCAGCGCCTGGAGCAGAAGAACATCGGCGAGGCCCAGCGCGCGCTGCTCTCCTCGGGCCGGCTGAGCGGCTCGACCAGGCCGTCCGCCGCGGGCCGCAAGGCCATCGCCTACGCGTTCGAGCAGTTCGGCAAGCCGTACGTGTGGGGCGCGGCCGGGCCGGACGCCTTCGACTGCTCGGGGCTCACCTCACAGGCCTGGGCCCACGCGGGCGACGTCATCCCGCGCACGAGCCAGGAGCAGTGGAAGAGCCTGCCGCGGGTGGCCCTCGACGAGCTGCGCCCGGGCGACCTGGTGCTCTACTTCGAGGGGGCGACGCACGTCGCGCTCTACATCGGCAACGGCCTGGTGATGCAGGCGCCGCGGCCGGGCGGCAGCGTGAAGGTCTCGCCGATCGCCGCCAACCCGCTGCTCGGGGCGGTCCGCCCGGACGCGGGCGAGGCGCCGCTGCGGAAGTACGAGCTGCCGCCGCTGCCGGAGGGCGCCGCGTACGGCTCCGACGCGGGCTACGGGTCGGCGTCGGCCCCGTCGTAGACCGGCGGGGCCGGGCGACCCGGCGGCCTCACGCCGGCTCCCCGGCCAGGGCCGCCACGCACGCCTGCGCGTCCCGCGCGTCGTAGAAGTACTCCGCGAAGTCCTCCGGGTCGTCGAAGCCGCCGGCGATGCGATCGGCGAGGGCCTGGTGCCGGCCCGCCGCTTCCAGGAGCTCCCGCACGTGCGCGGGCTGGCGCGGCGCGAGCATCGCGTTGGTCCAGGCGGTGGTGTGCCGCGCCGAGACCCAGTGGCCGGCGAACGCCGCCCGCATCCACGCCTCGTCGAAGGGCCGCTCGCCGTGCCGGACGATCGCGGCGAGGTAGGCGGCGGCGCACTTGGCGGCGGAGTTGGCGCCCTGCCCGGTGACGGGGTCGTCGGCCACGACCGCGTCGGCGACCCCGAGGACGAGCCCGCCGGAGGGCAGCCGGCCGACGGGGTCGCGCACGGCCGGGGTGTAGCGGCCGGCCAGGGTGGCCTGCGCGTCGGTGAGCTCGACGCGGGTGGCCCGTGCGTACTCCCAGGGAACGTAGGTCTCCATCAGCTCCAGGGTCCGCGCCAGGTGCTCGCCGGGGCCGGGCTGGTCCTGGAAGGCGTCCAGGGGCCCGTCCGGCACGGCCTCCCAGAACAGGACGTCGGCGCGGCCGGAGACGGTGAGCGTCGGCAGCACGAACAGCTCCCCCGCGCCGGGCACGAGGTTGCAGCGCACCGCTTCGGTGTCCGGGTGCTCGGGGCGCGGGCCGAGCCCGTGCACGTAGGCGACGGCCAGGGCGCGCTGCGGGACCGTGTACGGGGAGCCGGCGGGGTCGCGGTCGAAGAGCTCCGCGAGCTCGCCCTTGCCCGTGGCGACGAGCACCAGGTCGTAGTGGCCGGCGAGGGCGTCCAGGTCGGAGACCGCGGCGGCGTGGACGGCCAGCCGGCCGCCGCGCTCGGCGAAGGTGTCCAGCCAGCCGGACATCTTCAGCCGCTGGTCCACGGACTGGGCGCAGCCGCCGAGCCGGCCGAGCCAGTCGACGGAGCGCCGGTGCGGGCCCGCGGCGGCTCCCGGCTCGGCGACGGAGACGCCGACGCCCTCGATGCGCGGCGCGGCGGCCGCCCAGAAGCCGAGGCCGAGCTCGTGCTCGTGGCGCAGGGCCGTGGGGAACATGCACTGGGTGGACATCACCCGGCCGGAACGTATCTCTTCGGAGGTGCGGTTGGACATCAGCGTCACGTCGTAGCCGTGGAACTGGAGGCCGAGGGCCAGCTGGAGGCCGGACTGGCCGGCCCCGGCGATGAGGATCCGTCTCACGGGTCGCTCCTCACTCGGGCAGGGTGTCGAGCGCCCGGCCGACGAGGGCCAGCAGGGTGTCGACGACCGTGATCCGCTTCCGGGCGTCCATGGTCACCACCGGGACGGGCGGCGGCAGCGCGAGCGCCTCGCGGACGGCCTCGGGGGCGTGGCGGTCGGCGCCCTCGAAGTGGTTGACCGCCACGACGTACGGCAGGCCGGCGGTCTCGAAGTAGTCGAGGGCGGGGAAGGACTCCGCGAGGCGCCGGGTGTCGGCCAGCACGACGGCGCCGATCGCGCCGCGCACGAGGTCGTCCCACATGAACCAGAATCGTTTCTGGCCGGGGGTGCCGAAGAGGTAGAGGACGAGGTCGGCGTCGAGGGTGAGCCGCCCGAAGTCCATGGCGACGGTGGTCGTCCGCTTGGCGGGGGTGGCGGTGGCGTCGTCGACGTCCCGCGCGGCGGCGGTCATCAGGGCCTCGGTGCGCAGCGGCGTGATCTCCGAGACGGAGCCGACGAAGGTGGTCTTGCCGACGCCGAAGCCGCCCGCCACGACGATCTTCGTGGCGATGGGGGCGCGGGTGCGGTCGGTCTGCCAGGGGCGCGGCGCGTCGTCGGCGGCGACGGCGCCGAGCGTCACCGCGCGGGGCGGGGAACCGGGTGGCTCCGGGCGGCCGGCGGGCAGGCGGCCCGGTACCGCGGGCAGGGCGGCCGCCTCGGGGCCGAAGGCGGGGCCGCGCAGTTCCGGGCGCCGGGGTTCCGGGTCTTCTTCACAGTCGGCGGAGCGCACCTTGCACCCTTTCGAGCAGCACGCGGTCGGGCCGGCCGGTGCCGTGGGCGGTGTCGAAGACGCGGACCCTGCCCTGCTCGGCCAGTTCGAGGAGGAGGACCCGTACGGCGCCGAGCGGCATGCGCAGCAGCGCGGCGATCTCGGCGACCGACCGCAGCCGGTGGCACAGGTCCACGATGGCGCGGCCTTCGGGCGGGACCCGCGGGTGGGGGCCCGCCCCCGGGCCGCTGCCGGGGGCGGTGCCGTCCGCGTCGAGGGCCGCCACGAAGGTCTCGACGAGCAGCAGCCGGCACCGGCGGGGGCGCCCGCCGGCCAGCGAGTACGGGCGGACGCGCGCCGGCTTGCCGCAGGCGGCGGCGGTGCCCGTCATCCGACCGCCTCCACCGACTGCCGCAGCTCCCTGCGGAGTTCGGGGGTGAGGACGTGCCCGGCCCGGCCGACGAAGAGGGCCATGTGGTACGCGACGACGCTCATGTCGCAGTCGGGCTCGGCGTGGACGCCCAGCAGCGAGCCGTCGCTGACGGTCATCACGAACAGGCTGCCCTCGTCCATCGCGACCATGGTCTGCTTGACGAAGCCGCCGTCCATCAGGCACGCGGCGCCGGTCGTCAGGCTGCCCAGGCCCGCGACGATGGTGGCGAGGTCGGCCGTGGAGCCGCGCGGCCCTTCCGGTCTCTCGCCGCGGTGCACCAGGCGCGGGTCGGACGAGAGCAGGAGCAGGCCGTCGGAGGAGACGACGGCGACGGACCGCACGCCGGGCACCTCCTCCACGAGGTTGGTCAGCAGCCAGTGCAGGTTGCGGGCTTCGTGGCTCAGCCCGTACGCGGCGGGGCCGGCGGGGGATACGGGGGTCGCCCCCCGGGGGAATGCAGTCAACCGCGTGCCTCCTCGGGGGTGCCGCCGTCGGCCGGCGGGCCCGCTTGGTTCCGTTGTGTGTCGAGCCCGGCCAGCTCGGCCTGGGCGTCGCGCCGTCCGTCGGCGGCGCCGCGCTGGAAGCCGGCGAGCTTGCGGCGCAGCGCCTCGGCGTCGACGCCCTGGCGCACGCGTTGGGGGACGGGCCGCTGGGCCACGGCCTTGGGGGTGCGCTTGGGCAGCGCCGTGCCGTTGGGCAGCCCGGCGCCGGGGGCCGCGCCGTCGGCGGGCGCGGGCGGGCGGGCGTGGCGCCCCGTAGAGGCGGGGGCGGGGGGTGCGTCCGCTTCCCTGAAGGCGGTGAACCGCATCGTCGCGTCGGCTTCGGCGGGGGCCGGGACGGGCGCGGCCGGCGGGTCGGCCGGGTGGACGGGCGGCGGCACCTGGGCGTGGGCGGGGCGGGCCGCGTGGGCCCCGGGCGCCCGGTGCGTGTGCTGGGGGCGGCCGCGCAGCGTGTGGGAGTTGGCCTCGGCGATGGAGCCGGGGAGGTGGACCTGGGGGACGGCCGCGGCGCCGGGGACGGGCGGGGTGTCTCCGAGGCCGGTGACGGCGGGCGGCCCGGCGGGCAGCAGGCCCACGGGCAGGACCACGACGGCGGCGACCCCGCCGGTCGCCTGCTCGCGCAGCTGGACGCGGATCCCGTGCCGGGCGGCGAGCCGGGCGACGACGTACAGGCCGAGGCCGAGCGACGACTGTCCCGTACGGCCCGAGCCGCCGGCCCGGCCGGCGTGGTCGGGGGCGGTGGGCGGGGGCCCGGCGGGGGCGGGGTCGGCCAGCAGGGCGTTGGCCTCGGCGAGCCGCTCGGAGGCCATGCCGATGCCCTCGTCCTGGACGCAGAGCACGATCTCGCCGCCCTCCAGGTGCCACGCGGAGACCTGGACCTGGGCGTCGGGCGGGGAGAACGCCGTGGCGTTCTCCAGCAGTTCGGCCACGAGGTGGCTGACGTCCTCGGAGGCGAAGCCGGCGAGGCGGGCGTGCGGCGGCAGGGACTGGATGCGCACCCGCTGGTAGCGCTCGATCTCGCCGGAGGCGGCCCGCAGGACGTCGAGCAGCGGTACGGGCCCGGCGCGGCCGGTGCCGCTCTCGGCTCCGGCGAGCACCAGGAGATTCTCGCTGTTGCGGCGCATCCGGGTGGCGAGGTGGTCGAGCTTGAAGAGGGTGTCGAGGCGCTCGGGGTCGGCCTCGTGGGCCTCCATGCCCTCGATGACGGCCAGTTGGCGCTCGACCAGGCCGAGGGTGCGCAGCGACAGGCCGACGAGGATGCCGAGCTCGCGGGCGTCGCCGCCGGGGTGCTCGGCGGGGAGGGCGGCGAGGCGCTCGGTGAGCCGGTGCTGTTCGGCGCGCAGGGAGTCGCGTTCGTCGGCGGCGTCCTGGCGGGCGGCGATGAGGCGGGTGCGCTCGCCTTCGAGGGCGGCGATGCGGCCCTGCTGGCGCCGGAACTTGCCCTGGAGGTGGTTGACGGCCCGGGCGGTCTCGGCGAACTCGTCGTCGCGGCCCTTGAAGACGATGGGCTCCTCGGTGACGGGGTCGGCGCTCACGCGGCGCGTGCCGGTCCGTACGGAGGCGAGCGGCCGGGTGACCGAGCGGGCGGACCAGATGCCGGTGAAGAGGGCGGTGAACAGGCACAGCCCGGCGGCCATGACGCGCCGCTCCAGCTCAGTCATGGCCTCGTGGCGCACGGCCTCCAGGCGGGGCGCCTCGGCCTCGGCGAGGGCGTCCTCGGCGCCCCGCATGCGCTGGAGGCGGGTGGTGAGGGCGGTGCGGACGGGCTCGGCGGACTGTCCGGCGAGCTCGGCGGACGACGGGGAGCGGGTGAGCCGGTCGAGGAGGCGCTGGGCCTCGGCGACCTCGGGGCCGGTGACGGCCTCGGCGTAGGCGTCGCGGGCGGCGGGGGGCGCGAGCCGGGCGAAGTCGGCCAGGGCGTCCTGCGTGCGGGCGTCGGCGCGCTGGGCCGCCGCGGCCAGCTCGGGCTTGCGGCCCTGGGCGGCGAGGGCGGCCAGGAGCAGGCCGCGGCTCGCGGAGGCCGCCTCGGTGGCGCGGGCGAGGGGCGGCAGGGCGGCGGAGTCGCCGCCGGTGCGCCGGTCGAGGGTGTCGGCGAGGCCGCGGAGGGCCCGCACGGCGGGGGTGTAGGCGTTGTAGGCGGCGAGGGCGTCGCCCTTGCCGGAGTGGGCCTCGCGACGGATGTCCGGGAGGGTGCCGAGGAGCTCGCGGACGGCCGGCGGGGCGCCGGGCCGGAACTCCTCGATCTGCCGGTCCACGGCGAGGCGTTGGCGGTCGGAGAGGCCGGCGCCGGTGGAGTCGGCGCGGCCGCCCGCCACGTACTGGACCATGGCGTCGCGCTCGTCGGCCAGTGAGTGCGCGAGGGCGAGGGCCGAGGCGTCGGCGCTCGCCAGGGCGGCCAGGCGGCGGGCCTCGGTGAGGTCCCGCCAGGCCTCGCGGACGCCGAAGGTGCTCGCGCCGAGCACGGCGAGGGTGATGACCGCGACGGAGACGGTCAGTCGGTTACGTACGCGGGCGGTGCGCTCCGGCACCGCCGTGGCCCGCGGCTTCCGTCCGCCGCCGCCCCCAAGCCGCTTCTTCCGCACCGGTGCTCACAATCTTCTCTCGTCCCACCCCTGGTACTGATTTGACCCTTTCAGCACCTCTGAGGGGCGGGGGTGTCCATCGACCGCCCGGCCACTCGAAGGAGTGAACATCCCTTACTGATTGACAATCGGCCTGCTTCACTCATCGCACACGTGCCAGGTCAGCACGTCACCTGAAGCAACGCTGACGGCGCCGACAGGATGCGCACGTGCCACCGTCGAATTCCGGCATCCGGCACACTGGCCCCATGCGCATCGAACTCGCCACCCAGCCGGGGGATGTCCGACACCCGAACGAGGACTTCGTGTCCGTCGCCCTGCCGGCCTCCGGTAAGGGCGGTGCGCTGGTGCTGCTCGACGGGGTGACGCCGCCGCCCTCCGGGGAGACCGGATGCGCGCACGGAGTGCCCTGGTTCACCGCGCGGTTGGGCGGCGCGCTGCTCGAACTGGCAGTCTCAGAGAGGGAGCTGAGCCTGGCCCGCTGCCTGTCAGGGGCCATCTCCCGTACGGCGGATGCCCATCGGGGCACGTGCGACCTCGGTCACCGGCGCACACCGCAGGCCACGGCGGTCGTGGCGCGGTGGGACGACGTACGCGTGGAGTACCTGGTGCTGTCCGACTCCGCGCTGCTCGTCGCGTCGCCGGGCGGTGCGGTGACGGCCGTCCTGGACGACCGCATCGAACGGCTGCGGGCCCTGGGGCCGGTCACGGACGCCGCGCGCAACGCGGAGGGCGGCTTCTTCACGGCCGCGGCGGACCCGGACGTGGCCGGGCGGGCCGTGACCGGTTCGTTCGCGCGGGCGGAGGTGCGGGCGCTGGCCGCGCTCACGGACGGCGCGGCGCGGTGGGTGGAGGTCTTCCGGGAGGGGAGCTGGGCGGACTGTCTGGCCGTCCTCTCCAAGGAGGGCCCCCAGGCGCTCATCGACCGCGTACGGGCCGCGGAGGGCACTGCGCGCGCCGCGCGGCTCGGAAAGCGGCACGACGATGCCGCGGCCGTGTACGTGGAGCTGTGACCGGGGCTCCGCCCCGGACCCCGGTCCTCAATCGCCGTCCTACTGCTCCGCGCTCGTGTTCAGCTGGCGCAGCAGGCGGGCCAGCTCCGCCACTTCGCCCCGGTCCCAGTCCGCCAGTTTGCGTACGTACTGCGCGCGCCGGGCGTCGCGCACGCGCGTGAAGCGGGCGCGGCCCTCCTCCGTGATGCGGATCAGGGACGCCCGGCCGTCGGCCGGGTCCGGCTCGCGGGTGACGAGGCCGAGCTCGGCCAGCGCGCGCAGCTGGCGGCTCATCGTGGCCTTGCCGACCCCGAAGTACGCCGCGAGGTCGGTGGCGCGCTGCGCCCCCGCGTCCTCCAGCCGGACGAGGAGGCCGTAGGCGGCGGCCTCCAGCTCGGGGTGGACCTCGCGCGCCATCTCACCGGACGACGCCCGGGCCCGGCGCAGGAAGACCGCCAGCTCCCGTTCCAGGGAGAGGTACGCCTGGTCCATACCTCTGCTCTGCGCGGCGCCCGGCCCGCCCTCCTCGGGAGGCGGGGTAGTCGTCTGGTGCACGTCAGGGCCCTCTCCGGCTTTCCGGTTGTTGAAAGTTTTTCCCGTTCGCGGTCTTCACCGCAGCTCCGCCAGTATTTCGCAGGATTAGACCAACGGCAGCACCGCGTCCCCCTATGCCTGGCGCGTCCGCCGCCATAACGTCATTTATGACATGGCCATACCAATGTCTCCGCGCCGTCGGCGCGTCATTGGTACTCCCCCCACGCACCCTTCCGGAAGGCACGCCATGGTCACGTTCAGACACAGATCCGGCCGCACGGGCCGCAGATCCCCCACGGCGTTACGCGCCCCCTCCCCACTGGCCGCCCTCTCCCTCCTCCTCGCCTCCCTGCTGTCCACCCTCTGCCTGCTCCTCGCCCCGCCGGCCGCCGCGCACGACGCGAAACGGCCCGCCCACCCGGAGCGGGACTGGCTCGGCTCCACGCTGCGGGACCACGAGCGCCCCGGCCCCGGCACCCCTCCCCCACCCCGGCTCGCCTCGGTCGAAGGCGTCGACGTCTCCAGCCACAACGGCAATGTCTCCTGGTCGTCCCTCTGGAACAGCGGCAACCGCTTCGCCTACGTCAAGGCGACCGAGGGCACCAGCTACACCAACCCCTCCTTCGCGCAGCAGTACAACGGCTCCTACGGCGCGGGCATGATCCGCGGCGCGTACCACTTCGCCCTGCCCGACAACTCCGGCGGCGCCGCGCAGGCCGCGTACTTCGCCACGCACGGCGGCGGCTGGTCCCAGGACGGCAGGACGCTGCCCGGCGTTCTGGACATGGAGTACAACCCGTACGGCCCGACCTGCTACGGGATGAGCGCGAGCGCACTCGTCCGCTGGATCGCGGACTTCTTCGCCACGTACAAGGCCCGCACGGGGCGCGACGCCGCGATCTACACGTCGACCGGCTGGTGGAAGCAGTGCACCGGCAACTACGGCGGCTTCGCGGCGACCCATCCCCTGTGGGTGCCCCGGTACGGCTCCTCCGCGGGGGAACTCCCGGCGGGCTGGGGCTACTACACCTTCTGGCAGTACACCGACACCGGCCCGGTGGTCGGTGACCACAACCGCTTCAACGGCGCGTACAGCCGCCTCCAGGCCCTCGCCCACGGGTGAGGCACCGACCCCCACGAGAAGAACACCGGGCCCCCGGCACATCGGCGCCGGGGGCCCGGTTCTGTCATCTGCCGTCCGTCAGGTCAGCGATCAGCCGCAGGTGCCCGCCGGGCGGGTGCGGGTGACCAGGTCGGTCGAGCCGGTGGTGCCGTCGATCCACACCACCTGCTTGCCGCCGGCCGCGGCCGGGGAGGACTGCTCGCCGCGGTTGCAGGAGACGCGCGCCCGGGAGGAGCCGTCGGCCGCGAACTGCCACAGCTTGGGCAGCGACTCGTTGTAACCCGTCGCGTCCGGCTGCGCGTCGGTGACGGTCACCGCGCTCTCGGAGGCGGTCAGCTCGGAGGCGCGGAGCGCTCCGGCACCCTTCTCCGGGCTGAGGTCGGCGACGCCGGTGCCGTCGGGCTTGGCGCGCCGCACGGCCACCTGGCCCTTGTCGTCCGACGTCTCGTCCACGAGCCAGAAGACACCGGTCGCGTTGATGCCGGTCTGGCCGATGTTCTCGGGCTTGCCGAGCTGCCCCATCGGGGTCTTCTTGCCGGTGGCGAGGTCCAGCACCTCGGTGCCGACGCGGTAGTCGTCGCCCTCGGGGTAGACCGTGGCGTACGCGATCCTGCCGCCGTTCAGCGACGGGAGGGCCGTCGCCAGCTCGGCGCGGCCGCCGTCCACCCAGGTGGGCTGCTTGTCGCCGGCGCGGACGTATCCGACGTGGCGGCCGCCGAGGACGTCGCCCGTGTCGAAGACGACCGTGCCGCCCTCGACGCGCACGTTGTACACCGTGGCCGAGTCCGTCCCGTACAGCTTCTTGACCGGGCCGCCCGCCAGCGGCCGGGAGAGGACGTCCGTGCCGGTCTTCCCGTAGGCGACCCAGGCGACGGTCTTGCCGTCGGTGGCCGGGCTGACGTGGTAACGGCCGTCGTTGGGGCTGATCAGCTTCGGGGCGCCGCTGCCGTCCACGCGGCCGGCCCAGACGGAGTACGCCTCGGAGCCGTCGTCGTTCGAGCGGGAGGCGGTCCACCAGCCGCCGCCCGCGCCCGCCTCCGTGCCGGCGGTGTTGAGCTTGGCGGAGAGCAGGTCGGTGTCGACGCCGAGGGCCTGCTCCCAGTTGGCCACGACGCCGTGGGCGTTGAAGGAGCGCTGGACGGAGTTCAGGTCCTTGGCGGAGACGCCGAGCGCCCTGGCGGCGGCGATGACCGCGTCGCGGCCCTCGGTGAAGCCGTCGAGGGGCGTCATGTACTCCGCCAGCGCCTTGTAGACGATCTTGTCGGCAAGGGTGCGGCCCACGTCCTCGCGGATGTCCCACAAGGCGCCGGAGAAGATGGTGGAGTTGAGGTGCACGCCGCCGTTGTCGGTGCCGAAGCCGACGCCGAGGAAGTTCTTGGACGTGGTGTGGCCGTCGTTGAGGTCGCGGAAGGCGCACTGCCGCGGGGTCTTCGACCGGCAGAGGTTGCCGCCGAGCAGGCCGGCGTCCGGGTCGTCCATGGCCATGCCGGCGGCGTCGACGGCGATGGCGTTGCCGAAGTAGTCGGCGAGGGCCTCGTTGAGGGCGCCGGACTGGCCCGCGTAGACCAGGTTGGCGGTGTGCTCGACGACGCCGTGGGTCATCTCGTGGCCGACGACGTCGAGGTCGGCGGAGAGCGTCTTGTAGTCCTCGTCGCCGCCGCCGTACACCATCTTGGTGCCGTCCCAGAAGGCGTTGACGTACGAACCGCCGAACTCGGTCACGCCGACGAGGGAGTTGATGGCCATGCCGCGGCCGTCCAGGCTGTCGCGGCCGTGGACCTTCTTGTAGTAGTCGTAGACCTTGCCCGCGGCCCAGTGGGCGTCGACGGCCCCGGCCTCCGTGGCGTCCTTGCCGAAGGAGGGCGTCGGCGAGCCGAACTCCTTGATGCCGTCGGGCCAGCGCCCCTCGACCTCGCTGACCTCCTTGCCGCGCGCGTCCCAGGTGGTGACCGGGTTCTTGCTGGAGTCCCACATCCGCGCGTAGTCCGTCATGACGTACTCGTTGCGGGCGGTGTCCTTGACCAGGCCGAGCTCGACGGTCGTCCCGTCGTACTTGACGCCGGAGCCGGCGACGCCCGGGCTGAGCGGGCCGGCGGCCGCGCGGGCGGCGGCCTCGGAGGTGCCGGTGGCGGCGGCGCGGGCGCGCTCCCGCAACGCTGCGGCCCCCGCTCCCGGGTCCGTGCCGAAGGTCTTGATGCCGCTGTACTGCAGCACCGGGTAGCCGGCCTTGGCGTCGACGTAGACCTCGCGCAGCACGGGGTGCCCGGTGGCCGGGTCGGTGCCGCGGACGGTGACGTGGTGGGTGAGGACGCCGGGGCCCTTGGGGACGACGACGAGGCCGCGCGCGGTGCCGGTCAGGGACCGGGCGGAGGGCGTGGCGCCCTTCGTGCGGGCGGCGTCGCCCTTCGCGAGCCGCTTGCCGGCGAGGTCGTGCAGCGTCGCGGCGACGGCCCGCTCGACGGCGAGCTTCTCGCTCACCTCGGCCCGGGTGTCCGCCTTCAGGCCGGTGAAGTACTTGCCGGACGTGCCGGTGACGACGCGCTTGCCGTTCTTGTGCTCCATCCGGACGACGTACTGGCCGCCCAGGACGTCGACGCCCTGGTGCTTCTGCTGCAGCCGTACCGTCTCGGACGCGCCCGAACGCAAGCTCTGCACGGGCTTCAGGTCCCGGGCCGGCTCGGCGATGTGGTAGCGGCCGCGCTTGCCGGCGAGGTGGCCGCGGGCGGCGTCGGCGGCACTGCCGGAGGACGCGGCGGCCTCGCGGATGCCGTCGACCAGGGCCGGGGTGGAGGTGCCCTTGCCCGGGATCACCTCCGCCGGGCCGTCGTTGCCGCCGCCTCCCGCCGCGTGGGCGGGGGCTGCCGTAACGAGAAGCGCGGCGGCACTGATCAGTGCCGCCGCGCCGGGTATTCCGTTTTTGCTGGTCGCTCTTCCTGCTCTGCGTGAACGTGCGTCGGTCATGCGCACAGTTCCCCCTCGGGGTGCGACTGGTCAGTCAGCTGAGCATGGTCAGGGACATGCAACCGGCGGGGTTCGCGACCGTCAACGGGGCAAAGGGGACAGGGGCTTTAAGCGCGTGCGTCACGCGTCGACGGGTTCCCACGACGTTGCCCCCGCGCCGTCGCGCAGCACCCGCCCGAACACCACGTCCGCGAAGTGGACGCCGAAGCCGATCGTGCCGGGCTCCGCCATCTCCTCCACCAGGCGGCGGCGGAACTCCGCGGACTGCCGGGCGTCGTGGTCGACGGCGGCCGACCACTCGGGGTGGGCGATCTGGACCGGCGAGTGCAGGGCGTCGCCGAAGGCGATCAGGCGGCGGCCGCCGCCGGTGATGACGTAGGCGGCGTGGCCCGCGGTGTGGCCGGGCGTGAGCATGACGCGGACGCCGGGGAAGATCTCCTCCCCGTCGGTGACCGTGCGGAGGCCGGGCTCCAGGGCTGCGAGGGCCTCCGGGGGCACGCCGTGCTGCTCGGAGAGGTGGCGGTGCTCCCACTCGGAAGCGCTGATGAAGTGGACGGCGCCGGCGTCGGCGAGCTGTGCGGACCAGCCGATGTGGTCGCCGTGCAGGTGGGTGATGGCCACGGCCTCGATGCCGGCGGGGGTGCGGCCGAGGCCGGCGAGGTTGCCGAGGAGGGCGCCGCCGTTGATCTCCCCCACGGGGGAGCCGGGCCGGGGCGGGAGGTGCACGGAGCCGACCCCGGCGTCGATGAGCAGGGCCCGGTCGCCGTGCTCGACGAGGAGGCCGCCCATGCTCGCCACGAGGTTGCCGGTCGCGTCGAGGTACGCGGAGTGCTCCGCCCACACCTCGTCGGTGGTGTCCGGCAGCCAGCCGCGCGGGCTCAACTGCCCGGCGCCGTCCGGCACGTACGTGACCTTGGTGTCACCGAGCTGCAGGGAGCGGATGCCGGCCGGGCGGTGGAGGCGGGCGTCGTCGGTCATGGGTGGTTCCGTCCTTCGTGCGGCAGGGATTCTTGATCAACGACAATAAACTTACAGCTTGAATGATTCAAGCTCGGACATTAATAACTTGATGAGGTTGCGCTTGGCTACGATGGCACCCATGAGCACCCCGGAAGCGCACGTCACCGCCGAGCGGCGGCTCTGCGGGCTGGTGAACGGCCTCGCCCGCCGGATCGCGGACCACGTGCGCGACCGCGCTGCCGCGCTGGACCTCACCGCGCCCCAGGCCACGGCCCTGCGCGAGCTGAGCGGCCCGATGACGATGCGCGAGCTCGCCGGCCGCATGGCCTGCGAGCCCTCCAACGCGACCTTCGTCATCGACAAGCTGGAGGGCCGCGGGCTCCTGGAGCGCCGCCCGCACCCCACGGACCGCCGCGCCAAGCAGCTGGTCCTGACCGGCGAGGGCGCGGCCCTGAGGGAGCGGCTCATGGAGCTCCTCGCCCGGGAGTCGCCGCTGGCGGGGCTGTCCCCGCAGGAGCAGGACGCCCTGCACGGACTGCTGGACAAGGCCGTCAGCCACGACTGACCCGGAAAACGGCGTGGGGCCCATACCTCTGGTGAAGAGGTACGGGCCCCACGCCGTTTGCGGTCGCTACGCCGCCACGGCCACCTCCGCCTCGGCCGGCTGGAGGGCCAGCGCCAGCACCTGGCGGACGTCGGAGACCGGGTGGACGTCGAGCTTCTCCAGCACCTCGGCCGGCACGTCGTCCAGGTCCGGCTCGTTGCGCTTCGGGATGATCACCGTCGTCACGCCCGCGCGGTGCGCCGCCAGCAGCTTCTGCTTGACGCCGCCGATGGGCAGGACGCGGCCCGTCAGGGAGACCTCGCCGGTCATCGCCACGTCCGGGCGGACCTGACGGCCGGAGAGCAGGGAGGCCAGGGCCGTCGTCATCGTGACGCCCGCGCTCGGGCCGTCCTTGGGGATCGCGCCCGCCGGGACGTGCAGGTGGACGCCGCGCTCCTTGAAGTCGCCCACCGGCAGCTCCAGTTCGGCGCCGTGCGAGCGGAGGAAGGACAGGGCGATCTGCGCCGACTCCTTCATCACGTCGCCCAGCTGGCCCGTCAGGGTCAGGCCCGCGCCGCCCGTCTCCGGATCGGCCAGCGACGCCTCGACGAAGAGGACGTCGCCGCCCGCGCCCGTGACCGCGAGGCCGGTCGCGACGCCGGGCACGGCCGTGCGCCGCTCGGCCGGGTCCTGCGCGGACTCCGGGGTGTGGTGCGGCCGGCCGATCAGCGGGCGCAGCTGCTCCGCGCCGATGGCGAACGGCAGCTCCTGCTCACCCAGTTCGTGCTTGGCCGCGACCTTGCGGAGCAGCCGGGCCACGGCGCGCTCCAGGTTCCGCACGCCGGCCTCGCGCGTGTACTCGCCGGCGAGGCGGCGCAGCGCCTCGTCCTCGATCACGACCTCGCCGGGCGCGAGGCCTGCCCGGTCCAGTTGCCGGGGCAGCAGGTGGTCGCGGGCGATAACGACCTTCTCGTCCTCGGTGTAGCCGTCGAGACGGACGAGCTCCATACGGTCCAGGAGGGCCTCGGGGATGGCCTCCAGGACGTTGGCCGTCGCGAGGAAGACGACGTCCGACAGGTCGAGTTCGACCTCCAGGTAGTGGTCACGGAAGGTGTGGTTCTGGGCCGGGTCGAGGACCTCCAGGAGGGCCGCGGCGGGGTCGCCGCGGAAGTCGGAGCCGACCTTGTCGATCTCGTCGAGGAGCACGACCGGGTTCATGGAGCCGGCCTCCTTGACCGCCCGCACGATGCGGCCGGGCAGCGCACCCACGTACGTACGGCGGTGGCCGCGGACCTCGGCCTCGTCGCGGACGCCGCCGAGGGCGACGCGCACGAACTTCCGGCCCATGGCGCGGGCGACGCTCTCACCGAGGCTGGTCTTGCCCACGCCGGGCGGGCCGACGAGCGCGAGCACCGCGCCCCCGCGGCGCCCTCCCACCACGCCCAGCCCGCGGTCGGTGCGCCGCTTGCGCACCGCCAGGTACTCGGTGATCCGTTCCTTGACGTCCTCCAGGCCCGCGTGGTCCGCGTCGAGGACGGCCTTCGCGCCGGGGATGTCGTACACGTCCTCCGTGCGCTCGTTCCAGGGCAGTTCCAGGACGGTGTCCAGCCAGGTGCGGATCCAGCCGCCCTCGGGGCTCTGGTCGGAGGAGCGCTCCAGCTTGCCGACCTCCTTCAGGGCCGCCTCGCGGACCTTCTCGGGGAGGCCGGCGGCCTCGACGCGGGCGCGGTAGTCGCCGGACTCGTCCTCCGGGTCGCCGTTGAGCTCGGCGAGCTCCTTGCGGACGGCCTCCAGCTGGCGGCGCAGCAGGAACTCGCGCTGCTGCTTCTCGACGCCTTCCTGGACGTCCTTGGCGATGGTCTCGGCGACGTCCTGCTCGGCGAGGTGCTCGCTCAGCCACCCGACGGCGAGCTTCAGCCGGGCCACCGGGTCGGCGGTCTCCAGGAGCTCGACGCGCTGCTGGACGGTGAGGAAGGGCGAGTAGCCGGAGTTGTCGGCGAGCTGGCCCACGTCGTCGATCTGCTGGACGCGGTCGACGACCTGCCAGGCGCCGCGCTTGCGGAGCCAGCTGGTGGCGAGCGCCTTGTACTCCTTCGCGAGCTCGGCGACGGCGCCGGGGAGGGGGTCCGGAACGATCTCCTCCATGGGGGTGCCCTCGACCCACAGCGCGGCCCCGGGGCCGGTCGTCCCGGCGCCGATGCGCACGCGGCGGACGCCGCGGACGAGCGCGCCGGGATCGCCGCTGCCGGAGAGCCGGCCCACTTGCTCGACACTGCCGAGGGTGCCGGCGCCCGCGTACGTCCCGTCGACGCGCGGCACGAGCAGCACCAGCGGCTTGCCGCCGCCGCCCCGCGCGGCGGCCTGAGCGGCCTCGACCGCGGCCCGCACGTCGGCGTCGGACAGGTCGAGGGGCACCACCATGCCGGGCAGGACGACCTCGTCATCGAGGGGCAGCACGGGCAGGGTGAGCGGTGCGGACATCGAAGCCATGATCTCCCCTTAGGCAGGCAAGTTGAGCTATGCCGACTCAATGCCTGTCGCGCCGTGGATGTTCCCCGCCCCGCGTTCGCTGTGAGCGATCGGGTGCCGTAGTCCCGGGGCGGACCCGGCCGTCACCCTCACCTCCGGCGCCCCCGAGCAGACCCGCGAGAGCGCCTCCTGGGCCGCCGGGCGCGGCATCGGCTACCTGGACGGCGCGATCATGCCGACGGCCACCCGGCATCGGCAATGCCGCGATCATGCTGCTCTACAGCGGCTCCTCGCAGGCCTCGCCGAGCACCGGGAGACCCTGGCGAGCCTGGGCGACGGCCTGGACGGGCACTTCCTGCCCGGCGCACTGCGCGCACCCGCGCTGGAGCGTCTCTTCCCGGACGCCCCGGCCGACCGCGGCCCCGCCGAGACGCTGCTGTGGTGCACCCGCCCGGCCGCCCTCCAGCGGCGCACCGAGTGGGCTTGGGACGGCACCGCTCCCGGCCCGGCCCGCGGCGCCGGCCGCTGACCCGGCCCCGGCCGCCGGCGCGGACGCGCCCCCGGTCGCCGGCCCCCTATCGCGCAGCAGCCCCCAGCACGCCATGCCCGTCAGCAGGGCTATGGGGTGGCCCCAGCTCGCGAGGGGGTCGGCGAACTCGACGAGGTCCTGGGCGCACATGAGGAAGGCGAGGCCGAGGACGGTCCACTTGGCGCGCGGTCCCAGCAGCCCGGCGAGCGCGCCTATGCAGGCCATCACGCCGAAGCTGATGCCGTAGTCGAGGCGGTGCAGGGAGGCCTCGGGCAGCCGCCCGGCGGCCACGGCGCCCGCGACGGGCAGCTCGGTGGCGAGCGTGGCCAGGACGTGGCCGAGGAGGAAGACGCCGGCGGTGCGGGCCCCGCCGGTCCGGCGCTCCAGGGCGGAGACGACGAGGACGAAGAGGATCCCGTACAGCGAGTACAGGCCGCCGGCTATCCACAGGGCGCTGGCCACCAGGACGACGAGGGGCTGTTCGGCCAGGTGCGCGGCGTCGGTGCTGGACTCGCGCAGGAGCTGGTTGACGGTGGCCTCGTCGCCGTAGTCCGTGTAGATCGCGGTGGCGAGCAGGACCAGCGCGTAAGCGAACGTGAACGGCGTGCCGTGGGGGGTGGGCAGGGCGCGGAGCAGCCGGCCCGGCCGAAGTGCCTCGTGGCCGCGCCGCGGGCGCCGCAGGGACATGCCGTCGGAGTCCACCTCGTTCACTCGGCCAAGCCCCTTCCTCGCGAGGTCCGTACCGGCACCCGGCGGGGTGAAAAGCGATCCCGCTCGCGCCCCCTCCGAGATTAAGGTCCATCGAGGGCAGGGAATCAAGCGAAGCTCGTGACTCCGGTCACGCCCGTCAACCTCACATCCGCCTGCCGCGTCCGCCGAGTACCGACCGACACGGAGGCACCTTGTGACCACCCTCCAGCGCGACCCGTACGACACGCCCGGCGCCCATGACCGGCCCGTCACTCTGGACCGCCGCGACGGCCCGTACGGAGAGGTGGTCCTGCGCCGCCGGGGCACGGGGGACGACGCCGTCCACGAGATCATCGCGAACGGCTGCTTCCTGATGGACACCTCCGACGGGCGCTCGGAGCGGCTGCTCGTGGACGCGGCGCTGGCCGCGCTCCCCGCGGACCGCGCGGAGCCCGCCGTCCTCATCGGCGGGCTGGGCGTCGGCTTCTCGCTCGCGCGGGCCTCGGAGGAGCCCCGCTGGGGCCGGATCACGGTCGTGGAGCGGGAGCCCGCGGTGATCGGCTGGCACCGGGCGGGGCCGCTCGGCGGGATCTCGGCCCGGGCGCTGGCCGATCCCCGCGCGGAGATCGTGGAGGACGACCTCCTCGGCCACGTCCGCACGGCCCCTGTCCACTACGACGCGCTGTGCCTGGACATCGACAACGGCCCCGACTGGACGGTCACGGAGAGCAACGACAGCCTGTACTCGCCCGCCGGTCTCGCCGCCTGCCGGGAGCGCCTGGCGCCCGGCGGTGTGCTCGCCGTGTGGTCGGCCCGGCCGTCCGCCCGGTTCGGGCAAGCCCTCCGGAATGCCGGTTTCGAAGGGGTACGGACCGAAGAGATCGCGGTTGCCCGGGGCGTACCGGACGTAGTGCACCTCGGGCAACGTGCCGCGTAGCCGTCGCCCTCCACGTGCCCGTACCCTGCTTGCCACAGCTGCCGAAGCCGGAGCTGCCGAAGCCGGCAAGGAACGACGCGACGGAAGACGCTAGGGGCGGGGCGCGCATGGAGCAGACACACATCGGCCCGAATGGTGCCGCCGCGTCCGCCGGGGCGCAGCGCCGGGTGCTGGTGGTCGAGGACGACCGGACCATCGTGGACGCCATCGCGGCCCGGCTGCGGGCCGAGGGCTTCCAGGTCCGCACCGCGGGCGACGGCCCGGCGGCCGTCGACACCGCCGAGGCGTGGCAGCCCGACCTGCTGGTGCTCGACGTGATGCTGCCGGGCTTCGACGGCCTGGAGGTGTGCCGGCGGGTGCAGGCGCAGCGGCCGGTGCCCGTCCTGATGCTCACGGCGCGTGACGACGAGACGGACATGCTGGTGGGCCTGGGCGTCGGCGCTGACGACTACATGACCAAGCCGTTCTCGATGCGCGAGCTGGCGGCCCGGGTGCACGTGCTGCTGCGGCGCGTGGAGCGGGCGGCACTGGCGGCGCACACCCCGCGCAGCGGCATCCTGCGGCTGGGCGAGCTGGAGATCGACCACGCACAGCGGCGGGTCCGGGTCAGAGGCGCGGACGTGCACCTGACGCCGACCGAGTTCGACCTGCTGGTGTGCCTGGCGAACACGCCGCGCGCCGTCCTCTCCCGCGAGCAGCTGCTGGCGGAGGTGTGGGACTGGGCGGACGCCTCGGGCACCCGTACGGTCGACAGCCACATCAAGGCGCTCCGCCGGAAGATCGGCGCGGAGCGGATCCGTACGGTGCACGGCGTGGGCTACGCGCTGGAGACCCCGGCGGCATGACCGGCGGCACGATATGACGGGCAGCGCGGCAGTGACGGGCAGCGCGGGATGACCGGCGGCACGGCCGGCCCGCGGGGCGGCGGCGCCGAGCGCCGCAGGGGCGTCGGCATCCCGGTGGCGGGCCTCGGCGGGCGGGTCTGGGAGGCGCTGCGGCCGCTGGACCCCTACCGGTCGGTGAAGGCGGCGCTGGGCGCCCTGGTCATCGGCTCGGTGGTGATAACGACCTTCCTGGTGTTCGTCGCGATCCGGTCGGCGACCGAGCTCCGGGTGATCACCGTCTTCTCGATCATCGCCTCGCTGCTCATAACGCAGTTCGTCGCGCAGGGCCTGACCGCGCCGCTGGACGAGATGACCGAGGTCACGCGCGCCATGGCGCAGGGTGACTACACGCGCCGGGTGGGCGCCGGGCGGCGGGACGAGTTCGGGCACCTGGCGAACGCGTTCAACCGCATGGCGGCCGACCTGGAGGCGGTGGACACCCACCGCAAGGAGCTCGTCGCCAACGTCTCGCACGAGCTGCGGACCCCGATCGCGGGCCTGCGGGCGGTGCTGGAGAACGTGGTGGACGGCGTGTCGGCCGCGGATCCGGAGACGATGCGGACGGCGCTGCGCCAGACGGAGCGGCTCGGCCGGCTGGTGGAGCAGCTGCTGGACCTGTCCCGGCTGGACAACGGGGTCGTACCGCTGCACGCGCGCCGCTTCGAGGTGTGGCCGTACCTGGCGGGCATCCTGAAGGAGGCGAGCATGGCCAACGGTTCCAGCTCGTCTCCGCACGCCCGTAAGGACGTGCACCTGCACCTGGACGTGGCCCCGCCGGAGCTGACGGCCCACGCGGACGCGGAGCGGCTGCACCAGGTGGTGGCGAACCTCGTGGACAACGCCGTCAAGCACAGCCCCCCGCACGGGCGGGTCACGGTGCGGGCGCGGCGGGGCGAGGGGCCGCAGTCGCTGGCGCTGGAGGTGCTGGACGAGGGCCCGGGCATCCCCGAGGCGGAGCGGCACCGGGTCTTCGAGCGGTTCAACCGGGGCGGCTCGGGCCAGCAGGGCCCGGGCACCGACGGCGGTACGGGTCTGGGCCTGGCGATCGCGCGCTGGGCGGTGGATCTGCACGGGGGGTCCATCGGGGTGGCCGAATCCCCGCACGGGTGCCGCATCCAAGTCACTCTTCCGGGCGGACCTCGCGATCAGTGTTGACGTATGGTCGATGGCGGAGGCACACATTCGAGGGAGTGTGGGGCGCGCTTGAGCGAACCCTGATGCGCCCGGGGCCGGCAGAACCCCGTGTGTTTCCCGCCAAGTCATGCCCCGAAACCCCCGAGCAAATGTGACTTGCGCGACTGCTTGCCCGGGTGGCCTGCATCAACCGTGCAGACAGGCGTAGCCTTTATTCCCGCTGTCCATCACCTTGTGAAGCGGAAGAGGGCGGTTACCGCCGTGTCGCCACAGTCCCCCAACACCTCGAGCATCTCGACCGACCAAGACGGGCAGGGCAAGAGCCCTGCCGACGTGTTCGGTCCCAATGAGTGGCTCGTCGACGAGATCTACCAGCAGTACCTCCAGGACCCGAACTCGGTCGACCGAGCCTGGTGGGACTTCTTCGCCGACTACAAGCCGGGCACGGCGGCGGCTCCGCCGGGGCAGCCGGTGACCGCAGGCGGTGCCGCGCAGGCCCCGGCCGCGCCCGCCGCCCCGCAGGCCGCTCCGGCCCCGGCCGCCCCCGCGCAGCCCGCCGCTGCCGCTCCGGCCCCGGCGGCGCCCGCCGCGCCCGCGGCGAAGCCCGCGGCCGCCCCGGCCAAGCCTGCCGCGGCCGCGCCCGCCAAGCCGGTGGCTGCTGCCGCCAAGGCCGCCCCCGCGACCGAGGCCCCCGCCGGTCCCGAGTACGTCACGCTCCGTGGCCCCTCGGCCGCCGTCGCGAAGAACATGAACGCCTCCCTGGAGCTGCCGACGGCCACGTCCGTCCGCGCCGTCCCGGTGAAGCTGCTGTTCGACCAGCGCATCGTGATCAACAATCACCTCAAGCGCGCCCGCGGCGGCAAGGTCTCCTTCACGCACCTCATCGGCTTCGCCATGGTGCAGGCGCTGAAGCTCATGCCGTCGATGAACTACTCCTTCACGGAGAAGGACGGCAAGCCGACCCTCGTCAAGCCCGAGCACGTCAACCTCGGCCTGGCGATCGACCTGGTCAAGCCGAACGGCGACCGGCAGCTGGTGGTCGCGGCCATCAAGAAGGCCGAGACGCTGAACTTCTTCGAGTTCTGGCAGGCCTACGAGGACATCGTCCGCCGCGCCCGCGTCGGCAAGCTGACGATGGACGACTTCACCGGCGTCACCGCGTCGCTGACCAACCCCGGCGGCATCGGCACGGTCCACTCCGTGCCGCGTCTGATGCCCGGCCAGGGTCTGATCCTCGGCGTCGGCGCCATGGACTACCCCGCCGAGTTCCAGGGCACGTCTCAGGACACCCTGAACAAGATGGGCATCTCCAAGGTGATGACCCTCACCTCGACGTACGACCACCGGGTGATCCAGGGCGCCGCCTCCGGCGAGTTCCTGCGGATCATGTCGCAGCTGCTGCTCGGCGAGAACGGCTTCTACGACGAGATCTTCGAGGCGCTGCGCATCCCCTACGAGCCGGTCCGCTGGCTCAAGGACATCGACGCCTCGCACGACGACGACGTCACCAAGGCCGCCCGCGTCTTCGAGCTGATCCACTCCTACCGGGTCCGCGGCCACGTCATGGCCGACACCGACCCGCTGGAGTACCGCCAGCGCAAGCACCCCGACCTCGACATCACCGAGCACGGCCTCACCCTGTGGGACCTGGAGCGCGAGTTCGCGGTCGGCGGCTTCGCCGGCAAGTCGATGATGAAGCTGCGCGACATCCTCGGCGTCCTGCGCGACTCGTACTGCCGCACCACCGGCATCGAGTTCATGCACATCCAGGACCCCAAGCAGCGCAAGTGGATCCAGGACCGGGTCGAGCGCGGCCACTCCAAGCCGGAGCGCGAGGAGCAGCTGCGCATCCTGCGCCGGCTGAACGCCGCCGAGGCCTTCGAGACCTTCCTGCAGACGAAGTACGTCGGCCAGAAGCGTTTCTCCCTGGAGGGCGGCGAGTCCGTCATCCCGCTGCTGGACTCGGTGCTGGACGCCGCCGCCGAGGCGCGTCTGGACGAGGTCGTCATCGGCATGGCCCACCGCGGCCGCCTCAACGTCCTCGCGAACATCGTCGGCAAGTCGTACGCCCAGATCTTCCGCGAGTTCGAGGGCAACCTCGACCCGAAGTCGATGCACGGCTCCGGCGACGTGAAGTACCACCTGGGCGCCGAGGGCACCTTCACGGGCCTGGACGGCGAGCAGATCAAGGTCTCGCTGGCCGCCAACCCGTCCCACCTGGAGACCGTCGACCCGGTCGTCGAGGGCATCGCCCGCGCCAAGCAGGACATCATCGGCAAGGCGGGCACGGACTTCACCGTCCTGCCGGTCCAGCTGCACGGCGACGCGGCCTTCGCGGGCCAGGGCGTCGTCGCGGAGACGCTGAACATGTCGCAGCTGCGGGGCTACCGCACCGGCGGCACCGTGCACATCGTCATCAACAACCAGGTCGGCTTCACCGCGCCGCCGGAGTCCTCGCGCTCGTCGATGTACTGCACCGACGTCGCCCGGATGATCGAGGCGCCGATCTTCCACGTGAACGGTGACGACCCGGAGGCCGTGGTCCGCGTCGCGCGGCTCGCCTTCGAGTTCCGCCAGGCGTTCAACAAGGACGTCGTCATCGACCTGATCTGCTACCGCCGCCGGGGCCACAACGAGTCGGACAACCCCTCGTTCACCCAGCCGCTGATGTACGACCTGATCGACAAGAAGCGCTCGGTGCGCAAGCTCTACACCGAGTCCCTCATCGGTCGCGGCGACATCACCCTGGAAGAGGCCGAGCAGGCCCTGCAGGACTACCAGGGCCAGCTGGAGAAGGTCTTCGTCGAGGTCCGCGACGCGGACGCGGCCACGGCTCCGGCCGCCGTCCCGGCCCCGCAGAGCGGGTTCCCGGTGGCGGTGAACACCGCGATCTCCCAGGAGGTCCTCAAGCGGATCGCCGAGTCGCAGGTCACCACGCCGGAGAACGTCACGGTGCACCCGCGCCTGGTGCCGCAGCTGCAGCGCCGCGCCGCCAGCCTCGAGGACGGCACCATCGACTGGGGCATGGGCGAGACCCTCGCCTTCGGCTCGCTGCTGATGGAGGGCACCCCGGTCCGCCTCGCGGGCCAGGACTCCCGCCGCGGCACCTTCGGCCAGCGCCACGCGGTGCTCGTCGACCGCGAGACCGGCGAGGACTACACCCCGCTGCTCTACCTGTCCGACGACCAGGCCCGCTTCAACGTCTACGACTCGCTGCTGAGCGAGTACGCGGCGATGGGCTTCGAGTACGGCTACTCGCTGGCCCGCCCGGACGCGCTGGTGCTGTGGGAGGCCCAGTTCGGTGACTTCGTCAACGGCGCCCAGAGCATCGTCGACGAGTTCATCTCCTCCTCCGAGCAGAAGTGGAACCAGACCTCTGGTGTCACGCTGCTCCTGCCGCACGGCTACGAGGGCCAGGGCCCGGACCACTCCTCGGCCCGCGTCGAGCGCTTCCTGCAGCTCTGCGCGCAGAACAACATGACGGTCGCCATGCCGACGCTGCCGTCGAACTACTTCCACCTGCTGCGCTGGCAGGTCCACAACCCGCACCACAAGCCGCTGATCGTCTTCACCCCGAAGTCGATGCTGCGTCTGAAGGCCGCGGCGTCGAAGGCGGAAGAGTTCACGAGCGGCCAGTTCCGGCCGGTCATCGGTGACGACACCGTAGCCGCGGCCGACGTCCGCAAGGTCGTCTTCTGCTCCGGCAAGGTCTACTACGACCTCGCCGCCGAGCGGGCGAAGCGCGGCGCGAACGACACGGCCATCGTCCGCATCGAGCGCCTCTACCCGCTGCCGGGCGAGGAGCTCCAGGCCGAGATCGCCAAGTTCCCCAACGCCGAGAAGTACATCTGGGCGCAGGAGGAGCCGGCGAACCAGGGTGCGTGGCCGTTCATCGCGCTGAACCTGATCGACCACCTGGACCTGGCGGTCGGCGCCGACGTCCCGGCCCGCGAGCGGCTGCGGCGGATCTCCCGCCCGCACTCCTCGTCGCCGGCGGTCGGCTCGGCCAAGCGTCACCAGGCCGAGCAGCAGACGCTGCTCAACGAGGTGTTCGACGCCTGACGGGCGCGTACGCGCAGGAAAGGACCGGGCCCCCACCGCCGAGAGGCGGTGGGGGCCCGGTCCCGTTCCGGCCCCCGCCTATCCTTGGCCTGACCACAGACCTGACCGACCTGATTGATCCGACGGAGAGAACGTGTACTTCACCGACCGAGGCATCGAGGAGCTGGAGAACCGGCGGGGCGAGGAGGAGGTCACGCTCGGCTGGGTGGCCGAGCAGCTGCGCACCTTCGTCGACCTGAACCCGGACTTCGAGGTGCCGGTGGAGCGGCTGGCGACGTGGCTGGCACGGCTGGACGACGAGGACGACGAGTAGTTTTCCGGAGTACGTGCCCCCTGCGGCCGTAGCGCATTCCGCCGGACCCTCGCCGTGGCGGCGTCCCGCCATCGCGGCGGGCACTTTTGGCGCAGGGGTCAGCCCCGCCCCCGTCAGGGGCGCGGGGCAGTGTTCCTCTGCGGCTCCGCCGCGATGGGGGTCCCCCTGTTCGAGCGGAGTCGAGAACTTGGGGGAGCGACAAGCCCCCGCCGGCCCGCAGGCGCACTCAGCCGCGGCCCCGCCACCAGTCGTACGTCAACGTCAGCGCACCGTCCGCAAGAACGACGGCCCCGGCGGCCATGACACCCCGCCGCCCGCTCCGGCGCCCCCAGAGCGCCAGCGCCGCCCCGGCCACGATCTCCCCCGCGCCCAGCGCCCGGGCCCGCGGCCCCCGCGTCCACGCACCGAGCCGCCCGCTGTCCGCCGCGTCGAACCCGGCCCGTACGGCCTCGCGCCAGCCGGGCCAGTAGACCGCCTCGGCGGCGGGGAGCGCGCCCGCGGAGGCGCGCAGGCCGTCGGCCGGGACGCCCGGGGCGAGGCCGGGCGGCAGGTGCAGGCCGGTCCGCGAGAGGACGGCGATCAGCCCGCGCACTCGGGCCGCGGCGTCGGCGTCCGCGTCGGGCCGGGCGAGCCCGTCGAGCGCGGCCCCGTCGAGGACCGGGTCGAGGCCGGTCCGGGCCCGCAGCGCGGTCATGGCCGCCTCCTCGCCGAGCGGGGTGCCGTCGGCGAGCCACGCGTACCCGGTGGTCCGCCGGAAGCCCGCCGCGACGACGAAGCCCGCTCCCGCCGCGTCCCACCACAGGCCCACGACGGGCCACGACTCGGCGACGGCCAGCGCGTGGGCCCAGCCCGCGGTGGCGGTCGCGAGGTCGGTGCCCTCGGTGCGCCAGGCGTCCTCGCCGGGGATCAGCGCGCTCCAGCCCTCCCCGGCCGGGACCAGGAGGAGCGGTTCGTTCAGGAGCTGGGCGGAGGGCCGGACGCGGCCGGGCTCGGCCCGGCAGAGCAGCAGGACCCCCGCCGCACGGCTGTGATCAGTAGCGGACATGCGACAACGCTATGCCAACGCGAAGGCGCTTGACTTCACACGACCACGATATATCGTGTTTCTAGAAGACGCGATAGGTTGCGTCTCGTACGTCATCGCGTCATGCCACGGCAGCACGCCGTCGCGTACGCCATCAGGTTCGATATCGCGTTCGACATCCTGTTCGCAGGAGGGGGTCCGGCATGCCCGCAGAGTCCGAGTGGTCGCTGTCCGCACCAGAGAAAATCGTCTTCGAAGGCCAGGTCACCGGCCTCGACGTCAGCATCGTGAACGGCACGGTCAACGTCGTCGGCACGGACGGCGGACCGGCCCGCCTGGAGCTGACGGCGCTCGACGGCCCGCCGCTGAAGGTCGTCCAGCAGGGCGGCACGCTGACCGTCGGTTACGAGGACCTGTCGAGGAAGACCCTCCTCGGCTGGTTCGGCCGCAAGAACTGGAAGCGCTCGGCCGACGTGACCCTCACCGTGCCCGCGACCGCCGACGTCAAGGTCGGCATCGTCGGGGCGAGCGCCGTGGTCTCCGGCATCGCGGGCCGCACGAAGGTCGCCGGGGTCTCCGGCGACACCACGCTCGTCGGCATCACCGGCGACGTCCGCACGGAGACCGTCTCGGGCCGGGTGGAGGCCCAGCGCCTCGGCGGCGACGTGCGCTGCAACGGCGTCTCCGGCGACCTCACGCTCGTGGAGTGCTCGGGCGGCCGGATCAAGGCCGACTCGGTCAGCGGCAACGTGGTGATCGACCTTTCGCCGGCCGCGCCGGCCGTCGACCTGGCGGTCACCACCGTCTCGGGCGAGGTCGCCGTGCGGCTGCCGTCCTCGGCGGACGCGGCCGTGGACGTGGGCACCACGGTCGGCCCGATCTCGTGCTCGTTCCCGGAGCTGTGGGTCAAGGACCAGTTCGGCGCGCGGAACATCACCGGCCGGCTCGGCGCCGGCCACGGCCGGATCAAGGTCACCAGCGTCTCCGGCGCCGTCGCGCTGCTGCAGGGACCGGACCCCGACGACACGGCTGACACCGACGACTGGGCGGACGACGACGCCCCTGCCCAGGGAAAGGTCCTCTGATGCCCCCCGTCTTCGCCCACGGCCGGCTCCGCCTCTACCTGCTCAAGCTGCTCGACGAGGCGCCCCGCCACGGCTACGAGATCATCCGGCTGCTGGAGGAGCGCTTCCAGGGCCTGTACGCCCCGTCCGCCGGCACGGTCTACCCGCGCCTGGCCAAGCTGGAGGCCGAGGGCCTCGTCACGCACACCACCGAGGGCGGCCGCAAGGTCTACGCGATCACCGCCGCCGGCCGTGCCGAACTCGCCGGGCGGCAGGGCGAACTGGCCGAGCTGGAGCTGGAGATCCGCGAGTCCGTGTCCGCCCTCGCGGCCGACATCCGAGAGGACGTCCGGGGCGCCGCGGGCGATCTGCGGCGCCAGGTGCGCGAGGCCGCCCGGCTGACCCGCGCGGCGGCGGACACCCACTCCTTCGACGGCGCGAAGGAGGACTACCGCCGGGCGAAGGAGCAGTGGAAGGAGCAGGCCCGCCGCGCCAAGGAGGAGAGCCGGCGCGCCCGCCAGGACGCCCAGCAGGCCCGCCACCAGGCCCACGAGGCACAGGAACGGGCCCGCGAGGAGGTCCGGCGCGCCACCGAACGCGTCCAGGAGCAGGTCCAGGAACACCTGCGCCGCGGCGACTGGCCGGCCGGCATCGCCGAGGGCGTCAGCGCCCTCGCGAGGGAGTTCGGCGCGTTCACGGGCCGCGCGACGGGCACGGCGGACGCAAACGGCACGACCGGGGCAGCGGACGCGAACGGCACCACCCGGCACCCCGAGCCCCCGGCGGGCCCCGCCCCGGAGTGGGCCGAGGCCGCGGATAGCCTCTCCAAGGACCCGGCCCGCGACCTGGACCGCCTCCTGGACCGCTTCCGCGACGACATCCGCGACGCGGCCCGCGACCACGGGGTGACCCCGGACCAACTCGCCGCGTCCCGCCGCCACCTGGCCGAAGCGGCCACCCGCATCACGGCCCTCCTCCGCCCGGGAGGCTGAGGTGCCCACAGGATCAACGGCGTGGTGGCTGGCGCGGCTGTTACCGGCCCGGCCGCGCCCGCCCGCGCAGGGGAAGCCTTCAGACGTGAGGCATGCCACACCGATGAAGGCGCACCCGGGCCATCGTGCGTATCGTTGAACCGCGCGGCTGCTGAAACCAGTGGCAGCGGGGAGGAGCGCCACGGTGACCATCGCACTGACCGACAGGACCGAGATGGCCGAGAACGGCGAGCCAAGCTTCGACGACATGTTCGAGCTTCTCTACGAGATCGTCCCCGAGGGATTCAAGGGCGAGATCGTAGAGGGGGCGATCATGATGTCGCCGCAAAGGCGCACACACTCGGCCATCATCAAGAACGTGCTGCTTCAGCTGGCCCACCACTCGGGCTGGGAGAGCGCGATCGAGATGGACGTACGTTTGGACCTTCCGGGTGAAGGCAATATGTTCTGCCCGGATCTCTACAAGGTCGCCGACGGCGCCTCTCCTGACGAGCGGGGCAACTGGCGCTATCAGGATGTCGAGTTCATCCTCGAAGTGATCTCCCGCGGGACCGCGATGAACGACTACGGCACCAAGAAGGCTGCCTACGCTGCGGGGGAGATCCCGGTCTATCTGATCGCGAACCCCTACACAGGGCGATGCCATCTGCACACCCTGCCGAAGGACGGCGAGTACTGGGGCAATCTGACCGTCGCGTTCGGCCAGCCCGTCGACCTCACCGACACCGTCCTCGGCATGACCCTGCAGACGGACCGCTTCCCCCGCGACTAGCTCCGGAAGGGCGGGGGTACGGGACTTCTCCCGTACCCCCGCCCGTTTCCGTATCGCCGACCGCTACAGCACCTTCGACAGGAACGCCTTCGTCCGGTCGTGCTGCGGGTTGGTGAGCACGTCGCGCGGGTTGCCCGACTCGACCACCACGCCCTGGTCCATGAAGACGACCGAGTCGCCGACCTCGCGGGCGAAGCCCATCTCGTGGGTCACCACGATCATCGTCATGCCGTCCTCGGCCAGGCCCCGCATGACGTCCAGGACGTCACCGACGAGCTCCGGGTCGAGCGCCGACGTGGGCTCGTCGAAGAGCATCAGCTTCGGCTCCATCGCCAGCGCCCGCGCGATCGCGACCCGCTGCTGCTGGCCGCCGGAGAGCTGCGAGGGGTAGTTCTCGGCCTTGTCGCCGAGGCCGACCCGGTCGAGGAGCTTCTTCGCCCGCTCGCGGGCGACCGCCTTCGTCTCGCCCTTGACCTGGACCGGCGCCTCCATGACGTTCGCGAGCGCCGTCATGTGCGGGAAGAGGTTGAAGCGCTGGAACACCATGCCGATGTCCCGGCGGTTCCTGGCGACCTCGCTGTCCTTGAGCTCGTAGAGCTTGTCGCCCTGCTGCCGGTAGCCGACCAGCTCGCCGTCGACGTACAGCCGTCCGGCGTTGATCTGCTCCAGGTGGTTGATGCACCGCAGGAAGGTGGACTTGCCCGAGCCGGAGGGGCCGATGAGGCAGAACACCTCGCGCGGGGCGACCTCCAGGTCGATGCCCTTGAGGATGTGGGCCGCGCCGTAGGACTTGTGGACGCCCTCGGCCTTCACCATCGCGTTCATACGGTGACACCTCCGGAGGGACGGTTGCTGAAGGAAGCCAGGTTCTTCCTGACCTTCTGCCACGGGGTGAGCGGCAGCGTGCGCAGCGAACCGCGGGCGTAGTGCCGCTCCAGGTAGAACTGGCCGACGCTGAAGACGCTGGTCAGGATGAGGTACCAGGTGGCGGCAAGGAAGAGCATCTCGACCGTGGCGCCGGTGGTCTGGCCGATGTCGGAGGTGGACCGCAGCAGTTCGAGGTATTGCGCGGCGCTCGCCGCCAGCGACGAGGTCTTGAGCATGTTGATGAACTCGTTGCCGGTGGGCGGCACGATCACCCGCATGGCCTGCGGCAGGACGATCCGGCGCAGGGTCCGGCCCTGGCTCATGCCGAGCGCGTGCGCGGCCTCGGTCTGGCCCTCGTCGACGGACTGGATGCCGGCGCGGACGATCTCCGACATGTAGGCGGCCTCGTTGAGGCCCAGGCCGAGCAGCGCCGCCATGAACGGCGTCATGAAGTCGCTCATCTCGTCCTGGTAGATCGGACCGAGATTGATGTACGGGAAGATCAACGCGAGGTTGAACCACAGCAGCAGCTGGACGTAGACCGGGGTGCCCCGGAAGAACCAGATGTAGAGCCAGGAGACCGAGGACGTCACGGGGTTCTTCGACAGCCGCATCACCGCCAGCACGATGCCGAGCACCAGGCCCAGCAGCATCGCGAGGAGGGAGATCAGCACCGTCTTGCCGAGGCCGGTGATGACCGTCGAGTCGAAGATGTAGTCGGGGATGGCGTTGTAGTGGACGTTCGCGGTGGCGAAGGCGTTGACCAGCAGGCCGAGGAGGCCGAGGACGAGGACGGCGGAGATCCACCGGCCGTAGTGGCGTACGGGGATGGCCTTGATGGCTTCCGGCACGACGGCGGTCTTGGACGACGAGGAGGAGGAAGAGGACGAGGAGGAAGACGAGGAGGAAGCGGGCGCCGGGTCGTCGGCGGGGTCGTCCTTCTCGGCGGCGGGAGCGTCCTTCTTGGCGAGGTCCGGCTTGTCAGCCGGCTTCTCCTCGGACGCCTTCTCCTCGGACGCCTTCTCCTCGGCCGGCTTTTCGCCGGTCTTCTCGGCGGCCTTTTCCTCGGTCGCCTTCTCTTCGGCCGGCTTCTCGGTCGCCTTCTTCTCAGCAGGCTTCTCTTCGGCCGCCTTCTCCTCGTCCGCGTTCTTCTCGGCGGGCTCGGCTTCGGCCTTCTCTTCGGCCTTCTCTTCGGCCGGCTTCTCGGTGGCCTTCTCGGCGGCCTTCTTGTCCTCGGCCGGCTTCTCGCCGGCCTCCTTCTCCGGCTCCGGGGCCGAGGCCGCCGCCTTGTCGGCGGCCTCCTTCCCGGGCTCCGGCTGGACCTTCTTGTCCGGCTCCGGCTTTTCGGGGGAATCAGTCACGGGGTATGGCCTTTCAGCGTCCGTACGAGGGGAGGGAGAGGGGTCAGGAACCGCCGTTGACCTTGGCTTCCTTGGCGGCGCCGGCCTCGACGCCCCAGGTCTTCATGACCTTGTCGTACGCACCGTTCTTGATGATCGCGTCGAGGGCCGCCTTGAGCGCGTCCCTCAGCTGGGTGTTCTCCTTGCTGACGGCGATGCCGTACGGAGCGGCCTCCACCTGATCGCCGACGACCTCGAAGTCATTGCCGCCGCCCGAGGTCTTCACCGCGTAGGCGGCGACGGGGAAGTCGCTGGAGACGGCCTCCACGCCACCGGCCTTCAGCCGGGTCTGGGCCTCCAGGTCGGTGTCGAAGGCCTCGATGCTGATCTTGTCCTTGTCGTCCTTCTCGCACTTCTCGGACTGGGATTTGGCCAGGTCGTCGGAGACCGTGCCGCGCTGCACCGCGACCTTCTTGCCGCAGAGGTCGTCCCAGCCGGCGATGCCCTTGGTGTCGCCCTTCTTGGTGTAGAGCGAGACGCCGGCGTTGAAGTAGTCCACGAAGTCGACGCCGTCGGTGACCTTCTTGCCGGTCTTGGAGTCGACGCCCTCCTGGCGGTCCTTCGTGTCCGTCATGGCGGACATCGCCATGTCGTACCGCTTCGAGCGCAGGCCCGTGAGCAGGGCGTCGAAGGTGCCGTTGTTGAACTCGAACCGCACCCCCAGCTCCTTGCCCATGGCCGCGGCGACGTCCGGGTCGAGTCCGACGACCTTGCCGTCCTTCTTGAACTCCACCGGCGGGTAGGCGATGTCCGAGCCCACCTTGATGACGCCGGAGTCCTGGATCCTCTTCGGCAGCTTGTCGAAGAGGGGGGCCTTCGAGCCCTGGGCGCTCGGACCGGCCTCGTTGCCGGTCTTGTCGCGCTGATCGCCACAGCCGGTGAGCAGCAGGGCGCCGGCGACCGCGATCGCGCCGGCCGCGGCCAAACGACTCCTGGCGGCAGCCGTGCGAGGGGTGGTGCTTGCGGTCATTGCTGGTTCCTCCTGCGGGTGAGGGGGTGGCCGGCCGTCGGGACGGACACGGAGCAAACACGGAACAAACACAGGAAAACGCTGATGACGCACGAGGGGCAGAGCACACGCCCTTGGATGTCGCGACCTCGTGCGATTGGGGCATCTTGCCATCCGGACTGCACCATTCGGGGGGGTCGCTATGTCAAAATCGGATAACGGGCGATCCCCGTGCCGCATCAGGCCGGTACCAGCTCGGCCAGGACTACCGGACTCATGAGTTCCTCTTCTGTCGGCCGCCGGTGCGAGATGTATCTCACGCACCCTCTGTCTCACTCCGTGGACTTATCCACCCAGTTGACACCGTTCTGACCTGCCCTTGCGACTGCGCTGAACCGCGCCGCGGCAAGTCAGCGGGAACTCACTCGTAGGCCGTAGTGCTCATTTGATAGAAAGACCAGCCACACCCCGTACCAGGGGCCCAGGGCGCGTGTGCGGCGCGCCCGGCATACGGATCCGTACCGTGCGGCACCAACCCCACGCACGGAGGTCATCTCGATGGCCGGACACGGATCCGGAGACCGACCCGCCCCGCAACCCAGGGCGGCTACCCTCGACGGACATTCGACAAAGGGGTCAAATACAGTGGCAGCGGAGATCGTGAATCCTCGCAGCGACAGCGGTCCGGACGACACTCATGGCGAGTTCTTCGATCCGGCCTTTGCGCTGCACCGTGGCGGCAAGATGGAGATCCGGGCGACGGTGCCCGTGCGCGACCGGGACGACCTGTCCCTCGCCTACACGCCCGGTGTGGCAAAGGTGTGCAGCGCCATCGCGGAGCACCCGGAGCTCGTCCACGACTACACCTGGAAGTCCCAGGTCGTCGCCGTGGTCACGGACGGCAGCGCCGTGCTCGGGCTCGGTGACATCGGCGCCGAGGCGTCCTTGCCCGTGATGGAGGGCAAGGCCATCCTCTTCAAGCAGTTCGGCGGCGTGGACGCCGTCCCCATCGCCCTCGACTGCCGCGGCGTCGACGAGATCGTCGAGACCGTCGCGCGCCTCGCGCCCTCCTTCGGCGGCATCAACCTGGAGGACATCTCCGCTCCGCGCTGCTTCGAGGTCGAGCGCAAGCTCCAGGAGCGCGTGGACATCCCCGTCTTCCACGACGACCAGCACGGCACCGCGGTCGTCACCCTCGCCGCCCTGCGCAACGCCGCCAAGCTCACCGGCCGGTCGCTGGGCGAGCTGCGCGCCGTGATCTCGGGCGCGGGCGCGGCCGGCGTCGCGATCGCCCGGATCCTGGTGGAGGCGGGCATCGGCGACGTCGCCGTCTGCGACCGCAAGGGCGTCGTCTCGGCCGTCCGCGAGGACCTCACGGACGTCAAGCGCGACCTCGCCGGCTTCACGAACAAGGCCGGCCTCTCGGGCACCCTGGCCGCCGCGCTGGACGGCGCGGACGTGTTCATCGGCGTCTCGGGCGGCACCGTGCCCGAGGAGGCGGTGGCCACCATGGCGAAGAACGCGCTGATCTTCGCCATGGCCAACCCCACCCCGGAGATCCACCCGGACGTCGCGCAGAAGTACGCGGCCGTCGTCGCGACCGGCCGCAGCGACTACCCGAACCAGATCAACAACGTCCTGGCCTTCCCCGGCATCTTCGCGGGCGCCCTCCAGGTGCGGGCCTCCCGCATCACCGAGGGCATGAAGCTCGCCGCCGCCGAGGCGCTGGCCGCGGTCGTCGCGGACGAGCTGAGCGCCGAGTGCGTCATCCCGTCGCCGTTCGACGAGCGGGTCGCCCCGGCGGTCACCGCCGCCGTCGCGGCCGCCGCCCGGGCGGAGGGCGTGGCGCGGCGCTGACGCGCTGACGCGATGATCCCCGCTGCCCTGCGGTGATACGGCGGGCCGGACCGGTATGGTCCGGCCCGCCGGCTTTTTCCGCCTACGGGGCGACTCGCCGTACGAAGACGTCCCCGGTGTTGTTGGTGTCGCCGGGGACCAGGTTGCTGCCCCAGCTGTTGAAGACGGCGGTCCGGCCCAGCAGGTCGGTCCGGACCTCGCCCGCGTTCCCGTTGTCCTGGGTCCCGTCCGCGGCGACGTTGAGCCGCTCCACGGCGCCGGTCCGGAGGTCCCGTACGAAGACGTCCTGCCGGTCGTTGGTGTCGCCGGGCACCAGGTTGCCGGCGTCGGAGGCGAAGAACACGCGCTGGTCGTCGGCGCTCATGGCCGTGCCGTACGAGCTGCCGTTCGCCTGGGAGCCGTCGGCCGCGAGGCTCAGGCGCCGGGTGGCGCCCGTCTGCAGGTCCTTGGCGTAGACGTCCTGGGCGCCGTTGGTGTCGTCCTCCGCCACCCGCTCGGGGCTGGAGAAGAGGGCGTAGCGGCCGTCGGGGCTGAGGCCGGTGCCGCCGGTGACCAGCGCGGGCAGGCCGTCGTAGGTCTCGGCGGCCCGCTCGGTGCGGCCGGTGCGCAGGTCGTGCACGTAGAAGCCGTAGAGGCCGGGCCGGGCGAGTCCCCCGGCGGGCTTCGGCGGCTCGGCGGTCCGCTGTGTCGTGGCGGGCTTCCGCGACGTGCCCGGGACCAGGTTGCCGGCCGCCGTCCGGAAGCCGATCCGGCCGCCGTCCGCGCTGATCACCGGGTAGCCGGACATGCCGTCGGCCTCGGTGCCGTCGCTCGCGACGCTCACCCGCCGCGTGGTGCCGCGCAACCGGTCGAGGACGAAGACGTCCTCCCGCTGGTTGGTGTCGCCGGGCACGAGGTCGTCGCGGGCGGAGACGAAGGCGACGTAGCGGCCGTTCGTGCTGATGGCCGGCGAGTGGTTGGAGCCGGTCCCGGCGGTGCGGTTCTTCACGAGCACCTCGGTCCGCCCGGTGCGGCGGTCGCGGAGGAAGACGTCGGAGCCGGCCGGGTTGCTGCCCGGGGCGAGGTCGGCCCCCGAGTCGAAGACGACGTACCGGCCGTCGCCGCTGAGCGACGGCGACGAGGCCCCCGTGGCGGCCGGGGTGCCGTCGCTCGCCGCGCTGATCAGCTCGGTCCTGCCGGTCCGCAGGTCCCGTACGAAGACGTGGCCGCCGGCCCCGGCGCCGGCGCCGGACACGAGGTTGCCGGCCCGGGAGGCGAAGACGGCGTACCGGCCGTCGGCGCTGAGCGACGTGCCCCACGACTCCGCGTCCGCCTGGGTGCCGTCGCTCGCGACGCTGACGCGCTCGGTGCGGGGCGGGGCCGGGCGGACGCCGACGGCGTTGCCGGCTGCGGCTGCGGGGAGGACGGGCAGCACAGCGACGCAGCCGCCCAGTAAGGCGCCGACGACAGCGCCCCGTCCCACCCGTCTGATCAGCCTGACCCGTCTGTTCCGCCGCATCGTTGCGTTGCTTGTCGGATGACGCATGCTTCCCCCTCGGTGAGCGCCCGCACCGGGTGGCACGGGGCCAACTGAAGCCAACCCCCGGCCCTCACGCCCGGTCAATGAGGAGGCGCGGGCTCCGCCGCGGATACGGCTGTTGCGACAGGGGCGTCTGGACGCAAGGGCGCGGCGCGGCGCGTGTCACACCACGGCGAGGTTCCGCCCGGCAGGCGGCGGGGTTAGGTTCGGACCATGTTCGCCGCCTACGCCGCACGCATCGACCGTGACCAGCCGCTCGACGGACTCGAGTTGGGGCAGCGCCCCGAGCCGGAGGCGCCCCCCGGCTGGACCGTCGTCCACGTCAAGGCGGCCTCCCTCAACCACCACGACCTGTGGTCGCTGCGCGGCGTCGGGCTCGGCGAAGAGGCTCTGCCGATGATCCTCGGCTGCGACGCGGCCGGCGTCGACGAGTACGGCAACGATGTCGTCGTCCACTCCGTCATCGGCCAGACCGGCCACGGCGTGGGCCCGCTCGAGCCGCGCTCCATCCTCACCGAGCGCTACCAGGGCACCTTCGCCGAGCGCGTCGCCGTCCCCGCGTGGAACGTGCTGCCCAAGCCCAAGGAGCTCAGCTACGAGGAAGCGGCCTGCATGCCGACCGCGTGGCTCACCGCGTACCGCATGCTGTTCACCAACGCCGGCGTGCGCCCCGGCCAGAGCATCCTCGTGCAGGGCGCCGGCGGGGGCGTCGCCACCGCCGCGATCGCCCTCGGCGCCGCGGCCGGCCTGCGGGTCTTCACGACCAGCCGGGACGCGGCCAAGCGCGAGCGAGCCATGGAGCTCGGCGCCGAGGAGGCGTTCGAGCCGGGGGCGCGGCTGCCGCACCGGGTCGACGCCGTCATCGAGACGGTCGGCGCCGCGACGTGGTCGCACTCGGTCAAGTCCCTCAGGCCCGGCGGCACCCTCGTGATCTCCGGTGCGACCAGCGGCCCGAACCCGCCGGCCGCCGAGCTCAACCGCATCTTCTTCCTGGAGCTGAAGGTCGTCGGCTCGACCATGGGCTCCAAGGAGGAGCTGGCGGACCTGCTGAGCTTCTGCGCGGCGCGCGGCGTACGGCCCGTCATCGACTCCGTCCTGCCGCTGGACCGGGCCCGCGAGGGGCTTGCGAAGATGGCCGGTGGCGACCTGTTCGGCAAGGTGGTCCTCACGGTTTGACTTCTTCTCCCTCAAAACGAGGGAGAATCCTACGGCTCGCGCCGCGGGTTTTTCTGCTTCGTCGCCGACGGCCTGCCCGGAGTTCTCCGTTGAGGTCTTACACCGGCTCCACAGACAGACACCGCCAGCCCGGCGGCCCGAAGGCTCTTCGCCGCGTTCACGTCCCGGTCGTGGGTCGTGCCGCAATTTCCGCATGTCCAGGTACGGACACTGAGCGGCATCTTGTCCTGCAAGGTGCCGCAGGCGGAGTACAGCCTGGACGAGGGGAAGAAGCGGTCCACCGCGATCACTTCCCGCCCGTACCAAGCGGCCTTGTATTCCAGCATGCTCCGGAACCCCGACCACGCGGCGTCGCTGATGGCGCGGGCCATGCTCCGGTTCTTGACCATGTTGCGTATCGTCAGGTCCTCGATCACGAGCGTTTGGTTTTCACGCACGAGCCGGGTTGTGAGTTTGTGCAGGTGGTCCCGTCTGCGGTCGCTAATCCTGGCGTGGATCCTCGCGACCTTCAGCCGGGCTTTACGCCGATTGGCGCCGTTACCCTTGGCCTTCCGGGACAGTTCCCGCTGCGCCTTGGCGAGACGGGCGCGGTCGCGGCGTTCGTGCCTCGGATTGGCGATCTTCTCCCCTGTGGAGAGGGCC
Organism: Streptomyces roseoverticillatus; assembly: GCF_000719265.1. Lineage (GTDB taxonomy): Bacteria > Actinomycetota > Actinomycetes > Streptomycetales > Streptomycetaceae > Streptomyces > Streptomyces roseoverticillatus. Next base: position 212,849 of record NZ_JOFL01000008.1, on the reverse strand, counting down.
AGCAGGTGAGCCAGGCCGACATCGATTCCGACCGCTGTACCGGTGGCGGGGAGCGGCTTCACGCCGGGGTCCTCACACAGCATCGAGACGAACCAGCGACCAGCCGCGTCCTGCGACACGGTCACCGTGGTCGGCTGCGTCCCCTCGGGGAGAGGCCGCGACCATACGATGTCCAGCGGGTCCTTCATCTTTGCCAGGTGCAGGAGACCGTCCCGAAACCGAAACGCCGAGCTGGTGTACTCGGCAGACCTCCGGGAGTTCTTCCGGGACTTGAAGCGCGGGTACTTGGATCGCTTCTCCCAGAACGCCACGAACGCGCCTTGAAGATGCCGCAGGCACTGTTGCAACGGCACGGAAGACACCTCGGACAGGTAGGCCAGCTCCCCTGTCTTCTTCCATGCCGTCAGCATCGCCGAGGTGGCGTTGTAGCTGATCCGCTCACCCCTGGCCCATGCTTCGGTACGGGCGGCGAGCGCCATGTTGTAGACCTTGCGCACGCACCCGAACGTCCGGGCAAGCTCAGCGGCCTGCTCAGATGTCGGATAGAAGCGGTACTTGAACGCCCGCTTCACGCCCCTGATCATGACTCACAAGCCATCACGTCAACTTGTGGGTTTCGCAGGGAAGTTGATTGCGGAATCGATCCGCCCCGGCGGGTGACCTGCTTTCCTCGACCCGCTACGCCGGAGTTCGGACCCTCCCCGCCTCGAGGCGGGGGTCTCCTCGGAGGTACCGGATGATCATGCGCTCACCGAACAGACGCTTGCGCAAGGCGGCGTTCCTCGCCGTAGCCGCGGTCCTGGCACTCCTGGCGCCGGGGACGGCCGCGGAGGCCCGTACGGACACCCCCGCGGGCCCGGGTATCCCGCCCCTCACCGACGAGCAGGGCCGCACCCTCACCCTCCGCGGCTGGAACCTCGCGGACAAGGAACACCGCGGCGACGAAGCCCTCGCGGACATCACCGAGCGCTCCTTGCGCGACATGGCCGCGCAGGGCTTCAACTTCGCCCGGCTCGCGGTCTTCTGGGACGACCTGGAGCCGCGGCCGGGCCACTACAGCGAGAGCTACCTCCGCAAGATCGAACGCGTCCTGGACCGGGCGCACCGCCACCGCATCCGCGTCGTGATCGACGCCCACCAGGACGTCTACGGCCCGGCCTTCGGCAGCCACCGCGGCATCCCCGCCTGGGCCACCCGCACCGACGGCCTGCCCTACCGCCCCCACCCCGACGACTGGTTCGCCGAGTACTTCGAACCCGCCGTGCAGGCCGCGTTCCAGCACCTCTACGAGGACGACGACCTGCGCCGCGCCCAGGCCCGCATGTGGCAGGTCCTCGCGGGGCGGCTCGCGGACCACCCCGCCGTGTTCGGCTACGACCTGATCAACGAACCGATGGGCCGGATGCACGAGGGCGAGAGCATCCCTGACGCGGCCCGCCGCATCGAGTCCACGCAGATCACTCCCATGTACCAGCGCGTCGCCGAGGCGATCCGGCGCGTCGACCGCCGCCACCGGCTGTTCATCGAGCCCACGCCGGCGGCCGGCGAGGGCGTCCCGACGGGCCTGGGCCGCATCCGCGACCCCAAGGTCGTCTACGCCCCGCACTTCTACAACGCCGCCATGGAAGCCGGCCGCGACTACGACCCGGCCTCGGGCTGGCTGCCCGCCTACGAGGCGGCGGTCGTGCACTACCCTCGCGCGATGCGCATCCCCGTCTTCATCGGGGAGTGGGGCCCGCTCAACAGCGGCCTACCCCATATGGCCCGCTTCTACGAGGACGCCCTCACCTCCATGTCCCGCTACGCGACGGGCTGGGCGAGCTGGCAGTGGTGCTACGGCGGCGGCTACTGCGCCATGGACGAGCACGGCCGATTCCAGCCGAACAAGTCCCGGACGGCGGAGCCGTACGCGTCGGCGGTGGCGGGTGTGGTGAAGACAGCGTCCTACGCCCCGCGGCAGGCCACGTACCGCCTGACGTACGCCCCGGCGCGGGGCGGCACCACGGAACTCGTCCTCCCGCCCGCGCCCCGCGGCTGGCACCTCACGGTACGGGGCCCGGCCCGGCCGGACACGACGCGCGTCCCGGCGGGCGAGCGGGGCACGGTACGGGTACGGGCGGGCGCGGGGAGCGGCGAGGTCCGGGTGACGGCGGTGCCGGGCTGAGAGCGGTCCTTAATGTGGACGGGGCGAAAGCGTGGCTGTCTACGCCTGGTTCTTACTCTCGTCCCGCACGCAGTCGAGACACACCCATCCCTTGCGGGCCACGAGTCGGGTCCGCTCCTTCGGGTGTTTGCCGCACCACTCGGAGGGGCCCGACTGGTCGGGAAGATCGCGCTTAATCAGCATCCCGATCCTGGCCCGGTTGCTCGGTGGCTCGTCCGGGAAAGGGCTGTCAGCCATCAGTCATCGTCGCCTTCCTGCGTGTCGGGCTCCGGCTCCGACGCGGTGACGATCTCCTCTTCGAACACGTCGTACCCGTTCACTTCATCCTTGCCACCCATGACGGGACTCCATTCACTGAGCTTCAGTCCACGGTCCGGGGGGGGGCGAGTCCGAGCGCCCTGCGCTCGGCGTCGTTGGCAATGCGCAACCTGCGCATGGGGGCGATCCAGTCTCGTTCCCCGTGCACCTGTTTGATCAGGAAGCCCCCGGTCACCGGGCCGTGCATCACGCCCATGTCCCCCGTGTCCTGATCCACCACCAGGGCGCCGGAGCGGTAGCCGGTACCGGCCCAGAATGCTCTCGCGGCGCTTCCCCCATGAGCTCTCTCGCCAGCCATCGAACTTCAACGCCCCTCTTCGCTGGACTGCGTGACGTGACGATGTTCCCGTCAGCGAGCGAGCGGTTACAGGGACGCAACGTCCTACTCCGGCGACGCTATTCGGTGAAACCCAGAAACTGAGCCAGCTTACGAAGACCGGCCGGATGCACGGAGCGGGACCACAGATCATTGACGATGGCCACGGCCAAAGTGTGGTGTCGCATCCATGCTGGAGCGACGCGACGCAGCGCTTCGAGGGCCTTTACTGCGCCCTCGGCATCCCCTACGTCCGTGTGAGCCCGCGCCACGTCCAGCAAGAGCCACGTACGCCATGAGGGCGGCGTGTCGGCGCTCAGCCTTATCCCCTTGGCCAGCAACAGCGCTTCCTCAGGGCGCTCGTGCTGGACAGCCAGACGGACGCGCTCGATGCGCACGGACGACCGGCTGAACACCGACACAAGTCGGCCGTCTTCAGGGGGCGGAAGCTTTGCCAGACGACCAGCCGCGCGCTCCGCAGTACGCATCATCACATTGGCCGTGTCGTAGTCGTCACTCCTGGCGTACGACGTTGCGGCGGACATCAGGAGGCCACCCCACACACGAATGCCCTCCGCCGTGCCCGCTTGCTCCCGTTCCACTCCGTCAGCGGCATGTACGGCAAGATTCCGCGCATCGTCCAACCGGTCCTGCCGCTGGTACGCCCACGCCACGGAGTTCGACACCATCGGAGCGAGCAACGGGTCCGAAGAATCCCCGGCGGCGGTGTAGGCACGCTCCAGAGCGCTAAGGGCAAGGTCGGTCTTACCGAGACGGATGGCCAGGTGCCCCCCCAGTTGCAGCGCCTTGCCCAGCGCGGCCTGGCCTGCCGCCCTCTGGTCCGTGTTGCCCACTGCAGCCAGCAGGCGAGCGTCCGCGATGATCCCCGGCAGTACGTCCATAAGCCGGCCGAACTCCGCTGAGTGGTACAGCGTCCAGCCATCCGCGAGTTCGGCGCGCAGAAGAGCCGGTGACAGCCGCTCAACGTCCGCCGGTTCGGCAGGAGGAGTGAACAGCGGTGGCATGATCGCGCGTCGGACAGCCACTAGTCGGGGCGGGTCGGCATCACCACTGGACGAGACCCCCGGGGGGTCTCCCAGAAGGGCTGTCAGCTCCACACCGAGCCCCTTGGCGAGGGAGTGAAGCGTCGGCAGCCGCGCGCTGTGCTTCCGCCGTTGCTCAAGCTTCCGGACCACGTCCACGGACACACCCGAACGTTCGGACAGCCCCTCTTGGGTGAGGTCTGCCAGGCGTCGCAGTCGCCCGATGCGGTCGCCCAGATGCTCAGTAGCCATAGAACAGAAGCTACGCCGGAAAGGCCGGGCAGGGGGTGGTACGGGCCTTGCCCCGTACCACCCCCTGTCGCTTGCGACTTGAGGTGCTACCTCAGCGCCAGCACCATCGCGTCCGACGGCGAGCTCCAGACCGTGCGGGCCTCCGCGAAGCCCGCCTCGCGGAGGGTGCGGGCGTGCCACTCGGCGGAGGGGGTGTCGCCGTCGGCGTGCTCGCCGTAGATCTCGAAGCGCTCGGCGGTCGGGCCGGCGAGGACGGGGTCGGCGGCGGCGAGGTCCCACCAGGCGCGCCAGTCGAGGGCGCCGGCGGCCTTGGCGCGGTCCATGCGGGCGTGACGCAGGGTCCGTTCGGCCTCGTTGATGCGGGGCGTGGCGGGGTCGGGCATGTGGTCGGCGTTGAGGAAGACGCCGCCGTCGCGGACGAGGCCGGCGAGCTGCCCGTAGAGGGTGCGCAGGGGGTCCGAGTGCAGCCAGTGCAGGGCGGTGGCGGTGAGGACGGCGTCGTAGCGGTTGTGGGGCAGGCGGGCGGTCCAGTCCGGGTCCTTGAGGTCCGCGGTGACGAACCGGACGCGGTCGTCGCCGGCGAAGGTGCCGCGGGCGATGGCGAGCAGGGCCGGGTCCAGGTCGACGCCCGTGGACTCGGCCCCGGGGAAGCGGTCGAGGAGGCGGGCGGTGATGGTGCCGGTGCCGCAGGCGAGGTCGAGCACGCGGGGGGCGGGGCCGGCGAAGGCCTCGACCATGTCGAGCATGACCCGGAACCGCTCCTCGCGGTCCGGCAGGTACCACTCCTGCTGCCGGTCCCAGCTGTCCTGCCAGGCGCTCCAGTCCGTGCCGACGACGGCCTCGGTCATGAGTTCCCTCCCACGGGTCGCAGGTGTAATACCCTCGGTTGCGTACCAGCCATTACAAGCCGGTGCTCCGACCCTAAGCCGCCTGCGTAAGGACCACAAGTGGAACTGGCCTATTACTCGGACTTCGCTGTGCGGCTGGTCAACAGCGAGGAGCCCGCACGCGGCGCCGACACCCTGACCTCCGTCGACGCCGTACGGGACCTCTTCGGCAACAGCGCGCAGGCCGCCCGGCGCGCGGGCGACAGCGACGTGACCCGCCTGCGGGCCGTGCGGGCCCGGCTGCGCGCGGTCTTCGAAGCGGCCTCCGAGGGCGACGAGGTGCGCGCCGTGGACCTGCTCAACGCGCTACTCATGGAGTACCCGGTCAGCCCGCAGGTATCCGGGCACGAGTACCGCGACGAGGACGGCCGCCCCAAGTGGCACATGCACATCGCCGACCACGCGGCCAACGCCGGCGCCTCGTACGCGGCCACCGCCTGCATGGGGCTGGCCGTCCACCTGACCGAGTACGGGGTCGACCGGCTCGGCATCTGCCAGGCGGCGCCCTGCCGCAACGCCTACCTGGACACCTCGACCAACCGCTCCCGCCGCTACTGCTCCGACCGCTGCGCCACCCGCGCCAACGTCGCCGCCTACCGGGCCCGCAAGCGCCTGGAGAGCCGCGCGGCCGAGGCCCCCGCGGGCAGCGACCGCACCGGCCTGAGCGCCGACGCCAGCCACGACAGCAGCGCGCCCGCCGAGCGCTGACCCGCCTCCGGGGGCCGCCGCAGCCGCACCAGCGCGCGGGCCACCACGAACTCCTCCGGCACGGCGCCGAACTCCCGGCTGTCGTTCTCGACCAGCGGGTTGTCCCCCCGCACCCACCAGCCGCCCTCGCGCCGCTCCACGGCGCGCTTGACGATCAGCAGGTCCTGCCGGAACGGGTGGCGCAGCACCACCACGTCACCCGGCCGCACCACCGCTCCGTACTGGACAACCAGCTGGTCCCCGGGGTTCAGCGTCGGCACCATCGACGGGTTGTAGACCTCGGCCAGCCCGATCCGCAGCAGTCCGCGACGCTCGCGGTCCTGCTCCTGCCCGCGCTCGTCCACTTGCTCCTGCACCACGGCACCTCCCGGTCCGTATCCTCCACCAGTCCCAGACTGACACCGGTCTTTTGTCCTAAGCCCCCCGGGGCACCCGAGAAAAGCCTTCCCACACCGAGTAATCTCGCACCTGAGAAGACGATCACGAGGAAGGACAGCTCTATGCTCTCCCGCCTGTTCGCACCCAAGGTGCGAGTCAGCGCCCACTGCGACCTGCCCTGCGGTGTCTACGACCCCGCCCAGGCCCGCATCGAGGCGGAGTCGGTCAAGGCCGTCCAGGAGAAGTACCAGGCGAACGAGGACGCGGACTTCCGCGCCCGTGCGCTCATCATCAAGGAGCAGCGCGCCGAGCTCGCCAAGCACCACGTCTCGGTGCTCTGGAGCGACTACTTCAAGCCGCCGCACTTCGAGAAGTACCCGCAGCTGCACCAGCTGGTCAACGACACCCTGAAGGCCCTGAGCGCCGCCAAGGCGTCCAACGACCCGAAGACGGGCGAGAAGGCGCTGGAGCTCATCGCCGAGATCGACCGCATCTTCTGGGAGACCAAGCAGGCCTGATCGGCGATCCGCCTGTTCGAGCAGCGCACCCGGTTCGTACTCCGTCGCAGGAGTACGAACCGGGTGCGCTGCTATGTCAGGGCTTTGCTTTTCTGCGGGCCACCGCCAGCGCCGCCCCGTACAGCGACAGGACCACGGCCATCAGGCCGTAGTAGAGCGGCGGCAGGGCCGTCATGCCCAGGGCCGGGCCCAGCGGGGACAGGGGCAGGAGCAGGCCCACGACGGCGAGGCCGGTGGTCGCCAGGCGGACCGGCAGCGGGGCGCGGCGCTCGGCCGCGTCCCGGCCCGCGCGGAGCAGGAGCATCACCAGGGCCTGGGTGAGCAGGTTCTCCGTGAACCAGCCGGCGTGGAAGGCGGCCTGGCCGCCGGTGCTGCCGGTGGAGTGCAGGGTCAGGGCCAGGACGCCGAAGGTCGCGAGGTCCGCGGCGGCGTTCAGGAGGCCGAAGGCCGTCATGAAGCGGAACAGCGCGCGGGGCCGCAGGACCGTGGGCCGCTCGTGGACCGTGGCGGCGGGTCGGTCGTAGGCGAGGGAGAGCTGGGCCGCGTCGAAGCACAGGTTCTGCACGAGGACCTGGGCGGGCAGCATCGGCAGGAACGGCAGCAGCAGGCCCGCCGTCAGCATCGCGATGACGTTGCCGAGGTTGGACGAGAGTGTGATGCGCAGGTAGGCGGCGATGTGGCCGGTGCTGCGGCGGCCGGTGACGACGGCGCGGCCGAGGGCGGTGAGGTCCTTCGAGGCGAGGACGACGTCGGCGGCGTCGCGGGCCACGGGCACGCCGTCGCGCGGGCAGATGCCCACGTCGGCTGCGTGCAGGGCGGCCAGGTCGTTGACGCCGTCGCCGAGGAAGCCGGTCGTGTGCCCGGCGGTGCGCAGGGCGTGGACGACGCGGGCCTTGTGCTCGGGGGCGCAGCGGGCGAAGACGGTGGTGCGGGCGGCGAGCCGGGCGAGTTCGGCGTCGCCGGCGGCGTCGATCCGGGCAGCGGTCAGGGGCTCGCCGGGGTCCAGGCCCAGTTCGCGGCAGGCCCGGGCGGCAGTGCCCGGGTGGTCGCCGGTGAGGACCTTGACGGCCACGCCGCGACCGGCGAGGACGGTCAGGGCCTCCGCGGCGGTGGGCGCGAGGGCGTCGCGCAGGCCGACGAAGCCGGCGAGGGTGAGCTCCTGCTCGTCCTCGGGCGCGTACGGGCCCGTGCTCGCCGGCCGCTCGGCCACGGCGACGGCGAGCACCCGCAGCCCGCTCTCCGCGAGGGCGTCCGCCCGGGCGGCGAGGCGCGCACGGTCCGCGGGGCCGAGGGGCCTGCCGCCGGCGATGCGGGCGCCGGGCGCGCGACCGCTGCTGCCCCGGCCGCCGTCGGTGTCCCCCGCGCCGTCCGCCACGCGCGTGCAGCGCTCCAGGACGTCCTCCGCGGCGCCCTTCACCACGAGCACGTACGTGGCCCCCGAGCCGCGGCCGCCCGTGAGCGTGCGGACGTTGCCCGGCAGCACCGGCTCCGGACCGCCCGTTTCACAGCCATCCCGCTCGTAGCCACTCCGCTCGTAGCTACCCGGCTCGTACCCGCCCGGCACCCGTACGAGCGCCGAGGCGATCCGGCGCCCGGGCCCGCACGGCAGCGCCGCGATGCCTTCGACGCCGTCGGCGCCGCCGCCCCGCTCCTCGTCCGCGTCGAGGAGGGCCTCGTCGAGGGCGTCGGGCGCGGGGAGCTCGGCCAGGTGGAGCGTCCAGAGGGCGGCGACGGCGGCCCAGTGCAGCACGGCCGGGGCGTCGCGGCCCTCCGCGTCGACCGCGCGGTCGAAGACCGGCCGGTCCCGGGTGAGGGTGCCGGTCTTGTCGACGCACAGCACGTCGACGGCGCCGAGGTCGTGCAGCGCGGGCAGCCGCCGGACGATCACCTCGCCGCCGCGGGCGAGGAGGGCCGCGCCGCGGGCCAGGGCGGTCGTCACGACGACCGGCAGCATCTCGGGGGTGAGCCCCACGGCGACGGCGACGGCGAAGGGGAGGGTCTCCAGGCCGCGGCCGCGCAGCAGCGCGCTCGCGACGAGCACCAGGGGCGCGGTGAGCAGCATGAACCGCACCAGGGTCCAGGCGATCCCGTTCACGGAGCGGTCGAAGGGGCCGGGCAGGCGCGGGCCCCGGTCCTGCGGCAGGGCGCCGGAGAGGACGGTGTCCGCGCCGGTGGCGACGACGACGCCGGTGGCGCTGCCGGAGACGACGCTGCTGCCCTGGAGGCAGAGGTCGCCGGCCGTGCCCTTGGCGACGGGCGCGGACTCGCCGGTCAGTGCCGCCTCGTGCACGGTCAGGCCCGTCGTGCGGAGCAGCCGCAGGTCGGCGGGGACGAGGTCGCCGGGCGCGAGGAGCACGACGTCGCCCGGGACGAGCTGTTCGACGGGCAGCTCGCGGGTCACGGGGGCGTCCGCCTCCGCGGGGCGGCGGCGGACGGTCGCGGTGGTGGCCACCAGCTCGCGCAGGGCGGCCGCCGAGCGGTCGGCGCGGTGCTCGCCGGTGGCGCGCAGCACGCAGCTGACCGTGACCAGGACGGCGATCACGCAGGCGGTGCCCCAGGCGGCGAGGGCCGCCGAGACCAGGCCGAGGGAGAGGAGGACGGCGGTGAAGGGGTCGCGCAGACTGCGCGCGAAGCGGCGCGGCCAGGGGTCGGGGCGGCGGCCGGGAAAGACGTTCTCGCCGTGGTCCGCGAGCCGCGCGTCGGCCTCGGCCTCCGTCAGGCCCCGCGGCCCGCTCTCCAGCGCGCGCAGGACCTCCAGTGCGGTGGTGCCGGTGGCTCCGTTCCGGCCGGTGGCTCGTCCTCGCGCGGCGGGGCGGTCAGGCGCCCAGGCCATGGAGGCGCCCGGTGCGGGCAGCGCCGCGCGCACCGGCGGCGGCCCCGGCCTTGCGGTCGGCGAGCTGGCCCACCATCAGCCGGACGATCGTGACGACGTGCGGGTCGTCCACGAGGTAGACCATGCGCCGGCCCTCGCGGCGCGACCGCACGAGCCCGGCCAGCTTCAGCTTGGCCAGGTGCTGGCTGATCGCGGGCAGCGCGCCGCCGACCCGCTCGGCGAGGGCGGTGACGTCGCTCTCGCCCTGGGCCAGGGCCCACACGAGATGGAGCCGGGCGGGCGAGGCGAGCAGCCCGAACGCGGCGGCGGCCTCGGTGAGCACGTCCGCCGCGGGGTCGCCGAGGCCCTCGCCGAAGCCCCCTTCGACGTAGGCGTCCTCGAAGCTTCCGACACCTGCGGTCACTGTCGCTCTCCCGTTCCTGCCGCGCGTCCCTGTGCCCGGCACGACCAGTCTAGGCAGGGCGCGGCGGGCGGAAGGGCGGACATGCGCCGCCCGGCGGCTGGGCAGAAGTACCGAGAGGAACCGGTCCGGAAGGGCGGCAACAGGCTGCAAGAGGGGGAGCCGTGGAAATCTCCGGAATTTTCAGTGCAATCATCATCGGTCTGATCATCGGCGTGCTGGGCAGGCTGGTCGTGCCGGGGCGCCAGCACATCGGCGTGCTGTGGACGATCGTGGTGGGCATCGCGGCCGCGTTCCTGGGCGCGGCCATCGCCCACTGGCTGGGCGTCGACGACACCAAGGGGATCGACTGGATCGAGTGGCTCATCCAGATCGGCCTGGCCGCGCTGGGCGTGGCCGCGCTCGACCGGGCGAAGGCGCGGCACTGACGTCCGTACGGGCCGGGTGGTCGCCGGGTGGTTCAGGAGAGCTTGCCGTCGTAGTCCGGCAGCTTGAAGGTCCGCTCCGCGTGGCCGCCCACCAGGTCGGTCGTGTTGTTCCCGATGTTCGCGATGATCGTGTAGCCGTTGTTCTCGATCTCCGCGCGCTTGGCGGTCTTGTACGTGCTCACGTCCTGGAAGAGGTCGGGGAGGTGGCGCACGTACAGGCCGTCGACCGGGTAGCCGACGTTGCGCAGGTTGTGCTCGGTGAGCCCGTCGAGGATTCCGGGGCGGGCGGTGACGAAGAAGACCGCGGCGCCGCGGGCGTGCGCGTACCGGGTCAGGTCCAGCACCGGCTTGATGGCCGGTGTGGGGTACGTCCAGTGGAAGTCGGTCTCCAGCGAGGTGTTGTCGATGTCGAGGACGACGGCCTGCTTGCGGCCGTGCGCGTTTCCGGTGCGCTCCTTGACGTAGGGCAGTGCCTGGTCGACGACGGCCTGCACGTCGCGCTGCCAGGTGGCGTAGTCGACGCCCTTGAGGCCCGCCGTGCCGGAGGTGCGCGCGGCGAGCGCGCTCGTGCCGGCGCTCGTGCTCGTGCCCGCGCTCGCGGTGACGGCGGCGGGGCGGCCGGCGTCGGCGGCGGTCGCGTCCGTGGTGGTGGCGGCGGTCGCGGCCGTGGCCAGGACGGTGGCGGCGAGGGCGAGGGCCGCGCGGCGGGCCGGTATCGGTGCGCTCATGCGTGGCATGTTCACGTCCGCCGGTGACGCGCGGGGAACGTGCGGGTGACCGGCCGGCGTCGCGGGGCTGCCCGATCAGTACGTCCGGCGTCCGGTTCCGTGCGTCACGTGTCCCGTGTCCGGTGTCCGTGCGCCCGGTGTCCGGTGTCCGCGCATCCGGTCGTACGTCCGGCCGTACGCCCTGTCGTGCGTCCGGCGCCTGACGTTCCGTCGCATTTCCTTCCGTTTCCGTCCCGCTCCCCGAACCGGGAGGCATGGGCCACAGGTCACCGGGTAGGCGGGCGGAGGTCACCTACGGATCTGGGGAGGACGATGTGACCATCACGGCATCCACGGTTACGACAGAGCATTCGGCGGCTGCCCCGCAGCGGCTCGAAGACGCGGTCGGGGGGCTGCCGTACATCGAGGACGCGACCACAGTGGCGCCGCGGGACGCCCGCGCGCTGTCCGGGCTCTTCTTCGCACGGCTGCGGGAGCTGGAGGAGGGCACCCGCGCCTACCAGTACGCACGCAACACCCTGATCGAGATCAACCTCTCGCTCGTTCGCTTCGCCGCCTCCCGGTTCCGCAGCCGCGGCGACCAGATGGAGGACATCATCCAGGTCGGCACGATCGGGCTGATCAAGGCGATCGACCGGTTCGACCTCTCGCGCGAGGTGGAGTTCACGACCTTCGCCGTGCCGTACATCGTCGGCGAGATCAAGCGGCACTTCCGCGACACCGGCTGGTCGGTGCACGTGCCGCGGCGCCTGCAGGAGCTGCGCGTCGAGCTGGCCAAGGCCACCGGCGAGCTCTCCCAGCGGCTCGACCACGCGCCGACCCCCGCCGAGCTGGCCGAGCACCTCGGCCTCAGCCGCGAGGAGGTCGTCGAGGGCATCGTCGCGGGCAACGGCTACACGGCCGGCTCGATCGACGTCCCCGTGGACGACGGCCCCGAGCAGACCGGCACCACCTACGCCGACCGGCTCGGCGGACCCGACCCCGCCCTCGAAGGCGTGGAGAACCTGCACGCGCTCAAACCGCTCGTCGCCGAGCTGGACGAACGCGACCGGCAGATCCTCCGGATGCGGTTCGGCGGGGAGATGACGCAGTCGGAGATCGGCGCGGAGCTGGGCATCTCGCAGATGCACGTCTCACGGCTGCTGACGAGGATCCTGGGGCGGCTGCGGGCGGGGATGCTCGGACAGGGGCAGGCGCACGGGCGGGTGCACACCCGCAGGTAGCAGGCAGCCGGCCGCGGCCCGGGTCCCGGGTACGGACCCGCGGGCAGCGGCAACCGCCCCGGTCGCCCGGGCGCACACCCCGCAGGCGGCGGCCCGGGCCCGGGGCGGGGCCCTCCGCCCGCCGCTCCGCGCAGTGCTACGCCGCCCCCACGCCCGCCGGCTCCACCCACGTCGCCCGGACGGTCTTCCCGTCCGGCCGCCGGTCCACCTCCAGCAGGCCGGCCAGCCGCTCCACCATGTGCCAGCCCAGCCCGCCGCCCCCGCCGAAGTCCGGGGTGCGCGGCTGCGGCGGCCGCGGGCTCGTGTCGACGATCTCCACCACGAGGCGGTCCTGCACGGCCCGCACGCACAGCCGCCACCAGCCGCCCGCGTGCCGTATGGCGTTGGTGACCAGCTCCGACACCACCAGGACGACGGCGTCGGGATCCGCCCAGGGGCAGTGGCGGGCCAGGAACTCCGCCGTCGCGTGACGCGCGCGGGCGGCGTCCCCGTACGGGGCTTCGATCACAACCATCCGGCGGCTCCCTCGTTACTGACCTGCTGACCTGACCTGGCGATGAGCATCTGTCGAGCCGCGTATACCCAGCGATCGCCGGGTCATGGCCGCCCGGGGCGAGGGGTTCGTCACGATACGGTCGTCAAGCCGTCGGCCCGTCAACCCTCCCGCGCCGCCACCGCCGCTACCTGCTGGCGCCGCCGGGGGCCGGGTCGCCGGCGCGTGCCCCGGGAAGGCCCGTGGGAAAGCCGCTCGGAAAGCCAGTGGGAAAGCCGCTCGGGAAACCCGTGGGAAGGTCGCTCGGGAATCCGCTCGGAATTCCGGTCGGGAACCCCGAAGGGACGTCGTCCGGCGGGCCGTCCGGCAGGGGCGGCGGAGTGACCGGAGCCGCCGACGGCGGTCGCCACGGCTCCTCGACCCGTTCCCGGACCTTCTCCCCGGCCGGCTTGAACACGGTCAGGTAGAACACCCCGAAGCCCACGCACCCGGTCACGAACACCGCCAGGAACGCCAGCAGGACGCCTGTCCCCACCCAGGTCCTGACGTCCCCCGGCGGGAGGGCGGTGGCCCGGTCCGGGCGGTCCTGCGGATAGCGGACGGTGACCGCGTCGCCCTCGATGACCGTGGCCGGCCCGCCGGACTCCTCGAAGCGGTGGTGCGTCCCGTCCGCGGCGGTGAACTCGTAGACGTGGTGGAGCGTGGTCGAGGACGAGGTGTGCGGGCCCTGCCGGCGGGTGGTCGTCGTCGCGTACAGGCGCAGGCAGCGGCCCGGGACCTCGATGCCGCTGCGCCACGCGGCCCGCAGCCGCCGCATCCGCACCACCGCCCACACCATCCCGGCGAACCCTGCGGCCGCCATCAGGGTGGGCAGCGCCAGGACGAAGAAGTCGAGCATGAAGCACAAACCCCCGATGTCGTACGTGTGTACGCATATTCAACTCTGTCGGGAGTCCGGGCACCATGACGTTATTGATCATCATTGATCAGATCGTGGGGTCCGCGCACGGCAGCGTGGTGGTGAAGCGGGCGCCGCGCGGGCTGTCCGTGACGGCCAGGGTCCCGCGGTGGACGGTGGCGATGTGGTGGGCGATGGCCAGGCCCAGGCCCGTGCCGCCGGTGGCGCGGGTGCGGGCGTCGTCGAGCCGGGTGAAGCGTTCGAAGACGCGCCGGCGGTCGGCGGGCGGGATGCCCGGGCCGTCGTCCTCGACGTGGAGGACGGCCAGCCGCCGGCCGGGGTCGTGGCCGAGGCGGACCGTGACGGTGTGTTCGGCGTGCCGCTCCGCGTTGTCCAGGAGGTTGCCGAGGAGGCGGGCGATGAGGGTGTGACGGCCGTGCACGGTGAGGGGTGGTCCGGGGTCGTCGAGGTGCAGGGCGAGGGTCCGGGGACCGGGCGGGCGGCGGGCGAGCTCCTCGCGGACGAGCGCGGTGAGGTCGACGGGCTGGGCGCCCGGCAGGCCCTCGGTGCCGGTCGCGTCCAGGCGGGCGAGCAGCAGCAGGTCCGTGGTGATGCTCTGCAGGCGGCGGGTGTCGCCGAGGGCCGCCTCGGCCACCGCCGTCCACTGCGCGTGCTCCGGGTGCGCGAGCGCGATCTCCAGCTCGGCCCGCAGGGCGGCCAGCGGGCTGCGGAGCTCGTGCGAGGCGTCGCCGACGAACCGGCGCTGCTGGTCGACGGCCGCCTGCAGCTGGTCGAGGGTCTCGTTCATCGTCGCGGCCAGCCGGGCCACCTCGTCGCGCGTGTCCGGCACGGGCACGCGGCGGTCGAGGTGGCGCGCGGTCAGCTCGGCGAACTGGGTGCGGATCGCCTCCACCGGGCGCAGCACCCGCCCGGCCACGAACCACGTCGCGCCCGCCAGGCCCGCCGTCACCACCAGGGCGGCGCCGCCCAGCATCAGGACCAGGTGGTTAAGGCGGCGCTGCTCGTCCTGGAGCCGGTTGGCGACGTGCAGGTAGAGGCCGTCGGTGCCGGACTGGATGTAGCTGAGGGCGGGGGTCCTGCTGCCGGGGTCGGTCCACGGCCACAGCGACAGCACGTCGCCGCCGTGCGAGGGTTCGTGGTCCGGCATGCGGGGCCCCGGCTCCCAGTTCGGCTGCCGGTCCTCGACCCCGACGGACACGTCCAGCCGGGGGTCGTCGCGCAGCTTCCCGGCCGTGTAGAGGAGCTGCGCGTCCGGGTCGTAGTCGACGAGCCGGGGAACGGCGGCGGCCTTCCGGGACGTGTAGTCGACGGCCTCCCGCGCCAGGTAGTCGCGCAGCGAGCCGGCGGCCAGCGCCGCGCCGGCGATCAGCGGGAGGAGGGCCGATACGGCGACGAGCCAGGTCAGCCGGGCCCGGATCGAGGCGGGCCGCAGCCGCCCCCGCGGGCGTCCGGGCCCGGGGCGCGGGCCGGCCGGCCGCCGCATCACCGGCCCGGGGCGTCGGCCGCCAGCCGGTAGCCGACGCCGCGGACGGTCTGGATGCTGTGCCGCCCGAAGGGCGCGTCGATCTTCCGGCGCAGGGAACTGACGTGCACCTCCACGATGTTCACATCGCCCTGGAACGCCTCGTCCCACACGTGCGCGAGGATCTCCGTCTTGGCCACGACCTCGCCGTCGCGCCGGGCGAGGTACTCCAGGACCGCGAACTCCCGCGCGGTGAGCTGCAGATCGGCGGAGCCGCGCCGGCAGCAGCGGGTCGCGGGGTCGATCTGGAGGTCGCCGACCCGGATGAGCACGGGCCGCGCGGGCCGGCCGCGGCGCACCAGGGCGCGCAGCCGGGCGACGAGGGCCACGTAGGAGAAGGGTTTGGTGACGTAGTCGTCCGCGCCGGTGTCCAGGCCCTCGGCCTCGTCGTACTCGCCGTCCTTGGCGGTGAGCATGAGCACGGGAGTCCAGACGCCCGCCTCGCGCAGCCGCGCGCACACGCGGTAGCCGTTGAGGCCGGGCAGCATGACGTCGAGCACGATCACGTCGTAGGCGTCCTCGGCCGCGAGGTGCAGGCCCGTGTGGCCGTCGTGCGCGACCTCCACCGCGAACCCTTCGGCGACCAGGCCCCGGCGCAGCAGCTCCGCGAGCCGACGGTCGTCCTCAACCACCAGTATTCGCATGCCTTCAGGATGGCGGGTGCGGGTGGCCCGCCGCCTGAAGTCCTCTTCAGGAAGGCTCAGCGTTCCTTCAGCTGCGGAGTGCCAGGATCCCGGGTGTGCCTCCCCGGCACGCCGGATCCCGGAGCGCGCACCGGCGGCACACGGGGGTGGGGCCCGTACGCCTCGGCGGCCGGGCCCGGCCCGCCGGTCCGCGCTCCGTCACCAGTCCCCTCCCCCGAACCCTCCGCCGTCGCCGCCGCCTCCGAAGCCGCCGCCGTCGCCCCAGCCGCCGCCGTAGTCGTCGGGGTTGTAGTCGCTGCCGGTCCAGTCGCCGCCGTCGGGGCCGGTGTCTGCGGGGGCGGCGTAGGCGGGGCCGGAGAGGAGGCCGCCGAGCATGGTGCCGACGAGGAGGCCGGGGAGGAGGCCGCCGCCGAAGTAGCCGCCGGCCCAGGGGGCGTAGGCGGGGCCCGCGTTCCAGTAGGGCTGCCTGCCGTCGGGGGTCTGGACGGTGCGGGAGAGGGGTTCCTCTCCGTCGGCGACCCGGGCCGCGTCGGCCGCGCAGGCGGGGACGGTGCGGGGCGCGCCGCCCGGGGGCGCCCACTCGACGTCCTGGACGGAGGGCCCGTGGCGCGGGTCGAAGAAGCAGGGCAGGCGGCGCTCGGGCAGCGGGGCGCCGGTGCGGCGGGCGGCGAGGGTGGCGAGGGCGAAGCGGCCCTTGTCGAGGCTCTCGGTGACGGCCGTGACGTCCTGCGGGTGGGCCACGGCGGCCATCTTGGACTTGGCCTCCTCGTACGCGTCGAGGGCCTCCTCGTAGTCCCCTCGCATGGCGTTGTCGGCGCCGGGCTCGGAGGGGTGGAAGTCGAGCCGGTCGAGTTCCTCGCCGAAGGCGGTGATGTCCTCGTCGACGACGACGCGCAGGGCGTCGAGCTCGGCCTGCTCGCGCTCCTCGCGCTTGCGCTTGTTGCGGCGGTAGAGGGCGTACGCGCCCGCGCCGCCTGCGACGACGATCGCGCCGCCGGTGATCAGCCCGGTGGCGCCCACGCCGGGCTCCCCGCCGCCCCAGGATCCGGGGGCCCGGCCGCGGGCCTGCCGGACGGCCTGGTCGACGAAGCCGTTGAGCACGGCCGTGGTGTCGCCGCCGGAGCGCTGGACGGTCCCGACGAGGTTGCGGACCGCGTTGCGCGACATGACCTTGGAGTCGGCGTGGGCGTTGAAGGCGTCGCCGAGGCGGATCGCGTAGACGCCGGCGATGCCGACCTTGGTGCGCAGGTCCTGGAAGACGGTGGCCCTGGGGAACTCGGCGCTCTCCGGCAGGACGGCCACGAAGACGGGCTTGCCGGCGTCCTCGATCTTCTTGGCCAGGGCTTCGGCCTCGGCGGGCGGGAGCTGGGCGCTCGCCCGGGGGTCCACGTAGACCGGGCTCTTGCGCAGCGCTTCGGCCACGGTGTCGATGCCGGTCGCGGCGTGGGCCGCGGGGGCGGGGGCGCAGAGCGCCGTGCCGGCCAGGGCGATCAGGGCGGCGGCCAGGACGGCGATCAGGGCCTGCAGCGGCCGGGGAAGCGCCCGGGTGGTGGCGGGCATGGCGGTGCTCCTCGGATGGAGGTCGGTGTTCCTGTCGATCGCTTCTAGGTGAAATTTACCGCTTGTACGGATAAACCCGGCATTTCACTCCCCTGCTCAGCCGTACGAGAGGTTCGCGCAGGGGTCGTCGTCCGCCGACCGGGCCGTTGCGGCCACGTCGGCGGAGAGGGTGCCGGGGCCGGCCGCGGAGGGTGCCGGCGCGGACGGCTCGGGCGCCGCGGACGTCCCGCCGCCCGCGGCGGCGAAGTCCCGCCCCACCGTCACGGTGATCCCGTTCGCCGCCACCCCGTGGACGTACGCCCCGGGGAAGAGCCGGGCCACCGTCCGGGCCTCCGCCGCCCGGCCCGGCCCGAACTCGATCACGGTGATGCCCGCGTCGCGGACCTCCGCGTTGCCGGTGTCGCTGACGGCGAACCCGTGCTTCTCCAGCTCCGCCGCGGCCCGCGCCGCGAGCCCGCTCACTCTGGTGCCGTTGGCGACGGAGACGCTCACGCCCTCCCCGGAGACCTGCTCGGGGGCCGCGGGGGACGCGGGGGCCGTCGGACCGGGCTGCCGCTTGCCGCCCGGGCCCTTCCCGCCCGCGTCCTTGCCGTCGATCGTGCGGTCGGCCTTCAGCGAGGCCCACAGTGCGTCCGCGCCGGGCTGCACGATGTCGACGCGGTCGCCTTCGTAGCGCCAGGGCACGGTGATGAACTTGATGTTGTGCAGGTCGATGCCCTTCAGCGACATGGCGAAGGAGAGCAGTTTGTCGGCCGAGCCCAGCCCGGGGTCGACGGTCAGCGACTTGGTGGCGGCGTCGGCCAGGGGCAGCAGCGTGGCCGGGTTGAAGCCCTGTTCCCGCACCTTCTTGACCATGCCGGCGACGAAGGCCTGCTGCCGCTGGATGCGGCCGATGTCGGAGCCGTCGCCGATGCCGTGCCGCACGCGCACGTAGTCCAGGGCCTGCTGCCCCGAGACGTTCTGCTGCCCCTTGGGGAAGAGGAGCCGGCCGCGCGAGCCGCGGTGCGGGTTGAGGTCTCCCTGGTAGACGTCCTTGGGCACGCACACCGGCACTCCGCCGACGGCCGAGGTCATCGCGGAGAAGCCCTCGAAGTCGACGACGACGGTGTGGTCGACGCGCAACCCGGTGAGCTTCTCGACCGTGTTCTGCGTGCAGGCCGGATTGCCCTTCGCCGACTCCCCCACCGAGAAGGCCGAGTTGAACATCGCCCGGGTCCGGCCGGAGGTCCAACTGCCGTCGGGCAGCCGGCACGGCGGGATGTCGACGAGGGTGTCCCGCGGGATCGAGACGGCCACCGCGTGCTCGCGGTCGCGGTAGACGTGCAGCAGGAACGCGGTGTCGGAGCGGCCCACGTCGCCCTCGCCGCCGCCGAGGTCCTTGTTGCCCCCCGAGCGCGAGTCCGAGCCGATGACCAGGACGTTCTGCCCGGCGACGCCCGCGCCCGGGCGGTTCTTCGACAGCCCGTCCGCGTCGAACGTGCTGATGTTGCCGTTCAGCCGGAGCCAGAGCCAGCCCGCGCCGGCGGCCAGCAGCACCACGAACGTCACCACCACGAGCGTCGCCGTCCGCACCCGGTGGTGCGCCTGCTTCCCTCGGCCGCCACTCATCCGCCCATCCGCCAGTCCTCGCCCATTCCCCCGCGTCTACCCCGGCTCCGTGCCACCTCACCTGGATAGACGGCCGGGCAGGCACTTTGGTTGTCCAGTTGCGCAATCTGGCAAGTATGGTGAGCCCCACGGTCACGGAAGAGAACGGTTACGGAAGAGAGGTGCGCCGATCATGCTGCGCAACGCCCTTGAGCCCTGGCACATCCTCGTGGTGGTGCTCGTGATGGTCGTCCTGTTCGGGTCGCGGAAGCTGCCCGACACCGCCCGCGCGCTCGGCAAGTCGATGCGCATCCTCAAGAGCGAGGCCAAGGCCATGAAGGCGGACGACCAGCCGCCCGCGGCCGGCGCGCCCGAAGCGGCGGCGCACCACGGCAGCCCGGCCGACAACCCCCGGTGAACTGCAGGACACCTGCACGACCCTTCCGGTACACCCGCCCCTGGTGAGCTTCCCCCGGCCGGGCATCCCGCCCGGCCTACGAGGAGGAAAAACCATGGGTTCTCGTCCGTACCGGCGCCGTCTCGCCTGGGGCGCCGCCGCCCTGCTCGCCGCCGGGGTCGCGGTGCCGGCCGCGGCCTTCGCCTCGGACGCGGGCGGCAGCTCGGACGTCCCCGCGCTCAGCACGGGCCACGGCGCCAAGAAGGCCAAGAACGTCATCCTGCTCATCGGTGACGGCATGGGCGACTCGGAGATCACCCTGGCCCGCGACTACACCGTGGGCGCGGCGGGCCGGCTGAACATGGACAAGTTCCCGCTCACCGGTGCGTACACGACGTACTCGGTCGACAAGAACGGCAAGCCCGACTACGTCACCGACTCGGCCGCCAGCGGCACCGGCTGGGCCACCGGGAGGAAGACAGTCAACGGCCGGATATCCAAGACGCCCGGCACGGACAAGGCCATGCCCACCATCCTGGAGCTGGCGCAGAAGAACGGCCTGGCCACCGGCAGCGTCACCACCGCCGAGCTGACCGACGCCACCCCGGCCGTCCTCGCCTCGCACGCCACCGACCGCAGCTGCCAGGGCCCGGCCGACATGAAGGCCTGCCCGGACGACACCGTCGCCAAGGGCGGCCCCGGCTCGATCGCCGAGCAGAGCGTGAACCACAAGGTGGACGTCCTCCTCGGCGGCGGCAAGGCCCGCTTCGACCAGAAGATCACCGAGGGCGCCTTCGCCGGGCGGACCGTGACACAGCAGGCACAGAAGCTCGGCTACCAGGTCGTCACCGACGGCAAGGGCCTGAAGGCCGCGAAGCCCGGCAAGCCCGTGCTCGGCCTCTTCGCCGACGGCAACGTCCCCGTCGAGTGGACCGGCAAGGCCGCGGCCCAGGGTGGCACCGAGCCGCAGCGCTGCGTGACGAACAACCCCGAGCGCAAGGCCGGCACGCCGGAGCTCGCGGACCAGACCCGCAAGGCCCTGCAGCTCCTGGAGGCCAAGCAGAAGGGCGCCGGCTCCAAGAAGGGCTTCTTCCTGCAGGTCGAGGGCGCCTCGATCGACAAGCGCGACCACGCCGCCGACCCGTGCGGCCAGATCGGCGAGACCGCGGCCCTCGACCGCGCCGTGAAGGTCGCCCGCGCCTACGCCGCGGAGCACCCGGACACCCTGGTCGTCACCACCGCCGACCACGGCCACACCAGCCAGATCGTGCCGCTGGAGGCGACCCCGCCCGGCCTGTCCTCCACGCTGGTCACCAACGAGGGCCGGCAGCTCAAGGTGAACTACTCCACCAACACCCCGGGCAAGCCGCAGGAGCACACCGGCACCGAGGTGCGCATCGCGGCCCAGGGCCCGCAGGCGGAGCGCGTCCTCGGCGTCACGGACCAGACCGAGCTCTTCACCACGATCCGCAGCGCGCTCGCCCTGCGCTGACGCGGCGTGCCGCACCCGTGACGTAAAGAACGTCACAGATCACCACAGGGGGGACAGGGCCCGGCCGCGGCAGCGGCCGGGCCCTGCGGGTTGTGCCAGTTATCGCGGCAGAACATTGGGCGGATCACATACCCGGTTCCGGGCCCGCAGCGTCAACACTTGTGAATCCCGTACCACCGGTATCACCCGCGCCCCCCGCGCGTCCCGAATGATCGTTCGTACCGACCGCCAGCCTCGGAGGAACCGCCGATGACCGGCTCCCGCGTCCTCGCCCTCGGCCACTACCAGCCCGCCAGGGTGCTGACCAACGACGAGCTGGCGGCCATGGTCGACACCAGCGACGAGTGGATCCGCTCGCGCGTCGGCATCCGCACCCGCCGGATCGCCGAGCCCGGCGAAACGGTCGCCGACATGGCGACCGAGGCCGGCGGCAAGGCGCTGGCCGGCAGCGGGCTCGCGACGGACGAGATCGACCTCGTCCTCGTCGCCACCTGCACCGCCGACGACCGCAGCCCCAACACGGCCGCCCGGGTCGCCGCCGCGCTCGGCCTCGCCACGCCCGCCGTGATGGACGTCAACGTCGTCTGCTCCGGCTTCACCCACGCCCTCGCCAGCGCCGACCACGCCATCCGCGCCGGCGCCGCGACGAACGCCCTGGTCATCGGGGTGGAGAAGTTCACCTCGGTGACGGACTGGACCGACCGCACGACGTGCGTCCTGACCGGCGACGGCGCGGGCGCCGCCGTGGTCACGGCCTCGGCCGAACCCGGGATCGGCCCCGTGGTGTGGGGCTCGGTGCCCGGCATGGGGCACGCCGTGCGCATCGAGGGCACGCCCTCGCGCTTCTCCCAGGAGGGACAGTCGGTCTACCGCTGGGCCACCACGCAGCTGCCGCCCATCGCCCGCCGGGTGTGCGAGCGGGCCGGCGTCGCGCCGGAGGAGCTGGCGGCCGTCGTCCTGCACCAGGCCAACCTGCGGATCATCGAACCTGTCGCCCGGAAGCTGGGAGCGGTCAACGCGATCGTCGCGACGGACGTCACCGAGTCCGGCAACACGTCCGCCGCGAGCATTCCGCTGGCGCTGTCCAAGCTGGTCGAACGCGGGGAGATCCCGTCGGGCGCGCCGGTCCTGCTGTTCGGCTTCGGCGGAAACCTGTCGTACGCGGGCCAGGTCATTCGCTGCCCGTAAGGGACGTACTCCATGGCGGTGCGCCCCTTACCGCCCCGCGCCCCGAAAGGGGCGCGGGGCGGAACGCCTAGAACACCGACCACCCGGTCAGCGTGGTGAAGTGATCGAGCGCCGCCACACCCGCCACGGAGTTGCCCCGCGCGTCGAGCCCCGGACTCCACACGCACAACGTGCACCGTCCCGGTATCACGGCGACGATGCCGCCCCCGACGCCGCTCTTGCCCGGCAGCCCCACCCGGTAGGCGAAGTCCCCCGCCGCGTCGTACGTCCCGCACGTCAGCATGACGGCGTTGACCTGCTTCGCCTCGCGCCGCGGCAGCAGCCGCGAGCCGTCGGCGCGCAGGCCGTGGCGGGCGAGGAAGCTGCCCGCACGGGCGAGGTCGCGGCAGCTCATCTCGATGGAGCACTGCCAGAAGTAGTGCTCCAGGACCGTGGGGACGGGGTTGTCGAGGTTGCCGTAGCTGGCCATGAAGTGGGCGAGGGCGGCGTTCCGGTCGCCGTGCTCGGTCTCGGAGGCGGCGACGGCGGGGTCGAAGGAGACGTCGGGGTTGCCGCTCTCGGCGCGCAGGAACTCCAGCATGGTGGTGCTGGCGTCGCCGGTGAGGGTCTGCAGCCGGTCGGTGACGACGAGCGCGCCCGCGTTGATGAACGGGTTGCGCGGGATGCCGTTCTCGTATTCGAGTTGGACCAGTGAGTTGAAGGGGTTTCCGGACGGTTCCGTTCCGACCCGTTCCCAGATTTTGCCGCCGCCCTCGGCCAGGACGAGCGCCAGGCTGAACGCCTTGGAGATGGACTGCACGGAGAAGGGACGCTCCCAGTCCCCGATGCCGTACACCCCGCCGTCGACGTCCGCGACGGCCATGCCGAACCGGTTGATGTCCACTCCGGCGAGGGCGGGGATGTAGTCGGCCACCTGGCCACGGCCGACGAGCGGCTTGGCGAAGGCGGCGACTTCTTCGAGGACGGCCTGGTAGTCCACAGTCCTTGGTCCGTACTTCCGTGTCGACGGCGCTGTCGACGATGCGATCGGTGGGATATTCGGCCAACGGCCGGATCGGCTCGCACGATATCCGAACGCCCGGCCCACCTGCGAACTTTTGGGTACAAGGGGGTCATTCGGCCTACGCGACCGGCGTACGCCACCCGCTCTACCGAGCCACCGACCCATCGAGGAGGGCGGCATGGCCCCACCCATGTCCGCGAACGAGTTCCTGGCCGCGCTCAGACGCGAGGGCGCCACCGTCGTCGAGGTGGAGGGCTGGCGGAACCACAACCGCCACGGACACGGCCCCTGGGGGCCCGTCAACGGCGTGATGATCCACCACTCCGCCACCTCGGGCACGGACAGCACCGTCCGGCTCTGCTGGAACGGCTACGAGGAGCTGCCCGGCCCCCTGTGCCACGGGGTCATCGCCAAGGACGGCACGATCCACCTCACCGGCTGCGGGCGCGTCAACCACGCGGGCGGCGGCGACGGGGACGTGCTGAGGGCGGTGATCGCCGAGAAGCGGCTGCCGCCCGTGCGGTGGGCGGACACCGACGGGAACGTCCACTTCTACGGCTTCGAGTGCGTCAACCGCGGCGACGGGGAGGACCCCTGGCCGCAGGTCCAGCTGCGGGCCGTGGAGCAGGTGGCGGCGGCCATCTGCCGGCACCACGGCTGGACCGAGCGCTCCGTCATCGGCCACCTGGAGTGGCGGCCCGGCAAGGTCGACCCCGTGGGCTTCTCCATGGAGTGGCTCCGCGAGCGGGTCCGTGAGCGGCTCAAGTGAGGCGCGCCGTGGCCCGCCGGCCCGTCCACGCGACAATGGGGGCGTGACCAGCCATCTCCCCGCCGCCGGCAGCGCCGGGCTCGCCGGCCTGCGGCCGCGGCTGCCGTCGCCGCTCGTGGAGCTCCCGGACGAGAGGTTCGCGCGGCACGGCGTGCGCCTGCTGCTGAAGCGGGACGACCTGATACACCCCGAGCTGCCCGGCAACAAGTGGCGCAAGCTCGCGCCCAACCTGGAGGCCGCGGCCGCGGCGGGCCGGCGCACCCTGCTGACGTTCGGCGGGGCGTACTCCAACCACCTGCGGGCCACGGCCGCCGCGGGCCGCCTGCTCGGCTTCGCCACCGTCGGCGTCGTCCGGGGCGAGGAGCTCGCCGACCGGCCGCTGAACCCCTCGCTGCGCTACTGCGCCGCGTCCGGCATGCGGCTGCTGTTCACCGACCGTGCCACGTACCGCCGCAAGACGGAGCCGGAGGTGCTGGCCGGGCTGGTCGAGCGGGCCGGCGGCGACTGCTTCGTCGTGCCCGAAGGCGGGTCGAACGGGGCGGCCGTGCTCGGCTGCGCGGAGCTCGGGCGCGAGCTGCGCGGGATGGCGGACGTCGTCGGGGTCGCGTGCGGCACGGGCGGCACGCTCGCCGGGCTCGCCGCCGGCCTCGGCGAGGGGCAGCGGGCGATCGGCTTCCCCGTGCTCAAGGGCGGCTTCCTGGGCGCGGAGGCCGAGCGGCTGCAGGGCGAGGCGTTCGGCGGCCGGCGCGGGACGTGGCGGCTCGACGAGCGCTTCCACTGCGGCGGCTACGCCCGCACCTCCCCCGCGCTGGACGCCTTCGCCGACGACTTCACGGCCCGGCACGGGTTGCCGCTGGAGCGGCTGTACGTGGCGAAGATGCTGTACGGCCTGACGACCTTGACGGAGGAGGGAGCGTTCCCGAGGGGAACGACGGCGGTAGCCGTGATCACGGGGGCGCCCTGAGGCCGCTTCGCGGCCGGTCGTTCCACAAACCGACCACCGGGCTGCACCCGCCCGACAGGCGTCAAGCGGCACCGCCCTCCTCGCGATACGCGGCGGCCTCCTCAAGGTCGAGCCGCCGCAGCAACGTACGCAGCATTTCGTCGTCAATGCGCCGCTCGTCCCGCAGCCGGACGAAGACCTCCCGCTCGGCGCCGATCATCTCGCGAGCGAGCCGCCGGTAAATGTCATCGGCGGACTCCCCCGTCACCGCGCTGACCGTCCCCAGCCGCTCCCACACCGCGTTGCGGCGCCGCTCCATGACGACCCGGAGCCGGTCGGCGAGAGGCGCCGGCAGGGCGTTCCGCTCGTCGGCGAGGAGCTCGTCCAGGCGCCGCTCGGCGGCGAGTGAAGCCTCGTTCTGGGCCTGCGCCTCCGCGAGGGTCTCCGCCGCGCTGTCGCGCGCGGGCAGCCGCAGCAGGCGGATGAGCGGGGGAAGAGTGAGGCCCTGGACGACGAGCGTGCCGATGACGGTCGTGAAGGTGAGGAAGAGGACGAGGTTGTGGCCGGGGAAGGGCGCCCCGGTGTCCGTGGTGACGGGGATGGAGAAGGCGATGGCGAGGGAGACCACGCCGCGCATGCCGGCCCAGCCGACGACGAGCGGGCTCTTCCAGGTGGTGTCGGTCTCCCGTTCCCGGATGCGCGCGGACAGGGCGCGCGGGAGGAACGTGGCGGGGAAGACCCACACGAAGCGGGCGGCCACGACGGCGAGGAAGAGGGCGGCGGCGTACCAGGCGGCCCGCCCGGCGCCGTAGTCGCCGAGGCCGCGCAGGACGACGGGCAGCTGCAGGCCGATGAGGGCGAAGACGGCGGACTCCAGGACGAAGGAGACCATCTTCCACACGGCGGCCTCCTGCAGCCGGGTCGCGAAGTCGACCTGCCAGGAGCGGTGTCCGAGCCAGAGGCCGACGACCACGACGGCGAGCACGCCGGAGGCGTGGACCTCCTCGGCGGCGGCGTAGGCGGCGAAGGGGATCAGCAGGGAGAGGGTGTTCTGCAGGAGCGGCTCGCGCAGGTGCTTGCGCAGCCAGTGCAGCGGCACCATGAGGGCCAGGCCGACGCCGATGCCGCCGAGGGAGGCGACGGCGAACTCCCTGATGCCCTCGCCCCAGGTCGCGCCGGCGCCGACGGCGGCGGCGAGGGCCACCTTGTAGGCGGTGATCGCCGTGGCGTCGTTCACCAGGGACTCGCCCTGCAGGATGGTGGTGATCCGGGAGGGCAGGCCGAGGCGGCGGGCGATGGCGGTGGCCGCCACGGCGTCGGGCGGGGCGACGACCGCGCCGAGCACGAGGGCGGCCGTCAGGGGCAGCCCGGGGATGACGAGGAAGGCCGCGTAACCGACGGCGAGCGTCGCGAAGAGGACGTAGCCGACGGACAGCAGGGCCACGGGGCGGACGTTGGCCCGCAGGTCGAGGTAGGAGCTGTCGAGGGCGGCCGTGTGCAGCAGGGGCGGCAGCAGGAGGGGCAGCACGACGCCGGGGTCGAGCGTGTAGTCCGGGACGCCGGGGAGGTACGAGGCGGCGAGCCCCGCGGCCACGAGCAGCAGGGGCGCGGGCACGGGGGTGCGGCGGGCCGCGCCGGCGACGGCGGCGGCGCCCGCGACCAGCATCAGCAGTGGCATGACGTCCATCGGTGCGGTGCCTGTCCCCTCGTGCGTTCCGCCCGGCCCGCGGGCTCGCGTGTCGGCGGTGCGATCTAATCTGGCAATCATGAGCGAGTGCCAGCATCTTCCCGGGCTGCCGCGCCCCGAGCCCGTGGCCGCACACCCGACGTGCCCGGAGTGCGAGGCGGCCGGCAGCCACCCCGTGCAGCTGCGGTTGTGCCTGCTCTGCGGCCACGTCGGATGCTGCGACTCCTCGCCGTACCGGCACGCCACGGCGCACTTCGAGGAGACCGGCCACGCCGTGATGCGCAGCTACGAGCCGGGCCAGAGCTGGCGCTGGTGCTACGTGGACCAGCGGCTCGTCTGACGCCGCCCGCTAGCATGCACGCATGATCCGAGCCGCGACGCCCGCAGACGTTCCCGCCATCCATGCGATGATCCGCGAACTCGCGGCGTACGAACGGGCACTGGAGGATGCCCGGGCGACCGAGGAACAGCTGCGCGAAGCCCTCTTCGGAGAGCACCCCGCAGCCTTCGCACTAATAGCGGAGAGTGACGAAAATGCGGGCGGCGGCGCGTCCGCGGCGCCGGAACCGGTGGGCTTCGCGATCTGGTTCCGCAACTTCTCCACGTGGACGGGCACGCACGGTGTCTACCTGGAGGATCTCTACGTGCGCCCGGAGGCGCGCGGCGGAGGGCATGGCAAGGCGCTCCTCGCGGCCCTCGCCCGGATCTGCACCGACCGCGGCTACCAGCGTTTCGAATGGTCAGTGCTGGACTGGAACGCGCCCTCGATCGGGTTCTACAAGTCCCTCGGCGCCGAACCGATGGACGAATGGACCACCTACCGCTTGTCCGGAGAACCCCTCCGGACCCTTGCGGCGCTAGCGCAGAGTGACGAAAATCCCAACTAGGCGACAGCTCTTTCGATTTGAGGCCCCAAACCCCTAGCCACTGTCCGTGCTCATGGGTTTACCATGAGTGACAGTCTCGGGGCTGCTCCACGGACCCCCAGATCGCGATAGCGTCGCAGCCGAACCATGTGCCGCACCGGCCCGCGCACGGCCTTCGACCGAAGGGCGGCCGAGGGCGGGGGCCGGCGCTCGTAACAGCTCAAGAAGCTTGTGCCACCTTGGAGGTGAGGGTGTCCCCAATCGCAGGCGAGCCCGGGACCCAGGACTTCGTGGAAGTCCGGCTGCCCGCTGCGGGTGCCTACCTGTCGGTGCTGCGAACGGCGACTGCCGGTCTCGCGGCCCGCTTGGACTTCACCCTCGACGAGATCGAGGACTTGCGCATCGCGGTGGACGAGGCGTGCGCGATCCTTCTGCAACAAGCGGTGCCCGGCTCCGTTCTCAGCTGCGTCTTCCGTCTGGTGGGCGACGCGCTGCGGGTGACCGTCTCGGCACCCACCACGGACGGCCGCGCACCCGAGCGCGACACCTTCGCCTGGACGGTGCTCTCCGCCCTGGCCGGTGAGGTCGACTCGACCGTCGCCGACGACCGTACGGTCAGCATCAGCCTGCACAAGAAGCGCGGCGCCGGCCCCGGACAGCCGTGACGGAAGAGGGGGCTCCGTGAGTACTGCATCGTCGCGGGGGGTGCGTACCCCGGCCATCCCGCAGCAGCCTGCCCGACAGCTGCCGGGCGATCCTGCGAATCCCGCGCCGGACGAGGCGAGCGACCCACCAGAGCGGGCGGACCACATGGACCAGCACGAGCACCGGCACGCAACCGCGCAGGACCGCAGTGGCGCCCGGGCCCTGTTCATCGAGCTGCGCGCGCTGCCGGACGGCTCGCCCGAGCGGGCCGAGCTGCGCAACCACCTCGTGCGGATGCACCTGCCGCTGGTGGAGCACCTGGCCCGGCGCTTCCGCAATCGCGGCGAGCCGCTGGACGACCTCACCCAGGTCGCGACGATCGGCCTGATCAAGTCGGTGGACCGGTTCGATCCGGACCGCGGCGTGGAGTTCTCCACGTACGCGACGCCCACGGTGGTCGGGGAGATCAAGCGGCACTTCCGCGACAAGGGCTGGGCGGTCCGGGTCCCGCGCCGGCTGCAGGAGCTGCGGCTGGCCCTGACCACGGCCACCGCGGAGCTCTCCCAGCGGCACGGCCGCGCGCCCACGGTCCACGAGCTGGCCGAGCACCTGGGGATCTCCGAGGAGGAGGTGCTGGAGGGCCTGGAGTCCGCCAACGCCTACAGCACCCTCTCCCTCGACGTGCCCGACACGGACGACGAGTCGCCGGCCGTGGCGGACACTCTCGGCGCGGAGGACGAGGCGCTGGAGGGCGTCGAGTACCGAGAGTCACTGAAACCGCTACTGGAGGACCTGCCGCCGCGGGAGAAGAAGATCCTTCTGCTGCGGTTCTTCGGCAACATGACCCAGTCCCAGATCGCCCAGGAGGTCGGGATCTCGCAGATGCACGTGTCGCGCCTGCTGGCGAGGACACTGGCCCAGCTGCGGGACAGGCTGCTGATCGAGGAATAAAAGCAAAGCCCGTCCGGGGGCACCGCTGGGGAGTCTGAGGACCGGGGTCCGGGGCGGAGCCCCGGGACTCACTCGCGCGGGCCGATACCCAGCGCTTCCGTAGCCGTAGGGTTCACCAGCAGCACGAGCGTGCCCACTGCCACGGCGGCCAGCAGAACCGCGCCGGCGATCATCGCGCCGCCCCCGCCGTTGTACAGCGTCCAAGCCACCGGCAGCGCCATGATCTGCGTGGCCATGGCCGGCCCCCGGCTCCAGCGGCGCAGCAGCCACAGCCCGCGCGCCGCCGCCAGCGGCAGCGCGGCCAGGGCGAGCACGGTGATGCCGCCCGTCTCCGCCTGCTGCGGGCTGTCCGGCTTGCCGAGCAGGCCCATGACCAGCAGGTAGATGCCGGCGGCGGCGAGCGCGAGGCCCTCCAGGCCGGTCAGCGCGGCGGCGGCCGTCAGCCGGGCCGGGCGGGGCCCGGCGGGCGCGGGGGCGGGGGCCGCCGCGGCCTGCTGCCGGGGGCCGGCGGGGCCGCTCTTACGGGCGTTTTTCGGCGCGGACTGCTTGCTGCTCACCCCAGCAGGGTAGCCGTACCGCCGTCGATCCGAGGGGGGCCGAAGGCGGGCCGGGGCGGTTCGTGTACCGACAGGTAGGTAGGCTGGCGCGCATGCGTGCGCTCCTCGTGGTCAATCCCTCGGCCACCACCACCAGTGCCCGTACCCGTGATGTCCTGGTGCACGCCCTCGCCAGTGATCTCAAGCTGGAGGTGGCCACCACCGAGTACCGGGGCCACGCCCGCGACCTGGCACGGCGGGCGGCCGAGAGCGGCACCACAGAGCTCGTGGTGGCGCTCGGCGGCGACGGCACGGTCAACGAGGTGGTCAACGGCCTGCTGCACGACGGCCCCGACCCCGAGCGCCTCCCCCGGCTGGCCGTGGTGCCCGGCGGCTCCACCAATGTCTTCGCCCGCGCGCTGGGGCTGCCCAACGACGTCGTGGAGGCGACCGGCGCCCTGCTGGACGCCCTGCGCGACGGCAGCGAGCGCACCGTGGGCCTGGGGCTCGCGGGGGGCACTCCGGGCACGGAGGACGAAGGGGTGCCGGGGCGCTGGTTCACCTTCTGTGCGGGCTTCGGGTTCGACGCGGGCGTCATCGGCCGGGTGGAGCAGCAGCGGGAGCGCGGCAAGCGGTCGACGCCTGCGCTGTATGTGCGACAGGTGATGCGTCAATTCCTCGGGGAGACCCACCGCCGGAACGGCACGATCACCCTCGAACGGCCGGGCGAGGAGCCACTCGAGAATCTCGTCATGTCGATAATCTGCAACACGGCGCCGTGGACGTACCTCAACAACCGCCCCGTCTACGCGTCGCCTCAGGCGTCCTTCGACACCGCTCTTGACGTGCTGGGATTCACCAGGCTGTCGACGACGGCGGCCGGCCGCTACGTCACCCAGCTGCTGACGTCCACGCCGGAGCGGGGCCCGAGAGGCAAACACACCGTCTCGCTGCACGACCAGACGCACTTCACCTTGCATTCGCAGGTTCCGCTGCCCTTCCAGATGGACGGTGACCACCTCGGAGTGCGCACGAGCGTGACGTTCACAGGCGTTCGCCGTGCACTGCGTGTGATTGTGTGAGTGCGAGGGCCGAAAGTCCTTCCACTCGAACGTTTAGGCTGGGTTCCACCCCCTGGAAGTACGGCTGTGACCTAGCCGACACCGAGGAATCAAAAAAAACTTTCCAGAAGGGGTTGTATCCGCCGCTGAGGTTTGCGAGTCTCTTCATGGCGATCGGGACGTCCGCTCTTCCGGCCTTCCGATACAGCCCGAACCCCTCCCTTTTTCTGATGGACCGCACCAGTTTCACGACTGGGCGTCGGCCCTTCCCCTGCGGAGGGATTCGTGAAAGCGTTCACATTCACAAGCAACGTAGCCGCAATAACGAGGAGATGGAGCAGCCATGGACTGGCGTCACAACGCCGTTTGCCGCGAGGAAGACCCCGAGCTCTTCTTCCCCATCGGCAACACCGGTCCTGCGCTGCTGCAGATCGAGGAAGCCAAGGCCGTCTGCCGCCGCTGCCCCGTCATGGAGCAGTGCCTGCAGTGGGCGCTCGAGTCCGGCCAGGACTCCGGCGTCTGGGGTGGCCTCAGCGAGGACGAGCGCCGCGCCATGAAGCGCCGTGCCGCTCGCAACCGGGCGCGCAACGCCACCGCCTGACGACGCCCCTCGGCCCCCGAGCCGCAGCGCGCAGTACCCCCTGACGCACCCCCCGAGCTTCGCCTGGGGGCGCCCCGCATCACGCAGCTTTGAGCCCCGGACCAGATACTGGTCCGGGGCTCAGTGCTGTGTGCAGTGGTACGGCGATCGCTGCCCGGGCCGCCCGCGCCAGGGTCAGCCCTTCTCCGCCCGTACCGGGATATCGAGGACGACCCTCGTGCCCTGCCCGGAAGCGGGCACCATGTCGAACGTCCCGCCCATCTCGCCCTCGACCAGGGTCCGGACGATCTGCAGGCCCAGGTTGCCGGCGCGCTGCGGGTCGAAGCCTTCGGGCAGCCCGCGGCCGTCGTCCTGCACGGAGATCAGCAGGCGGGCGTCGCGCCGGGTGCCGCTGCGCATGGCGGTGATCTCCACCGTGCCCCGCTCCCCCGGCCCGAACCCGTGCTCCATGGCGTTCTGCAGCAGCTCGGTCAGCACCATCGACAGCGGCGTCGCCACCTCGGCGTCGAGGATGCCGAAGCGGCCGGTGCGCCGCCCGGCGACCCGGCCGGGCGAGATCTCGGCGACCATCGCCAGCACCCGGTCGGCGATCTCGTCGAATTCGACCCGCTCGTCCAGGTTCTGCGAGAGCGTCTCGTGGACGATCGCGATCGAGCCGACCCGGCGGACGGCCTCCTCCAGCGCCTCGCGGCCCTCCGCCGAACCGATCCTGCGGGCCTGGAGGCGCAGCAGCGCCGCTACGGTCTGCAGATTGTTCTTCACCCGGTGGTGAATCTCCCGGATGGTCGCGTCCTTGGTGATCAACTCTCGCTCGCGGCGACGCAGTTCGGTGACGTCGCGCAGCAGTACGAGCGAACCGATGTGGTTTCCCTTGGGTTTGAGGGGAATCGCCCGGAGCTGAATGACCCCGTCGTTGCCCTCGACCTCGAACTCGCGCGGCGCCCAGCCGCTGGCGAGCTTGGCGAGCGACTCGTCGACCGGGCCGCGGGAGGGTGCCAACTGAGCGGTGGTCTCGCCCAGATGATGCCCGACGAGGTCGGCGGCGAGACCGAGGCGGTGGTACGCGGAGAGGGCGTTGGGGCTCGCGTACTGCACGATGCCGTCGGCGTCCAGCCTGATGAGGCCGTCGCCGGCGCGCGGCGAGGCGTCCATGTCGACTTGTTGACCGGGGAACGGGAAGGCGCCGTTGGCGATCATCTGGGCGAGGTCGGAGGCGCTCTGGAGGTAGGTGAGCTCCAGCCGGCTCGGGGTGCGCACGGTCAGCAGGTTCGTATTGCGGGCGATGACGCCCAGCACCCGGCCCTCGCGGCGGACCGGGATGGACTCGACACGGACCGGGACCTCCTCGCGCCACTCGGGGTCGCCCTCGCGGACGATCCGGCCCTCGTCCAGGGCGGCGTCGAGCATGGGGCGGCGGCCGCGCGGCACGAGGTGGCCGACCATGTCGTTCTGGTAGGAGGTGGGGCCGGTGTTCGGCCGCATCTGCGCGACCGAGACGTAGCGCGTGCCGTCGAGGGTGGGCACCCACAGCACGAGGTCGGCGAAGGACAGGTCGGAGAGCAGCTGCCACTCCGAGACCAGCAGGTGCAGCCACTCCAGGTCGGAGTCACAGAGGGCCGTGTGCTGACGTACGAGGTCGTTCATGGAGGGCACGTTGGTGAGCCTACCCGGGGCCGGGGCGCTCACCTCGTGCCGCCTTCGGGCGGCGGCGGGCCGCCCGGGCCGCGGGTGATACCCGGGGAAACCCGCGCGGCGCGAAGCATGGACACAGGAGAATGGTCTAGTCCACAATGAGTGAGCAAAGCTTCCGCCTTCCCCGCACAGGAGGGCGGAACGAGGCCCGGCGCCCTCTGCCCTGATCGCGCCACGGCCTCCAGTCGGCCCACTTCGGCCACGGGGTCCGCACACCCCGCACGCCCGGCGGGCCGATACGGCTCCGGGCTGCGGTGCCGGCCGGGTCGAGGGTCCCGGCCAGGCGCCGCGGCCCGAAGTGATCTCCGGGCCGGCGCTTCACGCGTCCGCGGGGCCGGTGCCTCGCACGGTCCCCGGGCGGCGCCTCACTCTTCTTCGTCACGCACCCCCGCCTCCGGCCGGTCACCCCGCGTCGGACGATGTCTCCCCCGCGTGCTCAGGGGGCCATGCCTGCATCGCGAAATCGGCGACCGCCTCCAGGGTGGCGCGGTCCGCGCCGTCGCGCGCCTGCTGCGACATGCCCTGCAGGACGGTGCCGGTGTAGACGGCGAGCGCACGGGCGTCGGTCTCCGCGGGCAGCACGCCCGCGGCCACGTCTGCGGCGATGCGGCGCTCGATGAACGCGATGCCCGCGTTGCGCCGCTCCTTGAGCGCCTCGGCCACGTCGGAGGACTGCTCGGAGCAGTTGGTGGCGGCGCTGATGAGCAGGCAGCCGCGCGGCAGGCCGGGGAGCGTGTGGGAGACCGCCGCCTCGTGCAGGAGGCGGTCCACCGCGCCCCGGGCGGTCGGCGCCTCGGCCAGGGTCTTGACCGTGAAGACCGCGTAGCTGTGCACGTAGGCCTCGACGGCCTCCTCGAAGAGGGTGCGCTTGTCTCCGAACGCGGCGTAGAGGCTGGGCGCCTTGATGTCCATGGCCCGGGTGAGGTCCGCGATGGAAACGGCGTCGTAGCCATGCTCCCAGAAGGCCTGCATCGCCTGCTCCAGGGCCGTCTCGCGGTCGAAGGACCGGGGCCTGCCCCGCTGCTTGGTCGCCATGAACCCATTCTATAGCGCTCGCTAAAAAACCTGTGCTACGGTCTTTCTGTAGCAACCGCTAAAGAAAGAGGGGGGCGCGGCCATGGGCACGCTCACGGGCAGGACGGCGCTGGTCACGGGCGGCAGCCGGGGCATCGGGCGGGCGATCTCGGAGCGCCTGGGCAGGGAGGGTGCCCGCGTCGCCGTGCACTACGGACGGGACGCCGCCTCGGCCGAGCAGACGGTGAAGGAGATCAGAGCGGCGGGCGGGGAGGCTTTTGCGATCCGGGCCGAGCTGGGGGCGCCGGGCGACGCCGAGGCGCTCTGGGCCGCCTTCGACGAGCAGGCCGGGGACGGCCTGGACATCCTGGTCAACAATGCGGGCATCGACGGCCCGCGGGTGCCGTTCGGCGAGGTGACCCCGGAGAATTTCGACCGGGTCTTCTCGGTCAACACCAAGGCGCCGTTCTTCGTCACCCAGCACGGCCTGGACCGCCTGCGCGACGGCGGGCGCGTCATCAACGTCTCCACAGCGCTGACCCACGGCGCGGCGATGCCCCAGCTGATCGCCTACACGATGACGAAGGGCGCGGTGGACGCCTTCACCTCGGTGCTGGCCAAGCAGCTGGGCGAGCGCGGCATCACGGTCAATGCGGTGGCACCGGGCGTGATCGACACGGATATGAACGCGTCGTGGCTGCGCGGCAGCGCGGAGACCCGGGAGGGCGTCGCCGCGATGTCCCCGCTCCGGCGGGTGGGCGAGCCGCGCGATGTCGCCGACATCGTCGCCTTCCTGGCGTCGGACGACAGCCGGTGGGTGACGGGGCAGTGGATAGACGCGACCGGGGGTGCGCTGCTCTGAGGCGTGCCCGCGGGCCCGGCGGCGGCCGCGGAACGGGGGGCTGCGGCCGCCGGGGGGCGCGGAGATGGGTCAGCGGGTCTCGGTGACCTTCGCAAGGGCGCGGGGCGCGTCGGGGTCCTGTCCTCGGGCGACGGTGATCTCGTAGGCCAGCATCTGCAGGGGGAGGATCTCCAGGATCGGCTGCAGCTCCTCGGGCACCCCGGCCGCGGGCAGGGCGAATCCGGCCGTCCCCTTGGCCGCCTCGGCCTCGCTGCCGATGATCATCAGGTCCGCGCCCCGGCCGCGCAGCCGCTCCAGCACGGGCTGCAGGGCCTCGCCGCCGCGCCCCTCGGTGACGATGGCGATGACGGGCGAGATGTTGTCGACCATGGCGAGCGGGCCGTGCAGCAGATCGGCGCCGGAGTAGGAGAGGGCGGGGATGTAGCTGGTCTCCATCAGCTTGAGCGCGGCTTCCTTGGCAGTCGGATAGCCGTAGCCGCGGGAGGTGAGGACCATCCGTTCGGCGAAGCGGTAGCGGCCGGCGAGCTGTCTGACCTCGGCGGCGCGGTCGATGATGCTCTGCGCGAGGCCGGGCAGGGCCTCGGCCGCGGCCTTGCCGTCACCGCCGCCCGGGCGCAGGCCCTGGACGAAGAGGTAGAGGGTGAGCAGCGAGGCCGTGTAGGTCTTGGTGGCGGGCAGGGCCCGTTCGGGGCCGGCCAGGATGTCGATGTGGTGCTCGGAGACGGCGGCGAGCGGGGAGTCGGCGTTGTTGGTGACCGCGAGGGTGATCGCCCCGGCCTCGCGGGCGGCCTTGGTGGAGGCGACGAGATCGGGCGAGCCGCCGGACTGGCTGATGGTGACGGCGAGGACGTCCGTCAGGTCGGGCCGGGCCCCGTAGGCCGTGACGGTCGACATGGAGGTCAGGCCGCAGGGCTTCCCGAGCTGCACTTCGAGGAGGTACTTGGCGTAGAGGGCGGCGTTGTCGGAGGTGCCGCGGGCCGTGAGGAGCACGAAGCGGGGCTCGCGGGCGGCGACGGTCCGGGCGGTTGCGGCGATTTCGGGGGCGCCCCGGTCGAGGATGCGGCGCAGGACGGCCGGCTGTTCGGCCATCTCGGCGGACATGATCCCGCCCGGCTGCTCGCGGTGGTGGGCGGCGGTCGTGGCGCTCATTCCGGATACCTCCGGGGCGGGGGTGCAGTCCCAGTCGACCACGGGGTGGTGCGCGCCCGCCAGCCGGAAGCGGGGGCCCGGGCGGGTTCGGGCGGGGTTCGGGAGGGGCTTCCGGCGGGGTTACCGGGGTGCACCCCTCTGCTAGATTGGTCTATACCACACGATCCGCTCCACTCTTTAAGATCGGCAGGCCCCAGCGTGGAAGTTGTCATCGTCCCGGACGCCAAGGCAGGCGGCGAACTCATCGCGGAGGCCATGGCCGCCCTTCTGCGCCGCAAGCCCGACGCCCTGCTCGGCGTGGCCACGGGCTCGACGCCGCTGCCCGTCTACGAAGCCCTGACCGCCAAGGTCCGCTCCGGCGCGGTGGACGCCTCGCGGGCCCGCATCTGCCAGCTCGACGAATACGTCGGCCTGCCCGCCGACCACCCCGAGTCGTACCGCTCGGTGGTGCTGCGCGAGGTCGTCGAGCCGCTCGGCCTGACCGAGGCGTCCTTCATGGGCCCCGACGGCGCCGCCGAGGACGTCCAGGCCGCGTGCGAGGACTACGACCGCGCGCTGCCCGCGGCCGGCGGAGTGGACCTCCAGCTGCTCGGCATCGGCACCGACGGCCACATCGGCTTCAACGAGCCGTGCTCCTCGCTCGCCTCCCGCACACGCATCAAGACGCTCACGGAGCAGACCCGCGTCGACAACGCGCGCTTCTTCGGCGGCGACATCGAGCAGGTGCCGCACCACGTCATCACCCAGGGCATCGGCACCATCCTGGAGGCCCGCCACCTGGTGCTGCTCGCCACGGGCGAGGGCAAGGCGGACGCCGTGGCGGCGTCCGTCGAGGGCCCGGTCTCGGCCCTGGTGCCCGCCTCGGCGCTGCAGCTGCACCCGCACGCGACGGTCGTCGTCGACGAGGCCGCCGCGTCCAAGCTGAAGCTCGCGGACTACTTCCGCGCCACGTACGCGGCGAAGCCGGCCTGGCAGGGGCTCTAGCCGCATTCGCCGCAGCGGCCGGTCCGGCACCGCCGGACTGCGCCGCGGCGGTTGCGCGCCGTCGCGGCGGAAGACGGGCCCCGGTCCCGCCCTTTCGCCGTTTCCTCCTCCGGAGGGGCCTCGGCTTCTCTCTCCGCCGCCGCGGCGCGCAACCACCCGCCGCCTCACCGGCGGTGCCGGACCGGCCGTCAGTCGCGCGCCCCCGCGATGACCTCCGCGGCAGCGACCCCGCATACCCGCGCCGCACCATGCGTGGCGATGTGCAAGGCACCCCGCGCGGGGGCCGCGTTCAGGCCCATCTCCACGACGACCGTGTCCGGCCGAGCGTCGAGCAGCGCGTCGAGCGCCTCCGCCATCCACCCGTGCCGGTGCGCGTCCCGTACGACGGCGACGATCCGCCGGCCGCCCGCGGCCGCGAGCACCTCGGAGGGGCGGGCCGCGTCGCGGCCGTACGTGCCGGTCTCCGTGCCGGGCAGCAGCCGGGCGAGTTCGGCGCCGACGCCCCAGGGGGTCTCGTCGCCGACGGCGATGTTCGCCAGCGGGGTGAACGCGGCCACGTAGGCGGGCCCGGTGAGCGGCTCGTGCCCGGGCGCGGCGGTGACCCGCAGGGCGCGCCGGGCCGCGGTGAGTCCCACCTCGGGGGCGGGCGCGGTCCCCTCCTCGGCCGCGCCCTCCCCCGAGGTCCAGCGCGCCAGGGCGCGCACCCGTGCCGCGGCGTCGGCGAGCCGTTCCTCCGGCAGCTCGCCGGCGCGCACGGCGGCGACCAGCGCGTCGCGCAGCCGCAGCACGGTGTCCTCGTCGGCCAGCCCGCCGCCGACGCAGATGGCGTCGGCGCCCGCGGCGAGGGCCAGCACGCTGCCCCGCTCGATCCCGTACGTGCCGGAGATCGCCTGCATCTCCATGCCGTCGGTGACGATCAGGCCGTCGAAGCCGAGGCCGCCGTCGGCGACGGGCGCGCGCAGCAGCCCGTGCAGGGCGGCGGGGCTGAGGGTCGCCGGCAGGCCGGGGTCGAGCGCGGGCAGCAGGATGTGGGCGCTCATGACGGCCTTGGTGCCGGCCGCGACCGCGGCCCGGAAGGGCACCAGTTCGCGCTCGTGCAGCGTGCCGAGGCCGGCGTCGATGCGCGGCATGTCGTGGTGGGAGTCGACGGCCGTGTCGCCGTGCCCGGGGAAGTGCTTGGCGCAGGCGGCGACGCCGGCGGACTGCAGGCCCTCGACGTAGGCGGCGGTGTGCCGGGCGACGAGCTGCGGGCAGGCGCCGAAGGACCGGACGCCGATGACGGGGTTGTCCGGGTCGGAGTTGACGTCGGCGGACGGCGCCCAGTTGAGGTTGACGCCGCACTCGGCGAGCCGCCGGCCGAGCTCGCGGGCGACGGCGCGGGTGAGTGCGGTGTCGTCGACGGTGCCGAGGGCGAGGTTGCCGGGGAAGGAGGAGCCGGTGCGCACCTCCAGCCGGGTGACGTCGCCGCCCTCCTCGTCGATGGCGACGAGGACGTCGCCGCGCGCGGCGCGCAGCTGGGCGGTGAGCGCCGAGAGCTGCTCGGGGGAGGCGATGTTGCGGCCGAAGAGGCCGACGGAGGCGAGGCCTTCGCCGAGCCGGCGCAGCAGCCACGCGGGGGCGGTGGTGCCGGTGAAGCCGGGCTGCAGGACGGCGAGGGCGTCGCGCGTGAGCGTGTCCATGGGTGTAGCGCTAACCCTTCACTGCGCCGGAGGTGAGGCCGCCGACTGCCTTGCGCTGGAGGATGACGAAGAGGATCAGGATGGGCACGGCGAAGAGCGAGGAGGCGGCCATGGTGGCGCCCCAGTCGTCACCGAACGCCGTGCGGAATCCGGTGAGCCAGACGGGCAGGGTCTGGGCCGACGCGTCCTTGTTGAGGATCAGGACGTAGGGGAATTCGTTCCAGACGGTGATGAAGCCGAAGAGCGAGGTGGCCATCAGGCCCGGCGCCAGCAGCGGGAAGATCACCCTGACGAACGCCTGGGTGCGGGTGCAGCCGTCGACCATCGCGGACTCCTCCAGTTCCTTGGGCACGGCGGCGACGTAGCCGCGCAGCGTCAGGACGGTGAAGGGGAGCACCATGACGGTGTAGATGGCGATCAGCGGCGCGAGGCTGTTCAGCATCTCCGCGTCGCGCACGATGATGTAGTACGCGAGGGCCATGACCTCCCAGGGGGCCATCTGCGCCATCATCATCACCAGGATGAAGCCCTTGCGCCCCTTGAACCGCATCCGCGCGACGGCGAAGGAGGCGAACAGGGCGATCACCAGCGACAGCGCGACGGCGACGAGGGTGACGGTGAGGGAGTTGCCCACAAGCGTCCAGAAGCCGTCCGCGTCCACCGCCTTCCGGAAGTGCTCGAACGTCGGACTGGCCGGGAACCAGACCGGGTCCTCGCTGACGATGTCCTTGTTGGCCTTGAAGGCCGTGCTGAACATCCAGTACACGGGGAACACGAACGCGAGGAAGAGAACGACCGCGGTCGCTCCCGGCCAGATCCGGCCCAGGGTCGATCGCCTCACAGCTCGTCCTCCTCTTGCTTGAGCACCAGGCGCAGGTAGTACGCCGTCAGGGCCAGCAGGATCACGATGGTCAGGATGGAGATGGCGGCGCCCATCCCGAAGTGCTGGCTGCCGAAGCCTTCCTGGAAGGCGTAGACGGGCAAGGTCTCCGTGAGCCGGTCCGGACCGCCCTCGTTGATCGCGAAGACCTGGGTGAACGACTTGAAGATCCAGATGACTTCGAGGAACGTCGTCGCGAGGAAGAACGGCTTGAGGAAGGGGAAGGTCACCGAGGTGAACTGCTTCCAGGTGCCGGCGCCGTCGAGCGAGGCGGCCTCGTAGAGCTCCTTGGGGATCGTGGTGGTCGCCGCGTAGAGGTTGATCGCCACGAACGGGACCGACTGCCAGACGAGCAGCACGGTGATCACGAAGAAGGTGGAGAACTGCCCGCTGGTCCAGCTGTAGCCGGCCATGGAGTGCCAGCCGAGCTGGTCCAGGACGTGGTTGACGACGCCGAAGCGCTGGTCGAAGAGCCACTGGAAGACGGTGGTCGCGGCGACGACGGGCATCGCCCAGGCCAGGACCAGGCCGAGGGAGAGCAGCAGTCGCAGCTTCTTGCCCAGGCGGGCGAGGAGCAGTCCGG
The DNA here is from genome assembly GCF_000719265.1 of Streptomyces roseoverticillatus. Classification (GTDB taxonomy): domain Bacteria; phylum Actinomycetota; class Actinomycetes; order Streptomycetales; family Streptomycetaceae; genus Streptomyces; species Streptomyces roseoverticillatus. The sequence goes on along the minus strand of NZ_JOFL01000008.1, from coordinate 172,946 downwards.
TGAAGCTGCCGATCGCCATGACGAGGACGACGTTGGCGGCGGTGAAGGCGACCGAGCGCCCGGTGACGCCCCAGAACTCGGAACTGCCGAGCTGCTCGGTGTAGTTGTCGGCGCCGGTCCACTCGGTGAGGTGCTGGATGAGCTGGCGCGGGCCGAGGGTCTGGAACGACAGCAGGGCGCTCTTCAGCAGGGTCCAGCCGAGCAGCAGCACCGTGACGGCGGCGGCGGGGAGGAGGAGCAGGTACGGCACGCCCCCGGTGAGCCGGCCGGGGCCGCGGCGGGGCGGCGGGGCGGCGCCCTTGCCGGTCCGGGAGGCGGGCCCGCCGGCCGTCGCCTCTTCGATCTGCGCTGACATCGTCGTCCGCCTTCTCCCCTGTCGAACGGTATTGCGTTGGTGCGTGTCGGTGCGCGGCCGGGCGGGGGCCGTCTCTCACGGCCCCCGCCCGGCCGTCGGGTCACTGCTTCTGGCTGAGGCGCTTGTTGACGTCCGCCTCGACCTGCTTGGCGGCTTCCTCGGGGGACTTGCCGTTCAGCACGGCCGTCATGTACGCCTTGATCGGGTTGGGGGCGTTCTCCACCGCGGCCCACTCGGGGATCAGCGGGGTGGTGCCGCCGCCCTTGGCGGCGGGGGCCGCGGCCTCGGCGGCGGCGTTGCCCTTCAGGCTGCCCAGCAGGGCGTCCTTGTTGGGGATCGAGCCGACCTCCTTGGCCAGCGCGGCCTCGTTCTTGTCGGACAGCGCGATCTTCAGGAACTCCTTGGCGAGGTCCTGCTTCTTGCTGCCGGCGGAGACGGCGAGGTTGGAGCCGCCGAGGAAGACGCCTTCGGGCTTGTCAGCGCTCTCACCGGGGATGGTGAAGTAGCCGAGGTCCTTCTCGATGGCCGGGTTGGCCTTGACGGCGGTGGCGGCTTCCCAGCCCATGCCGATGAAGGCGCCGGTCTTGCCCTTGGCGAAGACGTCGGCCTGCTGCGGGGTGGCCTCGTCCTTGTCCTTGGGGGCCTTGCTGAAGGCCTGGTACTGCTTGTAGACGTCCATGGCCTTGGCGACCTTGGGGTCACCGAGGTTGGACACCCACTTCTTGCCGTCCTTCTTCACCAGGTCCGCGCCGGTGCCGATGGTCAGGCCGTCGAAGAAGTACCAGTTCTGGCCGGGCAGGTAGAGCGGCTCGGCCTCGCCCTTCTTCTGGATGGCCTCCAGGGCCTTGAAGAAGTCGGCGCGGGTCTTCGGGACGTCGGTGACGCCCGCGTCCGCCCACACCTTCTTGTTGTAGATGACGACGCGGTTCGCGGCGTACCAGGGGGCGGCGTACTGCTTGCCCTCGAAGACGGCGGGCTTGTTGAGGGAGTCGGTCCAGTCGGCGCCGACCTCCTTCTTCAGGTCGCCGAGCTCGGAGAGGCCGCCGGTCTGCGCGTAGGAGGGGGTCTGGGTGTTGCCGACCTCGACGACGTCCGGTGGGCTGGACTCGGAGAGGGCCGTGGTCAGCTTCTGCTGGATGCCGTCCCACTTCTGGACCTGGACGTTGAGCTTGGCGCCGGTCTTCTGTTCGAACTCGGCCTGGACCGCCTTCGTCCAGCCCGGAGGGTTGGAGCCGTCCATGAACCAGACGGTCAGGCTCTTGTCCTTGGCGCCGTCGCCCGATCCCTTGTCACTGTCGCTGGACCCACAGGCAGCAACACTCACCAACATGGCCGCGACACCCGTCGCCGCTATGAGCCCTCGCTTCACAGCACTCTCCTCAAGGACCGAATGTGGTCTTTAATGGTTTAGACCAGTGCCCGCAGCTTGGCCTAGACCTTTTGGGGTGTCAAGGGTGTATAAGAGTCGCTGTCGGCTCCGTTACCGGACCGACACCTCGAGGTCGACCTGGGCGTCTCCGGGCCCTCGGGCTCTGCCCGTGCCACCATGTGACCGCGACAGACGGAGGAGCCGGTGACAGCAGCAGGATCGGAGTCGGGAAGGCAGGCCATGGCGACCGAGGGCGGTACGGCCGAGGGTGGCAGCGCGTCGGGCGGCGCGCGGACCGCGCGCGTTCCCAAGTACTACCGCCTGAAACGCCATTTGCTGGATATGACCGAAACCATGCCTCCCGGCACGCCCGTACCGCCGGAGCGCACCCTGGCCGCGGAGTTCGACACCTCCCGCACGACGGTCCGCCAGGCCCTCCAGGAGCTGGTCGTGGAGGGCCGCCTGGAGCGCATCCAGGGCAAGGGGACGTTCGTCGCGAAACCGAAGGTCTCGCAGGCGCTGCAACTGACCTCCTACACGGAGGACATGCGCGCCCAGGGCCTGGAGCCGACCTCCCAGCTCCTGGACATCGGCTACGTCACGGCCGACGACCGGCTCGCCAAGCTGCTGGACATCGCGACGGGCGGCCGCGTCCTGCGCATCGAGCGGCTGCGGCTGGCCAGCGGCGAGCCGATGGCCATCGAGACGACCCACCTGTCGGCAAAGAGGTTCCCGGCCCTGCGGCGCAGCCTCGTGAAGTACACCTCGCTCTACACCGCGCTGGCCGAGGTCTACGACGTCCGCCTCGCGGAGGCGGAGGAGACGATCGAGACGTCCCTGGCCACCCCGCGCGAGGCGGGGCTGCTGGGCACGGACGTGGGCCTGCCGATGCTGATGCTCTCCCGCCATTCGCTGGACGCGCGAGGGGAGCCGGTGGAATGGGTTCGGTCGGTGTACCGCGGAGACCGCTACAAGTTCGTGGCTCGGCTGCAGAGGCCGGCGGAGTAAGGGGGGCACGCGCCCGGACCCGGCTGGGGGTCCGGGGGTCACCCCCCGGGAAAGCACAGCATGGCGCGGCTGCAGAGGCCGGCGGAGTAAAGGGATAGGGCGGCGCGGGTCTAGACCTATTGACGGTCGTGACGGCGGCTCCTAGTGTCACCCGCGCCGAACCTCTGGCCTTGCGAGAGCCGTGCGAGAGGAACTCCATGAACGACGCCGCACCCGTGCGGAGTTACGAAGCGGCCGCCCCCGTCAACCGTCCCGGACTGCCCGTGGTCGGCCTCGACCGGGCGCACTCGCCGCCGAAGGTCCTCGCGCACGGCGAACTGCTCCACCGCTTCGTCGAGGGCGGGGAGATCCGGCCCGTCCACATGCGCATCGGCATCATGGGCGCCGGCAATATGCGGTGCGATTTCTGCAGCTTCCGCTCCCCCGCCGAGGAGCGGTTCTCCGACCTCTTCTCGTTCGAGGACGCCATCTCCACGGAGAACGCGGTTTGCCTGTTACGGGAATTCGCCGCCAACGAGGGGCGCGCGGTCACGTTCTGCGGCAGCGGCGAATGCACGGTCCACCCCGGCTATCCGGCCGTCTGCGACGCCGGGCACGAGGCGGGCCTGCGGATCGGTCTGATCACCAACGGCTCCCGGCTGGGGCGGCCCGCGACGGCCGAGTGCGTGGCCAGCACGCACACGTGGGTGCGGATCGGTCTGAACGCGGGCACGGAGGCCACCTTCGCGGAGATCACCCGCGACCGCGAGCACACCTTCGCCTCCTTCCTGGACAACGTCGGCAGGCTGCGGCAGTCGGCGATCGACCCCGACTTCCGCATCGGCTTCAATTACGTCATCACCGAGCGGAACCACCGGGAGATCGTGGCCGCCGCGCGCGTCGCCCGGGAGGCCGGGGCCCACTACGTCCGCTTCGAGCCCGAGTTCTGCACGGCACTGGGCCACGGGACGATCGAGCCGGTGATGGCCGAGGTCACGGCCGCCCTGACGGAGGCGGCGCGGCTGGCCGCCCCGGGCTTCGAGGTCTCCGTGCCCAAGCTCGACCGCGGCCCGGTGGACCGGGTGGAGGCCGTGGAGGGCGAGTTCGACCGCTGTCACTACAGCCGCTTCGTGACCGCCGTAGGCGCGGACGGGCACCTCTACCCCTGTCCGCAGGTCCACCTCCACAGCCGCTACCGCATCGGCAACGTGATCGAGGACGGGTACGCGGGCGTGCTGGAGGGCGGGCCGCGGGCGGAGTGGGAGGCGTCCGACCCGCTCCGGACGGACCTGTGCAAATCCTGCTTCTACCGGCCGCAGAACGAGCTCCTGGAGCTCCTGCGGAGCGGACAGGTCAAACTTGACGACGCCCTCGGCGCGTACGCGCTGGAGGTGCCGTCCACCCTGCACTCCGACTTCGTCTGACGACGTACCCCCGCGTACCGCGAAGGGCTCCGCGCAGATCCATCGTTTGCGTCATCTTCTCTCCGCCGAGCGCGCACTGGGGCCTGCCCCGGGGCGACGGGTTTTGACGTCCCATCAGGCGCTCAGAGGGACGCGTCGTTCAGCAGCTTCAGCGCCAGCTGCTTCGTCCGCTCGTCGGCCTTCTCCGCACTGCCGCTGTCGAAGGGCGGGGCCGGGTCGTACTCCACCCCGAGCTGCATCGCCCGCGCCACGTCGTCGCCGGCGAGGCGGGAGGCCAGGTGGAGACCCATGTCGATGCCGGCCGCGACGCCCGCGGCCGTGATGATCTTGCCGTGTTCGACGAAGCGCTGCCGCGTCCACACGGCGCCGGTCTCCTCCAGCAGTGGTCGCGCTGCCCAGTGCGTGGTCGCCGGGACCCCGCGCAGCAGCCCGGCCGCGCCGAGGATCAGGGAACCGGTGCAGACCGACGTGGTCCACACCGACCCGCGGTCGATGCGGCGGATCCAGCGCTGGACGGTGGGGTCGGCGCCGGCCGCGGACTGGCCGCGGGGGCCGCCGCCCGGGATCAGCAGGACGTCGGCAGCGGTCACCTCCGCCAGGGCGCGCTCGGCGACGACGCTCAGCTCGCCCGTGTCCGTACGCACCGGGCCGGCCTGCCGGACGCCCACGGTCACCACACGGACCCCGGGCACCCGGCACAGCACCTCGTACGGGCCGATGGCGTCGAGCGCGGTGAACCCGTCGTAGAGCAGGATCGCCACGACACGCTCACCGGCCCGCGCCACGTCGCCTCCGGCGGCCGGCCGTGCGTGGGCCGGCGTCGCGGCCCCGGCGCCGGCGACTCCCAGCGCCCCGGCCACCGCCGTGCCCAGCACACCGCGCCGGCTGGGTCCCGTACTCGTCCGCATGCGTCAACTCCCCCATGGATACAGGCCGTCCGCGCGGTCGCGCGGACGGGATCAGCATGCGGGCGCCGGCACTTCCGTCACAATGACGAGATTCCCACCTTTTCTGCCATCGGTCTCAGGAGCACCGGTTCCGTCCCGGCGTCGTGGTGCCGCTCCGCCCAGTTCTCCAGGGCCGTCCGGCACGCGTGGTCCAGGTGCCGGAGGCCGGTCAGGTCGAGCTCGATGGGCTTGTCCTTGGGGAGGGACTCCAGGGTCTCCAGGATCCTGGGCAGCCGCAGGAACGTCGCGTTGCCGGTCACCGTCACGACGAGCCTGCCGCCGGTCAGTTCACGGGTGGCGACGTGGGCGTGCGAGGTCTCCCACGCCGTCTTCACGACGGCGAGCAGCAGGCCGAGCACCACGCCCTCGAACATGTTGGTCGCGACGATCGCCACGGCCGTGACGGCGAGGACGACGGCCTCGCCGCGGTGCTCCCGCCACAGCGGGCCGAGCTCCTTGACGGGGACGAGCTTGCAGCCCGCGTGGACGAGGACGCCCGCGAGGGCGGCCAGCGGGATGACGCCGATCGCGGCCGGCAGCAGCACCGCGAAGAGCAGCAGCCACAGGCCGTGCAGGATCCGGGAGAGCGACGTGCGCGCCCCGGCCTGGACGTTGGCGGCGCTGCGGACGATCACCGCGGTCATGGGCAGGGCACCGAGCACGCCGCACACCGTGTTGCCCACGCCCTGGGCCATCAGCTCCTTGTCGTAGTCGGTACGGGGGCCGTCGTGCATGCGGTCGACGGCCGCCGCGCTGAACAGGCTCTCCGCCGAGGCGATGAGCGCGAAGGCGAGCACCGTGCCGAGGGCGGCCACGCTGGCGAGCGCGCCCAGGTCGTCCAGGCCGGGCGGCCGGATGGCATCGGCGAGCCCCTGCACCTCCACGTGGGCCACATCCAGGCCCGCCGCGGCGCTCACCGCCGTGGCCAGTGCGACCGCCGCGAGGGGCGCCGGGACGACCCGGGCCTTCGCCGGGAGCCGCTTCCACAGCACCAGGACGGCGATGGTGCCGGCGCCGACCGCGAAGGCGGTCAGCGCCGCGCGGTCGGTGGCGATGCCGGACAGCAGGCCCGGCAAGCCGGTGATCTTCGCCGGGCCGGAGCCGGGGGCCTTGCGCCCGGCCATGGTGTACAGCTGACCGAGGAGCAGGACGAGCCCGATTCCGGTGAGCATGCCCTGGACGACCGCGACGGAGATGGCGCGGAACCACCGCCCGAAGCGCAGTGCGCCGAGGGCGAGTTGCACCAGTCCGGTGACCAGGACGAGCGCGCCGAGGGCGCCGAGCCCGAACTGCTGGACGGCTTCGAAGACGAGCACCGTCAGGCCGGCGGCGGGCCCGCTGACCTGGAGGGTGCTGCCGGGCAGGGCGCCCACGACCAGGCCGCCGACGATGCCGGTGATCAGGCCGAGTTCGGCGGGCACCCCCGAGGCGACGGCCACGCCCACGCACAGGGGCAGGGCCACCAGGAAGACGACGAGGGAGGCGAGCGCGTCACGCCGCACCGCGGCAGCATCCTTGAGAGATTCGAGGGATTTGAGGGGCTTGAGGGTTCTGAGGGTTGTGCGCATAGCGGATGAGGGTTCTTCCTCGGGGAGCGGTCGGGGGGCGTCGGTCGCAGGCCGCGTCACAGGGGCCCGAACGGCGCCCGGCCGCCGCGCCCGGGGCGGTGCGCGCTGACGGCCCCGGTGTGCACTTCGTAGTACCAGGCGTGGAGGGACAGGGCGCCCTCGCCGAGGCGCTCCCGGACGCAGGGGTAGGCGCGCAGCCGCTCCAACTGGGCCACGGCGTGCTGCTGCACGGGCCCGGCGAGGTCCGCCGGTGCGTCCGGCGCGGCCCCCCGCACGGGGTCCGGCGCGGCGTGGTCGAGCCAGCCCCGTACGGCCGGGGCGGCGGAGAGGTCGTCGCCCCGCACGAGCGCGCTCACCGCGCCGCAGTGGGAGTGGCCGCACACGACGATGTCGCGGACACCCAGCACGCGCACCGCGTATTCGATGGTGGCCGTCTCACCGGCCGGGTGGCCGCTGTGGTACTCGGGGACGATGTTGCCCGCGGTCCGCAGCTCGAAGAGCTCGCCCGGGCGGGCGCCGGTGATGAGGGAGGGGATGACGCGGGAGTCGGAGCAGGTGACGAAGAGGACTTCGGGGCTCTGGCCGGATTCGAAGGCCCGGAAGGCGTCCGCGTGTTCCGCGACGTGCGTGGCGAACGAACGGGCGTTGTCGATGAGTGTCTGCATGTTGGTCTGCCTCCTGCGCCCTCGGTGCTTGCGCGGGGCGCGGTGTGGTCGGATCAAGCATTCGGTCAGGCGTTCATGCCGGGCATGCCGTGCGCATCGAGTCTGCACGGCTGCCGCGACATTCAATTTACCCGCACATTACCTACGCGTGACACCTTAAATTTTCCGTAAATACCGGACTGAGCGGGTCACTTGGGGCGCACATGGGCGCAGTTACCGCCCTTCCCCGGCAGCACTCCTTTACCTGTTCCGGATCTGTGCACGAGTTATTACGGAACCCGTACTACTCATTCCGGAACCGCGCCGCCCAGCACGCCGTCGTCATGACGTCGTCCACGAGCACGGCGTCCGCCACCGGGCAGACGGGCGCCCTTCCCTCCCGTACCGCCGCCGTGAAGTCGGCGATCAGCGGTACGTGCGGCTCGGGAGCGAGCCCCGCGTCCAGGGGGTCCAGCGTCAGGAAACGGCCCCCGGCGGCGACCTCGATCCGGTCCCGCTCGGACCCGCCGGCCCAGGCGAACCGGCACTCCGCCGACGTGCCCGAGGCCCAGCCCAGCGTCGCGTGGGCGCGCCGCTCGGCCCCCGCGGGGAACCTGCGGCCGAACCGCGCGCCCACCCGCACCGGCGGCCCCAGCACCGACAGCAGCAGGTCCAGGCGGTGGCTGCCCGCGCCGGCGAGCACGCCGCCGCCCGCCACGGACGGGTCGGTGCGCCAGTGCCCGGGGTCGTCCGGGGCCGGGTCGAAAGGGGTGCGGAAGGTGAGCTGAACACGCGCGGGCGCGCCCGCTGTGAGCGCCTCGCGCAGCTGCCGCGCCGCGGGCCCCAGCCTGCGGTAGTACGCCACTCCGGCGCACAGCCCCGCCGCGGCCGCCGACTCCGCCAGGGCGCCCCCGCCGCCGAGCGCGCCCGCCAGCGGCTTCTCGACCAGGACGTGGCAGCCGGCCCGCACTGCGTGGAGCGCCACGGGCACGTGGGTGACGACGGGCGTCGCCACGTAGACCGCGTCGGCGGCCGTCAGCCGGCCGGGGTCGTCGCCGCCCGCGGCCACGCCGGATTCGGCGGCCGTACGGGCGGCGCGGCCCGCGTCCCGGCCCCAGACGTAGACCGGCTCCTCGCCCAGGGCGCGCAGGGCGGGCAGCACGCGGCGCCGCACGACGTCGCCGTAGCCGGCGACCGCCCACCTCACGGCCGGACCGCCACCTCGAGGACCTCCGGCGGTGGCCCGGCGTACGGGGCGCGCTCACTGTGCTTGCGGACCGTGCAGGCGGCGACGCGGACGAGGACTTCGCCGGGCCCGGGGACCGGCACGGGCGCGTCGTCGGACAACCGGATCTCGCGGCCCACAAGTGCGTAGCGGCGCAAGGTGATCCCCTTCTGTATCGGATCGCGCATCGGATTGCGCATCGGATTCCACATCGGGATTCGCATCGGATTGTGCACGGGAGTTCACGGAGAGATCTTCAACTCACCACAAACGGAAGGGCATCGCAACAGTTCAGAAGGCTCGGCCCGCCCTTGACACCCCTATTGGTACAGTCCAATATCGCGACTGTCCGGGCAATGCGGCATCGCACCAGGAGGTATCGGCCATGCTGTCCCACGGTCGCGGCGGCCGGCTCGGCCGGCTGTCCCACGCGGTGCTCCAGCCCGGCTTCGAGGGCACCACGGCGCCGGACTGGGTGCGTCGCAGGGTCGCCGAGGACGGGCTCGCGTCCGTCGTCCTCTTCGGCCGCAACATCGCCGGCCCGGAGCAGGTCGCCCGCCTCACCGCGCAACTCCGCTCCGAGAACCCCGACTTGATCATCGCGATCGACGAGGAGGCCGGGGACGTCACCCGCCTGGAAGCCTGGACGGGCGCCTCCCGCCCCGGGAACCTGGCGCTCGGCGCGGTCGACGACACCGGGCTGACGGAGTCCGTCGCCCGTGACATCGGCCGCGAGCTCCACGCGGCCGGCGTGTCCCTGAACTACGCGCCCAGCGCCGACGTCAACTCCAACCCGCGCAACCCGACCATCGGCGTGCGGTCGTTCGGCGCCGGTACGGACCTGGTCGCGCGGCACACCGCGGCGTGGGTGCGCGGCCTGCAGTCCGCGGGCGTCGCGGCGTGCGCCAAGCACTTCCCCGGGCACGGCGACACCGCCGTCGACTCCCACCTCGACCTGCCGCGCGTCACCGCCTCCGCCGAGGAGCTCGCCGCGACCGCCCTGCCGCCCTTCGCGGCGGCCGCCGAGGCCGGTGTCAGGGTGGTGATGACCGGCCACCTCCTCGTCCCCGCCCTCGACCCGGAGCTGCCGGCCACCCTGAGCCCCCGCATCCTGGTGGACCTCCTGCGCGGGCAGCTGGGCTTCACCGGCCTGATCGTCACCGACGGCATCGAGATGAAGGCGGTCACGGCGCGCTACGGGATCGACGGCGCGAGCGTGCGGGCCGTGGCGGGAGGGGCGGACGCGGTGTGCGTCGGAGGGGAGCACGCGGCCGAGGAGCACGCCGAGCTACTGACCGCCGCGGTGGCCGCGGCCGTCCGGGACGGCGTCCTGCCGGAGGAGCGGCTGGCCGCGGCGGCCGCGCGGGTCGCGGAGTTCGCCGCCTGGTCCGGGGAGCGCTTCCGGGCGCACGCGGCGGACCGGGCGGACGCCGCGGCCGGGTCCTCCGGCATCGGGCTCGTCGCCGCCCGCCGCGCCATGCGGGTCGTGGGCGGCGAGGACGGCGCCCTGCCGCTGCCGGCCGACCCGCACGTGGCCGAGTTCGCCCCGGCCTCGACCCTGGCCATCGACCGGCAGACCCCGTGGGGCGTGGCGGCCCCGCTGCGCGAACTGCGGCCCGGCGCCACCTCCGTACGCCTCACCCAGGACGAACTCGCCGCGGACGCGGGCGTCCTGGAGCGCGAGGTGCTCGCCCCCGCCGCCGGCAAGCCGCTCGTCGCCGTGGTGCGCGACGCCGCCCGCCACCCGTGGATGGCCGCCGCCCTCGACCGGCTGCTGGGCGCGCGGCCCGACGCCGTCGTGGTCGAGATGGGCGTCCCCGGCGCGAGCTCACCGGGCGCCGTGCACCTCGCGACGCACGGGGCGGCCCGCGTCTCGGGACAGGCCGCGGCGGAACTCCTCACGGGAAAACCCCACTTCTCCGGCTCGTGACGTCGCCGTACCGGTATCTCGTGACGTTGCCATACCGATATGCGGACGGGGGGTGACGCGCGGCCGACCCTCGCCTAGATTTCCTGCGCATCACGCAGTGATCACACAGGGGGGAGTCACCACCATGACGGAACCACCGGAGGGCGGCAGCAGGAGGGCGGTCGTCACCGCGCCCCTGGCCGTGGCGGGACTGTGCCTGGCGCTCCCTTTCGCCGCGATGCTGTGGGTCAGCTCCTACGCCCGGACCGGGCCCGCCTTCATCGGCATCCCGTTCTTCTACTGGTACCAGATGCTGTGGGTGCCGATCTCGACGCTGCTCACGGTCGCCGCCTACGTGATCGTGCGGCGCCACGAGCGTGCCCGCAAGGCGGGTGAGCAGCGATGAAGGACGGCGTGAACGGCGTGGCGCTCGCCGTCTTCATCTTCTTCTTCCTGGCCGTGACGGTCATGGGGTTCATGGCGTCGAAGTGGCGGCGCGCCGAGAATGCCGACAACCTCGACGAGTGGGGGCTGGGCGGCCGGTCGTTCGGCACGTGGGTCACCTGGTTCCTGCTCGGCGGCGACCTCTATACGGCCTACACCTTCGTGGCCGTCCCGGCGGCGATCTACGCGGGCGGCGCGGCCGGCTTCTTCGCGGTCCCGTACACGATCCTCTGCTACCCCCTGGTCTTCACCTTCCTGCCCCGCCTGTGGTCGGTCGCCCACAAGCACGGCTACGTGACGTCGTCGGACTTCGTCCGCGGCCGGTTCGGCTCGAAGGGGCTCTCGCTCGCCCTCGCGCTCACCGGCATCCTCGCGACGATGCCGTACATCGCGCTGCAGCTCGTCGGCATCCAGGCGGTGCTGGACGTGCTGGGCGTGGGCGGCGGCTCGAACTGGTTTATGAAGGACCTGCCGCTGCTCATCGCGTTCGGCGTGCTCGCGGCGTACACGTACTCCTCCGGGCTGCGGGCGCCCGCGCTGATCGCCTTCGTCAAGGACGCCCTGATCTACATCGTGATCATCGTGGCGATCATCTACATCCCCATCAAACTGGGTGGTTTCGACCACATCTTCGCCAAGGCGGGCGAAGCGTTCGCGGTGCAGAACCCGGAGACGGGCAAGCCGCGCGGCGCGCTGGTGAGCGGCCCGGACGCGCAGTGGGCGTACGCGACGCTCGCGCTCGGCTCGGCGATGGCGCTCTTCCTCTACCCGCACTCGGTGACGGCCGTTCTCTCCGGCAAAGGCCGCAACGTCATCCGCCGCAACACGACGATCCTGCCGCTGTACTCCCTGATGCTGGGCCTGCTCGCGATGCTCGGCTTCATGGCCATCGCCGCGGGGATCAAGGTGAAGAACGGCCAGCTCGCGATCCCCCAGCTGTTCGAGAACATGTTCCCGGACTGGTTCACGGGGGTGGCGTTCGCGGCGATCGGGATCGGCGCCCTGGTGCCGGCCGCGATCATGTCGATCGCCGCCGCAAACCTTTTCACCCGCAACATCTACAAGGACTTCATCAGGCCGGACGCCTCCCCCGCGCACGAGGCGAAGGTCTCCAAGCTCGCCTCGCTGCTGGTGAAGGTCGGCGCGCTCGTCTTCGTCCTCACCATGGACAAGACGGTCGCCATCAACTTCCAGCTGCTCGGTGGCATCTGGATCCTGCAGACGGTCCCGGCGCTCGTGGGCGGGCTCTTCACCCGCTGGTTCCACCGCTGGGCCCTGCTGGCCGGCTGGGCGGCGGGGATGGTCTACGGCACCTGGAAGGCGTACGACACGCCGAGCGCCACGCAGGATCACTTCGGCAATACCAACCTCATCCCCCTTATTGGAGAAAAGGGTTATATCGGGCTCACGGCCTTCGTGTTCAATGTGATCGTCGTCATCGTCCTGACCGTCGTCCTGAAGGCGTTCGGCGCGCCGGAGGGCGTGGACGAGACCACGGCCGCCGACTACACCGCGGACGCGGGCGACCCGGGGGTCGAGCAGGAGCTCCCGCCGGCCACCGCAGGGGTCCCGGGCGGGCACTAGAGCGACCTTCGGCGGGCCTCCCGGCCCGTGAGGCCGACCGGGCCGCCACGACCCTCCCAGGGGGCGTGGCGGCCCTTCGCTGCGCCCCGCACCGGAGGCCCGGCCCGGACCCGCAAGGGGCCCGCGAACGGCCCGCAGAGGGCCCCGGAACGGCCTGCGCGCGACCTGTGATCCCACCCTCAACACCGGGGCCTGATAACACATTCCGACCCATGCGCTTACCGCGCGACACAACATGTGGGGGCGCGTGCGAGGGGCGGCACTAGATGTATGCTCGTGCTCGCTGTCGTCGCAGGGGAATCCGGTGGAAATCCGGAACTGTCCCGCAACGGTGCATGTATGCCGTTAAGCCGCGCATGCAGGAGTCCGAGCACCTGCCGTCAGCCGCCCTCCACCGAGCCTGCCCTGGGCTCGGCTATGGGCGTTGAATTCGTCCGGGCCTCGCGGGTTGGGCCGGCGGACGCCTACGAGGCATGCCCTGCGCATCAGGCATGCCCGTGCGCGGCCCGTCGAGCTCTCCCGCCGGCCCACCCAGCCGAGCGAGGGAGAGCCTCAGTGACCATCGCGCCCGCCGATCCGGTCTCAGCGACTGCGGAAGAAGCGACCGGCGGCCCCGGGACCGCGCTGCTGCGCACCCTGACCGACCTCACCGCCGACCTTCCCGCCACCGACCCGGGCAAGGTCGCCGCCGCCGCACTGCGGGGCCGGAGCGCCACCTCGGACGAGGCCGAGCTCCGCTCCCTCGCCACCGAGGCCGCCGCGGGACTGATCGCCGAGGAGCCCGAGTACTCCCGCCTCGCCGCCCGCCTGCTCACGCGCGCGATCGCCGACGAGGCCGCCGGCCAGGGCGCCACCTCCTTCTCGGCCTCGGTCGCCGTCGGCCACAAGGAAGGCCTGATCGCGGACGAGACCGCCGCGTTCGTCGCCACCCACGCCGGCTACCTGGACGAGCTCGTCGAGAAGGCCCTCGCCGACGGCGCCGACGACCGCTTCGGCTACTTCGGCCTGCGCACCCTGCACAGCCGCTACCTGCTGCGCCACCCGATCCACCGCGACGTGATCGAGACCCCGCAGCACTTCCTGCTGCGCGTGGCCTGCGGCCTGGCCGAGGACCACTCCGAGCGCGCCCTCGCCGACGTCGCCGAGCTGTACGGCCTGACGAGCACCCTCTCGTACCTGCCGTCCTCCCCGACGCTCTTCAACTCCGGCACCCGCCACCCGCAGATGTCGTCCTGCTACCTGCTGGACTCCCCGCTGGACGAGCTGGACTCGATCTACGACCGCTACCACCAGGTGGCCCGGCTGTCGAAGCACGCCGGCGGCATCGGCCTGTCGTACTCGCGCATCCGCTCCCGCGGCTCGCTGATCCGCGGCACCAACGGCCACTCCAACGGCATCGTGCCGTTCCTGCGCACCCTTGACGCCTCCGTCGCCGCGGTCAACCAGGGCGGCCGCCGCAAGGGCGCCGCCTGCGTCTACCTGGAGACCTGGCACGCCGACATCGAGGAGTTCCTGGAGCTCCGCGACAACACCGGCGAAGAGGCCCGCCGCACCCACAACCTCAACATCGCGCACTGGATCCCGGACGAGTTCATGCGCCGCGTCGAGGCCGACGCCGACTGGTCGCTGTTCTCCCCGGCCGACACGCCCGACCTGGTCGACCTCTACGGCGACGAGTTCGACGCCGCCTACCGCGCCTACGAGGCCGCCGGCAAGGCCGTCAAGACCATCCCGGCGCGCGTGCTCTACGCCCGCATGATGCGCACCCTCGCGCAGACCGGCAACGGCTGGATGACGTTCAAGGACGCCGCCAACCGCACCGCCAACCAGACGGCCGAGAAGGGCGCGGTCGTCCACTCCTCGAACCTCTGCACCGAGATCCTCGAGGTCACGGACGACGGCGAGACCGCGGTCTGCAACCTGGGCTCCGTCAACCTCGCGCAGCACCTCGGTGCAGACGGCGAGATGGACTGGGAGAAGCTCGACCGTACGGTCCGCACGGCCGTCACCTTCCTCGACCGCGTCGTGGACATCAACTTCTACCCGACCGAGCAGGCCGGCAGCTCCAACAGCCGCTGGCGCCCGGTGGGCCTCGGCCTGATGGGCCTGCAGGACGTCTTCTTCCGCCTGCGCCTGCCCTTCGACTCGGCCGAGGCGAAGGCCCTCTCCACCAAGATCTCCGAGCGGATCATGCTCGCGGCGTACGAGGCCTCCGCCGACCTCGCCGAGCGCAACGGCGCGCACCCGGCCTGGGCCGCGACCCGCACCGCCCGCGGCGTGCTGCACCCGGACCACTACCCCAACGCCGTCGCCGCGTGGGAGGACCGCTGGGAGGCGCTGCGCGCCCGCATCGCCGAGGTCGGCATGCGCAACTCGCTGCTGCTCGCCATCGCCCCCACGGCGACCATCGCGTCCATCGCGGGCGTGTACGAGTGCATCGAGCCGCAGGTCTCCAACCTGTTCAAGCGCGAGACGCTCTCCGGTGAGTTCCTGCAGGTCAACACCTACCTGGTGGAGGAGCTCAAGCAGCTCGGCGTGTGGGACCGCACCACGCGCGACGCCATGACCGAGGCCAACGGCTCGATCCAGGACATGCGCTGGATCCCGCAGGAGGTGCGCGACCTCTACCGCACCGCCTGGGAGATCCCGCAGCGCGCCCTGATCGACATGGCGGCGGCCCGCACGCCTTACCTGGACCAGAGCCAGTCGCTGAACCTCTTCATGGCCTCGCCCACCATCGGCAAGCTCAGCTCGATGTACGCGTACGCCTGGAAGCAGGGCATCAAGACGACGTACTACCTGCGCTCCCGCCCGGCGACCCGGATCGCCCGGTCGGCCAGCGCCGCCGCCACCATCCCGGTGCAGCAGGCCGCGCCCGACGCGGACGCCATCGCCTGCTCCCTTGAGAACCCCGAGTCCTGCGAGGCCTGCCAGTAATGAGCTCCACCGAGAAGACTGCGCTCAATAAAAACCTGCTCGACCCGGGCTTCGAGCTGACCCTGCGTCCGATGCGGTACCCGGACTTCTACGACCGCTACCGTGACGCGATCAAGAACACCTGGACCGTCGAGGAGGTCGACCTCCACTCGGACGTCGCCGACCTCGCCAAGCTCTCCCCGGGCGAGCAGCACATGATCGGCCGCCTCGTCGCGTTCTTCGCGACCGGCGACTCGATCGTGGCGAACAACCTCGTGCTGACGCTGTACAAGCACATCAACTCGCCCGAGGCGCGCCTGTACCTGTCGCGGCAGCTGTTCGAGGAGGCCGTGCACGTCCAGTTCTATCTGACGCTGCTCGACACCTACCTGCCCGACCCGGACGACCGCGCCGCCGCCTTCGACGCGGTGGAGAACATCCCGTCGATCCGCGAGAAGGCCCAGTTCTGCTTCAAGTGGATCAACGAGGTCGAGAAGCTGGAGAGCCTGCAGACGAAGGCCGACCGCCGTCGCTTCCTGCTCAACCTCATCTGCTTCGCCGCGTGCATCGAGGGCCTGTTCTTCTACGGCGCCTTCGCCTACGTGTACTGGTTCCGCAGCCGCGGCCTGCTGCACGGCCTCGCGACCGGCACCAACTGGGTGTTCCGCGACGAGTCCATGCACATGGACTTCGCGTTCTCCGTCGTGGACACCGTCCGCGAGGAGGAGCCGGACCTGTTCGACGACGAGCTCCAGCAGCAGGTCACGGACATGCTGAAGGAGGCCGTCGAGTGCGAGCTGCAGTTCGCCCGCGACCTGTGCGGTGACGGCCTGCCGGGCATGAACACCGACTCCATGCGCGAGTACCTGCAGTGCGTCGCCGACCAGCGCCTGCAGCGCCTGGGCATCGCCCCGGTGTTCGGCTCGGAGAACCCGTTCTCCTTCATGGAGCTGCAGAACGTCCAGGAGCTGACCAACTTCTTCGAGCGCCGCGCGTCCGCGTACCAGGTGGCGGTCGAGGGCACGGTCGCCTTCGACGACGAGTTCTGATCCTCGCGGGTTAAATCCGCGCGTACGCGGCATCGCGTGTCTCCGGTCCGGGAACCCAGTGGTTCCGCACGGACGGGAGGCACGCGATGCCGCGTTTCATGATGATCGTGGACACACGTGTGGCGGGCGCCCCCATGGGAGCGCCCGCCACACGTCTGCGTCGTACGCGAGGTCAGTCGTTCGCGACGACCGGGTAGCGCGGGGTGCCCTCTTCCATCTGCCGCAGCGCGTCCTTGCGGTCGCGCTTGGAGAGGCGGTCGATGTAGAGCCGGCCGTAGAGGTGGTCGGTCTCGTGCTGGAGGCAGCGCGCGAAGTAGCCGGTGCCCTGGACGCGGATGGGGTTGCCCTTGGCGTCCTGGCCGCTGACGACGGCGTGGTCGGGGCGGGCGAGGGAGGCGTAGGCGGTGGGGACGGAGAGGCAGCCCTCGTTGGAGTCGTCCAGGACCCGGCGGCCGGCCGGGAGGTCCTCCAGGACGGGGTTGCACACGGTGCCCACGTGGCGGACGCCCTCGTCGTCCATGCAGTCGTAGACGAAGACCTTGAGGTCGACGCCGATCTGGTTGGCGGCGAGGCCGACGCCCTCCGCGGTGTGCTGGCTCGCGAACATGTCGTCGATCAGCTGCGCCAGCTCGTCGTCGAAGGAGGTGACGTCCTTGCACTCGCGGTGCAGGACGGGGTTGCCGACGACGGTGATCGGGCGGGACGTGCCGCGCTCGCGGTGCGCGAGCTCGCGCGCCTCGCAGTCCTCGGTGTCCACGATGAACTCGCCGTCCACCTGCTGGTCGGTCTCTTGCTGCGACTGCTGCGACATGTCCGCCGTCGTGCCTCTCTCAGAACCCAAAAGGATGTCCTGTACAGGGTACGGGTCCCCGCCCGCGGCGCCGGGGGTCCTCGGAAGTGCTCAGCAGACCTCTTCCAGGTCGCGCCACTCCCGGCTGTCCGGGCTGTCCGCCACCCAGCCGTCCAGCAGGCCCCGCACCAGCCCGGCGGGGGCGGCGATGCCGCACTCGCGCTCGGGCACCCACAGGGAGCCGGAGCCGGCCGTGCGGTGGCCGAGGGGGCCGGGGTGGCCGGGCTCGCTGTGGTCGTGGGGGTCGAGGTGCTCGCCGTTGCCCTCGTCGCTGGGCATGCGGCTCTCCGAGCACGTGCGGCACAGGAGCCGCACGGACGAGGACCAGTCCTCGGCGGCGAAGCCCGCGTCGGCCGCGAGCCGCTCCAGGGCGTCCCGGTCGGCCTCGGTGGCGGCCTCCAGCAGGACGACCCACGTGGGCACGGGCGAGGGGGCCCACAGCTCGATCTCGTCGAAGACGGGGTAGGCGGGCCCGGCGGCGGTGACGCGCTCGCCGTGCGGGACGCCGTCGTGCAGCACGACCTCGCCCCAGCGGCGGCCCGAGGAGGGCAGCGGGATGGAGAGGACCTCCATCCGGGCCGGGTCGAGCCGGCGGCCCCACACGACCTCCGCCTCGCCCTCGGGCGAGAGTCTGACGGCCGCGCTGCCCAGCTCCATGCCGACGGGCTCGCCGGCCGGAGTGCCCTCGCCGGGCACGCGCAGGCCGTACGCCTGCCAGGCGCGGCGGGCCAGCGGCCAGTCCTGCAGGGCGGTGGCGGCGATGCCCACGTTCCACCAGTCCGGGGCGCCGGCCTCGCGGTCCAGGAGGGCCACGGCGCGCAGCCCGGCCGCGCGGGCCTGCTCCCAGTCGTGGCGGAACTTGTGCAGCAGCGCCAGGTTGAACCACGACTCGGAGAGCCAGGGCTCCATGTCGGCCGCGCGGGTCAGGAGCGCGCCCGCGTCCTCGTACCGGCCGTCGCCGATGAGCGTGAAGGCACGGTCGGTGGCCTGCCGCCACGAGGCGGAAGGCCGGTGCCGTACCTTGCCGAAGATCCTCACGATTCCCGCCTGCCGGTTTCTGCGTGCGACCACGCCGGATGACCCAGGTGAAGGCCGCCGTCCTCCCTGACGACAACCTGCCACATCTCACTCGCTCCGGGAAGTCGCGCCCGTCACACCTCCGTGCCGGAGGCGGCGACGCGCCCGACGCCCCCCGTCGTCTCCGCGGTTTCTCGCCTTCTTTCCTCTGCTCTCCTCTTCGCATCCAACCATGCCCCTTTGGACGCCCGCTCATTACCCGTGGGTTCACCGCGGTACTCCCGCTTTGACCGGACTCTTACCTCTGGTCCTGCCGCTGGTCGGGCACTCCCGGTCCGCCCCCGCGCGCGAGCACTCCGGCCAGGGCGGCGACCACCTGCGGGTCGTGTTCGCGGGCCGTGTCGAGCCGGAGCCGCTCCAGGGCGCACAACGGGCCGCAGCCGCTCTCGCCGACGAGGTCCTCGTAGGCGTTGACGGTGCGGACGATGCGGGCGGCGAGGGGCTGCTCGCGGTACGGGGCGGCCTGGCGCTCGACCACGACGGCGACGTCGGAGGGGACGCCGGTCCGGCGGACGACGGCCCCGCCGAGGAGGGCGATGCGGCGGCGCTGCTCGGGCGGCAGGGGCTCGGTGGCCCCGGCGGGCACGGGGTCGAGGAGGGAGAGCTGCCCGATGTCGTGCATCAGTGCGGCGTACTCCAGAACGGTGAGCCCGGTCTCGGACAGGCCGAGCTCGCGTCCGGTGGCCCGGCTGAGGGCGGCGACGCGCCGGGCGTGCCCGGCGGGGGTGTGGCCGGCGATCTCCGTGGAGCGGGCGAGGGAGGCGATGGTCTGGTGGTACGTGGCCCGCACGGCGGTGTAGCGGTGGAAGGAGAGCTGGGTGAGGAGCAGGGGCAGGCAGAAGACCGGCAGGGCCCACAGCCCGGCGACGCCCACGGCGAGGGCCATGACGATGCCGGTGGCGCAGATCGCGGTGCCGATGCCGGCGAGGGCGCGCAGTTCGTCGCGCAGGGCGGGGCCGTAGGGGCCGCCCGTGCGGAGGAGGGTGAGGGCCGCGGCGAGGACGGCGTCGAAGAGGGTGGTCAGGGCGAGCACGAGGAGCAGGACGAAGGCGTAGGCGGGGCCGTGGCCGGGCCAGTGGTCGAGGGCTCCGGAGTGGTGCAGGGGCTGGAAGCAGACGGCGGCGAAGGCGGTGGTGAGCAGGCGGCGCGCGAGGTGGTCGCGCGCGGGCGGGCGGCCGATCGCGCCGGCGAGGGTGGCGGCGAGCACCACGGCGACGACCTGGGGGGCGCCGTGTGCGGATGGCTGCCCGCCGATCTCGCCGAGCAGGGCGTACGAGAGGGCTCCGGCGGCTCCTACGGGCGCGGTCTGGCGGTCGCCGGGGCCGGCGGTGGGGCGGCGGCGCCGGGCGGCCTCGCCGACGGCGATGAGGAGGCCGTAGGCGAGGGCGACGCGGGGCTGGGCGAGGCCGTGCCAGGCGGTGCGGGCCAGGGCGGCCAGGGCGAGCGCGACGGCCGCCCCGTGCACGCTCCGTACCAGGAGTCCGTCATGCCGTCCCGTCACCCCTCACCTCCCGGTTGGCCGGCTCCGGTGACCGGCCGATGGGAAGAAGGGACGTTTCCGCTGGGTGGAGTTGCACTCTCCGTAGCCTCCGAGGTCACTGTCGAATGCCATCCGTGACGGTCGAGGGCGGTGCACAGGGCGGCGACCATGCGAGGGTCGAACTGGCTTCCTGCGCAGCGGCGGAGCTCGGCGAGGGCGGCCGGCACGGGGCGGGCCCGGCTGTAACTGCGCGTGGAGGTCATCGCGTCGAAGGCGTCGGCGACGGCCACGATCCTGGCGAAGAACGGGATCTGATGGCCCATCAGTCCGTAGGGGTAGCCGCTGCCGTCCAGGCGCTCGTGGTGGTGGAGGATCGCGGCCCGCGCCTCGTCGAGGAAGCCGATGCCGCGCACCATCTCGTGCCCGTACTCGGGGTGCAGTTCGATGACGCGCCGCTCCTCCGGGGTGAGCGGGCCGTCCTTGCGCAACAGGCGGGTGGGGACGCCGAGTTTGCCGACGTCGTGCAGGATGCCGGCGAAGCGCAGCGCCTCCAGCCGCTCGCCGGCCATGCCGAGCTCGCGGCCGATGAGCACGGAGGCGCGCCCCACGCGCTCGCTGTGGCCGCGGGTGTAGCGGTCCTTGAGGTCGACGGCCTGGACCAGCGCCCGGATGGTGGCCTGGTGCGCGGCGCGCTCGCGCTCGCAGCGGTCCAGGAACCAGGAGGAGACGGACATCGGCAGCAGGACGAGCAGCGCCGCGGGCGGGCCGTAGGCGCTGTGCCACAGGGCCGCGGTGAGCAGGCCGGTGGGGCCGTGCACGAGGGCCGGCAGCAGCGGGCCGGGCAGCAGGAGGCCGCTCCAGGCGGCGCGCGGGCGGCGGCGCTCGGCGGCGACGCGGACGGCGCCGTCGAGGGCGGCGGCCACGAGGGAGAGGACGAGGGCCGCGGCGAGGGCGGGCGGCATGGCTGCGGGGAAGTCCGCGGGGGCGAGCGGGGAGAGGCCCGCGTCCGTGGCCATGGCCGGGGCGGCGAGGGCGAAGACGTGGGAGGCGGCGCAGGAGGCCAGGGAGAGCTGGGCGGCGTGCCACAGCCGCCGCACCCACGCGGGGCGCTGCTCGACCCGGCCGACGAGCGCGCCCGGCACGGCCACGAGGCCCGCGGCGGCGGGCGGCAGCAGGAACGCCCCGGCGAGCAGGACGGGCAGGGTCAGGGTGCGGCGGGGCAGGCGCTCGCAGACGGCGCAGACCGCGGCCAGGAGGGCCACGGCGCACCACGGGACGCCGGGTCCGGCCCGCAGGGCGGGGGCGGCGCACGCGACGGCGGCGAGAACGGCGCACAGCACACACAGGCGCGCTGCCGCCGGTAGTGCCCCCATGGCGCGTCCTCCCCGTCCCGTGAGGTGCCGACATGCTTGCCGTCAGGAAGGGGAGAATAGGGTCCGGCGGAGCCGGGGAACGCCGCATTCGGGGATTGCCCCGCGCGAACCGACCAGATGCACACCTTCGGGTGATTATCGCCGCCGGACGGCATGCGCGGGCCGGGCCGTATAAGGCCGTAAGCGGTACAGGACAGGCGGGATGACCGCGCCGCGGGCGCGGGGACCGGCTACTCCTGGGTCGTGGCGCCCAGCGGGCCCGGCCGCGCGGGGCCGCCCGACGCGCTGCGGGCACCCTTGGCGCCCGGCGCGCTCTCGGCGCCCTTGGCCGTGCGCGCGGCGGCCTCCGCCGCCCGGGCCTCGGCCACGACGTCCTGCTCGGGCACCGACTGCCCGGCGCGGATGAGCTCGATCCGGCCCATCACCTTCGAGCGCAGGTCGGCCGGCACGTCGTCATGGCCGCAGCAGCGCTTGACCAGCTTCTTCACGGCCTGTTCCAGGCCGTACTTCTCCAGGCACGGGGAGCACTCGTCGATGTGCACCTCGAACTTGGCGCAGTCCCCGTCGGGCATCTCGTGGTCGAGGAACTCGTAGAGGTGGTCGAGAACCTCGGAGCAGTCCGTCTCGTGCGGGTCTCCGCAGCTCATGAGTCCGAGCCTTTCCGGTTGTGCGACTCGTCGGAGCCGTTCGGCGCAGCAGGGGCCGCCCCGGCGGGGACCAGTCCCCGCTCGCGGGCGTAGTCCTCCAGCATTCCGCGCAGCTGGCGGCGGCCCCGGTGGAGCCGGGACATGACGGTGCCGATGGGCGTACCCATGATGTCCGCGATCTCCTTGTAGGCAAAGCCCTCGACGTCCGCGAGGTAGACCGCTATCCGGAATTCCTCGGGGATGGCCTGGAGGGCCTCCTTGACATCGGAGTCCGGAAGGTGGTCCAGGGCCTGGGACTCGGCGGAGCGCAGACCGGTCGACATGTGCGACTCGGCGCGGGCCAGCTGCCAGTCCTCGATCTCCTCCGACGCGCTGCGCAGCGGCTCGCGCTGCTTCTTGCGGTAGGAGTTGATGAAGGTGTTGGTCAGGATGCGGTACAGCCACGCCTTGAGGTTCGTGCCGTCCCGGAACTGATGGAAGGACGCGTACGCCTTGGCGTAGGTCTCCTGCACCAGGTCCTCCGCGTCGGCGGGGTTCCGCGTCATCCGCAGGGCGGCGGAGTACATCTGGTCGAGGAAGGTGAGGGCGTCCCGCTCGAACCGGGCGTTGCGCTCGGCAGCGCTCTCCGCCGCTTCGGCCGCGGCGTCCGCGCCGTTCTGCGCAGCGGTGCTCGCGGCGTCCTTCGCGGCGCTCTCGGTGGCGCTCATGCCCGTGGCCCCGGTGTCTTCGGTCCCCTCGTCGGTCCCAGTGACCGGACCCACCTCCTCCAACACGACGGCAGGACCGGATGCGGACCCGCTCGAATCGGAGAATAGACGACGATCCCGCCCGTCCGCCGCTCCAGACGGGGCGGGCTGCGCCACATGCAGTGCGGACCATCCCAGGTCAGCGGTCTGCGGGCGGGACAGGCATGCGATCGAACCCATGCGGCGAGCTCCCATTCCTCGGTCGGGCCAGTGGCTGATGACGACTGGCACAACAGCGCCCGGGCACGCCGCATTCCCGGAATCCTCCGGAATTCAACAGCTCTTTCGGAATGCGGAATTCCGCCACGGGCCCGCAGCGTGCCGGGCGTGGCCGGCGCAAGGCGCTTCAGCGGCCGATGCCGTCCAGCCACTCCGCGACGGCCCCGGTGAGCCCGGCCAGCGCCTCCTCCTGCCCGACGTCCGCCTTCTTCGGCACGGCGAAGCCGTGGTCGCCGTGCGGCACGGGCACCAGGTGCGTTCCGGACGGGAACTCCTCGGGGCGGCCGAACGGGTCCTTCGCGCCCTGGACGACCAGGGTGGGCAGTCCGGCGCCGGTCAGCTCGTCCGCGCGGGACTTCTCCGGCTTGCCCGGCGGGTGCAGCGGGAAGCTCAGGGCCAGCACGGCGGCGGCACCGAGGCCGGCCGCCGTGCGGCAGGCGACCCGGGCGCCCGCGCTGCGGCCGCCGGCCACGACCGGCAGGCCCGGCTCCTGCAGCGCCGGCCACAAAGCGGTCCACGCCGCGTCCAGGGTCTTCGGCGCGGGGGCGACCTTCTTACCGGCGACCCGCCAGGGCTGCTCCACCAGGGCCACGGTGACGCCGTGCGCGGGCAACGCGGCGGCGAGGGCCTGCAGGTCGCGGGCCTCGACGCCGCCGCCGGCACCGTGGCCGAGGGCGAGCACGAGGCGGGCCCGGGGGGCCGGGTGCCAGTGGATGCGGGCGTCGCCGGCGGGAGTGGGAACGGTCTCGATCACCGGTCCATCATCGTTCACGCGCGCCCCGGAACAAGAGACACGTGAGGACTCAGAACAGCGTCGCCTCCTCCGGCGCCTCCAGCTCCTCCACGAGCTCCGGGCCGTTGTTGCGGACGTCGCTGACCGCCGTCGTGACCGGGTAGGCGCGTACGGACCCGGCGGGCGGCGGGGTCAGCAGGCCGCGCAGCTCCTCGGTGCCGGTGCGGCCGGGGTCCAGCCACGCGGCCCACCGGTCCGGCGGCAGCACGAGCGGCATCCGGGGGTGGATCTCGGCCAGGGAACGCGGCCCGCCCTCGGGCGCCGGGCCGCCCTCCGGGAGGGCGAAGGGCGCGTGCTCGGCCTCCGTCGTGAGCACCGTGCAGGTCGCCCACCAGGCCTGGGGGTGATCGGGCGGCAGCGTGGGGTCGCGCCAGAACTCGTACAGCCCGGCCATCGCCATGACCGACCCGTCGGCCGGGGTGACGAAATAGGGCTGCTTGCGGGGACGCTTCTTGCGACCCTTCTCCTCCAGCTCCCGCTCCGCCGCACCGGTGACCCACTCGTAGTAGCCGTCGGCGGGTATGAGGCAGCGGCGCGCCTCGAAGGCCCTCCGGTAGGACGGCTTCTCGTGGACCGTCTCCGACCGGGCGTTGATCATCTTCGCGGCGCCCTCGGGGGATTTCGCCCACGACGGCACGAGCCCCCAGCGCAGCGGCCGCAGCTGGCGAACCGGACGCCGGTCACTTGCGTCTTTCAGGGGACGCTCGAGCACCGCGTACACGCTCTTCGTCGGGGCCACGTTCCAGTCCGGGGCGAGGGCCTCGGACGGCTCCCACTTCTCGACGCCGAAGAGCCCCACGAGATCCTCGGGCTTACGGCTCGCCGCATATCGACCACACATATTGGCCACCCTGCCACGGACCCACGAGGAGCCGCGCACAAATGGACAGCACCGAAGCCACCGCCCTGTGGGACCGCGTGGTGGGGACCCAGCCCGCCCCCTCCGTGTGGCTCGTGGCCGCCACCGGGCTCGTCGCGCTCGCGGCGGTGGCACCACGCGGGATATGGCTGGTGACCCGCAACGCCGTCACCATCGCCCACGAGGGCGGCCACGGGCTGGTGGCCCTGCTGGCCGGGCGGCGGCTGGAGGGCATCCGGCTGCACTCGGACACCTCCGGGCTGACGGTGTCGCGCGGCAAGCCCTCGGGCCTCGGCATGATCCTCACCGCCGCCGCCGGCTACCCCGCGGCGTCACTGCTGGGCCTCGGCGGCGCGTGGCTGCTGTCCGCCGGTCACATCACGGCGCTGCTGTGGCTCGCGACGGCGCTGCTGGCCGCGATGCTGCTGATGATCCGGAACGCCTACGGGGTGCTGACGGTCGTGCTCTCCGGCTCCCTGTTCGTACTGGTCTCCTGGCTGGCGGGGCCGGCGGTGCAGGCGCTGTTCGCGTACGGGGTGGTGTGGTTCCTGC
Organism: Streptomyces roseoverticillatus; assembly: GCF_000719265.1. Taxonomy (GTDB): domain Bacteria; phylum Actinomycetota; class Actinomycetes; order Streptomycetales; family Streptomycetaceae; genus Streptomyces; species Streptomyces roseoverticillatus. The sequence goes on along the minus strand of NZ_JOFL01000008.1, from coordinate 147,929 downwards.
TGCTCGGCGGGGTCCGGCCGGCGTTCGAGCTGCAGGCGAAGCGAAAGCAGTGGGGCGGCGCGGCAGCGCCTCGATCAGGGGTGGTGGTCGGGCGACGGGCGGGCGGGGGCGCTCCCGACTCGGACGCGGACCAGCTCGCCCGGCTCACCAACCTGCCGGCCGTCGTGTGGCTGGTTTTCTTCCATGTGATCTCGCTGTGCGCGCTGACGGGCGGCGGGCGCTGGCTGCTCGGCCTTTGACGGAGGCGGCCGACGAGGGGTTGGGGGCTCCCCGTGCCGGGGCGGCGGCTCCCGACCTGACAGGGCAGGGGCGCGACCTCAGGCCTGAGCACTTCGGAGACGGGACCACGGGGAGAACGTCAGTAAGGTAAAGGCATGACCGAGAACCCCGCGCACTCCGACCTCTGGCCCGCCCCCCTCGCCACAGGCGCGGTCGACGCGACCGTGACCGTGCCCGGTTCCAAGTCGGTCACCAACCGCGCCCTGGTGCTGGCCGCGCTCGCCTCCGAGCCCGGCTGGCTGCGCCGCCCCCTGCGGTCCCGCGACACCCTGCTGATGGCCGAGGCGCTGCGCGCCATGGGCGTCGGCATCGAGGAGACCGTCTCCTCCAGTTCCACCGACGCGGACGGCACGGCCGGCTCCGGCGAGGCGTGGCGGGTGATCCCGGCCCGGCTGCGCGGCCCCGCCACCGTCGACGTCGGCAACGCCGGCACCGTGATGCGCTTCCTGCCGCCCGTGGCGAGCCTCGCCGACGGCCCGATCCGCTTCGACGGCGACCCGCGCAGCTACGAGCGCCCCCTGCACGGCGTGATCGACGCGCTGCGCGCCCTGGGCGCCCGCATAGACGACAACGAGCGCGGGGCCCTGCCGCTGACCGTGCACGGCGGGGGCGCCCTGGAGGGCGGCACCGTCGAGATCGACGCCTCGTCCTCCTCCCAGTTCGTGAGCGCGCTGCTGCTGTCCGGGCCGCGCTTCAACCAGGGCGTCGAGGTCCGGCACACCGGCTCCGTCCTGCCGTCGATGCCGCACATCCGGATGACCGTCGACATGCTGCGCCAGGCCGGCGCGCAGGTGGACACCCCCGAGTCCGGCGGCGAGCCGAACGTGTGGCGGGTCTCCCCCAGCGCCCTGCTCGGCCGCGACGTCGTCGTGGAGCCGGACCTGTCCAACGCGGCGCCGTTCCTGGCCGCCGCCCTGATCACCGGCGGCCGGGTCACCATCCCCGACTGGCCGGAGCGCACCACCCAGCCCGGCGACGCCCTGCGGGAGATCTTCACCGCCATGGGCGGCTCCTGCGAGCTGACCGAGGCCGGCCTGACCTTCACCGGCACCGGCCGCATCACGGGCATCGACGCCGACCTGCACGAGGTCGGCGAGCTCACCCCGGTGATCGCCGCCGTCGCGGCGCTCGCCGGCTCCGAGTCCGTCCTGCGCGGCATCGCCCACCTGCGGCTGCACGAGACGGACCGGCTGGCCGCCCTGGCCAAGGAGATCAACGAGCTCGGCGGCGACGTCACCGAGACCGAGGACGGGCTGCGCATCAGCCCGCGTCCCCTGCACGGCGGCGTCTTCCACACCTACGAGGATCACCGGCTCGCCACCGCGGCCGCCGTCATCGGCCTCGCCGTCGACGGCGTCCTGGTGGAGAACGTCGCGACCACCGCCAAGACCCTGCCCGACTTCCCGGAGCTGTGGACCGGGATGCTGGGCACCGTCGCGGGGGCGGCGACGGCGCCGAGAGTCTGAGAGATCCGGGAAAGCCAGGAAAGTCAGCAATGCGCCGCTACGGCAAGAACCCCGACGAGGACGACATCCGCGTCCGCCCCAACCGCAAGGGCAACCGCCCCCGCACCAACATCCGCCCCAAGCACGAGGACGCCGCCGAGGGCTTCGTCCTCACCATCGACCGCGGCCGGCTGACCTGCCTGGTCGACGACCGCAAGGTGGTCGCCATGAAGGCCCGCGAGCTGGGCCGCAAGGGGGTCGTGGTCGGTGACCGGGTCGCCGTCGTCGGGGATCTCAGCGGCGCCAAGGACACCCTCGCGCGCATCGTGCGGGTCGAGGAGCGCTCGTCGGTGCTGCGCCGCACCGCCGACGACGACGATCCGTTCGAGCGCGTGGTGGTCGCCAACGCCGACCAGCTCGCGATCGTCACCGCCCTCGCGGACCCCGAGCCGCGGCCCCGGCTCATCGACCGCTGCCTCGTCGCGGCCTTCGACGCGGGCCTGGAGCCGCTGCTCGTCCTGACGAAGTCGGACCTCGCCTCCCCGGACAAACTCCTGGAGTCCTACGGCGCGCTCGGCGTGCGCTACGTGGTCACCAGCCGCGAGGAGCTCGCGGACGGCGGGGCCGCCGACCGGGTCCGCGAGCAACTGGAGGACCGGATCACCGCGTTCGTCGGCCACTCCGGCGTCGGCAAGACCACTCTGGTCAACGCCCTCGTCCCGGACCGGCAGCGGGCCACCGGCCACGTCAACGCCGTCACCGGCCGCGGCCGTCACACCACCACGTCCGCGCTGGCCCTGCCCCTGCCGACCGGCTCGGGGTGGGTCATCGACACACCGGGCGTGCGCTCCTTCGGCCTGCACCACATCGATCCCTCGCGCGTCATCCACGCCTTCCCCGACCTGGAGCCGGGCACCGAAGGCTGCCCGCGCGCCTGCAGCCACGACGAACCGGACTGCGCGCTGGACGCGTGGGTCACCGACGGCCACGCCGATCCGCAGCGGCTGTACTCGCTGCGGCGGCTGCTTTCCACACGGGAGCGACGCGAAGGCGACTGATCGCCTACGTTTGCGAGTGACCGCCGATGGCAAGGGCATCAGCACACCGGGACGGACGGCGGTCACCGAGACGCGGGAGGCAAACTGATGGCGTGGCTGCTGGTCGTGGTCGCCGGACTGCTGGAAACCGGCTTCGCGGTCTGTCTCAAGCTCTCCCACGGTTTCACCCGGCTCTGGCCGACGATCGCGTTCGCGTGCTTCGCACTCGGCAGCTTCGGCCTGCTGACGCTCTCCCTGAAGAAACTGGACGTGGGCCCGGCCTACGCCGTGTGGACGGGCATCGGCGCGGCCGGGACGGCGATCTACGGCATGGTTTTCCTGGGCGACCTGGTGTCGACGCTGAAACTGGTGTCGATCGGCCTGGTGATCCTGGGAGTCATGGGCTTGCAGCTGTCGGGCTCAGCGCACTGAGCCGTTCTCCACCTCCACAAGGGCTGACACGAGGGCTGAGGGGCCCGGCCCCTCAACTCCCCCGCAACGGCGATAAGCCACAGCGGCGCTTCCGGAACACCTCCCCGGCGGGGCCCGGTTCCACGGTGCGCCCGAGGTACATGACGCTCGCCCGGTCCGCGACGTGCCGCACGACGGCCGGGTCGTGCGGCACGAACAGGTAGGTGAGCCCCGGTTCGCGCCTGAGGCGCTGCGGCAGGTTGAGCACGCCGGCCTGGACGGACACGTCCAGCACGGACACCGGCTCGTCCGGGACGAGCAGTTCCGGCTCGACGGCGAGTGCCCGCGCGATGCCGATCCGCTGCCACCGCCGCTGCCGCCGCCCGCCGGAGAACTCGTGCGGGAAGCGGCCCGCGTGCCCGGCCTCCAGGCCGACGAGTTCCAGGAGCTCCGGGACGCGCCCGGCGACGGCGGCCCTGCCGCGGCCCTGGGCCCGCAGCGGTTCGGCGACGATCTCGCCGACGAGACCGAGAACTTCGCCGCGGCACAGGGTGAGGTCGACGCCGCGGACGGCGGGCACGGGGCCCGGCCGACACCGGTGCGCCGGGGCCGGGCGAGGAGAACAGTGTCCGGATCGGGTGGCTGAAACAGCCGGCCCGGAGTCCTCCCGCCGGAGGCCGGAATTGCCGGCCCGGAGGCCACCGCCCGGAGGCCGGGTCACTGCTCCGGACGGGGTCCTTCCGTCACGTTCTCGCCCACAAGGGTGCGGACCAGACGGGCGACTTGCGCGGCGGCCTCCTCGTCCGACGCGCCCGGGGCGACGACGTAGGACAACGTCAGCCGTACGGCCGCCTCGCAGGCCCACAGCGTGACCTCCGGCGCCCGCTCCCCGGCGGTGCCGGAGACCGCGCGGACGGTGCGGTCCCGTATGGCGTCGGCGAGCGGCGCGGCGCCGGGCGCGGAGCGCGGCACGGCCCGGGCGAACGGGCCGCGCGGGGCCGGCAGCACCGGCGCCGCGGCGGCCGGAAGCCGCTCCCCGCGGCAGCCGGTGAGCGCGGCCCGCACGAGGGGGTTGGCCCGCGCCGTGCGCAGGATCCAGCAGGCGGCGGCCGCGCAGCGGGCCCCGGCATCGGCCCCGGCGGCCGGTGCGGTGGCGGGCACGGCGGTGGCGGGCGAGGCGCTCAGGGCCCGCTCGACACCGGCCAGGAAGGCCTCCGCCTCCCGCCGCACCAGGGCCCTGGCCAGGCCGTCCTTGCTGCCGAACTCGTTGTAGAGCGTCTGCCGGGACACCCCGGCGGAGGCGGCGACGTCCACCATCCGGACCCCGTTCCAGGGCCGGGTGCGCAGCGCCGCGAAGGCCGCGTCCAGCAAGAGCTCTCGTGCCGCGGGCATGGTCGCCTCCCCGGCCGTCCGGCCGCACTACGGCTGTGGCCACAGAATTGACGTGCCGCCATACGGTGTCAAGAGCCGTGGGCGGGCCGCGAGGCCCGAAGCGGATGCCACAGGTACTGTTCAGCCATGTCCGACTACCACGATGATCTGCGTCTGGCCCACGTCCTCGCGGATGCCGCAGACGCGGCCACCATGGACCGGTTCAAGGCCCTCGACCTGAAGGTCGAGACCAAACCGGACATGACCCCGGTGAGCGAGGCGGACAAGGCCGCCGAGGAGCTGATCCGCGGCCATCTGCAGCGCGCACGGCCGCGCGACGCGGTGCTGGGCGAGGAGTTCGGCAGCGAGGGCACGGGCCCGCGCCGCTGGGTGATCGACCCCATCGACGGCACCAAGAACTATGTGCGCGGCGTGCCGGTCTGGGCCACCCTGATCTCGCTCATGGTGCAGGTCGAGCAGGGCGGGTCGGTCGGTTTCGAGCCCGTCGTGGGCGTGGTGTCGGCACCGGCGCTGGGCCGCCGGTGGTGGGCCGCCCGGGGCTCGGGCGCGTACACCGGCCGCAGCCTGACGTCGGCGACCCGCCTGCAGGTGTCGCGCGTGGGCCGCGTCGAGGACGCGTCCTTCGCCTACTCCTCGCTCAGCGGCTGGGAGGAGCGCGGCCTGCTGCCGGGCTTCCTCGACCTCACGCGCGACTGCTGGCGGACCCGCGGCTACGGCGACTTCTGGCCGTACATGATGGTCGCCGAGGGGTCGGTGGACATCTGCGCCGAACCGGAGCTGTCGCTGTGGGACATGGCGGCGAACGTGGTCATCGTGGAGGAGGCCGGCGGCCGCTTCACCGGCCTGGACGGCCGCCCCGGGCCGCACAGCGGCAACGCCGCGGCGTCCAACGGCCTGCTCCACGACGAGCTGCTGGGCTACCTCCGGACGTAGGCGTGCGGGCCGGGGATCCGGGCGCAGGGCATACGGGCCGGGCCCCGGGACGTACAGCGCCGGTCCGGGGCGGGCGCGGTGGCGCCCCCGAGCGCGGTTACGGCCCCACGCGCCCCTTGTTGGGCGGGCCGCGTCGTGTGACGATGAAGGACCCACGCTTGTGAACTTGTGAATCCCTACTGGGGGTTCACGGTCCACCAAGGAGGTGGCTCCAGCCATGCTCGTCCGCGACGCCATGAGCACGGTGGTCCTCACCATCGGCCCCGCCCACACCCTCCGCCAGGCGGCCCGGCTGATGTCCGCGCGCAGGATAGGGGCCGCGGTCGTCCTCGACCCCGATACCAGCGGGCTCGGCATCCTCACCGAGCGGGACATCCTCAATTCGGTGGGCGCCGGGCAGGACCCGGACCGGGAGACGGCCCACGCGCACACCACGACGGACGTCGTCTTCGCGGCCCCGGAGTGGACCCTCGACGAGGCCGCCGCGGCCATGTCGCGCGGCGGCTTCCGGCACCTGATCGTCCTCGACGGCCACGGGCCGGTGGGGGTGGTGTCGGTGCGCGACATCATCCGCTGCTGGGTGCGGGCGAGGGCGCGCGGGTCCCGGGAGGACGCCGGCGTGCTGGCGGGCTGAAGGGCGCGAGTGCTCCGTACAGCCGGAGAGGCCGGAGCCCAATGGCGTCCGGCCTCTCCGGGTCATGCACGGCAAGCGGTCATTGAGCAACCCCTACGGCGAGTCACCACCTCCGCGAGAGCGGCGGCGGCTTAGCCGCGAAGGGGGCGCAGTGCCTGGACCGCTGCGTCGAGCCGCTTGCCGTAGTCCGCGTCCGCCTGGCGGAAGTTGTTGATGGCCCGCTCGGCGATGTCGTCGCGCGAGACCTTCGCGATGAAGCCCGCGAGGTTGGCGATCAGACGCTCCTTCTCCTCCTCCGACATCAGCCGGTAGAGGTTGCCCGCCTGCACGAAGTCGTTGTCCTCGGCGTGCGAGGGCGCCTCGTGCGTGCCGGTGGCGCCGGTGACCGCAGTGGGCTGCCACAGCGCCGCTCCGGTCTGCTGCGGGCCGCCGAAGGAGTTGGGCTCGTAGTTCTTGGCGCGGCCGTGGCGGCCGTCGTAGGCGTGGCCGTCCCGGCCGTAGGTGCGCGCCACGGTGGCGCGCGGGCGGTTCACCGGCAGGTGGTCGGCGTTGATGCCGACGCGGTAGCGGTGGGCGTCGCCGTAGGCGAAGAGGCGGCCCTGCAGCATCTTGTCCGGGGAGGGGCCGATGCCCGGCACGAAGTGCGCCGGCGAGAAGATCGCCTGCTCCACCTCGGCGAAGATGTTGTCGGGGTTGCGGTTGAGCTCCAGCTTGCCGATCTCGATCGGCGGGTAGTCCTCGTGCGGCCACACCTTGGTGAGGTCGAACGGGTTGAAGCGGTAGTTCGCCGCCTCGTCCGCCGGCATGATCTGCACCTGGACGGTCCAGGTCGGGAACTCGCCGCGCTCGATGGACTCGCGCAGGTCGCGCTGGTGGAAGTCCGGGTCCTCGCCGGCGATCCGGTCGCCCTCGGCCTGGGTGAGGCTCTTGACGCCCTGGTCGGTCTTGAAGTGGTACTTGACCCAGAAGGTCTCGCCGGCGGCGTTGTTCCACTGGAAGGTGTGCGAGCCGTAGCCGTTCATGTGGCGGTACGAGGCGGGGATGCCGCGGTCGCCGAACAGCCAGGTCACCTGGTGGGTGGCCTCCGGGGAGAGCCCCCAGAAGTCCCAGACGTTGTCCGCCTCCTGCGAGCCGGTGTACGGGTCGCGCTTCTGGGTGTGGATGAAGTCGGGGAACTTGATGGCGTCCTTGATGAAGAACACCGGGGTGTTGTTGCCGACGAGGTCGTAATTGCCCTCCTCGGTGTAGAACTTGAGGGAGAAGCCGCGGGGGTCGCGCACCGTGTCGGCGGAGCCGAGGCTGCCGGCGACGGTCGAGAACCGCAGGAACGTCTCGGTCTGCTTGCCCACCTCGGAGAGGAACGCGGCCCGGGTGTACCGCGTGACGTCGGCGGTCACGGTGAACGTGCCGTACGCACCGGCGCCGCGGGCGTGCACCACGCGCTCCGGGATGCGCTCGCGGTTGAAGTGCGCGAGCTTCTCGATCAGCGACTGGTCCTGGATCAGGACGGGGCCGCCGACGCCCGCGGTCTCACCGTTCTGGTTGTCCGCGACCGGAGCTCCGGACTCCGTGGTCAGCGGGCCCGTCGTGTAGATGTCCTCGCCCTGAACCGGCACGTGTGCCTCCGTCATCCGTCATCTCGTCCGTCACTCGGCCCCGAACCGGCCGACCGGTCTTCTGGTCGATCGCCTGGCCTTGAGCCGAGCTCGATCCTACATTAGACGTTGTCTAAGTCAAGATAGACATGACATAGATATGAGATCCAATGGTGGACGAGGGCCGCTGCTACGCTGGTCCTATCTGACTGATAGGTGAATGGCATGAGTGACCTGCTGGAACGGCTCCGGGGACGCGGCTGGCGGCTGACCTCGCAGCGACGCGTCGTCGCCGAGGTCCTCGACGGGGACCACGTGCACTACACCGCGGACGAGGTGCACGCCAAGGCCGCCGAACTGCTGCCGGAGATCTCGCGCGCGACCGTGTACAACACCCTCGGGGAGCTGGTCTCCCTGGGCGAGATCATGGAAGTGAGCACGGACGGGCGCGCCAAGCGCTACGACCCCAACGCCCACCACGCGCACCAGCACCTGGTGTGCTCGCAGTGCGGCACCATCCGGGACGTCCACCCCACGGGCGACCTGCTCGCCGGGCTGCCCGCCGAGGAGCGCTTCGGCTTCCAGGTGGCGGCGGTCGAGGTCACCTACCGCGGCCTGTGCCCCGGCTGCTCCACGGCATGAGAGAAGGCCCGGATCCTTGAGGATCCGGGCCTTCGTCTGCAGTAGCGGGGACAGGATTTGAACCTGCGACCTCTGGGTTATGAGCCCAGCGAGCTACCGAGCTGCTCCACCCCGCGTCGGTAAGACAGACTCTAACCCGGTGACGGCTGCTGAGGCAAATGAGGTACACCGGCAACGCCGGGCCGGCTCTGCCGAGCGGCCCTACGCGGTCAGCTCCTGCTGCAACGCATCCCGCAGCCGGGCGGCCCGCTCCGCCACCTCCGGCGGCCCGAGCGCGACAGCCCGGTCGCACCAGTGCCGCCCCTCCGTGAGGTCGCCCCGCCGCGCCGCCAGCAGGGCGAGCCGCAGGGCGGCCCGCCCGTGGCCGGACTCGGCCGCGCGGGCCCACCACAGGGCGGCCTCCGGCTCGCTGCCCTCGCGGGCCAGCAGCAGCCCCAGGTTGAAGGCGCCGTTGCGGCTGCCGGCCTCGGCCGCCTCGCGGTACCAGTGCGCGGCCTCGACCACGTCGCCCCGCTCGGCGACGAGCATCCCGAGCCGCACCTGGGCGCGGCGGTGGCCCTGCCGGGCGGCCCGGCCGTACCACTCCTCGCACTCCTCGCGCGCCTCCTCGTCCCGGTCGAGGAGCGCGCCCAGCCGGAAGGCGGCCTCCGCGCTGCCGCCCCGTACGGCCACCCGGAGGTGCCGCTCGGCGGCCTCCTCGTCGCCGTCGCGAAGGAGGGCCATGGCGACCTGGAGGGCGGCGTCGGTGTGCCCGGCCGACGCGGCCCGCTCGTACCACTGGAAGGCCGTGCGGTCCTCGTCCCGCCCGGCGTAGAGGATGCCGAGGTTGAAGGCCGCGTCGACGCTGCCCGCCTCGGCGGCCTTGGAGAACCACGGCTCGGCGCCGGCCGCGTCGCCGCCCTGGAGGAGCAGCACGGCCAGGGCGTTGGCGGCCTCCTTGTGGCCGGCGTAGGCGGCGCGGCGGTACCACTGCTCGGCCTGGGCGGTGCGGCCCTGCTCGGCGCAGAGCAGGCCGAGGTTGTACGCGCCGTTGACGTCACCGTGGTCGAGCGCCGTGCGGTACCAGCGCTCGGCCTCCTGGGACTCGCCGCGATCGGCGTGCAGGGCGCCCAGGGCGTTGGCGGCATTGCCGTCGCCCTCCTGGGCGGCGCGGCGCCACCACACGGCGGCGCTGTCGGTGTCCCCGGCGTCGCGCAGCAGGAAGCCGAGGGCGCAGGCCGCGCGGGGCTCGCCGTCCTTGGCGGACGTCAGGTACCAGCGGGCGGCCTCCTGGGACTCGCCGCGGGCCTCCAGCAGGGTGCCCAGGTGGAGGGCGGCCCGGCGGTGGCCGCGGGCGGCGGCCTGGCGGTACCACTGCTCGGCCTCGCGGCCCGGGCCGCTGCCCTCGCGGCCGCCCGCGGCGGCGGCGCGCAGCTCGCGGACGGAGGTCTCGACGCCGCCGGGGCCGAGGCTCTCGGCGCGGGAGCGCGGCGCGCGGCCGTCCAGGATGCGGGCGAGGCGGTAGGCGGCCTCGCGGTGGCCCCGCTCGGCCGCGGCCCGGAACCAGCGCTCGGCGCCGACGTCGCTGCGGTGCTCCAGGAGGTCGGCGAGGGCGTAGGCGCCGAGAGCGTGCCCGGATTCAGCCGATTGGCGCAGCCAGTACTCGGCGGCGGGCTCGTCCCCGCGCTCACGGTGGTAGCGGCCGAGGGCGTGCGCGGCGGCCGGGGACCCGGCGACGGCGGCGATGCGCCACCACCCCGCGGCCTCGTCGGCGTAGCCCCGCTGGTGCAGCAGGACGCCCAGGTTGTTGGCGGCGGAGCGGTCGCCCTCGGCCGTGGCGGCGCGCAGGTGGCGCTCCGCCCCGTCGAGGTCTCCACGGCGCAGCAGCAGGGCACCGAGCATGCTCAGAGCGGCGGGGTCACCGCCCTCCGCGGCGCGGCGGCGAACGGTCTCCAGCTCGAGGTCGGCGGCGTCGCCGGCGTCGGCGGAGTCCGCCGTGCCGGGACGGAGCCCCGGCATTTCCTGTTCGCTCCCGTCACCGGGAGCCTCTACAAGCCGGCCTGTCTCCCACAGCGTCGTCCTGTCCCCCATAAGCCCCATCGTCGCACCACCCGCAACCCGCGTACACCTGGTATACCGCAGCCAGTGAGGTCACTTCAGCGTTTTGTCGACTTCCCGACTTCCCGACACGACGGGGCTCCAAACTCTCCACAGAAGCCCCGCACACAACCCGCACAGTCCGCGTCACCCGGACACCGCACGGCCGGGGTGGCCGGCGGGGTCCGGGAACGACAAGGCCCGGAGTCCGAGGCTGGACTCCGGGCCTTGTCTTGAAGTAGCGGGGACAGGATTTGAACCTGCGACCTCTGGGTTATGAGCCCAGCGAGCTACCGAGCTGCTCCACCCCGCGCTGTTGTGGAACAACCGTACCACGGCGCGGGGCGGGGCTTGATCAACTTCCCGGCTTGCCGGCACCCTTCTCGGCGGCCTTGGCCTCGGCCTTGGCGGCCCGGTCCAGGGCGTCCTTCAGGGCGTCCTGGGCCTTGCCGTACTCCGCCCAGTTCTTGTTCTCCAGGGCCTTCTGGCTCGCCGCGAAGGCGTCCTGGGCGTCCTTCAGGGCTTGCTTGACGGTGGGGTCCTGAGTGGGGGTGGAGGGCTTCTCCGGCTGGGCGGGGCCGCCTTCCGACGCCTTCTTGCCGAACACCGCGTCCAGGGCCTGCTCCAAGGTGTCCTCGAAGGCGGTGTTCTTGCCGTAGGTCACGAGCACCTTGCGCAGCAGGGGGTAATTCGTGCCGGCGCCTCGCACATAGACCGGTTCCACGTACAGCAACCCGTCGCCCAAGGGCACGGTCAGCAGATTGCCGTACTCGACCTCGGAATCGCCGCCCATTCTCTTCAGAACGTTGATCTTCTCGGCGATCTTCGTATCGCTGTTGAAGTTGCTCTGCACCTGCTGCGGACCCGAGACGGGGTTGTCCGACGGCATTTTCAGGATTCTGATCCTGCCGTAATCGGGGCTCGTGGCATCCGCGTCGACCGCCATGAAGGCCCCGAGGTTCTCCCTCGACTTCGGAGTCAGCGTCGTCGTCAGCGAGAAGGCCTGCTTCTCCTGGCGAGGCATCTTCATGCTCAGGTAGTAGGGCGGTACCGCGTTGCCCTTCTTGGTGGTCGGGTCGTCCGGGACCTCCCAGCGCTCGCTGCCCGTGTAGAACGTGCCCGGGTTGGTCACGTGGTAGCGGGTCAGGAGCTCACGCTGGACCTTGAAGAGGTCCTGCGGGTAGCGCAGGTGGTCCATCAGGGCCGGGGCGATGTCGCTCTTCGCCTTCACCGTGCCGGGGAACGCCTTCATCCAGGTCTTGAGGACCGGGTCCTTGGTGTCCCACTGGTACAGCTTCACCGTGCCGTCGTAGGCGTCCACGGTCGCCTTGACGGAATTGCGGATGTAGTTGACCTGATTCTGCTGGGCGACGACCGCGCGCTGTCCGGTCGTGAGCGAGTCCGCGGTGGTGTCCCCGAGGGTCGTCCGCGAGGCGTACGGGTAGCCGTTGGACGTCGTGTAGGCGTCCACGATCCACTGGATGCGGCCGTTCACCACGGCCGGGTAGGCGTCGCCGTCGATGGTCAGCCACGGGGCGACCGCCTCGACGCGCTCCTTGGGCGTGCGGTTGTAGAGGATCCGCGAACCGTCGCCGATGGCGCCGGAGTAGAGGATCTGCGGCTCGCCGAAAGCCACGGCGTACGCGGCGCGGTTCACCGGATTCGAGAGGCTGACGCCGCTCTTGCCCTCGTAGGTGTAGCTCTTCTCGCCCTTGTCGCTGGAGTAGTCCAGCTCCTGCTGAGGGCCGCCCACGATCGAGTACTGGGTGGTCTTCTCGCCGAAGTACACACGCTGCTCGTACTTCCCGAGGTCACCCGTCGTCGGCAGGCTGTTCTCGGTGAAGTCGGGCTCGCCCTCGCTCGTGACGGCCGTTCCCTTGGCGGTGATGGCGCCGTACCCGTGGGTGTACTTGAAGTGGTCGTTGATCCAGTTGCGCTCGGGAATGCCCCGGATGTTCAGCTCGCGCAGACCGATGACCGTGTCCTGCTCCTTGCCGTCCTTCTTGTAACGGTCGACATCGAGCGTGGACGGGAATTGGTAGTAACCCTTGACCTGCTGCTTCTGCTGGAAGGTGGGCGAGACGATGTTCGGGTCGAGCAGCCGGAGACTGGCCGTGGTGTTGGCCTCGGCCCGCAGCTTCTCCCGGTCCTTGTCCTCGACGTTGTTACGGCCGGCATAGTCCTGAATGTCGGCCTTGTCGATCCCGTACGCCTCGCGCGTCGCCGTGATGTTCTTCTTGATGTACGGCGCTTCCTTGGCCTGCTCGTTCGGCTGGACCTGGAACTTCTGCACGATCGCCGGGTAGAGCCCGCCGATCAGCACGGCCGACAGCACCATCAGCCCGAAGCCGATCACCGGCAGCTGCCAGGTGCGCCGCCACAGCGTGGCGAAGAACAGCACCGCGCAGATCAGCGCGATGATGAAGAGGATCGTCTTGGCCGGCAGATACGCGTTGGCGTCGACGTAGCGCAGCCCCGTCCAGCCGTCGGTGGACTTCAGGCCGCTGGACTTCACCGCCAGGCCGTAGCGGTCCAGCCAGTACGCGACGGCCTTCAGGCCCACGAAGATCCCGAGCAGCACGGACAGGTGCCCCGTGGCCGCGGCCGTCGCCCGGTGGCCCGGGCTGGTCAGCCGCAGGCCGCCGTAAAGGTAGTGCACCAGGGCCGCGGCGATCAGCGACAGGACCGCGGCGGCGAAGCCGAAGCTCAGCAGGAAGCGGTACCAGGGCAGGTCGAAGGTGTAGAAGGAGATGTCCTTGTGGAACTGCGGGTCCTTCTGGTGGAAGGAGACGCCGTTGACCCACTGCAGCCACGTGCGCCACTGGCCGGCCGCCGAGGCGCCCGCGACCAGGCCCACGAGCGCCGTGACCGCCAGCAGCGCCCACTTCTTGTAGGGCGCGATGCTCATCCGGTAGCGGTCGAGGCTCTGCTGCTCCATCGACATCGCGGCCAGCGGCGGCCGCAGCCGGTGCGCCAGCCAGATGTTGGTCCCCACCGCCAGCGCCATCAGCAGGCCGAAGACCGCGAACAGGCCGATCTTGGTGCCGAGCGTGGTGGTGAAGACCGAGGAGTAGTCCACCGAGCGGTACCAGAGCCAGTCCGTCCAGAACCCCGCGAACATCACGAAGAGCATGGCCAGTGCGGCCAGCACGCCCAGCGTCGTGAGCAGGGTCCGGATCCGCCGGGACGGTCGGCCGACTCTGATCCGTGGCCCTGTCGGGCCTCCGCCGCGGTCCGGCATCTGGAAAGCCAAGGTGCGCACCTCGAAGTTCGCTGTGAGTGGAGCTGTCGATCAGGGCCCAGCGATACTAGGGCCCAAGGTGGCAACTTACCGAGGCTTTACTCAGTTCCCGTTTTCGGTCCCTCTCAGGGCACGATATTGCTCATGTCCAGCACTTCCAGCACCCCCGACCCCTCCCTTCCGTCCGGCCCCGGCGGCCCGGGCGGCGACGTTCCCATGGCGGCCAGCCCGCTGACCCGCGCCGTTCTCGAGATCGACCAGTACGCCTCCGGCCTCGGCTGGGACCAGCCCGCGCGGCTGTTCGCCCTGGTCGACACGGGCAAGCTGCGCGCCCAGGAGCCCGGCCTCGCCGACCAGCTCGGGCTCGACGAGCACACCCAGGCCGGCGCCCTGACCCCGATCGAGCAGGACGAGATCCCGGCGGGCACCCCCCTGGACAAGTTCCTCGGCACCATCGCGTGGCCCGACGCGGTGACGGGCTGCGCTCTGACCGTGGAGCGGCTCATGCTGCCGCCGTCCGCCGAGGGCACCGTGCCCAACGGCATGAGCGAGAAGCAGCTCGCCAAGTGGGTCGCCGCCCACCCGGAGCGGCAGGAGGTCCGGATGACGGTCGCCGTGCTGCGGGACGGCGCGCGGGAGACCGCGGTGCGGCTGCGCGAGAAGGACTCGCCGACCGAGGTCCTCACCGGCCCTGACCTGGTGCCGGGCCTGGCGGAGGCGCTGACGGCGACGTTCGAGGACTAGTCCGCCACCGCCGTACGCCTTTGAGCGCCGGGCGCGCTGAAGTACCAGCCCGCCCGGCGTTTGAGGACCGGAGTCCGGGGCGGAGCCCCGGTGGCAGGGCGGGCGTCAGCCCGCCGAGCAGAGGGGCAGCCCTGCCGAATCGCCCTTGCGGATCTTCTCCAGGGCGCCGACCGCGTCGCCGATGGTGTCGACCTTGATCAGCGTGAGCCCGGCCGGCTTGTCCTTCGCCGCGGCCGCGCAGTTGTCCTTCGGCGTCAGGAAGTACCGGGCGCCCTTGTTGCGCGCGCCCACCGTCTTCATCTCGACGCCGCCGATCGGGCCGACCTTGCCGTTGTCGTCTATGGTCCCGGTGCCGGCGATGAACTTGCCGCCGGTGAGGTCCCCGGGCGTGAGCTTGTCGACTATCCCGAGGGCGAACATCAGCCCGGCGCTCGGCCCGCCGACGTCCGCCAGCTTGATGTTGATCGTGAACGGGAAGGTGTGGTCCGTCCCGGCCTGGATGCCGACCACGGCCCGCTTGTCGTCGGGCGCCTTGGCCGTGGTGAGGGTGACGTCCTGCTCGCCGGCCGGCTGCCGCTTCTCCTTCTCCGCCGCCGCGGCCTCCTTGGCCGGAACGATCCGGAAAGTGACCTTCTGGCCGGGCTGGTGCTTGGTGACCAGCTTGGCGACGTCACCGGGCTGCTTGATCTCCGTGCCGTCGACGGACCTGATCACGTCGCCGGCGTGGAGCTGCCCCTCGGCCGGGCTGTTCTTGACGACCGACGCCACCACCGTGCGCGTGCCGACCGGGATGTCCAGCTGCTTGAGCGCCGCCACCTTGGCGCTCTCCTGCGACTGGCTGAACTCCTCCGCCGTCTCCTGGTTGAGCTCGTCGGGCGTCTTGTCGTCCGGGTAGAGCGTGGAGTGCGGGACGACCAGGTTGTCGTGCGCGATCCAGCCGTAGACCGCCTCCACCAGGTTCATCCGGTACTGGGAGCCGGTGACGCGGACCGTCGTCATGTTGAGATTGCCGGTCGTCGGATACGTCTCGTGGCCGGAGATCTGCAGGACCGGCTCCCCGCCGTGCTCACCGAGCGTATTGACCGTCGGCCCCGGCGACATCTCCGCGTAGGGCACGGGGATCAGCACGCCCGCGCAGAGGAGCGCGATCAGCATCAAGAGGGAGGCGAGCATCGTCGCGGTGCGGCGGGGCATGGAACGACAGTACGGGACGGGTCTGACAGTCCACCCGCGGGGCGGTCCGTCCGGGGAGCGGACGGGGAGGCCGCCGGGGGCTCCCGTATCCGGACCCGCGCTCCGGCGCGAGCCGGGGGGCGCGTCAGGAGACTCCGGTACCGGAATCCGAGCGCTCCATCGCCTCGCGGAACCGTGCGTAGCCGGCGAGCTCGGAGATGTCCCCGGCCTTGCGGTTACGGGCGGCCCAGGTGCCCCACAGCAGAGCAACGACGGCCGCAGCAACCGGAATCAGCAACCACACGAGTGCCGACATACCGACCTCCCGACCCCCGGACACCGCCACTGAAAAGACCGATGAGCAGATTAGTCTTTCGCACACTCAACGCTCACGTCAGGGGGCCGGTTACGCAACCGGAAGCGATCCTTCAGGCCATTCCTCCGCCAGGCCTGTTTACGGGGGCTACGCCCCCACCCTCCCCCAGCTACCGCTGGGGGTGCCCCCATCCCTAAACACCCACCCACTCTTCGGTGCCGTCCTGGAACACCTGGTGCTTCCAGATCGGGACCTCGCGCTTGAGGTCGTCGATGAGCCGGCGGCAGGCCTCGAACGCCTCCGCCCGGTGGGGACACGAAACGGCCACCACGACGGCCAGGTCACCGATCTCCAGGTCGCCCACGCGGTGCACCGCCGCCAGCGCCCGCACCGGGAAGTCCGCCGCGACCTTCTCCGCGACGCGGCGCAGCTCCGCCTCCGCGGTGGGATGGGCGGAGTAGCCGAGTCCGCGGACGCCCGCGCCCCCGTCGTGGTCGCGCACCGTGCCCACGAAGAGCGCGGTGCCTCCCGCGGCGTGGTCGCCCACGGCCGAGAAGACCTCGTCCACGGACAGGGGGGTGTCGCGCACCGCCAGCAGGCGGACCGGGTCCGCCGCGGCGAGCTCGCCGGGGTGATCGTACGTACGGGCCATGGCCCCATCGTGCCGTACGGAGGGCGTGGGCGAGGACCGGCCTTCCAAACAGCCGTACGAGAAGGCTCCTGGGCGGCCCTACGGGCCCTGCGCGGGCCCGTGCGGGCCCGGGAGCCCCTGGAGGCCCCGGGGGCCGCTAGAGCCGGCGGCGCGCCTTGCGGGCCCGGCGGACGAGCGCGGCGGTGCCCAGCAGTGCCACGGTCGCCCCCGCGGCGCCCGCGGCGGTGGCGTCCTTGCGGCCGAGGCGGCGGCCCGCGACCGTGTGCCGGCCGGAGACCTCCTCCAGCAGCTCGGCGAGGACCTCCTCGTTCGTCCAGCGCGGCCGCCAGCCCGCCTCGTGCAGCCGGCTCCCGCTGACCACCCACGGGTGCATCGTGTACTCGAGGTCGCCGGCGGGCGACGGCGTCAGGCCGAGGCGGTGCAGCCGGGAAGCCGCCCCGAGGGCGACGGCGGAGGGCAGCTCCATGCGGCGGATGCCGGAGAGCTCCTCGACCTCCTCCTGCTCCAGCCAGCCGTCGCAGCCGACCGCGAGCTCGCCCTCGGCCTTCTCCAGGGCGGCGAACTCCAGGGCGCTGACCAGGTCCTCCACGTGGCAGAACTGCCAGGTCGGCCGGGATCCGGCGACGACCAGGAGGCGGGGCGACTCGAAGTAGCGGGTCAGGGCCGTGTCGGTGCCGCCGACGAGGACCGCGGGCCGCAGGACGGTGACGTTCAGGCCGGGGTGGGCGCGCGGCGCCCGCCGGGCGAGCCGCTCGATCTCCAGCAGGTCGCCGACGCCGGTGGCCTCGGCGGTGGCGCGCAGCTCGGCGTCCTCGGCGAGCGGCACGTCGTTGTCGGGCAGGGCCCCGTAGACCATCGCGGAGGTGCACAGCACGACGCGGTGCACCCCGGCGGCCGCGGCGGCGGTGAGGACGGTCTGGGTGCCGCGCACGTTGTAGGCGGTGCGGGCGGCGGGGTCGGTCTCCAGATCGAGGTCGAGGGCGAGGTGCACCACGACGTCGGCGCCGCGCAGCTTCTCGGCGATCGCCGGGTCGCGGACGTCGAGCACGTGCCACTGCGCCTCGGTCACGTCGCCGCGGCGCTCGTCGATCGCCACGACCTGCTTGATGTGCTCGGACACGGCGAGCCGCTGCGTGAGCAGGGCGCCGACGCCGCGGGCGGCACCGGTGACCGCGACGACGGGCCGTCGGCCGCCGTGCGGGCTCGTACTGTCTCGCGCGGAACCGTTTCGCGCTGCGCGAACTTCTGGGTCGGGGGAACTCACCGGGCGTCTCCAGCGGTTGTCTTCAGTACGTACGAGAGATGACGCGTACGGACCAGGTGACGTCCATCCTGCCGCAGGCCCCGGGTCGGCGAAGCACCAAGCCCGGATACCGGTGAGGTGTCTAGGCTGGTGGTGATGTCGGGCATTCGCCGCCGGTCGTGTGCCGGCGGCCCTACGAGCCGAGGAAACCCGTGAGTGACACCCCATTCGGATTCAGTCTTCCGCCGGAGGAGCCCGAGAACGGCGGCGACGGCAAGAAGAAGGGCGAGGGCCAGGGCGGCCAGGGGCCTGCGAATCCGTTCGGGTTCGGCGGGCCGGACGCCGGGGACAACCCCTTCGCCGCGATGTTCGGGTCGATGAACCCCGGTGATCTCGGGGCGGCCTTCCAGCAGCTCGGGCAGATGCTCTCCTACGAGGGCGGCCCGGTGAACTGGGACATGGCCAAGGACATCGCCCGCAAGACCGTCGCGCAGGGCACCGCCGACGGCACCAAGGACGCGAGCGTCACCTCCGGCGAGCGGTCCGCGGTCGAGGAGGCCGTGCGCCTGGCCGACCTGTGGCTGGACGGCGTGACGTCCCTGCCGCAGGGCTCGGGCACGGCGGTGGCCTGGAGCCGCGCCGAGTGGGTCGAGGCGACCCTCCCGGTGTGGAAGGAGCTCGTGGACCCGGTCGCCGAGCGCGTGGGCGCGGCGATGGGCGGCGTGCTGCCCGAGGAGATGCAGGCCATGGCGGGCCCGCTGCTCGGCATGATGCGCTCCATGGGCGGCGCCATGTTCGGCACGCAGATCGGCCAGGCCGTGGGCGTGCTGGCGGGCGAGGTCGTCGGTTCCACCGACATCGGCCTGCCGCTGGGCCCCGCGGGCAAGGCCGCGCTGCTCCCGGTGAACATCGCGGCGCTGGGCGAGGGCCTGGGCGTCCCGCTGGACGAGGTCCGGCTCTACCTGGCCCTGCGCGAGGCGGCCCACCAGCGGCTCTTCGCGCACGTGCCGTGGCTGCGCTCGCACCTCTTCGGTGCCGTCGAGGGCTACGCCCGCGGCATCAAGGTCGACACGGCCAAGCTGGAGGACGTGGTCGGCCAGCTCGACCCCACCCACCCCGAGCAGCTGCAGGAGGCCCTCCAGCAGGGCATGTTCCAGCCGGAGGACTCGCCGGAGCAGAAGGCGGCCCTGGCCCGGCTGGAGACCGCCCTGGCGCTCGTCGAAGGCTGGGTGGACGCCGTCGTGCACGCGGCCGCCGCGCCGCACCTGCCGTCGGCCGGCGCCCTGCGCGAGACGCTGCGCAGGCGGCGCGCCTCCGGCGGTCCGGCGGAGCAGACCTTCGCCACGCTGATCGGCCTGGAGCTGCGGCCGCGCCGGCTGCGGGACGCCTCCCGGCTGTGGGCCTCGCTGGCGGACGCGCGCGGCCCGGAGGGCCGTGACGCCCTCTGGGAGCACCCGGACATGCTGCCGACGGCGGCCGACCTGGACGACCCGGACGGCTTCGTCCACCGCGAGCACCTGGACTTCTCCGAGATCGACAAGATGCTCGGCGAGGCCGCCCGGGGCAAGGGCGAGCAGGGTGCCGAGGACGAGAAGGGCGAGGAGCCCGGGGCCGACGGCAAGGGTGACGACAAGAAGTGAGCCTGCACGACGACGCGGTCCGCGTGCTGAAGGAGTACGCGGACCAGGAGGAGCTGCGCGGGCTCTATCTGGATCACCTGGCGGCCCACCCGGACGGCATGTGGAAGCCCTGCGGGGCCGGGCACGTCACGGCGAGCGCCCTGGTGATCGACCCCTCGCGCGGGCAGGTGCTGCTCACCCTCCACCGCAAGCTGCGGATGTGGCTGCAGATGGGCGGCCACTGCGAGCCCGGTGACGCGACGGTCGAGGCCGCCGCGCTGCGGGAGGCCACGGAGGAGTCCGGGATCGCCGGCCTGACGCTGCTGCCGGGCGGCCCCGTGCGGCTGGACCGGCACCCGATCCCGTCGCCCTGCAACTGGCACCTGGACGTGCAGTACGCGGCGCTGGTGCCGGCCGGGGCGACGGAGGCCATCAGCGACGAGTCGCTGGACCTGCGCTGGTTCCCGTACGCCGAGGTGGGCGACGTCGCCGACGACTCGGTAGTGGAGCTGCTGCGGCGCACGCTGGAGCGGCTGTAAGAGCCGGCTGATGTGCTCTGCTGCGTAAGGGGCGGTCACCCATGGTGACCGCCCCTTACGTGTGCCCCTTCGGCGTACCGCCGGGGCTCAGTTGGACCAGATGTTGCCCTGGTTCTGCCCGTGCGCGCCCTGCTGGCCGAGGCCGTACTGGGCCATGAGCCCCTGGCCGATCTCGGCGCCCTGGGGCGGCAGCAGCTCGCTGGGCTGGACGAGGGCGTAACCGTTGCCGGCGAAGTTCAGCTCCCAGCCCTCCCCCGTGCTGCCGCGGCGCCGCCAAACGCCGGAGGACGACGTCTGGGCCTGCATCTGCACGCGCAGGGACGTCGACCAGGCGATCACGGCGTCCGCGTCTGCGCTGACGAACCGGTCGGGGGTGACCTGCAGCATCAGGGGCTGCCCGGAGGTCATCAGGGCGACCTTGCCCTGGCCGCTGATGTTGAGCTGGTACGAGCCGGTGCCGGAGATCCCGTACTGGCTGTCGACCGCGATGGTCTCCCAGTGCAGCGTGGAGTCCAGGGCGAGGACGTAGGCGCCGTCCACGGTCAGGCCGTCGCGGTCGACGTCGACGACGTGGACGTGCTGGGCCAGGTTGGCGAAGTAGACGGTGCCCTGCCCCGAGCAGCGCATCAGGTCGAGGCCCTCGCCGGTGCGGGCGCGGGCGTTCTGCTGGCCGCGGGTCTGGTACTCGCCGTCGAATTCGATCAGGCCCTGGTAGGCGACCATCGAGCCCTTGCGGGCGAGGACGTCGTCGTGGCCGGTGAGGGAGACGCGCAGCATCTGCGGGTTCTGCAGGGCGTAGCGGTCCTGCGTCTGGGCCTCGGTGAAGCCGAAAAGCGGGCTCTGCATGGTGTCCTCGTTCCCCTCAGCCCCGCGCCCGGAGCCGGTCGGTGCTGTCCTCGCTGGGCTGTACGACCACGAAGCCCTCGCCGGAGAAGCCCAGTTGGTAGGCCTCGCCGCTGCCCCGGCCGATCAGGGAGGAGGCCTTGAAGCTGCGCTTGCCCTTCATCCTGAGGTTGCTGGACCAGGCGACGAGCGCGTCGGGGTCGACGTAGGTCTCGTCGTCGCCGCGCCCGCAGTCCACGACGATCGGGGTGCCGCGGGAGGTGAGGGCGACCCAGCCGGTGCCGCTGATGCCGACGTTGAACAGGCCCTGCCCGGCGAACTTGGCCATGCCCTTGACGCGCTCGACGCCCCACTGGAGGTGGGCGTCGAAGGCGAGGACGTTGGTGCCGTTGACGGAGAGGGAGTCGCCGTTGAGCTGGAGGCAGACGACGTCGGCGCCGTAGTCGGCGAGGTAGAGCAGGCCGTCGCCGTGGCAGCGCATGAGGGGCATGCCCTCGCCGGTGAGCCACTGGGAGGCCATCTGGCGGACCGCGGGCGGGTTCGGGTCGTACTGGACGTAGCCCTCGTAGGCGACCATCGAGCCGGTGCGGGCGAAGAGGTCCTGGCCGGTCTGCATGGCGACCTTCAGCATGCTGCTGCCGTGGTTCTCCATGCGGGCGGTGACGGGTGTGGGGGCATAGCCCTGGATCGGTGTCTGGTTCATGGTCTTCGCGGGCTCCCTCAGACCTCGTAGGGCTGGACGACGACGAAATTGCCGGGAGCGCCCCGGAACTGGAGGTTCACTGCTTCTCCGCTGTGGCCCGGGAAGGAGCTGCGGCGCAGCCGCACCTGGCTGGAGATGATCACCTGGGCGCCCGCGGACCAGGCGACGATCGCGTTGCTGTCCACGTAGGTCGAGGGGGTGACCGGCAGGACGACGGGCGTGCCGTGGGTCTTGACGACGACGGTGCCCTGGCCCTGGAACTGCATGGTGAACAGGGCGCCGCCGGGGATGCCGTGGCCCTCGATCCGGCGGACCTCGTGCTGGAGCGTCTCGTCGAAGGCGAGCACGGACTCCGCGGAGACGCAGATGGCGTCGCCCTGGAGCTCGATGGGGTGCACATGGGCGGCGTTCTCGGCGAGGAAGACCTGGCCGCGGCCGGTGCAGCGCATCAGCTGCAGCTCCTGGCCGGTGGCGTTGCCCACGATGCGGCCGGCGAAGCCGGCGCCCTTGTAGCCGAACTCGACCTTGCCCTGGTAGAGCACCATGCTGCCCTGGCGGGCGAGCACGGGCTGGCCGTCGATGCCGAGGTCGACGCGGACGAGCTTGGGGTTCTGCAGGGTCCAGCGCTGTCCGGTGGGCACTTCGCGGTACTTCTGCAGGGCCGCCTGGACGCCTGCCGCGCCCGCGGCGCCGGCCGGCTGGCCGTACGGGGCGGGCTGGCCCGGGTAGGGCTGGCCGTGCTGCGGGGCCGCGGGGTACGGCTGGCCCGGGTAGGGCGCGTGCTGCTGGGGCGGCTGGTGCGGTGCCTGGGGCTGGCCGTAGGGCTGCTGGCCGGGCTGGCCGTAGGGGGCGGGCTGCTGGCCGTACGGGGCCGGCTGGCCGGGGACGCCGGGGACGCCGGGCGGGCCGGGCGGCGGCGGGAGCTGGCCGCCGCC
The DNA here is from genome assembly GCF_000719265.1 of Streptomyces roseoverticillatus. Taxonomy (GTDB): domain Bacteria; phylum Actinomycetota; class Actinomycetes; order Streptomycetales; family Streptomycetaceae; genus Streptomyces; species Streptomyces roseoverticillatus. The sequence goes on along the minus strand of NZ_JOFL01000008.1, from coordinate 125,477 downwards.
GGACGAGGCGCCCGGGTCGTTGAAGAAGCCCGGAGGGGCGATCCCCGCGGCCAGGGTCGGCGCGGCGTGCATCTGCCCGGCGGGCGGTGCCGGGGGCGGGGTGCTGCCGGGCGGGGGCGGGAAGCCCTGGTGGGGCGGCGGCGTGTGGGCCTGGTGGGCGGGCCCGGGCACCGGGGCGGGAGCCTGGGGCGGTGCGGGCGCGGGGGACGGTGCCGCGGGCGCGGCGAAGGCCGGGGGCGGGGTCGTCTGCTGCGGAGGGGCGAACGCGGGCGCCGCGGCCGGTGCCTGAGCGGGCGCCGCCTGGGGCGCCTGGGCTGCCTGGCTTTCGGGTTCCTCCGCCAGCACCTCGCCGCCGAAGTTCCTCAGCAGCGCTTCCAGTCCGCCGTCGAAGCCCTGGCCGACGGCGGCGAACCGCCAGACGTCCTTGAGGTAGACGTCGCCGAGCATCACCGCGCGTTCGGTGCTGAACTCGGTTCCGGTGAAGGAATAGCGTGCGACCTCCTGGCCGCCCGCGACGATGCGGAGGTAGCCGGGGCCGACCTGCGACATCTGGCCGGCGCCGTCGAGGGTGGCCGTGAAGCTGAGGCGCTGGATGTGCGGGGGGATCTGGTCGAGGGTGATGCGGAAGGAGTCCGTGTCACCGGCCTGCGCGCCGAGCTGCTGGATGGCGCCCTCGGGCGACTTGGGCTGGTTGAAGAAGACGAAGTACCGGTCGTCCGAGAGCCGCTCCGCGGCGTCGAGGCCGAAACAGCTGATGTCGAAGGTCAGGCCGGGACCCGCGATCTGCACTCCCACGTACAGATCGGTCCCCGCCGTCAGGTCACTGATCTTGGCCTTGTGGCCGCGCTGGAATTCCCTGGCCATGCGTTACGACCGTCCCCCATCCGAACGTGCGATGAAAACGTGTGATGAATGCGTTGCGTCAGGCTAACGGCTGAGGGCTGGATCATCCGACTCAGGACCGGCCGCGTCCCCTGAAGGGGACGCGGCAGCGCCGGGTCCGGTTCATTCGCCGCGCGCTGCGGGGAGATGGGGCAGCCGGTCGGCGGCCACCACGCCCTCGAGGTAGCCGCGGGCGCGCTCGGTGCGCGGATAGGCGTCGAGGAGCCGCCAGAAGCCGGGGCCGTGACCGGGGACGAGCAGGTGGGCCAGCTCGTGCAGGAGGACGTAGTCGAGGACGTATTCGGGCATGCCCTGCAGCCGGTGCGAGAGGCGGATGCTGCCCTCCGCGGGGGTGCACGAGCCCCAGCGGGTGTTCTGGTTGGTGACCCAGCGGACGGTCGCGGGGCGGGCCCTGCCGCCGAGGTACTGCCCGGACAGGCGGGCGGCGCGCTCGGCGAGCTCGGCGTCGCCGAGCATGCGCTTGCTCTCCTGGGCCGCCAGCTTGTCGAGCATCGTCGTGACCCAGCGCTGCTCCTCGGCCTCCGACATGCGCGCGGGGATGAGGACCACGGTGCGGTCGCCCTCCCGGTACGCGGAGACCGTTCTGCGGCGGCGCGCGCTCCGTCGGACCTCGACCGCACCGGGCTCGGCGCCGCCGGTGAGCGGGCCGGGAGCACTGCGCGGTGGTCGTGCGGCACTGTGCAGAGGGTCGACGGGCACGCCCCGACGTTACCGGCTGCCGGCGCGTGAAGTCCCGCCCATCGCTCCTTGTCGGGGCCAAAGACCCCACGAGAACAGCGTTCGTATGACCATCACACCGCACCTGTGGACAACTTCTCACGTGGGCGGCGCGGAAGGTCCATGCTGGGGCCACGTCGAGGGGGAACCATGCAGAAGACCGCAGAACGCACAAATGCCCGTCAATCCACACGACCTTGTCAATCCGCGCAGCCCTATCAATCCACACAGGCGGAACAGCCGGCACAGTCCGAACAAGCCGCCCATCCCATGCTCAAGCCCGCGCTGCGCCGCAGCTGGCGCAATCGGGACACCGTCCAGTTCGGGGTGGCTCCGGCGCACGCGGTGACGGTGGGGCCGGTGGACACGGCGACGGGCAGCTTCCTGGGCCTGCTCGACGGCACGCGCGGGATGCCTCTCCTGCGGGAGGAGGCGAGAGCCGTGGGCCTGCCGGAGGGGCGGGCCGACGCCCTGGTGGAGCGGCTGTCCGCGGCCGGGCTGCTCGACGACCCGCGTGGGGGCGGCGAGGCGGCGGCGGCCCTGCGCGGGGCGGGGTCCGCGCTGGAGCGGCTGCGGCCCGACCTGGCCTCGCTGTCCGTGCTGCACCCGGGGCCGGGCGAGGCGATGCGGCTGATGGGCGCGCGGCAGGCGATGCGAGTACAGGTGCGGGGCGCCGGCCGGGTGGGTGCTGCCGTGGCGGCGCTGCTGTCGGCCTCGGGCGTGGGGCAGGTCGATGTGATGGACGGCGGCTGCGTGGAGCCGTGGGACGCGGGGCCGGGCGGGCTGGGTGCCGCGCGGACCGGGGAGCGGCGGGAGACCGCCGCGCGGCGTGCCGTGCGGGAGGCGGCGCCGGAGCCGCGGCGGCGGTCCCGGCGGGGCGGTGAGCCGGAGCCGCCGCTGGCCCTGGTGGTGTTCGCTCCGAGGGACGGGCTGGCCGCGTACGCACCCGATCCCGGCGCCGCGCAGGAGCTCGTCCTGTCCGGCACCGCGCACATGTACGCGGGCGTCCTGGAAGCCACCGGTCTGGTGGGGCCGTTGGTGCTGCCCGGCGCGACGGCCTGTGCGGGCTGCATCGAGCTGGGGCGGGCCGGCCGCGACCCGGCCTGGCCGCGGATGCTCGCCCAGTGGCGGTCCGGCCGCGGCTCGGGGGTACCGTCGTGCGACATGGCACTGGCCACGGTTGTGGCGGGGCTGACCGTGGCGCGGGCGCTGGCCTTCCTCGACGGTGGGTCCCCGGCGAGCGCGGGGGTGCGGCTGGAGCTGGCGCTGCCGGGTCCGGCCTGGTCCCCGCGGCCCGTCGAGCCGCATCCGCGGTGCCCCTGCGGCGCGGCGCGCCCTCCGGAACCCGGGTATGCCGCGGCCACGGGGTCACCGCACGCGACAATGGGCAGGTAACCGCCGTCCGCGGCGTGGCTGTTCAGCTCAGCTAGTTGGAGGGGCGAATGTCTGATCTACCCCGCAAGGCGGTCACGCGTACCGCCAAGTTGGCCGCGTTGCCACTGGGGTTCGCGGGGCGCACGGCCCTGGGGCTCGGCAAGCGCATCGGGGGGCGGCCGGCGGAGCTGATCGCGACGGAGCTGCAGCAGCGCACTGCAGAGCAGCTCTTCGCGACGCTCGGGCAGCTCAAGGGGGGTGCGATGAAGCTGGGCCAGGCGCTGTCGGTGTTCGAGTCGGCCCTTCCCGAGCAGATCGCCGGGCCGTACCGGGCCGCCCTGACCAAGCTTCAGGAAGCGGCCCCGCCCATGCCGGTGAAGACGGTGCACGCGGCGCTGGCGGAGCGGCTCGGCGAGGACTGGCGGGAGCTGTTCGAGGAGTTCGACGACCGGCCCGCGGCGGCCGCCTCGATCGGGCAGGTGCACCGGGCGGTCTGGCACGACGGCCGGAAGGTCGCGGTGAAGGTGCAGTATCCGGGCGCGGGCGAGGCCCTGCTGTCGGACCTGACCCAGCTGGGCCGGTTCGCGAGACTGCTGGGGCCGCTGGTGCCGGGCATGGACATCAAGCCCCTGATCTCGGAGTTGAAGGACCGGGTCTCCGAGGAGCTGGACTACGGCCTGGAGGCCCGGGCGCAGAGTGCGCACGCCGAGGAGTTCGCGGGCGATCCGGATGTGATCGTCCCGCAGGTGGTGCACCAGAGCGATCAGGTGCTGGTCACCGAGTGGCTGGAGGGGCTGCCGCTGTCGGAGGTGATAGCGGACGGCACCCAGGAGCAGCGGGACCGGGCCGGGCAGTTGCTGGCGCGCTTCCTCTTCTCCGGTGCGGCGCGCACGGGTCTGCTGCACGCCGACCCGCATCCGGGCAATTTCCGGCTGCTGACCGGGGGCGACCCCGACGGCCCGCCGGAGAAGTGGCGGCTGGGCGTGCTGGACTTCGGCACGGTCGACCGGCTGCCGCAGGGCCTCCCGCCGGAGATCGGCACCGCGCTGCGGCTGACGCTGGACGGCGAGGCCGAGGCGGTCCACGAGCTGCTGCGGGACGAGGGGTTCGTCAAGCCGGAGATCGAGCTGGATCCCGGTGCCGTGCTCGACTATCTGCTGCCGATCATCGAGCCGGCGCAGGCGGCGGAGTTCACCTTCACCCGCGGCTGGATGCGCGCGCAGGCGACGCGGATCGCCGACCCCCGCTCCCCCGCGTACCAGCTGGCCCGGCAGCTCAACCTCCCGCCGTCGTATCTGCTGATACACCGCGTGACGATGAGCACGATCGGAGTGCTGTGCCAGCTGGGCGCGACCGTGCGGCTGCGGGACGAGATGGAGGCGTGGGTGCCCGGCTTCGCGGCGGCGGGCGGCGGCCCTGCCGCGGAGATCCGGGAGACGCCGGCCTGAGGGGCCGGGCGCCCGGCCTCACCACCAGGACGAGTCGAGGCGGCCCTCGATCGATCTGATGTTGGCCCGGGCGCAGTCGTCGCAGAAGTAGCGGCGGCGGCCGTTCTCGAAGGAGCAGGTCCAGGTCGGCGGCGCACCGTCGGCGGGGGTGCCACAGCGAGCGCAGGCGATGGTCTCGTCGGTCTCGGTGGCCTCAGGGTTCAACTGCACTGATTCATGCGTCTTCTGGTCCACTCCCAGACGATATCCCCGTAGAGGCGCCGGGAGGGCACAACGCACCCGAACGCCCCGCGGGGCCGGTCCGTGCGGATCCGGCCCCGCGGGGGTGGGAGCGAGGGGCGGGCGAGGCCCGCCGGGGCGCCCGTGTCAGTTCATGACCGCCATGGCCAGGGCCCGGCGGGCGCGCATCGAGGCGCGCTCGGCCCGGCGCTGCATGCGCCGGGCGGCGGCCAGCCGGTTGGCCCTCCGCTCGGAGTCGGCCTCCCTCAGTCGCTCGTGCATATGGGCACGGGCCAGGGCTTCTGGGATGAGTTGCATTTCGAGGTTCCTGTTCTGGCGCGAGGCGGTCGCGCGGGCGGTGTCACGGAGGGGGAATTCGGGGCCGAACGGCTCGGCGGAGGGGCGGTGCATGATCGGATCCTGCTTCTTGGGGTCGTGCGTGGTGGGGCGGTCGATGGTGCCGAAGACGTTCATGCGGCGACCGGGTTCTTGCGCGGACGGCCACGGGGCCGCTTGCGGGCCACCACGACGCCCTGGACGAAAAGCTCGCCGCCCCAGACGCCCCACGGCTCGCGGCGGTCCATGGCACCGGCGAGGCAGGCCTCACGCAGCGGGCAGGTCCGGCAGAGCGACTTGGCGTACTCCACGTCCGCGGGGGACTCGGCGAAGAAGACCTCCGGGTCGTAGCTGCGGCAGGGGACGGGGGTGCCCAGGTTCTCGATCGCGTCGTCGAGGTCGGTCAGGGCGGTGAGGGGGGTCAAGGTGTCCTCCGTGGGGACGGGCGGGGGGATCAGGTCGGTCGCTACTGACGGGGTGTGTGCCTTGAGTTGCACGGTGTCTTTTTCCTCGTCTGTCTTCCGGCTCGTGGCCGGGCTGGTTCCCCTCGGTGAGGGGGCAAACAAAAGGGCCGCGGATCCCGGTGTGGGTTCCGCGGCCCTGGAAGGTGCCGACCTGATCATGCCGATCAGGCTGGATCTCTCCAGGGTTCGAGCCCACGGAAGGCCCACATCGTCTGGTGCTGGTGCTGCGTGCTGACGGATCCGGCGCCGTTGGTCGTCGCCGCAAGGGCATAGGCCTGGGCCTGTGCCGTTGCTGCTGCCTCTACCGCGGACGCCTTGGTCGGTCGCTCATTGATCAGGGAGGTTTCATTGATCAGGGCGGAGCCGTTGATCGGAGCGAAACCGGCGCCGGACAGACCGGTGCCCCGGAGCGAGACGAAGGAGAAGCCGAGCGGACGGGCGGCGATGACCGGGCGATCGGTCATTTTGTTGCTGGTCTTGAAGCTGATCATTGGTCTCGCCTCCTCTCGGCGTCTTCGGGGACCTGTCGGAACAGATCCGGGCTTTTAAGTTCGGTACAGCCGGTTCAGTACAGCACGGATCCGACGGCTCCTGGAAGAGCCGTTGTCTCCGTGTTCGGAAGGCTATGGGTATGCCGTCCGCGTGCGCAAACTATTTTTCCGGAGATTCTCCGGATGCGTCGTGGGACGCATCTTCCGACGTCAGGTCGTGTCCCGCACACAGCGCGAGGACATCGGCACCGAACGAGTCGAGCTTGCGCCCTCCCACCCCTGAGATGCGCGAGAGCTCCGCTTCGGTTCCCGGAACGGCCTCCGCGATCGCGAGGAGCGTCTTGTCGGTGAAGATGCAGTAGGCGGGCTGGCCGAGCCGGCCGGCCCGGTCCGCGCGCCAGTCGCGCAGCCGCTCGTAGAGCGCCTCGTCGAGCTCGGAGGGGCAGTCCTCGCAGCGCATGAGCTTGATCTCGCCCGCGTCGGTCAGGGTGCGGCCGCAGACGCGGCAGCGGGCGGAGCCCCGCTTCCGGCGGCGGTCGGGGCCGCGCTCGACGCCTCCCGGGCCGCCGCGGGAGGCAGTGCCGGGGCGGACGGCCGCGGAGCCCGGGCGCAGACCGTTCAGGAAGCGGGTGGGCCGCCGGGAGGGCCGGCCGCCCGGCGTCCGGGAGAGCGCCCAGGAGAGGGAGAGGTGGCGGCGGGCCCGGGTGACCCCCACATAGAGGAGCCGGCGCTCCTCCTCGATCTGCTCGTCCGTCCTGGCGTATGTGATCGGCATCATGCCGTCGGCGAGGCCGACGAGAAACACGGCGTCCCACTCCAGGCCCTTGGCGGCGTGAAGTGAGGCGAGAGTCACACCCTCGACGGTGGGGGCGTGCTGCGCGCTCGCCCGCTCGTCGAGCTCGGCCACGAGATCGGCGAGAGTGGCCTCCGGCCTGGCCCGGACGAAGTCCTCGGCGAGGCGCACGAGGGCCGCCAGGGACTCCCAGCGGTCCCGGACCGCGCCCGAGCCTGCGGGCGGCTCGGGCGTCCAGCCGCGGGTGCCCAGGACGGCCCGCACCTGGGACGGGACGTCATCGGCGCCGTCGAGCTGGGAGTCGGCGCCGCCGGCGCGGGCGGCGCCGCGCAGCAGCAGCCCGGCCTCGCGCACCTCGGGCCGCTCGAAGAACCGCTCGGCGCCGCGCAGCTGGTAGGGCACGCCGGCGTCGGCGAGCGCCTGTTCGTAGACCTCGGACTGGGCGTTGATGCGGAAGAGGATCGCGATCTCGCTCGCGGGCACCCCGGAGTCGATGAGGTCCCGGACGCGGCGGGCGGTGCCCTCGGCCTCGGCGGGCTCGTCCGCGTACTCGCCGTAGACGGGCTCGGGGCCGGCGTCGCGCTGGGAGACCAGCGCCAGGCGGTGCTCCGCGGCGCGGCCGCGGGCCTGGGAGAGCAGGCCGTTGGCGAGGTGGACGACCTGGGGGGTCGAGCGGTAGTCCCGGACGAGCTTGACGACCGTGGCGTGGGGGTGACGGATGCGGAAGTTCAGCAGGTGGTCGGGGGTGGCACCGGTGAACGAATAGATCGTCTGGCTGGCGTCGCCGACGACGCAGAGGCTGTCGCGGTCGCCGAGCCACAGCTCCAGGAGGCGCTGCTGGAGGGGGCTGACGTCCTGGTACTCGTCGACGACGAAGTGCTGGTACTGGCGGCGGACGGTCTCGGCGATGTCGTGCCGGTCCTGCAGGACGCCGACGGTCAGCAGCAGGACGTCCTCGAAGTCGATCACGCCGCGATCGCGCTTGAGCTGTTCGTAGCCGGCGTAGATCCGGGCGATCTCGGCGGGGTCGCGGGGGGCCTCGCGGCCGGCCTTGGCTCTGGCTGCCGGATAGTCCTCGGGGACGGTCTGGGTGACCTTCGCCCACTCGATCTCGCCGGTCACGTCGCGCAGCTCGGTGCGGTCGAGGCGGAGCTTGCAGCGGGCCGCGGCCTCCGCGACGATCTGGACCTTCCGCTCGGCCAGCCGCGGCAGCTCCCCGCCGACGGCCTTGGGCCAGAAGTACTGCAGCTGGCGCAGGGCGGCCGAGTGGAACGTGCGGGCCTGGACGCCGCCGGCGCCGAGCTGGCGGAGCCGGCCGCGCATCTCCCCCGCGGCGCGGTTGGTGAACGTGACGGCGAGCACGCTGGAGGGCTGGAGCACGCCGGAGCGGACGCCGTAGGCGATGCGGTGGGTGATCGCGCGGGTCTTGCCCGTGCCGGCGCCGGCCAGCACGCACACCGGGCCGCCGAGGGCCGTCGCCACCTCGCGCTGCTCGGGGTCGAGCCCGGCGAGCACCGCGTCCGGGGAGTCCGGAACCGGCGGGAAGAGGGTGGAGTGCGTTGCTGCTGTCACCCCGCCATGCTGCCAGGTCCGGCGGGGCGACCGGGAATGCCGTCCACAGGCGTGACCCGGTAGTCGTACGAATACGGGAATGGCTGTGGACAGGTGCACGTTCTACCACCGGAACAACACCCGGATCGGTACCCACGGCACGACCAGGGGCGGACCGGACCACCACCGAGAGAAGGGCACGAGGTCGAATGTCGGGCACCGTGACGATGTACAGCACCACGTGGTGCGGCTACTGCCGCCGGCTGAAGAGCCAGCTGGACCGCGAGGGAATCACTTACAACGAGATCAACATCGAGCACGACGCCGAGTCGGCGGCCTTCGTGGAGAAGGCGAACGAGGGCAACCAGACGGTCCCGACGGTCCTGGTGAACCCACTCAGCGGTGCGGCGCCGGTCACCATGACCAACCCGTCCCTGGCCCAGGTCAAGCAGGCCCTCGCGTCCTGACGCCGCGCTCCCGGTGAGCACCCCGGCAGAAAGGCCCCGGTCCGCGGACCGGGGCCTTCGCCATGTCCCGCCCGTCAGGGCGTGCCTTGCGGGAGCGCCTGCCCTTCAGGGCGGGCCCCGCAGCGGCGCCCGTCCGTCAGGGCTGGCCCTGCGGCAGCGGCTCGCCGTACCAGAGCTCCAGCAGCCGGGCCGCGATGGAGATGCCGGTCGGGGGCAGGATCTCGCCGGAGGCGAAGCCGGCCCGCAGCTCCTCCCGCGAGAACCAGCGCGCCTCGTGGATCTCCTCGCCGTCCACCTGGATGTCGCGGGAGACGGCCTGCGCCATGAAGCCCAGCATCAGGCTGGACGGGAACGGCCAGGGCTGGCTCGCGACGTACTCCACGTCCCCGACGACGACGCCCGCCTCTTCGGCGACCTCGCGCCGCACCGCCTGCTCCAGGGACTCCCCCGGCTCGACGAAGCCCGCGAGGGTGGAGAAGCGGCCCTCCGGCCAGTGCATCTGGCGGCCGAGCAGCGCGCGGTCGTCCTCGTCGGTGACGAGCATGATCACGGCCGGGTCGGTGCGCGGGTAGTGCTCGGCGCCGCAGGCCGGGCAGCGGCGGATGTGGCCGGCGGCCGCGACGACCGTGCGCTCGCCGCAGCGCGAGCAGAAGCGGTGCAGCCGCTGCCAGTTCTCCAGGGCGACCGCGTGGACCAACAGCCCGGCGTCGCGCGGCGAGAGCAGCAGGCCCGCCTCGCGCAGCCCGGCGGGTCGCGCGGACTGGTCCATCCGCCCGGGCAGGGCGTCCTTCTGCAGCGCGAAGTAGGCGATGCCGTCCGCGTCCTGGCCGAGGAAGTAGCGGTGGGTCTCGGTGACGGGCGCCTCGAAGGCCGGCGTCATGACGAGCTCGGTGCGGCCGTCGGGGGTGTCGTCGATCAGCGCCTGCCCGCCGGATACCACGAAGACTCTCGTGGAGGGGTGGCTCCAGGCCGCGGCGAGCCACGCCTCGTCCAGGCGGTGGTGGGCGGCGCGGTCGATGCCGCTCACGCCGGTGAGGCTGATCGGCCGGGCGGCCGTGCGATCGGTCCAGGTGGTCACTGCTGCTTCCAACTCCCCCTACGATTCCCTGCTATTGGTCGTCTGTGCGGTGCGCGGGCTAGCCGGCGCTCCCTCCCCCGGTCACCGTCGCGGAGGCGCCCGCTTCCGCGAGGTCGCTCCACAGGTGGGCGGCGGTCTCGACGCCCTTCATCAGGAGGTCGAGCTCGACCTTCTCGTTCGGGGCGTGCCAGCCGTCCGAGGGCACCGAGATGCCCAGGAAGAGCACCGGGACGCCGAGCACGTCCTGCAGGTCGGCGGCGGGGCCGGAGCCGCCCTCGCGGGTGAAGCGGACCTTCTTGCCGAAGGCGCGCTCCATGGCCCGTACGACCGACTTCAGGTACGGGTGGTCCAGGGGGGTCAGGCAGGGGCGGGTGGCGCCCCAGAAGGTGAGCTCGTGGCGGATGCCGTCCGGGAGGGTGTCGGCGACCCACTGGCGCACGGCCTGCTGGACGCGGCCGGTGTCCTGGCCCGCCACGAGCCGGAAGGACAGCTTCAGTTGGGCGGTGGAGGGGACGATGGTCTTCCCGCCGGGGCCCTGGTAGCCGCCGCCGATGCCGTTGACCTCGGCGGTGGGGCGGGCCCAGATGCGCTCCAGGGTGCTGTAGCCGGCCTCGCCCCGGGAGGCGTACGAGTGGGAGGCGCGCAGCCAGTGCTTCTCGTCGAAGGGCAGCTCGGCGAAGAGCTCGCGCTCGCGGTCGGTGAGCTCGACGACGCCGTCGTAGAAGCCGGGGATCGCGACGCGGAGGTCCTCGTCGTGGAGGGCGGCGGCGAGCCGGGCGGCCTCCATGGCGGGGTTGGGCACCGCGCCGCCGAAGGAGCCGGAGTGGATGTCCTGGTCAGGGCCGTAGAGGTCGATCTGGCAGTCGGCGAGGCCGCGCATGCCCGTGCAGACGGTGGGGGTGTCCTCGGACCACATGCCGGTGTCCGAGACGATCACCGTGTCGCAGGCGAGGCGGTCGGCGCGGGCGCGGACGAGGCCGGCGAAGTGTTCCGAGCCGGACTCCTCCTCGCCCTCGATGAGCAGCTTGAGGTTGACCGCGGGCGCCGTGCGGCCGGTGGCGGCGAGGTGGGCGCGGACGCCCAGGGCGTGGAAGAACACCTGGCCCTTGTCGTCGGCGGCGCCGCGGGCGTACAGCCTGCCGTCCTTGACGACGGGCTCGAAGGGCTCGGTGTGCCAGCCGTCCTCGCGGGCGGCGGGCTGGACGTCGTGGTGCCCGTAGACCAGGACGGTCGGGGCGCCCTCGTCGCCCGAGGGCCACTCGGCGAACACCGCCGGGGCGCCGTCGGTCTCCCAGACCTCCGCCGTCGGGAAGCCCGTCTCGCTGAGCTTCGCGGCCAGCCATTCGGCGCTGCGGCGCACGTCCCCGGCGCGGCCGGGGTCGGCCGAGACGGAGGGGATGCGGAGCCACTCGACGAGGTCGTCGAGGAACGCGGCGCGGTGGCCTTCGATAAACGCGCGGACGGCGCTGTCCGGAGTCTCGCTCATGACATCGAGCCTATCCGGACACGCATCGTGACCTTGACCGGCCCGGCGTCCGCCCTGGTCACCCCTGCTCCCCCAGGAGGAGCCGTTCGAGCCCGGCGCGGTCGGGCAGGCCGGGCGGGCGGACGGTCTCGCCGTCGCGCACGTACACGAACGCGGCCGTCACGGAGGACAGCGGCAGGCCGTGCTGCTCGGCCCAGGCGACGCGGTAGATCGCGAGCTGCAGGGGGTCGGCGTCGTGGGCGCGGCTCGTCTTCCAGTCGACGATCTCGTATGTGTCGCCCTCGGGGCCGCGCTCGCGGTAGACCGCGTCGATGCGGCCGCGCACGACGCGGCCCGCCAGGGTGAGCTGGACGGGCACCTCGATCCGGTGGGGGACGCGGTGGGCGTACGGGGTGCGCTCGAAGGCCTCCTTGAGGGCGGCGAGGTCCTGCTCGTCGGCGATCTCGGGGCCGGGGCCGTCGTCGTCCGCGCCGCCGGGCAGCTCGTCGGGCCCGAGCAGTGGCAGGGGCAGCGGCTCGAAGCGGGACTCGATCCAGGCGTGGAAGCGGGTGCCGCGGCGGGCCGCGGGCTGGGGCGGGCGCGGCATGGGCCGGGCGAGCTCGCGCGCGAACCCTTCGGGGTCGCCGGCGAGCCTGACCAGCTGCCAGGCGCTGAGCGCGGCGGGCAGAGGGACGTCGCGCTCGCGCGCACGCGCCCGGCGGAGCTCGCCCGCCAGGGCGTCGAGGTCACGGTCCCAGGAGGCGGCGAGCCGGGCTTCTTCGGGCAGGAGGTGCCCTCCGGGCGGGCCGGAAGGAATGTCCTCGGGCTCCGGCGCCGGGTGGGGCAGGCCTCCGGCGGGGCGGGGGCGGGCGGGGGTGTGCTCGCCCCGTACGGGCACGGGAGCGCCGGGTGCCCGGCGGGGCCCGGGCAACACGGCGGCCCCGCCGCCGGCCGCCTCGGGCTCCGCAGGGGCCTCGGGACGAGCCGCCGGCAAGGACTCCCACGCGTCGGGCTCGGAGAGGATCTCGCCCTCGTACGCCCCGGCTCCCGCATCCGCCTCCGGGCGGGTCGTCGGCAAGGACTCCCACGCGTCCGGGTCGGCGAGGGGCTCGTCCTCGTACGGCTCGTACCACTCGGGCGCCGCGTCGTCCTCGTCCTCCGGCGGGGGCGGCCAGTCCGGATCGTCGGCGGGGCCGGGCTCCCCGGCCTCCGCCGGAGCGGCGTCCAGTCGCTCCAAATACCCCCGCACCGCGTCCGCCGCGGCGCGGCGGCGGGCGAGGGAGTCCGGGTCCAGGGGCAGCGGCCAGGAGCGGTCGGTTCCGGTGTCCTCCAGGGCGGGGTTCTCCGCGCCCTCCTCGGGGGCCTCGGCCCAGGCCTCGATCTCGCCGTGGCCGGCCTCGCAGTGCGCGCGGAGGGCGTCGAGGAAGGCGGACGGCCCGCGGGGCTTCTTCTGGCTGGGGCCCCACCAGTGGCCGGAGCCGAGGAGGAGGGAGCGGGGGCGGGTGAAGGTGACGTAGCCGAGGCGGAGTTCCTCGATGCGCTGGTGTTCCTTCATGGCGGCCTTGAAGGCGGCCATGCCCTTGCTGTCCCACGCCTCGACGTCGGGCAGGGTGTCGGCGTCGCCGCGCAGGGCGTGCGGGAGGACCTTGGCCTGGGCGGTCCAGGAGTCGCGGGACTGCTCGCTGGGGAACGTCCGGTCGACGAGGCCGGGGACGGCGACGACGTCCCATTCGAGGCCCTTGGACTTGTGCGCCGTGAGGATCTTGACGGTGTCCTCCCCTCCGGGGAGGGAGCTGTCGAGGCCCTTCTCGTACTGCGCGGCGGTGCGCAGGAAGCCGAGGAAGGAGAGCACGGTGGTCTCGCCGTCGAGGGCGGCGAAGCCCGCGGCGATGTCCAGGAAGTGGGAGAGGGTCTCGCGGCGCCGGGCGGCCAGGGCGTGCGGCGAGGCGGACAGCTCGACCTCCAGGCCGGTGACGGCGAGGACGCGGTGGAGGACGTCCATGAGGGGGTCGGCCAGGGAGCGCCGCAGGTCGCGCAGTTCGGCGGCGAGGCGGGCGAAGCGGACGCGGGCCTCGGCGGAGAAGGGCAGACCGTCATCGGGGACATCGGCGGCGAGGAAGGTGTCGAGGGCATCGGCGAGGGAGACCGTCTCGGCCGGGTCGACGCCTTCGACGGCTTCGGCGAGGCGCCGCCCGGGGTCGTCGCCGGCGCTGCCGTAGGGCACGAGGGTGCGGGCGCGGCGGCCGAGGAGGGCGAGGTCGCGGGCGCCGATGCGCCAGCGGGGCCCGATCAGCAGCCGGACGAGGGAGGCGTTGGCGGCGGGGTCCTGGAGGACCTCGCAGACGGCGACGAGGTCGGCGATCTCCGGCAGGTGCAGCAGCCCGGACAGGCCGACGACCTCGACGGGGATGTCGCGCTGCACGAGCGCGCCCTGGATCTGGGCGAAGTCGGCGGCGGTGCGGCACAGGACGGCGATGTCGCCGGGGCGGGTGCCGGTGCGCACGAGGTGGGCGAGGGAGCCGGCGAGCCAGTCGAGCTCTTCGGCGTGGGTGGGCAGCAGGGCGCAGCGCACGACGCCGTCGCGCTCGGCGCCGGGGGCGGGGCGCAGGGCCTCGACGCCTTCGTGGCGCTCGCGCAGCTCGGCGGCGAGGCCGTTGGCGAGGTCGAGGAGGCGGCCGCCGCTGCGCCGGTTCTCGCTGAGGGCGAAGCGCCGGGCGGGGCTGCCGTCGGCGAAGGGGAAGTGCTCCGGGAAGTCGTCCAGGTTGGCGACGGAGGCGCCGCGCCAGCCGTAGATGGCCTGGCAGGGGTCGCCGACGGCGGTGACGGCGTGGCCGGTGCCGCCGCCGAAGAGGCCGGAGAGCAGGAGGCGCTGGGCGACGGAGGTGTCCTGGTACTCGTCGAGGAGGACGACGGCGAACTGCTCGCGCAGGATCCGGCCCGCCTCGGGGCGGGTGCGGGCGAGCTCGGCGGAGAGGGCGATCTGGTCGCCGAAGTCGAGGAGGTCGCGCCCCCGCTTCTCCTCGCGGTAGGCGCCGACGAGCTCCAGCAGTTCGAGGCGGGCGCGGGCGGTCTCAGGGACCTTGCGCAGGTCGGCGTTGGTGAGCCGGGCGCCTTCCAGGGTCGCGAGCAGCTCGCGGTCGTGACGGCGGAGGTCGCCGGTGGCCACGAGGTGTTCGGCGAGCTCGCCGTCGAGGGCCAGGAGGTCGGCGACGAGGTCGCTGAAGGACCGGGTGAGGGCGGGGTACGGGCCCGGTGAGGTGCGCAGGACGCGGGCGGCGAGCTGGAAGCGGGTGGCGTCGGCGAGGAGGCGGGCGCCGGGCTCCAGGCCGATGCGCAGGCCGTGCTCCTTCAGGAGCCGTCCGGCGAAGGCGTGGTACGTGGAGATCTGCGGTTCGCCCGGGGCCTGGTCGGGGTCGGCGGCCGAGGGCTCGGGGTCGGTGACGCCGGCGGCGTGGAGCGCCTTGCGGACGCGCTCGGACAGCTCGCCCGCTGCCTTGTTCGTGAACGTGAGGCCGAGGACCTGCTCGGGAGCGACCTGTCCGGTCCCGACGAGCCAGACCACGCGCGCGGCCATCACCGTGGTCTTGCCGGAGCCGGCGCCGGCCACGATGACCTGCGGGGCGGGCGGCGCGGTGATGCAGGCCGTCTGCTCCGGGGTGAAGGGGATGCCGAGGAGCTCCTTGAGCTGCTCGGGGTCGGTCAGGCGCGGGGTCACGGCACACCACGCTAACGGCCGCCACTGACAGTCCTGAATCGCCGCAGGTCAGAGGGGTTCTGTGCCGACCGGGCTACTCGACGACCTGCCGGCCCTCGGGCCGGGCGGTGCAGGAGGCGCGGAAGGAGCAGTGCGAGCAGTGCTGGCCGGGGCGGGGCGCGAACCGCTCCTCCAGGACGCGGCCCGCGGCCTCGGCGAGCAGCCCGCCGATCCACTCGCCCTCGCCCAGCGGCTCCTGGGCCTGCACCTTGGGTACGGAGTCGCCGCCGTCCTTCTTCGCCGCGCCCTGGCGCAGCTGGACGAGCTCGGCACCGCCGGGCCGCGGCCGGGCGCCCTCGAAGGCGTCGTCGACGGCGCCGTGCTCGACGGCGAGCTGGTAGACGGCGAGCTGGGGGTGGCGCTCGACCTCCTTGGCGGAGACGGTGCCCTTGCCGGTCTTGAAGTCGACGACGTAGGTGCGGCCGTGCTCGTCCGCTTCGACGCGGTCCATGGAGCCGCGGATGCGGACCAGGTAGTCGTCGGCCTTCAGGGTGACGTCGAAGGGGTGCTCGGTCGCGACGGGGGCCCGGCCGCCGCGGTCCATCACGTGCCAGCGCAGGAAGCGCTCCAGGGCCGCGCGGGCGTTCTCCTTCTCCTGCGCGGACTTCCAGGGGGCGTCGAAGGCGAGCGCGTCCCACACGGAGTCGAGGCGTTCCATGAGCACGGCGAGGTCGGCGGGGGTGCGGCCGGAGGCGACCTCGTCGGCGAGGACGTGCACCACGTTGCCGAACCCCTGGGCGGCGGTGGCGGGTGCGTCGGCCTTCACCTCGCGCCCCAGGTACCACTGCAGGGAGCAGGTGCCCAGCTGGCCGAGGGCCGAGCCGGACAGGGCGACGGGGCGCGTGCGGTCGCGCAGCGGCACCTCGCTGTGCGTCGGCTCGTGCAGGCCCCACCAGCGGTACGGGTGGGCCGCCGGGACGAGCGGCTGGCCCTCGTCGTCGCGCAGGGCCGCGAGCCGGGCGAGGCGCTGCGCGGCGGCGGAGCGCAGGGCGTCCGAGGCGGCGGGGTCGACGGTCGTGGCGCGCAGCTCCGCCACGAGCGCGGAGACGGCCAGGGGGCGCCGGGGGCGCTGGGTGACGTCGACGGGCTCGGCGCCCAGCTCGGCCAGGAACCGGGAGGGCTGGTCGCCGTCCTCGGCGGCCGCCTTGACCGCGGTGACGACCACGCGCTCGCGCGCACGCGTGGCCGCCACGTAGAACAGGCGGCGCTCCTCGGCGAGCAGCGCGCCGGGGCTGAGCGGTTCGGCGAGGCCGTCGCGGCCGATCCGGTCGGCTTCCAGGAGCGAGCCGCGGCGCCGCAGGTCGGGCCAGAGGCCCTCCTGAACGCCCGCGACGACCACGAGGTGCCATTCGAGGCCCTTGGAGCGGTGGGCGGTCATCAGGCGCACGGCGTCCGGGCGGACGGCCCTGCGGGTGAGGGTGTCGGCGGCGATGTCCTGCGCTTCGAGCTCGTCGAGGAAGTTCAGGGCGCCGCGGCCGCCAGTGCGTTCCTCGGCGCGGGCGGCGGTCTCGAAGAGGGCGCAGATCGCGTCGAGGTCACGGTCGGCGTTGCGGCCGGCGGCGCCGCCGCGGTGGGCCGCGCGCTCCAGGCGGGCGGGCCAGGGGGTGCCGTCCCAGAGGGCCCAGAGGGCCTCTTCGGCGGTGCCGCCGGCCGCGAGGAGCTCGCGCGCCTCGCGCAGGAGGGCGCCGAGGCGCTGGGCGCCGCGGGCGTAGGCGGGGTCGTGGACGGCCAGCCGTTCGGGCTGCGCCAGGGCTTCGGCGATGAGGGTGTCGGAGGGTCTCGGCAGGTCGGCGCCGCCGGCTCGCTCCTCATCGCGCAGAGCGCGGCCGAGGCGCCGGAGGTCCGTCGCGTCCATGCCGCCGAGCGGGGAAGTGAGGAGGGTGAGGGCGGTCTCGGGGTCCACGGCAGGGGTCTGCCGGTCGGAGGCCTCCGTGGCGGCGGACGAGGCCACGCCCTCGGCCACCACCCGCAGCGCCGTCAGCAGCGGGGCGACCGCCGGTTCCTGGCGCAGGGGGATGTCGTCGCCGTCGACCTCCACGGGGACGCCCGCCGACGTCAGGGCGCGGCGCAGGGACGGTATGGAGCGGGAGCCGGCGCGGACGAGGACGGCCATCTCGTGCCAGGGGACGCCGTCCTCCAGGTGGGCGCGGCGCAGGATGTCGGCGATGTTGTCGGTCTCGGCGCCCGCGGTGGGGTACGTGTACGCCTCCACGCTCCCGCCCTCGCGCACCGCGGTGAGGTCCCGGTGCGCGCGGACGGCGTCCGCGGGGAGGCGGGTGAGGGGCATCCGGCGGGTGAGCAGCCGGGTGGCGTCGAGCAGCCGCGCGGCGGAGCGGCGCGAGGTGGTGAGGACCTCGACGGGCGCGGGCGAGCCGTCCCGGCGCGGGAAGGCGTGCGGGAATTCGAGGATGCCGTTGATGTCGGCGCCCCGGAAGGCGTAGATCGACTGGTCGGGGTCGCCGAAGGCGACGAGGGTGCGGCCGTCGCCCGCGAGGGCCCGCAGGAGCCGCACCTGGGAGGCGTCGGTGTCCTGGTACTCGTCGACGAAGACGGCGTCGTAGCGGCCGGCCAGTTCGGCGGCGGTGTCCTGCCGCTCGGCGAGGAGGACCGC
This sequence comes from Streptomyces roseoverticillatus, assembly GCF_000719265.1. Classification (GTDB taxonomy): domain Bacteria; phylum Actinomycetota; class Actinomycetes; order Streptomycetales; family Streptomycetaceae; genus Streptomyces; species Streptomyces roseoverticillatus. The sequence goes on along the minus strand of NZ_JOFL01000008.1, from coordinate 107,806 downwards.
GCGGTGGACGAGTTCGGCGTAGTCGAGGACGCCGCGCAGGTCGAGCAGGTCCAGGTACTCGGCGAGGAAGGACGCGGCGGCGGCCCAGTCGGGCCGCCCGGTGCGGCCGGCGAAGTCGCCGAGGGCGCCGGGGCCGAGCCCGAGCTCGCGGCTGCGGGCGAGGACGGCGCGCACCTCGTCGGCGAAGCCGCGGGTGGTCAGGCAGGCGCGGAGCTCGTCGGGCCAGCGCACGCGGGCGCGGCCGGCGCGCTCCAGCCCGGCCTGGCCGGCCAGCAGCTCGCGCACGACGGCGTCCTGCTCGGGGCCGGACAGCAGCCGCAGCGGGTCGATGAACAGGTCGGCGTCCTGGTGGGCGCGGACCAGGGCGTAGCAGTACGAGTGGAAGGTCGTGGCCCGGGGCGCGCCGGCTCCGGCGCCGAGCCGGGCGGCCATCCGGTCGCGGAGCTCGACGGCGGCCTTGCGGCTGAAGGTGAGGACGAGGATCCGCTCCGGCGGGGTGCCCCGGCGCACCCGCTCCGCGACGGCCTCGACCAGCGTGGTGGTCTTTCCCGTGCCGGGCCCCGCGAGGACGAGCAGGGGACCGCCGGCGTGCTCAACCACGGCGCGCTGCCGCGCGTCCAGCTCAGGAAGGGCCGTGGGGCCCGGCCGGGTGCGCACGAGGCGGTAGGCGCCCGGGGAGGGCTGCCGTGCCTGCGGGCGCTGCGGCCGGGTCGAGCCGGAAGGCGGGGAGGAGCTCACGTGGGTTGCCGGTCCTGGTGGGGGTGCGGGGAGTCGTGCGGCCGTGCGGGCCTGGAGGCCGGGGAGTGACGGCGGTTCCCGACGCTACGCCAGGCGGCGTCCGGGGCGCAGGGCGTCCCGGGAGTCGGCGCACGGCTTCCACGGTCTCATCCGTTCGGGTGAGACCGGTCCCGCACCGGTCACACGGTGGCCGGGGGAAACCGTCAGGTGTGCGGAGTCACACTCCCGGGCTCGCGGCCGTCCCAGCGGGCGCGGGCCATGGCGAGCCGGGGCACGTGTCCCTCAGCGGCCCGCCCGGCCTCGCGCAGCGGCGTGCCCTCCTCGCGGTAGCGGGCGAGGGCGCGCAGCTCGTGGCCGGGCAGCAGGACGCCGTCCGCGCGGACGACCCGCCACCAGGGCACGGCGCCGCCGTAGAGCGCCATGACGCGGCCGACCTGCCGCGGCCCGCCCTCCCCCAGCCACTCGGCGACGTCCCCGTAGGTCATCACCCGGCCGGGCGGGATCCGCTCGGCGACCTCCAGCACCCGCTCCGCGTACTCGGGGAGCTCATCGTCCTCGCTCATCCGGCCCATGGTGCCGTACCCCACCGACAGCACGGACCCCCGGTCACTCAGAGTGCGCATTCGCACCACAGGGCGTACGATCCGGAGTCCGCGCCCCCGAATTGCACCCTGATGCCCCCTCGCCCGGCGGGGCCATGCCACCATCTTCCGGGCGGTGACAGGTGATACGAGACCAAGAAGAAGAGAAGGACCGGCAGCAGGGCGCGGAGCCTCCTGAAGAGGACCGCGCTCCCCGAGCGCTGCCCGCTTCCGGGGAGCCCGGCTACGACTGCGCGGACGGGGAGGCACACATCGACCGGGTCTCCGGCGACGAGCCGCTGCTGCCCGCGCGCGTGCACCGCCCGGCCGACCTGGTGCGGCTCTTCCTCGGCATCGTCGGCATCGCCCTCGTCCTGGCCCTCGCGGCTTTCGCCCACGGCACCACCACGGGCCTCGAACAGGACATCAAGGAGAGCACGGGGCGCGCCCCGCAGCTGCTGGCGAGCTTCGCGGGCCTCGCGGCCAACATCGCCATCTTCATCGTCCCCGTGGCCTTCGCCGTCGAGCGGCTGATCAAACGGGACGGGCTGCGCATCGCCGACGGCGTGCTGGCGGCCGTGCTCGCGCACGGCGTGTCGCTGGCCACCGACCTGTGGGTCGCCCGGTCGGCCCCCGGTTCGATCCGGGACGCCCTCACCCAGCAGGCCCCCACCGGCGGCCTCACCGACCCCGTGCACGGCTACCTGGCACCGGTCATCGCCTACATGACGGCCGTGGGCATGTCCCACCGCCCCCGCTGGCGGGTCGCCATGTGGGCGGTCCTCCTCCTGGACGCCTTCGCCGTCCTGGTCAACGGCTACACGACGCCGTTCTCGATCGTCACCACCGTCCTGATCGGCTGGACGGTCGCCTACGGCACGCTCTACGCCGTCGGCTCCCCCAATGTCCGCCCCACGGGCCGTCACCTGCTGACGGGCCTGCGCCGCGTCGGCTTCAAGCCGGTCACCGCGCTGCGCACCGAGGACGGCGCCGACGACACCGAGCCGCACGAGCGGGGCCGCCGCTACATCGTCACCCTGGAGGACGGCCCGCCCCTGGACGTCACGGTCGTCGACCGCGAGCAACAGGCGCAGGGCTTCTTCTACCGCGTCTGGCAGCGGCTGGCCCTGCGGGGCATCACCCAGCGCCGCAGCCTGCAGTCCCTGCGCCAGGCCCTGGAGCAGGAGGCACTGCTGGCCTACGCGGCCATCGCGGCCGGCGCCAACGCCCCCAAGCTGATCGCCACCTCCGAGCTGGGCCCGGACGCCGTGATGCTCGTCTACGAGCACATCGGCGGCCGCCCCCTCGGCCAGGTCCCCACCGAGGAGATCACCGACGAGCTCATGGCGGGCGCGTGGCGCCAGGTGCAGGCCCTGCAGTCGCGCCGCATCGCGCACCGCAGGCTCGACGGCGACGCCCTGCTGGTGGATCGTTCCGGCAACGTGGTCCTGACCGACCTGCGCGGCGGCGAGATCGCGGCCGGCGACGTGGTCCTGCGCATGGACGTGGCGCAGCTCCTCGTCACGCTCGGCCTGCGGGTCGGCGCCGAACGCGCCGTGGCCACCGGCGTGGCCGTCCTCGGCCCCGACGCCATCGCCGACAGCCTCCCGCTCCTGCAGCCCATCGCCCTCACCCGCGTCAGCCGCGCGACCCTGCGCCAGCTCGCCCGCGAGCGGGCCCAGCGCGAGCGCGAGAAGGTCCTGGAGGCGGCGGAAGCCGCCAAGGAGACCGTCAGCGACCGCAAGACGCTCAAGGCGGAACGGCAGGCCGAGAAGCGCGCCATAGACGAGGCCCTGGAGGAGGCCCGCGAAGAGGACCTGCTGGCCCAGATCCGCCGCCAGGTCCTGCTCATCCGCCCCCAGGCCCCGATAGAGCCCGTCCGCCTGGAGCGCATCAAGCCGCGCACCCTCATCAGCTTCGTCGCGGGCGCCTTCGCCGCGTACTTCCTGCTGTCGCAGCTCACCCACGTGCAGTTCGGCGACCTCGTCGACAAGGCGAACTGGGCGTGGGTGGCGGTCGCGGTGGCCTTCCAGGCGCTGACGTACGTCGCCGCCTCGATGAGCCTGCTGGGCTTCGTGCCCGAGAAGGTGGGCTTCGGCCGCACGGTGCTGGCCCAGGTGGCCGGCTCGTTCGTCAAGCTGGTGGCTCCCGCGGCGGTCGGCGGCGTGGCCCTGAACACCCGCTTCCTGCAGCGTTCGGGCGTCCGCCCGGGCCTTGCGGTGGCGAGCGTGGGCGCGTCCCAGCTGTTCGGCCTGGCGTGCCACATCCTGCTGCTGCTGTCCTTCGGCTACGTCACCGGCACGGAACGCAGCTCGTCCCTCGGCCCCTCCCGCACGGTCATCGGCGGCCTCCTGACGGCCGCCGTGCTGGTGCTGGTCGTGGCGGCGATCCCCGTCCTGCGGAAGTTCGTGTCGACCCGCCTCCGGTCGCTCTTCGCGGGCGTGATCCCGCGCATGCTGGACGTGATGCAGCGCCCGCAGAAGCTGGTCTCGGGCATCGGCGGCATGCTGCTGCTGACGGCGGCGAACGTTATGTGCCTGGACGCGTCGATCCGCGCGTTCGGGGGCGAGCTGAGCTACGCGAGCATCGCGGTGGTGTTCCTGACCGCCAACGCCCTGGGGTCGGCGGCACCGACGCCGGGCGGCGTGGGCGCGGTGGAACTGGCCCTGACGGCGGCGCTGACGGTGGCCGGGCTCCCCGCGGAACAGGGCACGCCGGCGGTGCTGCTCTTCCGCCTCATGACGCTGTGGCTGCCGGTGCTGCCGGGGTGGCTGTCGTTCTCGCACCTGACCCGCAAGGGAGCGATCTGAGTACCGGACCGCAGCATCTGCGGCAGGTGCACCCCTGGACACCTTGCAAATGCGAGTGACACCCCCTTAACGTGCCGCATATGCGTTCCTACACCATCGGCCGGGCGGCCAAGCTGCTCGGAGTCAGCGCCGACACCGTCCGGCGGTGGGCCGACGCGGGCCGGATACCGACGCGCCGCGACGAAGCGGGGAAGCGGCACATCGACGGGGCCGACCTGGCCGCGTTCTCGGTGTCCCTCGCGGCGGAGGCGGCCGACGGCGAGGACGCGTACACCAGCGCCCGCAACGCCTTCCCCGGCATCATCACCGCGGTCAAGCTCGGCGACGTGGCGGCCCAGGTCGAGATCCAGGCCGGCCCGCACCGGCTGGTCTCCCTCCTGACGCGCGAGGCCGTCGAGGAGCTCGGCCTGGCGGTCGGGATGGAAGCGGTGGCCCGGGTGAAGGCCACGAACGTGCACATCGACCGCACCTGACCACGGAGAACCGATGCACATTCGCCGCTCCCTGCCCTTCCTGGCCGGCGCCCTGCTCGTCCCGCTCCTCGCGGCCTGCGGCGGCGAGGACAAGTCCGACGCCGAGGAACCCACCAGCCTCACGGTCCTGGCGGCCGCGTCCCTGACCGACGTCTTCAAGCAGGCGGGTGCGGCCTACGAGAAGGAGCACCCGGGCACCAAGGTCACGTTCTCCTTCGCGGGCTCCCAGGAACTGGCGGCGCAGGTGCGCCAGGGGGCACCTGCGGACGCTCTGGTCACGGCGGACACGAAGACGATGGAGGACCTCAAGAAGGACACGGGCTCGCCCACCGTCATCGCGAAGAACCGGCTGACGATCGCCACGGCCAAGGACAACCCCAAGAACATCAAGTCCCTCTCGGACCTGTCCCGCGACGACCTCAAGGTCGTCCTGGCGGCACCCGAGGTCCCGGTGGGCCGCTACAGCAAGAAGGTCCTGGACCAGCAGCACGTCACGGTGAAGCCGGTCTCCCAGGAGCCCAGCGTACGGGCGGTGCTGAGCAAGGTGAGCCTGGGCGAGGCGGACGCGGGAATCGTCTACGTAACGGACGCCACCACAGCCAAGAACAAGGTCGCCACCACGGCGATCCCCGACGCCCAGAACGCCGTGGCGTCGTACCCCGCGGCGACCCTCAAGAGCTCCAAGCACACGACCCGGGCGGCCGACTTCGTGAAGTGGCTGAGCACCGACGAGGCCCAGAAGCTGCTCCGCGAAGCGGGCTTCCAGCAGCCGTGAGGAAGACGCCGCTGACGCTGGCGCTGCCCGCAACGGCAGCGGTGGCGTTCCTGTTCCTGCCCTTGGCGGGCATCCTGGCCCGCACGCCGTGGAGCACGCTCCCGTCGCGCCTCACCTCGCACGAGGCAACGGAGGCGCTCGGGCTGTCCCTCCTGGTCTCGGCCTGGGCCCTGGGCGTCTCCCTCCTCCTCGGAGTCCCCCTGGCCTGGCTCCTGGCCAGGGTGGACTTCCCAGGCAAATCACTCGTCCGCTGCCTGGTGATGCTGCCGATGGTGCTCCCGCCGACGGTCGCGGGCGTGGCCCTCCTCCAGGGCTACGGACGCAGGGGCGTCCTGGGCCCGCCCCTGGAATCGCTGGGCATCACGCTCCCCTTCTCCACAGCAGGCGCAGTAGTGGCGTCCTCCTTCGTGGCGATGCCGTTCCTGGTGATCAGCCTGGAAGGAGCCCTGGCGGGCCTCCACCCCCGCTACGAAGAGACCGCGACGTCCCTGGGAGCGAGCCCGCTCCGCGTCTTCCGCACGATCACCCTCCCCATGGTGGCGCCGGGCCTGATCGCAGGCGCGGCCCTCACGTGGGCGAGAGCGCTGGGCGAATTCGGCGCGACGATCACCTTCGCGGGCAACCTCCCAGGAGAAACCCAGACGCTCCCCCTCCAGGTGTATCTGCTCCTCCAGGACGACCCGGAGGGCGCCACAGCGGTCTCACTCCTGCTCCTGCTGATCGCCACAGCGGTACTCCTGGCCCTCAGGGGCCACTGGCTGCAGACGCGGGAAGACGGGAGGGGCCGGGGTGGCCGGGGCCCGGCAAGGGGCGTCGGGGGCACCCCCAGCGGTAGCCGGGGGAGTGATTTGCGGCGGAGTTCGGGGCACCTGGAACGACGGACAGGGGCCGTAAATCATGCAGCCCCGGAGGGCTCCGGCCACCCCGGTCCCGCCCCCGCCACCCCGCACCCCCTGCACACCACGGTCACCGGCGCAGCGAACACCACGCTCACCGCACAGCCCGGCACCACGATCGCCGTGGTGGGCCCGAACGGCGCGGGAAAGACCACCCTGCTCCGAGCCCTGCTGGGCCTGACGGACCGCGCCACGACAACGACCCTGAAGCTCGGCGACAAGGACGTGTCCGAGGAACCACCCCACCGCCGCCACATCTCCTGGGTCCCCCAGGACACCGCCCTCTTCCCCCACCTCACGGCCGTAGCCAACACCGCCTACGGCCTCCGCTCCCAGGGCACCTCCAAGAACGAAGCGCACCGCCAGGCCCACCACTGGCTGACCCGCCTGGGCGTGGGCGACCTGGCCCACCGCAGGCCCGGCAGCCTCAGCGGCGGCCAGGCCCAGCGCGTGGCCCTGGCCAGGGCCCTGGCGGCCCGCCCCCGCCTGCTCCTCCTGGACGAGCCCCTGGCCGCCCTGGACCAGTCGACCCGCTCCGCGGTCCGGCACACCCTCCGCGCCCACCTGGCGGACTTCCCCGGCGTCTGCCTGATCGTCACGCACGACCCGGTGGAGGCGGTCTCGCTGGCGGACCGCGTCCTCGTCCTGGAGGACGGCGCGACCGTCCAGTACGCGACGCCGAACGAGCTGACCCGGTACCCCCGCTCCCCGTGGGTGGCCCGCATGCTGGGCCGGAACGCGTGGCCGGGCAAGTCCACGGCGGAGCGAACCCTGCTCCTGGACGACGGCGCGAGCCTGGTCACGGCCGACGCCCACTGCGGCGGCGACCCGCACGAGGCGGCAGCAGGCCTGGCCGTGGTCGGCCCGGAAGCGGTCTCACTCCACACCGCGCGCCCCACCGCGGGAAGTCCCCGCAACGTCTGGCAGGGCACGATCCGCGAGATCACCGCGCACGGCGGCCGCCTGCGGGTCCTCGTGTCGGGTGAGCCGGACGTCGTCGCGGAGATCACTCCGGCCGCCGCGGCGGAGCTGAAGCTGTCGGAGGGCACACCGGTGTGGGTGAGCGTCAAGGCCACGGAGATCACATTCGTCCCCCTGTAGGGGGTTAACAACAAACTCCCCGAGTAACCCGTACGCCCCATCCCGCGCGCACCTCCACCTCCCCGCCCGGACGATGAACGAGTGATCAGATCCGCACGGGCAGGAGGCACGCTCGCCGCCGCACTCCTGGCGGTCACAGCGACAGCGTGCGCAGGCGCAGGGGGCACAGGAAGCGCCGGCAAGAGCACCGGCACTCGCACCCCGCACGCAAGCGACGCGAGCAACACCACCCGCCCCGGGAGCGCGGACACCCCCCGCCAGCAGCTCTCCTGGAAGGCCTGCCCACCGCCCACCCCCGCGGAAGGCGGATCGTCCGGCCGGGCCCCGGGCCCCGACTGGGAGTGCGCGACGCTCCACGCCCCCCTCGACTACGCAAAACCCAGGAGCAACACCAACAGCATCGACATCGCCCTGATCCGGGCCAGGGCCACGGACCAGGCCCACCGCATCGGCTCGCTCGTCTTCAACTTCGGCGGCCCCGGCGGCTCCGGCATCGCCGCGCTCCCGGCCTTCGCCGACGACTACAAGAAGCTCCGCACCCGCTACGACCTGGTCAGCTTCGACCCGCGGGGCGTGGGCCGCAGCAGCGGCGTCACCTGCCTGGACGACAGGCAACTCGACGCCTACTACGCAGCGGACGCCACCCCGGCCACCCCCGCCCGCGAGAAGGCCCTGGTGGAGCGGGTGGCCGCCTACGCCGCCGGCTGCGAGCGCAACTCCGGCAAGGTCCTCCCCCACGTGGGCACGGAGAACGCGGCCCGCGACATGGACCTGATGCGCGAGGTCCTGGGCGACGCCAAGCTGCACTACTTCGGCGTGTCGTACGGGACGGAACTCGGCGGCGTCTACGCCCACTTGTTCCCGGACAAAGTCGGCCGCGCACTTTTCGACGGCGTCGTGGACCCGTCCGCGGACCCCGTGCAGAGCGCCCTCGCCCAGGCGCAGGGCTTCGAGCTGGCCCTCACCAACTACATGGGGGCCTGCACGAAGACGTCGGACAACTGCCCGACGGAACCCCGGATCCGTGCGCTCCTCCAGCGCCTGGGCGACAAGCCGGTCCCCGGCGCGGCGGGCCGCGACCTGACCCGCTCCCTCGCGACGGGCGGCATCGCGCAGTCCCTCTACTCGAAGGACTTCTGGGACTACCTGACCGAGGGCATCGAGGACGCCGGGAACGGCGACGGCCGGCTTCTGCTCTCCCTCGGCGACGCCATGAACGGCCGTGGCCAGGACGGCCATTACAGCACCCTCCAGTCCTCCCTCAATGCCATCACCTGCGCGGACTTCGCGCAGCGCTACACGGCGGCCGAGATCGAGCAGCGCGTGCCGGAGTTCCGCAAGGCGTCGCCCGTCTTCGGGGACTTCATGGCCTGGAGCCTCACCCAGTGCACGGGCTGGCCGGTGAAGGGCGCGTGGCAGACGCCGGACGTGAGCGCGAAGGGCTCGGCGCCGATCCTCGTCGTCGGCAACACCGGTGACCCCGCTACCCCTTACGGGGGAGCGAAGCACATGGCGCAGGAGCTGGGGCCGGGCGTCGCCGTCGAGCTGACCTACCGGGGCGAGGGGCACGGCGCCTACGACAGCGGCAATGCATGCGTCAAGGGGGCCGTCGACGCCTACCTGCTGGACGGTACGGTGCCGGAACCAGACAAGATCTGCTCATAGCACACATAGCACATATCACCGGTGACGGGCACGAGACGCGATCAACTGGGTCGAATGTCAGTGGCTCGCACTACGATCGCCCGCACAGCAGTTCCGCGGACGTGAACGGAGTTCGGGGGGACGAAGTGCCGCACATGACACCACGCACAACACCAGACACAGCACACCTGCACACCACCGGCGACCAGCCGGATCACCGCAAGTCCCGGGCCCTCACCGGCGCCCTGGCCATCGCCGCCCTGGTGGCCGCCCTCGTCGCGCTCTGGCAGACGCAGTCCACCCCGCTCGGCGGGCGCGCGTACTGCTGGGGCGCCTGGCCCGAGGACGAGGCGCCCTTCCGCCGCGGCGACCGCGACCGCATCACTGACGAGATCCCGCCCGGCCCCGGCCGCCCCACCGGCCAGTGCTCGCTCCGCTGGCACGGGGGCCAGGGTTCCGGCGCGTACGAGCAGCGGCTCGACCTCCGCTTGGGCACGGGGCCCCGGGAGGCGGGTGAACGCCGTTCGTGGCTGGGCGAGTTATTCGGTGGCGGCGACGTCCCGCTCCCCGACGGCCTGCCGGGCTTCACCGCGGCGGCCTCCGGCACGGGCGCACTGGTGCTGCCGGAGAGCTGCGACGTGGACGGCCGCCCGTCCGTCGTGATGCTCAAGAGCGCCATGGCGCTTCCCGCCACCACAGCAGGCGAACTCCTGGTACGAGCAGCCAACTCCGCCACGCAAAGGTCGAGTTGCACCACACTTCCCCCGCTCCGCCTGAACCGCCGGCCGTCACCCTCCACCACCGACCACGAGAGCTGCGGCATCGCAGGCCTGCCCAAGGAGCACGGCACCGGCACCGGATCCCCCAGGAACAGCGACTTCCACAGCTGCGCCATAACGGGCACAGGCACACCCATAGGCCCCACCGCCTGGGCCGCCCGCTTCACCACCACCGCCAGGCCCCGCCTGGTCGCCCTCTTCGAGGGCCTCACCGGCGACCGCCCGCCCGCCCCCGGCTGGCGGGCGCGCGGCAGCATCGACGCGGCGGGCGCCCTGGTCAGGGCGGACTGCGGGGGCAGGCCCACCGTCTTCGCCATGCGCAGCGGCCCGGCTCGCACCCACACCCGGCTGGACGACCCGCGCGAGGTCTTCCCGCTCTACGTGGACGCGGTGGCCGCTCATATGGGTTGTGCGCCCCTGCGCGCCGGGTGACGCCTCCGCGCGGCGGCGACTCCCCCGCCTTCACCTCCGTACAGTCGGGGGAATGAGCTCCTCTCGGCCTCGGACCACCACCGCCCTCCTCGGCGCCGGCATCGCGCTCGTGACGGCCCTCGCCGCCTCCGGCTGCGGCGACTCCGGTCCCCCGGACGCCGGGGACGCCAAGAGCAGCAAGAGCAGCGACAAGGACGGCGCCGCGTCGGTCGCCCCGCTGCGCTGGACGGCCTGTCCCCCGCCCAGCGTGGCGCAGGGCACCTCTCTCGACGGCAAGGCGCCCGGCAAGGACTGGGAGTGCGCGAAGCTCCCCGTCCCCCTCGACTACACGAAGCCCGGCGGCGAGCAGATCGAGCTCGCCCTGATCCGTGCGAAGGCGCGGGACAAGGGCAAGCGCCTCGGCTCGCTCGTCTTCAACTTCGGCGGGCCCGGCGGCTCGGGCGTGGCCACCCTCCCGGGCCTGGCCACCAGCTACGACAAGCTGCGCGACCGCTACGACCTGGTCAGCTTCGACCCGCGGGGCGTGGGCGACAGCGCGGCCGTGCGCTGCCTGGGCGACAAGGAGACCGACGCCGCCAACCAGATCGACGGCACCCCGGACGACGCGGAGGAGGAGCGGGCCGCCCTCGCGGCCAACAAGGCGTACGTGGACGCCTGCGCCAAGAACTCCGCGAAGCTCCTGCCCCACGTCGACACGCTGAGCGCCGCCCGCGACATGGACCGGCTGCGGGCCGCCCTGGGCGACGCGAAGCTCAACTACTTCGGCATCTCCTACGGCACCGAGCTGGGCGGCGTCTACGCCCACCTCTTCCCCGAGAACGTGGGCCGTGCGGTGCTCGACGCCGTGGTCGACCCCACGCAGGACCCCGTCGAGGGCAACCTCGGCCAGACCAAGGGCTTCCAGCTCGCCCTGAGCGACTACCTCAAGGACTGCGCCGCTTCCGCCCAGGCCGCCGCCTGCCCGTCCCAGGACCGGATCGTCTCCCTGCTCAAGAAGCTCGACGGGCAGCCCCTGCCGACCCGCCAGGGCCGCAAGCTGACCCAGGACGAGGCCGTCAACGGCATCGCGTCCGCGCTGTACTCCAAGGACACCTGGAAGTACCTGACGCAGGGCCTGCAGGAGGCCATGAACAAGGGCACGGGCGACACCCTGCTGGTGCTCTACGACCTCCTGAGCGGGCGCGGCCCCGACGGCCGCTACAGCAACCTCCAGCCTGCCAACCGGGCGATCTCCTGCGCCGACTCCCGGCAGCGGTACACCGCCGACGACGTGAAGGCCCGGCTGCCCGAGTTCCGGGCCGCGTCCCCGGTCTTCGGGGAGGCCGCCGCCTGGTCGCTCCTCAGCTGCACGGGGTGGCCCGTCGAGGGCAAGTGGAAGACGATCGACGTCAGCGCGGAGGGCTCGGCGCCCATCGTCGTCATCGGCAACACCGGGGATCCGGCGACGCCTTACGCGGGCGCGCACCGGATGGCCGAAGGCCTCGGCAAGGGCGTCGCCGCGGAGGTCACGTACAAGGGCGAGGGGCACGGGGCGTACAACAGCGGCAACGCGTGCATGGTCCGCACGGTCGACACGTACCTGCTGGACGGCAAGGTCCCGGCCGCGGGCACGACCTGCTCGTAGAGAGCAAGCAGGCTCGTAGAAAGCAAGCGGTAAGGGGTGCCCCCACACAGGGGGCACCCCTTACCGCTCAGAAACGCAACGCTCAGTACACCGGCTTGTCCGGCTCCACCTGGTGGACCCAGCCGATCACGCCGCCGCCCACGTGCACCGCGTCGGCGAACCCGGCCGCCTTGAGCACCGCCAGCACTTCCGCGGACCGGACACCCGTCTTGCAGTGCAGGACGATGCGCTTGTCCTGCGGCAGGTCCTGCAGGGCCGTGCCCATCAGGAACTCGTTCTTCGGGATCAGCCGTGCGCCCGGAATGGAGACGATCTCGTACTCGTTCGGCTCGCGGACGTCGATGACGTCGATGTTCTCGCCGTCGTCCAGCCACTCCTTGAGCTGCTTGGGAGTGATCGTGGAGCCGGCCGCCGCCTCCTGGGCCTCCTCCGAGACCACTCCGCAGAACGCCTCGTAGTCGATGAGCTCCGTGACGGTCGGGTTCGCGCCGCAGACCGCGCAGTCGGGGTCCTTGCGGACCTTGACCTGGCGGTAGGTCATCTCCAGGGCGTCGTAGATCATCAGGCGGCCGACCAGCGGGTCCCCGATGCCGGCCAGCAGCTTGATCGCCTCGTTGACCTGGATGGAGCCGATCGAGGCGCACAGGACGCCCAGCACGCCGCCCTCGGCGCAGGAGGGGACCATGCCCGGCGGCGGGGGCTCGGGGTACAGGCAGCGGTAGCAGGGGCCGTGCTCGCTCCAGAAGACGGACGCCTGACCGTCGAAGCGGTAGATCGAGCCCCACACGTACGGCTTGCCCAGCAGCACGCAGGCGTCGTTGACGAGGTAGCGCGTGGCGAAGTTGTCCGTGCCGTCGACGATCAGGTCGTACTGGGAGAAGATCTCCATCACGTTGTCGGCCTCGAGGCGGCCCTCGTGCAGGACGACGCTCACGTACGGGTTGATGCCCTGCACCGTGTCGCGCGCGGACTCCGCCTTGGACCGGCCGATGTCCGCCTGGCTGTGGATGATCTGACGCTGCAGGTTGGACTCGTCGACCTCGTCGAACTCCACGATGCCCAGGGTGCCGACGCCGGCCGCGGCCAGGTACATCAGGGCGGGGGAGCCGAGACCGCCGGCACCCACGCAGAGCACCTTGGCGTTCTTCAGGCGCTTCTGCCCGTCCATACCGACATCCGGGATGATCAGGTGGCGGGAGTACCGACGAACCTCGTCAACGGTGAGCTCGGCAGCCGGCTCGACCAGGGGTGGCAGCGACACGGGGACTCCAGGGTCCTCCCCGCCGGGGCGGGGAACATACAGGCGGCGTTCGGTCCTTCCCCCGTAACACTGCCACGCCCCGCCTCATTCCGAGACACCAGGTCCGATGCGCGAGACGATCTCGTCCCAGTAGCCGGGCATCACCTCCCAGGGGTCCGCTTCGTCCTGGTCCGTCCGGTCGGTGAAGTAGATCGTGCCGGCGCCCTGCCAGCGGGCGAGGCGCAGCGCCTCCTCCAGGTGGGCGCGGGGGATGCCGTGCACGAGGTGGCAGAAGCGGGCGGCCGGGAAGTCGGCGGTCCACTCGGCCACCTGCGACCAGCGGTACGCCGACCACGGGCCGTGGAAGGTGACGAGCTGCTCGGCGAGGTCGGCGTAGCCGGGCGAGGGGTGGGTGCCGTGGACGAGGACGACGTACGCGCGGTCGAGCACGGTGCGCAGGGAGGCGACCGTGCGCCGGGTGCCGGGCAGGGCGGCCGGGTCGGCGGGGGCGGCGTCGAGGGCGAATCCGTCGACCCGGTACCAGTTCAGATAGCGCTGGGCCTCGGAGAGCACCTCGCCGAGGGGGCGCTCGCCGAACCTCAGGTCCAGGTGGCCGAGGACCCGGATTCCCGCCTCGCGCAGCCGGGCGGCGGCGGCCACGCGATACGGGTCCGGGCGGTCGCCGGGGCCGCCGGAGGCGGTGCCGCCCGGGGCGGCCATGGCGCCGCTGCCGAGCACGACCCACTCCACGGGGACGTCGGCGCGCAGGAGTTCGCCCCACTCGGCGGGGGCGAGCAGGGGGTGCGCGAAGCCCGGGACCCCGAAGCGCAGGGGCGCCTCGCGCACCCGGGACCGCCGCTGCCCGGGCGGGCTCAGATGCGACACGCGGCCTCCATCCAGATGTCGGCCAGGGACTCCTCCAGGCCGATGCGGGGACGCCAGCCGAGCCGGTCGCGGGCGGTGCGGACGTCGGCCTGCTGCCAGCTGCCGCAGCCGTCGGGGTAGGGGTAGGCGGGCGGCGTGCCCAGGTGGGGGTCGTCGAGCTCGTGGAGGGAGCCGCCGTAGCCGGCGACGCGGGCGAGCGTGGCCGCGGCCTCGCGCAGCCGGACCGCGCGCCCGGTGCCGATGTTGACGGCTCCCTGGGCGGCGGAGAGGGAGGCGGCGTGCACGGCGCGGGCCACGTCGCGGACGTCCACGAAGTCGCGCTGGACGCCGAGGCCGCTGAGCTTCAGCTCGCTGTCGCCGTTCTGCATGGCGCGGCGCAGGGCGTCGGCGAGCCGGCCGAGGGGGGAGCCGGCCGGGGTGCCGGGGCCGACGGGCGAGAAGACGCGCAGGACGATCGCGTCGAGACCGGAGCCGAGGACGAGCTCGGTGGCGGCGAGCTTGCTCACCCCGTACGGGCCGCCGGGACGGGGCACGGCGTCCTCGGCGGTGGACGAGCCGGGCTGGGAGGGCCCGTACTCGGAGGAGCAGCCGAGCTGGACGAGGCGGGCGCCGCAGCCGCTGCGGCGCAGTGACTCGCAGACGGTGGCGACGGCCACGGTGTTGTGCCGGGTGAGGTCGCGGGCCCCGCCGCGGGTGGCGCCCGCACAGTTGATCACGACGCCGGGGTGGACGGCGTTGAGGAAGCGGGTGAGCGCGCCGGGGCTGCCGGTGGCGAGGTCGAAGCGGACGTCCGCGTCGTCGCCGCGGCCGAGCGCGGTGAGCTGGACGGCGGGGTCGGCGAGCAGACGGTCGGCCACGTAGCGGCCGAGGTAGCCGTTGGCACCGAGCAGCAGAACCCTCATCGGTCGCGCCCTCGCTCTCGCCCGGCGGTGCGGATGGGGTGAACGGTCATCTTCCTTGCTCCTCTGAAGGGGGTGTGCGACTGGGACGTGCGGTCACCGGGCCCGGGCCGGGGCTTCTCCGGGGTCGGCGGGGACGGGTGCGTGCGGGCCGTGGCGGTGGGCGGAGGCCCGGGAGAGCGCGGTCAGGGCGTGGGCGAGGAGGGCGAGCGCGGGGAGCGCGCAGGCCACGAGGGGTATGGCGGCGGGGCCGTAGGCGCCGGTCGCCCAGGCGACGGCGGGCGCGGCGAACCGCCCTGGTGCACCCGCTGCCGCGACGCCGAGCGCCGCCGCTTCCAGGCCGCAGGCGGCCAGTGCGGCGACGGCGGCGGCCCGTCCGGAGCCGCGGGCGGTGAGCAGCCGGGCCAGGAAGAGCAGCCCGCCGAGGGCAGTGACGGCGGCGAGCTCGGCCGGGCGGGCGGCGGGCGCGCCCGAAGCCGCCCGTACGGACCACAGGAGCGCGGCCAGGGCGGCCGTGAACAGCCCTGCGGCCGTGAGGAGCAGGGGCCAGGCGCGGGCCCGGAACTCGGCGCGGGAGCGGCTCGCCACCAGGGCGTGCCGCACCCGTCCGGTGAACCACCGGGTGCACCACAGGGCGGGGGCGAGGCTGCACATGAGGGCGACGGCGGCCGGGACGGCTGCCATCAGGGCATCCGGCAACAACGCGCGGCCGGAGAGCAGCGCGGCGAGGGCGGGCCCGCCGAGGAGGGCGTACGCGACGAGCCAGGCGGCGGCGAGCAGTCCGGCGAACCGCCATGGGGCGCGCACCTCGTGCGCGGGCGCCGCCGGGTCGCCCGGCACGCCGGGCGCGGGCCGCTCGGGCTCCTCGCGCTCGGTGCGTGCGTACAGCTCGTCGGCCAGCGAGAACACGTCCCGGTGCCGGCACTCCGCGGCCGCGTGGTCCGTGAGGCCCCCGTCCTCCAGGACGGCGGCGATCTCCAGGGGGTCCACGGCGCGGGCGCACAGCCCGTGATGGCGCTGCAGGAGGGCCTTCACGGGATCGGCTTTCGCCGGGCCGGCCTGAGCGGGCTCACTCTCCCCCGTACCGGCGTGGGCTACGGCTATGCCGGCAGCGGCGGCGGGCGCGCTGCCGTCCCTGAGCGGTGTGGTCATGGGCGGCCTGCCCAGGTCGGGGAGGACTGGCGGGGCGTCAGGCCGATCGGCGCGCGGGATTCGGCGGCGCGGGAGAAGGGGACGGCGGGGTCGGGGGCGGCGGCGTCCCGCCCGGCGGGAGCCCGGGAGATGAGTTCGAGGTAGATGCCGTGGAAGTCCGTCACATGCCTTTCGGTGGTGAAGAGTTCGAGGGCGCGGGCGCGGGCGGCGGCACCGAGTCTGGCTCTTCGGCCGGCGTCGTGCAGCAGCTCCAGGCAGGCCGCGGCGAGGGCGCCGGCATCGCGCGGGGGGACGACGAGGCCCGTGCCGCCGATGACTTCGCGGACGGAGGCGGAGTCCGGCGAGACGGTGGCGCGGCCGCACAGCATCGCCTCCACGAGCGGCCTCGGGAACGTCTCGGCGCTGCCGGCGAGGACGACGACGCTCCCCGTGGCGTACGTGCAGGGGGTGGCCGCGGGGGCGTAGGAGACGCCGACGGGCTGGACTCCGGGCAGCGGCTCGCCGATGACGCGCATCCGCACCTCGGGCTCGGCCTGGCGCAGGGCCGCGAGGGTCTCCCACAGGAAGGGCTCGGCCTTGCCGCCGGCCCAGAGCACGGTGAGGCCGTCGTCCGGCCCCTCGCCGGTCTCGGCCCGCTCCCCCACGGCCTCGTACGGAGCGGGATCGAGGCCGGGGTGGACGGTGCGCAGCCGGCCGGGGTCGGCGCCGCAGCGCTCCTGCCAGCGCCGCACCTGGGCGTCGCCGGGGGTGATGATGTCGGCGCGGGCGTAGATCTCGGCGGTGAGCTGCCGGTGGAACGCGGAGAGCAGGGTCCGCACGGGCAGGGAGAGACCGGCGGCGCTGGCGGCGCTGTTGAGGTAGTAGGCGCGCAGGCGGACCTCGTACTCGGTGACGAGGAAGGGGGTGCCGAAGAATCGCTTGGCCAGGAGTCCCGGGAGGGCGGCGGGGCCCGCGGAGGTGGCGTGGCACAGGTCGACCCCGGCGAGGCCGCGGTCGCCTGCGGTGCCGTACCAGTCGAGGGAGAGGGGGCGCAGGGCGCGCTCCAGGAGGGCGGTGACGGCGAGGAGGTCGGCGACGCGGATGCCGTAGGCGGCGGGGTGGGAGCCGGGGGCGCGGCAGGCGGCCTCCAGGATGCGCAGGGCCTGCTCGGAGCGGAGGGCGGAGCCGAGGCCGCCGGCGTCGCGGGCGAGGTCGGCGAGGCCGTTCAGGGCGTCGGCGAAACGGTACGCCTGGGTCTTGCGGTCCTCGGGGCCGGGCTCGACGGTGGCGGTGAGGGCCTCGGCGAGGCCGGCGAAGTACGCGCCGAAGCGGCGGCGCTCGCGGCGGCCGTACGCGCGGTGGGCGCGCCCCACGGCCCCGGCCGGATCGCCCCACAGGGGGGCCGTGCGCACCCGCCGCACGTGCTCCGGCAGATCGCACCAGCCGCCCGCGTCCTGCCGGGCGCGGCGGCTCAGGGCGCAGATCTCGAAGTCGTGCCCGGGCAGGCCCCGCACGAGCTGGTCGCACCACTGACCACCCTCACCCGAGGCGTACGGATACCCACCCTCCGTAAGGAGTCCCACGCGCACGCACGCACCCCCGTCTGTCCCTTGTGGTCGCCCTCGCCTGACCTGCGGCCGCCGAACGGCAACGGCAGCGGAAGCACGCTATGCGGGCTCGCCCGTGGCGCGACGGACGGTTGTCCGTCGCGCCACCGGAAGGGGTGAACAGAGGTGACTTTCCCGGAGATGAGGCGTTGCCCCGCGCTATGCGGGGGCTTCGGCCGCTTCGAGCCGCGGGACCGCCGCGAGCAGGCCCTTGGTGTAGGCGTGCGCGGGCCGCTCGTAGACGGTGTCGGCCGGTCCCTCCTCCACGATCCGGCCGCCGCGCATGACGACGAGCCGGTCACTGACCTGCCGTACGACGGCGAGGTCGTGGGCGATGAAGACGAGCGCGAGGCCGAGGTCGCGCTGCAACTCGCCGAGCAGCCGCACGACCTGTGCCTGGGTGGTGACGTCCAGGGCGGAGACGGGCTCGTCGCAGACGATCAGCTTCGGCTCGGGCGCGAGGGCCCGCGCGATGCCGACGCGTTGCCGCTGGCCGCCGCTGAACTCGTGCGGGTAGCGGTGGTAGGAGGCCGGGTCGAGCCCCACGCGCTCCAGCAGTTCCCGCACGCGCGCGACGATCGCGGCGTCGTCCAGCTTCCCGGCGGCACGCAGCGGGTCGGCGATCGACTCGCCGATGCTGCGGCGGGGGTTGAGGGAGGAGACAGGGTCCTGGAAGACCATCTGCAGCTCGCTGCGGAAGGCGCGCAGCTCGCGCTCCTTCATGCCGCCGATGTCGCGTCCGCGGTAGCTGAGCCGGCCGCCGGTGGGCTCCAGCAGGCGCACGAGCATCCGCCCGAGCGTGGTCTTGCCGCTGCCGGACTCGCCGACGACGCCGACGGTCTCGCCGGCCCGTACGGTGAGCGACACGTCGTCCACGGCGGTCACGGCCCGCTTGCCGCGCCCGAACTCCCGCCGCAGGGCGGATGCTTCCAGGAGGACGGAGTCGTCACCTCCGGCTTGAGGCAGTCCGTCCGTACGGGTCTCCCGCCGGACGTTTACGCGCGGGACGGCCGCCAACAGGTCGCGGGTGTAGTCCTCGCGGGGCGCGTGGAGCACGTCGCGGACGGGTCCGTGCTCGACGGCCCGCCCGTCCTTCATCACGAGCAGGTCGTCGACGCTGCCGGCCGCCACGCCCAGGTCGTGGGTGACCAGGATCAGGCCCATGCCGGTTTCCGCGCGCAGTTCGCGCAGCAGGCCGAGGATCTGGTCCTGGACGGTGACGTCGAGGGCGGTGGTGGGCTCGTCCGCGACGAGCAGCTGCGGCCGGCAGGCGAGGGCCATGGCGATGAGGGCACGCTGGCGCATGCCGCCGCTGAACTCGTGCGGGCGGGAGCGGGCGCGGCGGGCCGCGTCGGGGATGCCCACGCGGTCCAGCACCTCGGCCGCGCGGGCCCGGGCCTCCCGCCGGGAGGCGTCGCGGTGGTGGACGCGGTAGACCTCGGCGATCTGGTCGCCGACGGCCTGGTACGGGTCGAGGGAGGAGAGCGGGTCCTGGAAGACCATGGCGGCGACGCCGCCGCGCAGCCGCCGCAGGCCGGCGTCGTCCGCGGCCTGCACGTCGTGCCCGGCCACGGTCACCGAGCCGGTGACGTCGGCGCCGGTGTCCCGGTGCAGGCCCAGCAGCGCGTAGGCGGCCGTGGACTTGCCGGAGCCGGACTCGCCGACGATGCCGAGCGCGCCGCCGGGCGCGAGCTCGAAGGAGAGGGCGTCCACGGCCCGTACGATGCCACCCGAGCCCTCGCCGGGCCCGGCGGAGAAGGCCACGGAGAGGCCGGAGACGGCCACCAGGGGCCCGGTCTCGCGCCGGCCGGCCGCCGGCCCGCCGCTCGTGAGCTGTGTGGTCATCGCAGGGCCACCCTTCGGTCCGCGGCGGCGTAGAGCACGTCCGCCACGATGTTGGCGATGACGACGGCGGTGCCGGTGACCATGACCACGGCGACGACCACGGGCAGGTCGAGGGTCGTGGTGGCGTGCACCAGCAGCGCCCCGATCCCGGGCAGGCCGAACATCATCTCGGTGAGGACCGCGCCGCCGAACATCGACCCGAAGTCGGCTGCGGACAGCGCGATGACGGGGGCGACGGCGCCGCGCAGGGCGTGCCGCGTGACGAGCTTGCGCTCGGCGACCCCGTAGGCGCGGAAGGTGCGGATGTGGTCCTCGGCCAGCGTCTCCAGCATGGAACTGCGCATCAGCCGGGCGTACTTCGCGGATTCGAGCAGACCGAGCGCGGCCCACGGCAGCAGCATGTTCCAGGCCCACTGCTCGGGGTCGCCGGTGAGCGGCACGTAGGTCGGGAAGGGCAGCCAGGCCAGGTAGGCGCAGAAGAGCATCAGCAGGCCGAGGCCGCTGATGAAGACGGGGGTGGCGGTCCCGGCGAGGGTGAGCCAGGTCAGCACCCGTTCGGTGATCCCGCCGCGGCGCAGCGCGGAGAGCAGGCCGGTGCCGGTGCCCAGGAGCAGGGCGACGGCCATGGCACCGACCGCGAGCGAGGCGGTGGCGGGCAGCCGCTCGATCAGCATGTCGGTGACCTGCTGGTTGTTCTGGTACGACAATCCGAAGCACGGTGCGTCGCAGTGGAGCAGGGCGGTGCCGGTGGAGTAGTCGTGCCCGGCGACGATGCCCTGCAGGAAGTGCCAGTACTGGAGGTACACGGGGTCGCCGAGGGAGAGCTGCGCGCGGACCTGGGCGATCTGCCCGGGGTTGCAGCGCGGGCCGCAGGCCAGGCGGGCGGGGTCGCCGGGCGCGATGTAGAAGGTCGCGTAGACGACGACCGAGAGCACGAGGAGGACGGCGAGCGCGCCCGCGGCGCGCCGCAGGAGGTATCCGGTCATGCCGCGCCTCCCGCGCCGCTCGTGCGCGCCTTGCGCCGGCCCCGGCCGACGCGCAGCCGGGACGCCTCGCGCGGGTCGAGCGCCGCGCGCACCCCGTCGCCGAGGACGGTGAAGGCGAGCGTGGTGACGAACAGCATGAGCGCCGGCAGCAGCACGTACATGGGGTCCGCGCGGAACCACGTGGTGGCCGTCGAGAGCATGTGCCCCCAGGACGGGGTCGGGGGCTTCACGCCGACTCCGAGGAAGGACATGCTCGCTTCCATCACGATGTTGGTGGGCAGCAGGACGGCCGCGTAGGTGATCACGGGCGCGGCGAGCGAGGGCAGCAGCTCGCGCCGGGCCACGCGCCGGGTGGAGCCTCCGGTCAGCCGGGCGGCCGAGACGAAGTCGAGCTTCATCAGGCTCAGGGTCTGGGCGCGGACGAGGCGTGCCATGCCGCCCCACTGCAGCAGTCCGATGGCGATGGCGAGCAGCACGGGGCGCGGGAAGTCCGCGGGGACGACGGCCATCAGGGCGATGGCGAAGACGAGCAGGGGCATGGCCACCATCACGTCGGTGACGTGGGTGAGCAGGCTTTCCACAAGGCGGTTGCCGAGCGCGGCCGCCAGGCCGATGCCGACGCCGATGAGGATCTGGACGGCGGTGGCGCCGACGGCGACGAGCAGCGAGACCCGGGCGCCGTAGACCAGGCGCACGAACAGGTCGCGTCCGGTGCCCGGTTCGACGCCCAGCCAGTGCTCGGCGCTGATGCCGCCGAAGTCGCCGAAGGGGACGCCGCCGCGGGCGGAGTCGACGAGCGTGTCGTGGTACGCGTTCGGGTCCTGGCCCTCGATCGCCGCCAGCAGGGGCGCGGCGAGGGCCAGGAGGACGAGCAGGCCCAGCACGGCGGCGGCCGCGAGCGCGGACTTGCGCGCCCTCAGCCGCCGCCAGACCTGCGGGGGGCCGGAGGCGGGAGCGGTTCCCGCCTCCGGTTCCGCGGTGGTGAGCAGTTCCGTCGTCACTTGACCGCGACCTGCGAGACGTCGAGGACACCGGTCCAGTTGCTGATGACGACGTTCTTGACGTCCTTGCCGAAGAGACGCTTGTAGACGGGGTTGAACAGCGGCACGGTCAGGGCCTGCTCGCCGATCTTCCGGTCGAGGGCGCCCCAGCGCTGCGCGGCCGCGTCATGGTCGGTGATCTTGTTGATGGCGTCGATCTCGTCGTTGACCTTCGGGTCGTCGAGGCGGGCGGTGTTGAAGTTGGCACCGTCCTTCACGATCTGCCGCCCGTCGAAGACCGGGGCGAGGAAGGGCCCGCCGGAGGGCCAGTCGGCGCCCCAGTGGGCGATGAAGAGACCCGGCTGCTTCTCGAAGCTGTGGATCTTCTCGTCGTAGTCGTTGTCCTCCAGGCCCTCAAGCTTCACGGTGATCCCCGCCTCCTTGAGCGCGGCCTGGACGGCGGTCGCGACCTCGGGGCTGGTCTCGAAGTTCTGGGCGGTGGAATGGGTGAGGGTGATCTCCAGGCCGTTCTCGTGACCGGCCTCCTTCAGCAGCTCCTTCGCCTTGGCCGCATCGCCCTTGGCGCCCGCCGGGAAGTGGTCGTACGGCGTGTAGCCGAGGGGCTTCTGGCGGGGCAGGAACGTCGTCGTGGGCTCGGCGAGCGAGGAGCCGCCCGCGGCGTTGACGACGCTGGTGCGGTTGATCGCGTACGAGATCGCCTGGCGGACCTTCGGGTCGTCGAAGGGCTTCACCGCGGGGTTGAACGCCAGGTAGGAGGTCTGGCCGAAGTGGCCGGTGCCGACCCGGGCGGCGAGGTTCTTGTCGCCGGTGACCTGGGCGAGTTCGGCCGGACCGAGGTTGGTGTCGGTGGTCACCGCGGCGGCGTCGGGGCCGGAGCCGGTCGACAGGCGCTGGTTGATGACCGCGGAGGACAGGCCCGACTTGACCTCGATCCGGTCGGGGTAGGCGTGCCGCTCCTTGTCCGTCTCCTCGGACCAGTTGGGGTTGCGCTCCAGCGTCATCTGCTCGCCGTCGCCGGCGTTCTTGACGACCTTGTACGGACCGGAGGAGACCGGGTGCTCGGCGTACTTGGCGCCGGTGTCCTTGGCCTTGGGCACGGGGGCGAACTGTGTGGAGGCGGCGAAGTAGGGGAAGTCACCCTCGGACTTCTTCAGCTTGAAGACGATGGTCTTCTCGTCGGGCGTCTCGATGGAGTCGAGGCCCTTCTTCTCCTTGTACGGGCCCTGGTAGGTGTCGCCGCCGATCAGCCAGTCGCGCAAGTAGGGGGCGCCGCCGGAGAGTTCGGCGGCGAACGAGCGCTCGACGCCGTACTTGATGTCGGCGGAGGTGATGGGCGAGCCGTCCTCGTACTTGAGGCCGTCCTTCAGCTTGTACGTCCAGGTCTTGGCGTCGTCGCTGGGCGTGCCGGTGTCCGCGGCGAGGTCGGGGACGACCTTGGTGCCCTCGGCGCCGTTCGCGCGGTGGCGGGTGGTGAGGGTTCGGTACACGAGCGAGGGGATGTTGCCGCCGCCGGAGGTGTAGAGGCGGGCCGGGTCGAACTGCTTCTGCGGTGCCCTGTTGAGCACCGTGAGCGTGCCGCCCTTCTGAGGCGCGCCCTCGGCACCGCCGCCCTTGGCGTCGTCGCCCTCCTTGGGGCCGCACGCCGCTGCTGCGCCGCCGACCAGGACCACACTGACGGCGGCAGCAGCCACCCGACGGGATATGACGGACATGTGACGCATGACAGGTAAAGCCTTTCGCGGGAATGCGACGGTGCACCGAAGAGAGGGGTGAACCGGAGGGAGGGGAGCAGGAAGCACCCGCGGAAGGCGGTGGGAAGGAGCGCACGGGAGCGCCGGACCGCCCCCGGCGGACGCGACGCTGACGGGCAGCGCGGGACGAGCGAGGGGAAGGCGAAGGGAAAGGCGTCTCAGCGACAGTGGATGTCGGCGACGCTGTGCGCGGCCACGCCGATCAGCGCCAGCACGAAGGCGGCGTTCTCGGAGGCGTGGCGGTACGACATGCGCAGAAGACTGAACGAATTTTCGGTCCCTGTCCAAGGTGTCTCAGATCCAGAGATGAAACATCTCGGAGAGCGAGACATTCGATCACCGGCCGGATCACCGGACCGGATCACGGACGGGCCGCCGGATCGGGGATCCGGATCAGGGATACGGCCAGGCGTTCGGCTTGCAGGTGACGCCGTCCGTCGTCAGGAACTTGGTCTGCTGCATCATCACCGGGGCGAGCTCGCCCTCCTTGCCGCACGACTCGTGGTCGTGCCCGAGGCGGTGGCCGACCTCGTGGTTGATGAGCATCTGCCGGTAGGCGTACATCTTGTCGCCGTACGTGCGGGCGCCCTGCGCCCACCGGTAGGCGTTGATCATGACGCGGTCGGTCGCGGCGGAGTCGCAGGAGACGTTGTCCTCGGTGGTGTCCAGCCCCGACTTCGCGCACCACACGGCCGTGGTGCCCGGGGTGGCCAGCGTGATGACGAAGTCCGCGTGCCCGGAGGAGACCCGCTCGAACGTACGGGTGCCGCCGTGGCCCCAGCTGCGCTCGTCGTTGAGCGTGCGGTGCACGGCGGTGGCGAAGAGCTCGCCGTCGAGCGGCAGCCCCTTCTCCACGTCGACGCGGTAGCGCAGCACCTCGCCGCGGCCCGGGGCCTTATCGTGGCCGCCGACGGTGTCGAAGGCGCCGCTGCCCTTCGCCTTCTCGTCCAGCGGGTACTTGCGGTCCATCTTCTGCTCGTACGAGAGCTGCTGTGCGGCGCCGCCGTTGGGCGTGGGGCGGCTGTCGGAGCGGGAGGCGGCGTCCGCCTTGGCCCGCTCGACGTCGGCGGGGCGCGCCTGCGCCTGGGTGTCCGTGCCGTCCTCGACCTGCCCGGCGACGACGACGGCGAGCACGGCCGTCACGACGGCCGCGGCCACGCCCGTGGCCGTCCGCGCGATGCCGCCGCCGGACTTCGGCGAGCCGGCGTCGCGGGAGGCGCCGCGGGTTCCGCCGGTGCGGGGGCGGGCCGCGCCGGGGCGGGGTGCGGGCACCCGCGCGGGAGCGGGGGGAGCAAAGGACGCGGGGTCCTCGGCCAGGACGGAGGCAGAGGCGGAGGCGGGGTCGGACGGTGCACCGCCCAGCCAGTACGGGGAGGGGGACTGCGGCGGCTGCCCCTCGGAGGCCGTCTCATAGGGCATGTCGTACGGGGAGCCGTGGGCCGGCTCGGGAACCGCCTGGTACTCGGGAAACGGCCGGCAGGAGACCGGCTCCTGCTCGCCGGCGTACCCGCCGAGGTAGCCGGCCAGCCGTGCGTCGCCGCCGGGAACACTCCCCGGACCGTACGCCCCGGCGTCCGCGCCGTGGACGCGCTGCACTCCGATGACTCCCCAGCCGACGCCGACGTCCTGCCGTCCGAAGGCGTCGAACGAGTCGGAGGGGTCGGAGGGGTCGTCGGAAGGGTCGAAGCCGAAGGACCCGGAGGGGTTGAAGGAGCCGGACCAGCCGGCCGGGGCGGGGGAACCCGCCGGGCCGAAGGGCCCGCCGAGTGGCTCGCCCTCGCTTTCGCCCTGCGGGGCGGCCGTGGCGTCGTGACCGCCCGCGCCGCCTCCGCCGCCCGCGCCGGAGGCGGCGGGCGCGGCGGGCCGGGAGACGGCGCGGGGGGCGCGTGCGCTGTGTTTACCCACGAGGCGAGGCGCTCCGATCGGCAGTGGCGGTGTCCGCTACGAGGTCGCGGAAGGCACGAGCCACCGCGTCCGGGTCCTCCATCATGGCGACATGTCCCGATTCCACCAGCGTCAGCAGCCGCGAGTCGCGGAAAGTCCTGCTGGCACGGCGGGCCATCCGGATGGAGACGAGCTGGTCGCGCATTCCGTAGACCAGAAGAGTAGGGGCAAGGACGCGCTCCGCCTGCCGCCACAGCGAATGCTGGCCCCCAAGGGTGTACGCGTCGACCACTCCGCGTGCGGAGCAGGCCATGACGTCCCAGAAATAGGGGAGCTCCAGCCGGCGCTCGTACTCCGCGACGGCCAGCGCGAAGCCCTCGGATGTCACTCTTCCGGGGTCTCCGTAACAGAGCGCGAGGACGTCACGCGTACGGCGCTCGGGGGACCAGTCCCGCGTCAGCCGGGCGAAGAGGGTGGCCACGCCGGGCAGCGCGAGCAGGGCCGTGGGCACCGCCGTGCGCTGCGGGCGCAGCTCGGGCAGCGCCGGGGAGATCAGGGTGAGCGTGCGGACCAGGTCCGGGCGGACGGCGGCCACGCGGGTCGCTATGGCGCCGCCCATCGAATTGCCGACGAGGTGGACGGGGCCGCGGCCGCTCGCGTCGAGGTAGCGGATGACCGACCGGGCGAAGCCGGTGAGCGAGTAGTCGCCGTCGTCCGGGGGCGGGGAGTCGCCGAAGCCGGGCAGGTCGAGCGCCTCGCACGCGGCGTCGCCGGCGAGCAGCTCCATGAGCGCGGACCAGTTCTGCGAGGAGCCGCCGAGGCCGTGGATGCACAGCACGGGAGGCAGCCCCGGCGCCCGGGGCGGGCGGGAGCGCACGGCCAGCGTGACCCCGGGCAGGGTCACCGTGCGGACCTCCTCGCCCTCGCTGACGCGCGAGGGCCGACCGGGAGGCACCACGGGGACGATGCGGGCATCCGGCGACTCGGTCGAAGACATGCGGGCAATGTTACGAGACGATCACGCCGGGCCGGTTGTGGCGGGGGTCACAGATCACCTGGCGGCTCGGCCCCTTCTCTCCTAGGCTCGACCGCAAGGAGTACGAGGGCGCACATCCCGGATACCGGAGAGAGGGATCCGCATGCCTGTCGATCCGACCGACCCCGATACGTTCGAAGACTTCGACGAGGAGGACGCCGACGTGACGGAATTCGACGCCGAGGCTCCGGAAGCCGACGCCGCGGAGCAGCACGCCGACCTCGCCCCGCACCGCGACGACCCCCTCGCCGTGCTGGACCCGGCCACGGCGAACGTGGCGGACGTCGCCGAGCAGGCGCGCGTCGTGGATCTGGACGAGGACGACTACCGCTGATCGAGCATGACCGCGGAGTCCTGGGCTGACCTGCGCCAATTGTCAGGTTTTTGTCAGCTTCCCACAGCGTCCGGTCCGTGAAATTCTCCGCTCCGACCACGCACGCCCGGGTTACCCAAAAGTACGATGGCGGGCGCGGTGCACACCGTGCAGTGAACGATCTTGGGAGGCGGCGTGACAGCCATCGAGCAGACCGAGGCGCGGCCGCGGGGCACGCGCCTGCCGCGCCGAGCCCGACGCAACCAGCTCCTGGGCGCGGCCCAGGAGGTCTTCGTCGCCCAGGGGTACCACGCCGCGGCGATGGACGACATCGCCGAGCGGGCCGGCGTCAGCAAGCCGGTGCTCTACCAGCACTTCCCCGGCAAGCTGGACCTCTACCTGGCCCTGCTGGACCAGCACTGCGAGAACCTGCTGCACGCGGTGCGCACCGCGCTCGCCTCCACGTCCGACAACAAGCAGCGGGTGGCGGCCACCATGGACGCCTACTTCGCCTACGTGGAGGACGAGGGCGGCGCCTTCCGCCTGGTCTTCGAGTCGGACCTGACCAACGAGCCGGCCGTGCGCGAGCGCGTCGACAAGGTCTCGCTGCAGTGCGCCGAGGCGATCAGCGACGTCATCGCCGAGGACACGGGCCTGTCGAAGGACGAGGCGATGCTGCTGGCCGTGGGCCTGGGCGGCGTCTCCCAGGTGGTCGCGCGCTACTGGCTCTCCAGCGAGAGCACGGTGCCCCGCGCCACCGCCGTCCAGCTGCTGACCTCGCTCGCCTGGCGCGGCATCGCGGGCTTCCCGAAGAACGCCCCCGAGCAGCACTGACCGGCACCGTCCCGGGCTAATGTGTGGACATCAACCCACACCTTCGGAGGGACGTAAGCCGTGGAGGTCAAGATCGGCGTGCAGCACGCGCCGCGCGAGATCGTCATCGAGAGCACCCAGAGTGCCGAGGAGGTCGAGCGGGTGATCTCCGACGCACTGGCCGGCAAGGCACCCCTGCTCAGCCTTGAGGACAGCCGCGGAGGCGGGCCCCGAGGGGACCCCCCCCCCCCCCCCCGCCGTTGTCGTTACGGATGCACGCCGGGGAGGTTGCCCGACACCCTCGTGGGGTAGTACGGCTTCGACCGGTTTGCACCCGCCCCTCGCTCCGGTAACGGGACCTACGGCGCCCTGCACTGGCTCCCCGAGCGGTACGGGCAGTTCCGCTCCCGGGCCCTGACGCTGGCCACCGGTCCCGTCGCGGCGCTCTTCGGCGCCCTGCTCGCCCACTCGGTCCTCGGCCCGGGGCAGACCCCTGCCGTCCTCGCGGTCTCGCTGGGAGTGGCCGTCGCGCTGCTGTCCCTGCTGCTGCGTCAGGGAGACCGCCCGGCCCGCCGATCAGCCACGGCCTGAAGAGGGCCGAAGCGGCCCGGGCCGGAGCCCGGGCCGGTGCCGTCAGGCGTACGGTCAGGCCGCGAGGCCCAGCGCGGCCATGCGCTTGGTGTGCGCCTCGGTGATCCGGGAGAACATCTTCCCGACCTCCGCGAGGTCGAAGCCGTCGGCCACGCCGCCCACGAGCATCGTGGAGAGCGCGTCACGGTCGGCGACGACGCGCTGCGCCTGCGAGAGCGCCTCGCCCATCAGCCGGCGCGCCCACAGCGCGAGACGGCCGCCGACGCGCGGCTCGGCCTCGATCGCGGCGCGCACCTTCTCGACCGCGAACGTCGCGTGGCCGGTGTCGTCCAGCACGGTCAGCACCAGGGCGCGCGTGTCGGAGTCCAGGCGGGCCGCCACCTCGCGGTAGAAGTCACTGGCGATCGAGTCGCCCACGTAGGCCTTGACCAGGCCCTCCAGCCAGTCCGAGGGCGCCGTCTGGCGGTGGAACTCGTCCAGCGCGGCCGCGAAGGGCTCCATGGCGCCGGTCGGCTCCACGTCGATCGCGGTCAGCCGGTCGCGCAGCCGCTGGAAGTGGCCGAACTCCGCCGCGGCCATCTTCGCCAGCTCGGCCTTGTCGTCGAGCGACGGCGCCAGCTTGGCGTCCTCGGCGAGCCGCTCGAAGGCGGCCAGCTCGCCGTAGGCGAGCGCGCCCAGCAGGTCCACGACCGCCGCGCGGTACTGCGGGTCGGCGGATGCCCGGTCCCAGTCCTGGGCGGCGATCCCGGTGAGCGCCTCGGCGGGCTCGTTGGCGTTCTCAGCGTTGTCGGACGTCTCCATGGAGCGCACAATAGCCCGCTTCGCAACCCGGGGAAGCCCCAGGTCAGCTACTTCATCCGGATCTGTCCCAAGGATTGTCCGGAGGATTGTCCGGACACACATGCGCCTTTCCGGGGTACAGTGGTAATGCGCCTGTCGAGTGTGTCGGCAGGCTGTCCCATGCTGTGTCCTCCGGGGGCATTTTCTCGCCCCAGTCCCCGGGCCTCAGCGGATGCCCGGTCGGTGGCCCGATCGGCTTCCAAAACCGACCGCCCTCCGCACGGCGCGCACGAGACGTACGCGCCAGGGGGGATCCGCTCGCGGCACGTGTGCTCGAGCGAAGGCAGTGGTCCCGCGCCTTCCGGCGTCCCCAGGCCGGACAGTACTCCGGCGCGGTCCGTACGACCTTGTACGACCCCCTTCGCCGCCCAGCGCCGCGTCTCACAGAAGAGGCAAGATCCTGTCCACTCTCTCGAACCCCTCGACCTTCCGAGACCTGGGAATCCTCCCCGAGACGGCCGAAGCGCTCGAAGCCGTCGGCATCGTTCACCCCTTTCCGATCCAGGAGATGACGCTCCCGGTGGCCCTCTCCGGCTCCGACGTCATCGGCCAGGCCAAGACCGGCACCGGCAAGACGCTGGGCTTCGGCCTGCCGCTCCTGGAGCGCGTCGTCGTCCCCGCGGACGTCGAGGCGGGCCGGGCGAAGCCCGAGCAACTGACCGACGCCCCGCAGGCGCTCGTCGTCGTCCCCACCCGTGAGCTGTGCCAGCAGGTCACCAACGACCTCCTGACCGCCGGCAAGGTGCGCAACGTCCGCGTCCAGGCCATCTACGGCGGCCGTGCCTACGAGCCGCAGGTCGAGGCCCTCAAGAAGGGCGTCGACGTCATCGTCGGCACGCCCGGCCGCCTGCTGGACCTCGCCGGCCAGAAGAAGCTCAGCCTCGCGCACGTCAAGTCCCTCGTCCTGGACGAGGCCGACGAGATGCTCGACCTCGGCTTCCTCCCCGACGTCGAGCGCATCATCACGATGCTCCCGGCCAAGCGCCAGACCATGCTCTTCTCGGCCACCATGCCGGGCGCGGTCATCTCCCTGGCCCGTCGCTACATGTCGCAGCCCACGCACATCCGCGCCACCTCGCCGGACGGCGAGGGCCAGACCGTCGCCAACATCGCGCAGCACATCTTCCGCGCCCACAATATGGACAAGCCGGAGATGGTCGCCCGCATCCTGCAGGCCGAGGGCCGCAACCGCGCGATGATCTTCTGCCGCACCAAGCGGACCGCCGCGGACATCGCCGACCAGCTGGCCCGCCGCGGCTTCGCCTCCGGCGCGGTCCACGGCGACCTCGGCCAGGGCGCCCGCGAGCAGGCGCTGCGCGCCTTCCGCAACGGCAAGGTCGACGTCCTGGTCTGCACCGACGTCGCCGCCCGCGGCATCGACGTCGACGACGTCACCCACGTCATCAACTACCAGGCCCCCGAGGACGAGAAGACCTACCTGCACCGCATCGGCCGCACCGGCCGCGCCGGCAAGTCGGGTACGGCCGTCACCCTCGTCGACTGGGACGACATCCCGCGCTGGAAGCTCATCAACAAGGCGCTGGAACTGCCCTTCGACGAGCCCGAGGAGACGTACTCCACGTCCCCGCACCTGTACGAGGCGCTCGGCATCCCCGCCGGCACGAAGGGCATACTGCCGCGCTCCGAGCGGACCCTCGCCGGGCTCGCCGCGGAGGAGATCGAGGACCTCGGCGAGACCGGCGGCCGTGGTGGCCGCGGCGGTCGTGACCGGGGTCGTGACGGGGGCCGTGACGGGGGCCGTGGCCCGCGTCAGGAGACCGAGGAGCGCCCGGCCCGTACGCGTACGCCGCGCCAGCGCCGCCGCACCCGCGGCGGGACCGCGCTCGGCACGGAGCAGGCCGCGGCAGCGCCCGCCGCTGCGGCTCCCGTGGCGGAGGGGGCTCCGGCCACTCCCGCGAAGCCGCGCCGCCGGCGTCGTACGCGCGGCGGGGCCGGCTCGGCCGCGGTGGCGTCCGTCGCCGCCGAGGCCGTGGTGACCGCCGAGCCCGTCGCCCCCGCCGAGGCCGCCGCCCCGGCGCCCGCCGCGGAGGTCCCGGCCCAGCCGCGCCGCCGTCGCACCCGTGCGGCGAAGCCGGAGGCCGCTGCCGCGGTGGTGGCCGCCGAGACGGTGCCGGTCGTCGAGACGGCTCCGGTCGTCGAGGCCGCGCCGGTGGTTCCCGCCCAGGAGCCGGCCGAGGCCGAGGCTCCGGCCAAGCCGGCCCGCCGGACCCGCGCCAAGAAGGCCGCGGCCGCCCCTCAAGCGCACACGCAAGACGGCTGCCAAGAAGGCCGTGCAAGCGCACACGCAAGACGGCTGCCAAGAAGGCCGTGGAAGCCGTCGACACGGCCGAGGCCGTCGAGGCCAAGCCGAAGCGCACCCGCAAGGCTGCCGCGCCCAAGGCGGAAGCTGTGGAGGCCGTGGCCGAGGCCGAGGTCAAGCCGAAGCGCACCCGCAAGACGGCTGCGAAGAAGGTTGCCGAGGCTGTCGACACCGCCGAGGTCGCGGAGAAGCCGAAGCGCACCCGTAAGGCTGCCGCGCCCAAGGCGAAGGCCACGACGGAGGCCTGACGGCCGGTTCGCTGAGCGATGAAGGCCGGTCACCCCACGCTCGTGGGGTGACCGGCCTTCGCCGTCGCTCGGGTCGGCTCGGCACCGCCGGCCCCGCCGGTGGGGGTTACTCGCCGCGGCGGCGGATGTCATGCCCCGGTCCCGCCCTTTCACCGTTTCCCGGGCTGCGCCCGGCCCGCTCCCCCGCAACGCCCCGCGTTAGCCTCGTGCCATGAGCAGGCCCCCCTTCCTCACCTTGCCCCCGTGCGCCCGCGCCCACCGGCTCTCCACCCCCCGCGGGGAGTTCGCCGTGCACGACGCCCGGCCCACCGCTCCCCCACGCGGCACCGTCCTGCTCGTGCCGGGCTTCACCGGCAGCAAGGAGGACTTCATCGCGCTGCTGGAGCCGATCACGGCGGCCGGTTACCGGGCCGTGGCCGTGGACGGGCGCGGGCAGCACGAGACCGAGGGGCCGCGCGACGAGGCGGCGTACGCCCAGACCGAATTGGCTGAGGACGTGCTCGCCCAGGCGGCGGCCGTCGGCGGCGGCGTGCACCTGCTGGGGCATTCGCTCGGAGGGCTGATCTCCCGCGCCGCGGTGCTGGCCGACGCGTCCCCGTTCCGGTCGCTGACCCTCATGAGCTGCGGCCCGGCCGCGATCTCCGCACCGCAGCAGGAGCGCACGCGGCGCCTGATCGCGGCGCTCGGCGCGTACGACATGGGCGCGGTGTGGCTGGAGATGCGCAGGGCGGACGCGGAAAGCGCCCCGGCCGCGCCCGCCCCGCCGGAGCTGGACGCGTTCCTGCGCCACCGCTGGATGGCGACGGTGCCCGAGCAACTGATGGCGACGGGCCGGCAGTTGACGTCCGAGCCGGACCGTACGCCGGAGCTGGCCGCGGTGCCGCTGCCCAAGCACGTCCTCTCCGGGGCCGTGGACTACGCGTGGCCCGTGCCGTCGATGGACGCGATGGCGAAGGAGCTGTCCGCGGTCCGTACGGTCGTCCAGGGCGCCGAGCATTCGCCGAACGCCGAGCGGCCGGGGCCCACGGCCGAGGCGCTGGTCCGCTTCTGGGAGCTGTCCGGCCGGGGCTGAGCGTCAGCTCCGTGAACCGGTGGTGACCGTGAAGAGCCCGCCGTCCGGGTCGCGCAGGGTCGCTTCGCGCCCCACCTCCGACTCCCCCGGCTCGGCGGCCACCGTGCCGCCGGCCGCGAGCGCGGACTCGGCGGCCTTCTCCACGTCGTCGACGTAGAAGTAGACGTGCCAGCGCGGCCGGATCTGCGGGTCGGGGGCGGCTTCGATGGCGCCGCCGCGCAGGCAGGCCACGGTGCGGCCGCCGGACCGCACCATGACGG
This sequence comes from Streptomyces roseoverticillatus, assembly GCF_000719265.1. GTDB lineage: Bacteria > Actinomycetota > Actinomycetes > Streptomycetales > Streptomycetaceae > Streptomyces > Streptomyces roseoverticillatus. Next base: position 75,231 of record NZ_JOFL01000008.1, on the reverse strand, counting down.
CCTCGTCCTCGTAGCGGACCTCGCAGCGGTCGGGCCGCCCCGTGGCCCATTCGAAGACCTCGCCGTAGAAGATGGCGGAGGCGAACGCGTCGCGGGTGCGCAGCTCCAGCCAGGCGGGGGCGCCCAGCCGGCCGATCTGCCACTCGCGCAGGGTCCTGCCCTCCCAGAAGCCGAAGACGGCTCCGGCGGGGTCGGCGGCCAGGGCGGCGCGGCCGGGGCCGACGGAGAGGGGGCCGACGGCGACGGTGGCGCTGCGCTCGCGGATGCGGGCGGCGGTCACGTCGGCGTCCTCGACGGCGAAGTAGGAGGTCCAGGAGACGGGCACGCCCATGCGGCGGGCGATGTTGCCGATGCCGGCGACGGGCCTGCCGTCGGAGAGGGCGACGGAGAAGTCCTCCCCGAAGCTGCCGCGGCGGAAGGTCCAGCCCATGACAGCGCCGTAGAAGGCCTGTGCTCCGGCGAGGTCGCCGGTCAGCAGGCTCACCCAGCATGGTGCTCCGGGCACGGCACGGTCAGTGAGCGACATGGCCGATCGCCTCGTTTCTGTTCCGGATTGCGGGTCAGGGGTCCCCGTCGGGGGTGGCCGGGCCGGTGGGCCGCGGCCCCTGTCAGGGTTCCACTCGGCTTCCCCGTATGCATTCCGGCACGCGCGTTCCCCCCGCAGTTGATCCCATCCGAGGGAAGCCGGGCCGGATCGGGTGCGGATCAGAGCTGGGTGTGCAAGTGGTCCCAGAAGCCGTCCCGGAGGGCCCGCCGCAGGTCCGCGTGCCCGCGCAGGGAGAGTCCGAGCAGCGCTTCGGCCTCGACGAGGAGCTCCTGGTCGACGGCGCCGGGCAGGATGGGATGGCCGGGCAGCAGTTCGGCGACGGTGTCGCGGCCGCGCGAGGCCAGCCACTGGGCCGCGACCTGGGCGCCGACGAACCGCACGTCGTCGCGGCCGGGCGCGGGCCGGCCGGCGAGGGCGCCGTCGGCGTGCGCCTCGTACACGGTGCGCCGGGTGACGTACGGCTTGCAGAAGTCGAGGTCGAAGGTGCGCTGGCTGTCGACCTCCCACAGCAGCGGCTCGGCCTGGTTGCGCCCGCCGGCCGGCTCGATGCCCCACAGGTGGACGCGGGCGCCGTAGCCCTGGGCGGCCTCGACGGCCGAGACGAGGTCCTCGTCGCCGCCGATGAGGGCCGCGTCGCTGATGGCCCGGTGGCGGGCGAGCGATTCGAGGTCGGTGCGGATGAGGGAGTCGACGCCCTTCTGCTGGTTGTTGGCGTTGAGGTTGCCGAGGCGGACCTTGACGTCGGGGAGCTCGGCGATGCGCTGCTGCTCGGTGGTGTGGATACGGCGGCGGGCGCCGTCGTACCAGTAGACGCGCAGCAGCCGGCTGTCGGGGAAGATCGTGCGCGCCTTGTCGATGAAGGCCTCGATCAGCCCTTCGGCGTCGAGATCGAAGGAGCGCCGGTCCTCGGTGCCGGCGACGAGGCGCCCGGCGGCCGCGTACACGTAGCCGGCGTCGACGAAGATCGCGTGGGTGGAGGGGGTGGTGGCGACCTCGGCCAGCACGCGCGTGAGGAGGTCGTTGGTGCGCTGGATGGCGGCGGCGATCGCGTGCAGGTGCTCAGGGGACTGCTCGGGAGACTGCTCGCGCTTCGGGGACTGCTGCTCGGAAGGTTCCGTCATGGTGTCGTCTCGTTCGGTTGCACACAGGCGGTTACGTCAACAACGCGTTCCGTTACACGGATTTAACAATTCTTAGCCATGTTAAAAATTTCCTTAGCGTAGGGAATGTTTGCAGGGGTAACCTCGTTGTACCCCTACGGAACGCGCCCCACGGACGCGGCGCGTTCCGTCAGCCATGAAGTTCTCCTCAGGAGGATCAGACGAAGGGAGAAGCCGTGCGCTTCGAAATCATGCGCCTGGACGACGTCAACGGCACCGCCGTGGACAGCACCGTCGTGGACGCCGCCTCCGTCAACCGGATCGTGCAGCAGGCCGCTTCGACGGGTCAGCGCATCTATATCCGCCCGGCCGCCTCCGCGGCACAGTAGCGCCGACGCTCCTTCGCGAACAGCGACACCCCCGTACGGACGGTCCGTACGGGGGTGTCGTCGCATGTGCGACCGCTCGGCGCGGCGCGCGTCACCTGGCGTCGATCACCTGCGTGATGCCGTTGATGATCTGCTGGACGGCCAGCGCCGAGAGCATCATGCCCGCGAGCCGCGTCACCAGCACCACGCCGCCGTCCTTGATCACCCGGATGATCAGCAGCGAGTAGCGCATCACGAGCCACAGCACGACGTGCATCGCGGCGATCGCCGCCCACACCGAGATCTGCGCGCCGGCCGAGTCCGCGTGCTGCACGGCGAGGATCACCGAGACGATCGCTCCCGGCCCGGCGAGCAGCGGCATGCCGAGCGGCACGAGCGCCACGTTGACGTCCTTGGTCTGCGTCGGCTCCTCCGACTTGCCCGTGAGCAGGTCCAGCGCGATCAGCAGCAGGAGCAGACCACCCGCGATCATCAGCGCCGGCGTGGTGATGTGCAGGTAGTCCAGGATCTGCTGGCCGCAGATGCCGAAGACGGTGATCACGCCGAAGGCGACGGCGGCCGCCTGCCAGGCCATGCGGCGCTGGACCTTGGCCGGGCGGCCGGAGGTGAGGGCGAGGAAGATCGGCGTGATCCCGGGCGGGTCCATGATCACGAACAGGGTGAGGAAGAGGGAGCCGAAGACGGCGAAGTCGAACACAGGTGAGCCTTGCGGGAGTGGTGGTGCGAGCAGGTGCGGAACGCCCGTCAGTGCGTACGGGCGTACGGCGGCGCGGGCGGGGGCGTACGGGCGCGGTCACCCGCGCACGGCATCACGGGGGATGGGGATGTGCGGACGCGACCGGACCCGGAAGAGGGGGTGCGGTCAGCCGCCGGCGCCGGGGACGGGGAACGCGCCCGTGGCCCGGCGCGTGATCTCGCCGTAGATTTCCGGATCGGTCGTGAATTCGCCGAGCGAACAGGTCTTGCGGCTGCCGTGGTAGTCGCTGGAACCGGTGGTCAGCAGGGAGAGGTCGGCGGCGAGGCCGCGCAGCCGGGCACGGGTGGGGGCGTCGTGGTCCATGTGGTCGACCTCGATGCCGTCGAGCCCGGCCGAGGCCAGCTCGGCTATCGCGCTCTCGGAGACGCAGTTGCCGCGCTTGAACGCGAACGGGTGCGCGAGGACGGTGACGCCGCCGGCCGCCTTGACCAGGCGGATCGCGTCGAACGGATCCAGCTCGTGCTTCTCGACGAAGGCGCGGCCGTCGCCGGCGAGCCACTCGGAGGTGAAGGCGTCGGACACGCTGGGCACGACGCCCAGCTCGACCATCGCGGTGGCCACGTGCGGCCGCCCGACGGCGCCGTCGCCGGCGATCTGCGCGACGCGCTCCCACGTGACGGGCACGCCGAGCTCGTTGAGCTTGGTGACCATGGCGCGGGCGCGGGGCACGCGGTCGTCGCGGACGAGGTCCCGCTCGCGGGCCAGGCCGGGCTCCAGCGGGTCGAAGAGGTAGGCCAGCATGTGCACGCTGAAGCCGTCCGGGCCCGGGAGCCTGCAGGACAGCTCCGCGCCCATGACCAGGGTCAGGCCTGCGGGGAGCGCCGCGACGGCCTCGGCGTGGCCGCCGACGCCGTCGTGGTCGGTGAGCGCCACGACGTCCAGCCCGGCGGCGGCCGCGTTGCGGACCAGCTCGGCGGGGGTGTCGGTGCCGTCGGAGGCCGTGGAGTGGGTGTGCAGGTCGATGCGCACGACACGGCTCCTCACGGCGGCAGACGAAACGGGACCGGTTCAGGATAACCGGCCCGAAGCGGCGGTCCGGGCCCGTAGGGCCCGCGACCAGGACACGGCGCCCGCCCGCCGGTCTGCCCCCAGGGGGCACCACCCGCCCATCCGCCGCACCCGCAGGCCGCGGCCCGGCCGCCCAGCCCATCCGCCGCAGCGGCGAGCGACCACGGCGGCGGACCCCGGTGGCGCCCGGCCCGGGCAGCCCCTTCATCCGCCGTGATGGTGATCCGCCACAACGGCGGAACGCGGCGGTGCCGAGCCCGCCTGAGCTCGTACCGCACCCCGCCGGACACCTCCGCCGTGGCGGATCACCGACGCGGCGGACAAGGGCCGGCCGCCGGCTGACGGCAGCAGGGCCGGGGGGGGCCGGGGCCCGCACGGCGGATCTTCACCGCCGTGGCAGCGGAGAGGAAAGCCCGCCGCCACGGCGCAGCGCCCCTGCGGCGAGGGTCCGGCGGAACGACAGGCATCCGCAGCCCCCACGGCTGTGATTCAGCGCCCCGCCGGCGGCAGCAAGCGGGGCGACAGCGCCCCGCACGGAAGCAGGTCGACCTCCGCGCCCGCGTCCCGCAGGTCCGTGAGGACCAGCTCGTCGTACATCAGGAGTCCCGACCGCTCCGGCCAGACCACGGCCCACAGCCACAGCCCCCGCGCCTCGCCCGCGAAGACGGCCCGGTCCTCGGGCGCGCCCTCGACGTGCCAGAGGGGCGTGGGGCGGCCGGCGGCGTGCACCTTGGCGTGCGGGGAGCGGTCGACGCGGAGGTAGGGGCCGGGGTCGGGGCCGTCGACGCCGGCGTAGCGCGCGCCGAGGCCGACGCCGAGCTCCTCGGCCACCAGGAGCAGCTCGCCGGGGCCGCCGAGAGGGCTCGGCCCGGAGCAGGCGACGGCGGTGGCCCGTCCGCCGCTGCGGTCGTCCCCCGCGCAGACCACGCCCGTGAACAGCCAGCCGACGGGCAGCGGCCAGGGCATCCACACGGGCACGTGGGCGCGGTTGACGACGACGGCCAGCGCGTCCACGCTCGGCGGGACGACGGGCTGCAGAGGGTGCACCGTGCCGTGGACGTCGCACTGCCACGAGTCGGCGAAGAGACCGGGCGCTCGCACCCGGCCACCGCACTTCGGGCAACTGGGTTCGCCCCTCATAGCCTCCAACGGTCCTCCCAGGCCGCCGCCGCGTCAAGGACGATCACCCGTCCGGACGGCGCGGGCCCGGAGGGTCACCCCAGAGGTACCCCGGAGCGCATCGGGTCACGCAGGTCGGTGCCGTTCCTCAGCCACCGCTCCCGCAGCGCCTCCGCTCCCTGCACCCGCTTCCAGGCCGCCTCATTGGGGGTCATGGGCAGCAGGGGGAGGAAGCGGACCGGGTCCATGGGCTCGTCCAGTTCCAGGTCCTCGACCAGTCCCCCGGGCTCGGCGACGAGGACGGAGGTGAAGGGTGCCCCGGGCCACAGCGGTTCGCCGGTGTCGAGCGAGGCGCCGGGCGCCACGACGAGGCCCTCCACCTGGGGAGAGGCGGCGAGGACGGCGAGCGGCCGCAGCGCCTTGTCCGTGTCGGCGAGGCCGGCGCGGACGGAGAGGACCAGCTCGGCGCGGGGGCCGCGCAACGGATCGGCGATCACGGCCGTCGGGTCGGTCATCGGCTGGGCGGACATGCCGAGGGTGGCGTAGCGGACGACGTCCCCTTCATGGAATCGGAGGACCTCGATCCGGTCCGTGCCGAGGAAGGTCACCGCTGCGCGCGCGTCCGGTTCGCCCAGGGCTGTCCGGAGCCGGGCCTCGACCAGTGCGAGAACGTCTGACATGCAGTGAGCATAGAACGCGTATCGAACGGGCAAAGGAGGGTATTGACGCGTCAAGTGGCTGCTAGCCTTGACCTCTGGTCAGGGAGTTACGTTCGTCCCTCAGCGGGGACCGGCCGGAGGAGGTGGGGCTGCGGTGGATCCTAGTCGACCGTGCAGTACCGACAGTTCTCCCGTCCCTTCGCTCCGGACGCACACCACCCTGTGATCTGAGATCTTCCGACTTCGGCAGTGCCGCCGACGCTTTCCCGGAAGTTCTTTCGCGCCCGCAGTGCCCGACGGAAGAGCGCCTTCGTCCCGCTTTGTTCCGTGTTCTCTGCGAAGTTCTCTGCTTCGAAGTTCTCCGCTTCTCTGCGAAGTTCTCCGCGAACTGCCGTCAGCCTCCCCGCACTGCACGAAGCGCCGCCCGATTTGCGGACGTGTTCCCGGTCATGGATGCACGTCCACGTTCCGGACAGCGTTGCGCGCGCACTCCGCACCGGGCTGGCGGCCGGCCCGTGAAGGAGCCCTGCCATGTCGATGATCCGCGACCTGCGCGCCGCCGTCCGCCCCGCCCTCCGCCGGGATGCCGCCCCGTACGACTACGACACCACCCGGGACCCCTCGGTCAGCAGCGCGGTCGTCGACTGCGCCGTCTACCGCGACGGCAAGCGGCTCAGCGACCACGTCAGCCCCGCCGAGGCCATGCGCCGGGTGCGGGCCGGCGGCGGTTTCGCCTGGATCGGGCTGCACGAGCCGACGGAGCGTGAGTTCTCCGGCATCGCCGCCGAGTTCGGGCTGCACCCGCTCGCCGTCGAGGACGCCGTCCACGCCCACCAGCGGCCCAAGCTGGAACGTTACGACGACACGCTGTTCACCGTCTTCAAGACCATCCACTACGTCGAGCACGCCGAGCTCACCGCCACCAGCGAGGTCGTCGAGACCGGCGAGGTGATGTGCTTCACCGGGCCGGACTTCATCATCACCGTCCGGCACGGCGGCCAGGGCTCGCTGCGCGCGCTGCGCCACCGCCTCCAGGACGACCCGGAGCTGCTGGCCAAGGGCCCGTCCGCCGTCCTGCACGCGATCGCCGACCAGGTCGTGGACGGCTACATCGCCGTCGCCGACGCCGTGCAGGACGACATCGACGAGGTGGAGATCGACGTCTTCTCGCCCGTCGGCAAGGGCGCCTCGCGCGGCGGCGACGCGGGCCGGATCTACCAGCTCAAGCGCGAGGTGCTGGAGTTCAAGCGGGCCGTCGCCCCACTGCTGCGGCCGATGCAGCAGCTCAGCGAGCGGCCGATGCGGCTGGTCGACCCGGACATCCAGAAGTACTTCCGGGACGTGGCCGACCACCTCGCCCGCGTCCACGAGCAGGTCCTGTCCTTCGACGACCTGCTGAACTCCATCCTCCAGGCCAACCTCGCGCAGGCGTCCGTCGCGCAGAACGAGGACATGCGGAAGATCACGTCGTGGGCGGCGATCTTCGCCGTGCCGACGATGATCGCCGGGATCTACGGCATGAACTTCGACCACATGCCGGAGCTGCACTGGAAGTACGGCTATCCGGCGGTCATGGTCGTCACGGTCGCCATCTGTGTGACGATCCACCGCGGCTTCAAGCGGAACGGCTGGCTCTAGCCGGTCCGCCCCGGCCGTCCCTCAGCTCTTCTCCAGCTCTTCTTCTCTTCTCCAGCTCTTCTTCGCGACACGGTCGGCCATGATGACGAGCCCCAGGCCGGCCATGATCACCGCCAGCGCCGGGTAGGAGACGACCGGCGGGGTCTGCCCCAGCCACAGCGCCGCGATCAGGGCCGCGCCCGGGGTCTCCAGGAGGATCGCCGTCGAGGTGACGGACGGGCCGAGGCCCTTGACCACGCGGTTGATCAGCGAGTGCCCGAGCAGCTGCGCGGTGACCGTCAGCAGGGCCAGCTTCAGCCAGGTGCCGCCGCTGTAGCCGCCGAGGGACGCGCCGGAGACCAGGCAGGTGGCGAGCAGCAGGACGGTCGTCGTGCCGTAGCAGACGTAGCTGTACGTGACCGTGCCGACCGTACGGCGCACCTCCGCGCCCAGCAGCACGTAGCCGGCGGCCGCCATGCCGCCGGAGAGGGCGAGCGCGTCCCCGGCGAGGGCGCGCGAGGACATGGACAGGTCGACGCCGGTCAGGATCACGACGCCCAGGAACGCGAGGGCCGTGCCCGCCCACACCAGCGCGGGCGGGCGGTGGCCGCGCAGGCGCATCAGGAGAGTCGTCCAGATCGGGGTCGTGGTGACCAGGGCGGTCGAGGACGCGACCGACGTCATCTGCAGGCTCGGCAGCCACACCCCGAAGTGCACGGCCAGCAGCGCGCCGGCGGCCACGGCCAGGAGCAGGTTCCGGCGGCCCAGGGAGAAGAGCTCGGCGCGGTGCCGGGTGAGGGCGAGGGGCGTGAGGGCGCCCACGGCCATGGCGTTGCGCCAGAAGGCGATGGCCAGTGCGGGGGCGGCGGTCGCCGCGATCAGCGGGGCCGAGAGGGAGATGCCCGAGATGGCCACCGCAAGCAGGAGCAGGTCCGTGCGGACGGTGGGGTGGGGCCGGGGTCGGGGGCTGGGGGCCGCCTCACTCGCCTTGGGCAAGGCTTCACGGCACGTACGGGCACTGGTCACGCGTCCAGGGTAGATCTCCTGGTCGCACGCACCGCCGAATAAAGTAGACCGCATGACACAGACGCAGGAGCTGCTCGACCAGGCGCTCATCGAGGAGGCCACGAAGAAGTCCGGCCTCATCTGGGTGCGGGGCCCGCTGGGGCCGAGCCGTGCGCTGTGGCACGTGTGGCACGAGGGTGCTGCCCATGTCGTGGGCGGGCCCGGCGAGCAGCCGCTGGACGGGCTCGGGCTCGCCGACGGCGGCGAGGCGACGGTGACCGTCCGCAGCAAGGACAAGGGCGGGCGCCTGGTGTCCTGGGCCGCGCGCGTCGTGGAGCTGCCGGCGGGCGGCGAGGCGTGGGAGGCGGCGGTCGGCGAGCTGAAGGCGAAGCGGCTGAACGCGCCCGATGCGGAGCGGGTCACCGAGCGGTGGGCGAAGGACTGCCGCGTCCTTCGCCTGGAGCCGTCGGGGGCTACGGCGCCCCTCCCGGACACGGCCCTGACCGCGGTCCCCCTCCCGACCCCGGCCACGACGCGGCACCCGATGCCGGCGGCCCTGCCGAAGCTCCTCCGGAGGGGGCGCGGCAGGCGCTAGGCGCGCCGGACCGGCCCTGCCCAAGGGTTGCCGCCGCCCGGCACCGCCGGACGCGTCCTCGGTACTTGCTCGCCGTCGCGGCGGGAGTGAGCCGGGCGCCGGCAAAGAGCGCCGGACCGGCCCTGCCCAAGAGTTGCGCGCCACCCGGCACCGCCGGACGCGTCCTCGGTACTTGCTCGCCGTCGCGGCGGGAGCGAGCCGGGCGCCGGCAAAGAACCTGCGCTCACAACATGCCGCCGCGCACCCCATGCACTCCGCCGCCACGGCACTCAGCCGATACGGCCCTGAACCGGCGGCGCCGGACCGGCCCTGCACAAGGGCTGCGCACAGCCCGGCACCGCCGGGCACCGCCGTCGGGCGTCTCGCCGTCGCGGCGGGAGAAAGGGGCGCGGCCAGGACGCTACAGGGCTACTTCGCCGCGCCCGGCAACGCCGCACCCTCCCCGGAGGGGATCCGCTTGCCGTAGTCGACGACGTCCTGCTGCGGCGGCGCCGCCAGGGCGAAGTCCTTGCCCCAGTCGGACAGTTCCAGCTGCCCCGCGCCGCCCGCGCGCTGGACGCGCAGGGGGTACGGCTCGCCCATCAGCGAGACGTCGAGCGTCCCGCCCGAGCCCCCCGCGCCGTCGACCCGGATGGTCCGGGCGCCGGCCACCGTGCCGTGGTCGCCCCGCGCGAGCTTGCCGTGCAGGCCGAGGAGGCCGTCCAGCAGGACGTTCTTGTCGGTGAAGCCCTTGAACTGCGTGTAGGCCGGGTCCCCGGCCGGCACCTTGACGTACTTCTTCTCCAGCTTGCCCGCGGCCGCGGCGCCGTCCCCCTTGTCGCCCCGCGACCAGAACGCCGCCGGCGCCTTCAGGAAGAGCTCGTCGCCGATCCGCAGCAGCTCGAACGTGCTGGCGTCGGAGGCGACCCGGCCGGTCCCCCCGTCCCGCTTCAGCCGCATGTCGAGCTTGTACGTGCGCCCCTGGCTGACGACGCTGCCGGAGAGGTGGACGGCCGAGGCGTCCCGCGCCGCGGTCCGCGCCTTGTCCTGGATCTTCGCGGGTTCGAGCTTGCCGACCCCGTTGGTCCCGGCGTCGGGGTCCTCCGCCGCGCCGCCGCAGGCGGTGAGCGCCATGGACAGGCCGGCGCAGAGCGCTCCCACGAGAGCAGCCTTCCGGGTACGCACGTCGCTCCTGCCTCCTGTTCAGCCGGGGAACACGGGGCAGCGTACCCGTGCGCGGCACAGGCGGAAGCCGGCAGTCCGGACGGCCCCCTCTCCCGCGCCGGGGAGAAGCCGGTCACGTTAGCCTGAACCGGACACCGGACCACGGAGGAGGTGTGCGGCATGGCGGCAGGCGCCCACCGGGTCTTCGTGTCACACCTCTCGGGCGTGGCGGTCTTCGACCCCAACGGCGACCAGGTCGGCCGCGTCCAGGACCTCGTCGCGATGCTGCGCGTCGGCGGCCGCCCGCCCCGCGTCCTCGGCCTCGTCGTGGAGGTCGTCAGCCGCCGCCGGATCTTCCTGCCCATGACCCGGGTGACGGGCGTGGAGTCCGGCCAGGTGATCACCACAGGAGTGATCAACATGCGCCGCTTCGAGCAGCGCGCCACCGAGACGCTGGTCCTCGGAGAGCTCCTGGACCGGCGCGTGCGCCTGGTCGACGGGGACGAGGAGGTGACCGTCCTGGACGTGGCGATCATCCAGCTGCCGGCCCGCCGCGACTGGGAGATCGACAAGGTCTTCGTGCGCCGCGGCAAGGGCGGGACGCTGCGCCGCAAGGGAGAGACGCTCACGGTCGAGTGGTCGGCGGTCACCGGTTTCTCCCTGGAGGAGCACGGGCAGGGCGCCGCGAGCCTCCTCGCGACCTTCGAGCGGCTGCGCCCCGCCGACCTCGCGAGCGTGCTGCACCACCTCTCCCCCAAACGCCGCGGCGAGGTCGCGGCGGCGCTCGACGACGACCGGCTCGCGGACGTCCTGGAAGAGCTCCCGGAGGACGACCAGATCGAGATCCTCGGCAAGCTCAAGGAGGAGCGCGCCGCGGACGTCCTGGAGGCCATGGACCCGGACGACGCGGCCGACCTGCTCTCCGAGCTCCCGGAGGACGACAAGGAGCGGCTGCTGACCCTCATGCAGCCGGACGAGGCGGCGGACGTGCGCCGGCTCCTGGCCTACGAGGAGCGGACCGCGGGCGGCCTGATGACCACCGAGCCGATCGTGCTGCGCCCGGACGCGACCGTCGCCGACGCCCTCGCGCGGGTGCGCAACCGCGACCTCTCCCCCGCCCTGGCCGCACAGGTGTACGTGTGCCGGCCGCCGGACGAGACCCCCACCGGCAAGTACTTGGGCACGGTCCACTTCCAGCGGCTGCTGCGCGACCCGCCCTTCACCCTCGTCGGCTCGATCGTGGACACCGACCTGCGGCCCCTCCCGCCGGGCACCCCCCTGCCGGCCGTCACCAGCTACCTGGCCACGTACAACATGGTCGCCGCGCCCGTGGTCGACGAGAGCGGCTCCCTGCTGGGCGCGGTCACCGTCGACGACGTCCTGGACCACCTGCTGCCCGACGACTGGCGCGAGACCGAGCTGCACCACGGGGCACCGGGCATGACCGAGCTGCCGGAGGCCGCCGATGGCCGGTAACGACCGCGGGCGCGAGACCGACCGGCCCGGGCACCGGCCCGACCGCGCCGAGCGCGTACGGGCGCAGTCGGAGGCGGTGCACCCGCACCCCCACCCGCGGCCGCGCGTCCGCCTGGACCTGCCGCGGGTCCGGCGGCGCACCTGGCTGCCGGAGTACGACCCGGAGGCGTTCGGGCGGACGTCGGAGCGGATCGCGCGCTTCCTGGGGACGGGGCGGTTCATCGTCTGGATGACGGTCGTCATCGTGCTGTGGGTGGTGTGGAACACCACGGTCCCCGGGCACCTGCGGTTCGACAACTATCCCTTCATCTTCCTGACCCTGATGCTGTCGCTGCAGGCCTCCTACGCGGCGCCGCTGATCCTCCTCGCGCAGAACCGCCAGGACGACCGCGACCGGGTCAACCTGGAGCAGGACCGCAAGCAGAACGAGCGGTCGATCGCGGACACGGAGTACCTGACCCGGGAGATCGCCTCGCTGCGGATGGGCCTCGGCGAGGTGGCCACCCGCGACTGGATCCGCTCCGAGTTCCAGGAACTCGTCAAGGAACTCGAACAGCGCCGGATATTCCCCGCGGAGAGTGAGGAACGCGACCGCTGACGGCCCTTTCCGGAGGCCCCCTCGCGCGCCGTACCATCTCCGTATGGCTACCGACACGAACGGAACGTCCCCGAGCGAGGACGCGGTCCGGGCCGCGCTCGCGACGGTGAACGACCCCGAGATCCAGCGACCTATCACCGAACTGGGGATGGTCAAATCGGTGGAGATCGCGGCGGACGGTTCCGTGGCGGTCGAGGTCTACCTGACGGTCTCCGGCTGCCCCATGCGGGAGACGATCATCAGCCGCGTGACGGACGCCGTCGCGCGCGTCGAGGGCGTCACGGGCGTGACGGTCGGGCTCGACGTGATGAGCGACGAGCAGCGCCGCGAGCTCGCGGCCTCCCTGCGCGGCGGCACGGCCGAGCGCGAGGTGCCCTTCGCCAAGCCCGGCTCGCTGACCCGGGTGTACGCGGTGGCGTCCGGCAAGGGCGGCGTCGGCAAGTCCTCCGTGACGGTCAACCTGGCGGCGGCCATGGCGGCCGACGGCCTGAAGGTCGGCGTCGTCGACGCGGACATCTACGGCCACTCCGTCCCGCGCATGCTCGGCGCGGACGGCCGCCCCACCCAGGTCGAGAACATGATCATGCCGCCGTCGGCGAACGGCGTGAAGGTCATCTCGATCGGTATGTTCACCCCGGGCAACGCCCCGGTGGTGTGGCGCGGCCCGATGCTGCACCGCGCGCTCCAGCAGTTCCTCGCGGACGTCTACTGGGGCGACCTGGACGTCCTCCTGCTCGACCTGCCGCCGGGCACCGGCGACATCGCGATCTCCGTCGCGCAGCTCGTGCCGAACGCCGAGATCCTCGTCGTAACGACGCCCCAGCAAGCGGCCGCCGAGGTCGCCGAGCGCGCCGGCTCGATCGCCGTGCAGACCCACCAGAAGATCGTCGGCGTCGTGGAGAACATGTCCGGGCTGCCGTGCCCGCACTGCGACGAGATGGTCGACGTCTTCGGCACGGGCGGCGGCCAGGTGGTCGCCGACGGCCTCACCCGCACGACGGGCACGAACGTGCCGGTGCTGGGCTCGATCCCCATCGACGTCCGCCTGCGCGAGGGCGGCGACGAGGGCAAGCCGGTGGTCCTGACCGACCCCGAGTCCCCGGCGGGCGCGGCGCTGCGCGCGATCGCGGGCAAGCTCGGCGGCCGCCAGCGCGGCCTGTCCGGGATGTCGCTGGGCATCACCCCGCGCAACAAGTTCTGACGGGCGTGCCGGCGGGCCCGTGAGCGGGCCCGCCGGCAGCACGCCGGCTACTTCTCCTGGTGCCCCAGGTCCTTCACCGGCGCCCCGGCCGCGTTCTGCTTCACGGACTCGATGCCCTTCTCACAGGCCGACCTGCTGTTGTACGCCTCGCCGACCGCGATGATCTCGCCGTTGCCCGCCTTCAGCCGGTAGCGGTACTTACCGGACTTGTCCTCGTACATCTCGAACTTGCCTGTCATGGCGCGCTCACCTCTCCGAGTGCTGCCCCCTGCCGGGTATTCAAGCCCGGCGCGGCGGCGCGCGCAGCCGGGGCGGGCCCGGCGGGTGACCCGGCCGCCCCGGCGTGATCCGGCCCGGGTCAGCCCCGGTAGGCCGTGATGTCCTTGATCACCGAGAAGCCCATGCCGTACGCGCTCATGCCCCGGCCGTACGCCCCGATGTGGACCCCCTCCGCCGAGCCGGCCAGCACCCAGCCGTACTCCGACTCGCGGTAGCGGAAGTCCGTCGGCACGCCGTCCACCGGGAGCGACAGCGTCGACCACGCGGAGTCGTCCAGGTGGTCCGCCAGCTCCCACGCGAGGGCCGTCTGCTGGTCGAGCCAGTCCTGCCGCAGGGCGCGCTCCATCTGCGCGGGCCACGTGCACGACAGCAGCCCCGATCCGGCCAGCCAGGCCGCCGAGGAGACCGAGGTGGCCTCCAGGACGCCCGTGCCGTCGGCGCTGCGCCGGCCGGGGCGGCTGGCCACGGTCACGACGACCGCGAAGCGCTGCTTGGCGGCGTGCGGATCCGCCCGCTCGCTGCGCAGCGTGGGCTCCTCGCCGTGGCCCGTCGCACCGTGCTCCACGGTCCCGTCGGCGGCGGAGCCGACCTGCATCAGCCAGCGCGGGCCGGTGTAGGCCTCGTCCAGGCCGTACCAGGGGAAGGAGGCCAGCAGATAGCCGTCGACCGTCCGCCGGGTGCCGGGCGCGCCCTCCGCGTTCCGCGCCGCGGCGTCCGCGGCGGACGCGTCGGCCGTACCGGCCCCTTGAGCCCCAACCCGACTCGTCGTCTCCATCTGCGCGGCGCCTCCTCGTTGCCCGGTGTCCTGGGCGAGCCCGCCCCCCTCGGACGACTTCACCCCAAACACAGGGAGGATAGCCACCCCCGTCAATGGCGCACGGGATGCGCGGAACTCAGGTGGCGTCGGAGTCGAACGGAGGACGCTCCCCCGGCTCGGGCTTGTCGCGCTTCTTGAGCAGGTCCGGGCGGGCGGGCGAGCCGTCGTTCGGGGCGGACGGCGCGGAGCCGGAGGCGGCGGCGTCGCCCGTACGGCCGTGCACGGCGTCGGCGACGTCGGTCATCTCCGCCTTGAGGTCGAAGCCGTTCCGGATCTCTTTCAGGCCGAGCTCGTCCTTGTCGAGCACGTGCTTGCGGACGAAGGTCTTCGGGTTGAGGTCCTCGAACTCGAAGTCCTTGAACTCGGGGCCCAGCTCGGAACGGATGTCCTCCTTGGCGCTCTCGGAGAACTGCCGGATCTTGCGCAGCGTGCGCGACACGTCCTGGATCATCTTCGGCAGCTTGTCCGGTCCGAAGATGAGCACAGCGAGCACCACGAGCGCGACCAGCTCGAGGGGTCCTATGTCGAGCACGTTGAAGCTCCTTGATGCGTCAATGGCCGACGGTCCAGGCCACCTATCACGGTACCTGGCCCGGCGGGGCCTAAGGGATACACCTGGGCCAACATCAGGCCAAAGGCGATGTCAGGGCGAAACCCCGCGGAACCGTACGGAACCCTGCGGGCCCCGCGGTGCTCAGCGGGCGCTCGCGGAGCCGAGGGTCAGGCCGACCGACCGCTCCGTGCCGTCCCGCTCCACGGTCAGGGTGAGCCGGTCGCCCGGCCGGTGGCTGCGGATCTTGACGATGAGCTCCTGGCCGCTGTGCACGGCCATGCCGTCGACCTTCTTGATCACGTCGCGCGACTGGAGGCCCGCCTTGTCGCCGGGGCCGCCGGGGGTGACCGCCGGGCCGTCGCCGTTCTTCGTGTTCACCCGCGCGCCGTCACCCGAATACGCCATGTCCAGGGTGACGCCGATGACCGGGTGCGTGGCCCTTCCGGTGTTGATGAGCTCCTCGGCGACCCGCTTGGCCTGGTTGATCGGTATGGCGAAGCCCAGGCCGATGCTGCCGCCCTGGCCGCCGCCGAGCTCGCCGCTGTCGCCCGCGGAGCGGATGGCGCTGTTGATGCCGATGACCCGGGCCTCCGAGTCCACCAGCGGGCCGCCCGAGTTGCCCGGGTTGATCGGGGCGTCGGTCTGCAGGGCGTCGACGTAGCTGACGTCGCTGCCGTCGCCCTTCTGGCCGCCGGCCGTGATCGGGCGCTCCTTGGCGCTGATGATGCCCGTCGTGACCGTGCCCGCGAGGTCGTACGGGGCGCCGATGGCGATCACCGAGTCCCCGACGCGCACGGAGTCGGAGTTGCCGAGGGCGAGCGGGGTCAGCCCGGACACGCCCGACACCTTGATCACCGCTAGGTCGTAGCTGCTGTCCCGGCCGACGACGGTGGCCTTCGCGGTCTGGCCGCTGTTGAAGGTCACCGATATGTCGCCGGAGGACCCGGCGGGCTCCACGACGTGGTTGTTGGTGAGGATCCGGCCCTCCTTGTCGAGGACGAAGCCGGTGCCGGTGCCCTGGTCGCTGCCGCCGCGGACGTGGATCGTCACCACGCCCGGCAGGGTGCGGGCGGCGATGCCCGCGATGCTGCCCGGCGCGCGGGCCGAGCGGTCGGCGCCGGCCTGGGGCAGCTCCACGTGGCGCCCGATGGTGCCGTCCCGCTCCAGGAACGCGCCGACTCCGCCGCCGATGCCGCCGGCGACGAGTGCGACGAGCAGGGCCCCGGCGACGAGCCGCCCACGGCGCGGCGCGCCCTCCCGGCGGGGCTCGCCGACCGGCCCGGCGGGGTGCGCGGCCCAGGGGTCGTACTGCCACGGCCCGGCGGGCGGCGGCGTGGGATGCGCCCCGTGCGGGTAGGGCGGCGGGGGCACGGGGGTGCCGTGGGGCGGGGTCATGCCCATGGGCGGTACGGGCGGCAGCACCGTGCCCTGCGGCGGCGTGACCGGCCGCTGCACGGGCGGCGCGGGCGCCCACGGCCCGGGCTGCCCGTAGGGAGGCGTGCCGTAGGGATCGGGGACGTGCAGCGGACCGGCCTCCGGCCCGGGCCCACCGGAGGCCGCGGGCTCCTGCCCGTGGGCGGGCAGGGGGCGGGTGGCGTCCTGGGCGGAGGAGCCGGGGGCGGGCACGCCGGCAGCTGCGGCATCCTGCCCGTACGCGGGCAGCGGGCGAGTGGCGCCCTGGGCGGAGGAGCCGGGTGCAGGTACGGCGCCGGGAGCGACGTCCGGTCCAGCGGCGGGCGCGGCGGCAGCCGCGGACTCCTGCCCGTACGCGGGCAGGGGGCGGGTGGTGTCCTGGGCGGAGGGGCCGGGCGTGGGTGCGGCGCCGGGGCCGGTGCCCGGCCCGGCGGCGGGCGCGGCGGCAGCCGCTGCACCCTGCCCGTACGCGGGCAGCCGGCACGTGGCGTCCTGGGCGGACTGCTCGGGCGTGGGCGCGGTGCCCGAGGCCGCATCCGGACCCGAGGCGGGCGCGCCGGAGGCCCCGGCCTCCTGGCCGTACGCCGGCAAGGGGCGCGTCTCCGCTTCCGGCGGGGTCGCCGGGCCGGGGGCCTGGGCCTCGTCCAGGAACTGCGGGCCTTCACGCTCCTCCGCGGCAGCGGAAGGGCGCGGGCGGCTCCACCACTGCGGCCTGGGCGCGGTGGCCCGCGTCTTCCCCTCGTCCATCTTCTCCCCACCGTTCGCCGGAGGGCGCACGGCATCGCCGGAGGGATGCGCGGCCCACTGGAATTCAACCAGGTCTGCGCGGGCGTGCGCAGGGGGCCCGCGCGGGGGATCAGCGCCGGGCGGTGTCCGCCGGGGGCGCGCCCGGTGCCGAGTGGCCCGTGCGTATCAGCGGGGGCAGCGGGGGCGCGGCGGACGGGCGCAGCAGGGAGACCTCCCGCACCGGAACGGCGGCGGACGAGCCGGGTCCTGCCGACGAGCCGCCCTGGGAGGCGGTGCGGGCGAGGCGCCGGCGCTCGTCGCGGGCGCCGCCGGACGGGGCCGAGAGCGGGGTGGTCGCCGTGCGGGGGTTCTCGGCGCGCGGGCCCTGGGGCCCGGTGACCGAGGTCAGCGGCGACGCGCCGCCGAGGGCGAACGCGGCCAGCGAGACGGCTCCGGCGGCGGCGAAGGCGATCCGGCGCCCCCGTATGCCGCCGCGGGGCGGCTCGGGCATCTCATGGATCCGGAAGCCGCCCTCGCGGGGCCGGGCGCCGGGCCGGACGCCGCCGGGGAGCAGCCCGAGGGGCGCCAGGGCCTCAGCCCTGGCGGCGGGGCCGGCTTTTCCCGGCCCTCCGGCGCCCTCGCGGCCCTCCGGGCCGTCGCGGTCGGCGCCGAGGGGGGCGTGGGGATCGCCGCCCGCCAGGCCCTGGAGCCGGGCCAGGAAGTTTTCGGAGAGCGGCGGGGGCGCCGCCTCCGCGAACACGCTTTTGAGCCGGCGCTGGGCGTCGGCTTCCGCTTTGCAGGTCCAACAGGTGGCGAGGTGCGCCAGCACCCGCTCCCGAGAGTCGTGTCCCAACTCCCCGTCGACCAGGGCCGCGAGGCGGTCGCCGAGATGAAGCTCGGCGGGGGACTGACCGCCTGAACCGGTCACGCGATCCCGACCTCCCCACCCAGAGGAACGCCGGCGGCCACACCCGCCACGGCACGCTGCTCGGCCCGGGCGGCGGGCGAGCGGTGCTGGAGCGCCTTGCGCAGGTGGGAACGGCCGCGGTGGATGCGGCTGCGGACCGTGCCGAGCTTCACGCCGAGCGTCGCGGCGATCTCCTCGTACGAGAGTCCTTCGATGTCGCACAGGACGACGGCGGCGCGGAACTCCGGGGCGAGCGTGTCCAGCGCCTGCTGGACGTCCGCGTCGAAGTGCGTGTCATTGAAGTGCTGCTGGGGGGAAGGCTCGCGGCTGGGGAGCCGCTCCGCGGCGTCCTCGCCGAGCGCGTCGAAGCGGATGCGCTGGCGGCGCCGGACCATGTCCAGGAAGAGGTTGGTGGTGATGCGGTGCAGCCACCCCTCGAACGTGCCGGGGGTGTAGGTGGAGAGCGACCGGAAGACCCGGACGAAGACCTCCTGCGTGAGGTCCTCGGCGTCGTGCTGGTTGCCGGTGAGGCGGTAGGCCAGGCGGTAGACGCGGGCACTGTGCGTGCTGACGATCTCCTCCCAGGTGGGAGGCGTCCACGCCTGCGAGTCCGCATCGGTGGCGAAGGTCGCGGTCTGTGCGGAATCGGTGGCGCGCGAACGGTCAGCGGTCTTGGTCACGGATTTCGGCTCGCCGGCAGACCTGCGAAAGCGCCTCAGCACTCCCCGACGGTCGTCGGCCGCAGCCGCACCTCCCCTGTCGGCTCTGGTGGTGTCCAGTAGAGCCCCTACCATATCCATCCCGCCCGTTAGCTCCGGATAAGGAATTTTGACCTGCATTTGGCCTTGATCCCCTCGTCCTTCCCGGCATCTCCTCCCGGGGGCCCTCCCTCCCTCGCCCCTTCTCCTCAACGCACGGTCCCATCTGCGGGTTCCCGTGGTCAGCGGATACAGTCACGGTTGCGTCGACTACGGGGACAGGAGAGGGCCATTACCGGCAACCGGCAGACGAGCTGGGCGTTCGCCGATGCGTTCGTCGCCGAGGACGAGGCGCTGCGCTGGGCCCGGGACCGGGCCGTGGAGGCAGGCCTGCGCTCGGTGTCGTCCGGCACCGGCGCGGCGCTGCGCCTGCTCGCGGCGGCCGTGGACGCCAAGGCGGTGGCCGAGATCGGCACGGGCACCGGCGTCTCCGGCATCCACCTCCTGCACGGCATGCGGCCCGACGGCGTGCTGACCACGGTGGACGCGGACCCCGAGTGCCAGCAGTTCGCCCGGCAGGCGTTCCGCGCCGCGGGCTTCGCGGGCAACCGCGCGCGCTTCATCCCCGGCCGCGCCCTGGAGGTGCTGCCGCGCCTGGCCGACGGCGGATACGACCTGGTGTTCTGCGACGGCGACCGGCTGGAGTGCCTGGACTACCTAGCCGAATCGTTGCGCCTGCTGCGACCGGGCGGCCTCGTCTGCTTCGAGGGCGTCTTCGCCGACGGCCGCACGGTGGACGCGGCCGTCCAGCCCGCCGAGGTGCAGCGGCTGCGCGAGCTGCTGCGGGCCGTGCGGGAGTCCCGGGTGCTGGTGCCGTCGCTGCTGCCGGTGGGCGACGGGCTGCTGTGCGCCGCGCGGCGCGGCTGAGCCCGCGCGGGCGCGGCACGCGGACGGCCCCGGGCTCCCCGGGCGCGCCCCGGCCCCGGATGCACCGCTGCCCCGGCAGCCGGTGCGGACCGGCTGCCGGGGCAGCGTAAGAACGGTGGTTCGGCGTGTGTCAGCCGACAACCTTCTTCAGGGCGTCTCCGAGGGCCTCGGCCTCATCCGGGGTCAGCTCGACGACGAGCCGACCGCCGCCTTCGAGCGGAACCCGCATGACGATGCCCCGCCCCTCCTTGGTCACCTCGAGCGGGCCATCGCCCGTCCGCGGCTTCATGGCCGCCATGCTCGTTCCCCTTCCTGAAACCAGCTCATCGTCAGCCGACGGCCCCACGACAGGCCCGCGTCACCGGCATCGAACACATTGCTTCCAGGCCATTATCTCGCATCGCGTGACCCAATGAACAACATCGGTCCGTATCCCTTCGGCAACGCGATCGCGCAAAACCACTCAATTCGGCGATCGGACTGCGATACTGCGCCACCCCGGCCCCGATTCCATGGCCGGATTCTTTGACGCAGGTCACATATCGGCGGCCGGTGATCTCCGGCATGCTGAGCCCTGAACGCCGCCCGCGGGGCTTGCGACGAGGGAGGGAACGCACCATGGCCGACTCCGTGCTGTACGAGGTGACGGACGGACTCGCGACGATCACGCTGAACCGTCCCGATGCGATGAACGCACTGAACACCGACACGAAGGCCGCCCTGCGCGACGCCCTGCAGCGGGCCGGCGCGGACCCCGCCGTACGGGCGGTACTGCTCACTGGCACCGGGCGCGCCTTCTGCGTCGGACAGGACCTCAAGGAACACGTCGAATCGCTCGCCGCCGACCGGGAGAACGGCACGCGGCTGACGATGACGACGGTCGAGGAGCACTACAACCCCATCGTCACGGCGATCGCCGGCATGCCGAAGCCGGTGGTCGCGGGCGTCAACGGCGTCGCCGCGGGCGCGGGGGCGGGCTTCGCCTTCGCCGCCGACTACCGCGTCGTCGCCGACACCGCCGCCTTCAACACCTCCTTCGCGGGCGTCGCCCTGACCGCCGACTCGGGCGTCTCCTGGACGCTGCCCCGCCTCGTCGGCCACAGCCGCGCCTCCGACCTGCTGCTCTTCCCGCGCGCCGTGCCCGCCCAGGAGGCGTACGAGCTGGGCATCGCCAACCGGGTCGTCCCGGCCGCGGAGCTGGCCGCGGAGGCGGAGGCCGTGGCCCGGCGGCTCGCCGAGGGGCCGACCGCGGCCTACGCCGCGATCAAGGAGTCCCTCGCCTACGGCGCGGGCCGGCCGCTGGCCGAGGCCCTGGCCAAGGAGGACGAGCTGCAGGGCCGTGCGGGCGCGTCGGAGGACCACGCCATCGCGGTGGACGCGTTCCTGAAGAAGGAGAAGCCGAGGTTCGTCGGCCGCTGATCCCGTACGGACCGGGCTCGGTTCTCAGCCCTTCCTCGCGTGGCACCCCGCCAGGTGGTCGTTCACCAACCCGCACGCCTGCATCAGCGCGTACGCCGTCGTCGGCCCGATGAAGCGGAAGCCCCGCTTCTTGAGGTCCTTGGCCAGGGCCGTCGACTCCGGTGTCGTCGCCGGGACGTCGGCGGCCGTGCGCGGTGCGGCGGCCGGCTCCGGGGCGTACGACCAGATCAGGGCGTCCAGCTCGCCGGGCGCCCACTCCGCCGCGACCCGCGCGTTGGCGATCGTGGCCGTGATCTTGGCGCGGTTGCGGATGATGGCGGCGTCGGCCAGCAGCCGCTCCGCGTCGGCGTCCGTGAAGGCCGCCACCTTGGCGATGGAGAAATCGGCGAAGGCGGCACGGAAGCCCTCGCGGCGGCGCAGGATCGTCAGCCAGGACAGCCCGGACTGGAAGGCCTCCAGGCATATCCGCTCGTAGAGGGCGTCGTCGCCGTGCACGGGGCGGCCCCACTCCGTGTCGTGGTAGACGCGGTAGTCCGCCGCGGACTCGGCTTCCATGCCGCCCCACGGGCAGCGCCGCAGGCCGTCCGGGCCGGTGATCAGGGTGCCGCTCACGCCTTCTTCTCCCCCTCGTCGTCGCCATCGCCGCTCCCGGCCCTGCCCTTGGCCTGCGCGCCGCCGCCCATGGCCGCGGCCTGCGCCCCGGCCAGCGCCGCCTCCAGCTCGGCGATGCGGGCGTCGCGCTCGGCGAGCTCGGCGCCCAGGCGGTCCAGCGCCTCGTCCGTCTCGGCCATGCGGTAGCCGCGCAGGGCGACCGGCAGGCGCAGGGTGTCGACGTCGGCGCGGGCCATGGGGCGGTCGGCGGGGAGCGGCCAGACCGTCCGGTCGGCGGCGGCCTCGGGCAGCGCCGCGCCGCTCCCGCCGCCGGCGACGAACAGCGCGACCGCGGCGACCACCACGACCAGCGCGATGAGCAGGAACCAGAACACGACCATCTCCCCGGAACACGGACTGCGATTCGGTCCACCCCGATCGTGCCATGCCGCACTGACAGTTAAGGTCGCTGGCGGACCACCGAGAGGGAGTAGGGACATGCTGCGGCTGGGACGACGCGAGTTCGATGCGCACGAGCCGGTGATCATGGCGATCGTCAACCGGACGCCGGACTCCTTCTACGACCAGGGTGCGACGTTCGGCGACGAGCCCGCCCTGGCCAGGGTGGAGCAGGCCGTCGCGGAGGGCGCCGCCATCGTCGACATCGGCGGGGTGAAGGCGGGCCCCGGCGAGGAGGTGACCGCCGAGGAGGAGGCGCGGCGCACGGTCGGCTTCGTGGCCGAGGTCCGCCGGCGCCACCCGGACGTGGTGATCAGCGTCGACACCTGGCGGCACGACGTGGGCGAGGCGGTGTGCGAGGCGGGCGCCGACCTGCTCAACGACGCGTGGGGCGGGGTGGACCCCAAGCTGGCCGAGGTCGCGGCCCGCTACGGCGCGGGCCTGGTGTGCACGCACGCGGGCGGCGCGGAGCCGCGCACGCGCCCGCACCGGGTGGAGTACGAGGACGTGATGGCGGACGTCCTGCGGGTCACGCTGGGGCTGGCGGAGCGCGCGGTGGCGCTGGGCGTCCGGCGCGACGGCATCATGATCGACCCGGGGCACGACTTCGGGAAGAACACCCGGCACTCGCTGGAGGCGACCCGCCGGCTCGGCGAGATGGCGGAGACGGTTCCCCGAGCTCTCGGCTTCGCTCGAGCAGGGGATACCCCATTGCCGGTGCTGGTCTCGCTGTCGAACAAGGACTTCGTCGGCGAGACGCTGGACAAGCCGGTGAAGGAGCGCGTCCTGGGCACGCTCGCGACGACGGCCGTCTCGGCGTGGCTGGGCGCGCAGGTCTACCGCGTGCACGAGGTGGCGGAAACGAAGCAGGTGCTGGACATGGTGGCCTCGATCGCGGGCCATCGCCCGCCGGCGGTGGCCCGGCGCGGTCTGGCCTGACGGCGTCGCGGGCCACCGGGCACCTGCGGTGGCCGGGCAAGGGCTCGCCTGAGAACCACGGCGAGTCCGGCACCGCCGGACCGGCTCGTCGTGGTTGCGCGCCGCTGCGGCGGAGCATGGATGCCCGCCGCAACGGCGGCACGCCACCGGGACCGCCGGAGGCGGTGGGTTACATCCCCGCTTCCTTCGTCACCAGCCGCACCGCTTCCTCCACGTCGTCCGTGACGTGGAAGAGGTGCAGGTCGTGCGGGCCGGCCTTGCCCTCGGCGACGATGGTGTCGCGGAACCAGTCGACCAGGCCGCTCCAGTACGCGGAGCCGAAGAGCACGATCGGGAAGCGCGTGACCTTCTTGGTCTGGACGAGGGTGAGGGCCTCGAACAGCTCGTCCAGCGTGCCGAGTCCGCCGGGCAGGACCACGAACCCGCTCGCGTACTTCACGAACATCGTCTTCCGCACGAAGAAGTAGCGGAAGTCGACGCCCAGGTTGACGTACGGGTTGAGCCCCTGCTCGAAGGGCAGTTCGATGCCGAGGCCGACGGAGACGCCGCCGGCCTCCGTCGCGCCCTTGTTCGCGGCCTCCATCGCGCCGGGCCCGCCGCCGGTGATGACCGCGAAGCCCGACTCGACGAGCCCGCGCCCGATGGCGATGCCGGCCTCGTACTCCGGAGAGTTCCGCGGCGTGCGGGCGGAGCCGAAGACGCTGATGGCGGGTGGCAGTTCGGCGAGGGCCCCGAAGCCCTCGACGAACTCGGACTGGATGCGCATCACCCGGAAGGGGTCCTCGTGGACCCAGTCCGCGGCTCCTCTGGTGTCCAGCAGGTGCTGGTCCGTGGTGCCCGCCTGCATCTGGCCGTACCGGCGTACCACCGGCCCCCGGCGCTGCTCCCGCTGCGCGCGCGATCCTTCGGGATGTGCCATGCCGTGCTCCCTCCGCTGCAGATCGTTGCTGTTCAGCGTAGGCCCATGCGCACGGCTCTCCGGCAGGTCACCGGAAGGTCAGCCGGCCAGCCAGGCCCGCAGCCGCTCCTCGCAGTCGTTGATGAGAGAAGCCCGGACGCGTTCGTCCCGCTTGTGGGCGAGGGTCGGGTCGCCGGGGCCGTAGTTGACGGCGGGCACCCCGAGCGCGCTGAAGCGGGAGACGTCGGTCCAGCCGAACTTGGGCTTGGGCGTGCCCCCGACGGCCTTGATGAACGCGGCCGCGGCGGGGTGGGACAGCCCGGGCAGCGCGCCGGGCGACTCGTCGTCCACGACGAGCCCGGCGACGCCGCAGTCCGCGAAGACCTCGCGCACGTGCTCCAGGGCCTCCGCGGGGCTGCGGTCGGGCGCGTAGCGGAAGTTGACGGTCACGGTGCACGCGTCGGGGATGACGTTGCCGGCGACGCCGCCCTCGATGCGGACGGCGTTGAGCCCTTCCCGGTACTCCAGGCCGTCGATGACGTGGCGGCGCGGCTCGTAGGCCGCGAGCCTGGCCAGGATGGGCGCGGCGGCGTGGACGGCGTTGCTGCCCATCCAGCTGCGCGCGGAGTGGGCGCGCTCGCCGGTGGTGTGCAGGTGCACGCGGAGGGTGCCCTGGCAGCCGCCCTCGACCTGGGCGTCGGAGGGTTCCAGGAGGACGGCGAAGTCGGCGGCGAGCCACTCCGGGTGGGCGTCGGCGATGTGGCCGAGGCCGTTGAGGTGGGCGGCGACCTCCTCGTTGTCGTAGAAGACGAACGTCAGGTCGCGGTTGGGTTCCGGCACGGTCGCGGCGATGCGCAGCTGGACTGCGACGCCGGACTTCATGTCGCTGGTGCCGCAGCCCCACAGGAAGCCGTCCTCGTCCAGCCGGGAGGGGACGTTGCCGGCGATGGGGACGGTGTCGATGTGGCCGGCGAGCACGACGCGCTCGGAGCGGCCCAGGTTCGTGCGGGCCACGACGTTGTTGCCGTGGCGGTCCACCGTCAGGTGCGGCAGCGCGCGCAGGGCGTTCTCGATGGCGTCGGCCAGCGTCTTCTCGCTTCCGCTGACCGACGGGACGTCGACGAGCCGGGCAGTGAGGGCGGCGGCGTCGAGGGACAGGTCGAGTGCGGCGTCATCCATGCGGCGACTCTAGCCCGGCCGGTGCGGGCGGGGCGGGGCCGGAGGGTGGGGCCCGGGCGGCGTCGGCACTCTCCAGTAACGTGGGCGGCATGTCCCGGATCTTCGTCACCCGACGTGGCCGAATGTTGCGCATCGTGGCCGCCTGTGCCGTGCTGCTCGCGCTGATCGGCTACGGGATCGCCCAGCTGGTGACGGGCGGCCCGGGAGCGCCGCGCTGCACGGTGCGCGCCGACGGAGCGTCGTACGCCCTCTCGCCCGAGCAGGCGGTGAACGCGGCGACGATCTCGGCCGTGGGGGCCGAGCGCGGGCTGCCGGAGCGGGCGGTGACGATCGCTCTGGCCACGGCCATGCAGGAGTCGGGGCTGCGCAACATCCACCACGGCGACCGGGATTCGCTGGGGCTGTTCCAGCAGCGGCCGACGCAGGGCTGGGGCAGCGCGCGGCAGATCACGGACCCGGTGTACGCGGCGGGGAAGTTCTACGACCACCTGGTGGAGGTGCCGGGCTACTCGCGGCTGCCGCTGACGGTGGCCGCGCAGAAGGTGCAGCGCAGCGGCTTCCCGCAGGCGTACGCCAAGCACGAGCCGGACGCGTCGCTGCTGTCGTCCGCGCTGACGGGCCGGGAGGCGGCGGCGTTCACCTGCACGACGAGCCCGAGCGACGGCAAGAAGGGCGATGTCACGGCGGTGCGGGCCAAGCTGCGCCGGGAGTTCGGCGCGGTGGCGGTCCCGGCGGCGGACACGCTCGCGGCCGGGAGCGGCAGCGGTGCGGGCGCGGCCGGGGGTGCCGCGGCGCGGACCCTGTCGGTGCCCGTGCCGGAGAAGTCGCCCGGTCCGGGCGAGCCGGCCGAGGGCGGCCGGGAGCGGCGCGGCTGGCAGCTGGCCTCGTGGGCGGTGGCGCACGCGACGGAGCTGCGGATCGAGCGGGTGTCCTTCGGCGGCCGGGTGTGGACGGCGGCGGATTCGCGGAAGGGCTGGCTCGCGGACAAGGGCGCCAAGGGCCCTGCGGAGCGGGGGAATTCGGCGGGGAACGCCTCGCTCGAGGTACGGATCACGACCGCCCCGTAGACGCTCAGGAGTGCGAGCGCACCCCCCACCGGGGGTATGCACAACAGCCCCGCGCGATTGCCGGGCATCGCCAGTCCCAGGCGTCCGGCTTTCTCGGAAATTCCTTGTGACTAAAGGCTTGTAAGCCTTCCCGACGTGCATACCGCGCGCCCGTTTTGCCCCGCTATTAGGGGGACAGATAATGCGACGCATTACCAACTCTTTACCGTGGCGCACCGCAACCTTCCGCGGATTCACGCGGTAGTCACTGCGTCCGCTCGCCGGACAGCCAACGTCCTCAACTCCGCCAAAGGAGCATCATGTCCCTCCCCCTGACGCGTCGGATCGCCCGGGCCGCCCTGCTGGTAGCCGCCGGTGCGGCACCCGTCATCGGCGCGGCCGGAGCGGCGAGCGCCGCCCCGCAGGCTCCCGACCTGACGAGCGGCCTGACCGCGGTGGACGGCGCGAACCTCGGCACCAACGTGGACGCGGCCGCCCACAAGGCCGGGGACACGGTGACGGGCGTCGGCACCAGCGCCATCAAGACCACCGTCCCCGGTGCCGCCGACGCCACCGGCAAGGCCGCCAAGACCGCCGCCCCCGCCGTCCAGAAGGTCGCCGGCGAGGCTGCGGGCACCACCTCCGGGCTCGCGGGCCAGGCCACCAAGGCCGCCGGCGGCCTGAACACCCAGGGTCTGCCCGTGGGCGGGCAGCTCCCGATCGGCGGCTGACACAGCGCACGCACCAGCACGCGAGAGGGCCCGGGAGATCATCTCCCGGGCCCTCTCGCGATGCTTCTTCCGCGGACCGCCCCGCGGGGCGCGGCCGGCTATGCGGCCGCGCTCAGGCAGGTCGCGCCCGGGCGGGACACGCTTATGCGGTCAGGCGGCGGACCGCGGCCTCCACCCGCTCGTCGGTCGCGGTGAATGCGATCCGTACGAACTGCTCACCCGCCTCCCCGTAGAACACTCCCGGCGCCACGAGGATGCCGCGCTCGGCCAGGGCGGCGACGGTGTCCCAGCAGGGCTCGTCCCGCGTGGCCCACAGGTACAGCGACGCCTCGCTGTGCTCGATCCGGAAGCCCGCCGCCTCGAAGGCCGCCCGCAGGGACTCCCGCCGGCGGGAGTAGCGCGCCCGCTGCTCCGTCACGTGCGCCGTGTCCCCCAGGGCGACGACCGTGGCGGCCTGCACCGGGGCGGAGACCATCATTCCGCTGTGCTTGCGGACCTGGAGCAGCTCGCCCAGGACGGCGGGGTCGCCGGCGAGGAAGGCCGCGCGGTAGCCGGCCAGGTTCGAGCGCTTGGAGAGCGAGTGCACCGCGACGATGCCCTCGTACGAGCCGCCGCAGACGTCCGGGTGCAGGACGGAGACCGGCTCGGCCTCCCAGCCCAGCTCCAGGTAGCACTCGTCGCTGAAGAGCAGCACCCCGTGCTCCCGGGCCCACGCGACGGTGCGGCGCATCTCGTCGGCGGTCAGCACGCGGCCGGTGGGGTTGGACGGCGAGTTGAGCCAGAGCAGCTTGAGGCCCGTGGGGTCGAGCTCCGTAGGGTCGTCGTAGACGACGGGCTCGGCGCCCGCGAGGCGCGCGCCCACCTCGTAGGTCGGGTAGGCGAGCCGCGGGTAGGCGACCTTGTCACCCGCGCCGAGGCCGAGCTGCGTCGGCAGCCAGGCCACCAGCTCCTTGGAGCCGACGATCGGCAGCACGTTGGCGTGCGTCAGGTCGCGACCCCCGAGCCGCCGCTCCGCCCAGCCGGTCAGCGCGTCGCGCAGCTCGGGCGTGCCCCACACCGTGGGATAGCCGGGGCTGTCGGCCGCGCCGGTGAGCGCCCGCTGGATCAGCGCCGGGACGGGGTCGACGGGGGTGCCGACCGAGAGGTCCACGATGCCGTCGGGGTGGGCGGCGGCTTTCGCCTTGTACGGGGCGAGCCGGTCCCAGGGGAAGACGGGGAGGCGGGAGGAGACTGCGCTCACGGTGTTCGCTCTCTTGCTCTGGGGGTGACCGGTGATACGCCGCGGCCCCGCACGGCTGCGGCCGTACGGGGCCGGGGGGCCGCTCGGGTCAGTGCTCCGGGTTGATGTCCGCGGGCAGGGCGGCGATGAAGGGGTGGTCGCGCTCGATCAGACCGAGCTTCGAGGCGCCACCGGGCGAGCCGAGCTCGTCGAAGAACTCGACGTTCGCCTTGTAGTAGTCCTTCCACTCCTCGGGAGTGTCATCCTCGTAGAAGATCGCCTCGACGGGGCAGACCGGCTCACAGGCACCACAGTCGACACATTCGTCCGGGTGGATGTACAAGGACCGGGAACCCTCGTAGATGCAGTCGACGGGGCACTCCTCGATGCACGCCTTGTCCTTCACGTCGACACAAGGCTGCGCGATGACGTAGGTCACGCTGTCGTTCCTCCTCGGTAGGGCTCATCTCGCGCGGGAGCGCGGCGTCGTCGATGCCCACACCTAGTATCTCCGTTCCCGGGCACTTGACGAACAAGAGGGGCGAGGAGAGCTGTGGAATTCACCACGGGCGGACGTCTGGAAATCAGGATCAGTACCGCTGATGTGGGAAAAAGGGTATCCGTACGCCGTCTGAACCCTTCAGGAGGGTCGTCCGGGGGGTCCGCCGAGCGGTTCACGGACACCGTCGGCGTCCTCACCTCCTGGGAGGGCGGCGTGCTGCGGATCACACGGCGGACCGGAGAGATTGTCACTTTCGACGAGACCGCGCTCGTCGCCGGCAAGGTGGTTCCGGCCGCCCCGCCCCGGCGGCGCGGCCCGGCCGCCACCGTGCGCGAGCTCCAGGAGACCGCGGCCCGCGGCTGGCCGGCGCGGGAGACCGCGCGCCTCGGCGACTGGACCCTGCGCGCGGCGGGCGGCTTCACCACCCGCGCCAACTCGGCCCTGCCGCTCGGCGCTTGCGGACTGCCGCTGCCGGAGGCCGTGGACCGCGTGGCCGCCTGGTACGCCGAGCGCTCCCTGCCCGCGGCGGTCCAGGTCACGACCGGCGACCCGGAACAGGACGCCCTGCTGGACGCGGAGCTGGCCGGGCGCGGCTGGACGGCGGAGCGCCACGCCCTGGTGCGGACGGCCGCGCTCGCCCCGATCGCCGACACCGGGGCCCCCACGGAGCACGTGCGGCTCTCGCGCACCGCCGACGAGGTGTGGCTGCGCGTGTACGGGCGGACCGGCGCGAGCGCCGAGGACGCCCTGGCCGTGCTGGGCGGCGGGCCGTCGGTGTGGTTCGCGACGGTGCCGGGCGCGTCCGGCGAGGGCCCGGTCGCCGTGGGCCGGTGCGTCGTCGACGGCCGGTGGGCGGGCTTCTCGGCGGTCGCCGTGCACCCGGAGCACCGCCGCCGGGGGCTCGCCACGCAGGTCATGGCACGCCTCGCGGAGCAGGCCCTGAGCGAGGGCGCCTCGGCGGCGTACCTGCAGGTGGAGACGGACAACGGCGCGGCGGCGGCCCTCTACGACGAGCTGGGCTTCACGACGCACCACGCGTATCACTACCGCCGTGAGGCGCGTCCCTAGCACCGGTTGCGGTGCTCAGTAGTACGGGTTCCGGTGCTCACCTGTTCCGCCGGACCCTCGACGTCGTGGCTGATCACCGTTGCGGCGGGATTTTCTTGTCCGGCGGAACAGCACGCCGCGGCGGGAATCCGGTGGAATACCCGCTCAGCGCAACCAGCGCGACCATGGAAGCAGAAGCGGAGGCGCCATGTACGACACCACCGGCCGGCGGCAGCGGTTCGCGGAGGCCGCGCGCGAGACGCGGCCCGACCTCGCCCTGCTGTGCCTGCTGATCGCGGGCGAGGCCGACCCCGAGGCGGGCGAGGAGCCGGTCGACACCGCGCAGATAGAGCTGGACCGGCTCGCCGGGCTGCTCCCCGCCCTGGGCAGGCAGGCGCACCCGCGGCGGTGGGCGGAGGCGCTAGCGGAGCTCCTCGGGGAGCGCTGCGGCTTCCACGGCTCCCCCGCCGACTACCGGCGGCTGGAGTCCTCGCTGCTCACCGAGGTGCTCCGGCGCCGCCGCGGGCTGCCGATCCTGCTGTCGGTGGTGTGGATGGAGGTCGCGCGGCGGGCCGGCGCGCCGGTGTACGGGGTGGCGCTGCCGGGCCACTTCGTCGTCGGCTTCGGCGAGCCGTACGGGCAGCACGTGCTGGCCGATCCCTTCGACGGCGGCCGGATCCTGTCCGAGGAGGAGGCGGGCCTGCTGGTCGCGGGCGCCACGGGCGCCCCGCTCGCCCCGTCGATGTTCTCCCCCGCGGAGCCGGCGGAGATCGTGCTGCGGGTGCTGAACAACATCCGTGCCTGGGCCGCGGCGCGGCCCGAGCGCAGCGACGTCCAGCTGTGGGCCGTGGAGCTGTCCCTGCTGCTGCCCAGCCACCCGGCCAGGCTCCGCTACGAGCGCGCCGAGCTGCTCGTGGAGCGGGGCGACTTCGTGGGCGGCGCGCACGAGATGGAGGAGTACGCGGAGGTCATCGACGCGCTGGAGCCGACGGTCGCGGAGACGGTGCGGCGGCAGGCGCGGGCGGCCCGGGCGATGCTCAACTGACCGCCCCGGGCAGCGGGCCCCGCCGGCGTCAGAGCCAGCCCTTGTCCCTCGCGATGCGGACGGCCTCGGCGCGGTTGCGGGCGCCCGTCTTCTGGATGGCCGTCGAGAGGTAGTTGCGGACGGTCCCGTTGGACAGGTGCAGCGTCCTGGCCAGCTCGGCGTTGGTCGAGCCGTCGGCGGAAGTGCGCAGCACCACCCGCTCGCGGTCGGTCAGCGGGTTCGCGCCCTCGGCGAGGGCCGCCGCCGCGAGCGTCGGGTCGATGACGCGCTCGCCGCGCAGCACCCGGCGCAGGGCGTCCGCGAGCTGGGACGCGGGGGCGTCCTTGACGAGGAAGGCCTCCGCGCCGGACTCCATCGCGCGGCGCAGGTAGCCGGGGCGTCCGAAGGTCGTGAGGATGACGACCTTGAGGGAGGGCAGCTCGCGGCGCACGAGGGCGGCCGCGTCGAGCCCGGTCATGCCCGGCATCTCGATGTCGAGCAGCACCACGTCCAGGTCGTGGGCGCGCGCGGCGTCGAGCACCTCGTCCCCCCGGGCGACCTGGGCGACGACCTCGATGTCGCCCTCCAGCCCGAGCAGCGCCGCCAGCGCTTCCCGGACCATGGACTGGTCCTCCGCGAGAAGGACTCTGATGACGCGTCGGCCCGCGGTGTCCGCCGGGTGGTGCTGGTCTGTCACAGCGACAGCGTAGGCCGCTCCTGGGCGAGGCTGCGTGCCAGCGGGACGAAAGCGCGCAAGCGGAAGCCGGAGCGCGGGCCGGGGCCGGTCTCCAGGCGGCCGTCGGCGAGGGCGAGGCGTTCGGAGAGGCCCGTGAGGCCGTTGCCGTGGGTGCCCTGGGGGCCGCGGCCATCGTCACTGACGGTCAGGCAGAGCTCGTCGCCCTCCTCGGTGAGCGCGATCTCGCAGCGGCGTGCGCCGCTGTGCCGCACCGCGTTGGTCACGGCTTCCCGGAGCGCCCAGGCCAGCGCGCCCTCCTCGTCGGGCGCGAGGTCGGGGTGGGTGGCGGCGGCGCGGGAGAGGTCGGCGACGATGCCGGCCGCGGCGAGGGCGGTGCGGGCGCCGGCCAGCTCGGCCTCCAGGGTGGGGCGGCGAAAGCCGCTCACCGCCTCCCGGACGTCCACCAGGGCCTGGCGGCTGACCCGTTCGATGTCGGCGACCTGCTGGGCGGCCTGTTCGGGCTTGCCGGGGAGCATCCGCCCGGCCAGCTCGCTCTTGAGCGTGATGAGCGACAGGGAGTGCCCGAGGAGGTCGTGGAGGTCGCGGGCAAGGCGCAGCCGCTCCTCGTTGGCGGCGAGGTGGGCGACCGTGGCGCGGGCCTCGCGCAGCGCACGGGTCGTCAGGGCCATCTGCCGCACCCCGTTCATCGCGAAGCCGCCGAGCAGCGCCGGGATGACGAGGGCGGCGAGGTATTCGGGGGCGCCCGGTGTCATCGCGCCGAGCCCCGCCAGTACCCCCGTGACCAGCGGAATCACGACGCGGGACAGCTTCGCCGGCAGGACCGCGCCGGCAGAGACGCAGACGTAGACGAAGAGGACGAGCCAGGCGCCCCCGAGTGTGAGGGTGAGCGCGGTCGCGAGCACGATCAGCAGGGCGAGCGCGGCGAGCACGCGGGCGCGCTCCAGGGGGCGGGACGTGTGCCGGAAGACCAGGCCGAGGTAGCCGACGACGAAGGCGGCGAGGCCGGCGCCGCCGAGGACGTCGCCGGCCAGGGTGTGATGGTCGCCGAGGACGTCCTCGACCGGCGCCGCCATGTAGGCGAACCAGATGGAGATCCAGATGAGCTTGACGACCATCTGGCGCCGGTTGTCGGGCTCCGTGCCGATGCCGATGGTGTACGACGGGTCGTCGTGGACTTCCATGGCGGCCCGCCACGGGTTCCAGCGCCGCTTTCCTCCGGCCATGTCCTTCGCCCTGTCCTGTCTTCCGGTTCCGTCCCGTGCGGTGCCGTGCGGCCTCCGGCCGTCCGGCCCGTCGGGCCGTCAGCCCTTGCGGGTGTCCTTGCGGTACAGCCAGGCTGCCATGCCGGCGAACAGCGCGAGGTAGACGACGAGGAGCGCCACCTGCTTCAGCTCGGGGGCGTGGGCCTGCTCGATGGAGCGGCCGAGCCCGGCGTAGGCGTAGGTGGGGGTCCACTCCGCGACCTTCTGGAGCCAGTGCGGGAACGTCGTGGTGGGCATCCACAGGCCGCCGAGCATCGACAGGCCGAAGTAGATGATCATCGTGATGGGGCGGACGGCGTCGCCCGTGGCGAGGTAGCCGACGGCCACGCCGAGCGCGGCGAAGACGATGCTGCCCGCCCAGATGGCGCCGACCAGCGCGAGCCACTGCCAGGCGGCGTCCATCCGGACGTCCTTGACGGCGGCGGCGATCACGAAGACCACGAGGATCGAGGGGAGCGAGACCACGGCGGCGGAGGCGACCTTGGCGGTCACGTAGCCGCGGCCGGGCAGGGCGGTCAGGCGCAGCTGGCGCACCCAGCCCTTCTCGCGCTCCTTGGCGATCTTCTCGCTGTTACCGACGAGGACGGCGGTGATGGCGCCGAAGGAGGCCATGGAGACCATCATCAGCAGCGGCAGGGTCAGCCCGGTGTCACCGACGATCTCGGTGTTGCTCGCGCCGCCCGCGATCATCAGGTACAGGCCGGCGGGGTAGAGCACCGAGAAGAACATGAACTTCTTGTTGCGCAGGGTGCGCGCGATTTCGAGCTTGATCAGGGTGTTCATCGGGCCGCCTCCTCGGCGGTGGCAGCGTCGGTGATGGCGATGAAGGCCTGCTCCAGGCCGAGGCCCGCGACCTCCAGGTTGCGCGGGTAGAGACCGAGGCCGTAGAGGGCGTGGACGGTCGCGTCGGCGTCGTGCGACTGGATGCGCACGGTGCGGCCCGATATCTCCAGGGAGGACAGGAACGGCAGCTCGCGCAGGGCAGCCTCGCCGATGTGCCCGTCCAGGTCGAAGACGATGCGGCGGGCACCGGCCTTCGCCTTGATCTCGGCGGCCGAGCCGTCCGCGAGGACGCGCCCGCGGTGCAGCACGATGACCCGGTCGGCGATGGCGTCGGCCTCTTCGAGGTAGTGCGTGGCGAAGAGGATCGCGCGGCCGTTCTGCGCCTGCTCGCGCATCACGCCCCAGAAGGCCTGCCGGGCCGAGACGTCCATGCCGGTCGTGGGCTCGTCCAGCACGATGAGCTCGTTGGCGCCGGCCGTCGCGAGGGCGAACCGCACGCGCTGCTCCTGGCCGCCGGAGAGCTTGCCGACCTTACGGTCGGCTATCTCGGTCAGATCGGCGGCGGCGAGCACCTGGTCGACGGGGAAGCGGCGCGGGTGCAGATCGCAGCCGAGCTTCACTATCTCGCGGACGGAGACATCCTCCATGAGGCCGCCGGACTGCAGCATCGCGCCGACCTTGCCCTGGGCGAGGGCCTGCTGCGGGCTGGTGCCGAACAGCTCGACCCGGCCCGCGTCGGGGTTGCGCAGGCCCAGCAGCAGGTCGAGGGTGGACGACTTGCCCGCGCCGTTGGGGCCGAGGAGGGCGACGGTCTCGCCCGGGTACAGCTGAAGGTCGAGATCCGCCACGGCGCGCACCGCACCGAAGCTCTTGCTCACGTTCTCGAAGCTGACCACGGGAGCGCCGGTGCGGCGCCCTTCCCCCGTGTACGTTCCTGTGGTGGTCATGCTGACCATGTTCCCTGGTCAGCGGGGTCGGCGGCAGTGTCAGGCGTACGGTCCTGACGATGACAGATGTCATGCCCGGCATGACGTGAGTAAGCGGCGGAGAGCCCCCGTGCCGGTGGGGCACGGGGGCTCTGCACTGCTCTCGTCACCGCTCGGACGACCGGCCTTGGGCGATCAGCTCAGCGGGATGCTCTGGATGCGCTCGGCGGGCGTCTTGGCCACGAGCGCCTTGCGCAGGGCGCCGACGACGTCCTGCGGGGTGACCTCGGTCTTGGTGCCGTTGCCGCGCTGGATGAGGACGCCCTTGAAGGCCGTGCCGTACAGCTCCTTGATCGCTTCGAGGTCGTAGTTCTCGACGAGCTTGCCGCCGACCTCCTTGACGCCGAGGATCTTCGGCAGCGAGCGCTCCGGACCGAACTGGATCTTGTGGAGCGGGTCGGTCTGCACGGTGACGATGCCGGACATCGCGGGCTGCGCGAACTCCTTCATCATCCGGTCGACCTCGGCGTTGGTCACCTTCGGCTGCTGGCTCGCGCTCGGCAGCTCGACCGGGGTCTCCTGGCCGGTGGCGGCGCGGTCCTTGTACGCCTTGGCGACGGCATCGACGCCCTTGTCACCGTCGATGCCCTGGTACGGCTTGCCGTAGACGGGTACGGCCTTGCCCGGCTCGAACTTGATCGTGCCTTCCTTGGCCCCGCCCGACTCGCCCGCCAGCGTCTTGAGCGCGTTCGCGATCTTCTCCTCGTCGGCGACGATCACGGGCTCGGCCGTGCGGGTGCCGCCGATGAGCGAGGGGATGACGGTCAGCGGGTTGTAGTCGCGGCCGGCCGCCTCGCGCACCGTGGCCTGGGTGTCGATGGACAGGCCCGCCACGGACGGCTTGAGCTCGGCCTCCTTGCCGCCGATGGAGACCTTGAGCGGCTTGGTCGCCCGGTCGCCGAGCGCGGAGTCGAGCTTCTGGACGGCCTGCTCCTTGGAGGAGCCGCCGATGTTGACGCCGAGGACGGTGGTGCCGTTGGGCACGTCCGCGTGGTCGAGCGCCAGCCCGGCCACGTACGCGACGCCGACGAGGCCCACGACCGCGCCGCCCAGCAGCACGACCTTGGAACGGCCCTTCTTCTTGGGCTGTGCCTTCGCGGGCGCGCTCTTCGGCGCGGCCTTCGCGGCGCCGGCAGGCGCACCCTTGGCCGGAGGCGGGGGCACCGCTCCGGGCCCGGGCACCTTGGGCTTGGGCACGGCGATGCGCGGCGCGCCGCTGTCCACGGGCTTCCCGGCCTGGGGGGCGCCCGGGCCGGGCGGCGGCACGACGGGCACGCCGCCGCTGACGAACGTCTCGCCGGCGGCGGGGGCCTTGGCCGCGCCCTTCTTGCCGCCCTTGGCACCCTTGGCTCCCTTGCCGCCCTTGGGCTGCTGGGGGGCCTTGCCGGGCGCCGCCGCAGGAGCGGCGGCCGCGGCGGACTGCGCGCCGGCGGGCGGCCCGGGCACGCGGGGCACGCCCTCGTGCGGGGTGTCCGTACGGCCGAACCCGCCGCCGGCGGGGGCGAACGGATCCGCGGCGCCGCCCATGGCGGGCGCGGGGAACTGCTGCGTGCTCTCCGGCTCGGTCCACTGCGCGCCACCGCCCGCGGGCGCACCGGGCGCCGGGGGCTGCATGATGCCCATGGACCCGGTGCTCATCGGGTCGTCGGGCCAGGGCGCGCCGCCGCCCGGGGTGGGCGGCTGCGGCATCGAACCGGTCGTCGAGGGGTCGCCCGGCCACGGCGTCAAGGCCGTGGTGGAGGGGCTGCCGGGCCAGTCGTCCACGGGCGCGCCCGGGGCGGGGGCGACCGGAGCCGGGGAGGCGGGAGCGGCGGAGGCCGACGGGCCGCCCGGCCAGTCGTCCTGCGCGCCGCGCCGCTGCGCCGCGCCGCCGGCGGGGGCGCCGCTGCCTGGCGCGCCACCGGGCACACCGGCGCCCGGGATGTCGTTCATACCCGCGTTCATACCCGCGTCCCACGGGGTGGCACCCGTGGTCGAGGAACCGCCGGGCCAGTCGTCCCCGGTGCCGCGCCGCTGCGCCGCGCCGCCCGCCTGGGGGCCGCCCGCCTGCGGGGCGGCGGCGCCGTGCGCGGTGTCGCGCTGCCAGCCGTTGCCCGGGTTGGGCGTGCGGGGCTGCTGCGGCACGGAGCCGGAGCCGGTGGTCTGTGCGTCACCCGGCCACGGCGTGCCGCCCATGGTCTGACCCGCGGAGGGGGCCGGGGGGGTGTCGCGCGGGCCGGAGTGCTGCGGGGCGCCCGCACCGGCAGCGCCGCCGGCGCCCGCCGAGCGGCGCGGCAGTTCGGTCTTGCGCCCGCCGGCCGGAGGAGGCGTGGCACCGCCGGACTTGCGGGGCGCGAACCAGTCGCTGGCCTTCTCGCCCTTGCCGCCGCTCTGCTCCGCGGAGCCGGGCTGGCCCTGCTGCTTGCGGCCGGGAGGCGTCGTCGCGGCGGGGCGGCGCGGCAGTTGGGCCTTGCGCTCGCCGGACGGCGCGCCACCGCCCGCGGCCGGAGGCTGCTTGGCGGGCGCGGAGGCGGCGCCGGACGCGGACGCGGACCCGGTGCCGGGCGCGCTCGCGGGGGCGGCCTCGCCGTCGACGGGCGTACGCATGATGACCGGCGGGATGGGGCGCGAGCCCGGGATGTTGATGCGGATCCGCGTCGTCAGCGTGGTCTCGGTCTTGGGCTCTTCGGGCCTGGAGGCTGCGGCCGCACGGGCCTGGTCCTCACTGCCGTACGGAGGGTTCCCGGACGGGTAGGCGGCGCCACCGCGGCCCTGGGGCCCGGAGGACGAACTGTCAGATTCACGGCTCAAAGCAGGTTCTCCCGGTTAGCTCCGCCGCCCGTCATGACCTCGCTCGGGCGGCTCGGCGGCGCGCACCACCATACTGGGCACCGCGCACACGCACTTGACGACCGCCGGTTCACGCCGGCGGGCGGGAGCGCGCTGCGTGCCCGCACGCCGTCGGCCCGTCACGGGACAAGTCCGGCAGAAGCCGGTTGACCTGCACACGGGCCGGACGACACTCAGGCGGAAATCGTCACGTCACTTGCCAAGTCGGACCGAAGGTCCGTCCGGTTGCGGCAGTTTCGGGACAGTGGCGCACATCACAGCGAGGGCCATCCCGCCCAGCAGGAAGACCCACGAGCTGATTCCGGCGCCGAAGAAGAAGTCGCCCTCGGGGCGGCTGGAGGTCATCAGCATGACCGCGACGAGCCAGCCTCCGGCGGCCACGGCACCGCCGGTGCGGGTGCCCGTGGCGGTCACGGCGCCGTAGCTGAGACCCGCGACGGCGAGCAGGGCGAGCGACAGGCCGCCGGGGAACCAGCCGCCCTGGGTGAGCGCCCCGGCGAAGCCGGTGGCGGCGCCGAGGAGGAACAGGCCGAGATACGCGGCGATGCGCGCGGCGGTCACGGGGGTGGTCATGCCGCTCATGCCTCCACCCCGGCGAACAGGTCGTCCTCGCGGGGCCCTGCGGCCTGACCGCGGACCAGCTTGTAGTACTCGTCGGCGAGGATCGGCTGCCCCAGGTCATTGGAGAGCGCGAAGAACGGGCCGTCCACGGCGATCTGCGTGGCGTGGGCACGCATCGCCGCGGCCTTGGCCTGTGCGTGACCGGCGGTCGGGATGGCGGCGGTGACCTCGTCGTCGGGGACGACGCCCGGGACGTCGGCCGCGGAGGCGATGCCCGGGAAGGGGATCTCACGGCCCGCGGCGCGCAGCCGCGCGAAGCCCTCCTCGACGACGGACAGGGGCACGCAGTTCCAGTAGACCTTCGCGATCTCGTGGGGGTCGCCGAGGTCGCGGCGGAAGGCCGGCTCGCCGGCGAGCTCGGCGGCGCGCATGGCGACGCGGTGCGCCTGGATGTGGTCGGGGTGGCCGTAGCCGCCGTCCGGGTCGTAGGTGACGAGCACCTGCGGGCGCACCTCGCGAATCACCTCAACGAGGGACGCGGCGGCCTCGTCGACGTCGGCGCGCCAGAAGCAGTCGGGGCGGTCGTTCTGCGGGGCGCCCATCATCCCCGAGTCGCGGTAGCGGCCGGCGCCGCCCAGGAGGCGGTGGTCGGTGACGCCGAGCTCCTTCATGGCGGCGGCGAGCTCCCCGGCGCGGAAGGGGCCCAGGCGGTCGTCCCGGTCGGCTGCGAGATGCGCCAGCTCGCCCGGGATCACCTCGCCCTCTTCGCCGAGTGTGCAGGTCACGAGGGTGACGTGGGCCCCTTCGGCCGCGTACTTGGCCATGGTCGCGCCGTTGTTGATGGATTCGTCGTCCGGGTGCGCGTGCACCAGGAGGAGCCGGCGGCCCGGCAGGAAGGAGCTGTCGGTCATGGGACCAGCCTACGAGTCCTGCGGGCCCGGCGGAGCCCCGCCCGCGGACCCGGGGCGCACACCCTCAGAACTTGATGTTGCTGATCACATCGGTGGCGCTCTTGGTCACCTGGTGGATCGTCGGCCCGAGTGACGAGCTCGCGAGATAGAAGCCCAGCAGGACGCAGACCGCGGCGTGGCCGGCCTTCAGCCCGGACTTCCGGCACAGCATGAAGACGACGATCGCCAGCAGCACCACCGCCGAAATCGAGAGTGCCACGGCGGTTCACCTCCAGATACGCGCGGTTGAGACGCATGAGACGGATGAGACGGATGACGGTTGACGG
Organism: Streptomyces roseoverticillatus; assembly: GCF_000719265.1. Taxonomy (GTDB): domain Bacteria; phylum Actinomycetota; class Actinomycetes; order Streptomycetales; family Streptomycetaceae; genus Streptomyces; species Streptomyces roseoverticillatus. The sequence continues at coordinate 36,288 of NZ_JOFL01000008.1, read as the reverse complement.
ATGACACGCGGGACTTATCGGCTATGCGTCCGTGATCATAACTTTCCGGAGCGTGACCCAGCACTGGGTGCATGGGGGCAATTCCGGGGCGCACGGCGGATTCACGCCGCTCCGCCGTAGGCTCGCGCCATGACCAGACAAGTCTCGTTCCCGCGACAGTACGCCCGTACGCAACGGTTCTCGCTCGGCGCGCCGCGTGCGTTCACGGTGTCACCTGACGGAACCCGTGTCGTCTTCCTCCGCTCCCGTTCCGGGACCGATCGCACGGGTGTCCTGTGGGTCCTCGACCCCGCCGACGGACGGGAGTTCCCGGCGGCCGACCCGGCCGTGCTGCTCTCCGGCGCCGCCGAGGAGCTGTCGGCCGAGGAGCGGGCGCGCCGCGAGCGGCTGCGCGAGGGTTCCGCGGGCGTCGTCGCGTACGCCGTGGACAGCGCGGCGGAGTTGGCGGCGTTCGCGCTCTCCGGGCGGCTCTTCGTGGCGGAGCTGCGCGGCGGCACCGCCCGTGAACTGGCAGTTCCCGGCCCCGTGGTCGACCCGCGCCCCTCCCCCGACGGCCGCCGGGTGGCCTATGTCGCGGGTGGCGCGCTGCGGGTGGCCGACGTGGAGCCGGTGGCCGGCGCGGCGGCGGGGGAGACCGCCGACCGGGCCCTGGCCGAGCCCGGCAGCGAGTCCGTGACCTGGGGTCTCGCGGAGTTCATCGCGGCGGAGGAGATGCACCGCCACCGCGGGTTCTGGTGGGCGCCGGACGGCGAGTCGCTGCTGGCCGCGCGGGTGGACGAGGCGCCGGTGCGGCGCTGGTGGATCGCCGACCCCGCCAACCCGGACCGGCAGCCGGCCGAGGTGGCCTACCCGGCGGCGGGCACCCCGAACGCCGAGGTGACACTGGCCCTGCTGGGCCTGGACGGCAGCCGTACGGACGTCCGGTGGGACCGCGAGCGCTACCCCTATCTCGCGCAGGCGCACTGGTCGGCGGGCGGTCCGCCGCTGCTGCTGGTGCAGTCGCGCGACCAGCGTGACCAGGCGTATCTGTCCGTGGACCCGGAGACGGGTGCCACGAGCGTGCTCCATGAAGAGCACGACGCAAAGTGGCTTGAATTGTTCCCCGGCGTTCCCGCCTGGACCCCGGACGGGCGCCTGGTGCGCATCGCCGACGAGGACGGCGCCCGGGTGCTGGTGGTGGGCGACCGGAAGCTGACCGACGGCCGGCTGCACGTGCGCGCCGTGCTCGACGTGGGCGACGGCGACGTGCTGGTCTCCGCCTCCGCCGGGCCGGACGCGCCCGCTCCGGAGACGGGAGAAGCGCACGTCTACCGCGTGGGCGAGCAGGGCGCCGAGCGCGTCTCGCAGGGGCGCGGCTGGCACTCGGCCGTGCGCTCGGGGGCGGTCTCCGTCGTGGTGTCGGCGGTACCGGAGCGCGCCGGGTCCACCGCCCGGGTCCTGCGCGACGGCGCGGAGGCGGCGGTCGTGGCCTCGTATTCCGAAGCGCCGGTGCTCACCTCGCGCGCACGGCTCACCGAGGCGGGCGCGCGCCGGATCCCGTGCGCCGTCGTCCTGCCGACGCACTACCAGGAGGGTGACGGTCCGCTTCCGGTGCTCATGGACCCCTACGGCGGTCCGCACGGCCCGCGCGTGGTGGCCGGGCACAACGCCCACCTGACCTCGCAGTGGTTCGCCGACCAGGGCTTCGCCGTGGTCGTCGCCGACGGCCGGGGCACCCCGCACCGCTCCCCCGCCTGGGAGAAGGCGGTCCACCACGACTTCGCGGGCGTCACCCTGGACGACCAGGTCGAGGCCCTGCAGGCGCTGGCCGGGGAGTTCCCGCTGGACCTGGGCCGGGTCGGCATCCGCGGCTGGTCCTACGGCGGCTACCTCGCGGCACTGGCCGTGCTGCGCCGCCCGGACGTCTTCCACGCGGGCGTCGCGGGCGCCCCGGTGACCGACTGGCGGCTGTACGACACGCACTACACCGAGCGCTACCTCGGCCACCCGGACGAGCACCCGAAGGTGTACGACCACAACTCGCTGGTCACCGCCGAGGGGCTGGCGGAGGCGGCGGACCAGGTCCGGCCGCTGATGATCGTGCACGGCCTGGCCGACGACAACGTGGTCGCGGCGCACACCCTGCGCCTGTCGTCGGCGCTCCTCGCGGCGGGCCGCCCGCACGAGGTGCTGCCGCTGTCGGGCGTGACGCACATGACCCCGCAGGAGCAGGTCGCCGAGAACCTCCTGCTGCTCCAGGTCGACTTCCTGAAGCGGTCCCTCGGCATGAACTGACCCCCTCATGAAGTGACCTCCGCACGGCGTGCTCGGCTCCCTGTCAAGCACGCCGCGTCGTCAATCCGTTCATCGTTCGCTCAAGAAGTGCGATCCGCCCGGCCGCTGTTGTGCAGCCCTCTTGACCCGACCCTGAATCCGTTGTCAAAGTCCGCTCAACCCTCCGCGCGGGAACGGCATCCGCGAGGGATCGACACGACGACAGTGCGGGGGATCGAACGCGATGACGAGTCCTTCCCCGGCCCCGGTGGCGCCACCGGGGCCGGCCGGCAGATCGCCCGGACAGCTGATGTGGCGGCGCTTCAAACGCGACCGTCCGGGTGTCTTATCGGCTTACGTGGTGACGTTCTTCTTCCTCGTCGCCCTGGCGGCGCCGCTCATCTCGAAGCTCTACGGGAAGAACCCGACGCAGACGTACGGGCTCGACGAGCCGGGGCTGCTCAACGAGTACGGCTATCCGGTCAAGCCCAACGGGGGGATGTCCGGGAGCTTCTGGTTCGGTCTCGAACCCACCCTCGGCCGGGACGTCCTGATGCAGCTCGTCTACGGAATCCGCACCTCGCTGCTCATCGCCGCGGCGGCCACCGTGCTGTGCGTCCTGACGGGTGTGCTCATCGGGGTGACGGCCGGCTATCTGGGCGGCCGGACCGATTATCTGCTCGGCCGCTTCATCGATCTACTGCTGGCCTTCCCCAGCCAGCTGTCGTTCATCGCCTTCACTCCGGTCGTCTACTCCCTCTTCGTGAGCCCGGAGAAGGAAACCCCCACCTATCTACGGGTCGTGACGCTGATTCTGGTGCTGTGGGTGCTGGGCTGGATGGGGCTGGCCCGGCTGCTGCGCGGACAGGTGCTGAGCCTGCGGGAGCGGGAGTTCGTCGAGGCGGCGAAGGTCACGGGCGCATCCCCCTGGCGGATCATCAGCAAGGAGCTGCTGCCCAACCTCTGGACGCCGATCCTGGTGCAGTCCACGCTGATGCTCCCGAGCTTCGTGACCATCGAGGCCGGGCTGTCCTTCATCGGCGTCGGCATCGTGGAGCCCACGCCCGACTGGGGGCGGATGTTCGCCAACGGCGCCCACTACTACGAGAGTGACATCACCTACATCTTCTTCCCCGGCTTCGCCATGATCGTTTTCGTGGTCGCCTTCAACCTGCTCGGGGACTCGGTCCGGGACGCCTTCGACCCGCGGACCGGACGCTGAGGACGTGCACGCAAGAACCCGCTAGCAACGGACAGGCAGGTGCATCGACCCATGCAGCCCACGACGCGATCCCGCAGGAGCAGAGGCCGCCTCGCCTCCTCCGCCACCGCCCTCGCGGCCGGCGCCCTGGTGCTCTCCGCGTGCAGCAGCGGAGGCGGCGGGGGCGGAAGCGGGGACAAGAGCGAAGGCCCCGGCACGGACAAGAACACCTCGTCCAACTACTCGATCGGCACCAAGGAGGACTCTGCCGGTCCGGCCCCCGAGGTGCCGGGCGCGAAGAAGGGCGGCACGGTCGGCGTCCTGCAGCGCGACGCCTTCCTGCACCTGGACCCCGGGCAGATCTACTACAGCGACATGCTCGCCAACCAGCTGCTCTACAACCGCACGCTCACCTCGTACAAGGTGGACGACAAGGGCCGCGTCAAGGTCGTCGGCGACCTCGCGACCGACGCGGGCACCGCCTCCGACGGCGGGAAGACCTGGAAGTTCACCCTCAAGGACGGGCTGAAGTTCGAGGACGGCTCGCCGATCACGGCCAAGGACGTGCGCTGGGGCGTCGAGCGGCTCTACGCGTCCTTCGAGACCGACGGCCCGCTGTACGTCCCCCAGTGGCTCTCCGGCGACGGCACCGACTTCCGCAAGGCGCTGCCCGACGGCCCGTACAAGGGCGCCCACCTGCCGGCGTCCGTGCTGGACACCCCGGACGACAAGACGATCGTCTTCCACTTCCGTCAGCCGCACGCCGACGCCCCCTTCGCGACCGCCATGCCCAACATCGGCCCCGTCAAGGCCGAGAAGGACACCCAGCGCAAGTACGACAACGCCCCCTTCTCCTCCGGCCCCTACAAGGTCGCCGACTACAAGGTGGGCAAGTCGCTCACTCTCGTCCGCAACGAGAACTGGGACGCCAAGACCGACCCCGTCCGGCACCAGTACGCCGACCGGTTCGAGATCAGCTTCGGCCACCAGTACGCGGACTCCACCCGGCGCTTCCTCGCCGACCAGGGCGCCGACAAGAACACCCTGTCGTTCACCAACGCCGTCGCCCCGGAGATGACCGAGAAGGTCCTCGGCCAGGCCGACACCAAGGCGCGCCGCTTCGTGGAGATCCAGCCGTACGTGGACTACATCAGCTTCAACATGGACCGGATCAAGGATGCGAGTGTCCGCAAGGCCCTCGCCTACGCGATGCCCAACGGGCAGATCCTCCAGCAGATGGGCGGCGCCACCGCCGGGGTGCTCGCCACCAACTACCTCTCCCCCGCGATGGACGGCTACAAGGCGACCGACCCGTTCGGGAAGAAGGCCAAGCCGGCCGGCGACCCCGACAAGGCCCGCGAGCTCCTCAAGCAGGCCGGCAAGGAGGGGCAGGAGATCGTCTACGCCTACCCCAACACCGACCTCCAGCAGAAGGTCTCCGTGGTCGTCACCCAGGCCCTGGAGCGGGCCGGCTTCAAGGTGCAGAAGAAAGAGATCGACTCCAACACCTGGCGGACCGCGATCGCCGAGGTCAAGAACAAGTTCGACATCTACCGCACCTCGTGGGGCGCGGACTGGCCCGTCTCCTCGACCGTCGTGCCGCCGCTGTTCGACGGCCGGCAGATCGCCGACGGCGCCCAGAACTACGGCCACCTCAACAACTCCGCCGTCAACACCGAGATCGACCGCATCAGCGCGATCCCGGACGTGAAGAAGGCCGCCCCCGAGTGGCAGCGGCTCGCCGACAAGATCTTCACCGAGGACGTGCCGGGCGTGCCCACCTTCTACAACACCCAGTTCTCCCTGTGGGGCTCGAACCTGGGCGGCATCCGCTACCAGCCGGTCTACGGGACGGTCGACCCGACCGGCGTCTACGTGAAGTAGCCGGCCGTGCTGCGCTTCCTCGCCCGCCGCTCGCTCGGCGCCCTCGTCATCATCGTGCTCATCAGCGCGATCACCTTCGCCCTCTTCTTCGCGCTGCCCGCCCAGCCGGCCCTGATGTCCTGCGGCAAGAACTGCACCCCGGAGGCCGTCGCCCTGATCAACAAGAACCTGGGCCTCGACCAGCCGGTCCCCGTGCAGTACTGGCACTACATGGCGGGCATCTTCACCGGCCGCGACTTCACCGTCGGCCACTGCCCGGCGCCCTGCTTCGGCTACTCCTTCTCCAACCAGCAGCCGGTCTGGGGCACCATCGTGGACCGCTTCCCCACCACCCTGTCCATCACGCTCGGCGGCGCCGCCGTCTTCCTCGTCGTCGGCGTGGGCATCGGCATGATCGCCGCGGCCTTCCGGGGCACCTGGATCGACAAGTTCTTCAGCTCCCTCTCGCTCGTCGGCAACTCCCTGCAGATCTACTTCGTCGGCGTCATCGCGCTGGCCGTGTTCGTCAGCGGGCTGCACTGGATGGACAACCCGGCCTACTACCCGATCACCGAGAACCCCGTGAAGTGGTTCACCGGAATGCTCATCCCCTGGCTGGTGCTGTCCATCATCTTCATCGCCAACTACAGCCGGATGACGCGCTCCCAGATGATCGAGCAGCTCGGCGAGGACCACGTGCGCACCGCCCGCGCCAAGGGGCTCGGGCGGCGCACGGTCTTCTTCCGCTACGCGTGGCGGGGCGCGCTCGCGCCCATCGTCACCATCTTCGGCATCGACCTCGGCTCGCTGTTCGGCGGGGCGATCATCACCGAGTTCACCTTCAGCCTGCACGGGCTGGGGCGGCTCGCGGTGTCCTCGGTGAGCGAGACCGACCTGCCCACGCTGATGGCCGTGATGCTCGTCGGCTGCACGGCCATCGTCGTCGCCAACATCGTGGTGGACGCGGCGTACGCCGTCATCGACCCGCGCGTACGGCTCGCCTAGGGGGATTCGTGTGACCGCATTTCTCTCCGTACGGGACCTGAGCGTCCGCTTCTCCACCGAGGACGGCACCGTACGCGCCGTCGACGGCCTGTCGTTCACCCTGGAGCGCGGCCGCACGCTCGGCATCGTCGGCGAGTCCGGCTCCGGGAAGTCCGTCACCAACCTCGCCGTGCTCGGGCTGCACGACCCGCGCACCACCGAGATCCACGGCGAGATCATGCTGGACGGGCAGGAGCTGACCGGCGCGCCCGAGTCCGTCCTGGAGAAGCTGCGCGGGAACAAGGCGGCGATGGTCTTCCAGGACTCCCTCACCGCCCTCTCCCCCTACTACACGGTCGGCCGGCAGATCGCCGAGCCGTACCGCAAGCACACCGGCGCGTCCCGCCGGGAGGCCCGGCTGCGGGCCGTCGAGATGCTGCGGCGGGTCGGCATCCCCCAGCCGGAGCTGCGCGTGGACGACTACCCGCACCAGTTCTCCGGCGGCATGCGGCAGCGGGCGATGATCGCGATGGCGCTGGTCTGCGACCCCGAACTCCTCATCGCCGACGAGCCGACCACCGCGCTCGACGTCACCGTCCAGGCGCAGATCATCGACCTGCTCCAGGAGCTCCAGCAGGAGACCGGCGCGGCGATCATCCTCATCACCCACGACCTGGGCGTCGTCGCCGGCACCGTCGACGACCTGCTCGTGATGTACGCGGGCAGGGCCGTCGAACAGGGCCCCGTACGGGAGGTCCTGCGGGCGCCCCGGCACCCGTACACGTGGGGGCTCCTGGGCTCCATGCCCCGGCTCTCCGGCTCCGTCGACGAGCCGCTCACCCCCATCCCGGGCACCCCGCCGAGCCTGCTCGCCCCGCCGCCGGGCTGCCCCTTCCACCCGCGGTGCGGGTACGTCGGCGCCGTTGACGGAGGGGCAGGGGACCGGTGCCGCACGGAGCGGCCCGGGCTGCCGCCGGGGCGGGGGGCCGCCTGCCACCTCCCCGAGGAGCTGCAGCGCAGCGTGTTCGCGGAGCAGATCCGGCCCCGGCTGGGCTGAGCGCCGGGCGGGCCCGCCCGGCACGGGGCCCGGGTGCCCCGGGTGCCCCGGGTGCCCCGGGACGACGGAGCCACAGAGGAGAGAGCATCAGCATGAGCGACAAGGTTTCCCCGCCCGGCCCGCGCGAGGCCGTGGCGACCGGCGAGCCGCTGCTCGTCGCCGAGAGCCTCACCAAGCACTTCCCGGTGCGCGGCGGCTTCCCCGTCCGGCGGACGGTCGGCGCCGTGCAGGCCGTCGACGGCATCGACCTGACCGTACGGGCCGGGGAGAGCTTCGGCCTCGTCGGCGAGTCCGGCTGCGGCAAGTCCACGACGGGCCGGCTGCTCACCCGGCTCCTGGAGCCGTCCGCCGGGCGGATCCTCTACCGGGGCCGGGACATCACCCACGCGAGCCGCAAGCAGTTCGCCCCCGTCCGCTCCGAGATCCAGATGATCTTCCAGGACCCGTACGCGTCGTTGAACCCCCGGCAGACCGTCGGGCGGATCGTCTCCGGGCCCATGGAGATCAACGGCATCGAACCGCCGGGCGGGCGCGAGGCGCGCGTGCAGGAACTCCTGGAGACCGTGGGCCTGAACCCCGAGCACTACAACCGCTTCCCGCACGAGTTCTCGGGCGGGCAGCGGCAGCGGATCGGGGTCGCGCGGGCCCTCGCCCTCGAACCGAAGGTCGTCGTCGCCGACGAGCCGGTCTCGGCGCTGGACGTCTCCATCCAGGCGCAGGTCGTCAACCTGCTGCAGCGACTGCAGCGGGAGCTGGGGATCGCCTTCCTCTTCATCGCCCACGACCTGGCGGTCGTCCGGCACGTCTCGCACCGGGTCGCGGTCATGTACCTCGGCAGGATCGTGGAGGTCGGCACGCGGGACGACATCTACGGGCGGCCGCGGCATCCGTACACGCACGCGTTGCTGTCGGCGGTGCCGGTGCTCGGGGACGGGGCGTCCCCTCGCGAAAGGATCCGGCTCACCGGCGACGTCCCCTCGCCGATCGCGCCGCCGTCGGGCTGCCGCTTCCGCACGCGGTGCTGGAAGGCGCGGGACCGCTGCGCGGTGGAGGCACCGCCGCTCGCGCGAGCGGACGGCTCGGCCGAAGGCCATCTGTCGGCATGCCACTTCCCGGAACCACCGGCGACGGCGGACTCCGGCGGCGCCGTACGCCCCGGGGGCCGGTCCGGCACCGCCGGACAGCCCGGCAGGGGTTGATCACCGCCGCGGCGGAGAGTCGTCGCGAGGCGACGGGGAAGCGAGGGCACTGGACCCCGGGGCGCCGAGGTAGCTGGGAGCGCCCAGGATCCCCCTGCCGCAGGCAAGACAATCCCGCCGCGACGGAAGTCGCGAGGCGACGGGGAAGTGAGGGCGCCGGATCCCGGGGCGACGGGGTAGCTGGGAGCACCCAGGATCCCCCTGCCGCAGGCAAGACAATCCCGCCGCGACGGCGATCAGCCACAACGGCGAAGCCCGGCGGTGCCCGACCTGTCTCAGGTCGGGCACCGCCGGACACCCCGGCAGGGGCTAAGCACCGCCGCGGCGGAGGGGTGTCGCGCGGCCAGGGGCGTCGTGAGCACCCGGCCTTCCTGCCGCAGGCAAGGCACCCCCGGCCCTGCCGGAACGGCCGTTACTCAGGTGACGGCCGTTCCTCCGCGTAGTGGCACGCCGACGCGTGCGCCTCCGGGCCGCCGCCCTCCAGGAACCAGTCCGGGATTTCCAGGGGCGGGACGACCCGCGCGCACTTCTCCCGCGCCTTCCAGCACCGCGTGCGGAACCGGCACCCGGACGGCGGGTGTGCCGGCGAGGGCACGTCCCCCGTCAGGATGATCCGGTCGCGATCGGCCCGCGCCCGCGGGTCCGGGACCGGCACGGCGGAGAGCAGGGCCTGCGTGTACGGGTGCGTGGCGTGTTCGTAGATCTGGGCGTCCGTGCCCGCTTCGGCGAACCGCCCGAGGTACATGACCGCGACCCGGTCGGAGATGTGCCGGACGACCGACAGGTCGTGGGCGATGAAGACGTACGCGAGGTCGAACTCGTCCTGGAGCCGCTCCATGAGGTTGACGACCTGGGCCTGGACGGAGACGTCCAGCGCGGACACCGGCTCGTCGGCGACGATGATCTCGGGCCGCAGGGCGAGGCCCCGCGCGATGCCGATCCGCTGCCGCTGCCCGCCGGAGAACTGGTGCGGGTAGCGGTTGACGTGTTCGGGGTTGAGGCCGACGACGTCGAGGAGCTCGCGGACCTTGGCGCGCCGGTCGCCTTTGGGCGCGACCTCGGGATGGATGTCGTACGGCTCGCCGATGATGTCGCCGACGGTCATCCGCGGGTTGAGCGAGGTGTAGGGGTCCTGGAAGACCATCTGGATGTTGCGCCGGACGGCCTTGAGCGCCCGTCCGGACAGTCTCGTGATGTCCTCGCCCTTGTACAGGATCCGGCCGGACGTCGGCCGCTCCAGATGGACCAGCAGCTTCGCCACCGTGGACTTGCCGCACCCGGACTCGCCCACGATGCCGAGCGTCTCGCCGCGCCGCAGGTCGAAGGAGACGCCGTCGACGGCGTGCACGGCCCCGACCTGCTTCTTGAAGAGGATTCCCCGGGTGAGGGGGTAGTGCTTGACCAGGTCCCGCACCTCCAGAATGGCCTCGCCGTTACCCGGCATCGTCGAGGGTCTCCTTCCAGAAGTGGCAGGCGCTGGCGCGGCCGGGCGCGACGTCGAAGAGCGGCGGCCGGTCGGTGCGGCAGACGGCCCGGGCGCGGGGGCAGCGCGGGTTGAAGGGGCAGCCGGCGGGGATGTCGGTGAGGCTGGGCGGCAGACCCTTGATGGCGTGGAGTTCCTTGCCCTTGTGGTCGAGGCGGGGGATGGAGCCGAGCAGGCCGGCGGTGTACGGGTGGGCGGGCGCGGCGTAGAGCTCGTGGACGGGGGCGGTCTCGACGATCCGCCCGGCGTACATGACGGCGATCCGGTCGGCGACGTCCGCGACGACGCCCAGGTCGTGGGTGATGAGGATCAGGCCCATGCGGTACTCGCGCCGGAGTTCGGCGAGGAGGTCCATGACCTGGGCCTGGACGGTGACGTCGAGGGCGGTCGTGGGTTCGTCGGCGATGACGAGGTCCGGTTCGAGCGCCAGCGCCATGGCGATCATGATGCGCTGGCGCATGCCGCCGGAGAACTGGTGGGGGTAGTCGCCGGCGCGTTCCTTCGCGGCGGGGATGCGGACGCGTTCCATCATCTGGACGGCCTTGGCCCGGGAGTCCTGGCGGGTCATGCCGTCGTGGACGGAGAACATCTCGCCGAGCTGGGCGCCGACGCTCATCACGGGGTTGAGGGCGGACAGCGCGTCCTGGAAGATCATGGAGATTTTGGCGCCGCGGAGCCGGCGGCGCCGCTCGCCGCCCATGGTGAGCAGGTCCTCGCCGCGGAAGAGCACTTCGCCGCCGGTGACGTAGCCGGGCGGGGAGTCGAGGATGCCCATGACGGCCTGGGCGGTGACGGACTTGCCCGAGCCGGACTCGCCGAGCACGGCGAGCGTCTCCCCGGCGCGGACGCTGTAGCTGACGCCGTTGACGGCTTTGGCGACGCCGTCCCGGGTGCGGAACTCCACGTGCAGGTCGCGTACGTCCAGCAGCGGGGCAACGGCTTCCGGCTGTGTCATCCGCCCGCTCCTCAGCGCAGTTTGGGGTCGAGGGCGTCGCGGACCGCGTCGCCGAGCATGATGAACGCCAGCACCGTGATGCTCAGGGCGCCCGCGGGCCACAGCAGCATGTGGGGGGCGTTGCGGATCTGGGTGGAGGCGTTGGAGATGTCGATGCCCCAGGACACGGTGGGCGGTTTGAGGCCGACGCCCAGGAAGGACAGCGTGGCTTCCAGGGCGATGTACGTGCCGAGGGCGATGGTCGCGACGACGATGACGGGGGCGACGGCATTGGGTGCGATGTGCCGCAGCAGCAGCCGGGTGTTGCCCGCGCCGAGGGCCCGCGCGGCCTGTACGTAGTCGTGCTGCCGGGCGGTGACGACGGAGCCGCGGGCGATGCGGGAGATCTGCGGCCAGCCGAGCAGCACGATGAAGCCGACGACGGGCCACAGGGAGCCGCCGGTGACGACGGAGAGGAAGACGAGGCCGCCCAGGATGATGGGGATGCCGAAGAAGATGTCGGCGGTCCGTGAGAGCAGGGCGTCCCCCCAGCTGCCGAAGAAGCCGGCGAGCCCGCCGAGCACGCTGCCGAGGAGGGCGGCGCCGGTGGTGGCGCAGATGCCGACGGTGATGGAGGCGCGGGCGCCGTAGACGGTGCGGGTGTAGACGTCGCAGCCCTGGGTGTCGAAGCCGAAGGGGTGGCCGGGCTGGGAGCCTTCCTGGGCCTTGGCCAGGTCGCACTGCAGGGGGTTGCCGCTCGCGATGAGGCCGGGCCACAGGGCGATCAGGACCAGGAAGACGATGATCAGCGCGGAGACCAGGAAGACGGGGTTGCGGCGCAGGTCGTGCCAGGCGTCGGACCACAGGCTGCGGGCCTTGCCGCTCGCGGTGCCGCCGGGGATCGGGCCGCCTTCGAGGGTCTCCGCGTCGCTGGTGGCCAGGGACGACGCGCCACCGCCGGCGGGGGTGACGGCCTCGTCCGGGGCGAGGCTCCCGGGTTCCCTCGGCTCGGGCTCAGGCATAGCGGATCCTCGGGTCGAGCACGGCGTAGAGGAGGTCGACGAGCAGGTTCGCCATCAGGAAGACGATGACGAGGATGGTCACGAAGCCGACGACCGTGGGCGAGTTCTGCCGCAGGATGCCCTGGTAGAGCTGGAAGCCGACGCCGTGGATGTTGAAGATCCGCTCGGTGACGATGGCTCCGCCCATGAGCGCGCCGATGTCCGTGCCGATGAAGGTGACGACGGGGATGAGGGAGTTGCGCAGCAGGTGCCGGGTGACGACGCGGCGGCGCGGCAGGCCCTTGGCGACGGCCGTGCGGACGTAGTCGGCGCGGGAGTTCTCGGCGATGGAGGTGCGCGAGAGGCGGGTGACGTAGGCGAGGGAGGTGAGGGCGAGGACCATGCCGGGCAGCAGCAGTTCGTCGAAGGGGGCCTCGGGGGACACGGACGGCGAGACGATCCCCCATTTGACGCCGAAGAGGTACTGCAGCACGTAGCCGCTGACGAAGGTCGGGATGGAGACGACGATCAGGGTCAGCAGGAGCACGGTGGTGTCGGCCGAGCGGCCGCGGCGCAGCCCGCTGAGGACGCCGAGGGTGATGCCGAAGACGATCTCGAAGAGGATCGCGACGAGCGTGAGGCGCAGGGTGACTGGGAAGGCGTCGGCCATCAGCTCGGTGACCTTCTGGCCGTTGAAGGCCGTGCCGAAGTTGCCCGAGAGGATCTGCCCCATGTAGTGCCCGTACTGCTTCCACAGGGGCTCGTCGAGGTAGAGCTCCTGGCGGATGCGGGCGGCGGTCGCGGGGTCGGGCGCCTTGTCGCCGAAGAGGGCGGCCACGGGATCGCCCAGGGCGTAGACCATGAAGAAGATCAGGAACGTGCTGCCGATGAACACCGGGACCATCTGGAGCAGGCGCCGGATCACATACCGTCCCATGGACGCGTCAGCCGACCTTGATCTGCTCGTAGACGGGCACGCTGAAGGGGTTGAGCGTGACGTCGGAGACCCGCTCGGAGTAGCCGGCGCTGCCGTTCTGGTACCAGAGCGGGATGGCGGGCATCTCCCGGGCGAGGATCTTCTCCGCGTCGTGGAACTTCGCGTTGGCCGCGTCCTGGGATCCCTCGGCGTTGGCCTCGTCGACCAGCTTGTCGAACTGCGGGTCGCTGAACTTGCCGTAGTTGGAGGAGGCGTCCGTGTAGTAGAGCGGCTGGAGGAAGTTCTGGACCAGCGGGTAGTCCATCTGCCAGCCGGAGCGGAAGGGGTTGCTGAGGCGCTGCTCGGAGATCTGGTTCCGGAAGTCGGCGAAGGTGCCGACGGGGTTGACGATGCAGGCCTTGTCGTTGCCGAGGGCGCTGTTGATGCTGTTGCAGACGGCGTCCATCCACACCCGGTGGGAGCCGGTGTCCACGTTCGAGGTGAGGGTGATCCGGCCGCCGGGCAGGCCGCCGCCGTCCTGGATGAGCTTCTTGGCGGAGGCGGCGTCGAACGTGCAGGCGTCGCCGCAGAGGCCGGCCTTGTAGCCGCCCTGGTCGCCGAGGGCCGGTGAGGTCCAGTCCGTGGCCGGGGTGCGGGTCTTCTGGTAGATCTGGTCGGTGATCTGCTGGCGGTTGATGGCCATGGACAGGCCGCGGCGGACCTTCTCCGTGCCGCTCTTCGACCAGTTCGGGTCGTACATGGGGAAGACGAGGGTCTGGATGATGCCGGCCGGCTGGTTGATGTAGCGGTCGCCGAGGTCGGCCTTGGCGTTCTTGAGCTGGGCGCTGGGGATGTCGTCGACGAGGTCGAGGTTGCCGGCCTGCAGGTCGGTGTACGCGGTGTTGTTGTCGGTGTAGACCCGCAGCTCCACCCCGCTGTTCCTGGCCTTGTCGTCGCCGGGGTAGGCGTCCCAGCGGGTGAGCTTCATCGCCGAGCCCTTGGCGTAGGAGTCGATGACGTACGGACCGTTGCCCACCGGTTTCTGCAGCCAGGCCGCGTGGTCGTCGAAGAAGGCGCGCGGCAGCGGGGCGTAGGCGGCGTAGCCGAGGGTGTCGGGCCACGTGGAGAACTTGGTGCGCAGCTTGACCGTGAACGTCTTGTCGTCCTTGACGGCGAGCCCGGAGAGGGTCTTGGCGGTGGCGCGCCCGCTGGACGGGTGGACCTTGTCGTAGCCGTCGACGTATTCGAAGAAGGAGGCGTTCTTCTGCTTGTTGTCGACGAGGGCCGCGTAGTTCCAGGCGTCCACGAAGGACTTGGAGGTGATCTTCTCGCCGTTGGAGAAGGTCCAGCCGTCCTTGAGGGTGATGGTGAAGTTCTGCTGGTCGGCGGTCTCGATCTTCTCGGCCAGCATGTTCTCGGCGGCGCCGCTGCGGGGGTCGTAGCGCTTGAGCCCGCGGAAGATCATCGCGAGCACCTTGCCGCCCTGGACCTCGTTGGTGTTGGCGGGCTCCAGCTGGTTCTGCGGGTCGCCCCAGGAGGCGCGGACGACGCCGGAGCCCCCGCCGCCCCCGCCGCACCCGGCCGCGGTCGCGGCGAGCGCCGCCGACAGGGCGCAGACGGCCCACCTGGCGCGCGTGGCTCCACGCATGGAGTGCCTCCTCCGGGTTCCGGGCAATACTTATGCCCAGATAACACCCCATTAGGTGGCATGTGACGCCTCCGCGACGGCGTCCCCGCCCGAACCACACGAAAGGGCTCCCCCGGATCACCGGGGGAGCCCTCTGCGTGCGAGCGGTCGGCCGGCTAGGCCCCCGCGCCGACCACGCTCGGCTTCTCCTCCGCGAAGTGGCACGCCGACGCGTGCGCCGCCGGGGTGTCCTTGCCCTGGTAGAGCTCGGGCACGGCCAGCAGCGGCACCTCCTCGGCGCACTTGTCCTCCGCCTTCCAGCAGCGGGTGCGGAAGCGGCAGCCGGACGGCGGGTTGGCCGGGGAGGGCACGTCACCGGTGAGGATGATGCGCTCGCGGCCCTCGCGGGCCTCCGGGTCCGGCACCGGGACGGCCGACAGCAGCGCCTGCGTGTACGGGTGCGTCGGGTGCTCGTAGATCTCGGTGTCCGTGCCGATCTCGGCCATCTTGCCCAGGTACATCACGCCGACGCGGTCGGAGATGTGCCGGACGATGGACAGGTCGTGCGCGATGAAGAGGTAGGAGAGGTTGAACTCGTCCTGGAGCCGCTCCATCAGGTTGATGACCTGCGCCTGCACCGAGACGTCCAGCGCCGAGACCGGCTCGTCGCAGATGATGATCTCGGGGTTGAGGGCCAGGCCGCGGGCGATGCCGATGCGCTGGCGCTGGCCGCCCGAGAACTGGTGCGGGTAGCGGTTGACGTACTCCGGGTTCAGGCCGACGACGTCCAGCAGCTCCTGGACGCGCTTGCGCCGGTCGCCCTTGGGCGCCACCTCGGGGTGGATCTCGAAGGGCTCGCCGATGATGTCGCCGACCGTCATCCGCGGGTTGAGCGAGGTGTACGGGTCCTGGAACACCATCTGGATGTTGCGGCGGACGGCCTTCAGCGCGCGCCCGGACAGCTTGGTGATGTCCTGGCCCTTGTAGAAGACCTCGCCGGAGGTGGCGCTCTCCAGGGTCATCAGCAGCTTGGCGACCGTGGACTTGCCGCAGCCGGACTCGCCGACGATGCCCAGCGTCTCGCCCTGGTAGAGGTCGAAGGAGATCCCGTCCACGGCCTTGACGGCGCCGACCTGCTTCTTGAGGAGCAGGCCCTGCGTCAGCGGGAAGTGCTTGACGAGGTTGCGCACCTGGAGGATCGGCTCCCGCTGACCGGCCGCCTCGGCCTTGCCGGCCTGCTTGCTCAGGTCAGCCATGGATCGTGTCCTTCCAGAAGTGGCACGCGCTGCCGCGGCCGTCGAGCTCGGTGCCGTCCTGCTCCGTGACCTGGAGCAGGGCGGGGATGTCCGCGCGGCAGACGTCCTGCGCCTTGGGGCAGCGCGGGTTGAAGGCGCAGCCGGTGGGGATCCGCAGGAGGTTGGGCGGCAGACCCTTGATCGCGTAGAGCTCCTGGCCCTTGTGGTCCAGGCGCGGGATCGAGTCCAGCAGGCCCCGGGTGTACGGGTGGGCGGGCCGCTTGTAGAGCTCGTGCACGGGCGCGGTCTCCACGATCCGGCCCGCGTACATCACGGCGATCTTGTCGGCGACGTCCGCGACGACACCCAGGTCGTGGGTGATCAGGATCAGGCCCATGTTGTACTCGCGCTGCAGCTCCGCGAGCAGGTCCATGACCTGGGCCTGGACGGTCACGTCGAGGGCCGTGGTCGGCTCGTCGGCGATGATCAGGTCCGGCTCCAGGGCCATCGCCATCGCGATCATGATGCGCTGGCGCATGCCGCCCGAGAACTGGTGCGGATAGTCGCCCACGCGCTGCCTGGCGGCCGGGATGCGGACCCGGTCCATCAGCTCGATCGCCTTGGCCTTGGCGTCCTTCTTCGACATGCCCTGGTGCACCCGGAACATCTCGCCGAGCTGGTTGCCGACGGAGAAGACGGGGTTGAGGGCGGAGAGCGCGTCCTGGAAGATCATCGCCATCTTCGGGCCGCGCAGCTTGCGCCGCTCGCTCTCCGGCAGCTTCAGGATGTCCTGGCCGTGGAAGAGGATCTCACCGCCGGCCACCCGGCCGGGGGGCGAGTCCAGGATGCCCATGATGGCCTGGGCGGTGACGGACTTGCCGGAGCCCGACTCGCCGAGCACGGCGAGGGTCTCGCCGGCGTCGACGCTGTAGCTGACACCGTTGACGGCCTTGGCGATGCCGTCGCGGGTCTTGAACTCGACGTGCAGGTCGCGCACGTCGAGCAGGGGCGCGGACTTCTTGGCGTCCTGCGGCGCGGAGCCGGCCGCCCCTTCGGTCTTTTCGGTCGTGGTCATCGGGACGTTCTCCTCAACGCAGCTTCGGGTCGAGGGCGTCGCGCAGCCCGTCACCGACAAAGACAAATCCGAGCACCGTCAGCACGATCGCGGAGCTGGGGTACACCCACAGGAAGTCACTGACGCCGAGGGAGTCCTTACCGGCGGAGATCATGTTGCCCCACTCCGGCACCTCGGGGCTCACGCCGATGCCGAGGAAGGACAGCGAGGCCTCGGCCACGACGGCGGTGCCGACGCTGAAGGACACGTACGACATCACGGCCGCGATGGAGTTGGGCATGATGTGCCGCGTGATGATGCGGGTGGTGCTCGCGCCCAGCGCCTTCGCCGCGGTCACGTAGTCCATCTCGCGGACGGAGAGGATGCTGGAGCGCAGCAGGCGGGCGACCGTGGCCCAGCTGAAGACGGCCAGCGAGACGATGACGGGCAGCACGCCGCGGCCCATCACCAGGATGATCACGATCGCGCCGATGAGCAGCGGGAAGGCGAAGAAGATGTCGGCGATGCGCATGATGACGCTGTCGACGGCCTTGCCGAAGTAGCCGGACAGGGCGCCGAGGATGCAGCCGATCACACAGGCCAGGAAGATCGAGGCCAGACCGACGATCACGGCGATGCGGCTGCCGTAGACGATGCGGGAGAACTGGTCGCGGCCCAGGGCGTCGGTGCCGAACCAGTGGTCGCCGCTGGGCTCCTGCAGCGTGTTGGCCAGGTTCTGTGCGTACGGGTCGTGGGTCGCGATCAAGGGTGCCGCGGCGGCGACGATGAAGAGCAGGGCGACCAGCACGAGGCCGACCACGGCGAGTTTGTTGGCCAGGAAGCGGTGGCGGATCTCGCCCCACTGGGTGATGCGGGCCGGTGCGGGCTCGGCGGTGTTGTTCGCGGCGGCGGTCGGTGCGGTCGCGGCGTCCGGCCCCTTGGCGCTCTCTGTGAGCTCAGTCATGGGTGACTCCTAGAACGGGGTGTGACCTGGCGGTCAGCTGAGGCGGATCCGCGGGTCGAGCACCGCGTAGAGCAGATCGACCAGCAGGTTGAGCACGACGAAGACGGCGACGCCGTAGGTGACCACGCCGACGATGATCGGGTTGTTCCCCTGCTGGATCGAGGTGACCAGCGCGTAGCCCATGCCGTCCCAGTTGAAGATCGCCTCGGTGATGAGGGCGCCGCCGAGCAGGCCGCCGAAGGAGATGCCGATGTAGGTGACCACGGGGATGATCGAGTTCCGCATGACGTGCTTGAGGAGCACCGTGCGGCGCGGAAGGCCCTTGGCGATGGCCGTCTTGACGTAGTCCGCGCGCAGCACCTCCAGCATCGTGCCGCGCATCAGCCGCGCGACGAGGGCCGCGTCGATGACGGCCAGCGTGAACGCCGGCATGATCATCGAGTTGAACGAGCCGTCGGAGATGAGCGGGAACCAGCCGAGGTTCACGGAGAAGGTGCTCTGCAGCACCATGCCGATGACGAAGCTGGGGAAGCCGATGGCGAAGGTCGTGAGCAAGGTGACCAGGACGTCCCAGAAGGAATATCTGAACAGGGCCGCCACCAGGCCCGCGAGGACGCCGATCACCACGTCGATGATGATCGCCGCGACGGCCAGTCTGGCGGTGTTGCCCAGCTTGGGGCCGAGCACCTCCGTCACCTGGCGCCGCTGGGTGTAGTCCTCGCCGAGGTCGCCCTTGACCAGATTGGTCACGTAGTTGCCGTACTGCACGGCAAGGGGCTTGTCCAGGCCGTAGCGCTCGCGCAGCTGCTCGACGACGGCGGGGTCACGCGCCTTATCGCCGCCGAGCGAGCCGACCGGGTCTCCGGGGAGGACGAACAGACAGGCGAAGAGGATGAGCGTCGCGCCGAAGAGGACGACCACCATCTGCCCGATCCGCCGGATCACATATTTGCCCACGATGTCTCCTTGACTTACTGCCGCCGTGGGGCGTTCGCCGTCGCCTCCCGGCACGGGGGAAGGTGGGGAGGCGGCCGCGCACGGCCCGGCCGCGCGGGCCGGGACGTGCTGCAGGCGAAGGCCGCGGAGCCTCAAGCTCTCGCTCGGGGCTCCACGGTCTTCACGGGACTGGCTGGAGGGTGATGGTTACTTGACGCCGATCTCAGCGAGGTTCGGGTCCTCGTAGAAGTCGATCTTCACGTTGGTGAACTTCTTGGTGTTCACCAGGCGGAACTGGGTGCGCTTCCAGGTCGGGATGACGGCCTGGTCCTCGTCGATCGCGAGCTTCTCGGCCTCGTTGTAGATCTTGGCGCGCTCGGCGGCGTCCTTGGTCTGACGGGCCTTCACCAGCAGCTCGTCGAACTTCGGGTTGCTGTAACGGCCGCGGTTGTCGCCCAGCGCCTTGCCGTTGGCGTCCGGGTTGATGCCGTTGGTGGACAGCAGCGGCGAGAAGAAGTTGTCGGCGGTCGGGTAGTCGGCGGACCACGCCTGACGCCAGATGCCCTTGGCGCCCTTCTCCTGCTGCTTCTCCAGGGCCTCCTTGAACGGCAGGCCGTTGAGCTTGACCTTCACGCCGAGCACGTCCTCGACCTGCTTGGCGACGGCCTGCACCCACTCCTCGTGCCCGGCGCCGGTGTTGTAGCCGAAGTCGAGGGTGTCGCCCGGCTTGAGGCCGGCCTTCTCCGCGTACTCCTTGGCCTTGCCCTTGTCCTGCTTGGCGCAGGAGGAGCACACGTCGGCCTTGTAGACCTCCTTGAAGTTCGGCGGCAGCAGGGCGGTTGCGGGCTCCTGCAGACCCTGGAAGACACCCTTGGCGATCTCCGCGCGGTCGATCGCGTAGGAGATGGCCTTACGGGCGTCCGCCGAATTCATCGGGCTGGTCTCGTTGAACGGCGAGATGTAGTTGATGCCGGCGACGTCGGCCTTGACCCACTCACCCTGGGGCTCGTACTTCTTCTTGGCGCCCGGCATCTGCGGGACCGGCATGCGGGCCCAGTCGAACTGGCCCGACTCGAAGCCCTTGTACTCCAGGGTCACGCCGCTGTTCGGGTTGAGGATCGCCAGCTCGACCTTGTCCAGCTTGGCCTTTTCCAGGCCGTAGTCGTCGTTGCGGACGAGGGTGATCTTCTTGTTGTGCTCCCACGAACCGGACATCTTGAAGGGGCCGTTGCCGATGGGGGCGTCGTTGAACGACTTGTTGTCGCCGGCGCCGGCGACCTTCGGCATCGGGCTGAAGGCCGGGTGAGCGGTCTTCTTGTCGAACTCGAAGTCCGGCGCGGAGAGCTTGACCTTGAGGGTGTAGTCGCCCTCGGCGGACAGGCCCGAGAACTTGTCGCTCGAACCGCCGTTGAGCTCCTTGTAACCGGCGATGCCGTTCATGTGGTACGCCACGTCGGAGGCGGACGCCTTGGTGGCGACACGGGTCCAGCCGCGGATGAACGCCTCGGCGTTCACGGGCTCGCCGTTGCTGAACTTCGTGTCCTTCTTGATCGTGAAGGTCCACTCGTCACCGGCGTCGTTCGGCTTGGCGGACTCCGCCAGCTTCGGCGCGAGGGTGCCGTCGTCCTTCACGTCATAGAGGCCCACGAAGAGCTGACGGGCCACCAGAGTGCCCTCGGACTCCTGGGCGTTGATGGGGTCGATCGACTTCGGCTCGGTGATACCGAGCCGGAAGGTCGCGCCGCCCCCCTTACCACTGTCGTTGCTGCCGCCGCCACAGGCGGTCGCGGCCATCGCCACGACTATCGCGCCCACGACCCACTTGGCGCTCTTGGCACCGCGCATGGGTATGCCTCCTCAAGAGTCCACTTTTCACTATGCGAGAGGCGCCGGCCCCACGCTGACACCCCTGACAGCGGAGACGGAACCGGCACCTCGAGTGTGCTCGTGAGTCGGCGCTCCCCACAGCGCGTGACCCATTGACCCGAGCTCAATGAACCCAACTATTAAGTACGTCCGCCTTGTAAACCACACTTAAAGGGTCTCGCTTTGGTCACATCGAGCCCCCTCAGAGGTTCGAAAACCGGACAAAGCCAGCACAGACAGACAGGCGCGAAACGGACTGTTAACACAACTTCCGGCGTCCACCGGCCGCTATTCGGACAACCTTTGCAAGCGTGCATCAATATGGACTGACTGATTCCGTGTCACTCGGAAACGCCGGAGGCCCGGTTCCGACGCAGGAAATCTGCGTCGGAACCGGGCCTCTCGGATTCTTCGGGCTTCTGGGTGGTCAGCCCTTAGCGCTTCGCACGGGAAGCCGTGCGGCCGCGCTCCTTCTGGTCCAGAACGACCTTGCGGATGCGGACCGCCTCCGGGGTCACCTCGACGCACTCGTCGTCGCGGCAGAACTCCAGGGACTGCTCCAGCGACAGCTTGCGCGGCGGGACGATCGCCTCGAAGGAGTCGGCGGAGGAGGAGCGCATGTTGGTGAGCTTCTTCTCCTTGGTGATGTTCACGTCCATGTCGTCGGCGCGCGAGTTCTCGCCGACGATCATGCCCTCGTACACCTCGGTGCCCGGGTCCGTGAAGAGCACGCCGCGCTCCTGCAGGTTCGTCATCGCGAAGGCGGTGACGGCACCGGCGCGGTCGGCGACCAGGGAGCCGTTGTTACGGGTCTTCAGCTCGCCGAACCACGGCTCGTGGCCCTCGTGGATCGAGTGGGCGATACCGGTGCCGCGGGTGTTCGTCAGGAACTCCGTGCGGAAGCCGATCAGACCGCGGGACGGGACGACGAACTCCATGCGGACCCAGCCGGAGCCGTGGTTGGACATGTTGTCCATGCGGCCCTTGCGGGTGCCCATGAGCTGCGTGACCGCGCCCATGTGCTCCTCGGGCACGTCCACCGTGAGGCGCTCGACCGGCTCGTGCGTCTTGCCGTCGACCTCCTTGGTGACGACCTGCGGCTTGCCGATGGTCATCTCGAAGCCCTCGCGGCGCATCTGCTCGACCAGGATGGCCAGCGCCAGCTCACCGCGGCCCTGCACCTCCCAGGCGTCGGGGCGCTCGGTGTCCAGGACGCGCAGCGAGACGTTACCGACCAGCTCGCGGTCCAGACGGTCCTTGACCTGGCGGGCGGTGACCTTGCGGTCCTTGACCGCGGACTTGGCGTCCGCGCCCTTGCCCGTGCCGCCGCGGCCGACCAGCGGCGAGGTGTTGGTGCCGATGGTCATGGAGATCGCGGGCTCGTCGACCGTGATCAGCGGGAGGGCGACCGGGTTCTCCGGGTCGGCCAGGGTCTCGCCGATCATGATGTCGGGGATACCGGCGACGGCGCAGATGTCACCGGGGCCGGCGACCTCGGCGGGCTTGCGGGTGAGCGCCTCGGTCATCATCAGCTCGGTGATGCGGACGCTGGAGACCGAACCGTCGCGCTTGATCCACGCGACCGTCTGGCCCTTGCGCAGCTCGCCCTGCTCGACGCGGAGCAGCGCGATGCGGCCGAGGAAGTTGTCGGCGTCGAGGTTGGTGACGTGGGCCTGGAGCGGCGCGTCCTCCTCGAAAGCCGGGGCCGGGACGTGCTCCAGGATCGTGGAGAAGAACGGCTCCAGGTTGGTGCTGTCCGCGGGGACGGTGCCGTCCTCCGGCTTGGTCAGCGAGGCGATGCCGTCACGGCCGCAGGCGTAGACGATCGGGAACTCGATCTGGTCCTCGTCCGCGTCCAGGTCCAGGAAGAGGTCGTACGTCTCGTTGACGACCTCGTCGATGCGGGAGTCCGGGCGGTCCGTCTTGTTGATGCAGAGGATGACCGGCTTCCGCTGCTGGAGCGCCTTGCGGAGCACGAAGCGGGTCTGCGGCAGCGGGCCCTCGGAGGCGTCCACCAGCAGCACGACCGCGTCCACCATCGACAGACCGCGCTCGACCTCGCCACCGAAGTCGGCGTGGCCGGGGGTGTCGATGATGTTGATCGTGATCGGGTCCCCGCCGTCCTTGGGGTGGTACTTCACCGCCGTGTTCTTGGCGAGGATCGTGATGCCCTTCTCACGCTCCAGGTCGTTCGAGTCCATGACGCGGTCGTCGACGGACTCGAGCTGGTGCGCGGCGAAGGCGCCGGCCTGCTTGAGCATGGCGTCGACGATGGTCGTCTTGCCGTGGTCGACGTGGGCGACGATGGCGACGTTACGAATGTCGTGGCGGGTGGGCATACTTGCGGCGCTTCTCCCGGAATCGTGGATGGCGGCGCGTACGGTCCGGCACGCGCGCCCGCCGGGCAGAATCACGCCGCGGCCACTTCCATGGTACGGGCCCGCGCCGCGTTCGGCTCCCGCAGGCCTCTGGCGGGGGTGCTGACCTGGGCTTTCACTCTTTTCACGGTGCACGTGAGGCGCCCCTGCGCACGGAGATCCCGCCGCGGCGGCAAAGAACGCCGGCGCTCGCCGGGAAGCGGAATTAAGCCCGCCGCCGCGGCGCGCAACCCCCACGCGGAGGGTCCGGCGGAACAACCCGGTACGGGGAGCCGTACGTATTCAGCCCGCGGCCAGCCGGCCGCGCGTCGCGCCGCCGCCGAACGTCGCCGGCAGCAGGCCGGCCAGGATGATGCCGCCGAGGAGCGCGCCGCCGAGGGCTCGGGTGGGGGGCGGGGTGCCGGGGTCGTACCGGGTGCCGTACGTGCTCACGTCGTGTTCGGCGAGGGCGCGGGCCTGGCGGGCCAGGGAGTCCGCGTGCCCGGTCTCGGAGCGCAGGGTGCGCAGGTCGCGGGCGGCCCGCGCGAGGCCCAGGTGCCGCTCGGCCTCGGCGAGGCGGGTGCGGGCCCGGCACCCGACGGCCCCCCGGTGGGTGGTGACGAAGTCCCGCGCGGCGGCCACCTCGCCCCGCACGCGCCGCAGGGCCCGCTCGGCGCGCGCCCGGGTCCGGTCCTCGTGGCCGGTGTTCAGCTCGGCGTCCAGCGCCGCGGCCGTCTCCTCCACGTGCCGCAGGACGGCCCGCGGGTCGTACCGCCCGCTCTCGACCTCCCGGCGGGCGCAGGCGAGGGCACGCGCCTGGGGGCTGCCGCGCGGGGCGCGCGCCTCGGCGTCGGCGAGGGCGACGGGCAGCCGTGCGGTGGCACCGCTGAGCTCGTGGGCGCGGCGCAGGGCGGCGAGAGTCAGGACCCGGGCCTGGGACAGGGCGGCCTCGCCCGCGCGCAGGGAGATCGCGGCGCCGTCGCCGTCCCCGGCGGCGAGGGCGCGGCGGGCTTCGGCGAGGGCGGCCGTGGCGAAGGAGAGCCGGTCGCGGGCCTCGGCGGGGTGGCGGGCGACGGCGGCGAGGGCGGTCGCGGTGCAGTGCCCGGCGAGGACGTGCAGGGCGCTCTCGGTGGTGGTGATGCGCGGGGCGAGGTCCTCCGCGGCGGCCTCGGCCCGGGCCAGGATGCCCGCCGCGTTGACTCTGAGGCCGCGCAGCACGTCGAAGGACTCGGATTCGGCGTCGAGGCGCCGGTTGGCGCTGGTGCAGTGGGAGCAGATCTCGTCGAGCGTGCGGCGGCGGATCTCCTCGTCCTCGTAGGGCGCGTCGTCGAGGGCCTGGCGCAGCCGGAAGGCGTCCGCGAGCTCGCCCTGGGCGTACGCGACGGCCTCGGCGAACGGCCGGGTGGCGTCGTCTCCCAACTGGGCGGCGGCGAGGTGGAGTTCTTCGGCGCTGGTGCGGACGGCGTCGTCGGTCTCGACGAGGGCCCGGGCGGCCTCGGCGTCGAGCTCGGGCAGCGGGGTCAGGGGCCGGGCCATGCGCGCGGGGCCGGGCGGGGCGCCCGCCGCGGGCCCGCACGCCGGCGAGGGCGCCTGCGCTGCGCGCCGTCTGCGGGAGGCGCGCCGGGCGCACAGGTAGAGGCCGAGGAGGCAGAGCCCGCCGCCCATGGCGACGGGCGCCCAGACCCGGCGGTGCCCGGGGACGAGGCCCTCGCCGCCGGGGTCGGGGCTGCCGGGTGAGATCGCGGGGGGCCGCACGGGCTCGCCCCGGAGCACGGCGCCGTAGCCCTCGGCGGCGCCGATGGCCGCCCCGGCCCAGTCGTGCTGGGCGACGGCGGGCGCGATCGCGGTGGTGGCGACGGCCTTGAGCTGGTCGGCGCGGAAGCCGGACAGCTTGTCGGCGGAGACGGCGTACTGCCGGCCGTGGGTGGCGACGGCGAGGAGGACGTCGCGCTCGCCGAGGCCGTTGCGGTCGGCGGTGGCGTCGGCCCAGGCGCGCCCGGAGCGGCCGGAGAAGTCCCGTACGTAGGTGACGTACAGCTGGA
This sequence comes from Streptomyces roseoverticillatus, assembly GCF_000719265.1. GTDB lineage: Bacteria > Actinomycetota > Actinomycetes > Streptomycetales > Streptomycetaceae > Streptomyces > Streptomyces roseoverticillatus. The sequence continues at coordinate 11,316 of NZ_JOFL01000008.1, read as the reverse complement.
CGCGCTGGGTGGTGCGCAGGCGCTCGATCGCGGTGATCACCTGCGCGCGGCGCCGGCCGAGCGCGCCGACGGTGTCGGTGATGCGGCCGCCGGCGTCGAGGTCGAGGGGGGTGTCCGCGCGGGAGGGGGGCGCGGGGAGCAGCGGGAGCAGCAGGGCGCACAGCGCGAGGAGGGCGCCGGCGATGGCCCAGCCCGGCGCCCCCGTCCCGTACCGCCTCGAAAGCCGCGTCACACTTGTGAGCGTATGGCGGCAATGCCCGTTCCGCTACCGGGAGCAAGGAGTTGAACACGGAGCGTGTTCAGCTCCGTCGTACGCCCGGCGCACGCCGGACGGGATGCTCACACCCGGCGCCTGATCTTGCTCCCGAGCCAGACCAGCGGATCGTATTTCCGGTCCACGGCCCGCTCCTTCAGCGGGATCAGCGCATTGTCGGTGATCTTGATGTGCTCCGGGCAGACCTCCGTGCAGCACTTGGTGATGTTGCAGTAGCCGAGCCCGTGGTCCTCCTGCGCGCCGCGCTTGCGGTCAATGCCCGCTTCGGCGGCCCCGTCCAGCGGGTGCATGTCCAGCTCGGCGACGCGCATCAGGAAGCGGGGCCCGGCGAAGACCGGCTTGTTCTCCTCGTGGTCCCGCACCACGTGGCAGGTGTTCTGGCACAGGAAGCACTCGATGCACTTGCGGAACTCCTGGGAGCGCCCCACGTCCTCCTGCTGCATCCGGTACTCCCCCGGCCCGACCCCGGCCGGCGGGACGAACGAGGGGACCTCGCGCGCCTTCGCGTAGTTGAAGGACACGTCCGTCACCAGGTCCCGCACCACGGGGAACGCCCGCATCGGGGTGACCACGACGGGCTCGGCCGGGTCGAGGAGCGACATCCGCGTCATGCACATCAGCCGCGGCCGGCCGTTGATCTCCGCACTGCAGGAACCGCACTTGCCCGCCTTGCAGTTCCAGCGCACGGCGAGGTCGGCGGCCTCGGTGGCCTGGAGCCGGTGGATGATGTCGAGGACGACCTCGCCCTCGTTGACGGTGACGGTGTAGTCGACGAGGGAGCCGCCGTCCGCATCGCCCCGCCACACCTTGAAGTGGGCGTCGTAGCTCAAGAGGTCAGCTCCTCGTCCGTCAGGTACTTCACCAGCTCCTCCTTGTCGAAGAGCGCGAGCAGGTCGTCACGGATCGGCGGCATCTCGCGCCGCTCCAGGCGCACCCGGCCCAGCAGCGGGTCCGCGCCCGGCTCCGTGCTGTCCCCGTTCAGCCGGCAGACGAGGTTCAGCCGGCGCCACCGCCGGTCCATCGCCGGGTGGTCGTCACGGGTGTGGCCGCCGCGGCTCTCGGTGCGCTCCAGCGCCGCCCGGGCCACGCACTCGCTGACCAGCAGCATGTTCCGCAGGTCGAGCGCCAGGTGCCAGCCGGGGTTGAACTGCCGGTGGCCCTCCACCCCGGCCCGCCGGGAGCGGGCCCGCAGCTCGGTCAGCCGGCGCAGCGCCTCCTCCATCTCCGGGCCCTTGCGGATGATGCCGACCAGGTCGTTCATGGCCTGCTGGAGCTCCTGGTGGAGGGCGTACGGGTTCTCCGCGAGCTCTTCCGAGACAGCCGGGTCGCCGCCCTCCGCACCGAACGGGCGCAGCGCCTCCGCCTCCGCCGCCTCCAGGTCGGCCTCGGAGACGACGGGCCGGCCCGCGCCGGGGAAGGAGGCGGCGTGCTCGGCCGCGTACAGCCCGGCCCGCCGGCCGAAGACGAGCAGGTCGGAGAGCGAGTTGCCGCCGAGCCGGTTCGAGCCGTGCATGCCGCCCGCGACCTCGCCCGCGGCGAACAGCCCCGGCACGCCCACCGCCGCGGCCGTGTCCGGGTCGACGTCGACACCGCCCATCACGTAGTGGCAGGTGGGGCCGACCTCCATCGGCTCGGCCGTGATGTCGACGTCCGCCAGCTCCTTGAACTGGTGGTGCATGGAGGGCAGTTTGCGCTTGATGTCCTCGGCGGGGAGGCGGGTCGAGACGTCGAGGAAGACCCCGCCGTGCGGGGAGCCGCGGCCCGCCTTGACCTCGGAGTTGATGGCGCGCGCCACCTCGTCGCGCGGGAGCAGTTCGGGCGGGCGGCGGTTGTTGTCGGGGTCCTGGTACCAGCGGTCGCCCTCGGCCTCGGACTCGGCGTACTTCTCCTTGAAGACGTCCGGGACGTAGTCGAACATGAACCGCCGGCCGTCGCTGTTGCGCAGCACGCCGCCGTCGCCGCGGACGGACTCGGTGACGAGGATGCCCTTGACGGACGGCGGCCAGACCATGCCCGTCGGGTGGAACTGCACGAACTCCATGTTGATCAGGGACGCCCCGGCGAGCAGCGCGAGGGCGTGCCCGTCGCCGGTGTACTCCCAGGAGTTCGACGTCACCTTGAAGGACTTGCCGATCCCGCCGGTGGCCAGCACGACCGAGGGCGCTTCGATGGCGAAGAAGCGGCCGGACTCGCGCGCGTAGCCGAAGACGCCCGCGATGCGCTCGCCCGCGGCGGAGTCGCCGTCGGCGCCGGCCTTGAGCAGGCGGGTGACCGTGTACTCCTGGAAGACCTTGAGCCGGGACTCGTAGTCGCCGGTCTCGCGGTGGTCCTCCTGCTGCAGCGAGACGATCTTCTGCTGGAGGGTGCGGATCAGCTCCAGGCCCGTGCGGTCGCCGACGTGCGCCAGCCGCGGGTATTCGTGGCCGCCGAAGTTGCGCTGCGAGATCTTCCCGTCCCGGGTGCGGTCGAAGACGGCGCCCCAGGTCTCCAGCTCCCAGACGCGGTCGGGGGCCTCGCGGGCGTGCAGCTCGGCCATCCGCCAGTGGTTGAGGAACTTGCCGCCGCGCATGGTGTCGCGGAAGTGGACCTGCCAGTTGTCGCCCTCGTTGACGTTGCCCATGCTCGCGGCGATGCCGCCCTCCGCCATCACGGTGTGGGCCTTGCCGAAGAGCGACTTGCAGATCACCGCACAGCGCATGCCCCGCTCGCGGGCCTCGATGGCGGCCCGCAGCCCGGCGCCGCCGGCGCCGACCACGACCACGTCCCAGGCTTCTCGGGCCGTACGCGACATCAGAAAGCACCTCTCCTTTTGAGCGTGAAGGCGTGGGGTGGAGCGGGCCGGCTAGAAGAACCGCGGGTCATCGAACACGCCGCTCGCCACGAGATAGACGTAGAAGTCGGCGACCGCCACGCTGATCAGCGAGGCCCAGGCGAGCTGCATGTGGCGGGCGTTGAGCGCACTGACCCAGCCCCACATGCGGTAGCGCACGGGGTGCTTGGAGAAGGTGCGGATCCGGCCCCCGACGATGTGCCGGCACGAGTGGCAGGAGAGGGTGTACGCCCAGATCAGGGCGATGTTCGCGAGGAGCACGAGGGTGCCGAGGCCCATGTGGCCCCACTCGCCGCGGGCGTTGCGGAAGCCGAGCGCCGTGTCGTACGTGAGGATGCCCGCGACGATCACCGCGAAGTAGAAGAAGTAGCGGTGGACGTTCTGCAGGATCAGCGGGAAGCGGGTCTCGCCGGTGTACTTCGCGTGCGGCTCGGCCACGGCGCAGGCCGGGGGCGAGGCCCAGAAGCCCCGGTAGTAGGCCTTGCGGTAGTAGTAGCAGGTCAGCCGGAAGCCCAGCGGGAAGATCAGGATCAGCAGGGCCGGCGAGAGGCCCCACCAGGCGCCGAAGACGTGCCAGTCGGCGCCGCCCTTCATCGGGACGCAGTTCTGCGCGATGCAGGGCGAGTAGAACGGGGAGACGTAGGGCGCCGCGTAGTAGTCGTCGTTCGCGAAGGCCCGCCAGGTCGAGTAGACGACGAAGGCGAACAGGCCGGCGGCGGTGACCGCGGGCGCGAGCCACCAGCGGTCGGCGCGCAGGTGGCGGGCGGGGATCGTGGCCCGGGAGGGGTGATGGACCCCGCCCTGGGCGGGCACCCCGGCGGCGGTCGCGGATCGGGGGTCGGTACCAGTGGCCAAGAGGGACTCCGGGGAGGAGCGGAGGGGCGGAGAGGGAGGGGCCGGTGCTGCCGCGCCGCCCGGTCAGGGCGCGTGCCGGTCCCGCGCGCCGAGCCCCTCGTCGTCCACGTCCTTCCACAGGGACGCGTCGTACGGGGCATCGGGCACCGGCACCGTCTCGGGGGGCAGCCGGTCCGCGGGGTGGACGGCGCGCAGGAGGGTGACGCTCTCGCGCAGGTGGGCGGCGTCCGTCCGCACCCGGCGCAATTCCAGGTCCTGGCTGCCCAGGTGCTTCTCCAGCCGTGCGAGCGCCCGGCCGAGATCGTCCAGGCAGCGCTGGACCGCGGTCACTTCGTCTTGCAGGGACATGTCTGTCTGACCCTCACTTCCGCAGTCGGCAGTTGCGGGTGGCGACGATGATGCGACTCAAGAGTGTCGCGCGTCACACCCCTCCGGGGGAAGATAGCGATCGCGCCTTCGCCGGAACGGGTGCGGCGCGCGCCGCAAGACTGCAGAAACGTTCGTTCATGGGGGTCGCCGTGCTCGCCCCGCCCGCCCGGGGGCCGCGGAATCGTTCGTCCACGCGGGTGGCGTACACCCGGGCGGCGCCGTGTCGGCGCGCGACCGGACCGACTGTCGCATTCAGTGGTGAGCAGTAGATGCGATCAGCGGCTCAATGCGCCGAACGAGTCCGGTGAGTCCTCCGGAGGTAGCAGCATGGCCCCTCTCACTCCCACGCGGTCCCGTACGCGCCGCCGTGCCGCCCTGCTGGCCGCCGGGCTCCTGCTCCCGCTGCCCCTCCTCGGCGGCTGCGGCGCCGACCACGACGACGGCGGCCGCATCACCCCGCAGGACATCGGCGCCGCCGCACGCCCCCGGGTCGCCGACGGCGGCACCCTCACCTGGGCCGTCGACGCCCTGCCCAGCACCCTCAACGCCTTCCAGACGGACGCCGACTCCGCCACGCAGCGGGTCGCCGGGGCCGTCCTGCCCGCCCTGTTCACCAGCGACGGGCGCGGCCGCCCGCAGCGCAACCCCGACTACCTGCGCTCCGCCGAGGTCGTCCAGCGCGAGCCCCACCAGGTCGTCGTCTACAAGCTCAACCCCAAGGCCGTCTGGAGCAACGGCAAACCGCTGAGCGCCGCCGACTTCGAGGCCCAGTGGAAGGCCCTGCGCGGCAAGGACAGCGCCTACTGGGCGGCCCACAACACCGGCTACGACCGGATCGACCACGTCGAGCGCGGCGCCGACGAGCACGAGGTCAAGGTCACCTTCGCCCGCGGCTGCGCCGACTGGCCCGCCCTCTTCACCCCGCTCTACCCCAAGGCCGTCACGGGCAGCGCGGACGACTTCAACGACGGCGCCCGGGGCGACCTCAAGCTCTCCGCGGGCCCCTTCCGCGTCGCCGACCGCGACGAGAAACAGGGCACGCTCACCCTCGCCCGCTCACCCAAGTGGTGGGGCGAGCCCGCCAAGCTCGACCAGCTCGTGCTCCGGGCCCTCCCCCGCACCGAGCGGGCCGCGGCCCTCGCGGCCGGCAAGCTCGACCTCGCCGACGTGGGCGCCGCCGACGCCGGCCGCATCGCCACCGCCAACAAGCCGGCGAAGCAGGACAAGGGCGACAAGCCGCCGGCCGCCGCGGCCGCACGCCCGGCCGCGCTGCGCGGCATCGTCGTCCGCAAGTCCCTGGAGCCCGCGTACACCCAGCTCGCCCTCAACGGTGCGAGCGGCCCGCTCGCCGACGAGCGCGTCCGCCGGGCCGTCGCCCGGGCCATCGACCGCCGCGCCATCGCCAAGTCCGTCCTGGGCCCGCTGGGCCTGCCCGTCGAACCGCTCGGCAGCCACCTCTTCCTCTCCGGCCAGGAGGGCTACGAGGACAACAGCGACGCCATCGGCGGCCCCGACCCCAAGGCCGCCCAGGCCCTCCTCGCCGAGGCGGGCTGGAAGCGCGCCGAGGGCGACGGACGGAAGACGACGGCGGACGGGCGGGCGGGCACGGGCCGGACGCTGGGGCTGCGGCCGGGACCGGCGGCGGGCCCGGTCCCGTCGGACGAGGCGGCGGAGGCGGAGGAGGCCATTGATGCCGCTGACGCCGAGACGGAGTACGCCGCCGACGACAGCCTGGACGACGGCACCGGCCCCGACGGCAAGCCCGCCGCCGACGGGAGCCGTGCGGCCGCCGCCCCGGTCCGCATGAAGAACGGCAAGAAGCTCACCCTCCGCTTCGTGGTGCCGGTGAGCGCGGGCACGGACTCCCTGCGGTCCGTGGCCGACCGCATCGCCCGCCGCCTCGACGCGGTCGGCATCGGCACCGAAGTGACCAAGGTCGGCGACGCCGGCTTCTTCAAGGACCACGTCGCCGCCGGCAGCTACGACCTCGCCCTCTACTCCTGGCCCGCCACCCCCTACCCCGCAACCGACGCCCGCCCCCTCTACGCCAAGCCCCAGCCCGCGGCGGACGGCTCCCTGGTGGTGGAGCAGAACTACACCCGCGTCGGCACGGACCGCATCGACCAGCTCTTCGACCAGGCGTCCACGGAACTCGACACGGAGGCCTCCCGCGACCTGGCGAGCCGCGCGGACGCCCGCATCTGGTCCCTGGCCGGATCGATCCCCCTCTACCAGCGCCCCCAGCTGGTGGCGGCGCGGAAGACGGTCGTCAACGCGGGCGCCTTCGGCCTGGCGACCCCGCGCTACCAGGACATCGGGTTCCGGCGGAAGTAGCCCTGCGAGAAGCGCGGAATTAGCCCTGCGGAAAGCTCCGGGCGCGACCCGTCAGCGGCACCGGCGGGCGTTGAGCCGGGCGGCCTGACGCGTCAGGTAGTCGCGCTCGGCGAGGTTGGGCGCCTTACGGGCCGCCTCGGCGTAGAGCCGTGCCGCGGTCGCCGCGTCGCCGTTGCGCTCGTGGAGGTACGCGGCCACCGCGGCGTGCCGCGGCAGGGAGCCGTCCAGCTCCGCGAGGGCCGCCAGCCCGGCGGGCGGTCCGTCGGCCTCGCCGACGGCCACGGCGCGGTTGAGCCGGACGACCGGGCTGCCGGTCAGGCGCACGAGCTCGTCGTACCACTCGACGATCTGCACCCAGTCGGTCTCCCCGGCGGTGGGCGCGTCGGCGTGGAGGGCCGCGATGGCGGCCTGCGCCTGGAACTCGCCCAGCCGGTCGCGGGCGAGGGCCGCCTGCAGGATCCCCACGCCCTCGGCGATCGCCCCGGTGTCCCACCGGCTGCGGTCCTGCTCGGCGAGCGGCACCAGGCTGCCGTCGGGCGCGGTCCGGGTGGCGCGCCGGGCGTGGTGGAGCAGCATGAGGGCGAGCAGCCCCGCCACCTCGGGGTGGTCGATCACCGCCGCGAGCTGCCGGGTGAGCCGGATGGCCTCGGCGGCGAGGTCGACGTCGCCGGAGTAGCCCTCGTTGAAGACCAGGTAGAGGACGCGCAGCACGGTGGCGACGTCGCCGGGCCGGTCGAACCGCACACTGGAGACGGTGCGCTTCGCCCGGCTGATCCTCTGCGCCATCGTCGCCTCGGGCACCAGGTAGGCCTGGGCGATCTGGCGGGTGGTGAGCCCGCCGACGGCGCGCAGCGTGAGCGCGACGGCGGACGACGGCGTCAGCGAGGGCTGGGCGCACAGGAAGTAGAGCTGCAACGTGTCGTCCACGGCCGGCGCGGGCCCGGGCGGCGGCTCCTCGTCGACGAGGTCCTCCCGCCGGCGGCGGGCGGTGTCCGCCCGGGTCGCGTCGAGGAACCGCCGCCAGGCCACGGTGACGAGCCAGCCCTTCGCATCCCGCGGAGGGTCGGCCGGCCAGACGCGGACCGCCTCGACCAGGGCGTCCTGGACGGCGTCCTCGGCCGCCGCGAAGTCGGCTCCGCGGCGGACGAGGATCCCGATCACGCCCGGCGTGAGGCTCCGGAGCAGGGCCTCGTCCATCGGACGGGTCACTCCGTGATGGTGGGCGGCTCGGCCAGGAACGGGCGCACCTCCAGCCACTCGTGGATCGGCTTCCCGCCCGCCCCGGGGGCGGCCGACAGCTCCCCGGCCACCTCGATGGCGCGCTCGTAGCTGTCGACGTCGATCACCATCCAGCCGGCGATGAGGTCCTTGGTCTCGGCGAACGGCCCGTCGGTGACGGGAGGGCGCCCCTCGCCGTCGTACCGGACCCACGTCCCCTCGGGGGCGAGCGCCATCCCGTCGACGAACTCGCCGGTCCTCTCCAGCTGGGCCGCGAAGTCGTGCATGAACTGCACGTGCGCCGAGATCTCTTCCGGCGTCCACTGTTCCATGGGCACGTCGTTCACCGGAGCCGGTGCGCCGCGGTAGTGCTTGAGCAGCAAGTACTTGGCCATCGTGCGTCTCCTCGGTGCGGGTGCGACCCATTGTGGCCGCGTTCACTACGGGGACGGAGCGGGGCACGGCTTCTCGACATCGCGGCCCAAGATTTTTTGGCCCGGCACTCACCACTGGTCAGAGCAGGTGACCGGCTTTACCGGCGTCGCGCCGAACCCGGGGATCTCCATCACGGCCGCAGACTAGTGCTGCGCCGCGGAAGTTCCGCCGATGAGTTTCCGGCGGTTGCACGGTCTACCCATCGACGAAGGGAGTACACCATGCGAAAGATCATCGTTTGCACGTTCCTGACGCTCGACGGCGTCATGCAGGCGCCGGGCGGTCCGGACGAGGACGCCGGGAGCGGCTTCAAGTACGGCGGCTGGCAGAAGCCGGTGTCCGACGACGAGGTCGGCACGGCCATCGCCGGTTGGTACGAGCACTCCGACGCGATGCTGCTCGGCCGCAGGACGTACGAGATCTTCGCGTCGTACTGGCCGACCGCCGATCCCGACAACCCGTTCACCGAGCGGATGAACGGCATGCACAAGTACGTGGCGTCTCGGACCCTGACATCCGTCGAGTGGCAGAACTCCACGCTGCTGGAGGGCGACGTCGTCGATGCCGTACGCAAGCTGAAGGCGTCCGACGGCGGCAACATCAACGTCGTCGGCAGCGGCAACCTCGCCCAGACCCTCATGCAGCACGGCCTCGTCGACGAGTACCGGCTGACCATCCACCCGGTGATCATCGGCACCGGCAAGCGGCTGTTCGCCGACGGAGCGATCCCCACCGCGCTGGAGCCGGTCAGCGTCTCAACGACGAAGGGCGGCACCGTCATCGGCGTCTACCGGCCGAACGGTAAGCCCAGCTACGACAGCTACTAATGTCGTGCGCCGCGGTAGTTCCGCCGATGGCCACCGGCGGAACTACCGGCGGCGCGGTCGTACGCGGCTCAGCGGCCGAGTGCGGAAAGTGGAGGTTGGCGCCCTCCCGGCGCGGAAATCCACCGTCCGGGCCGGGCCGCGCGGCGTAGAAGTGGGCTGAAGGTGTCGACCGCACGCCCCAGCGACCCCACCCGGCAGCCCGGCCGGGCGGGACGACGCCCCCAAAAACCCTTCTCACCTGGTCGCTTCACCCGGTACGGTCTCGACCAATTACCACTGCGGGAAGCCCAGTTCCCACGTTGAGAGCAGGTTTCGTCAATGGCATGTCGTATCAGTGAGCTCGTGCTCGATTGCCGCGACCCCGAGGTGCTGGCGCGGTTCTGGTGCGAAGTCCTGGACTTCGTAGTGCTCGATCGCGAAGGAGACGACTGCATCGAGATCGGGCCGCGCGAAGGGTTCGGCGGCCCGCAGCCGACGATCATTCTCAGCCGCAGTGACGAGCCGGAGCCGGCAAAGTCCCGCCTGCACATCGACGTCAACGCCACCGACCGCGATCAGGACGCCGAGCTCGAACGCCTCCTGAAGCTCGGGGCGCGCCCGGCTGACATCGGCCAGACCGGGCAGGAGCAGTGGCACGTTCTCGCCGACCCTGAGGGCAATGAGTTCTGCCTGCTCAAGGCTCGCCTCAACCCGCTCTGACACCCACCGGGCCCGTCTGCCACCCGACGGGCCCCCGCCGGCCGGCCTGCCTTGACCTCCGCCCCCACGGAGGGACGGTCGGCCGCGGTCAGAGCAAGTGGTCGGCCTTGCCCGCCTTGATGTCGCGGATCAAAGCGCGCAGGGCGTCATGGGTGTCGGTGATGTAGTGGTCCTCGGTCCCGCTCACGGCGATGTAGGCGTTGCCGGCGGAGTCGGTACCTATTCGGAAGCAGTTGCTGCTGTCGCCGCAGAGCGGCTCTTCCCAACGGATGTGCGACATGGTCGCCTTCCTTCAGAGGTCGGATGCGATTCTGTGGATGAAGTCACGCGATTGCCCTACGTCGAGGGCAGCCTGTTCCATCCAGTCCAGGTGGGCCCGGTAACGGGCGATCTGCGATTCCACGGACAGGAAGATCGGTCCGCCGACGGCGTCGAGCAGAATGGTGTCGAGCTGAGGCACCGGTCCTTCGGCATACGTCATCGCGTTCCCTGCACCGGGAAACACCCCGGTCTCCACAGGTACTACCCGTAGCACGACGTTCTCGCGCTCCGACATGAGCAGAAGGTGTTCGAGTTCCTCCCGCATCACTGTGCTGCCACCGAACTGCATACGCAGGGCCGCCTCATGGATGAATCCTGTGTATTCAAGAGGCTCGGCCCCATCGAGCACTTGTTGACGTTGCATCCGATGTGCCACTCGGAGCTCAACTTCCAGCCGGGGCAGGACCGGAAGCACTCCGCCGAAGATCGCGCGGGCGTACTCCTCCGTCTGGAGGAGCCCGGGTAGGTGCATCACCTGAGTGGTGTGCAACCGGGCTGCATGCCACTCCAACTCCGCGATGTCCAGCAGTCCTACGGGAAGGGTCCCCCGGAACTGCTCCCACCAGCCGCGCTCGCGCTTCTGGGCCATGGACGCAAGAGCCTCGATGTACTCGCCGTCGGCGCATGCGTAGTGGCAGGCCAGGGTGCGGAGCCGGTCGGGCGTGATGATGCGGACACCAAGCTCGATGTTGGAAATCTTCGTGCGGTCGATGCCGAGCAGACCGGCCGCGTGATCTGTCGTAATCCCTGCGGCTAAGCGCATCTTGCGCAGCTCGGCGCCGAGCCGTTTCTGCCGTTCGGTGGGCGTTGTCCTGGGTGGCATGCGCCCTTCCTGCCGCTTCCCGGTCGCCTGTTCATAACCCTCTGCCCCCTCATCACTCCACCCCCCACCAACCCCTCCACCCTCGCCACCACCCAGCGCCCCGTCTACAAGCCCTGCTCCTCCGACGCCTCCGCCCTCGCCTACAGCTTCACCGTCCCCGGGGGCCCGCTCTCCGCGACCGTCGTCCGGGCCACCATCCGCAGCGTCCTGCGCGCCCACGGGCTCACCGCGATCGAAGAGCCCGCCCTCTCCGTGGCCGGAGAACTCGTCGCCTGCGCGACACGGTTCGCGCCCGGACAGGACCTCTACCACTCCCTCCGCTGGTGCGACG
>NZ_JOFL01000007.1 GCF_000719265.1 Streptomyces roseoverticillatus | reverse complement strand
CGCCCGCACCCCCCGCAGCGCCCCCCAAGCCCACCTGGGACCCGCGGCAGCCCGTCGTGCGGCCGTTCCCCTGGCTGCGCCCCACCATCCGGATACGGCTGACCCTGCTGTACGGCGGGATGTTCCTGATGGCGGGCGTCCTGCTGCTGACGATCATCTACCTGCTGGCCGCCGACGCCCTCACCCAGGGCAACCAGCTGCCGTTCCGGATCCTCAACGCCAACGTCGAGACCAGCGCCAGCTGCCGGAGCCTGCCCCAGGGCTCCGCGACCAACAGCGACGCCTTCATGAACGGCCTGCGGCTGTGCATGGAGCACCAGCGCGCCATCGCCCTCGACGGCCTCCTCAAGCGCTCCCTGCTCGCCCTCCTGGGCCTCGCCGTGATCGCCTTCGCCTTCGGCTACGCCATGGCGGGCCGGGTCCTCTCGCCGCTGGGCAGGATGACGCGGACCGCCCGCCGGGTGGCCGCCACCGACCTCTCCCGGCGCATCGAACTGGGCGGGCCGGAGGACGAGTTGAAGGAGCTGTCCGACACCTTCGACGAGATGCTGGACCGGCTGGAGCGGGCCTTCACCGCGCAGCAGCGGTTCGTGGCCAACGCCTCGCACGAGCTGCGCACGCCGCTCGCGATCAACCGCACGCTGCTGGAGGTCACCCTCTCCGACCCCGGTGCGCCGCCGGAGCTCCAGCAGCTCGGCAAGACGCTGCTGGCCACGAACGAGCGCAGCGAGCAGCTGGTGGAGGGCCTGCTGCTGCTCGCCCGCAGCGACAACGAGATCGTCGACCGCAAGCCCGTGGACCTGGCCGAGGTGGCGTCCCGGGCGCTGGACCAGACGCGCTCGGAGGCCCAGGGCAAGGGCGTGGAGCTGCGCGGCACGCGGCAGCCCGCGGTGGTCCAGGGCAACGGCGTGCTGCTGGAGCGGATCGCGCTGAACCTCGTGCAGAACGCCGTGCGCTACAACGCGCCGGACGGCTGGGTCGAGGTCACCACCGAGGCCCAGCCGGGTCAGGCGGTGCTGGTGGTGGAGAACACCGGTCCCGTGGTCCCGGCGTACGAGCTGGACAACATCTTCGAGCCGTTCCGCAGGCTCCGCACGGAGCGCACGGGCAGCGACAAGGGTGTCGGCCTGGGTCTGTCCATCGTGCGCTCGGTGGCCCGCGCGCACGGCGGGCGGATCACCGCGGTGCCGCGCGAGGGCGGCGGGTTGATCATGAGGGTGGTCCTGCCCACGTGAAAATTTCTGCGAGAATAGGGCGGCCGTAGGTTCGCTTTGGGCGGAATTTTCACGTTCCGCCCCTTGCTGTGGATGTGTGGAATCGCTCACACAGGCAAACTTCCGGCCATCCACTCTCCGTGATCGATGGACTCGCCGGAACGCCGGGAAAATGGGGGTTTCTGCAGGTCCTGATCACGGGAAGTACACGTGATGGCGCATCCGCACGCGGCATCCGGACCGTGTACGGTCCGGTTCGCCATCCATCCCCATCACCTCTTCAGGTGTGCGGTTGGGTGTCGATTGAGTAACAGACCTTGATGTGAGGCAAAATCTCCGCCTCGGGTCGGGCACAAGTCCGGCCTCTCACGCGTTACGTGCGCTGGAGACACCGCAGACACCCAGAGGGGGAGAGCGACATGGCAACGGACTACGACACCCCACGCAAGACCGACGACGACGTCGACTCGGACAGCCTTGAAGAACTCAAGGCCCGCCGGAACGACAAGTCGGCGTCGACCGTCGACGTGGACGACTTCGAGGCCGCCGAGGGCATGGAGCTGCCCGGCGCGGACCTCTCCAATGAGGAGCTGGCCGTCCGGGTCCTGCCCAAGCAGGCCGACGAGTTCACCTGCATGAGCTGCTTCCTCGTGCACCACCGCAGCCAGCTGGCTCGCGAGAAGAACGGCCAGCCGATCTGCCGCGACTGCGACTGAGGACCGGGTCTGCGATGGCAGGCTCGAACCCTTTCCGGAAGCGGCGCTCCGGACAGCCCGAGCTGACCACCGGGCCAGGCCGGGACGCCGCACCGCAGGACGCACCCGCCTCTGGTGACACGGCCGGCACTCACGTCGAGCGGGGCCGCACGGCCTCGCTCGCCGCTGCGGTCGGCCGTGGCGCCGCCAGGGGCGGCCGGGGAGCACGGGCGGGTCTCACCGCCCTTGCCGACCGGATCATCGCGAACGCCCCGCGCATCCCCGTGCGCGACCTCGCGACGCTGCGGGCCCAGTTCCCGGGCCTCGGCCCGGAGGAGCTCGCCGACAAGCTGGTGGCGGGCGCGGCCCACGGCACGTCCACCGTGGGCGCCGGAGTCGGCGCCGCGGCGATGCTGCCGGTGCCGCCCGCGATGCCCGCCGAGCTGGCGGCCGAGATCGCCGGCGTCGCCGCCGTGGAGCTCAAGCTGATCGCCGAGCTCCACGAGGTGTACGGCCTGCGGGCCCCCGGCACCCTCAGCCAGCGCTCCCTGGCCTATCTGGCCGCCTGGGCCGACGAGCGCGGCATCGACGTCACGGCCCCCACCACCGTCAACGCGGCTCTGGGCGTCCAGATGAGGCGCGAGCTGCGCCAGCAGATCCTCAAGCGCACGTTCCGCAACCTCCCCAGCCTCACGCCCTTCATGATCGGCGCGACCGTGGGTGCGGTGATGAACCGCCGCGACACCAGAAGGCTCGCGGCCAAGGTCCGCAAGGACCTGCGCGCCCGGCAGGTGCCGTGGGAAGCGCTCCCCGGGGGCCCGGAAGGCCCCCTCCCGCTCGCGTAGCGGCCCGCGGGCCGGGCCCGGACGCCCGGCCCCCGGACCGCCGGAAAGCCCCTCGGCGGGCCCGTGGAACGCAGCAGCCGGTCAGGAAGCCGGCAGGCCCGTGGAAAGTCGTCCGTCAGGAAGCCGGCGGGCCCGTAGCGCAGCCGCCCGTCAGGAAGCCCGCACCGCCGTCAGCGCGGCGGCCAGCCGCTCGGGAGAGCGCGTGGAGAGGTAGGCGTAGGGCGTCGGGTCGGACGGATCGGTGATCTCGACCCGGAGCGCCGTGGGCACGTAGCCCCGCAGCAGCATGAAGGCCCGGGTGTCGGCCTTGTACGTGCGCCAGGCGCGGGCCTCCTCGGCGTCCAGCACCTCCGGCGTCCCCAGCGCCTCCAGAGGGATCCGGGCGTCGCCCGCGATCAGCGTGCCGCCCACCACGCGGATGCGCACCGAGCCGTAGGAGCTGACGGCGACCGCCGCGAGGGCGCCGCCGCCCACGAGACCGCCGAGCATCGGCACCGTTCCCAGAGGCAGCAGGATCAGCGCCATCGCCACCCCGGCCAGAAGCGCGATGAACCACCAGGAACGGGGCGCGGTGAGACGTTCTTCGTAAGCCTGCATGGGCCCAAGCTTGACACGAGCGGGACCGGGCCCGGCCCTCGCGGGTAAGGTCAGCCCCTGTGAGTGGACGAACGACAGCGCTGACGCCGCCTGAAGGGGCTGTGCCCCCCGTGCGGCACCCCGACGCGCCCGCGCCCGGCGAGACCATCGGGTCGCACTACGAGTACTGCTTCGGCTGCGGCCCCGGTGTCCCGCACGGGCTGCACGTAGAGGTGCGGGCCGGCGACGGGGTGTGCGTCACCGCGGAGTTCCGGGTGAAGGATGCCCACCAGGGCGCCCCCGGCCTCGCCCACGGCGGGGTGCTGGCGACGGCGCTGGACGAGACGCTGAGCGCGCTGGGCTGGATGCTGCGGGTGATCGCGGTGACCGGCCGGCTGGAGACGGACTACCTGCTGCCCGTGCCGGTGGACACCGTGCTGCACCTGCGGGCCGAGGTGAAGGCCGTGCACGGCCGTAAGATCTACGCCGCGGCCACCGGCCGGATCGGCGGGCCCGAGGGCCCGGTCGCGCTCCGTGCCGAGGCGGTGTTCGTCGAGGTCAAGGTCGACCACTTCATCGAGCACGGCCGTCCCGCAGAGATCCAGGCCACGCTGGCCAACCCCGACCAGGTGAAGGTCGCGCGAGCTTTCGAGGTGAACCCGTGACGCGTCAACCCTTGGACGTCCTCATCCGCCGAGTGGACCCCGAGGTGCCCCTCCCCTCCTACGGCCACCCCGGCGACGCCGGCTGCGACCTCGTGACCACCGAGGCCGCCGCGCTGGCCCCGGGGGAGCGGATGGTGCTGCCGACGGGCGTCTCCATCGCGCTGCCGGACGGCTACGCCGCCTTCGTGCACCCGCGTTCGGGCCTCGCCGCCCGGTGCGGAGTCTCCATGGTGAATGCCCCAGGGACCATCGATGCCGGGTACCGTGGAGAGATCAAGGTGATTGTGGTCAATCTGGACCCGCGGGAGACCGTCAGGTTCGAGAGGTTCGACCGCATCGCCCAGTTGGTCGTCCAGCAAGTAGAGAAGGTCCGCTTCCACGAGGTGGCGGAGCTTCCGGGCTCGGCACGGGCCGAAGGGGGCTTCGGGTCCACCGGTGGCCACGCTGCCGTGGGGTATGGATTCGCTTCGGTCGCCAGCGACCGGGAAGGACAGTGACGTGTTCGGTCGTCGCCGCAAGCGCAGTGAGGACGTGGTCGAGGATTCCCGTCCCGACGACGTGACCTCCGAGGAGTTGGCTGAGGAGTCGCCGGCCGCGTCGGACTCCGCGGCCGAGAGCCGTGTCCGGCTGGAGCCGGAGCCGCGCCCCGACGGGCCGTGGGACCTCTCCGAGGTCCGCGACCCCGCCGAGGGCCGGGTCGACCTGGGCGGTCTGTTCGTGCCGGGTGTCGAGGGCATGGAGCTGCGCGTGGAGGTCGCCGGTGACGCGATCGTCGCCGCCACCGTCGTGCTCCGCGACAGCGCCGTGCAGCTGCAGGGCTTCGCCGCCCCCAAGCGCGAGGGCATCTGGGGCGAGGTCCGCGAGGAGATCGCCTCCGGCATCACCCAGCAGGGCGGTGTCGTGGACGAGGTCCAGGGGCCGCTCGGCTGGGAGCTGCGGGCCCAGGTGCCGGTGGCGCTGCCGGACGGCACGCAGGGCGTGCAGATGGTGCGCTTCATCGGGTGTGACGGGCCGCGCTGGTTCCTGCGCGGCGTGATCTCGGGCCAGGGCGCGGTGCAGCCGCAGACCGCCGGCCTGCTGGAGCAGATCTTCCGGGACACCGTCGTCGTCCGCGGCGAGTCCCCGATGGCTCCGCGCGACCCGATCGTCCTGAAGCTGCCCGAGGACGCCCAGATGGTCGCCGAGGGCCTGCAGCAGCAGGACGACGACCGCTCGCGCTTCGCGGGCGGCGTGGACCGCCTGGAGCGCGGTCCGGAGATCACCGAAGTGCGCTGACGGACGCTCGCAGCCACCGGCGAACACCCTCGCCGGCGGCTGGATTACGGCCTTCCGCTGGGCCGCAACCCCTGACCGGGGTTGCGGCCCAGCGGCGTTTTTGCAGGTCAAAGGCGTATCCGTATGGATTCCGTCAAGGGGGCGCTAATGGCCGTATAGAGGGCGTCAACGGAGCGCCCGGGAGGGTCCGCGAACGGTTTCCTGTGATGGTCCGTTCATATCCGAACCCTCTCTAGGAGCACACGATGGCCGACGTGGCCTTCGTCGTCACCACGCTCGCGGTCTTCGCGCTGGTGGCTCTCGTCGCCAAGGGGGTGACGAAGCTGTGACTGCCGAGAACATCGTCGGCCTGGTCGTGGCCGTCGCCCTCCTGGGCTACCTGATCCTCGCCCTCGTCTTCCCGGAGAGGTTCTGAGCACAGATATGAGCCCCGTACTCTCCGGAGTTCTCCAGCTCCTCGCGCTCGTCGCGGCGCTGGCGCTGTCCTACCGCCCGCTGGGCGACTACATGGCCCGCGTCTACAGCTCCGAGAAGCACCTGCGCGCCGAGAAGCTGATCTACCGCACCATCGGCGCCGACCCGGACGCCGGGATGCGCTGGCCCGCGTACCTGCGCGGCGTCCTCGCCTTCTCCGTCGCCGGCGTCCTCTTCCTGTACCTCCTGCAGCGGATCCAGGGCGTCCTTCCCGACTCGCTGTCGCTGGGCTTCACCGCGATCAGCCCGGACCAGGCGTTCAACACCGCCGCCTCGTTCGTCGCCAACACCAACTGGCAGTCGTACTCGGGCGAGCAGGCCATGGGCCACGCCGTCCAGACGCTCGGCCTCGCCGTGCAGAACTTCGTCTCCGCGGCCGTCGGCATAGCCGTCGCCGTAGCGCTCGTCCGCGGCTTCGCGCGCTCCCGCACCGGCGAGCTCGGCAACTTCTGGGCCGACCTCGTGCGCGGCACCGTCCGCATCCTGATCCCGCTCTCCGTGATCGGCGCGACCGTCCTCGTCGCCTGCGGCGCGATCCAGAACTTCTCGGGCATCCACGAGATCGGGCAGCTCACCGGCGGCACCCAGCAGGTCAACGGCGGCGCCGTGGCCTCGCAGGAGGTCATCAAGGAGCTCGGCACCAACGGCGGCGGCTACTTCAACGCCAACTCCGCCCACCCGTTCGAGAACCCCAACGCCTTCTCCAACCTCTTCGAGATCTTCCTGATCCTTGTCATCCCCTTCGCCCTGACCCGCACCTTCGGCAAGCTCGTCGGCAACGTCAAGCAGGGCTACGCGATCCTGGCCGCGATGGGCGTCATCTGGCTCGGCTTCACCGCCCTGATGATGTGGACCGAGTACGCGCACCACGGCGCCGCGCTCCAGGCGGCGGGCGGCGCGATGGAGGGCAAGGAGCAGCGCTTCGGCGTCGGCGCCTCGGCCATCTTCGCCACCACCACGACGCTCACCTCGACCGGTGCGGTGGACTCCTTCCACTCCTCCTTCACCGGCCTCGGCGGCGGCCTCACGCTGCTCAGCATGATGCTCGGCGAGATCGCGCCCGGCGGCGTCGGCTCCGGCCTTTACGGCATGCTCGTCATGGCGATCATCGCGGTCTTCATCGCGGGCCTGATGGTCGGCCGGACGCCCGAGTACCTCGGCAAGAAGATCGGCACCCGCGAGATCAAGCTCGCCGCGTGCTACATCCTCATCACCCCGACCCTCGTGCTGGGCTTCACCGCCCTGTCCATGGCGCTGTCCTCGCCGCCCGGGTCGATCCTGAACGTCAAGGGCAACTCGGTGGACGGCAGCGGCGCCCACGGCTTCTCCGAGGTCCTCTACGCGTTCACCTCCGGCGCCAACAACAACGGCTCCGCCTTCGCCGGCCTGAACGCCAACACGCCCTGGTACAACACCACGATCGGCCTCGCCATGCTGCTCGGCCGCTTCCTGCCGATGGTCTTCGTCCTGGCGCTGGCCGGCTCGCTCGCCGAGCAGACGCCCGTCCCCGAGACCGCCGGCACCCTGCGCACGGAGAAGCCGCTCTTCGCGGGCCTGCTCGTCGGCGCGATCCTGATCATCACCGGCTTGACCTACTTCCCGGCCCTGGCCCTTGGCCCGATGGCGGAGGGACTCTCATGAGCACGACCACCCCTGTCCGTACGCCGTCCGAGGAGGACATCCAGCCGCAGGCCCCGGAGTCCGGCCGGGTCTCCGGCGGCCTCTTCGACCCCGCGCAGTTGCTGAAGTCGCTGCCGGACGCCTTCCGCAAGCTCGACCCCCGGGTGATGGTCAAGGCCCCGGTCATGTTCGTGGTCCTGATCGGCTCGGTGGTCACCACCGTGCTGGCGCTGAAGGACCCCGGCTCCTGGTTCGGCTGGGCGATCACCGTCTGGCTGTGGCTGACCGTGCTCTTCGCCAACCTGGCGGAGGCGGTCGCCGAGGGCCGCGGCAAGGCCCAGGCCGACACCCTGCGCAAGGCCAAGACCGACACGGTGGCCCGGCGGCTGAACGGGGACACCGAGGAGTCGGTGCCCGGCACCGAGCTGCGCGTGGGCGACCTGGTCGTCTGCGAGGCCGGCGACATCATCCCGGGCGACGGCGACGTCGTCGAGGGCGTCGCCTCGGTCGACGAGTCGGCCATCACCGGCGAGTCGGCCCCGGTCATCCGCGAGTCCGGCGGCGACCGCTCGGCGGTCACCGGCGGCACCAAGGTCCTCTCCGACCGCATCGTCATCAAGATCACGACGAAGCCCGGCGAGACCTTCATCGACCGGATGATCAACCTGGTCGAGGGCGCCGCCCGGCAGAAGACGCCCAACGAGATCGCGCTGAACATCCTGCTCGCCTCGCTGACGATCGTCTTCCTGCTGGCCGTCATCACGCTCCAGCCGTTCGCGATCTACGCGGGCGCCGAGCAGTCGATGATCATCCTCGCGGCGCTGCTCGTCTGCCTCATCCCGACCACCATCGGCGCGCTGCTGTCCGCCATCGGCATCGCGGGCATGGACCGGCTGGTGCAGCGCAACGTCCTGGCGATGTCCGGGCGCGCGGTGGAGGCCGCGGGCGACGTCTCGACGCTGCTGCTCGACAAGACCGGCACCATCACCTACGGCAACCGCCAGGCCGCCGAGTTCGTGCCCGTCAAGGGCACCATGGCCGCCGAGGTCGCCGACGCCGCCCAGCTCTCCTCGCTCGCCGACGAGACGCCCGAAGGCCGCTCGATCGTCGTCCTGGCCAAGGAGAAGTACGGCCTGCGCGAGCGCCACGAGGGCGAGCTCGTGGGCGCCGAGTGGATCCCGTTCACGGCCCAGACCCGGATGTCCGGCGTCGACGTGGACGGCCGCAAGGTCCGCAAGGGCGCGACCGGTTCGGTCATCGCCTGGGTCGAGGAGCAGGGAGGCACGGTCGCCGAGGACGCCCGCAAGCTCACCGACGACATCTCGCAGGCGGGCGGCACCCCGCTGCTCGTCGCCGTGGAGGAGCGCCTCCCGGAGGGAAAGAGCGTCGCTCGTGTGCTCGGCGTCATCCACCTCAAGGACGTCGTCAAGGAGGGCATGCGCGAGCGGTTCGACGAGCTGCGCGCCATGGGCATCAAGACCGTCATGATCACGGGTGCACCTCGGCCGCCAAGGAGGCCGGGAACATGGTGGACCTGGACTCCAACCCCACCAAGCTCATCGAGATCGTCGAGATCGGCAAGCAGCTGCTCATCACGCGCGGCGCCCTGACGACCTTCTCGATCGCCAACGACGTCGCCAAGTACTTCGCCATCATCCCGGCGATGTTCGCGGTGGCTTACCCCGGCCTGGACAAGCTCAACATCATGAGCCTGACCTCGCCCGAGTCGGCCATCCTCTCGGCGGTCATCTTCAACGCGCTGATCATCGTGGCCCTGGTGCCGCTCGCCCTCAAGGGCGTGCGCTACCGGCCGATGAGCGCGGACGCCATGCTCCGCCGCAACCTCTTGATCTACGGACTGGGCGGCCTGGTCTCCCCGTTCATCGGCATCAAGCTCATCGACATGCTCATCTCCCTCATCCCTGGCATCGGGTGACGACACCATGAACAACTCCGTACGCAGCACGGCCCGCCTGGTCGGCGCGGGGCTCCGCGCCCTGCTCGTCCTCACGGTGGTCTGCGGGGTGATCTACCCGCTGGTCGTCACCGGCATCGCCCAGGCGGCCTTCCACGACAAGGCCAACGGCTCCGAGGTCAAGGCCGGCGGCAAGTCCGCGGGCTCCGAGCGGCTCGGCCAGAGCTACACCCTCGAGGCGAAGGACAAGGACGGCAACCCGCTGCCGGACCCGAAGTTCTTCCAGCCGCGCCCCTCGGCCGCCGGCCCGAACGCCGAGAACACCAAGTACCAGCTGATCGTCTCCGGCGCCTCGAACCTCGCCGCCGACAGCAAGACCCTGCTGGACTCCGTCAAGCAGCGGCGGGCGGACGTCGCCGCGTTCAACCACGCCGACCCGTCGGCCGTGCCGGTGGACGCGCTGACGGCCTCCGCCTCGGGCCTCGACCCGGACATCTCGCCGGCCTACGCACGCCTGCAGGCCAAGCGCGTCGCCGAGGCCAACGGCCTGCCGGCCGGCAAGGTCGAGAAGCTGGTCGAGGACCATGCGGACGGCCGCATCCTCGGCTTCATGGGCGAGGAGCGCGTCAACGTCCTGAAGCTCAACATCGCGCTGCGGGAACTCGCCGGGGCCGGCGGGAAGCGGTGACGCCCGTACGGCGGGCGTGAAAGCCTGAAGCCGCAGCCCGGCTCCTCGTCAGGAGGGGGCCGGGCTGCTGTGCGCCGGAGGTGCCGGCCGGCGGGGGGAGGGGCGGCTTCCGGTGTGCGGTGGCCCGCGCTCCGACTCCGCCGTACCGAATGTCCTGCATGTCCGTGGCAATTCCGGTGAATGTTCGACCGGTGCAGGGCACCCTGACAATGTGGCCACACTGAACCAGCAGCCCCAAGTCACGCCAGCCGCACCGCACATGGTGGTGTGCGGTGACGACGGGCTCGTGCACCGGCTCGCCGCCGAGCTCTCCGGCGTGTACGGCGAGCGCGTCACCGTCGTCCTGCCCCCGGCGCGCGAGGCCAGGCGGCGCCCCGCGCCCATGGTCGGCCGCGCCGCGGCCCTCTTCGGGCGCGTCACCGGAGTCGTCGGCCGCGCCGGCGCCCCCGACCGCAACGGCACCGCTCCGGCCGGCGGCGGTCTCGTCCGCGTCATCGAGGCGACCGAGCCCGACGAGGACGCCTTCACCGAGGCGCAGGTGGCCCGGGCCACGGCCCTCGCCCTCGTCTACGACGACGACGAGACCAACGTCCAGGCGGCCCTCCTCGCCCGCCGTCTCAACCCGCGCGTCCGGCTCGTCATCCGCCTCTACAACCGGCGGCTCGGCCAGCACCTGGAGGAAGTCCTCGACCAGGCCGCCCTGCTGGCCGCCGCCACGTCGGACGCCGAGCCCGTCACCGACGCCACCACCACCGTCCTGTCCGACGCGGACACCGCCGCCCCCGTCCTCGTCACCGCCGCCGTCTCCGGGCACAGCAGGGTCTTCGACGTCGGCGGCAGACTGCTGAGAGCCGCCGAGCGGCCGCCCGCGGCGGAAGCCGCCGCACGGCCGCAGGAGCTGTGCACCGTCGCCCTCCTCTCCCCGGCCCAGCGGCCCGCCGGCGCCTACGGGCCCGAGGCCGACGGGCCCCTGCTGCTGCCCGGCGCCGTGCCGCCGCCCGGCGCGGAGGGGCGCTCCCGGGTCGTCCTGGAAGCCGTCCCCTTCGACGTGCCGTCCGGGCCGCCCGCCCGGCCCACCGTCCGCGGCCTGCCCCTCGGCTCGTTCTTCTCCCTGCGCCTGCGCTGGGCCCTCGCGCTGCTGACCGCCGCCGTGTGCGGGCTGGCCGTCGCGTCCTGGAGCGTCAGCAGCAACAACCCGACGCACGCCGTCTACCTCTCGCTCCTCGACCTCTTCGCGATCAACGAGCCCGCGATCCGTGAGGGCCACGGCCGGCAGATCCTCCAGCTCCTGTCCGGCTTCACCGGCCTGCTCCTGCTCCCCCTGCTCGTGGCCGCCGCGCTGGAAGGGCTCGGAACCTTCCGCTCCGCCTCCGCTCTGCGGCGTCCGCGGCGCGGCCTCTCCGGCCACGTGGTGCTGCTCGGACTCGGCAAGATCGGCGCCCGCGTGCTGGCCCGGCTCCGCGAGCTCGGCATCCCCGTCGTCTGCGTCGAGCGCGACCCGCAGGCCCGCGGCGTCGCGCTCGCCCGCGCGCTGCGCGTGCCCACGATCATCGGTGACGTCACCGAGGAAGGCGTGCTGGAGAGCGCCAAGATCGGCCAGAGCGGCACGCTCATGGCGCTGACCAGCAGCGACATCACCAACCTGGAGGCCGCCCTGTACGCGCGGGCCGTCAAGCCCGACGTCCGCGTGGTCATGCGGCTCTACGACGACCGCTTCGCCAAGGCCGTCTACCGCACCCTGCGCGACACGTACCCCCGGGCGTGGACCCGCAGCCGCAGCGTGTCGTTCCTCGTCGCCCCGGCCTTCGCCAGCGCGATGGCGGGGCGTCAGATCCTGGGCGCGGTGCCCGTGGAACGGAGCGTCGTCCTCATCGCGGCCGTCGAGGTCGTCGGCCACGCCGGCCTGGAGGGGCGCGCCGCGGCCGACGCGTTTGCGCCGGGCGCCTGGCGGGTGCTCGGGCTGACCGTGGTCCTTCCGGACGCGTCCGGGCGGCAGACCGTCCTCCTGCGGGACCTTCCCGGCGACTATGTGCTGCGGGGTCAGGACCGCGTCCTCGTCGCCGCCACCCGCCAGGGCCTGGCGGACCTCTTGGGCCGCCGCCCGGTTCCGCGCCCTCGCTGATGCATCGGCCGCGCTGACTTCCGGGGCGACCACGCCCCGGGGCCCCGCGCCCGGCGCAGCCGGCGGTCCGGCGTCCTGGGGGCGAGCCGCCGGCCCGGTGACGCCCCTTCCGCCGCGGCGGTGATCAGCCCCTACGGGCGTGTCCGGCGGTGCCCTACGGCCTGGGGCCGGTCCGGCGCCGCCGGGCTGCGGTCATGTGGTTGATCACCGTTGCGGCGGAGGGAAGGGCCCCGGCCGGTGGCTAGGGGTGCGGGCCCCCGCCCCTGCTTTCCGCCGCGGCGGGGAGA
This sequence comes from Streptomyces roseoverticillatus, assembly GCF_000719265.1. Lineage (GTDB taxonomy): Bacteria > Actinomycetota > Actinomycetes > Streptomycetales > Streptomycetaceae > Streptomyces > Streptomyces roseoverticillatus. Next base: position 243,816 of record NZ_JOFL01000007.1, on the reverse strand, counting down.
GGGGTGCCGGGCCGGCGATGTGGCTTTCGGTGGGGGACGTGGGGGTTACCACACGTCCCCCGGACGCCAGTCGCACGCCAACGCGCTGTCCAGGTCCAGTTCCGCGGCGAGCGGGAGGACGTAGATGCAGCCGTCCTCCTCCTCCGTGCGCTGGAGGCCCGCCGGTGAGAGCACCGAAGACGGGCCGCGCCACAGCTGCCAGCCGCGGCCCGCGTACAGCGGCACCGCCTCGTCCGCCGCGCACAGCGCACCCACCTCGTACGCCCCGTCCCGCAGGATCCGCTCCAGCGCGTCCATCACGGCCGAGGCCACGCCCCGCCGGCGCCGGTCCGCGTGGACGGCGACCCCCTCCACGTAGCCGGCCCGCAGCGCGCGCCCGCCGTGCAGGAGCCGCCGCTGCACGAGCGAGCCGTGGCCTATGAGTTCGCCGCCCTCATAGGCGAGGGCGTGCATGCCGCCCACGGTGTGGTCCCAGTCGTCGTCGGAGAAGTCCCCTTCGAACGCGTCGTCCACGAGGGCGCGGACCGCGGCGCGTTCCGTGCCGGTCAGGTCGGAGGTGTGAGCCGTGCGGATGTCGGTCATGCCGCCATCATGCCGCCCGGCACGGCCCGCCTCCCGGCCCGGGGCCGTACGGAGCCCGGCGGAGCCGTACGGAGCCCGCGAAGGACACGGCATACGGCGTCAGAGCTGCGTCAATACCGCGGCCCGCACCCCCGCGCGCCCCATATGTCCGAAAGTTTGGCCGTAAGGTCGGCCGTACGCGGCAGTGCGGGGCACATCGGCACTGCCGGCCGTCACGGACCGGCCGGACACCACCGCGTGGCGTGAAAGACAATAGGGGCCATGGGACGCGGCAAGCTTCGGATCTACCTCGGCGCGGCACCGGGCGTCGGCAAGACGTACGCGATGCTCTCCGAGGCCCACCGCCGCGTGGAGCGCGGCACGGACGCCGTGGTCGGCTTCGTCGAGCACCACAACCGGCCGCGCACCGAGGTGATGCTGCACGGCCTGGAGGAGGTGCCCCGCAGGGAGATCGCCTACCGCGGGACGGCCTTCACCGAGATGGACATCGACGCCGTCCTCGCCCGCCGCCCGGCCGTCGTCCTCGTCGACGAGCTCGCCCACACCAACGTGCCCGGCTCGCGCAACACCAAGCGCTGGCAGGACGTCGAGGAGCTGCTCCAGGCGGGCGTCGACGTCGTCTCCACGGTCAACATCCAGCACCTGGAGTCGCTCGGCGACGTCGTCGAGTCCATCACCGGCGTCCGGCAGCAGGAGACCGTGCCCGACGAGGTGGTGCGCCGCGCCGACCAGATAGAGCTGGTCGACATGTCGCCGCAGGCGCTGCGCCGCCGCATGGCGCACGGGAACATCTACAAGCCCGACAAGGTCGACGCGGCGCTGTCCAACTACTTCCGGCCCGGCAACCTGACCGCGCTGCGCGAGCTCGCGCTGCTGTGGACGGCCGACCGCGTCGACGAATACCTGCGCCAGTACCGCACCGAGCACAGCGTCTCCACCATCTGGCACGCCCGCGAGCGCATCGTCGTGGGCCTCACCGGCGGCCCCGAGGGCCGCACGCTGATCCGCCGCGCGGCGCGCATGGCCGCCAAGGGCTCCGGCAGCGAGATCCTCGCCGTCTACATCGCCCGCAGCGACGGGCTCACCTCGGCGTCGCCGAAGGAGCTGGCCGTCCAGCGCACTCTGGTCGAGGACCTCGGCGGCACCTTCCACCACGTGATCGGGGACGACGTGCCCGCCTCGCTGCTGGAGTTCGCCCGCGGAGTCAACGCCACGCAGATCGTGCTCGGCTCCAGCCGCCGCAAGACCTGGCAGTACGTCTTCGGTCCCGGCGTGGGCCAGACCGTGGCCCGTGACTCCGGGCCGGACCTCGACGTGCACATCGTCACGCACGAGGAGGCCGCCAAGGGCCGCGGCCTGCCCGTCTCGCGCGGCGCCCGCCTGGGGCGCGGCCGCATCGCGGCGGGCTGGCTCGTGGGCCTGGGCGGCCCCGCCCTGCTCAGCCTGCTGCTGACGCACATCGGCCCGGACCTCGGCCTCGCCAACGACATGCTGATGTTCCTGTGCATGACGGTGGCCGCGGCCCTGCTCGGCGGCCTGCTGCCCGCCCTCGCCTCCGCGGCCTTCGGCTCGCTGCTGCTGAACTACTACTTCGTCGAGCCCCTCCACCGGTGGACGATCACCGACCCCAAGAACATCGTCGCCATCACGATCTTCGTCTTCGTCGCGGTCTCCGTGGCGTCCGTGGTGGACCTGGCCGCGCGCCGCACCCACCAGGCGGCCCGGCTGCGGGCCGAGTCCGAGATCCTGTCCTTCCTGGCCGGCAGCGTCCTGCGCGGCGACACCAGCCTGGACGCGCTGCTGGAGCGGGTCCGGGAGACCTTCGCCATGGAGTCCGTGGCCCTGCTGGAGCGCGCCAGCGAGGTCGACCCGTGGACCTGCGCGGCCAGCGTCGTGACGAGCTCGGGCAAGCCCCTGCTGCGGCCCGAGGACGCCGACGTCGACATGCCCGTAGGCGACAACATGGCGCTCGCCCTCTCCGGCCGCGTCCTGCCCGCCGAGGACCGCCGCGTGCTCGCCGCCTTCGCCGCGCAGGCCGCGGTCGTCCTGGACCGGCAGCGGCTGGTCGGCGAGGCCGAGCGGGCCCGCCGCCTGGACGAGGGCAACCGCATCCGCGTGGCCCTGCTCGCCGCCGTCAGCCACGACCTGCGCACCCCGCTCGCCGCGATCAAGGCCGCGGTGACGTCCCTGCGCTCGGACGACGTCGCCTGGTCCGAGGAGGACGAGGCCGAGCTGCTGGCGAGCATCGAGGACGGCGCGGACCGCCTCGACCACCTCGTGGGCAACCTCCTCGACATGTCGCGGCTGCAGACCGGCACCGTCACCCCGCTGATCCGCGAGATCGACCTGGACGAGGTCGTGCCCATGGCCCTGGGCGGCGTCCCCGAGGGGAGCGTCACCCTCGACATCCCCGAGTCGCTGCCGATGGTCGCCGTCGACCCGGGCCTGCTGGAGCGCAGCGTCGCCAACGTCGTCGAGAACGCCGTCAAGTACAGCCCCGGCGGGACGCCGGTCCACGTGGCCGCCAGCGCCCTGGGCGACCGGGTGGAGGTCCGGGTGGCCGACCGCGGCCCCGGCGTCCCCGACAGCGCCAAGGACCGCATCTTCGAGCCCTTCCAGCGCTACGGGGACGCGCCGCGGGGGGCCGGCGTGGGCCTCGGCCTGGCCGTCGCCCGGGGCTTCGCCGAGGCCATGGGCGGCACGCTCGCCGCCGAGGACACGCCCGGCGGCGGCATGACGATGGTGCTCACCCTGCGGGCTGCCGCGGGGGTCGCCCCCGTCCGCGCGGACCTTCCGGCGCAGGCCACCTCGTGAGACGTTCCCCGCGCACCGACAGACCAGCAGTCCCCGATCCCGGGCCCCGCGCAGCGGCCCGCACGACCAGCAGAGGTGGTTACCGATGAACCGGGTGCTCGTGGTGGATGACGAGCCGCAGATCGTCCGCGCCCTCGTGATCAACCTCAAGGCGCGGAAGTACGAGGTCGACGCCGCGCCCGACGGCGCGACCGCGCTCCAGCTCGCCGCCGCCCGCCACCCCGACGTGGTCATCCTCGACCTCGGCCTGCCCGACATGGACGGCGTTGAGGTGATCAAGGGGCTGCGGGGCTGGACCCGGGTCCCGATCCTGGTCCTCTCCGCCCGCCACACCTCCGACGAGAAGGTCGAGGCGCTGGACGCCGGCGCCGACGACTACGTCACCAAGCCGTTCGGCATGGACGAGCTGCTGGCCCGGCTGCGGGCCGCGGTGCGGCGCGCCGAGCCGACGGGGCCCGCGGCCGCGGGGGACGACGCGATCGTCGAGACGGAGGTCTTCACCGTCGACCTCGCGGCGAAGAAGGTCAACCGCGAGGGGCGGGACGTCCGGCTGACGCCGACGGAGTGGCACCTGCTGGAGGTCCTGGTCCGCAATACGGGGCGTCTCGTCAGTCAGAAGCAGCTGCTCCAGGAGGTCTGGGGCCCCTCGTACGGCACGGAGACGAACTACCTGCGGGTGTACATGGCGCAGCTGCGGCGCAAGCTGGAGCGCGACCCTTCACACCCGAAGCACTTCATTACGGAGCCGGGGATGGGGTACCGGTTCGAGATGTGACGAGCGGTTCGGGGCCGTCGGCCGGGGGTCCGGGGGTTGCCCCCGGGAGGTGGGGCATCACGGAGCCGGGGATGGGGTACCGGTTCGAGATGTGATGAGCGGTTCGGGGCCGTCGGCCGGGGGTCCGGGGGTTGCCCCCGGGGGGTGGGGCATTACGGAGCCGGGGATGGGGTACCGGTTCGAGATGTAAGGCATTGAGGACGAAACGGTGCCCCGCTCGTGGGTCAGGAACCCGCCCGGAGGGCTGCCGGTACGCTGGGTTCATGAGTGCCGTACCCCGTTCCGAGAAGCCGACCGGCCGTTTCCGCCGGATGCTCGACCGGCTGTCCACCTCGCAGGAGGAGCTGCACGACGCGGAGCTGCAGCAGGACACGGAGGCCGCGGGCTGCACGCGGATATGCGACTGCGACGACCGCCAGATAGTCAAGGTCACCGGTACGCTGCGGACCGTCACTCTGCGTCCGCGCGCCGGTGTTCCCGCTCTGGAGGCCGAGCTGTTCGACGGCTCGGCCGCGCTCGACGTCGTGTGGCTCGGCCGTCGTTCCATCGTCGGCATAGAGCCCGGCCGTAAGCTGATCGCCTCCGGCCGGATCTCGATGAGCCGCGGCCGCCGGGTGCTGTTCAATCCCAAGTACGAACTCCGACCGCTCGGACAGGAGTAGCGGGTGACGTCTCTCGACAAGCCGATCGTTGACCAGCAGGGGACGGGCGGTGACGCCGACGCGTCGGCAGCCACCAAGGCCGCCCTGTTCGAGGCCTTCGGCGGGGTGCGGGGCATGGTCGAGACGACCGTGCCGGGGCTGGTCTTCGTGGCGATCTTCACCGCCAAGCGGGACATCCACACCGCGGCCATCGCCGCACTGGGCCTCTCGCTGCTGATGGGCGTGGCCCGGCTGCTGCGCAAGGACACCGTCAAGCACGCCTTCAGCGGCGTCTTCGGCGTGGCCATCGGCGCGGTCTTCGCGATGATGACCGGTGACGCCAAGAACTTCCACCTGCCGGGCATGCTCTACACCCTTGGCCTGGCCGTGGCGTACATCGTCACGTCGCTGGCGGGCTATCCGCTGCTCGGGCTGATCCTGGGGCCGGTGTTCAAGGAGAACCTCTCCTGGCGCACCCGCAACCCCGGCCGCAAGGTGGCCTACACCAAGGCGAGCTGGGCCTGGGGCCTGATCCTGCTGGCCAAGTCGGCGATCCTCTTCCCGCTGTACTGGTGGGGCGACGCCACGGAGCTCGGCTGGGTGAAGGTGGCCCTCGGCATTCCGCCGATGCTGCTGTCCGTCTACCTGACCTGGATCTTCCTGGCCAAGGCGCCGCCGCCGATCGACGTGATCGCGGAGATGGAGGCGGCGGAAGCGGCGGAGGCCGCGGAGCGCGCCGAAGGCGCGGAGAGCGCGAAGGACGAGCTCGTCCCGGACGCGTCCCGGCGCCTCTGAGGCCGCCGCGGCCGTTCCCGCATACGTGAGAGCGCCGGCGGACCGGGCAACCCGGTCCGCCGGCGCTCACGTATGTCCGGGGAGAGGACCTCAGGCGGAGGTGCCGTCCCCCCGCGTCGCCGACAGCAGGTCTTCCAGCTGCTCCTCGCGCGCCGGTGCCGCTACGAACAGGAGTTCGTCGCCGGCCTCCAGCGCGTCCTCGCCGCTGGGCGTGAGGACGCGGTTGCCGCGGATGATCGTGACGAGCGAGGTGTCGTCCGGCCAGTCCACGTCGCCGACCCGGGTGCCGGCCAGCGCCGACTCGGGCGGCAGCGTCAGCTCGACCAGGTTGGCGTCGCCCTGGCTGAAGCGCATGAGGCGCACCAGGTCGCCGACGCTCACGGCCTCCTCGACCAGCGCCGACATCAGGCGCGGCGTGGACACGGCCACGTCGACGCCCCAGGACTCGTTGAACAGCCACTCGTTCTTGGGGTTGTTCACCCGGGCCACGACCCGGGGCACCCCGTACTCGGTCTTGGCCAGCAGGGAGACGACCAGGTTGACCTTGTCGTCACCCGTGGCCGCGATGACCACGTTGCAGCGCTGCAGCGCCGCTTCGTCCAGCGAGGTGATCTCGCACGCGTCGGCCAGCAGCCACTCCGCGAGCGGCACCCGCTCGACCGAGATGGCGGTCGGGGCCTTGTCGACGAGCAGCACTTCGTGGCCGTTCTCCAGCAGCTCGCCCGCGATGGAGCGGCCGACGGCACCGGCACCGGCAATGGCGACCCTCATCAGTGCGCCTCCTCGGGGCCGTGCGCGAACGACGCCTCGACCTTCTCGACCTCGTCGGTGCGCATCATCACGTGCACCAGATCGCCTTCCTGCAACACCGTCGAGGACGTCGGCAGCATCGCCTCACCCAGCCGGGTGAGGAACGCCACCCGCACGCCGGTCTCCTCCTGGAGCTTGCTGATCTTGTGGCCGACCCAGGCCTCCGAAGCCGGCACCTCGGCCAGCTGCACGCCGCCGCTCGGGTCGCGCCACAGCGGCTCCGCGCCGGAGGGCAGCAGCCGCCGCAGCATCTGGTCGGCCGTCCACCGGACGGTGGCCACGGTCGGGATGCCGAGCCGCTGGTAGACCTCGGCGCGCCGCGGGTCGTAGATCCGCGCGGCCACGTTCTCGACGCCGAACATCTCGCGGGCCACCCGGGCCGCGATGATGTTGGAGTTGTCGCCGCTGCTGACGGCCGCGAACGCGCCCGCCTCCTCGATGCCCGCCTCGCGCAGGGTGTCCTGGTCGAAGCCGACGCCGGTGACGCGGCGGCCGCCGAACCCGGAGCCCAGGCGGCGGAAGGCCGTCGGGTCCTGGTCGATCACGGCCACCGTGTGACCCCGCTGCTCAAGGGTCTGGGCGAGGGCCGAGCCCACGCGCCCGCAGCCCATGATCACAATGTGCACGACGCTTACCCCACGCTCCGGACTACCGCGCTGACCTGCACCAACAACCTGCTCACGTGTTCCTTCCCGGTTTGCTGCGCCCGCGTGGCCGAATGCTGCCCGCGGTATCGGCGCGGAACCTCCCCCGAGGGGCCGTCCGCGCCGGTGCATGGGACCACCGTATCCGCAACGCCCCGCGCGGCTTCGACCCCGTCCTCCGAGTGGCCCCCCGGCCCGCCGCCGGGTGGTGGTCCGGGCACACCCCGGGGGCTCTACGGGGCGCCGTCCGGCGCCTCACGGACCGCCGGGTGGTGGTGAGGCCACCATCAGGAGGGGCGCGCGGGTGGCCTTGACACCTGGGCGCCGGGGGGTGCGCGGCAGCACCGTGGAGAGAGCCACCCAGCTGCCGAGATGGGGGATTGACGATGAGTGGTGTTGCTCTCTACCCGCGGACCGCACGGCCCGCCGTTCCCGCCCCGGCCCGCCCCGAGCCCCAGGGCCCCGAGCCCCAGGACGACGTACTGGCCGAGCTGTGCGCCGCCCTCTTCGCCTCGCTGCCGCGCAGCGACCAGCGACGCCGGGGCGAGGCCTACATGCGCGGCCTGCTGGGCACCCAGGGCCGCAAGTCCATCCGCAACATCGCGGCGCTCATCGGCGGCCAGGCCGCCGAACAGAGCCTGCACCACTTCATCTCCAGCTCCACCTGGGACTGGATCCCCGTGCGCCGCGCGCTCGCCCACTACCTCGCCCGGGTCTCGCCCCCGCACGCGTGGGTCGTGCGCCCGATGGTCATCCCCAAGGCCGGCGACAACTCGGTGGGCGTCGACCGGCGCTTCTGCCCCGCCGTCGGCCAGGTGCTCAACGCTCAGGAGGCCGTCGGCGTCTGGGCCGCCTCCGCCGAGCGCAGCACCCCCGTCAACTGGCGGCTGCACCTCTCCGACGCCTGGCTGCAGGACGGGCTCCGGCGCGGCCAGGCCTCCATCCCCGACTCGGTCCGCCCGGAGACCCTGGGGGAGTGCACCGTCGAGGCGTACACGGGGATGATGCGGGACTGGGGGCTGCCGCTGCGCCCCCTGGTGCTGGACGCCCGCGACATGGACGCTCCCGCGGCCCTGCTGCGGCTGCGCGCCTGCGGCGTGCCGGCCATGGCCCGCGTCAGCCACTCGCTGCGGCTCACCGTCTCCGGCCCGGCCGTGCCGGGCCGCGGCGCGGAGGCGCTGCCGGCCCACCAGATCCTCGGGGCGGCCCGCGACCTGCGGCGCCCGGTGATGTGGCGCGACCACGGCCCCTCCCGGGTGGTCCGGACCGCGCTGACCGCGGCGGTGCGCGTGGGGCTGCCGGCGCTGCGCTCGGCGGCCGTGCCGGGGCCCGCGCGGCGCCGGGAGTTACTCCTGCTGGGCGTGGGGGAGAACGGCCGGCGCTGGCCGTCCGAGCTGTGGCTGACGGACATGGTCAACGTCCCGCCCGCCGCCCTCGTCCGGCTGGGCAAACTCCTGGACCGCGTCGACCGGGACTTCACGGAGATCTCCGACGAGGTCGGCATCCGCGACTTCGCGGGCCGCTCGTTCAGCGGCTGGCACCGGCACGTCACGCTCGCCTCCGCCGCCCACGCCGTGGCCGCGCTGACCGGCCGCCCGGAGGAGAGCCTGCGGCTCGGCTACGTCTCCTGAGCCTCCGGGGGGCCGCCGCCCTCGGCGGGCGCGGCCCGCTCGCCCAGCCGCAGGCTGTGCCGCACCCGGAAGACCCGCAGGGCCAGCTGCACCTCCAGGGCGCGCTCGGGCTGCTGCCACTGCGGCCCCAGCAGCTCGCTGATCCGCTCCAGGCGCCGGGCCACCGTATTGGGGTGCACATGAAGCTTCTTGGCCGCGTTCGTCGGGCTGCCGCCCGCCTCGAAGTACGTCTCCAGCGTGCGCGTCAGGTCCGTGAACCGCTGCTGGTCGTAGTCGATGACCGGCCCGATGGCCGAGTCGACGAACCCCTCGACGTCGTGGTTGTCGGAGAGCAGCACCCCGAGGAAGCCCAGCTCGCGCACCGACGCCGACCGGCCGATCACCCCGAGCGAGGTCATCGCGTCCAGGCAGCGCAGCGCCTCCTGGAAGGCGTGGTGGACGGAGGCCGGCCCCGCGACCGGGCCGGCCGAGCTCACCGTCACCGGGTGGCCGAGGAGCGGGGACAGCTCCGCGGAGACGGCGCGGCCCGCGCCGCCCGCGTCCGTGCCGGGCAGCAGCAGCACCGCGCAGCCGTTGTGCATGCTCTTGAGCCCGCTGAGCCGGTGCGCGTACGACGACGCCCAGATCGCCATCTTGCCGCGGGCGTCGCCCTCGGGGCGCGCGACGACCACGACGTGCGGCTTGCTCAGGTCGATGCCGAGCCGCCGCGCGTGCGTCTCCAGCTGGTGGGGCGGGCGCTGCGGGCTCGCCAGCAGGTCGGCGAGGAAGTCGTCGCGGACCTGCCCCTCCGCGATCGCCGTGCGGCTGCTCTCCACCAGCAGCTGTACGGCCATGACCTGCGCGACCAGCCGCAGCAGGCGCTCGTCCTGCACGGAGCCGGGGCGGTCGGGGCGCAGCAGCAGGGTGCCGAGGTTGCTGCCGGTGCCCGCGGAGATCGGCACGGCCCACAGCCCGTCGTCGAGGGCGACGGGCTCGCGCGCGGCGTGGGCGTCCATGGCGGCGGGCACGAGCAGCGACTCGGGGTCCGCGCCCTCGTCCCGCACGTGCCCGGAGGCGCAGAGGATGGTGCCGTTGGCGGCACACACCTGGACGGCGGCGGCGCCCAGCTCGGCGGCCGACGCCCGGGCCAGGGCGTCCAGGTCGCAGTCGGCCAGCACCAGCTGGATCAGCCGGTGCTGGGCGTCGCTGAGCTCCTGCGCGCTGCGCAGCCCCGCCTCGACCCGCGTGGAGTGCTGTTCCAGCTCGGCCACCAGGGCGGTGGTCCGGTCCAGCAGCTCGGCCTTCTCTATGGCCACGCCCGCGAGGTCGCCCAGCGAGCTGAGCAGCGCGATCTCGTCCGTGGTGAAGTGCCGGACCTTGCGCTCGGCGACGTACAGGGTGCCGAAGGGGCGCGCCCCGCGGTTCAGCGGGACGGCGAGGACGGCCTGCAGTCCCTCGGCCTTCACCACGTAGTCGATGTCGCCGCTGTGCTGGATGCGCTCGTCGGCGAGATAGTCAGGCGTCCAGAAGGGGGAGGGGTTGGACATGACGGCGGAGCCCAGCCCGCTGCCGCCGGGCAGCCGCAGCCCCACGTTGAACGCGGTCGTGTGGCCGTCGGAGGCGCGGATGGTGACGTACCGTTCCCCCTCGTCGTACATTCCGATGTACGACATGTCGACGGCGAGCAGCAGCCGGGCGCGCCGCAGGATGACCTTCAGCAGCGTGTCGAGGTCGTGCGGGGTGGCCAGGTCGCGCGCGGTGTCGACGAGGGCGGACAGCCCGGCCTCCCGCTGTTGCTGACGCTCCGCCCAGGTCCGTATGGTCAGACCGAGCTGGACCGCCCGGTCGAGCCGGGCGAGGACCGCGGCGCTCGCACCGGAAGCGCGGATCTCTTCGGCGAGGGCTTCGTATTCCTGGGCCGGCGCCCCGGCGGCCAATAGCTCCAGCACGGCGAATATGCCGTCCTCGGACATGCCTTGCGACACGATGCCCCCCGGGTCCGGTGCGCTCTGCCGCACGGATAGAGCCGCGGCACGGTATGCGGGGAAGCTATGCACACCGGCAGTGGCGCGTCAACCGCCGCCGATCAAGCGGGGCCGGTGGCGGGCGGCGGGCCCCGCGCGGTGGTGTCCGGACCACCGCCGAAACTCGCGGGTGTGTTACTGGATCACCTTCCTCTTTAGCGTCCCTATAGGTGAAGGTTGATGAACACCCGGCCCGGGTCGGGGAGTTGTCGCTGATTCAGGGGGATCGGTATGACGGGGGTACGGGACTACAGGCTCTCTCTGGAGCGCAGCCGCCGGGCGCTCGTGCGGGAGGACCGGCCGGACGTTTTCACGATGTGCGGCCGGGAGTGGGATCTGTTACCGGAGGTGTTTGCTCCGATTTACTCGCCGGCGACGGAAATCACCCTGGACTTCCTGGACCTGACGGAAAGGGCCACGGAATCCGCCGTCCTCCGCAAGGGATCGCTCCTGGAGGTCGGGTGCGGCACCGGCGTCGTGGCGGTGGCGGCCGCCCTGGCGGGCTGCACCCGGGTCCTCGCGACCGACATCAATCCCGCCGCGGTGCTGAACACCGAGATGAACGCGGCCCGGCACGGAGTGCCGGACAGGGTGTCCGGCCTGCACAGCGACCTCTTCGAAAGCCTCACCGGACAGGAGGGGTTCGACACGGTTTTCTGGCACTCGAATTTCGTGCTCGCGCCGCCGGACTACCGGCCCAGGACCATGCACGAGAGGGCATATGTCGACCCCGGCTATGCCGCGCACCGCCGCTTCCTCCAGCAGGCGGCGGACCGGCTCGCCCCGGGCGGCAGGGTCCTGCTGCACTTCAGCGCCAGGGGGGACGTGCCCGCCCTGCACCGGATCGCCGACGCGTGCGGCCGCCGGCTGGACGTGGTCCGTCGCACCGTCGTACGGGAAGGCCCGCACGAGGTCGAGCACATGCTGATGGAAGTGACGCCGGCGGCGGATTCCGTCCGCCGCCCGGAAGTCGTCCGATAACGCCGAAACGGGGGAAACGTGCGTACGTTATTAGTCGACAACTACGACTCCTTCACCTACAACCTGTTCCACTACCTGGCCGAGGTCAACGGCCGCGAACCGGAAGTCGTCACCAACGACGACCGGACCTGGCGGAAAAAACACCTCGCCGAATTCGACAACGTCGTCATATCGCCCGGCCCGGGATCCCCGGAACGGGCGGCGGACTTCGGTATCTGCACGGAAATCCTGCGCAGCGGCGGGCTGCCGACGCTCGGCGTCTGCCTGGGCCACCAGGGCATCGCCCTGCTGTACGGGGGCGAAGTCGGCCGGGCCCCGGAGCCGTACCACGGCCGGGTCTCGCCCGTCGTCCACGAGGGCAGCGGCCTGTTCGAGGGGCTTCCGTCCCCTTTCCCGGCCGTGCGCTACCACTCGCTGGCCGCCCGCAGGCTGCCCGCCGCCCTGGAGGTGACGGCACGGACGCCCGACGGCATCGTGATGGGGCTGCGGCACCGTGAGCGCCCGCTGTGGGGCGTGCAGTTCCACCCGGAGTCGATCGGAAGCGAGCACGGGCACCGCATTCTGGACAACTTCCGAAGGCTGAGCGAACGCCACAGGAAGGTGATCCCCGCGCCCAAGACGCCCGCGCCGCCCCGGAAGAAGCAGCAAGAACCGTCCCGCAGCCTGCGGATCCTGACAGCAGCCCTGCCGACGAGCTGGGACGACGAGGTGGTGTTCGACCGCCTGTTCCGCAGGGGCCCGCACCCGTACTGGCTGGACAGCAGCAGCCGGGACGAGCGGACGGGCAGGTTCTCCATCATGGGGGACGCCTCCGGCCCGCTCGCCCGCACCGCCACCGCCGACGTCCACAGCAGCACGGTGACGGTCCGCTCGCGCCGCCCCACCGAGGTCGTCACAGGACAGTTCCTCGACTGGCTCGACCGGGACCTGCGGGCGACCCGCACCGAAGTGCCGCCCCTCCCCTTCGACTTCGCGCTCGGCTGGGTGGGCTACCTCGGCTACGGCCTGAAGGCCGAGTGCGGCGGCGAACCGGGCCACCGGTCCGACGAGCCCGACGCCACCATGGTCTTCGCCGACCGGGCCGTCGTCCTCGACCACGCCACCGGCACCACCCACCTCCTCGCCCTCGCCGAGGACGGCAACGAGTCCGCGGCCCGCACCTGGCTCGACACCACCGCCCGCAGGCTCGCCGCACTCACCGGGCTGCGCCCCTTTCCGGCCCGCCGCCCCGGCACCCCCGGCGCCCTGCACCTGCGCCACGGCCGCGACGCGTACCTCCGGCTGATCGACACGTGCCAGGAACAGATCGCGGCGGGCGAGTCGTACGAGATCTGCCTGACCAACATGGCCGAGACCGCGGGCACGCTGGACCCCTGGGACGGCTACCGCTACCTGCGCCGCACCAGCCCCGCCCCCTTCGGCGCCCTGCTCTCCTTCGGCGGGCTGTCGGTGCTCAGCACCTCGCCCGAACGGTTCCTGCGCATCGACCGCGAGGGCCGGGCGGAATCGCGCCCGATCAAGGGCACGCGCCCACGCGGCGCGACGCCCCGGGAAGACGCCCGGCTCGCCGAAGACCTCGCGACCGACGAGAAGGACCGCGCGGAGAACCTGATGATCGTGGACCTGGTCCGCAACGACCTGGGCCGCTGCGCACAGATCGGCTCGGTGGAGGCGAAGGACGTCTTCCGTGTGGAGAGCTACGCGAAGGCCCACCAGCTGGTCAGCACGGTGCGGGCGACACTGCGCGAGGAGCATTCCGCGGTCGGCTGCGTGAGGGCGGCCTTCCCGCCGGGTTCGATGACGGGAGCGCCCAAGATCCGCACGATGCAGATCATCGACGCCCTCGAAGAAGGCCCGCGAGGCGTGTACTCGGGAGCGATCGGCTACTTCTCCCTCACAGGAGCGGCGGACTTGAGCGTAGTGATCCGCACGGCAGTCGTCACGCCGGACCGGGTCCGCTACGGGGTGGGCGGCGCGATCATCGCCCTCTCCGACCCGGAGGAGGAGTACGAGGAAACAGCGGTGAAGGCGGCACCACTCACCACCCTGACGGGCAAGGAGTTCCCGGACCGCAGGCCGTCGAGGGACGCGGTGGGCATCTGAGGGGACCGCCTGCCGGCGGCCGGTGGCGGAAGACGGACGGGAGCTCCCGGACCGCATCAGACCGCCTGCCGGCCGTAGGGGATGGACCACCCTCCGGCGGCCGGCGGACGACGAAACGGGAGGGGCCGGGGCCGCAGGGGCAGGGGTCCGGGACGCTGACGTGTATTTGCGGGCCCGATGCGGAAGAGAGCGCCGGAACGGCGCCGGGTGCGGGCCCGTAAATATACGGTCCCGGACCCCTGCCCCGGAGGCACCGGCCCCGCACCCCCACCGCACCGTCAGCGCAACCGCTCCGCCACCGCGCCTCGCAACGCCCGCCAGGAGGAGACCTCGTGCGTGATGCCGTCCGCCTCCAGTTTCTTCGCGACCTCACCGAAAGACACGCCGCACCGCTCCAGCCGCGCCACCGCCGCCCGGGCCGCCCCGTCCTGCCCGGTCAGGGTGTCGCCCCGCAACCGCCCCTGCTTCACGACAGCCTCCAGCGTGCCCGAGGACATGGCGCTGACGGTGCCCCAGGCAACCAGCGATTCGACATACGGGACACCGGAGCCGACGACCCACATGAGCCGCTGCGGCCGGGCCCCGGCCGAGGCCAGAACCCGCCACCGCGCGCTCCCGAGCCCTTCCTCGTACCGCTGGTACACGAGCCGGGCGACGGCAAGGGCGGCCGTGCCGCGCAGCTCGGGGGAGACCCCCGCCCCGCGCAACCGCTCGTCGACCTCGGTGTCGAGGCGGGCGACGGGCAGGCCGGCGACCGAGGGGATGACGGACAGGTCCAGGCCGGCGTCCCGGGCCCGCTCCAGCCCCGCGAACCACACCTCCACGACGTGCTCGTAACGCTGGACGGAGAAGATCCCGGTGACGTGCACGCCGATGCCCCGGGCGAGGCATTCGCCGGCCGCGGCGAGCCCTTCGTCCGTGGCGGGGAGCTTCACCAGGGCGTTGGGCCGGCAGGCGGCCCGGTGCAGGGCGACCGCGGAGTCGGCGAGGGCGCCGGCACATCCGCCGGGGTAGACGACCGGGTTCATGGAGACGTGCCCGTCGAGCCCTTGCGTTGCGGTGAAAACCGGCCGCAGTTCGTCGCACGCGGTCCGCAGGTCGTACGCGCACAGTGCCTGCACGGCGGTCGTCAAGGGGACGGACCGGCAGGCGAGATGGGACAACTGCTGGGCGTAGGGCGTGTCTCCGGCGATCTCGGCGGCGAGCGCCCCGGGATCGGCCGTGGCCCCCCGTACGCGGCCGGCGGCGACGAGCCGGGTCAGCGTGCCGGAGGTGAGGAGCGACCGGCGGAGGCCGTCGAGCCAGGGGGAGACGCCTTCGGCGAGCAGTTCCCGCAGGACCTCGCCTCCTGATGTCACCGTGCGCTCTCCCATGACAGGGTCGCCCCCTCTCCGGACGGTCCGCGGAAACACCTAGGGCAGAGGGCACGACAGTAAATCGGAAGGAGCGCGGGGCAGAACAGCCCGCTCGTACTCCGTCAACTTGGCAAGAACGGGGACTTGACAGCCATGTGACGGAGCCGTGATCCATCTGACGGAGTGAGGGAAGGGGCGTTGGCGGAACGGGGACCGCGCCGGACGATCGAGTCGCGCGCAGGAGAACGCACCACAACCCGCAGCGCCGCCTGCACCCGAACCACTCCCACCCCCCACCCGCACACTTCACCCCCCAACCCAGCACCCAGCACCCGTACCCCACTGCCCGGCCTTCGCCACCCCCCAGCCCGGGCCGGAAGGGAGCCGCTCCCTGGAAAACCGCCGCACCACCTTGCTTGCTTTGTTCTCAAGAGCAGTCACTTAAGCGTTTTTGGAGAAACCCATGACCGACGCTCTGCTCGACGTCCAGCACAAGCCCGCCCTCCAGCAGCCGGACTGGGGCGACGCCCCCCAGGTGAGCCGGGTCCGTGAGGAGCTCTCCCGCCGCCCGGCGCTCGTCCGCGCCGACGACGTGCGGACGCTGCGCCACCACCTCGCCGAGGTGGCGCGCGGCGCGGCCCAGGTGGTTCAGGCGGGTGACTGCGCGGAGGACCCCGCGGAGTGCACCTCGGGCTACGTGGCCCGCAAGGCCGGCCTGCTGGACGTGCTGGCCGGTGTGATGAAGATGGTCGCCCACAAGCCCGTGGTCCGGGCGGGCCGCATGGCGGGCCAGTTCGCGAAGCCCCGCTCCAGCGCCACGGAGTGCGTCGCGGGCGGCCCTGAACTGCCCGTCTACCGGGGACACATGGTGAACAACCCGGAGCCGCACCCGGAGCGCCGCCGCCCCGACCCGCAGCGGATGCTGTCCGGCTACCTCGCCGCCGGCGAGGCCATGACCCACCTCGGCTGGCTGGACCCGTCCCGCCGCTCGGGCGTCTGCCCGCCCGTGTGGACGAGCCACGAGGCGCTCCTGCTCGACTACGAACTGCCCCTGGTCCGTACCGGCGAGGACGGCCGCCCCTTGCTGACGTCCACGCACTGGCCGTGGATCGGCGAGCGCACGCGGCAGGCGGACGGCGCGCACGTGGCGCTGCTCGCGGCGGTGGCGAACCCGGTCGCGTGTAAGGTCGGCCCGAAGACGACGACGGACGAACTCCTCGCCCTGTGCGAGCTCCTCGACCCGGACCGGGAGCACGGCCGGCTCACGCTGATCGCCCGCATGGGCGCGGACGTGGTGTCCGAGAAGCTGCCTCCGCTCGTGGCGGCGGTCCGCGACGCCGGGCACCCCGTGATCTGGCTCAGCGACCCGATGCACGGGAACACCGTCACCGCGCCGGACGGCCTGAAGACGCGGCTGCTGGACACGGTGGTCCGCGAGGTCCACGGCTTCCAGTGCTCGGTGCGGACGGCCGGCGGCATCGCGGGCGGCCTGCACCTGGAGACGACGCCCGAGAACGTCACCGAGTGCGTCCGCAACGAGGCGGGGCTCGCGCACGTGGGCGACAAGTACACGAGCTTCTGCGACCCGCGCCTCAACCCGCAGCAGGCCATCTCCGTAGTCTCCGCCTGGGAGGGCTGATCACGATGACAGGCACCGCAGGCACCACAGCCACTGCTGGAATCCCCCGGATAGAGCCCTACCCGATGCCGGCGGCGGGCGACCTGCCGGAGAACACCGCCCGCTGGGACGCCGACCCGGCCCGCGCCGTGCTGCTCGTCCACGACATGCAGCGCTACTTCCTCGGGCCGCTGCCGCAGGGTCTGCGCGACGAGCTCGTCGCCAACGCGGCGCTGCTGCGCCGCGCCGCGGCGGCGCTCGGCATCCCCGTGGCCTACACGGCCCAGCCGGGCGGCATGAGCGACGAACAGCGCGGCCTGCTCAAGGACTTCTGGGGGCCGGGCATGCGGGTCGACCCCGCCGACCGGCGCGTCGTCGAGCCGCTCGCCCCGGTGCCGGGGGACTGGGTCTTCACCAAGTGGCGCTACAGCGCCTTCTTCCGCTCCGACCTGCTGGGGCGGATGCGCGCCAACGGCCGCGATCAGCTGATCGTCTGCGGGGTGTACGCGCACGTGGGCGTGCTGATGAGCGCCGTCGACGCGTTCACGAATGACATCCGCCCGTTCCTGGTCGCGGACGCCGTCGCCGACTTCTCGCCCGCGTACCACCGGCTGGCCGTGGAGTACGCGGCGGCGCGGTGCGCGGTCGTCACGACGACGAAGGACATGCTGTGCCGCCTGCAGGGCCCGGCCCGCCGGGCGGAGACGCTCACGGTCGAGGGAGCGGCGGTATGACCGGGAACACGGGAGCCCGCAGAGAGGAACCGGACATGACCGATGACCTGCTGGCGCGGATCCTCTCGCCCGAGCCGCCGGCCTTCGCGCTCCTCCACCGCCCCGAGACCACGGGTCCGGGCGCGGTGGAGCTGCTCCTGGGGGAGATGTCGGCTCCGGAGACGCTGGGGGAGATCCGGCTGGAGGAATCCCCGCGCATCCCCCGGCGGGACGGCGCGCCCGGCACCGCATCCGGCACTACAAGCGCCCTCATACCCGACACTGCCCCGGCCGAAGTCCTGGCGATCGTCCCGTACCGCCAGATCGCCGAGCGGGGCTTCCGCGGCGCGGACGACGGCGCGCCGCTGCTCGCCATGACCGTCACCCACCAGGCCGTCCTGCCGCTGGCCGAGGTGCTCTCCCGTATCCCCGAGACGCCGATCGCCCTCTCGGGCGGGCACTTCGACATGGACGACGCCACGTACGCGGACACCGTCCGCCGTATCATCGCCGACGAGATCGGCGAGGGCGAGGGGGCGAACTTCGTCATCAAGCGCTCGTTCCGCGCCGGGATCGACGGGTACACGCCCGCCCACGCCCTCACGTTCTTCCGCCGGCTCCTGGAGCGCGAGTCCGGCGCGTACTGGACGTTCGCCGTGCACACCGGCGAGCGCACGTTCGTCGGGGCCACGCCGGAGCGGCACATCAGCGTCCGCGGCGGCACGGCCGTGATGAACCCCATCAGCGGCACCTACCGCTACCCGGCCGCGGGCCCGAGCCTGCCCGAGGTGATGGACTTCCTCGCCGACCGCAAGGAGGCCGACGAGCTGTACATGGTCGTCGACGAGGAGCTGAAGATGATGGCCCGCATCTGCGCGGGCGGCGGGCGTGTGGTCGGCCCGTACCTGAAGGAGATGGCGCGCCTCGCCCACACCGAGTACTTCATCGAGGGCACGACCGACCGCGACCCGCGCGAGATCCTGCGCGAGACGATGTTCGCGCCGACCGTCACCGGCAGCCCGCTGGAGAGCGCCTGCCGGGTCATCGACCGCTACGAGCCCCAGGGCCGCGGCTACTACAGCGGCGTCCTCGCCCTGATCGGCCGCGACGCCGGCGGCGAGCGCACCCTGGACTCCTCCATCCTCATCCGCACCGCCGACATCGACCGTACGGGGCAGGTGCGCATCGGGGTGGGCGCGACGCTCGTGCGCCACTCCGACCCCGCCTCCGAGGTCGCCGAGACCCGCGCCAAGGCCGCCGGGCTGATCTCCGCCCTGGAGTCCGGCGGCGCGGCCCGCTTCGGCGGCCACCCGCGCGTACGAGCCGCCCTGGAGCAGCGCAACGACACCATCGCCGGCTTCTGGCTCGCCCAGGAGGCGGAACGGACGCACCCTGCGCCGGGGCTGGCCGGGCGGCGCGTCCTGGTCGTGGACGCCGAGGACACCTTCACCTCGATGATCGACCATCAACTGCGGGCCATGGGGCTGACGGTGACCGTCCGCCGCTTCGACGAGCCGTACGCCTTCGACGGGCACGACCTCGTCGTGATGGGGCCCGGCCCGGGCGACCCCCGCGACGGCCGCCATCCCAAGATCGCCCACCTGCGGGGCGCCGTCCGTGCGCTCCTGGACGAGCGGCGGCCCTTCCTCGCCGTCTGCCTCAGCCACCAGGTGCTGTCCCTCGCCCTCGGCTTCGAGCTCGTCCGCCGGGAGGTCCCCAACCAGGGCGTCCAGCGCGAGATCGACCTGTTCGGCGTACGGGAACGCGTCGGCTTCTACAACACGTTCGCCGCCCGCAGCGACCGGGACAGCGTGGACGTCGGCGGGATCGGCACGGTCGGCGTCAGCCGCGACCCGTACACCGGGGAGGTGCACGCCCTGCGCGGGCCGCACTTCGCCTCCATGCAGTTCCACGCGGAATCGGTCCTCACGCAAGGGGGGCCGCGCATCGTGGGCAACCTGCTCGCCGCGCTCGCTCCGGAGGTGCCGGTCGCATGAACCTCGTAGGAATGTGCCCAACTCCTGCTGCTCCTGGTGTTCCTAGTGCTCCTGGCGCGCCTGCTGTTCCGGCGGGCGACGGCGCCGCGCGGGGCGGCTACATCCTCGCCGAGGCCCTGGACGCCGACCCTGGCGCCACGGCCCCCGACGTCGTCCTCGTCGCCGCCGGCGGCGAGGTGCCGGCGGCGCTGGACGCCCGCCGCATCCTGCAACGCGAGGGCATCGCCACGCGCGTGGTGTCGATGCCCTGCGCCGCGTGGTTCCGGCAGCAGAGCCGCGCCTACCGTGACACCGTCCTGCCGCCCGGCGCGCCCGCCACCGTCTCGGTCGGGGCGGGCGCGGCGGTGGGCCGGTACGAACTCCTGGGCGCCGCCGCCGAACACGAACGAGGCCTGCTCGACCACGCCGGCCTCACCCCGGAACGGGTAGCGGCCACGGCCCGCGCCACGTTGGCCCGCGCGGCGGGGGCGCCCCGCGCGGGGGAACGGTGGCCGCGGTGAGCGGCGGCGCCGGCGGCCCTGCGGGCCGGCAGGGCGGAGAGGCGGAGCCCGGCTCCGTAGGAGTGAACCGGTCAGCGGGCTCCACGGGGCAGGCGCGCAGTCCGAGTGCGGCCGGCGACAGCCGACGCGGCGGGGGAGCGCGAGCCGCGCCCACGAGATCGGCCGGGCTCGGGCCGGCGGAGCAGGCACAGGGTCCGGCTCCGGCCGGTAGCCGGTACGGCCGGGGGACGGGGGCCGGCTTCACGGCCCCGGCGCCCGCCGCTGTGCCGGGTAAGCCTGCAGGTGCCGGCAGCCCGCAGGGCCGCGGCGCGGGGGCCGGGCTTACGGGGCCCGCCGGGCCCCCGGCTCCGGCCGGGCCCATGGGGCCTACAGGGCCCACCGGGCGGGCGCCCGCCCCGGGCGCGGCCGGCGAACCGGGGTGCGGCCCGGCGGAAGCCGCTGCCGCTTCCCGCCGTTGGGGCGCGGCCGGGATCTCCGTCTGGCTCGACGGCCTCAGCCGGCAGCGGCTCGCGAGCGGAAGGCTCGCGGCCCTGGCCCGTCAGGGCCGCATCGCCGGCGTCGTCTCCGATCCGGCCTTCCTCGCCCGCTCGCCGGCCGGCGGCCCGTACTACACCGGGCAGCTCGGCGACCTCGCCGAGCGCGGCGTCCCCGCCGAGCGGGCCCTGAAGGCCCTCGCGGTCCACGACATCCGGTGGGCCTGCGACATCCTGCGGCCCGTCCACGAGGCGACCGCCGGCGTCGACGGGCTCGTCTGCGTGACCCTCGACCCGCGGCTCGCCCACGACGCCGGAGCCACGCTCGCCGAGGCCCGCATGCTGTGGCGGGCCGTCGACCGCCGCAACGCCATGCTCGGCATACCGGCCACGGCGGCCGGCCTCACCGCCCTCAGCGCGTGCCTCGCCGAGGGCATCAACGTGAGCGCGACGCTCGTCCTGTCCGCGGCGTGCCACCGCCAGGCCTGGGACGCCTACGCGGAAGGACTGGAGCGCGCCCGCGCCGCCGGCCGGCCCCTCGCCTCCCTCGCGTCGGTCGCCGCGTTCCCCGTCAGCCGCATCGACACCGCCGTCGACGCCCTCCTCGACCGCGAGGGCACGCTGGAGGCCCGGGCCATGCGGGGTGCCGTCGCCGTCGCGGCCGCCCGGCACGTCCACGAGCAGTACGAGCGGATGCTCGGCGAACCGCGGTGGCACGCGCTGGCGGCCCGTGGCGCCCGCCCCCAGCGGCTGCTGTGGACCGCGACCACCGTGCCGGAACCCGGCGCCTCCGGGCTCCTGCCCACGCGGTACGCGGCGCCGCTGCTGACCCGGGGCACGGTCACGGCGGTGACGGAGGAGACGCTGGACGAGCTGAGCGAGCTGGATGAGCTGGGCGAGCTGAGCGAGTTGGACGAGTTGGAGGCCGCGGGGGAAGCGCCCCCCGGCCCCGGCACGTACGCCACCGCGCGGCGCCTGCTCGGACACCTGCAGTGGTTCGGCATCGACCACGGCGAACTGGCCTCGCGCCTGGAGACCGAGGCGCTCAAGGAGCTGAACGACGCCTGGCATCAGCTCCTGGACAGGGTGACCCCGGCCCTCGACAAGGGGCCTGCGGCCGGCGACGGGACCGGCGGAACCGCCTGAGGCGCCCCGGGGTTCCGAGGCGGCTCATGCGTACGGAGCACCGACCGGCGCTGCTCGGCCATGATGGCCACGGCCTCGAACGTGGCGTCCACCAGCTCCCGCAGCGCCGCGACCGCCTCCGGATCGGTCATCTCGCCCGCCCCGTCCAGCCGTTGGTGTGCCCTGCGGATGGCTACGGGCGGGTGTTCCACGGTGATCGCCTCGCAGCTGTCCAGCAGGTCCAGCAGTGCCGGCTGGGCGTCGATCCCGCCCCGGCCGCCGGGCGAGGCGCTCAGGACGGCGGCGACCCGCCCGGTGAGCGGGCTCGCCCCGTCCGGGCGGGAGAGCCAGTCGAGGGCGTTCTTCAGCACGCCCGGCACGGCGCCGTTGTAGCAGGGCGTACTGATCACCAGGGCGTCGGCGTTCGCGACGAGGGCGCGGGCGACGGCCACGGCCGGGGTCGTCCCCGCGGACTCGGCGTCGCCGTTGTAGAACGGCAGCCGGCCGATCGGCAGGGAGACCGCCGAAGCGGACGGACGGGTCTGCGCGATGATGCGGCGGACGGCCCTGAGCGCCGCCGAGTTCACCGACGCGGCGCGCAGGCTGCCCGAGATCAGTACCACTTTGGTCATGTCGGTCCCCGCTTCTCCGTCGGAGGTCCCGGTACGGGGCGGGGGCCGCGGCGAACGGCGCCGGCCCTCCGGCCCTGCCGGACGGTCCGAGGGTAGATCGGCCCCTTGCGCACGCGCCCCGGACGGCGGGCCGCTGTGTCAGGTACCCGGCCGAACGTGACGGAGCGCCCGGCGGGGTGACGGACTGCCGGGTGGGCCGTGGCCACGGGGTGTTGGGGCGGCGCAGTCTGGGACAGCGCCGGTCCCGTCGGGGCACTCGCAAGACGCTCGCCGATCGGTACGTCGCCATTGCAGCGGCAGATTCCTTCCGCTCCCTTCCGCCGCAACGGCGAAAGACCACGACGCCGCTGACCGGCGGTGCCGTACGGCGGATCGGACCGGCGGATCGGACCGGCGGATCGGACCGGCGGATCGGACCGGTGGATCGGGGTGCGCACCCCGGCCGCGCCGGCCCGGCACCCCGCCGGGGCCCCGGCCGACCGGTACTTCGTCGTCGCCACGGCAGGTTCTTCCCGCCGCAACGGCGAGACACTACGACGCCGCTGACCGGCGGTGCCGTACGAGCGGGGCCACCGCGCAGCGACCCGCCACCGCGCAGCGGACCCCGCACCTGCGAAAGGAAGGAGCGTACGGCCCATGCCGAACACCGCCGTCGTCCACGGCCCAGCCGGGCCGTCCGCACCCGCCGGAGCCGGAGCCGCGCCCGCGCCCGGAGGCGGCACCACACCCCCCTGGGACACCACCCCCCTCGACCTGGACGCCTACCTCACCCGTATCCGCCTCACCGGCCGGCACCCCCTCCCACCCACCGCCGCAACCCTCCGCACCCTCCAGCGCGCCCACACCGCCGCCGTCAGTTTCGAGAACCTCGACGTCCTGCTCGGCCGGGACATGCCCCTCGACACCGCCGCGCTCCAGCGGAAGATCGTCCACGCCGGCCGCGGCGGCTACTGCTTCGAGCAGAACCTCCTCTTCGCCGCCGTCCTCGAACGCCTCGGCTTCCCCGTCGTCCGCCACCTCGCCCGCGTCCGCCGCGGCAGCACCCGCGTCCGCCGCCGCTCGCACACGACCCTGGTGGTCGAGGCGGACGGCCGCCCCTGGCTGTGCGACGCCGGTTTCGGCGACGAAGGACCCCTCGAACCCGTACCCCTCGCCCCCGGCGCCACCGTGACCACCGGTGACTGGACCTGGCGCCTGGACCTCGAACCGCCGGCCGGTCCCGCCCCCGAGCAGTGGGCCCTGCGCTCCCTGCACCCGGACGGCTGGTTCGACGTCTACGCCTTCCGCCCGGAGCACCACGCCCCCGACGACTTCGAGTCCGCCCACTACTGGACCTCCCACCACCCCCGGTCGCCCTTCACGGACCGGATGGTCGTCCAGCGCGGCGACGACCACGTCCGCCACACGCTCACCGGCCGCACCCTCACCGCCCGCTACGCCGACGGCCGCCTCCTGCGCACCGAACTCGCCCCCGACGAGGTCGTCCACGTCCTGCGCGGCACGTTCGGCATCAGGCTCGGCGCGCAGGACGCGGTCCTGCTGCAGCAGCGCATCGCGGAGCTCCCATGAACGCCCACCACAACAGCCACGACAACGGCCACGACAACGGCCCTCACGGGTCCCACCGCAACGCCCTCCGCCTCGGCCTCGTCCCCGAACAGGCCGCAGCCCGGCACGGCGACGTCACCATCACCCTCGACCACGACCTGGACGCCCTGCCCGGCACCGGCCGCCACCTGACCTACGCCGGGCTCGCCGCCCACGTGGACGACCTCGCCGCCCGGCTGTGGGCGGCCGGCGTGCGCTCCACCGAGCACCTCGCCGTCCACAAGGCCGCCAACTTCGACACGTACCTGCTGGCCTGCGCGGCCGCCCGCATCGGCGCCGTCCCCGTCCTGCTCTCCCCGGAGCTCGACGGGGCCACGGCCGGCGCGCTCCTGCGCCGCCTGGACCGGCCGCACCTGCTCACCGACGACGACAAACTGCGCACCTGCCTCGCGCCCCTCTCCCTGCCGGACATCGCCGCCGGCGTCCTCACCACCGGCCCCGCCCGCCCCGGCTGCACGCCCCTCGCGGCACTGGCCGGCGCCCCGCGCCGCGCCCCCGTGCTCCTGCACCCGGACCGCCCCGCGCTGATGACCCACACCTCCGGCACCACCGGCCTCCCCAAACTGGTGGTGCACACGGCGGCGAGCCTGTACGGCCGGTACGCGCCGCAGCGCAGGCTCGCCGCCCTGATCCGTAAGCCCGAGACGTACGCGGCCCACCTCAGCCCCGTCCACTCGCGGATGTACCTGGCGCTTGCCGTCGCCCTGCCCAAGGGCATGCCGCTCGTCATCGTCGGCGACCCCGGACCGGCGCACGTGGCGGACCTCTTCGCCCGTACGCGCCCCGGCTTCGTCGAGACCCACCCCAACTCGTTCATGGCGTGGGAGGACCTCGCGGACGACCCGCGCCGGCCCCTCGCCTCCGTCCGGTACTTCAGCTCCACCTTCGACGCCCTGCACCCGCCCACCATGCGCAGGCTGCTGCGCGCCTCCCGCCGCCGGGCGCCCCTGTTCTTCCAGTTCTACGGGCAGAGCGAGTGCGGCCCCCTGACCGGCCGCTGGTACACGCGGCGCACCGCCCACCGCGCCGACGGCCGCTGCCTGGGCCGCCCGCTGCCCGGCGTCCGCGTGCGCCTGGCTACGCCCGGCGGGCGGCGCGCGACGCGGGAGCGGCCCGGCGCCATCGAAGTACGGGCCGCGGGCCGGGCCACCGGCTACCACGCCGAAGCCGAGCGCTTCGCACACCAACTGCACGACGGGTGGTGGCGCACCGGCGACGTCGGCTACCGCACCCGGTCCGGCTGCCTGCACCTCCTCGACCGCGAGGTCGACGTCATCCCGCAGATCGGCTCCACGCTCGACGTCGAGGACCGGCTGATGGACCGGCTGCCCGAACTCGCCGAGGTCGTTCTCGTGCCCGGCCCGTGCCGGGAGCCCGTCCCCGTGGTCTGCACCCGCGGCGACGCCCCTCTCGACCACGCCCGCTGGACCGCCGCCACCGCCGACTGGCCCCAGCTCGCCCGGCCCGTGCAACTGCCGCTGTCCGCGCTGCCCCGCACCGCCACGATGAAGGTCCGCCGCCTCGAACTCGCCCGGAGCCTGGGCAGTGCCGGGGCCTGAGCCCGGGCCCGCGGTCCTCGTCACCGGAGCCGGCCCCACCGGGCTCCTGGCCGCCTGCGAACTCCTGCGCCGCGGCATCCCCGTACGCCTCGTCGACCAGGCCCCCGCGCCCGCGCCGACCCCGCGGGCCCTGTCCCTCTGGCCCCGCGCCCTCGCCATCCTCGACGACCTCGGCATCGGCGACGACGTCCGGGCCGCGTCCGTACGCATCGACGGCTACCGCTACTTCACGGGCGGGCGGCCGCTGGCGGCGTTCGCCTTCCCGGCGTGGTGCGCGGCGCGGAACCTGCCGCAGTACGAGACGGAAGCGCTCCTGACGCGCCGGCTGCACGAGCTCGGCGGCACGGTCGAACGCGGCGTGCGGCTCGTGGACCTCGCACCGGCGGACCGCGGCGTGACGGTGGCGCTGCGCCACGCCGACGGGCGGACGGAACGGGCCCGCACGCCGTACCTCCTGGGCGCGGACGGGGCGCGGAGCACGGTGCGGGAACGGCTGGGGACGGGCTTCGCGGGGAGCACGTATCCGATGACGTTCGCGGTGCTGGACACGCGGGTCGGGGGCTCCGGCCTGCCGCCCGGGGAGATCCTCTACTACCAGGCGCCGTCAGGGACGCTGGTGATCGTGCCGATGCCGGGGGAGGTCTTCCGCGTGCTGACCGCGCTGCCCGCGGGGGCGCCGGTGCCGGGCGTCACGGACATGCAGAAACTGCTCGACGCGCGAGGGCCGCGGGGCGTGCGGATCACGGAACCGGTCCACCACGCGGCCTTCCGCGTCCACGCGCGGCGTGCGGCCGTGCTGCGGCGCGGCCGCGTCTTCCTGCTCGGCGACGCCGCGCACGTGCACAGTCCCGCCGGCGGCCAGGGCATGAACAACGGCCTCCAGGACGCGCACAACCTCGCCTGGAAACTCGCCGCGGTCCTCCACGGGGACTCCCCGGCGTCCCTGCTGGACGGCTACGAGGCCGAACGGGAGGAGGCCACGCGGCGCATCGTGCGCGACACGGACCTGCAGACGAGGGCGTGGATGGTGAGCGGGCGCGTACGGGTCGCCGTGCGCGACACGGCGTTCCGGCTCCTGGAACATACGGGCGCGGTCACCCGCTTCTACGCCCCCGTGATGGCAGGCCACCGCCTCGCCTACGGCCCGCAACGCCGCACGCAGGGTCCGGCCCGGCCGTGCGGCGGGGTACGGGCGGGGGAGCTGTTCCCGCGGGGGCTGGTGGACGGGGCCGGTTGGGGGCTGCTCCTGGCCGTACGCCCCGGGGCGGGGGAGGCGTGGGCGGATGAGGCGACCGCGATGGCCGAGGGGCGGCGCGGTGTCCACCCCGTACGCGTGGCCCTGCCGACTGCCGCCCCCGGTTGCCGCCGCCCCGGCTACTACCTCATCCGCCCGGACGGCCACGTAGCCGCCCACGGCCACGCCCGGGACACGCCCCGCCTCTACGACGAACTGCGTTACGCCACGACGGCACGGCCCGGCGGTGCCGAACCGGCTTGAGCGTGTGCCGCTCCGGCCGTGGTTGGCGCTGCTCAACCCCCTTCCGCTCAACCCCCTTCCGCCGCGGCGGTGCTCAGCCGCGACGCCGTAGTCCGGCGGTGCCGTACCGGCCCAGGTGCGCGGGGCACCGCTGGTCTCCGCCGCGGTGGTTGCTCGCCGTGGCGGCGGATTCAAGGCAGCGGGGCTTCCTTGACCTTCGTGAGGCAGGCCGCCCGAGTTGCTTCCGCCGCAGCGGCGCGCAACCTGCCTGCCCTCCTCTGCCGCAGGCAGAGAAATCCCGCCGCCACGGCGACCAGCCCCCGCGGTGCGCCTCGGCGGTGCCGAATCCGCCCAAGGCTCGCACGGCGCCGCCGGGACGGGCCATGGGTGCCTCGCACCCATGAATCCGCCGCGGCGGCGCGCAACCACGACGGTGGAGACCGGCGGTGCCGGGCCGGCGCGAGTGCGTGGGCACCGACCGCCTCCGCCGTGGTGCCGCGCTCACCTCAGCCCGTACGGGGTGAGCGCCCGCGACCCCCCGCGGACGTACGCCGCCCAAGTGGCGAACGCACACGCGCCGTAGAAGGCGAGGAGCCCGCAGAGCGCGGGCAGCGGGCCCGTCACGGCGGCGCCCAGCGCGGCGGCGGCCCCGCTGAGGCCCGCAACCCGCGCGACCCCCGCGGAGCGGCCCCGTGCCGTGGCGAAGGCCGTCGCCGCGTCCCGTCCGGCCAGGATGGACGCGCCCGCCCGCGCGGCGAACACCGCCGGGACGAGCACACCGACGGCGCCCGCGCCGAGTCCCGCCAGGACGACCACCGCCGTGAACGCGGCGGCGCACACCCCCACCGCACCCCGCGCCGCCGCCGCGGCCAGGACCGCCATCCCCGCCGCCATGCCCACGAGGCTCACGAGTGTGACCCGCGCCCCGCCCCACCGCCCGGCGAGGAGCCCGCCGCAGGGCCGGGCGGCCGTGCCCAGCAGCGTGGCGAGCAACGCACACACAAGAGCGGTCGGTACGGAGGAGCCGAAGCCGCCCCGCAGCACCAGTCCGAAGGCGAGCCCGTACCCCGTGAACGACCCGGCCGTGGCCAGGGACAGCAGCGAAAGCCCCCACACGTGCGGGTCCCGGGAAGCCCCGCGCGGCCCACGGACCGCCGCGCCCCGCGCCGCCGGCAGGTTGTCCATCCGCAGCGCCGCGCCGCCCGCGGCCAGCGCCACCAACGGCACGTGCACGGCAGCGATCCACACGAACGAAGTCCCCCCGGCCGTGACGGCAGCCACCACTCCGGCCGTCTGGACGACGGCCGCACCGAGACCGGCCCCGGCCGTCGCGACGGCAACGGCCCGGTCCTGCGCGCGCCGCGGAAAGAACGCGGCCGCCCCGGTCGACGCGGCCGCGGCGACATCCCCCGCCCCGGCGGTCGCGGCGACGGCCACCAGCAGCCACAGCGGCGCGCCGGGCTGCTGCAGCACGTACACCGCGGCGAGCACGGGCAGGGCCAGCGCGGCCGTGGTGACGACCGTACGGTCGCGGCCGCCCAGCCGGCCCAGCGCCCGCTCCGCGACCGGCCGCAGCACGGCCCCCGCGACGAGCGGCGTGACGAGCAGCAGGGACGTCCCGCCCGGGCCGGGCGCGGGCCCGTCGCCGGCCGGCAGGAACAGCACCAGGACGGCCCACATGCTGCGGACGGACGTCCCCACGTGCCCGCCGAGCGCCGCCAGCAGCAGGTTCCGGCGGGCGACGTGCCGGCCGCCCCGCTCCCAGAAGCCGGGGTCCTCCGCGTCCCACCGCTCGGCCTTCGGCCGTAACGGCGCGGCCGGGTTCGTCATCCCAGCCCGCCCCGCTCGGCGGCCCCGGGCCCTGGTCCCCGCCCGGCCCCGCGCTCGATCACGCGCTTGATGCGCGACAGCGACGCGGCCACGTCGTCGGCGAGCTTCTCGTTCCACGCGGCGGTGAACCGCCGCCGCCCGTCCTCACCCAGCTGAGCGAAGATCTTCGCGAGCCCTTCCGTGGGCCGTCCGAGCCGGTAGTGGTGGACGAGCAGGCAGCCTTCGGCGGTGGCTTCGAGCTCGTACGTCCACGTGCTGTCCTGCCGCCGGCCGGCACTGTCGCGCACCACCCACTGGAACAGGCGCCATGGCTCGGCGGCCACGACCTCCGACTCGGTGGTCCAGGGGCCGCGGACGACCGGCGCCCAGGGCACGACGTCCGCCCCGCGGTAGTTCTCGCCGCGGAAGACGGCGCCGACCGTGCGCGGCGTGCCGGACACCCAGCGCCCGCCGGTGCACTCGCGGCTCCACTCGCCGCTGCGGGTGAGGTCGCTGACCGTGTCGTAGACGGTGTCCGGCGCGGCGGCGATCAGAACGCGGGCTTGCACCCGGAGGATCGCGGGGGTGCCGGTGGTCGCTGGGGGAGTCATACGGTCAAGGGTGCGCAGCGGGGGAGGGCCCCGGCAACGGGCCCGGCGACGATGCGTCAGATCCACGGATCCGGCGGGTGGGGTCTGGGTCAGGACGGCGGGTCCGGGTCCGGGTACGGGTACGGGCCCGTACCCGCCGTCCCGGCCTCAGACCCTCAGGACCACCCGCCGCCCCCGCAGCTCCCCCTGCTCCATGCGCCGGTGCACCTCGGCGGCGTCGGCGAGCGGCAGTTCCTCGACGGACCGCGGCCGGAGCCGCCCCGCGCCGAGCAGCTGCCCCACGGCGCCGGCCGCCTGCGCGAGCTCGGCCACGGTCGCGCGGGAGATCACGAAGCCGACGAGGGCCCCGTCCTTCTGGTACAGCTGCCCCACCGGCAGGACGGGCCGCGCGGTGGTTCCCGCGAACACCACGATCCGGCCGCGCCGGGCGAGCAGCGGCACGGCGACCTCCAGATCGTGCCGGCCGTGGGTCGCGACGTGGACGTCGACGCCGCGGGGCGCGGCGTCCGCGAGCTGCCCTGCGAGGCCGGGGGCCGCGTAGTCGAGGACCTCGGCGGCGCCGAGGGAGCGCACGTACTCCGCGTCGTGCGCCGCGGCCGTGGCCACGACCCGGGCGCCGGCCCACACGGCCATCGTCACGAGGGCGCTGCCCACGTTCCCGGCGGCGCCGGCGACGAGCACGGTCTCGCCGGGCCGCAGCCGGCCGTGGGTGAACAGCGCCAGGTACGCCGTGGCGGCGGGGTGGGCGACGGCCACGGCGTCCTCCGCGCGCACTCCGGCGGGCAGCGGGTAGAGCCGGTCGGCGGGGACGACGGCCCGTTCGGCGGCGGGGCCCTGGCGCCCGCCGTGCCCGAGGCTGTTGCACCACACCGGGTCGCCGGGCGCGAACCCGGGCGCACCGGGCCCGGCCTCGGCGACCGTGCCGACCATGTCCCGGCCGATCACGAAGGGGAAGGGCAGCGGGGTCCGGTAGCTCCCGGAGCGGATGAGCGTGTCGACGGGGTTGACGGCCGTGGCGGCGACGTCGACGAGGACGTCGGTGGGCCCCGGGCGCGGCGCGGGGAGCCCGCCGACCACGATCTCCTCCGGCGGGCCGAACCGTTCGATGTAGGCGGCGCGCATGTCACCCGTGTCACCCATGCCACCCACTGTGGCACGGCCGGGCGGCGGGGCCGCGAAAGCGCCACTGACGGTATGTCACCTCCGTCCCGGGGGACCTGACGGACCCGGCGGCCGCGCGTTGACCCGGCCCTTCCGGAACGGCGAGATGGAGACCGGACGGTGAGTCGGAGACCGGACGGTGAGACGGCAAGGCGTACGGAGCGGAAGTCCCCTCAGAACGGAGGAGCAGACGCATGAACAGCAGTCGTACAGAGGTCGGCATCGTCGGCGTCGGCCCGCGGGGGCTGTCCGTGCTGGAGCGGCTGTGCGCCAACGAGCGCGCCGAGCCCTCGCACTCCGCGGTGACCGTGCACGTCGTCGACCCGTCCGCCCCGGGCGCGGGTACCGTGTGGCGCGCCGAACAGTCGCCCCACCTGCTGATGAACACCGTGGCCTCGCAGATCACCGTGTACACGGACGACAGCGCCCGGATCGAGGGCCCGGTCGAGCCGGGGCCCAGCCTGTACGAGTGGGCGCGGGGCGTCGCGGGCCTTCCGGACGGCAGCGGCGACAGCAAGGGCAGCGGTACGGATCACGACGACGCCACCCTCGCGGAGGCGCGGGCGCTCGGCCCCGACGACTACCCCACCCGCGCCTTCTACGGCCGCTACCTCCACGACAGCTTCCGGCGCATCGCCGCCCGCGCCCCCGCGCACATGACCATCGAGGTGCACCGCTCGCGCGCGGTGGCCATGGCCGACACCGAGGGCATCACCGGCGGGCCGCAGGGCATCCGCCTGGAGGACGGCACGCGCCTCAACCAGCTCGACGCGATCGTCATGGCGCTCGGCCACGTGCCCGCGCAGCTGTCCGCCCGGGAGGCCCGTACGGCGTCGCTGGCCCGCATCCACCACCTCGACTACGTCACGCCCGTCAACCCCGCCGACCTCGACCTCGGGCACATCGCGCCCGGCGCGCCGGTGCTGCTGCGCGGGCTCGGGCTGAACTTCTTCGACTACATGGCGCTGTTCACCGCCGGGCGCGGCGGCGAGTTCGCCCGCGACGGGGACCGCACCGTCTACCGGCCCTCCGGCGCGGAGCCCCGGCTGTACGCCTTCTCCCGGCGCGGCGTGCCCTACCACGCACGCGGCGAGAACGAGAAGGGCGCGCACGGCCGCTACCTGCCCCGGCTGCTCACCGCCGGCTACATCGCGGGCCTGCGCGAGCGCGCCGCCCGCGGCGGGCCCGTGCGCTTCGGCACCGACCTGTGGCCCCTGATCGCCGGCGAAGTGGAGAGCGTCTACTACGGCACGCTGCTGGAGCGGCTGGGCCGGGCGGGGGAGCGGGAGGAGTTCACCGGGCGGTTCCTGGCCCTGGAGAAGGACGACGACCGCGCGGACCTCCTCGACGCGTTCCGCATCGCCCCCGCCGACCGCTGGGACTGGCAGCGGCTCGCCAGGCCGTACGTCGACCGCGCGTTCGCCGGCCGCGCCGAGTTCCGTGCCTGGCTCCTGGACTACCTGCGCGCGGACGTCCGGGCCGCGCGCGCCGGCAACGTCAGCGGGCCCCTGAAGGCCGCCCTCGACGTCCTGCGCGACCTGCGCAACGAGATACGGCTCGCCGTCGACCACGGCGGCCTGGAGGGCGACTCCCACCGCGACGACCTCGAAGGCTGGTACACCCCCCTCAACGCCTTCCTCTCCATCGGCCCGCCCGCCTCCCGCATCGAGGAGATGACCGCCCTCATCGAGGCGGGGGTCCTGGAGGTCACCGGGCCCGGCACCGTCGTCCGCCTGGACGTCGCCGGCCCCGGCGGGCCCTCGTTCGTCGCCGACTGCCGCGCCGTGCCGGGGCCGCCCGTCCGGTCCCGCGTGCTCATCGAGGCCCGGCTGCCCGAGCCGGACCTGCGGCGCACCGCCGACCCCCTGCTGCGGCACCTCCTGAACACCGATCAGGTCACCACGTACCGCATCCCGACGGCCACGGGCGCCGGCTACGAGACGGGCGGACTGGCCGTCACCGAGCGCCCGTACCACGTCGTCGACGGCCGCGGCCGCCCCCACCCGCGCCGCTTCGCCTACGGGGTGCCCACGGAGTCCGTCCACTGGGTCACGGCGGCGGGCATCCGCCCGGGCGTGGACTCGGTGACCCTGGCCGACGCGGACGCGATAGCCCGCGCAGTCCTGTCCCTCCCCCCGGTAGCCCACGTCCCCCCGTCGCTCCGCCCGACGACTCCGGACTCGGACGAACAGGGCGTGATCGTATGACCATGGCGGAGCCCGGCGGTGCCACGTAGCGAGGCCGGTTGGGCACCGCCGGAGACCGTCGTTGTGGCTGATCGCCGTAGCGGCGGTGGGGTGGCGGGCGCCGGCAGCCCGACGTAGCGAGGCCGGTTGGGCACCGCCGGAGACCGTCGTTGTGGCTGATCGCCGTAGCGGCGGTGGGGTGGCGGGCGCCGGCAGCCCGTCCGGGGCCGCCGCGCCGGGCCCGCAGGCACCCCCCGCCCCGGCCGGCAAGGCCCCCGTCGCCGACGTCGGGCTGCTGTCCCCCGTTCGGGTCGGCGCCCCCGCCGAAGCGGCCACCGGCGACACCGCCTGGCTGCAGGCCATGCTCGATGCCGAGGCCGCGCTCGCCCGGGCGCAGGCCCGGCTCGGGGCCGTGCCCGCCGGGGCCGCGGAAGCCATCACCCGCGCCGCCCGCGCGGACCGGTTCGACGTACGAGCGCTCGCGCTGGCCGCGCGGCAGACCGCGAACCCCGTCGTCGGCCTCGTGCAGGCGCTCACAGAGCTCGTCGCGGCGGAGGACCCGCAGGCCGCCGAGTACGTGCACCGCGGCTCCACCAGCCAGGACATCCTCGACACGGGCACCATGCTGGTCGCGGACCGCACGCTGCGCACGGTCCGCGCGGACCTGACCCGTACCGCCGAGGCGCTGGCCGTGCTCGCGGCCCGTCACCGGGACACCCTCATGGCGGGCCGCACGCTCACCCTGCACGCCGTACCGACGACCTTCGGGCTGAAGGCGGCAGGCTGGCGGCAGCTCACCCTCGACGCGGAGCAGCGGCTCGGACACGTGCACGCCAGCCTGCCGGTCTCGCTCGGCGGCGCGGCCGGCACGCTCGCCGGCTACCTGGAGTACGCACGGCTCGCGGGAGTCCGGGGCACGCAGGACGGCAGCTACGCGGCGCGGCTCGCCGACGCCTTCGCCGCCGAGACCGGGCTGAAACGCCCGCCCCTGCCCTGGCACGCCCTGCGCACCCCGGTGGCCGATCTGGCCGCCGCCCTCGCGTTCACCGCCGGCGCCCTCGGCAAGATCGCGGCGGACGTGCAGTCGCTGGCCCGCACGGAGGCCGGCGAGGTCGCCGAGCCGGGCGGCGGCCGCGCGGGCCGCGGCGCCTCCTCGGCCATGCCGCACAAGCGCAACCCCGTCCTCGCCACCCTGATCCGCAGCGCGGCGCTGCAGGTGCCGGTCCTGGCGGCCGGCCTGACGCAGTGTCTGGCGGCGGAGGACGAGCGCTCGGCCGGCGCGTGGCACGCGGAGTGGCAGCTGCTGCGCGAATGCCTGCGCCTGGCCGGCGGCGCGGCCCGTACCGCCGTCGAGCTCGCGGAGGGCCTGGAGGTGCGGCCGGACCGGATGCGCGAGAACCTCCGCCTGACGGGGGCCCAGGTCGTCTCGGAGCGGCTCGCGGCCGTCCTGGCGCCCCGTATCGGCCGGTCGGCGGCCAAGCGGCTGCTCACCGCGGCGTCGGCCGAAGCGGCCGCGAATGGCCGGGAACTGCACCTGATCCTCGCCGAGCAGCCGCTACTGGACGGTCGCTTCACAGCCGCCGAGCTGGCCGCCCTCTGCGACCCCGCCGACTACACCGGCGCCGCGGGCCCGCTGGTCGACCGCGCCCTCCCGCCGGCCGACCGCGCACTGTGGTCCTGACAACACTTCACCCGCACTGCCTGCACCCGCCTTCCGCCTTCCGTACCCTCGTCCGAGGCCCTGCGGAAGGCGGATGCGTGTTCGGTCATCCGCAGGCGAAGATCGGCCACCCGGCTACGGCCGTGGTTAGGATGATCCGCGTATTCCGCTTCTGGACGGGACGTCAGGGACAACGGCCTCGTCCAGCCGTCCGCATGCCCCCTGCGTCCACGAGGAATTGATGTCACATCACATACCGGACGCAGTGACCTGGTGTCTGGCCGCCGCGCTGATCGCCGTCGCGGTCCTGCTGGTGCGCCAGCGCGGCATCGCCGCGGCCCTGCGGCTGCGCGCCGCGACGCTGGAGGAGGGCCAGCGGGCGCGCGACACCGAGCTCGGCCACCTGACGGCCGTCCGGCTCCCCGCCGTGACGGCCTCCATGAACCAGCCCGTGCCCCTGCCCGGCCTGCTCGACGAGCAGCTCGCCGGCACCGTCTTCGCGCACGGCCTGCAGTCCGTGATGGACACCTTCACCCAGGCCGTCGACAAGGCGCAGGCCCGCGCCGACCAGTCCGCGAAGGCCGCCCTCAAGGCCTCCATGCGCGCGCTCCAGGGACTCGCCCACGAGCAGCAGCTGGCCATCTCCGACATGCAGGACCGGCACGACAATCCCGACGTGCTACGCGACCTGCTGCAGATCGACCACGCCAACTCCCAGTTCGGCCGCCGCGCCCAGGCCATCGCCGTCCTGTGCGGCTCCTGGCCCGGCCGGCAGCGCGCCGCCTCGCCCCTGACCGATGTCGTACGGGGCGCCACCTCCCGCATCCGCGACTACCGGCGCGTCCAGGTCCACAGCCAGGCCGACCTCGCCGTCGTCAGCCGCGCCGTGGAGCCGGTCGTGCTCGCCGTCGCCGAGCTCCTCGACAACGCCGCGCGCCACTCCCAGCCCAACACCACCGTCGAGGTCGGCCTGCAGCCCGTGCACAACGGCGCCTGCATCGTCATCGACGACGCGGGCGTCGGCATGGACGGCCAGGAGATCCAGCGGGCCGGCGCCCTGCTCACCGGCCGCGCCACCGTCGACGTCTCCCGCCTCGGCGACCCGCCCCAGTTCGGCTTCCCCGTCATCGGCGTGCTCGCCGCGCGCTACGGGTTCAGCGTCTCGGTCGACACGCGCTCGCCGTACGGCGGCGTCCGGGCCGTGCTGTTTCTCCCCAGCACCCTGCTCACCCAGATCGACATCGACGGGCCCGACACCACGCCGCTGCGGCCCCAGGCCGAGCAGGGGCACGGGCGCGGGCACGGGCGCGGGCGCGAGCAAGGCCACAGGCGTGAACACGGACGCGGGCAGGGACGCGGGCACGAGGCGGACCGCCCGGCGGCGACGCACCCCCCGGCCCAGGCACCGGTCCCGGACTTCCCGGACTTTCCCGACGCACGGAACTTCCCGGCCGCCCCGGATTTCCCGGCCGCTCCGGACTCCCCGGCCGCATCCGGCTTCCCCGCGACGCAGGCCGGCCACGCCGCGCCCTCCGGCAGCCACGCCGCGCCCTCCGACACCCCCGGAACCGCCGGTCCCGTCCCCGGCTCCGTCGGCTCCACCGCGGGCGGCCTGCCCAAGCGCCGCCGCCGGCAGCCCGCCGCCGGCGGCAGCCACCGGGGCCGGCCCGCACCCCTGCCCGCGGAGACGCCCGCCCCGGGCACCGGCGGCACCGGCGCCGGCGAGCGCACCGCCGAGGAGACCGCCCGCCGCATGGGCGCCTTCGCCCGCGGCACCCGAGCGGGCCGCACCCCCGCCGCCGGCACGCCCATCGGCCCCCTGCAGGGGACACCGGCGCACGAGGCGCCCCCCGGAGCACCCGGCACCCCCGCCCCCGTAGACGACGAAGGGAACCCCCCCGCGTGAACGACCACCTCAACAACGAACTCGGCTGGATGCTGGACGAGGTCGTCAAGATGCCCGAAGCCCGGCACGCGATCCTCCTGTCCTCCGACGGCATGCTCCGCGCCCGCTCCCAGGGCATCGAGCGCGACGAGGCCGAGCGCCAGGCCGCGGCCCTCTCCGGCCTGCAGTCCATCAGCCGCTCCACCTCCGAGTTCTGCAACCAGGGCCAGCAGGAGAACCCCTGGCGGCAGACGCTCGTGGAGTTCGCCCACGGCTACGTCTTCCTCATCGCGGCCGGCCCGGGCGCGTACCTCGCGGTGTCCGCGACCGAGCACGTCGACATGGAAGCGGTCACGTACCGCATGCAGAAGCTCGTCGACCGGCTCGGCAAGGAGCTGACCAGCCCGCCCCGCGCGGGCACCTGGCAGGGCTCGGGCGCCCCGGCATGACCCCGCCGGCGCCGAGGCACGAGAGAGGGTTAGTGCGCCCGTACGTCGTCACCGACGGCCGCGCCCACCCGACCCGCAACACCTTCGACCTGGTCACCCTGGTCCTGGCCCAGTACGACCGGCCGCTCACCGGGCTCAGCCCCGAGAAGCGCCGGCTCATGGAACTCTGCCTCGGCGGCCCCCTGTCGGTCGCCGAGATCGCCGGGCACCTGATGCTGCCCGTGAGCGTCACCAAGGTGCTGCTCGGCGACCTGGTCGACAGCGGCCACCTCATCACCCGGGCCCCCATCCCCTCGGCACAACTCCCCGAGGCCCAGATCCTGCAGGAGGTGCTGGATGGACTTCGCGCTCGCCTCTGAGCCCGCAGGTCCCGTCGAGCCCGTTCCCGGCGCCGGCGGCGAGCAGCTGTACCTGCGGCGCACCGTGAGCACCGCGGCCAAGCTCCTCGTCGTCGGCCACTTCGCCGTCGGCAAGACCACGTTCGTCGGCTCGCTGTCGGAGATCCGGCCGCTGCGCACCGAGGAGACCATGACCCAGGCCGGGGCGGGGGTCGACGACCTCGCCGGCATCGAGGGCAAGACCACCACCACGGTCGCCATGGACTTCGGCCGCCTCACCCTCAGCGACAGCCTGGTGCTCTACCTCTTCGGCGCCCCCGGCCAGCAGCGCTTCACCCGCCTCTGGCAGGACATGACGCAGGGCGCGCTCGGCGCGCTCGTCCTCGCCGACACCCGCCGCCTGGAGCAGTCCTTCGACGTCATGGGCCTGCTGGAGGAGCTCGGCCTGCCCTACGGGGTGGCCGTCAACCACTTCGACGGCGCGCCCGTGCACCCGGAGGCGGAGATCCGCGAGGCGCTCGACCTGCTCCCCGAGACCCCCCTGGTCACCTGCGACGCCCGCGACCGGGTCTCGTCGACCCGTGCGCTCATCGCCCTCGTCGAGTACCTGCAGCGGCGCACCGTACGGGAGCACGCGTGAACCACCCCCGCCCCGAAGCCGGCGCCGTGCCCCCGCCCGGCTGCCCGGCGCACCAGGAGCACGCCGCCGGGGCCTGGGCCCCCGGGCCCCCCACCCCCATGTACGGGCCCGACTTCGCCGCCGACCCGCACGCCGTCTACGCCCGGCTGCGCACCCTGGGCCCGGCCGCCCCCGTGGAACTGGCCCCCGGCGCCCACGCGACCCTCGTCACCGACTACCGGGCCGCGCTCGAAGTGCTCCGCACCCCCGAGATCTTCGGCAAGGACGCCCGCCGCTGGCGCGCCCTCGCCGACGGCCGCGTCGCCCCGGACAACCCCGTCGTGCCGATGATGGCCTACCGCCCCAACTGCCTCTTCTCCGACGGAGAGGCCCACACGCGGCTGCGCCAGGCCGTCACCGACTCCCTCGCGCGCATCGACCCCAACGCCCTGCGCGGCTACGTCGAGCGCAGCGCCGACACCCTCATCGACCGCTTCGCGGGCCTCGGCGAGGCCGATCTGCTCGGCGCGTACGCCAAGGTGCTGCCGCTGCTGGTCTTCCAGCAGCTCTTCGGCTGCCCGCCGGAGCTCGGCGACCGCCTCGTGGAGGGCTTCTCCGGCATCTTCGACGGCGTCGACGCCGAGCGCGCCGACGCCCTCATCACCAGCAGCCTCGTCGAACTCGTCGCCCTCAAGCGCGAGCAGCCCGGCGCCGACATGACCTCCTGGCTGATGGCCCACCACGCCCGCCTGAGCGACGAGGAGCTGATCCACCAGCACGTCGTCCTCATCGGCGCCGGCACCGAGCCCCAGCAGAACCTCATCGCCAACGCCCTGCGGCTGCTGCTCTCCGACGACCGCTTCGCGGGCGACCTCGCGGGCGGCAGCATGCCGGTCGAGGACGCCCTGGACGAGGTGCTCTGGCTCGACCCGCCGATGGCCAACTACGGCGTCCACTATCCCGTGCAGGACGTCGACTTCGGCGGCGTGCCGCTGGCCGCGGGCGAGCCCGTCGTCGTCAGCTTCGCCGCCGCCAACACCGACCCCGCGCTGCTCACCACCCGGCGCACCGGCAACCGCGCCCACCTCGCCTGGAGCGCCGGCCCCCACCACTGCCCGGCCAAGGACGCGGCCCGCCTGATCGCCGCCGTCGCCGTCGAGAAGCTCCTCGACCGGCTGCCGGACCTCGAACTCGCCGTCCCGGCCGACCGCCTCGTCTGGCGGCCCGGCCCGTTCCACCGCGCCCTGACGGCGCTGCCCGTACGCTTCCCCCCGGCCCCGCCGGCCGGTCCGCGGCCCGCGCCCGTGCACGACCTCTCGGCCGTGCGCCGCCCCGGGCCCGGCCCCGTACCGCCGTACGAGCAGCCCCAGTCCGCCCCGTCCCCGCAGCAGGCCGACCTCCCTGGAGACAGCCGATGGAACGCAAGCCCAGCACGGACCGCCGGCCCGGCGCCGTCCCGGTTCAGCCCGCCCCCCTCCGGATCGACGCCACCGGCAGCGACATCCACGGGGAGGCCGCCCGGGTCCGGGCCCGCGGCGCGGCGACGCCCGTGGAGCTTCCTGGCGGAGTGGTGGCGTGGGCAGTGACCACACAGCCGCTGCTGAAGGAGCTCCTGACCGACCCGCGCGTCTCGAAGGACCCCAACCAGCACTGGCCGGCCTGGATCAACGGTGACATCTCGCCCGACTGGCCCCTGTTCACCTGGGTGGCGGTGCAGAACATGTTCACCGCCTACGGCACCGACCACAAGCGGCTGCGCTCCCTCGTCGCCAAGGCCTTCACCGCCCGCCGCACCGCCGCCCTGCGCCCCCGCATCGAGGCGCTGACCGCGGACCTCCTCGACGGCTTGGCCGCGACCGCCCCCGGCGAGACCGTCGACCTGCGCGAGCGCTACGCGTACCCGATCCCCATCCAGGTCATCTGCGAGCTGTTCGGCGTGACCGACCCGGACCTCCGCGAGGGCCTGCGGGACTGCGTCGACAGCATCTTCCACACCTCCGCCGACCCCGCCGAGGTCACCGCCACGTACGCCCGGACCTACGAGCTGCTCGGCGCCCTCGTCGCCGCCAAGCGCACCGCACCCGGCGACGACATGACCAGCGTGCTGATCTCCGCCCGCGAGGAGGACGGCTCCCGCCTCAGCGAGCAGGAGCTCCTCGACACCCTGCTGCTGGTGATCAGCGCCGGGCACGAGACCACCGTCAACCTCCTCGACAACGCCGTCCACGCCCTCCTCACCCACCCGGACCAGCTCGCCCTGGTCCGCTCGGGCGCGGCGAGCTGGGACGACGTGATCGAGGAGACGCTGCGCCACCGTTCCCCCGTCGCGAGCCTCCCGCTGCGCTACGCCACCGAGGACATCGAGATCGGCGGAGAGGCCGTCGGAGAGGCCGGGGGAGGCATCACCCTGCGCAAGGGCGACGCGATCCTCGCCGCGTACGCCGCCGCCGGCCGCGACCCGGAGCTGCACGGCGCGGACCCGGACCGCTTCGACGTCACCCGGGCGGTCAAGGACCACCTCGCCTTCGGGCACGGCGTCCACTTCTGCCTCGGCGCGCCCCTCGCCCGGCTGGAGGCGGCCATCGCCCTGCCCGCCCTCTTCGACCGCTTCCCGCGGATGCGGCTCGCGGCCGGGGAGGAGGAGCTGCAGCCGGTCGAGTCGTTCATCTCGAACGGACACCGGGCGCTGCCGGCCCTGCTGCACGGCTGAACCGCCGCGGAGTACGCCGGACCGGGGATGAGGCGTGGGCCACATTCCCGCTCCGGCGGGTGGCGGGTGGGCGACCGTACGGGTGAGCGCTTACGATCCTCTGTTGTGTCCAAACTGACCGACCTGCCGAAACGGATCCTCATCGGCCGGGCGCTGCACAGCAGCAAGCTGGGAGAAACCCTTCTCCCCAAGCGCATCGCCCTGCCCGTCTTCGCCTCCGACCCGCTCTCCTCCGTGGCGTACGCGCCGGGCGAAGTGCTCCTCGTGCTCTCCGCGGCAGGCGTGTCGGCCTACCACTTCAGCCCATGGATCGCCGTCGCCGTCGTCGTGCTGATGTTCACGGTGGTCGCCTCGTACCGCCAGAACGTCCACGCCTACCCCAGTGGCGGCGGCGACTACGAGGTCGCCAACGTCAACCTCGGCCCGAAGGCCGGCCTGACCGTCGCGAGCGCCCTGCTCGTCGACTACGTCCTGACCGTCGCGGTCTCCATCGCCTCCGGCATCGAGAACCTCGGCTCCGCCATCCCGTTCGTCATCGAGCACAAGACGGCCTGCGCCATCGGCGTGATCGTGCTGCTCACCCTGATGAACCTGCGCGGCGTCAAGGAGTCCGGCAAGCTCTTCGCGATCCCCACGTACGTCTTCGTGGGCGGCGTCTTCGTCATGATCGCCTGGGGTGCCGCCCGCGGCCTCTTCATGGGCGAGACCATGAAGGCCCCCACCGCCGACTACACCATCCATGCCGAGCACCAGGGCCTCGCGGGCTTCGCCCTCGTCTTCCTGCTGCTGCGCGCCTTCTCCTCCGGCTGCGCCGCCCTCACCGGCGTCGAGGCCATCAGCAACGGCGTGCCGGCCTTCCGCAAGCCGAAGAGCAAGAACGCCGCCACGACGCTGGCCCTGATGGGCGGCCTGGCCGTGACGATGTTCTGCGGCATCATCGGCCTGGCCATGGCGACCAACGTCCGGATGGCCGAGAACCCGGCCACCGACCTGCTCAAGAACGGCTCGCCGGTGGGCGAGGGCTACACCCAGAACCCGGTGATCTCCCAGGTCGCCGAGGCGGTCTTCGGCAGCGGCTCGTTCTTCTTCGTCGTGCTCGCCGCCGCCACCGCCCTGGTCCTCTTCCTCGCGGCCAACACCGCGTACAACGGCTTCCCGCTGCTCGGCTCGATCCTCGCCCAGGACCGCTACCTGCCGCGCCAGCTGCACACGCGCGGCGACCGCCTGGCGTTCTCGAACGGCATCGTGCTGCTGGCGGGCGCCGCGGCCGTCCTCACCTACATCTACGGCGCGGACTCGACGAAGCTGATCCAGCTCTACATCGTCGGCGTCTTCGTCTCCTTCACCCTCAGCCAGACCGGCATGGTCCGGCACTGGAACCGCCACCTGCGGACGGAGACCGACCCGGCCAAGCGCCGCCACATGATCCGCTCCCGCGCGATCAACACCTTCGGCGCCTTCCTCACCGGCCTGGTCCTGGTCGTCGTCCTGCTGACGAAGTTCACCCACGGCGCGTGGGTCGCCCTGCTCGGCATGGTGATCTTCTACGCGACGATGACGGCGATCCGGAAGCACTACGACCGGGTGGCCGAGGAGATCGCCGCCGACGAGGGCCCGGGCGACGAGACCGTCCGCCCGTCCCGCGTCCACTCGATCGTCCTCGTCTCCAAGATCCACAAGCCGACGCTGCGGGCCGTCGCCTACGCCAAGCTCATGCGCTCCGACACCCTCGAAGCGCTCAGCATCAGCGTCGACGCGGCCGAGACCAAGCTGCTGCGCGACGAGTGGCAGCGCCGCGGCCTCGACGTCCCGCTGAAGATCCTCGACTCGCCGTACCGCGAGATCACCCGGCCGGTCATCGACTACGTCAAGAGCCTCCGCAAGGAGAGCCCGCGCGACGTCGTCAGCGTCTACATCCCCGAGTACGTGGTCGGCCACTGGTACGAGCACCTGCTGCACAACCAGAGCGCGCTGCGCCTGAAGGGCCGCCTGCTCTTCACGCCGGGCGTCATGGTCACCTCGGTGCCGTGGCAGCTCGACTCGTCGGAGGCGGCGAAGCTGCGTGCGCGCAAGCGGGCGGAGTGGAACGCGCCGGGGTCGGTGCGCCGCGGCCCGGTGTCGCAGCCGAAGAAGGAAAAGGCGAGCACGAAGAAGTAGGAGACGCAGCCGCAACTGCGAATTCGCAGGTGGGGGTGGGGCGGCCGTAGACTGGACGGCTGTCCCACCCCCACCTTTTGTTTCGCTGACTCTGGAGCCGACCGAATGCAGATCGAACCGCAGGAATCGCTGGTCGGCGAGGAGTACGAGGTCGAGGTGGGCCCGGTGGCGCACGGCGGCCACTGCGTAGCCCGTACGGAGTCGGGCCGCGTCCTCTTCGTCCGCCACGCCCTGCCGGGCGAACGGGTGATCGTGCGGGTGACGGAGGGCGAGGAGACGTCCCGCTTCCTCCGCGCGGACGCGGTGCAGATCCTGGAATCGTCGAAGGACCGCGTGCCGGCCCCCTGCCCCTTCTCGGGTCCGGGCAAGTGCGGTGGCTGCGACTGGCAGCACGCCAAGCCGGGCGCCCAGCGTCGCCTGAAGGGCGAGGTCATCGCCGAGCAGCTCCAGCGCCTCGCGGGCCTCACCCCCGAGGAGGCCGGCTGGGACGGCACCGTGATGCCGGCCGAGGGCGACAAGCTCCCCGCGGGCCAGGTCCCCGCCTGGCGCACCCGCGTCCAGTACGCGGTCGACGCCGAGGGCCACGCGGGCCTGCGCAAGCACCGCTCGCACGAGGTCCAGGTGATCGACCACTGCATGATCGCCGCCCCGGGCGTCAGCGAGCTCGGCATCGAGAAGCGCGAGTGGCCGCAGATGGCAACGGTTGAGGCGATCGCAGCATCGGGCTCCGCGGACCGCCAGGTCATCCTCACCCCGAAGCCGGGCGGCCGCCTCCCGATCGTGGAGCTGGACAAGCCGGTCTCGGTGATGCGAGTGGGCGAAAAGGACAAGCAGGTCCACCGCGTCCACGGCCGCCCCTTCGTCCGCGAGCGCGCCGACGAGCGCACCTACCGCGTCGGCGAGGGCGGCTTCTGGCAGGTCCACCCGCAGGCCGCCGACACCCTGGTCAAGGCCGTCATGCAGGGCCTCATGCCCCGCAAGGGCGACATGGCCCTCGACCTCTACTGCGGCGTCGGCCTCTTCGCCGGCGCCCTCGGCGAGCGCATCGGCGAGAAGGGCGCGGTCCTCGGCATCGAATCCGGCAAGCGCGCCGTCGAGGACGCCCGCCACAACCTCCAGGACCTCGACCGCGTCCGCATCGAACAGGGCAAGGTCGAGCAGGTCCTCCCGCGCACGGGCATCAAGGAGGCCGACATCATCGTCCTCGACCCGCCCCGCGCCGGCGCCGGCAAGCAGACGGTCCGCCAGCTGGCGTCGCTGGGCGCTCGCCGCATCGCCTACGTGGCCTGCGACCCGGCGGCCCTGGCCCGCGACCTGAAGTACTTCGCGGAGGAGGGCTACGCACCGGCGACGCTGCGGGCGTTCGATCTCTTCCCGATGACGCACCACGTGGAGTGCGTGGCGATCCTCAAGCCCACGGGAAACCGCGTCTGACGGGTCAGTGACGAGACGACCGCCGCCATACCGGTGTCGTCCATCACCAGATGCGCAGGTGATATTCGCCCACCCCCGTGCTGTAGCCGGCATGGAGCAGGTGGAGCGGTGGCTGCCGTCCGCAGGCTCAGGAGGTGGGCGCGTCCTGAGCCGCGCGCCGGGCGACGGCCGGCAGCGGCATTCGATCAGAGCGTCAGTGCCTCGTAGGTGGCCTGGAGAA
The DNA here is from genome assembly GCF_000719265.1 of Streptomyces roseoverticillatus. Classification (GTDB taxonomy): domain Bacteria; phylum Actinomycetota; class Actinomycetes; order Streptomycetales; family Streptomycetaceae; genus Streptomyces; species Streptomyces roseoverticillatus. The sequence goes on along the minus strand of NZ_JOFL01000007.1, from coordinate 199,741 downwards.
GCTTCTGGCCGCATGGGTCGGCGAGGCCGGAGTGGGGCATCTGGTTCATCACGTAGGTGAAGGCCATGCGCGCGTCGAGGTCGTTGACGATCAGCGATCCGCCCCTGCCACCCCAGTAGCAGGTATGGGGTCGGCCGTGCGGACTGGTGCGTCGCCGGCGTTCAGGGCGTATCCCACGCCGAAGCCTACGGGGATGCCGAGTACGAGCTCAATGTCGTGCGACTGTTCGCCGAACACCGAGCGGCAGGACCCGGCCTGAGGAGCGGTCGATGGAATCCGTCAACGGGCCACTCCCTCCGGGCCGGTATCCAGTTGGGCGAGGGCGGGAAGGGTCCGCGCCGATGGACGAGGCCTCCGCTTCGCCGGGCGCGAGCCCACGGCCGACCGGGGCGGTGGCTGAAAAGTCCTGTGCCGTCCGAGGGCCGGCGCGCTGCGCCGGCTCCAGGATCAGCAATGTCAGTGGCGGGCCGTATCGTCGCCGCCGAGAGGTCCTGATGGGGCGAGACGAGCGAGGACGGACACCACCAATGCAGGCTAAAGAGACACTGTTCGCCGACCTGGTTCAGGGGCGGGCTCAGCAGTTCCAAGTCCCTCTGTATCAGCGTACGTACTCCTGGTCGGAGAAGCAGCTGGCGCAGCTGTGGAGCGACATCCTTGAGCAGGCTGAACTACTTGAGTCAGGTGCGACGGCGAACACGCACTTCCTCGGCTCGGTCGTGCTTGCCCCGTCCCCGCAGAACGAGGCGACGTTTCCCCGTTGGCTCGTTGTCGACGGCCAGCAGCGGCTGACGACTCTGTCCCTCGCGCTGGCAGCGATCCGGGACCACATTGCCGACGGACAGCCGGACGAGTCCGAGCGGATCGACGAGGAATACCTCATCAACAAGCGCAAGAGGGGTGACGATTACTTTCGCCTGCTGCCCACCCAGGCAGACCGGCCGCAGTACGCCGCACACATCCACAGCGTCCACTCGGAGCGGGCTTCGGGGGACAGAGTCGCCACCGCCTACCGCTTCTTCCGCCGCAAGCTGGTCGAAGCGGATGATCCGGCAGGCGCGCAGGGCGTGTTGCGTATTGAGCAGGCGATCACGTCCCGGCTCACGCTGGTGGCGGTGACCGCCGAGCGCGGTGACAACGTCCACCGCATCTTCGAGTCGCTCAACAACACCGGACTGAAACTCAGCCAAGCGGACCTGCTGCGCAACTACTTGTTCATGCGCCTGCCGACTCGGGGTGAGTATGTCTACGAGACCCATTGGCTGCCGCTGCAAGCCAGCCTGAGCAATGACGAGCTCGAACAGCTGATGTGGCTGCAGCTGGTGCTCGACGGGGACGACCGAGTCCGTCGGCAGGACTTGTACGCCGCCCAGCAGCAGCGCCTCGAGCGCGAGGGGGCGGATGGGGCGGGTGCCGAGGCGGACATCGAGTCCTACATCAAGGAGTTGCACCGCCGCAGCTCGCTCTTCCGCAAGGTGATCCACCCGGCGGAGGAGACCTCCCCCCTGGTCCGCGGCCACTTGAAGCGGTTGCACGACTGGCAGGCCGTGGTGACCTATCCGGCGCTGATGCTGTTGCTCGACCGGCGGGCTCGAGGAGAGCTGGACGAACGTGAAACAGCGCGGGCCATGTCGTACATCGAGAGCTTCCTGGTACGGCGAACGATCTGCCGGGTGCCGACGAACAATCTGAACAGGATCTTCCAGTCCGTGCCCGCCCAACTCCCGCACGATGTGCCGGTCGCCGACGGACTGCATCAGCTCCTCTCCGCCGAGAACCGCTTCTGGCCGGATGACGAAGAGCTGCGCGAGAAGATCAGAACCGCGCCTTTCTATCAGTACGGTCGGCCGAATCAGCGGAGGCTGGTGCTCCAGAGGCTGGAAGAGAGCCACGAGCACCCCGAGCCGGTGGACTTCGGCCCGGCGCAGCTGACCATTGAGCACGTGATGCCGCAATCGCCCGGCGAGGAGTGGATGCGGATGCTGCACGAGGACGCGGCCGAGGGCGAGAGCGCGGAGGAACTCCACGCCCGGTTGCAGCACACGCTCGGCAATCTGACGCTGACCGGTGTCAACTCGGAGCTGTCCAACCACCCCTTCGATCGTAAGCAGGGGCTGTTGCAAGGCAGTCACCTGGAGATGAACAGACGCATTGCCGCGACCGAGCGCTGGGGTGCCCGGGAGATCCTCGCCCGAGCCGACGAACTCGCCGTCCGGGCGGTCCGGCTGTGGCCCGCCCCGCTGCGAGGTGTCGGACGCGCCGCGCGCAGCCGCGACTGGCACCTGGCCCACCAGGTGCTGGCCGGCCTTCCGCACGGCACCTGGACGTCCTACGGAGATCTGGCCGCGTTCATCGGGTCCGGAGCCCAGGCTGTGGGCAGCCATCTCGCCAAGACGGACGGAGTGGCCAACGCCTACCGGGTGCTCAACGCCGATGGCAGGATCGCCGAGGGTTTCCAGTGGACCGGACGAGATGGCGGCGATGTCCGTGCCCGGCTCAGTGCCGACGGCATCCACTTCACCGTCACCGGGGCGGCCGATCCGGCCCAGCGCCTCACCAGCGACGACCTCGCTCTGCTGCTGGCCGGCACCGAGGGCGAGGATGAGTCGGCGGTGACGGAGGAGACCGCGCAGGACGGCGCGGAGCCGCAAGGCGAGGAGACCCGCGCTGCGAGGTTCCTCCGTCAGCTCGCGGCGGACGACACTCCCGCGACCGTGTCAGCCGTGCGTGAGCTGTTCACTCATTGGGAGAAACTTGGAGGCTGGATCGGCCACGGCGCCGGTGAGGTCACGACCAGTGCTTTCCTCATGCTCGGGAACGCCGGCAGCCCAGGCAAGGGAATCTGCCCGCTGACCGTCTATCCGGGCAGCGGGCGCGGCGGCGTAGCGGAGGTCGTGTTCCAGCACCTGGCGAGCCGCGAGCCCTTCACGGACCGCTCCCTGCGCGCCGAACTGCTCGGCAGGTTGAATGAGCTGGAAGGCGTCTCGATCCCGGAGGGCAAGCTGGAGTTGCGCCCCAGCTTCCGGCTCTCCTTGTTGGAAATCGACCGTAACCGCGAGGTCCTGTGCGAGGCGCTGGGCTGGTTCCGGGACCGCTGGGAGGGCCGGGACGCGACCTGAATCGCAGGCTGTCCCCCCGCCCCCGCTCGCATATGGCCGTTCCCGTGGGCCGAACTCCCGCTTGGCGATGCAGGAAGATGGCACTCCCAGCAGCCAGGGACACCTGGACTTGGCGACTGTGACGGAAATCGGCGACAGCTGGGTCACCGCGACGGTCCGGGGAACCGAAGCCTACGAAGTAGAGCTGGAGCTGGAGGCGCCCGAGGGCCTGCTGGACAGTACGACTGTCCGTACGGCCTCGAAGGCCACTTCTGCAAGCACCTCGTCGCGGTCGGGTTGACCTTGCTGTCCAGGCAAGGGCGCCTGCCCCAGCAGCGCGCCCGGGCCCGCACCCGGGCCGACGGCCTGGACGCCTGGCTGACGGGCCTCTCTCAGGACGAGCTGCTCGCGCTCCTACGCGAACAGGTCGACCAGGACCGGAACGTGCGCCGGCGACTGGAGCTGCGCGCCGCCGGCGCCCGGGGAGACCTCGCAGAAGTCCGCACCTGCGTCCGAGAACTCCTCGACATCGGTCCCTTCGCACAGCACGGATACGTCGAGTACGCCGACGCCCGCGCCTACGGCGAACAGGCGGAGCAGGCGGTGTCCGCCATCACCGCGCTGACCGCCGCAGGCCGCGCCGGTGACGCGATCGACCTCAGCAGGGAAGCGTTGCGGCACCTCGCGGAGACCCATGAACAGGTCGATGACTCCGACGGGCTGCTGGGCGAGGTCGCTGCCGGTCTCGCCGAGGCGCACCTGGACGCCTGCGTCGCGGCACGTCCGGACCCGGACGACACCGCGCGCTGGCTGGTCGGCCAGGCGCTCGGTGACCTGGGCGACCTCATCGACATCGACCCGTTCGACTACGAGGACGTGCTGGGCCCACAAGGGCTGGCCACGCTCAGGGAGTCGGCGATGGCGGCCTGGCGGGACAACCGCACCGGCTGGGCGGAGAAGTACCTGGTGGAGCGCCTGGCCAAGAAGGGGGGTGACGTGGACGCGGTGATCGCGGTGCACGCGGCCTACCTCGCCCCGGACGGCAGCACTCATCTCACCATCGCCCGCGAGCTCGATGCCGTAGGCCGCCAGGGCGAGGCGCTGAGCTGGGCGGAGCGCGGCCTCGCCGAAGCTCCGGGCTCTGCCGACATGTCCGACAGAAGCCTCGATCTCATCGATTACCTCTGCACCCGCTACGCCCAGGCCCGGTCCTTGTCGAGGTCCTCCTCGACGACAAGGACCTCGATGCCGCCTGGCAGGCCGCGACCCGAACCGGAGCCGACGACACTCAGTGGCTCGCCCTCGCCGACCTCGCCCGCGCCTCCCGGCCCGCCGACGCACTCGGTGTGTACCTGCGGCTGGCCGAGCTCTTGAAACAGCGGACGGGCAACCCTGTCTACGAGCAGCTGGCGGGCCTGCTCCTCAGTTTCCGCGAGTGCCACCGCCACTTGGGCACGGAGGAGGAGTTCACTGCCTACATCACTGCCTTGTGTGCCGACCGGAGGCGTAAGCGGAACCTCATGCGGACCTTGGACGCACACGGCCTCCGACCGTAGCCGGGAGGGCGGCCACGCCCTCGGGCCGGAGGCTTCACAAACCCCCTGAGCCTCACCGGAGTGCACCCCCAGTGACGTCCTTCCCCTCGAATACACTGCCGGGGCGCACGCGGCCCACCTCCGCGTCGAGGAGACAGGAAGCCACCACCACACGGAAGGCCCGCAGCCCGTGGAGCCATTGAGGGACGACGACCCGCTGACCATCGGCGGATACACCCTGGTGTGCCGGCTCGGTGCCGGAGGCATGGGGCAGGTCTACCTCGGGGAGTCCCCGGCGGGCCAGCAGGTCGCCGTGAAGGTGATCAAGCCGTCGGTACTGGACGAGGACAGCAGGGCGCGGTTCCTGCTCGAAGTGGACAGCCTCAAGACGGTGTACGGGCCGTTCATCGCGTCCTTCGTCGCCGCGGACGCCCAGGCGGACCGGCCCTGGCTGGCCGTCGAGTTCGTCGCCGGGCCCGACCTGCTGGCCTTCGTCACCGAGCACGGGCCGCTCCCGCTCGTGGAGACGGCCAGCCTCGGAGCCCTGCTGGCCGAAGGGCTCGGCATCGTGCACGAGGCGGGGCTGCTGCACCGCGACCTCAAGCCGCAGAACATCCTGCTGGCTCCGCACGGGCCCAAGGTGATCGACTTCGGTCTTGCCGTGCTTGCCGAGCGGCGCTCGATCCTGACCGCCACCGGCGTGGTCGTCGGCTCCGTCCTGTGCATGCCTCCGGAGCAGGCCCGGGGCGAGCACCAGCTCGACCGGCCCGCGGACGTCTACGCGCTGGGCGCGGTCCTGCTCCACGCGGCTACCGGCCACTACCCCTACACCGGCCCCAGTTGGCAGGCCGTCGCACTCAAGATCGAGGACCCGGGTACGCCACCGGACCTGAGCGGGCTGCCGCCTCAGCTGGAACCGCTGATCTCCGCGATGCTCGCCCTCGACCCCGCCGCCCGGCCGGCACTGGCGCAGGTCACCGCGGAGCTCGTCCAGGTCATGGCGGGCCAGGGGCTGACCGCAGCCCAGGCCAAGCGCCGGCTCACGGACCTGACCCCTGTGGCCGCCCTGCCCGAGCTGCCCGTATCGCCCGAGACTGGAGGGTTTTCCGAGGGCTGGACCGGTTACACGCCGACCGTCGTGGACGTGGCCGCGCGGGAGGAGGAGACGCCACGAGCTGAGGAGGCGCCGGAGGAACGGGGGAACTCCCGGGTGGGGGGCGAGCCCGCCCCGGCCGGCCCGAAGGAGCCCGAGGAGAGCGGCCCGGCGCGGTCGGGCGTCCAGCTCTCCGCGCCGCTGCGGATCGCCGAGGCCCTGAGGGGTGAGTACGCGCGCGACGCGCGCTTCTGAGGAGCCGACTACTCACCTCTGAGGAGCCGATCACTCACCTCTCCGACGAGCCGCGCGCCTCAGCCGAAAAACGCGCCGCCAGGGGCCGGGGTCACCATGGGCCGTCGTGCGCCCGGGTCCCGCCCTTGGCGACCGGCATTCGGTCACGACCCTCATACGCCCCATGAAACACTTGGGGCGTAGGGAGCACGCCGCATTTCCCGGCACGACCGACGGAGGAACGACGGGTGGCAGAGCAGGGGCAGACCCGGTACCCACCAGGGGCCCAGATTCTCGTGCGAGACGAGGAGTGGCTGGTCAGGACCGCGAGGCGGACCGACCACGACGGTGACCGGATCGAAGCCACCGGCGTTTCCGAGTTCGTACGGGACGAAGAAGCCGTCTTCTTCACCGGCATCGACACCGTCGAGCTTCTCGAACCGGAGAAGACGCGCCTGGTGTCCGACACCTCCTCCTACTTCCGGCGCGCAAGGCTTTTCCTCGAAGCGGTCCTGCGCAAGACGCCCCTGCCCCAGTCCGAACGCCGCCTTGCCCTGGTCGACCGTTTCCTCCTCGACCCGCTCGCCCACCAGCAGCGACCGGCGGAGCTCGCCCTGTCGATGCGCAACCTCCGCCCCCGCATCCTGATCGCCGACGTCGTCGGCCTCGGCAAGACGCTGGAGATCGGCCTCACCCTGGCCGAGCTCATTCGCCGCGGCCGCGGCGAGCGCATTCTCGTCGTGACCCCGCAGAGCGTCCTGGAGCAGTTCCAGCACGAATTGTGGACCCGCTTCTCGATCCCGCTGGTGCGACTCGACTCGCTCGGCATCCAGCGCATCCAGCGCGAGATCCCCGCCGGCCGCAACCCCTTCACCCACTACAAGCGCGTCATCATCTCCGTCGACACGCTCAAAAACATCGGCCAGTACCGGCACCACCTGGAACGCATCCAGTGGGACGCGGTCGTCATCGACGAGTCCCACAACCTCATCAACCAGGGCAGCCAGCGCCGTGCCCTCGCCGAGACCCTCTCCCCGCGCACCGACGCCCTGCTGCTGGCCAGCGCCACCCCGCACAACGGCGACAAACGGTCCTTCGCCGACCTGGTCTCGCTTCTCGACCCCGCGGCCATCGTGGACCGCGACCACTACGACCCGGCGGACGACCTCGGGCACCTCTTCATCCGACGCACGAAGATCAGTCCCGAGGTCCGTAACGGCATCGGTGACGCATGGGCGGACCGGGGCCCCACCCTGTCGCTGCACTGTCCGGCGACCGAGGCCGAGGAGCGCGTCTTCGCGGAACTGGCCGAGTACTGGCTGCCCGCACCGTCCGGCAGCACCGAGTTCGGCACGGCGGATCAGGAGCGCACCTCCGTGAGCACCGATCCGCTGTTCGCCTACAACGTTCTCAAGACCTTTCTGTCCTCCCACGTCGCCCTCAAGGAGACGGTCGAGCGTCGGGTCGCCGCCCTCGCGAAGAGGACACGGGACATCGAGGCCGAGGGCAGGCGGCCGGACCCGGCGATCGGCGAGGAGCAGGCCGCCCTGGACCGCCTGGGTGCCCTCATCGGCTCCATGGGCGACGGGAGTGCGCCGGGGGATTCCGCCAAGCTGGACGCCCTCGTCGAGCAGTTGAAGGACATCGGCGTCGGTCCCGGCAGTGATATGCGTGCCGTCGTCTTCTCCGAGCGCGTCCCCACCCTCAAGTGGCTGGCGGAGGCGGTCCCCGCGCGCCTCGGCTTCACCCCTGGCAAGGACGGGGAGATCAAGGCCGTACGGGTCATGCACGGCGGGCTCGGCGAGGAGGAACAGCGTCTGATCCGCGAGGAATTCAGCCTTGCCGGGGCCCCGGTCCGGCTGCTGTTCACTGGTGACGTCGCTTCCGAAGGCGTCAACCTGCACCGCCAGTGCCACCACCTCATCCACTACGACATCCCCTGGTCGCTGATCCGCATCGAGCAGCGCAACGGGCGCATCGACCGGTACGGGCAGCGCCACGAGCCGCAGTTCCGGGCGCTGATCCTCACCTCCGCCCAGCCCGGCGCCAAGGACGACAGGACCGTGGCCGAGAAGCTCCTCGCACGGGAGGAGGAGGCCCACAAGCTGAACGGCACCGCGGAGGCGGAGACCGGCTACTACCGTGCCGACGAGGAAGAGCGGCGCCTCATCAGGGAGCTGGTGGAGGGCGGCACGGTCGAGGACTTCCTCGCGTCCGCGCCCGCCGCGGACGACGCGGACCTGGCGGGCCTCTTCGGCCAGGTCGACACCATCACCGAGGAGGAACCGCCGGAGCGCGCGGAAGTCCTCTCGCTCTTCGACGGCGACGCGGCGGCCTTCGTCGACACGGCGCTCGCGGAGCTGTACGAGGACCAGGCCGAGGAGCTCATCGGCCTGTCCCGCAGCGAGGACGCCCTCAAGCGCCCTTATCTCTCCCTCTCCCCGGACAAGGCCCCCGACCTGCTGCGCCGCCTCAAGGCCCTGCCGCCCTCCTACCTGAAGGAACAGGGCGTCGCCGAGCGCATGATCCTGACCTTCGACCGCGGCCTCGCCCAGGACAAGCTGACCGACGCCCGTGAGGCCACGGACACCATCTGGCCCACCGTCTCCTTCCTGAGCGACATCCACCCGGTGGTGGAGTGGCTCACCGACAAGGTGCTGGTGCAGTTCGGTCGGCAGGAGGCACCGGTCATCACCTCCCCGCACGTGGACCACCCGACCTTCCTCATCCAGGGCATCTACTCCAACGCGCTGGGCCGTCCCACGGTCGTACGGTGGATGGCCGTCAGCGCCGACCCCGATGTCCCCGTCCGGACGATGACCGAAGCCCTGCACGCGGCGAAGGTGGGGCCCGATCTCGCCCGCACCGGTGATCCCCGCGACCTCACCCACCTCCAGTCGCTGGTCCCGGCTGCCGTGGCGAAGGCTCGCGAGCACCTGGAGACGTACAAGGAGAAGTGGGCGCGGCAGATCAGCGGCCCGCTCGCCGAGTACCGCGACCGCCTGTCCGACTGGCGGGCAGATTCCTTGGACTCCCTGTCCGGTGCGAGCGACCGGCGCAAGAAGCAGGTCGAGGCGACCGCCGACGAACAGGCACATCTCCTCGACCAATTGAACACGACGGGCCTGCCCCTGCTGCGGGTGCTGGCTGTCCTGGACAAGCCCGCCGCTGACCCCACCACCGACAACGCCTACGACCCGGCGGAGCACTGACGTGACGTACGACTCGCTGGTCAACCACGGCGACTACCTCTCGGCCCACTACCTCGCCGAGGTCCTCCCGAAGGACCTCAAGGCCAAGGACGGCCTCCTCGCTCGCTGGGCCGACACCGAGGAGCGGACGCGGCGGGCCCACGCCGACGCGGTCGCCGAGGCCGAGGCCGAGGGACGGGACCCCGCCGCCGTCCCGCCGCGCGTCCGCACGCCACGCGAGGGCCTGCGTGCCCTGCACGGCTCCTACTTCGCGTCCCGCGCCGACCTCGCGCGCGACGCGGAAGCGCTCGCCGAACCGGACGCGCCGGTCCCCGCCGATTGGGCCAAGCGCCTTACCGAGCTCCACCTCGCCACCCTGCGGGCGCTCGGCTACGCGGACGCCCACGAGCGGGCCGTGGCCGTCCACCGGGCCGGGCACGACCACACGGTCCAGGCCCTGCACGCCGAGCCCGGCCTGATCGCCGTCGCCTGCGGCTGGACCGCCGAGCCCGACGCGGCCCTCGACCCCGACGGCGCGGGCCGCCTGCTGTACCCGGTGACGCTGGAGGCGTCGGCCCGCCTCACCGATGCCAAGGCCCTCGCCGACTTCCTGTTCGAGTGCGAGGAGCCGCCCCGCTACGTCCTGTTGCTAGTCGGCGGCGTAATCGTCCTCGCGGACCGTCTCGCCTGGCACGAGGGCCGCTACCTCGCCGCCGACCTGGACGCTGCCCTCAACCGGCGCGACGACCGCAACGGCGGCGAACTCGATACCATCGCCGCGCTGTTCGGCGCGGATTCGCTGCGCGTCCCCGAGGAAGGCGGCACGGCCCCGCTCGCCTCTTTCGTCGACAAGTCCGGCAAGCACGCCGTCGGCGTCTCCACCGAGCTTCGCGAGGGCCTGCGCCTGTCCGTCGAGTGGATCGCCAACGAGGTCCTGGCCCGGCTGCGGGACCAGGGAGTCACACCGCAGCAGCTCGACGACCCGGGCCGCCTCGCCAAGGAACTCAGCCGCGAGTCGCTGCGCTACCTCTACCGCATCCTCTTCCTGCTGTACGCCGAGGCGCAGCCGTCCCTCGGCATCCTCCCCGCCGACGACCCCGAGTACGCGCGCGGCTACGGCCTCCAGCGCCTCGGTGACCTCGTCGTACGCGACCTGGTCGGCGAACGGTCCCGGCGCGGATTCCACCTGTACGAATCTCTCGACCTGCTCTTCCGGCAGGTGGAGGAGGGCCACCGGGCATACGGCAGCGAGCCCGAGGACCTGGCCGCCGAGGCCGCCGACCGCGCCGCCACCGAGGCCGAGCGGGAGTCCGCCGCACTCCTCGCCGCCGGGGACATCACCCGCGACGAGTACACCGAGCGCGTCCGCGAGGCCGACCGCTCCCGCAAGGCCGCCGCCCGCAGCGCCGACGTCGGCCTGCGCTTCGAGCCGCTGCGCTCGGAGCTGTTCCACAAGGACGCCGTACGCCTCATCTCGGCCGACCGGACCGAGAACCCCGCGTACGAGGAGGGCTCCGGACAGCCCGAGTTCCTGGACACCCGGCTGCGCAACGAGACCCTGCGCAAGGTGCTGCGCCGGCTGATGCTCACCAAGGGCAAGGGACGTGAGCGCGGCGGCTTCATCTCGTACGCCCAGCTCGGCATCAACCAGCTCGGCGCGGTCTACGAGGGCCTGATGTCCTACACCGGCTTCATCGCCGAGGAGGACCTGTACGAGGTCGCCAAGGGCGGCGACCCCTCCGGCGGCAGCTGGATGATCCCGGCCTCCCGGGTGCAGGACTACCCGGACGAGGTGTTCGTCGAGCGCCCCCACGAGGAGACCGGCCGCCCGCTGCGCGTAGTGCACCCCAAGGGCTCGTTCGTGTACCGCCTGGCGGGCCGCGACCGCCAGACCTCCGCCTCGTACTACACCCCGAAGTCCCTGACCGAGGTCACGGTCGAGCTGGCCCTCAAGCACCGCCTCGACCAGGACGGCGCGACCACGCCGGCCCGTGAGCTGCTGGAGTGGAAGATCTGCGAGCCCGCGCTGGGCTCGGGCGCGTTCCTCAACGAGGCCATCGACCAGGTCGCGGCCGAGTACCTGCGCCGCCGCGAGGAGGAGCTGGGCCGCCGCGTCGACCCCGAGCAGCGCCAGATCGAACTCCAGAAAGCCAAGGCGTACGTCGCCCTCCACAACGCGTACGGAGTCGACCTGAACGCCACCGCCGTGGAGCTGGCCGAGGTCTCCCTCTGGCTCAACTCCATGCACCCCGGCATGCGCGCCCCCTGGTTCGGCCTGCACCTGCGGCGCGGCAACTCCCTCATCGGGGCCGGCCGCAAGGTGTACGGAGCGGACGCGCTGCCGGACGGCCAGTGGCTGTCGAAGAAGTCCCCCCTGCCGCCCACCGAGCTCCCTTTCCGTGACGGAGATCTGCCGGAAGGCGCCGTCCACCACTTCCTCCTCCCGGCCATCGGCTGGGGCGCGGTCGCGGGAGAGCCCGAGGCGAAGAAGCTGGCGGAGGAGCAGGCGAAGGCGCTCGGGCAGTGGCGGAGGGGGATGCAGAAGGCTCCCAAGGGCCCCAAGCCCTTCGAGGAGCGGGAGGGCGAGCCGCGGGACAAGCGGCAGAAGCGCTACGACCGGTGGGCCAAGGCCGCGTCGAAGACGGAGCTGGTGCGCCTGCAGCGTGTCGCCCGCCGGGCCGAGTTCCTGTGGAGCCTGGTCGCCAAGCGCCTGGAGCTGTCCGAGCGGAAGGTATCCCGCCGGATCGACGTCTGGGGCGCGGACTGGCTGACGCCGTCGGAGGAGGCCGCCGACAAGCAGAAGATCCTGGACGACCTGACGACGGCCGGCACGCCGTACTGGCGGCTGAAGACGGTCATGGACGCGTGGTGCGCCCTGTGGTTCTGGCCGCTGGACCAGGTGGGCCTGCTGGACGGTTCGGCTCCGGAGTACGAGCCGGGGGGTGGGGTGGTCCGTGATGTGGCGGCCTTGTTGGCGGGCAGGGCGTCGGCAGAGTCGTCGGCGTCGGCCGAGCCCGCGCTCCCGAGCGGTCCTGCGCCGGGTGATTTGATCTGGCAGGCGGCCGGGCTCTTCGACGACCCGGACGGCGAGCAGGGAGAGTTGGGCGGGCCGGCGGTCGACGACGAAGCGGGCCTGCGTACGAAGTCCCGGGGCGGAGCCGGCGGCCGGAAGGCCCAGATCGCCGAGGACCGGTGGCGTCCGGCCATTCCCCTGAAGACCTTCGCCGACTGGCTGGACTTCCTGGAGGCGACCCTCGGCACGAAGGACGCCGAGGACGGCTCCTTCCTGGACGGCCTGGACGGCCTCCCGGTGGACGAGGCACTGCCGCTGTTGGAGGCGTACGAGCGCAGCCTCGACGGCGTGCTGGGCATGGACCGGACGTTCAACCTGCCGATCCGTTTCCCCTGGCTCAATGTGGTCGAGGACATCGCGGGCACGACGGAGCGCGACATAAAGGCGGAGGACGGGCACGGCTTCTTCCACTGGGAGCTGCACTTCGCGCATGTGTTCCGGGGGCCGGGGGGTGGGTTCGATCTACAGGTGGGGAATCCGCCTTGGGTGCGGCCGAGGTGGGAGGAGGACACGGTTCTTGCGGAGCTGGAGCCGTGGTTCAAACTTGCCGAGAAGCCGAGTGTGACGGTGTGGCGGGAACGGAAGAGTGAGGCGCTGGGGGAGGAGGGGGCTACTCCGTATTTCCTTGGGGAGCTGGCTTCCAACGCGGCGATGGGGCAATGGCTCGGGTCGCCGGTGACGTATCCGGTGCTGACGGGGACGCAGCCGGACCTGTATCGGGCGTTCATGTGCCGGGCTTGGGGGAATCTCGGCATAAAAGGCATGGCGGGGCTTGTGCACCCTGACACCCATCTGGGAGGTACCAAGGATGGCAGGATTCGCGGAGCGGCCTATCCGCGACTCCGGCTGCGCGCTGGGTTCGTGAACGTAGGCAACTGGGCATTCGAGGCAAGCAGAACCGCCGAGTTTGGTGTACACATCTATGGTTCCCCACAAAGCGCTATCCGCTTCGTCAGTCTGAGCGGTTTGTACGGTGTGGAACCTCTACTGCCATCGCTGAACCATGACGGGCAAGGTGAAATTCCCGGCATGAAGCATTGTGGCGCATGGGACCTTCGTCCGCACAGGTCACGCGTGATGACAGTCGATGAAGCGATGCTCACGGAATGGCAGCGGCTGGAAGGGGACACAGGCATCCCTCCCAGGCAGGTGATGCTGTTGCAGCCGTTGACCACTGCAGAACAGGGGGCCATCGCGGCGCTGTCAGAGGTCAAGGCTCGGTTGGGGATGTATGAGCCGAGGATCAGTCAAGGCTTTCATGAGAAGACGGGGAAGGACGATGGCTTCATCAGATGGAACACATGTCAGCCTGGCTCGCTCTCCGAACTTGTGCTTCAGGGGCCGCACATCGGTATTGCCACGCCGTTCAGCAAGCAGCCGAACATGCAGTGCCGGGGAACGCATGACTGGACGAGCTTCGATCTCGCCGAGCTGCCCGGAGACGCCGTACCACGGACTGGCTATGCGCGCCCAGAGTCCTGCTCGCTGAGGCGCTATGAGGAAGCCCAGGACCACTGGCTGGACCGGTCACGGTTGAATGTCGATTGGGAACCCAGCCCTGAACAGTGGGTGAACCGTGAAGAAGTGCTGACCGAGGAGGAGCTGGGCCTCTCAGAGGATGAGCAGCGGGAATTGCTGCGGCGGCGGATGTGGTGGTTTCGGCCGTACACGCAGTTCTACAGACTGGCGTGGCGCAAGATGGTCCCGTTTAATACCGAGCGTAGCCTTTTCGCTGCCTTGATCCCGCCAGGCCCCACGCATATCCACGGCGTTCTTTCGGCAGCGCTGGGTGATAATCGGTTGACGGCGCTTAATGCGGGATTTTGGGCTTCCTTGCCGCTTGATTACAGACTGCGTATCACGGGCAAGGCGAACCTTGAGCCCGGTGAAGCTCAAAAGTTGCCTGCCGCCGACCCTGCTCACCCTCTCGCCGCCGCTCTCCTTCTTCGTACCTTGCGCCTCAACTGTCTCACTGAGGCATACGGTCCGCTCTGGTTGGAGCTCTACGGCATGACCTGGCCCGGCTACGAAGACTGGGCCGTGAAGTGGCCCAAGCTGGCTCCGCTCGCCGGGCATCTCAAGCCAGCTTGGGAGTATGCCACCCCGCTGCGTACCGAGTACGAGCGCCGCGCCGCCCTCGTCGAGATCGACGCGCTGGTGGCGGCATGGCTCGGCATGAGCGCCGACGAGCTGGTGGCCATCCACAAGGCCCGGTACGCGATCCTCGCGGACCGCGAGTCCCAGATGTGGTTCGACGCGAAGGGTCGTCAACTGGCGCAGGATCCGTACGCACACGGCCACGGCCAGACCAAGGAGCACTACGAGCACTTCCTCGCCTTCGACAAGGGTGAGCGCCCCAATCCCCCAGAGGGCTACACCGCCCCCTTCTACAAGGCCAACCGTGAACAGGAGATGCGCGAGGCGCACGCCGTCTTCTTGAAGCGGCTTCAGGAGGCGGTCGACAAGGGGCAGTGGGCCCCGGGCGCGTAACCCGCAACTCGCCGCTGTCGGCAGAAACGGCAGGGTCCCGGCTGTCCGCTGTGAGGCGGAACAGGCCGGGGCCCAATCAGGGGATAGGGAGCCTGCCCCGGCCGCTGGCCGTCCTCACCTGGCAGGGAACGGCCAGGGCAGGCGTCTACGGGGTGCTGATCACCTCACCTGCGTGGCGCGCCAGAACCGGTGAATGATCTCCCGGTAGCCCGTATGGGAAGGATTGCGGCCGACGTGCTCGAAGGCCCAGTCGCGCGCGTCCTCGAAGTCCTCGGTCGCCTTGGAGGCGGCGTTGCACGTGGTGCACTCCAACTCGTGGATGACTGGCGGGGCTTCCGGTGCCCTCTCCGGGCCGATCATCCAGTCGGTGAATCGGATCACCGTGTGCGCGCTCATCCCCACCACCTCCTCGCCGAGTTCGCTGCTTGGGCCTTGGCGCTCAGCCTCTCGGCGTCCGTCGCGAGCCGTACGTCTTCCGGCCGTGCTTCCCACTCCCGTCCGCCTTGGAGCGGACGGAGCTGGAAACACGGCCCCTCGTGGCCCATCACCTGCCCGACTTTGCCCTTGCTCGCGTCCATCACGAACGAGCCGTCCTCGGGGGTCTGTTGGGCGGTGTGGTCGTCGGCGTTCATCGGCCCGCCTCCCCGCTGTGAGGCTGTCGGGGCCGGATGTCGATCCCGTGCGCCGTCACCCACAACATGGGTTCGGGCCTATTGCCGCTGTCGATCGGCTAGTCGGAAGGGTGCGTGCCCTGCCGCACCTGGGTCGCTGCGGGGTGCGTAGCGGGAGCCGCGTGAGCGGGGTGGCGGGTGGAGCCTCCGCCGGGTGCATCGGGCGTGAGCAACGCCTTCAGCCATTCGAGGCATCGGACGATAAGGTTGACCATTGTTGACCTGTCCCTTCAGGTTGGCCACGCCCCGGGGCCGGTAGGACGGTCGCCGGGGTTTGTCTTCGTGTACGCGGCAGCGGATTTGGGCACACGGGTGCCCTATGCAACCCTCACCAAGATCACTCAAAGCGACGAGAGGTGAACGCTCCGCGTAGTGTGCTCCGGGCCATAGATCATCCGCAACTGTTCCGGAACATGTTCGGATCTTGTGCTGGCTGTAGCCTGAGTCCCACTTCGCTTGCCGGTGTAGGGGGTTGAGCCTGTGTCCGAACCGCGCCCGTCTGTCCGCCGTCGCAGACTCGCCGCGCTGCTCGCCCGGTTGCGGGAGGGCGCGGGCAAGACGCCGGAGGAGGCGGCCGAGCGCATCGGCTGTCACCGGTCCAAGATCAGCCGCATCGAGAATGCGCGCCTGGGTGTCTCGCTGAGTGAACTCCGAGACCTGATGACCTTCTATGGGATCGATGATTCGAGCTACATCGAGGAAGTCGCCAGCCTTGCACGGAGGGGGACCGAGCGGGGATGGGTGCAGCGCTTGGGTGTCGCTCTACCGTCCTATGCCGACTACATCGACTACGAGCAGACGGCCAACTACATCCGCTCGTATCAGCCCATGCTGATTGCCGGTCTCCTGCAGACTGCCGATTACGCCCGCGAACTCTTCCATGCTTCCCCGGTGAGAATGCCGCCTCATCGAGTCGATGAACTTGTGACCGTGCGCATGCAACGGCAGGAGGTGCTCGCTGGAGAGAGCGCTCCTCAGGTGTGCGTGATCGAGGGTGAGGGTGCTCTGCGTGGGCAGGTCGGAGGCGCCAAGGTTATGCGTGCTCAGCTGGAACATCTGCAGGCGATGGGGATTGCGTCGAGGTAGCCGACGGCTTCCCCGGTGTGGTGCCCGTCCGTGATTCCAAGGACTCGCACGGCCCTTCTCTCCGTGTCGCCACAAGAGCATGGACCGAGTTCATATCGGGGATACGGGCTGGAGTCTTCCCGGATGCCGACTGAGCTCCGACAGGAACAGGTCAGCCCCAGCACGGACACCCGGCTGTGGCTGACCCGTGCCCGGGGCGCTAGGCGTAAGCGTGTGACCTGTGCGGACGAGCCCTGCGGCACCTCAATCCAGAAGGCCGTGGCCAGCGCCGCCGCACTGACTCGCCTGCCCGCCGTCTATAAGCTGGCCGCAGGGCCAACGGGCGGCGGCGAGCGAGGGTGACGGGGAGTCATGAGAGGGCTTGAGGACAGCGGCAGCGTACGGCGTGAGCGGGCCGTGGGGTATCAGCGGTACCAGCTGCCGGTGGTGGAGTCGGAGGTGCCGGAGTCGGGTCTCTTCCCTTTACTCACCGGCCCCGTCGAAGTCGGAGCCGACGGGCTTCCGACCGGTGTGGAGCTGGAGCAGCCCGCCGACGAGGAGGGCGCGGCCGACGCCGATGGGATCTCCGCGCCTTTCCGGCCCGAGAACATCAAGATCGAGACGCAGGCGACCACGGTCGATCTCCTCCTCTCCCGCCTACGGGAGGGCATGATCGACCTGGCGCCGGACTTCCAGCGCCGGGCCGGCATCTGGACCGACGTACAGCAGAGCCGCCTCATCGAGTCGTTGCTGCTGCGTATCCCCATCTCGTCCTTTCATATGGCGCAGGACGAGGAGGACAACTGGTCGGTCGTCGACGGCATCCAGCGGCTGACGGCGATCGCCCGGTTCATGGGGCCCGAGGCCGTCGACATGCCGCCGCTCACCCTGCGCGGGCTCGACTATCTGCGGGACTTCCACGGCAAGGGGTACCAGGACCTGACCGGCCGGCTGCGGATCAGGCTGCGCGAGACCCAGCTCGTGGTCCACATCATTCAGCAGGGCACCCCGGAAGCCGTGAAGTTCAACGTCTTCTCGCGGATCAATACCGGGGGGTTGCCGCTTACCCCGCAGGAGATCCGGCACGCCATGATCGAGGGGCCCATCCGCGGCTACCTCGCCGACCTCGCGGAGGACCCGGCCTTCGGCGACGCCACGGGGCACAGCGTGTCCAACGAACGCATGGCCGACCGGGAGATGGTGCTCCGTTTCCTGGCGTTCCGGCTCAGCGATCCGGCCCGCCATGCGCAGCGGGACTTCGACCAGTTCCTCGTGGACTCCATGCACGGCGTCAACCGGCTGAGCGAGGAGCGGCGGGAGGTGCTGGCCGTGGAGTTCCGCAAGGCGATGCGCTGTGCGAAGGCGCTCTTCGGGGAGCATGCGTTCCGAAAGTGGCGGGGCGGAAAGGGTAAATCGCCCATCAACAAGGCTCTATTCGAGACGGTCGCGGTCAATCTCGCCATCTTGGATGATCACTCACGGGACACACTGGTAACGTCCCGTGACAGGGTGCTCGAAGGGTTCTTCGAGCTGATGAAGGACTGGGATTTCGACCGCGCCATCTCCGTCGCCACGGGCGACACGAAGAAGGTGCGCAAGAGGTTCGCCGCGGTGGCGGAGCTCTTCCGGGGGGTAGGGGAACAGTGATCGACCGGCTGACGCTGACGAACTTCAAGGCGTTCCAACATGCCGACCTGTCCTTCGCCCCGCTCACCCTGCTGACCGGCCTCAACTCCTCCGGTAAGAGCAGCGTCCTCCAGGCGCTCGCGCTGCTCCAGCAGTCGTACGCGGCCGGCGATCTCGACCAGATCCGGGGACCGGTCGAAGAAGCGGAAGACGTTGGCAAGATCGCGGCCGTCGACAACGGCTTTCTCCTCAACGGGGAACTCGTCACTCTGGGCACCGGCCACGACGTCCTGCACGAGGACTTCACGGGTTACGAGGCGGAGATCACACTCGCGGTGAGCGAGGGCGCGTACCGCTACTCCTGGACCGCCGCCTACGAGCCCGAACAGAATCTGCTGCCACTGACCCGCGTGGCCCTCCCCCTGACGACCGAGGGTGCGACGCCCCCGGCCGGGGACGCGGCGGTCATCCCTGGCTACTTCACGGCCGGGTTCCAATACCTGCACGCCGACCGCATTTCGCCCGCCGAGTTCTATCCGCGCGACCACCATGCGGCCATCGGTCGCGGCTTCCTCGGCGTACGCGGCGAACACACCGTCAACTTCCTGCGGCACCATGCCAGAGACGAGGTTCCGGACGGCCCGCTGCGCCATCCGCGCGCCCAGTCGCCGCGGCTCCTCGACCAGGCCGCCGCCTGGATCGGGGAGCTGTGCCCCGGCGTGGACATCCAGGCGGCCGCCATCGAGGGGACCGACTCGGTCCGCCTCTCGTACGGCTTCGACGGCCCGAGCGGCACCCGCCGGCGCCCCACCAACGTCGGCTTCGGCCTCACCTACGCGCTGCCCATCGTCGTGGCCTGCCTGACCGCGCGGCCCGGATCGCTGGTCCTCCTGGAGAATCCCGAGGCGCATCTGCACCCGCGCGGGCAGACCCGCATGGCCGCGCTCGCCTCGGCCGCGGCGGCACAGGGTGCCCAGCTGGTCGTCGAGACGCATAGTGACCACGTACTGAACGGGGTGCGGCTCGCCGTGAAGCGCCGCGTGCTCGCACCGGAGCAGACCGCCCTCCATTTCTTCCGGGGCGACGGCACAGGCGTGGACGTCACCAGCCCCCGCATCGACCGGGACGGCCTGCTCGACCAATGGCCCGAGGGCTTCTTCGACGAGCTGGAGAACACGCTCGACGAGCTCTTGGGCTGACGGCCCGGGCCCGGTCCAAGGCGCGTACGACATCACGGAGGGGGAAGCGTGCCGCTGCTGTTCCTGAACGAGAGATCCTGCGGAACCGGGTGCGACCCCGCGCGCGCCGACGGGGCCATGACGGAACTCGCGCGGGCCGTGCTCGCGGTGGTCCGGGCCGACCGGGCGGGCACCGCGCTGGTCAGCCGGGAGCCGATCACCGGTATCCAGATCGCGGCAGGCCATCCGATCGGCAAGTGGCACGGCAACCCGAGGAACCGTGATGCGTGGCGTCGGCTGCTCCAGATGCAGAGCAAGTGGCCGCACCGGGTCGTCTTCCCGGAGGGGCAGGACTTCTACGACGTGGAGTACCGGCACCAGGGCGAGCCGGTGGAAGGGCTCGGGGCTGCCCATCTGATGGGCGGCCTCGGGGTCTCCTTGGCGGTGGAGCGGTGCTGGGGTACGGACCATGTGACGCTGGAGCGCGAGCGGCTGGTGGAGGGGGAGGACGGCACATACCGTTCGGACACCAGCGAGGTTCAGGTGCGGCATCTGTCCTCGTCCGCGCATGTCGACGTGCACGCGTCCTGGATCCGGGACGAAGCCGAGACCGTCCGCAGAGGAGGCCTCGCGGCCGTCCGGCACGGCGGCCACTTATGGGAGCGACGGGCCGACCTCTTTCCGCGGCTGCAGTTCCTGCCTGAGGTCGAAGCGCACCTGCGCCAGCTGCCCTCGGTGTGGGTGCAACCCGTGCGGGACCGTCTCGCGGAGCTTGAGGACGCGGTGTCCGCGTGGGACCCGGACACCCGCCCCATCGCACCGCAATGGCTATCCGACGTGCGCCCCGAGTTCGAGTCGCGTCGGCGGTTGTGCTGGTTCACGGACCTCGACGGGGAACAGCGACTCTTCGACTGGCACTGTGAATTCCTGCCCTCGCCGGGGCGGATGCACTTCCGGCTCCTGCACGAGCAGCGCACCCTGCGCATCGCGTACGTGGGCCGCAAACTCGGGGTCTGAGCCGGGTGACCGGGCAGCCGCGGGTCGCGGCCGACCCGCCAAGGGTGAGATGTCGGACCCGCCCGTTAACGTGGGGGCGTGGCGCCGGCCCCTGGAGGGCGGCACCGACGAAGACGACGGAACGAAGGAGATGCCGGGGTGCGACCGACCCTCGCCGCCGAGCAGGTACGCGACAGCCTGAGCCAGTACCTGTCGACGACGTACGCGCTGGCGGACGAAAGCACCCGCAGCGCACTGGAGCAGTTCCTCGGCGACCCGGAGGACGGCATCTTCCGGGGACCGTACCTTCGCATCCGCACGCCCTTCCGCCCGGCGGAGGGCGATGCCTGGCAGCGGCATCTCACCTGGTGGCCGCGCGTCAAGGACTTCGTTCCCCACCGCCATCAGGAGCGGGCCTGGGAGCGCCTCTCGACGCTGCACGGGCCGGCCCGGCCCACGCTGGTGACCACTGGCACCGGCTCCGGCAAGACCGAGTCGTTCCTCGTCCCGGTGCTCGACCACTGCCGCCGCGAGCGCGAGGCCGGGCGTGAGGGCGTCAAGGCCGTCCTCCTCTATCCGATGAACGCGCTCGCCACCGACCAGGCCCACCGCATCAACGACTACCTCGACAGCCCCAGGGACGCGCGGCTCAGGGACGCGGGGGTGCGCGCGGCGCTGTACATCGGCGACAAGGCCTCGAAGGAGTTCAAGCAGGCCAACCCCCGGGTGGCCGTCGACCGGGACGAGATCAGGCGCACCCGCCCCGACATCCTGATCACCAACTACAAGATGCTGGACCTGCTGCTCCAGCGCCCCGAGGACCAGCGGCTGTGGCGCGGGGCTGACGGCTCCGCACTGGCCTACGTCGTCCTGGACGAGTTCCACACCTACGACGGTGCCCAGGGCACCGACGTGGCCATGCTGCTGCGCAGGCTCGGAGCGGTCGCGGGCCTGAACGAGCCGGGGCGGCCACTCGGCCCGGTCTGCCCCGTCGCCACCTCGGCAACCCTGGGTGAAGGCGGGTCCGGCGCGTCGGGCGGCTCCATGCTGGACGTGGCGGAGCAGGTCTTCGGTGTACCGTTCCCCCCCGAGGCGGTGGTGGGGGAGGACCGGCGAGGTGCACAGGACTTCGCGGGCAACAGCGACTTCACGCTGCCGTTCCCGTCCCCCCACGAGGTCGCGGAACTCGGTGACCCCACTCGTGACCGTGAAGCCCTGGACCAGCTGGCCGCCGCCTTCACCGGCAAGAGCGGCCTGAGCCCGCAGCAGCTCGGCAGACAGCTGCGCCGCCACCGGCTGACCGCCGCCGTCCTGGAGATCCTCGACGGCCGCCCGCGCACCATGGCCGAGATCATGGATGTCCTGCCCCGCTACGCCTATCACTGGGGCATGGCCGTTCAGCAGAACCCGGCTGTGGCCGCACAGGCACTCGCCCGCTACGTCGCCCTGCTGTCGACGGCCCGCGACCCCGACTACCCCGCACGGCCCCTGCTGTCGATCGAGGTCCACCATTGGGTGCGGTCGGTCTCCCGTCTGCTGCGTGGCGTCAGCGCGGCAAGGGCCGAGTTCCGCTGGGACGACGAGCGGGTCGCCGCCGGCGGCAGGCTCGCCGCGCGTACGGGTAGCGGTGCGGTCGGCAGTGGCTCCGGCACCGTACCGACGGACGACGCCGCTCAGGCCGTGCCCGCGGGCGACAGTGCTCCACCGCCCGCCCAGGTGTTCCTGCCCGCCGTATTCTGCCGGGAATGCGGTCGATCCGGCTGGGCGGCGCTCTCGCCGGAGGCGGACCCGGCCGAGCTGGACATGAACGCCACGAAGATCCGCCGGGCGTCCGTCGGCCGCGACAAGAGCCGCGTCCGCAACATGATCTCTGCAACCCCGCAACAGGCGTACGACGCAGCCTTCGTGACCGAGAAGCCACGCAGCGGTCCGACCGTGATGGTGCTCGACGGGCTGAACGGACGCCTGCGGCCGCTGTCGCCCGAGGCGGACTTCCATGCGCCGCACGACGGCGCGGGACCGCGGGTGGCCAAGCCCCTGCACGACGCCGCGTTCGTATGGGCGGACCTCGCCGACGACCGGGCGGCCCGGGACGACCAGTGCCCGGCCTGCCGGACCTTCAACGCCATTCGCTACCTCGGTACCGGCCTCGCCGCCCTCGCCGCGGCCTCCATCACCCAGCTGTTCACCGGCGGAGAGCTCGACAAGAACCTGAAGGAGGACAAGACCCTCCTGTTCAACGACTCGGTGCAGGACGCCGCCCACCGGGCCGGATACGTGGCCAGCCGCTCGTACACCTTCTCCTTCCGTTCTCTGCTCGCCAGCCGCATGGACGAGAACGAGCCGATCGCGCTGAGCGACCTGGCGGCCGACCTCATCGCCGATGTCGTCGACAGCAAGGCCGTACAGGCTGCTGTGATCCCGCCCGATCTGCACGCCGTGCGCGGCGTCGACACCCTTCTGTCCGGGCGCAGCCGCGGCTCCCGTGCCACCTGGGAGCTCATCGCCCAGCGCCTCGCCTTCTCGGCGGTCCTGGAATTCGGGCTCAGATCCCGGCAGGGCCGCACCCTGGAGCTGACACGCACCGTCGCCGCGGACGTTCCGCTGGAGGATCCCGACGCCGTCGCCGAGATCGTCCGCGAGCTCCTCCACACCACACCCGGCGACATCTCGCTCCCG
Source organism: Streptomyces roseoverticillatus (assembly GCF_000719265.1). Taxonomy (GTDB): domain Bacteria; phylum Actinomycetota; class Actinomycetes; order Streptomycetales; family Streptomycetaceae; genus Streptomyces; species Streptomyces roseoverticillatus. The sequence goes on along the minus strand of NZ_JOFL01000007.1, from coordinate 176,815 downwards.
GACGGCTCCCTGCCGGGCCCGGACCGCTGGGTCGGCCACGTACGCGGCCTCCTCGAACGCCTGCGCACGCGCGGCGCGATCCGGCACGCCTGGCTCGACGACTGGCTGAACGAGGCGGGCGTGCGGCGCTGGCTCATCTGGGGAGGACGCAAGACCGGCATGCCGGCCTTCCCGCCCGGCGTGTCCGCCCCGGCCTTCCTCCTGGGCAGCCCCAAGCAGGGCAGTGACGACTTCGACGTGGTCACCGGCCGCCTCGGCTGGTATCAGGACTGGACCCGGCGCAGCCTCGGCCTGAGCCCCGACGCGGCCAACGCCTTCCTCGTCCGGCTGCTGCCCGCGCTCGTCGACGCCGGCGTGCTCTCGGCTCGTACCACCAAGGACGGCACCACCCGCGTCTACGGTCTCCAGCCCGGCCACGTACAGGTCCGCAAGCTGGCCGACGACCGTGTGGCCGACGCGTCGGCGCACTGCCCCGTCTGCTCCTGGGAGCAGACCGTCCATCCCGACCTGGCCGACCAGTGGCACGGACAGCCGTGCCCCCGTTACCGCTGCGGCGGCCTACTGCGCACTGGTCAGGACCTGGAGAGCGGGGTACGGCGCCGCGACTTCACCCAGGACTTCTACCGGCGGATGTACCGCGAAGCAGGCGTCTTCACGATCAACACCGCCGAACACACCGGCACCCTCAGCCGCCCCAAGCGGGAAGCGGTGGAGAAGGCGTTCCGCGCGGGCACCGGCGCCCACTACGCCAACCCGCAGGTCCTGTCCTGCACGCCCACGCTGGAACTCGGCATCGACATCGGAGACCTCTCCGCGGTGGTCCTCGCCTCGCTGCCCAAGGGGCCGGCCAACTATGTGCAGCGCGTGGGCCGGGCCGGGCGCGCCACCGGCAACGCCTATCTGCTCACCATGGTCGACCGCGGCCCCCGGGACCGCTACTACCTGGACGATCCCCGGCAGATGATCGCCGGTGACATCCAGCCGCCCGGTTGCTTCCTGTCCGCGATCGAAATCCTGCGTCGGCAGTACCTCGCGCATCTGTTGGACCTGACCGGTGCGGGCCGTCTACCCGCACCGGACGCCGACGGGGCGGCGCTCCGCCCGATGCCCCACCTGGCCACCGACCTGTTCGGCCCGTCCGCGTGGCTGTCCGAGTTCCAGCAGGTGGCACTGGCCCGAGGCGCTTCGCTCGTCGAGGAGTTCCTCGCGCTCTTCCCGCCGTATGACGAGGCGAAAGGCACCGGCGTGAGCCCGCAGGCGGCCGACGAACTGCGTGCATATGCCACCGGTGGCCTCGCCGAAGCCCTGGACAAGGCGCGTGCGCAGTGGGAAGACCGGCGCGGCGAGATGCAGCGCCGGATCCAGGCGATCGACGACGCGCACCGGGCCCTGGTGGCCGGTGACCCGGAGCACGAGCGGCAGGGCCGGGAACTGCGCGCCGAACGGCGGGCCGTGTCCCGGCGGGCGGGCGAGATCAGCCGTGCCACGGCGCACGGCACGCTCGTCGACCTCGGGCTGCTGCCCAACTACAGCCTCGTCGACTCCGTGACCGAACTCGAAGCCACCCTCACCTGGCGGGAAGAGGGCAGGGAAGGACAACCCGAGCACCACAGCAAGGTGCTCAAGTACGACCGTCCGGCGCGCCTGGCCCTGAGTGACTTCGCACCCGGCAACCACTACTACATCCAGGGCTACAAGCACCGGATCACCGGGCTCGACATAGGAAGCCCCAGCCGCCCGGCGTGGCTGTGGTGGCGGGTCTGCCCCGACTGCGGTCACGCCCGCACCCACAAGGCGGAGCAGGATTCCTCGGCGTGCCCGCGATGCGGGTCCGCGGCCATCGGCGACGTCGGCTGCCTGCACAAGGTGCTGGTGCCCCACCGCGTGCTCGCCCGGGACCAGCGCGACGACGTCCGTGTACGCGACGACACCGACGAGCGCGATCGACGCCACTACACCGTCGTACCGGCCGTGGACATCCCGCAGGAACACATCGAAGCGGGATGGCGGCACAAGAAGGCCACGTTCGGCTGGGAGTTCACCCGGCAGGCCGTGATCCGGCACATCAACGTGGGCGCTTCCCGTGTGGACACCGGGGCGGACGAAGCCTTCGCGGGACGCCGCGTACGGCTCAACCCCTTCTGGGTCTGCGACTCCTGCGGATACGCCGACGCCGACGGCGGACCCGCCGCCGCCCACGCCGGGCAGCAGGACGCGCTCGTCGCGCACCGGGCCACCAAGTACCACCGCCCTTGGTGCCCACGGCTGCGCGACGGGCTCGGTGAGACCCGGGCCGCGCAGCAGGGCGTCAGACTGCTGCTCGCCCACGAGCTGCGCAGTGAGGCACTGCGCATCCTCATCCCCGCCGTCACCGCTCACACCCAGGAGCGGCTGGTCTCCTTCAAGGCCCTGCTCCTCGCGGGCATCGCCCAGAGCTACGGCGGCGACCCCGACCACCTGGCCGTGGTCACCGACTCGATGCCCGAGCCCGGGAGCGACGTCCGCAGGCACTTCCTCGTGCTGTACGACGCTCTGCCCGGCGGCACCGGCTACCTGCACCGGCTCGCGGGCCCCGACGGGCTGCACGACGTGCTGACCAGGGCCCGGCAGGTCATAGAGCAGTGCCCGTGCGTCGGCGAGGACCGGCCCGCCTGCCACCGCTGCCTGCTGCGGCATGTCGACGACGGCGAATACGAACTGGTCTCGCGGGAGCACGCCCTGGACATGCTCGGTGAGCTCCTCGGCCGTGCCGGCGACGGCTGGGACATCGAGGAAGCCGCCACGACCCGGGACATCACCCTCGTCCAGCAGGTGGAGAGCGAGCTGGAGGCGCTGTTCCGCCGGGGGCTCATGGCCTGGGCGGAGCGCGTCGACGAGGTGAGCGTGCGCACCGCGCTCACCCCAGACGGAGAGCGCGACACGACGCTGCGGTTCACCGCACCCGACGGCAGAGTCAGCGGCTGGCGCATGGAGACGCAGACCGACCTCGGATTCACCGTGCCCGACGTGGTCTTCCGCAGCCTCGACGACGACCGCAGGCGGGTCGCCGTCTACCTGGACGGGTACCGCTACCACGCGAGCCCCGACCACAACCGCATCGCGGCCGACGCGGCCAAGCGCACCCGGCTGCGGGCCGGGCACGGCTGGCAGGTCTTCCAGCTGACCTGGGACGACGTACGCGGCTGGACCGGCGAGACGAAGCCGCCCGCTGCTCCCGTGTGGGTGCCGTACCAGAACACGGCACAGAAGACCGCGTCGGACATCCACCGCCGCGTACACGGCGGTGACCCGCGCGACCTGCCGCGCTTCGTCTGGGCCAACCCGGTCGAGACCTTGATCGGCTACCTGACCACCCCCGACCACGAGGTGTGGAGGCGCCGTGCCCAGAGTGCCCTCGCCGGTTTCGCCGCGGTCTCCGCGACCAGCCGGGCCCTGGCGGACGGACCGGAAGTCGGCCATCGCATCGCCGAGGCGCTGACGGGCAAGCGGCTGTCCGGCGGCCAGGGCGCGGTGCAGGTCATGGCGACCCAGGACGGCAGCGGGTGTCCCTTGACGATCGCGCTCGACCTGCGCCAGGGACAGGCGGGTGCGACGTGGACAGCGCTCACCGTGCTCGACGACAGCCCGGACGCGGTGGGCGGCGACGAGAACGCCCACCGCAGGCGCTGGCAGGCATGGCTGTACTGGACCAATCTGCTGCAGTTCCTCAACGAGGGCGAGGGCGACGGCGTGCAGCTCGCGTCCAGCCAGCTGCCCGGCTTCAACCCTGTGGAACTGGCCGTGACCGGTGGGGCGGGCTGGCTGGAGTCGCAGCGACCGCGGCGCGAACCCGGTGCGGAAGGGGAAGCGACCGCGGCGCCGCACACCGCTCCCGCGGCCGAGCCAGCCGGGGCGGCCGTGCGTGACCCCGCCTGGGACGAGGTCATCGAGTACCTCGTGGAGGAACCCGGGCTCGCCCAACTCACCGACGGGCTGGCGGGGGCGGGAGTTCCCGCGCCCGAGGCCGGATACGAACTCGGTGAAGCGGCCTGGCCCGCCGAACTGGCCTGGCCCACTCACCGCATCGGTGTGGTCCTCGCCCACCGGCGAGGAGCCGACGGCACCGAGGACCGTGACGCGGAGGACCGCGACCAGGCATACGCGGCGGCGGGCTGGATGGTACGGACCGCGGTGGAGTGGGACGCCCGGGAACTCGCCGAAGCTCTGCTGCGGCCCGCCGGAGCAGACCACCGCCCGGCCATGAACGACGACGAGGAGCACGACCGATGACCAGCACCGGCTCGCCGACCGCGGGCGCGACCCTGCGCCTGCTCGACAAGGCGGACAAAGAGATCGTCAAGCTGGACCGGGCGATCGTCGGAGCGGTCTACAAGTTCCAGCACGAGTTCCGCAAGAACCCCGAGGCGGCAGGCTTCGACCTCAAGCCGCTCAAGGGACACGAACGGCTGTGGTCCGCGCGCGTCAACCGCGAGTACCGGGTGCTGCTGCTGCGCCTGGACGGCAACGACTGGCTGCTGGTTTCGGTCAAGCACCGCGGACAAGTCCACCGGAACCTGGACCGGCTCGCGTACGGCATCAACCAGATCACCGGCGCGATCGAATACGTGGACCTCCAGGTCGTGGAGGACGACGTCCTGAGCCGGGCCGTCTCCCCGGCAACGCCCGCTCCCGAACCGACTGCCGAGCCGGAGGGCCAGACACCGCTGTTCGCGCAGTACAGCGCGCAACAGCTGGCGGACCTGGGGGTGGCCGAGCCCCTCATCCCGATCGCCCTCAAGCTCACCACGGACGACGAGCTGCTCGGGCTCGCCGAGTACGCGCCCCGGCACACCGGGGAGGTGCTGCTCCGGCTGCGCGACGGGGTTCCGTACGAGCAGGTCGAGGAGGAAGTCACCGCGCCGGTGGCGATCGCGCCCGAGGAACGCCGTGAAGGCCCCCTCGCCGGGGACTGGCAGGCGGCGGCCGATCGTTCGCAGGCCGTGGTGATCACCGATGACGAGTCACTGCGGAGCATCATCGAGGAAGGCGACTTCGGGCGGTGGAAGGTCTTCCTCCACCCCACGCAGGAAAAGCTGGTGCACCGCACCTTCTCCGGCCCGGCCCGGGTCGGTGGAGGCCCCGGCACGGGGAAGACGATCGTCGCCCTGCACCGGGTCAAACACCTCGTGGACCAGTTGCCGCCCGGGCACAACAAGCCGGTCCTCCTCACCACCTTCAACAAGAACCTGGCCGCCGACCTGCGCTCCCGTCTTCTCTCGCTCGGCGGCCCGCAGACGCTCGCCCGCGTCGACATCCTGCACGTCGACCAGCTGGCCACGCGCGTGGTCAGCGAGTCCGACCCCGGGAACACCAAGCGCAAGATCGAGGACGCACAGGCCCTGCGTGAATGGCGCCAACTGCTAGTGGAGGCCGGTGAGAACCGCTGGGACGCCGAGTTCCTCAGCGACGAGTGGAACCAGGTGATCCTCGGCCAGGCCGTGGCATCGCGCGCCGACTACTTCCTGGCCCGGCGGGCGGGGCGGGGCCGCAGCGTCTCCCGCGCCGACCGGGCCGAGATCTGGCAGCTCGCCGAGCGCTTCACCCAGCGCCTGGACACCAAGGGCCTCGAAACCCATCGCCAGGTCGCCGAGCGTGCCGCCCAGCTGGAGATCGCCCGCAAGAACAAGATCGAGGAACGTCGCCGGCAGCAGGAGGAACGCGGCGGGCCGGGCAACATCCACGCGGAGTCGGGCACCGGTGCCTGGCTGCGCTACCGCTACCGGCACATCGTCGTGGACGAGGCCCAGGACCTCGGCGCGGCACACTGGAAGATGCTGCGCGCCATGGCGCCGCAGGAACCCGACGACATCTTCCTGGTCGGCGACACCCACCAGAGGATCTACGACAACCAGGTCACCCTGGGCAGCCTGGGCGTCAACATCCGGGGCCGCTCGGCCAAACTGACCCTCAGCTATCGCACGACGCGCGAGATCCTCGGATCCGCGATCGGCATCCTCGAAGGGACGGACTACGACGACCTGGACGGCAGCGCCGAAGACCTGGCGGGATACCGGTCGGTGCTGCACGGAGGCCGCCCGTCCCTGCGGCGAGCGGCCAGCTGGGACGAGGAACTCGACCTCGTGGTGGATCAGGTGCAGGCGTGGCTCGACGTCCCACGTGAGTCCGTCGCGGTCTGTGTGCCTACGAACGACATGGCCGACGACGTCGTGTCCCGGCTCGGCCGGCGGGGAATCATGGCCGCGAAGATCACCGGGGACGGGCCGCGAGGGAATGAAGGGGTGCACGTCGGCACCATGTACCGCTTCAAGGGGCTGGAGTACCGCCGCATGATCATTGCCGGGGTCTCGGACGGCCTGGTTCCCCGCTCGGCCGTGGACACCTGGGAACGGACGGACCGGCTGCGTCACAGGCGCGAACTGCAGCGGGCCCGCTCCCTGCTGTTCGTCGCCGCGACCAGAGCGCGGGATGCCCTGACCGTCTCCTGGCACGGTGAACCCAGCCGGTTCCTCCGCCCTCTGGGAGTGGACCGCCCTCGGGGGTGATACCGGGTGTGCCGTGGAGCGGTCGATCGGCTGCAAGGGAGACTTGGATGATTCAGCAGGCCCTGCCAGCGGGTTGTAGTGCTTGCCGGAAGGTCCTGGTGGTGGGTGGGGGCCTGGTACGGCCTGCCGCACGAGGTGTCGCCCTCAGTGTGAGCAAATCAGTGCGGAGGAGCCTTGCTACCAGGGGAGCGTCGAGTGGTTGCACCTAGCGCCCGCGTCCGGCACTTGGCCCTCGGGCGCACACTGATCGGCGGCTACTGCCTCAGTGAAATCGTCGCAGTGGCCGACGCGGCAGCGGGCCACGATGCGTTGGACTGGCTAAGTCCGATCGTCGGTCCCCTCTCGGGCTGTGCTGGTTGCCTTGTCCTCGCTTCCGGCTGGGCAGGCGCCGCAGCCACCACAAAGCCAACGCACCGACTACCGTGCCCTGCACCCACTGTGGATGACGGCCATGCAGGTCGACGGGCGCTTGGCGCTGGGTGGCCCACTGCGGACGTGGGCGGAATGGTTTGGACACCCGGGACCTTGGTGGCGCACCACCCGCCGCACTCGAAAGATCCATGACCGGCAGCTCGCCCTGCGCCCATGGGTACCGGCTGACCTCGTCGAGGTCGCCCGCCGCCGCGGAACAGAGCGCGACAGCCTGGAACCGCAGGAACGGGAGGCCGCGATCGCGGCCGCGGGCTTCGGCGGCGGTGTACGTGCCCGCGCGGCCAAGGGCGACACAAAGAAGGGGACACGAAGTGAAACCTGATTCCGACGCACACACAACCTTGTCGTGGGCGGAGGCCGTCTACCGACGTCTAGCCTTCACTGAATTCAGCGAGGATCTCGCGTTCGGCCTCAATATCGGCTTCTACCGGACCTTCGCCGTGCCCGAGATCGCCGAGGTCCTAGTTTCCACCAGGCGGATGACGGAGCAGACGGAGCTCCGTGCCAAGATGACCGGCCAGATGATGTACCTGCTGTTCCGCGACGGACTGGACAGCGAGCAGGGCGCGCAGACCGTGGCCGCTCTCAACCGGATTCACAGCCACTGGCAGATCGGGAACGACGCGTTCCTTTACGTCCTGGCCTGCTTCGACGTCGCCCCGATGCGCTGGTGTGACACTTACGCGTGGAGGTCTGCGACCTTAGGGGAGAAAGAAGCCTCCCATGTCTTCTACCTCGGCCTTGCTGACCGTATGGGAATTCACACAGCCCCGCCGACATGGGGCGAGTTCGCGGCCTGGATGGACTGCTACGAGCAGGAACACTTCGCTCCCACTCCTGAGGCAGCTGAGCTGTGGGCCGCCACACGGGGTCTCCTCGTCAACCGCTTTCCAGCTGTCCTCGGCCCTGCAGTCCGCGCTGCCGCCGATGCACTCCTCGACGAGCCACTACGCTGCGCCTTCGGAGCCCGCCGTCCGCCCGGTCCCGTACGCGCACTGGTCTCTGGTGTAATGCGGCTGCGTGCCCGTCGTGTCCGCCGTTCCCATGCCGATCCCAACTACCGTCCCTTCCTGCCGCCCGCCGTGCGTGATCTCGGGGGATAGCCGTGACCCGGACGGTAGCGGAGGTCGCACTTTTGTGTGAAGGGTGTCGCGAAGTTGCCTGTAGCGCCCATTCTGTACGTAATGCCCGTTCGCGATCGGCTCGGTAAACCCACGGGAAACCGCATCTGACCTGTGTTTTTGCCTGGCGTGCATGATGCGCGCTATGGGTGTTAAGGGTGAATTTCTTACGTGGAAATGACGCTCATTTGACGCTCGTTCTGATGGGGCATCGCCTCGTTGGAGGTGCCGGTCAGATGCCCGTGGAGGGCGGGTTTGCCCCGCCGGAAGAACGCGTATGGACTCTAAGAGTTGGGGCCGTAGGGGCTCCAGCCGTGGAGGAAGGGTTTCAAGTCCTCGGCGCGAGGTTCCGGGACTTTTGGCAAACGGGGCGGTGCGTTCAGAGGATTCAGTCGTTCCAAGTGCGCGTCGGCCCATGCGGTCCATGCCTCGGTCTCGGCTTTGACCTGCCCGGTCGGCAAGGCCCCCACTTGCAGGCGGACGGCGCTGAGGTACTCGGCCAGGCGGGTGGCGCGGCGCCACGCTTCCTCTTGCGCCTCGAAGTGCTTCACGCGATACGCCTCGGCGTGCTCGGCGCGCGCCTGCTGTATTGCGGCTTCCCAGCGCAGTCGCTTCTGCTTCGCGGCTTCCAAGTCGGCCAGCCGCTTGCGTTCGGCGGCTTCCCCTCTTAGGTCCACTTCCTGCGCGATCTCCGCGAGCTGGTCCTCAAGGGTTCGGTCTGTAGTGTCTGCCCACTCACTGGCCCGGTGTGGTTGGCCGCCGCTGACGGTGATCCGCAGGCGGTCGGCCGGGGTGTAGTCGAACCGAGGGATCTTGACCCAGGAGTACTTCTTGGCCTCCGCGAGCTCCTTCTCGGTGGGCGTATGCTCGCTCCGATCCTGCTCCTGGATGATGAGGAAACCACACTCCTGCCCCTTAGTGGTGATCGTGAAGTGGGATGGGGCACTTCGCCGCCGATGAGGCAGAGGCGCGCCGCGAGTTGCCCCGATCTTACTGCTGTGACCTCGCCTTTGAGCCGCGGTGATGAGCGCCTGAACAAGCCGCAAGGCCCGCGCTTGCACGGCCTTGGTCAGCCCCATGGGTGGGGATTGGCTTTGCAGGGCTCTGACCACGGCATGGGGCTGAGTAAGCCTGGCAGGTACGGGGATGGGTTCGAGGACGGCCAAGCGCCAGGCGGGAATGTCCATCAGCCGGATCTCGTAGCCCTCGCGGCACCAGCCTCCGTACAGTTCCTTCGTCTTGGGAATCCTCCCGGATCTGCGCGCCGCGCTCACGCGGGCCGGCCAGTTCACGGCATTCGGGCCGCGTGTACTGTTCTTGATGATCCGGCCGCCTGCTTCGGCAAGTTCCTCCAAGAGCTGTTCGGCGACCGTCTTACGTGTCTGCCATGCCTGCGGGGTTTTCCGCGGGACGGCTGGTACAGCCGGTTCTGCGGCTGCAATACCAGTGGACTCAGCAGGAACCGCAGGAGTCGGCTTCTGCACCGGTGTGGTGAGTCTGGCCTGAGGCTGTGCAGGTGGGTAGTTCCCATGCTGCAGGTAGTGCCGGCCGGCGCTGGTCAGTGTGGCGCTCCACTGTCCTTGCCGCTTGGAGACCTTGAGCAGTCCACGGTTCTGCAGGGCCTGGCAGCTGATCTTGTACGAGCTGGTCTCCCACACGCCGTCAAGGCATCCCTGCTCCACCCACTGCAGCACCGACAGCTGGCGTTCGTTGAGCTGCTGCTTCACATGACCTCCAGCTGGAGCCAATGCACCTACCGGCATGTTGTCAGCCACGGCCGACGGCTTCGGGGGTTTTGGGAGAACGGCGACGGCCGAGGGCTTTGGGGGCGTGTTTCGCTCGGAGGTGTGGTTGGCGGCGGGCATCCGGGCCTTCAGGGGTTTTAAACAGGGTGCGGAGGTAAGATTTCTTCTACGTAAGAATGAATCTACGTTCTGAGAGAGATCCGGGAAGGGCAGGGCGCGACGCGCGGCCGTAATCCGGCGGCCGAGCGGGCCGACCTGCGGCGCTGGCGCACTCGACGTTGCCGGGCGCAGAGCTGGTCTCCGGGTTGCAGGCGGGGGACTGGAATCAGGCTCTGCGGTCACTGGCTGTAGCCGTTCCGGATGATACGCCCAGCATCGCGGTGATCGACGAGGTCCCGTGGCTGGTCGAGCAGGACCAGGAGTTCGAGTGCGCCCTGTGGACAGTCTGGACCGGAATCTGGCGGCCAAGCCGGTGCTGCTGCTGGTCGGCAGCGACATGTCTGTGACGGAGGCGTTGCAGTCGTACGGGCGGCCCTTCTTCGGGCGCGCGGCGAAGATGACTGTACAGCCGCTCCACCTGGCCGATGTGCGGACTATGACGGGTCTGGACGCGGCAGATGCAGTGGATCCCTCGCTGATCACCGGTGGTTTTCCGGAGATCGTGCAGGCGTGGCGGCCGGGCATGAGCCGACTGGATTTCCTGTGGGAATCGGTGGCCAATCCGCTCTCGCCGCTGTTGAATACACTGCAGGCCAAGCGGATGCTCGCAGTCGACCTGCCGCTTTCGGCCAAGGCTGACACCCGGAACAAGCGCTACCGCATTGCCGACCCGTATCTGCCGTTCTGGCTGGCCTTCCTGCAGCGCGCTATTCCTCTCGTTGAGCGGGGACGGAGCGACGTGGCACTGGGGCGCATCGAACGTTCCCGGACGAGCTGGCGCGGCTGCGCGGTCGAGCCGCTGATCCGTGAGTGTCTCTGCTGCGGTTGCTGCCTAACAAGGACTGGCCGGGGACCGAAGCGGTAGGGGGCTGGTGGAACCGGCAGAACAACCCTGAGATTGACCTGGTCGGCGCCGACCGTGAACCAGTGGCAGGGAAGGTGCACTTCGTCGGCTCGGTGAAGTGGCTGGAGAGCCAGCCTTTTGGCCGCCGTGAGCGCGACGTCCTCGTGCGGGACATGCTCGCCGTCCCTGGTGCCACGCCCGACACCCCGCTGGTCGCGGTCTCCCGCCGCGGAGTGGCCGACGGGGTCCCACTCGCCGCGCACTGGGGGCCGGAGGATCTCGTACGGACTTGGTAGTCGCGTTAGCCTCAGCGGCCCATTACCCGATTGCCTGGCTCGGCCGCTACCAAATCCCTCAGAATCCACCTTTTCGGGTACGTGGTCTGGCATGCTCATCAGCTCCGTGCCCACCCTGCTCTTGTCCCTCGGAGGACATCTCCTCCATGGATCCGAGACCGAGAGTGAGTCATGGTTCATCCGAGTACTTCACGCATCTTCGACGCCATTGAAATCCAAGTAGCGGAGTACAGCGAGCGTTTCCCCGCTGCCCGTCTCTGCCTCGACGCTGTTGAGTCCGGTGCGCTCGCGGGATCACCAGCCCTCTCCTTACCTGCAGCTCGCCGGATCGCCTTGGACCCCGAGGAAGACCCAGCGCGACGCGATGCAATCTGGCGACGATTGGTCCAACTCGGCCAGCAGGACCGGACTGGTGACCCTGACCGGATGTGGAGCCTTGTGGTGATGTGGATGCTACTCCCCGGACTCCGCCGCTCAGTTGGGCGCCTGGCGCGCTACTCCCGTGCCGATATACAGGACATCTGTTCAGTAGTCCTGCTCGGCGCTTTGGAGGCGCTCCATGCTGCCGACCCCGAACGCCCCGGGCTCGGCGACCTGTTGTGGCGTGCAGCCAGCAGCGTAGGGTGGCGGTTTGCGAAGGCTGCCGCGCGTGAGTATCCGGTCGAGGATCTGGAGACAGCCGGTGGGCGTCGCGAAGCCCGGCTCGATGAGCCGGTAGATTCCGGCAAGGTGGTGCACCGCGGAGTGCCGGGCTCCTGGGCAGAGACCGGGGCCGACACCGTTCAACGCGAAGGTGAACGCCTTGGCGCGGTGGCCCATCGCCTGGGGCTCGGCGAGACCGTAAGCGTCACCCGCCTGTGCGCACAAGCCCGCACCATGGGGCATCGCACACCCAAGCGCACCCATGGGCGAACGAACCGTACAGCATTCCGGAACGATCCCTCATGACCGAGCGTTCCGGACCCACGCTGACTTTCCCGGAGCTCTTCCGGCTTCCGGTGACGGTCGATCTGTACACTGCGGCACGCGCGCTGGGGATGAGTCTCGGCACGGCCTACCGACTCATCGGCCGAGGCGCCTTCCCCTGCCCCGTTGTCCGCCCCGGGCACCGCTATCGCGTACCGACTTCGGCCCTCATGCGCGTCCTTGAGGTGGAGAGCCGCGCTGTCTACCTGGACGATGTGGATGCGGGCGCAGAGTTCGCCCGAAGGTTTGACTGAAAGGCGGTTCGAAACCTCCTGCAGGGGGCCAGATCTGAGGTACCGAAGCCTGTGCCGTACCTGCAGGGCCCGTTGCGAGCCGACGGCCAGGCGACCGGTTGGAGCGCGTGGCTCGATGTCATCACGGTGCAGAAGCGGGCTCGGGCAAGGCCGGCCACGGCCGATTGCAGGTCCCGGCAGACGAACAGCGGGGGCAGCCGATCTTGTTGGCCAGGTGCAGGGGATTGCTGTGCGTGCGGCGGTGGCCGTTCCGGGTGGTCTGCACCCAGCTGCCGTTCTTGCTGGTGACCGAGCCGTGCCAGTCCTCGAGCTCGATCAGGCATACGCGGCCAGGGGGCGACGACAAGGAGGCCGATCTCGCGGACGTGACCGCTGTTCGCGGTGAAGGTTCGACCAGGCCAGGGGGGGCGGAGTCGGGCAGCAGCCCGCGGAGGGACTCCAGGCCGCGGCGCTCATGGACGAACTCGGACTCGGTGACCATGGTCCACCAGCCTTCACACACGCACTGTCCCCCCCCCCCCCCCCCCGCGTCTTGATCCTCGTGGTGAACGGCCGTCCGCCTGTTGTCCGCCTCGAGCAGGACAATTCCGGCAAGCCGATCTCCATCTGCATATGTGGATCGTATAATCCTGTCTATCGGCGAGGGGGGCCAGCTGACGTTGTGCGGGATTCGAGCGGGAGAACCGTCTGATCCCACATGCCGTGCCGCGGGCCGGGGAACTCCGGTGAGCACCCTCATGAGTGACGACCAGTGGGGAAGAGCGTGGCGAATCCGGGGGCCTTGGGCGCCGGCGACAAGGTGGAGCGGCTCAAGGCGATCCTGGCGGGGTGGCGGTCCTCGCTCGTCGACTTGAGCGGGCGCAACCGATTGCTCAACTTCCGGCACACCAAGGCGGCAACCCTGGAGATTGTGTCGCCCTCGGTCGGCATTCTCTGCGACGGGCTCGGTCGGGGATGGGACTTCGCTCCCCTGCCCGAGGAAGAGCCGCTGCTCGATGAGAGCGAGCTCGCGTCGGCGGAACCGGAGAACCTGCCGGACACGCGGCGCGCCGACGCCGACACCGGGATCGTCACCCAGAAGAAGACGAGCCCCGCCCTGCTGCGTGCCCAGCGCAACCTGCGGAGCAAATCGGTCCAGATCTTCAACGACTACGGCTTGTGGACGCTCCAGCTCGGTGTGGGCATGCTGCGCTGGAGCGACGACGGGGCGCAGACCGGCAGCGACGCACCGCTCGTGCTGCTGCCGGTACGGATCGAGCGCTTGGCGAACGGGCGCATGCGGCTGCGGGCGAACGAGGACGAGGAACCCCGGCTCAATCCGGCACTGAAGGTGAAGCTGGAGCAGTTCGGCATCGACTGGACACCGGTGGCCGACCTGGACCCGCTCGACATCACCGCCGTTCTGGAAGCCGCCGCCCGCGCTGTGGAGGGGAAGGTGGGGTGGACTGTCTCCTCCCGGGCGGTTGTCTCGCTGTTCGCCTCGCACAAGGAGTCGATGTACCAGGACCTGCTGGACAATGAAGAGCGGGTCGTCAGCAGCGATCTCGTCCGAGCCCTCGCCCTCGGGCCGGAAAGTGGTCTGGCGCCCGACCGGTTCGACTTCGAAGAGATCGACCTGGACCGCGTTGACGAGCTGAGCCCGCCCGAGGACAGCCCGCTCGTGCTCGACGCCGATGCATCACAGCGACAGGCGATCGCCGCGGCCGTGGCCGGGCGGTCCTTCGTCCTGGACGGGCCTCCCGGCACCGGCAAGAGCCAGACGATCACCAACATGATCGCCGGTCTCATGCACGCCGGACGCACCGTGCTGTTCGTTAGTGAGAAGGCCGCGGCGCTCGACGTCGTGCTGAACCGCCTCAAGGCCGTCGGCCTGGACTCGTACGCGCTCGCTCTCCACAGCCACAACACCGCCCGCCAGGCCGTCGCCCGGGAACTGGGCCGGGCTCTCACCGAGGAGCCGCAGGCGCCGAGGCTGGCCGACGAGGCGGTGGCGCGGGCCCGGGAGACCCGGCAGGCACTCAGCGCGTACGCGGACGCGATGAACGAGGTGCGGGAGCCACTGAGGCGCACGCTGCACGATGCGATCGGCAGGGTCGGCCAATTGTCCGAGGCGCCCGTGGCCTACCTCGGCCCGGGCAGCGACGGGGCATCTCCCGAGCAGCCCACCTTCCGGCCGGATGCGCTGGACACCCAGGGCCTGGAGACGATCACCCAGGCGGCCGAGGCCATCGCCGGTTCCTGGGACACGGTCGCCGATCCGGACTTTCCCTGGCGGGATCTACAGCCCGACGGGCCGCATCCCCGACCCGCGTTGGAGCAGGCCATGGCGGCTCGGGACGCACTGGCCGCCGCTGTGGCCCGGTACCGGGATCTCGCACCCGACGGCGAGCCCATCGACGACCAGCTCGCCATCGACCGCCTGATTCGTCTCCTGGGGCTGCTCGACTCCCGCGTCTCGCTCCCGGAGGGCTGGCTGACGACGGTACGGTTCGCGGATGCGGTTCTGGATCCTATCGACGCGCTTCTCGGAGACCTGCGCAGAACTGTACGGGCACGCGATGCCGCCCGGACCGCGGTCGGCGAGCGCTGGCAGGAGCTATCCCCTCGGCTGCAGGCCGAACCGGGGGACGCCGAGCGCGCTCTGAGAGCCTTGTCGCCGACCGGCCTCGATCTCGCGGACCTCACCGAGGAGCAGGCCCGTGTCGTCGCAGCCGAGTGCGAGGCTGTCGCTGCCGTCGTCGAGCACGCGCAGCGGACTCTGGCGGAGCTCTGCGATCGCGCGGGCATTGAGCAGGCAGTCGGCCTGGAGCAGGCCCGGAGTCTTTGCGCGCTCCTGGCCACGGCGGGCGCGGAGCACCGCCCGCCGGCAGGCTGGCTGACACCCGACGGGGTGCCCCGGGCCGAGACCGCGGCGGTGGCCGCGGTCGCCGACGGATTGCGGTGCTTCTACTCCCGCCGGGAGCGTGCGCTGTCCGCCCAGGCGCTCGCCGTATCGGCGGTGGGGCCCGGCTGGCGGAACATGCCGGCGGAGTTGCGCGCGGAGCCCTTCCACGAGGAGGTCTCGCTGGCCGCACTGGAACCGTGCGGCGTCGATGTCTTGGCGCTCACCCGGCCGCAGGCGGCGCGTCTCGCCGGGAGGTTCGAGGAACTGACCCGATCCCTCGACGCCTGGGGCGGGCGAATGGAGATCGCCGCGGACCTGCTGGGCATACCCCGGCCACAGTCGGTCGCGGAAGCTGAGGACCTGATCGCCGTCATCGATTCGGCCGCTGCCCCGTACAGGTGCCCGGACACCTGGCTCGACCCGGAGGTTCTTTCCCGCGCCCGGTCCGCCGTGAAGGAGATCGTCGCTGCGACGGATGCGTTGCGAGCCGCCGAGGCCGTCGCTCGCGACACTTTCACCGACGCCGTGGTGTCGGCCGAGGGCCTCCCCGAGACCGTGCAGCGCCTCACCGAGGGCAGTCGTGGCCTAAGCGCCCTGCTGTCCAGCCGTACCCGCGCGGACCGAAAGTTCATCGCTCGCCTGACACACGGCGGAGCGTGGCGAGGAGAGCTCTACACCAAGCTCCCACTGGCGCATGACTGGTACGCGGCACACTGTCGCTTGCGCACTCTGGCTGCCGGTCACGCCGGGCTGATCGGCGAATACGCGGGCGCAGACCTGCCCGACGCAGGAGCCCTGCGGGATGCCCTGGCGCACGCGGAGACCGTGCACCGGCTGGCGCCGGACACCGTCGCCCACCCTCGGCGACGGGCACGACTCGCGTCCCACGTCGCCGCCGGACGGGAGCTCGGCGCGGAGCTCCGCGACAGCGCCCCGGAACTGCGCCGCGGCTTGGAACACTGGAAGCGCGGCCTGGAGGAACCGGACCTCGACGCGTATGCCGACGACTTGACCAAGACGCCTCCGGCCGAGGCCGCCGCCTGGCTCCGCGCCCATACGGCGCCTCTGCGGCAGGCCGTCGCTCTGCTGGACGCAGTCTCGGCCGTCGGCGGCGACAGCGCCCCGGAACACACCCTCGCTGCTGCGCGGACCGCGATCGTCGCCGCGCACGCTGCACAACAGGAAACCGCCGCGTTCGACGCCCAGGCAGCGGACGACATGGCTCTCCTCGGCCCCTGGTACCGCGGCCTCGAAACGGACCCGGACAGCATCGACGAGAGCTGCCCTCAAGGCATCACGGGTTACGAGTCTGTCGGGCAACTCCTGCGCCAGGCCCGGAGCAGGAACGGCGGACAGCTGGAACCGCCGGCCACGGCCGAGCAGCGCGACCTGCTGGGCCGGTACGCAGACGGGAACCGGATCGACACGGAAGCCCTGTGCGGCGCGCTCGAAACCGCCGGCCTGGTCGCGCGGCTCGTTCCCGCCACGCTCGCCGATCCGACGCGGCGCTCCCGTCTGGCCGGTGTCCTGGCCGACGGCGCCCCCGTGCATCACGAACTGCTGGACAAGGGGACGGCAGTTCGCTGTGCCCTGGACGACTGGGAAGCGTTCACCAGGAAGCCGCACATCGCATCAAGAGGGTCCGTACTCCTCACGCTGCCGCTGGCCGGGGCGGCCGAGTGGTTGCGCGCTCATGCGGAACCGCTTGAGGACGCGGCCGATCTCGTCCGCTCCACGGCCCGTGTCATGGGCGACCGTGCTGTGACCCTCACCCGGGCCCGCGAGGCGGTGGTGGCGGTCAAGGCCGCGCGAGAGGCCGAGGACAGATTCACTGAGCATGCGGCGGACCACCGAAATCTGCTCGGCCCCCTCTACCGCGGGATGGATACGGACCGACACGAGGTGCGGGCCGCGGCGGACTGGGCGCAGGAGGTCCGGCGGACGGCTCATGGCAGCCACGCGGCGCCGTTGTGCGGATCGGCAGCGCGCATGATGCTGACCGCGTCGGCGGACGTTTCCGTCATGACGCGGAACGAGGACTGGCGCCGCCAGCTCGACGCCCTGGCCGGCCATTTCACATCCGCACGCGCCGATGAGCTGCGGCGCGAACTCGCCCGGTCTCTGTAGACGGCGCAGAAGGAGCTGGAGCGTCTGGACCGGGACCGGCACGGTCCGGAGACGTGGACCCAATGCGCCGGGGCCATGCGCCGACTGGGGAGATTCGGGCTCGGAGGGCTGCCCAGGCAGCTGGCGGAACGACAGGTCGGGGCCGAGGCCTTCCCCGCGGCCGTGGAACGTGCCGTGCTCACCGCATGGATCGAGCACCATCTTGCGCTCGATGCCCGCTTGAAGCCGGTACGCGCGACCGAACGCGACCAGCTGGTGGAGAGCTTCCGGACGGCCGACCGCGACCTTGTGGAAGCAGCCCATGCCGAGGTCATCAGTGCATGCAACGCGCGGCGCCCCCGCCGCACGTCGGTGGGGCAGGCGGCAGTGATCCGGCGAGAGGCCGAGAAGAAACGACGGCACATGCCCGTGCGCAGGCTGCTGGGAGAGACCCGCGAAGTCGTACAACTCATCAAACCCTGCCTCATGATGAGCCCGCTCACGGTCAGCCAGTTTCTGCCGATGGACTTCACCTTCGACGTGGTCATCTTCGACGAGGCGTCGCAGGTCCTTCCACAGGACGCCGTCAACTCCGTTTATCGTGGTCGCGCACTCATCGTGGCCGGAGACCAGAAGCAGCTGCCGCCCACGTCGTTCTTCACCACAGGGGCCGAAGAAGACGACGAGGACGAGTGGGACGAGAACACCCCCGTCGGCTTCGAGTCCGTCCTGGACATCTGCAAGGGCAGCGGTGTGCTGCGAAGCCTGTCCCTGCGCTGGCACTACCGCAGCCGTCACGAGAACCTCATCGCCTTCAGTAACCATGAGTTCTACGGCAGAGAGCTGATCACCTTCCCAGGAGCCCTGGAACAAGGACCGGACATTGGCGTGGAGTTCATTAAGGCCGACGGCGTCTACGACAGGGGCGGGCGCAGCAACAATCCCGTCGAGGCGGCGACGGTGGCCCAGAGAGTCATCCACCACTTCACCACCCGCCCTCATCTCACTCTCGGCGTGGTCGCCCTCTCCAAGGCGCAGGCTGAAACCATCGAAGAGGAACTCCACAAGGCCAGGGCCGGGCGCCCTGACCTCGACCGGTACTTCACCGAGGACCGTCTCGACGGCTTCTTCGTGAAGAACCTCGAAACCGTCCAGGGCGACGAGCGCGACGTCATCATCCTGTCGGTCGGTTACGGCCCTGACCAGCAAGGCAGGCTGCTCTCGACGTTCGGCCCGATCAACAAGGAGGGTGGCTGGCGGCGCCTCAACGTGGCCGTTACCCGAGCCCGTCGGCGCATGGAAGCCATCGCCTCTTTCCACGGAGGTGACCTGAAGGAGAGCACCAACAACAGCGTGCGCGCGCTCAAGCGGTACCTGGAGTACGCCGCGAACGGCCCGAGAGTGCTCCAGACCGAAGCCGCCGATCCGGACGCCGTTCCGGAGAGCCCCTTCGAGGAGGAGGTCTTTGCACTCCTGCGTGGCTGGGGGTACACCACCCAACCCCAGGTGGGTGTCGCGGGGTACCGGATCGACATGGCCGTACGCCACCCGGACGCCCCCGGCACCTACGCACTCGGCATCGAGTGCGACGGCGCCATGTATCACTCCTCGCGGGCGGCCCGGGACCGGGACCGGCTGCGGGAGTCAGTGCTCCGTGAGCTCGGCTGGCGTCTGCACCGGATCTGGGGGACCGACTGGTACCGGAACCGCAGGGACGCGGTGGAGCGGTTGCGTGCCGCGGTGGAAGCAGCCTGCGCGGCCGACCCGCACGCATCCTCTGCTGTACGGGTGACGCCACCGGTTGAATCCCTGGATGCGCCGGTTGCCGAAGATGTTCCCGAAGTCGTACAGCCCGTTCACTTCGTACCGGTGGTCGTCACCTCCGCGTCATGGAGTCGGCCGTACCAGGAGGTCGAACCCGCGCTGCTGGCCGAGGTGCGTGCACGTGCATGTGCCCGGCTGGAAGTGCCGGGTATCGAGCTCCAGGACCCTGGCGCCGCTGAGGCCATCGCCGAGGTGGCCCTCTGCACCGTCGAAGTGGAGGGGCCAGTCGAGGAGGAGCTGATCTTCACCAGGGTCCGCACGGCGTGGGGCCTCAATCGCTCGGGGCCGGTGGTCCGGGACAGAATCCAGTGGGCGCTGCGCAGCCTTGCACGCCAAGGCAAGATCGTGCGGATCGGGACGGCCTACGACCGGCCAGGGCGGGAGATCACCTGCATGCGTGCGCCGACATCGGAGTGCAACCGGAAGGTCGGGCTCGTCCCCGCGCTCGAACGCCGATTCGCCCTGTGCCGCGTGGTGGACGAAGGGCCCGGCACGCACCGCGAGGACCTGATGCGCGAAGCGGCACGGCTCTTCGGCTGGACCCGGATCGGTCCCGACATCCGTCGCGCGCTGACGGCGGACATCGATGCATTGATCACCGATGGACGCCTGGTGGAGACGGAAGGAGGGATCGTGCCGGTCGGGCTTGTTTGACACTCCGGGTATCTTTCGGCGGTCTCCGACCCGTTTCACAATGGGCCTGACCTGCGCTTCTGTTCCTGCAGCTGAGGTGAATCCTCTCCCTATGACCCATCACGTTGAGTGCGTAGCGATTTTGAAGCAGGCGAAGAAGGACGAGCGACCTGCTGTTTCAGAACGGCGTGATGGTCGCTTCACTAGCGGCATCAGAGCACTCCTCGGATTGCTGACGCTCACATGACGCACGTTCTGAAGCTCTTTCACACGGGGCTCACCGGCTCGGTCGTGCCTGCGGACGCAACCGAGCCGACTGTTCATTCATCTGCCTCAAGCCGGCCCGAGGCGAGTCGCCCTCGCTGATGGCTCCACTCGGAACGTGATGCGCTTGATCTCCCAGGAGCGGCGGTCCGCTCTGCAAGTTGGGCTGGATGGTGCAGCTTGTGGGGTGAGTGGACGGCTCGGCTCACGAGACGCCGAGCGGCTCCACCTCATTGTCATCGTCTACATCGGGTTCTGTGGTCAGTCCGACCGCTTCGGTCAGGTCCGGGTCGGGGTCCTCCGCGCTCTGCTGAGCATTAGCCGCCGCCGCCTCCTCGCTGGGGCTTTCGTCACCTTCTACGAGCATCGGAAGGACGTACGCCTGGGCAAGTCCCGCCAAATGGAGAGGGAGCGGGAGGGACAGCGCTGCGGCGTAGTCCGGCGCCTGGCGCAGCTGGTGTATGGCAAGGGCCAGCGCCTCGGCGTCATCGGGTTTTCCCGGTACGGGGGCGGCCGGGTCGTCGTTCTCGTGGCAGCCCAGCACCGCGATCTCCACCAGAGTCGGGTTCCAGGCGCTGGTGCCCGCCTGCGAGGTGAGGTTGCCTGCCGCGTTGACGCGGGTGGCAAGGCGGTCGAGGGCGGGCGAGACCGCATGGGTTCCGGGGCGCTCGGTGGTGCTGTAGAAAATCCGCTCGGGCGAGGGCGTACCGTCCTGGTGCTGGGGGGACGTCCAGAAGCCGGCCGGCTGTCCGTGCGGCTTGCCGGGTTCGGCCAGGCCCCACCACTGGGCGGTCTCCCGTCCGCCGCACCCACGGACGCGCACGAGGCGGAGTTCGTCGTCGAGTCGGCCTGCCGGGGCGTGACCGGCCTTGATCAGGTCCCGTTCGGTCCGGCCATCCTGCAGCCACGGCCAATGCAACCTGCTGTTCTGCGCGTGGGTGATCAGTGCGGTGGGCTGCCCGCGGAGAGAATGCAGTACGCGTTGGAGGAATGCCGCGGTCTCCATGCGCTGCTGGGTGAGGTTAGTGCGCCACTGCTTGCTGGTGACTCGGGGAGTCCCGGAGCGGGGGCCATCGTCCGTAGCCTCGGGGTCCGCGAATGCTTCAGGGGCGATCTCGGCCTGCTTCACCAGGCCGAGGAGGAACCGCGGATAGGGCACCCACGCCCCCGCGCTGTCGTCCCAGCCGCGTACGGCCGCGAGGCCTTCGCCCTCCGGCAGCGGGGTGACCAGGACGGCCACGGGAAGGTGCTTGGGCAGCCGGGTCGGACCGTCCTTGCGGCGCTTCACCATCCACACTGCCGCGTACTGCAGCCCGTCGGGGAGGTCGTCGCCGAGGGTGTGCTGAGGCAGGACGCGTACGCCGAGCTGGCGCAGGCCGTCGAGCCAGGAGCTGTGGGTGCGGTGGCCGAGGCTGTCCACGTTGTCGATCTTCCGGTCGGTGGACGGGGTCACGACGAACTGGGTCAGCAGCCCGGCGTCGGCGCACCCCAGACGGACGGCGAACTTGGGGTCCGTCGACGCCGGGCGGAAGGTGCTGCGGTGGGCGACCTCCACCAGGGCGAGTCCGGGGCGAGAGGGGTTCGCGCCGTCCGCGTGGAGCCATGAGCGCAGGGCCCTGCGGCGCTCGCTGACGGCCGCCGCGATGGCCGCGCCCTTTCCCTTGACGGTCGGGTCGGGCACGAGCCGGTCACCGAGTCCGTGGGCGAGAGGCAGGCAGCGCAGCCGGAGGGTGAGTTCCGCCGACCGCCATTCGAGGACGACCGGTGCTCCGGGCCTGGCATCGTCGAAGTCCCGGTCCGTGACCTGTTCGGCGGAGGCGCCGCCGTCACCGTCGAGTCCCAGGGCCTCGGCGAACTGCGCCACCGCTTCCTTTCGAACCTCGGGTGACTGCCACAGCAGCCGGGCCTCCACCACTGGCGGGCCGTCCTGTTCCGGGTCGTAGCCGGCGATCTGGGACTGCGCCGCGAGTGCCACGCGCCGCGCCTCGGTCTCGCGCAGCAGCTCGGTCTTCTTGGCCTCGTCGGTCCTCGGCTTGGGCCGCCGGTTCACCGGTGCTCCGATGCCCTTGCCGCGGCCGCGCATCAGATCGGGTACCCGGACCACTGCTTCAGGGAGGGCCTGCTCCGCCCATTCGGTCAGCTGGGCTCGCTGGTTGGGCATGAAGCCGGTGCCGATCTCGTGCTTCCCCATCCTGGTGCTGTGGACCACGGATGCGCGGACGCCGCGGCCTTCACCGATCCAGGAGACCGGCTCGGTGAGGAGTTGTTCGGGGTCGGGGAAGTTACCGGCGAGGCTGAGTCCGCGCAGGATGCCGGCCGCGTCGTTCTCCGACCAGACGAAGGTGTCGGCAGCCCGGTCGCGGCGCAGGCGGGCGAGTGCGTAGCGTTCGCTGGGCGGCGCTCCGGGCAGCCAGGGGATAGTGGGCCGTAGATGGACGGTAGTGGCGCCCCGGTAGGGCAGATTAAGGCGTTTGGTGGTCGCCCGGGTGTGGGTGGCCCATCGGCGTACGCCCCAGTGCAGGTGAAGGCGCGGCCTGGGGTCGAACGGCGTCGTGTGCAGGGAGATGTTCAGGACGACGGAGAACCACCACTCCTTGCGCTTGACCGTCCGGCACAGGGGCTGCGACATGAGTTCGGCGCCCTGGTCACGTGGCCCGCGGGGCAGGGCACGGAAGCGCAGCTCCCCGCCCTCGAAGGGGTAGGCGTCGAGAGTCAGGATGCGACGCGCCAGTGCGTCGGTGGCGAGCTGGAACTGCCGTGGTTCGGGGGCGGCAGTACCGCCCGGGGAGGTCGGGGTGGTGAGCAGTTCGACGCCGGTGACCGGCTGCCACGCGGGCAGGTTCCGCTTCAGGTCGGCGCTGCTCGCGAGCAGCAGCGAGCGGAACCCGGGATCTTGTACGGTGTTCTTAGGGCCGAGAGTGCGCAGCCAGGCGTCGAGGAGTTGCTGCATCGCGCGGTTCGGGAGAGGGCCAGGTGCCGAGGCAGGGACGTACATCCAGAAGTCCTCGGCGGCCTGCGGCCCCGGCTCGACGGGGGTCCGGGGCCGGGGCCGCACGATCACGTCGGGGGCGAGGGTCTGGAGCACGCCGTCGAGCCGGCGGGTGGGCAGGGTCAGCTGCTGCTTCTCCTCGTCTCGCCCGTGGTTGTGCAGTTCGAGGAGCCCGGCGCGCCAGTGTTCGGGAAAGGGAAGTGCCTGAAAGTCCTCGGTCCAGGGGGCGCTGTCCTCGGCCAAGTGGTACGCGGATCGGCGAATGTTCCTATACATGCCGGTTCTCCCTGCGATGTCGTACGTGGTCGGGTGGGCGCTGCCTCTTCAATCGCCCTGCACCTGGGAGACGTTGAGGCGCCTCAGCCGGTGCCTCGCGGGCCGGGCGGCGCCCCCATGGCGCACAGCGCCTCGTACAGCGGGCGGTAGAGCAGCTTGACGAGTTCGGTGTCGGCAGGGTCGGGGTATGTGCCGACGGCGGAGGCGTCGGTATCCGCGAAATACGGGGTGAGGACGTCCCGCAGCCGCACGAGCAGCCCCGGGTCGGCGGCGCGGCGCGGGCGCCGTTCCCGCCCGATGACGGGGGCCTGTGCGGCCGCGAGCTGCGGTGCGAAGGCGGCGTCGACGAACACGACGCGGGCGGGCACGCCGCCGCGGACGAGGCGTCCGATGACCTGCCAGATGGTGACGAGCTGGTCCCAGGCGAAGGACTTCTTCTCGTCGTCGGAGAGCGAGGAATAGATGTAGGGCCGTGACAGGACGTGCCGCCATACGCGGCGCGCAGTGGTCCTGAAGGCGCTGCCGGCTGTATACAGGCTGTCGGCCCCCGCCACCATGTCACTGAATGTCCCATCCAGACTCCTCAGCTGATCGCGTACGAAGCGGGTCGCCCAGTCGTTGATGGCGAAGACAGCAAGGGAGAGGTCGTCGGGGCGTGGGTGCGGACGGGCCATGAAGAACACCGTCCCGAACGCTGCTACTTTCTCCTCGCCAGGCCTCTGGGGGGTGGTAAGGATGTTGTGTCCTCGCTCGACGGCGAGGAGGGGGGCCACGAGCAGTTCGGCGTCCGGGTCGTCGGCGAAGGAGGCGAGGTCTCCGCGCCGCACCGCTCCCGCGCTCGGCGCCTGAGTCCCCGCTGGCGCCGCGCCGTCGATGGCGGTTTCCAGTTCGGCGTCGTCGGCAGCCAGGACGCGTACCCGGCCGCGCCAGCGCGGGATCTCGTCCAGGGCGGCGGCGGCCACCTTGGCCTCCGCGTAGCTGCCTACCAGGAGCAGGGCGCGCTTGCGGCGCTGGTCGGGAATCTGGGCGAGTTCGTTCTGCAGCGGGGAGGCGCTTCCGTCGCCCCGGGGCCGGGCCAGCCGGTCGACCATCAGGCGCAGGACGTCCTCGCGCTTGTCGGGGTCTTGCCCGGAGAGCCGGATCGGCTGCCCGGCTGCGTCGTAGAGGAACTCGGTGCGAAACACGGTTTCGCGGATGGAGCGCAGCGCCTTGCTCTGCGGCTTGAGCACCGCGCGGACGGGGGCGAGGACGTGGGCTCGGGTGGAGGTGCCGGCCCAACTGGTGCCCGACATGAGGAGGACGTGCGGCCCGGCCTGCCCCCGGCCGGGGTCGGCGCCGAGCTGGGGAAGGTTGAGGAGCAGTTCGCGGCCCACGCCCGCGCAGCGGAAGAAGCGCAGGGTGCCGGTGCGGTGTCCGTCCTTGTTGCGGGCGGCGGCCCGTTCGTCCACCAGGTACTGGAAACCGAGGACGTTGCCCATGGGCGCTTCGGGGAGCAGCGGCGCGTAGTCGAGGGGCGGGCGGCGAGTCAGCTCGTGGCTTGCCGAGTCGAGCCGCAATGCGGCCTCTACCTGGGGCCACAGGAACGTTACCCGGTCCAGGCGCTGATGCAGGGCGGCGAGGGCAAGGGTGAACTCCAGGCGGCGCGCGTTGAGGTCACGCCACTCCTCGGTGAGGGGAACGTCCTCGGGCGCCGGCTCCTTGCCGCGCTTGGTGACGGGTGCGGGGCGCTGATCCGGCCCCGGTGCTCCGATGAGGAACGAGTCGAGGAGCGCGCGGACGCGGCGTCGTGTCCGCTTCTCGTCGAGGGTGTGCAGGACGTCGTGGGCGAGAGACGTCAGCTTGTCGGCGGGCGTCAGGTAGGGGCCGCGCCCGCCGAGGGGGTCATCGCGGAACGTGTCGAAGAATGCGGTGATCTCGGCGCGGCGCTCCGCC
The DNA here is from genome assembly GCF_000719265.1 of Streptomyces roseoverticillatus. GTDB lineage: Bacteria > Actinomycetota > Actinomycetes > Streptomycetales > Streptomycetaceae > Streptomyces > Streptomyces roseoverticillatus. The sequence goes on along the minus strand of NZ_JOFL01000007.1, from coordinate 151,548 downwards.
CAGGGGGCCTTCTGCGCAGAGGCATTGCCGTCGTTCGTGGGACCGTCCTCGTCCTCGTAAAGCGCGCTCTCGTCCTCGACGTCCTCTTCGCCCGTGCTGTCCGGTCGCCCCGAGGTCCGGCCTTGCACCGGCGGGTACCAAGCGTGCAGCAGCTTCTCCTGAAGCGTCCACGCGCTGAAGTAGTCGATCTGTGCCCAGTTTCGTAGTCCTTCGTCGTCGATGAGCATGGCGTACAGCCGGTCTGCGGCGGATCCGACGACGTCCAAGGCGGCGGACCACCGTTCCACGTCCTGGTCGGAGAGTTGCAGTCGTCCCTGCCGGGAGAGTTCGGCGATCTCGTGGGTCTGCAACTGGTCCAGCCAGGAGTCGGAGACACCGGTGGTGACGAGCGTGGCCGACGGCGCGAACATCTGGTCGAGCTGCATCTGTACGCGGTCGGCCTCGTCGACGATCACGATGTCGCTGCGCAGGCAGGCCAGTTCGAGATAGCGCAGCCGCTCGGCGTTGAGCTGGCGCGGCACCGCCGTCTGGACAAGGCTGGCGGGGTTGGCCACCCAGATCAGCGCGTCCACGAGGTCGCGCGCGGAGGAGTGCCGGGGACATAGGTTCCACAGGGGGCAGGCGTGCGGAGAGCTCAGGTCCTCCTCGTCGGTGTCATCCGCGACTGCCGCTCTCCCCGGGACTCCTCGAGCGCGTTCGAGCTCGCGTACGGCGCGCTCGGCCGCCGGTTCCTCATCGGTCTCCTGGCGCCGTGCGGGGTGGAGGGCGCCGCACGGCGCGTCGGCGTAGCGCAGCGGCTCCGACGTGTCGAGTGCGCGCAGGGCGTCCAGCGGGCAGGCGGTGCTGAGGTGTGTGAAGACGGGGCCTGTATGGGCCAGCAGCGAGTGCGCTCCGCGTGCGGCGAGCCTGCGGTGCAGCCGCTGGGTGTGCTGGGGCCGCGTCGTGCCGCCCTGAACCGGGGCAGCGCTCAGGCCGAGTGCGCGGAACAGTTCGGTCAGGGTCAGTTGTTCGGCCACGTCGCCGACGACGAGCGTGATGCGCAGGCCGTTCTGGTGCGCCCAGACGGCGAGCAGTGTCATCAGAGTCGACTTGCCGGCGCCGACCATGCCAACGAGGTGGGTGAGCCGGTCGAGCGGCAGGACAGATGCTGCTTCGAAGGATGTCCCGTCCGGCGTGCGGGTGTCGAGGTCGAGGTGGTCGAGGCGCTGCGCCCAGTTTCCCGCCCTCAGTCCCTGCCGCTGTTCCACCTCGTCCATCCATCGTGCCACGTCTGCGAGTTCGTCGAGCGGCACGTCGAGGGGGCCTGCGGTGGCCGGGCGAGCGGCGGTGAGGGGATGACCGGGCACGGGGTCCCGAACGAGGTCGGCGGGGATGGTGACGGAGGTGCGCCGGTGGCGGCGATCCATGAAGCGGTGTTCGCCCGCCTCCGCCAGGGGAAGCGGCTTGGTGGAGAAGTCAGGGAGCTTCGCGAGCGCATCGTCGTAGGCGGCGAAGCGGTCGGCGGCCACCTTCAGGGAGACCCGATGAGCGGGTTCCCCGGCCGCAGGGACACGGTACGCGCGCAGCCGTTCGGGAAGTTCCAGGTAGGCATCCAGGCTCTGCCGCCACATCCGGCCGCGGCGCATCGGCCAGAGCAGGTGCCGGGCCGCGGCCAGTGCGACCTGCTCGGCCGTACCGGTGGGGAGTTTCGCGGCTTGCACGAAGCGGAGACCGTAGCCGCCGAGGAGCGTCCACGCTCCGTCGGCCGAGTGGCCGGGCGCAACGGTCTCCATCATCCGGAGGGCGAGTTCGACCTGGCAGAGCAGGGCGGGCCGGGTCCCGGCGTGCTCTTCGGGCCATGGGCCCAGTGCGGCGACGACCGGCTGGTACCAGCTGCTGCGGTCACGCATGCTCCGCTCCGTTCTTCCCGGCACCGTCCGTCGGCGCCGCATGTTCTCCGGACGGGGGTGACGCCGTATGCACGGCTCTCCGGTCGCTTCCCGATGGCATGGTCCGGTCGGTGTGGAGGGGACCGATGGTCGTGTCCGGCCCGCGTTCGCCGGACAGCCGAAGTCGTGCTGCCCTCTTCAGCTGGTCGTCCGTCAGCAGACGTAGTCCGCCCGCGCCATCGCCCCGCTCCTTGGCGTAGATGTCGAGGTAGTTGCGGCGTGCGCGTACCCTGAAGCCCGGCACGACCCAACATGCTTCGTCGTACGGGGGTTCGGCGCGGACAGCGGTTGCGGAGCGTCCCAGGAAGGCGGGGTGCGCCCAGTCCTTCACGTCGACGGCCCACACGTAACCATCAGGGAAGGTGACGCGCAGGTCGTACGCGTCGAATCCGGGCCACATCTCGACGGTGAGCCCCAGGGCGCGCAGCTCACTCTCCAGCGAGGTTTCGGCCTGCCCGGGCCCCGTGACGAACTGTCGCAGCGGCTTGCGCAGCTGACGCAGGTCCCCTATCTCTGACGCGACGAGTTCCCGGCCGCGCGGCGCGGGGCCCCGGTGCCGGCATTGATCGCGCTCGCACCACCACTCGGCGTCGGACACCGGGTGGAGCAGCGTCAGGCAGCGGTGGCAGCACAGGTACGAGCCACCCCGCCGGAACCCGAGAGGGACGGGGGCGTAGATCTCCTCGATGAGGAAGCGGACGGGGTCGAGGAAAAGATCGCTGCTGACCTCGGCCCAGTCCGCCTCGGTGAGGACAGGCCGGGTGACGAGGAGACGGCGGAAGGCCGTGTACGACTCGGGCGATGACATGGCGCGGCAGGCGCGAAGGGCCTCATGGATCACCAAGCGGTCGTACTGCCGTCCGGTGCTGTCGCCGTATCCCCGTACGGCGAGTTCGTGGCAGAGCTGCGAGGGCTCTCCCGAGTCCTCGTCGATCAGCCGGTCGGCGATGTCGAACAGGTCGGTGGGCAGTCGGTCGAGGGGCCAGCTACCCAGGGGGCGGGCGCTGGCCCACCGCATCATCTCGGGCACCCCGGCCGGGGGCTTGGCCCCGTTGCGCAGGCACTGGAGCACCAGGGCGTCCAAGGCCCGTTGCGCGGTGGCCGGGTAGGGCAGGGCGAAGGAGTCGAGGCGGTCGACGGCTGCCAGGTGCAGGACAGCGGTGGCGACGTCCCGCAGGAGGACGACGTCGGGGTTGGACAACCAGTCCGGTACGAGTTGCTGGTCAGCCATGAGCCGGGATGCCTCCTTGCGCCGGGGCCTGCGCCTCGGGGCTTCCCGGGCGCGGGTGGTCGGTGACGTAGGCGGTGCCGGGGCGGCACCAGGCCCGTGCCTGGCAGCCGTGGCAGTGGCGTCCGGCCCTCGGCTCGTACGTGGTGTCGTCCAGGAGCGGCTGGGCGAGTTCGGCGATGACGGTCCGGGCTTCGTCGACGTTCTCGGCGCGTCCGGGGTCGATGGTTTCGAGCCGGCTCTCGCCGTGACCCTCGCGTAGATGCTCCAGTTCGACCCACGACCGGCGCGGGTCGTCTCCGAGCGCTCCCGCATGGAACAGCAATACGGCCAGGGCGAGCTGGGGGTAGGTGCGGAGCAAGGACTGTCGTTCCCAGAGCGGGCGAGTCGACGTCTTGGTCTCGCGCCAGATCCACCGACCACGATGGGTGTACACCAGATCGGGTACGGCGAGGACGACGACGTCGAGTTCGGGCAGGTAGGCCGTCACCCGATGTTGTGCGAGCACTTTCTCGTCGGCGCCGAGGCCGTTAAGCGGGCACAACAGCCGGTGTTCGGCAAGCATTCCGACGGCCTCATGTGCGGATGAGTCGTCGAGTCCGGTCCTGGCGCGTATGGCGGCCAGGTCGGGGACCTCGCGGTCCCGACAGCCACATACCGGGCGTTGGTCGTGTTGTGCGTTGAGCCAGGCGTCGACGGCTCGGCCGCGCTGTGCTCCCCGGTCCTCGGTGGACAGGTCGTTGAGGTGCAGCCGTCGCACCAGGTGGTACTGGGCGGGGCATTCGGCGTGCAGACGCAGGTCCCAGGCGGAGACGGAGCGTCGTTGGCGTACGAGGGCAGGGGGCCGCCCGCCCCACAGTTGTGGAGCGCGCTTCAGGTCCGTACAGCTGGCGATGGCCTTGCAGTCGACACAGCTCTCGCCGGGCCGTGCGCCGGTTCCGGTCGCGGCTGCGAGGAAAGCGGGCGCCGCGTCGTCCGCGAAACGCTGCCTTGCTTCGGTGGGACCTTCGGAGAGCAGCTTCACCATGGAGCCGTCGGCGCATCCGAAGTCGAAGACGCGGACCAGTCCGGGCAGGGGCCTGTCGTCGGTCGCGGTGGGCGGGGGCTCGGTGCGCGCCTTGCGCCGGGGCGTGGGCGCGCCGTGCGCCATCACCTGTGCCACCGCAGCGAGTTCCGCGTCGGGGCGGCCGGTCTTGGCCCGGCCCATGGAGGGGAGCCACAGGTCGCGCACCGTTCCGTCGGCGGAGGCGTACATGCGGCCCCAGAGGGTGTGCTCGTACTGCCGGGCGCCACGCGGATCAGGAGTATCCGTGCGGCGGGTGCGCCACGTCCACGGTTGCTCGACCGGTGCGGTTGGAGGCAGCCCGGCCTTGATGGCAGCGGCCTGTTCCTGGGTGCGGGCGGTCACGTAGCGCTCCAGGGCGTGGGCGGTCCAGGCCAGGTGGGCGGGATGGACCGGTGCGCCCCACCCGCGGAAGGGGCCGCGGGTGCTGCGGAGTTCCTCGCGCACCCGCTCGACGGGCCAGTTCGCGTGTTCCCAGAGGTCGAGGGCCGTGAAGAGCGGCCCGAACGCGAATTGCTCGCGCGGGTCGGGGCGGAACGGCACGGGCGGCTCGGCGATGAGCAGGGGTCGCATCGCGGTGCGCTGGTGGGTCGGGCAAGCCGCGGCGTCGGGCCGGGCCATCCGGGGGCTCGCCCTGATCAGCCAGTCGTGGCCGGAGACGCCCGATGAATTCTGCATGGTGACCCCCGTGGAGGGCGGCATGGGCAGGAGTGCCCGGAACCGACGGGACTCCGAGGAGATCCGGGTGCCAACCGAGCATGCCATAGAGCTGTAAACTTAGTCCATGGATATCCCGTGTAATGATCCCTTCACGCTACTCTGGTGTGCCTATGGCGCAGGAGTGTGAAGGGGCACGGCGGTGGACGCGGATACGTACAAGCCCGGCGCGGGTGATCTGATTGACGGGCGCTACGAGCTGAAAGGCTCGCTCGGCAAGGGCGGGATGGCTCACGTCTGGCGGGCCCGCGAGGTTTCCGGCGGTCGGGAGGTGGCGGTGAAGTTCCTGCGCCACGACTCCGAGGCCCTGTACTGCCTCGACCCGCACGAGCGCGAGGTCGAACTCACTGTCAGAAACGCGCGGTTCCGGCGCGAGGCCGGTCTCTTGGGCACGCTCGACCACCCGGGCATCACCGAGCTGTACGGGAGCGGATCGCACCAGGGCGTGCCGTACATCGCCATGCGTCTGGTGTCCGGGGTGAGTCTGCGGACCTACCTCGACGAGCACAATCCTCTGCCTCTGGCCGCGGCGGTCGCCGTCGCCGTGCAGGTGGCCGGGGCGCTGGCCTGTGCGCACACCCTTCCTGTGGTGCACCGGGATCTCAAGCCGGCGAACATCATGATCGACGACGAGGGGGCAGTCGTCCTCATCGACTTCGGCATCGCCAAGCCGCTGCGCGCCGACGCCACACGGTATACGGCCCACGGTTCGACGCTGGGCACCCGCGGCTATCTGGCGCCCGAGCAGCTGCTAGAACTGGAGCCCACTCCGCGTACGGACGTGTACTGCTTCGGCTGCATCTTCTATGAACTCCTCACCGGACGACCGCCGTTCCCGCTCGGCGCAGACTCCGGTCTGACCGACAAACATCTCCACGAGGAACCGCTGCCGCCGAGCGTATACGCCGCGGGCATCCCCGAGGCGATCGACGACCTGGTGGTGCGGATGCTCGCCAAGAAGCCCGAGCAGCGCCCGTCCGTCGACGAGGTCCTGGAGGTCCTTGCCCCGTTCGGGCCCCGGCCCGGCGACCCCGAGCCCCGGCCGCGCACCCGCCCCGACCCCACGGCCCCTTTGCGCCGGCCATCGGACAGGGTCCTGCGGCCGCGCCCCGCCCTCGTCGCCCCGCCTGCGGCATCTGCGCTGGTCGAGGAAGAGTGGCTCGATGCTCGCACGGTTGAACGACTCTGCGTGCAGGCCGAGTCGGAGATCGAGTCCGGGGATCCGGGCGAGGCGGCCGACCGCTTGCGCGGGCTGACGGCGCGGGTTCGCAAGGAGTGGGGCGAGCATCGCCCCCTGGTGCGCCGCGTGTGGCAGGGAGCGGCGGACGGACTCCGCCTGGCAGGTGACTTCGGCTCCGCGGCCCGGCTCTACCGGGGAATCGACGACGATCTCATCCACGGGGACGGTCCGGCCGAGCGGGCCGAACGCGCGGTGATCCGGCTCCGCCTCGCCGAATGCCGCCTCGCCTTCGGTGAACTGGAGGCCGCGGTCAGCGCGGTCGACACGGCGGGGCGCACGGTCGCGGGCCTGCCGCCGGAACTCGGGGCACGGGTCGAGGACGTACGGCGTACGGTTGACGCCCAGCTCACGGCCCGGCTCGCCGATCCCACGGACATGGAGACGTGACCACACGAGGCACCAGCAGCGCATGTGCGGTCAGGCGGCGGATCAGTCCCCTATGCCCTGCCTGCCAGGCGTCCGGCCGCCAGTTCGTCGCCGAGGTCGCGGACGAGATCCGCGCCGAGGCCGGCCCCGCGGCGCACCATCCGCTCGAAGGAGGCCAGTTCGCGGAACACCTCGCCGTAACGCCGCTGTTCGCCAAGGGGTACCTGGCGGACCTGGAGGCGGCGGACGTCGATGCGGGAGGAGCTCGTGGTGTGCGTTCCGGCCTGCCGGGCGTTGGCGGGGGCTCGGAGCGAACCGGCGAGGAACCAGGTATCCAGCTGCTCGGGCTGCACCCGCACGGCGTGCAGTTGCGGGCCGAGGGCGGTCGGTGACCCCTCGTGGACCCAGGCGGAGAAGGCGCGGGCAACCCCCACCACCACGATGTCCCCGGGTTCGGCGATCACGGCCTCGCGGGCCGCCGGGTCGTCGGGCGCGAGCCAGCCTCGCGGCTCGCCGTCCACCAGCAGGTCGGGGACGGTGAGTAGCGGGATGTCGTCGTCGGACGACGGCCCCGTGCGGATCGACTCGTCCGGCGGTTGCTGCCCGCCACGCAGGGTGAGCGCCCCGGCCCGGGCCAGTTCGGCGACCGTGGTAGCCGTCGGAGTGTCCGCAGTGGCTGCGGCGAATTCGAGCGCCGCGAGCATCCGGGCCGACTTGCCCACACTCGTGGTGAGTTCGGTGAACGCCCTCCAGGATTCGGCTAGTCGGGGCGCGGAGTCCACCGGGGACGGAGTGATATGACGCCCTGGGGTGAGGTCGACCTCGTCGTCGAGGAGGTCGATGACGGGCACCTGACGTACGTGGGCGGGCTCCTGCAGGGAGTCAGCTTCCTCGACGGCCTCGCGTACGAAGGTGCCGATCGCTGCCCAGTCGGGGGCCCACTCCCGCGCCGAAGGCCGGGGGAAGCGTGACGCGGCGTCGGCAACCAGCAGCCGTCCGCCCACCTGTGCCTCCTCTCCGGGGGCGGGCGTCCGCAGCACCCACAGGTGCAGGGAGACGCTGTGCGGCGCCGCGCATCCCGGTGGCAGCGCGACGACGGCCCGCAGATGGCCGGTGCGCAGCAGCGAGCCGCGGACGCGTCGGCCGGCCTTCCTGGCCGCCACGGCAGGCGGCAGCAGCAGCACGGCGGCGCCGCCGGGACGCAGCCGGGCCAGGCAGTGCTGAACCCAGGCGAGTTCGGGCTCGGTGCGCGGGGGCAGTCCGTGGCTCCAGCGGGCGTCGGTGGCCAGCTCTTCGTACCCCCAGTCCCGTTCGTTGAAGGGCGGGTTGCACAGGACGATGTCGGCGTGCGTGCCGGCGAAGGGGTCCTCGCGCAGGGAGTCTCCCGCCCGTACGTCGATGCGCGTCCGCTCGCCTTCCCTCTTACCCTCGGCGAGGCTCAGGCGGGCGTTCGCCAGTGCGGCGAGGACAGGGTCGCGGTCGCCGCCGAGCAGAGTGACCGCCCTGGGACCGGACTCCTTCACGGCTTCGGCCGCGGCCGCGAGAAGGTGCCCGGTGCCGCAGGCCGGGTCCATGACCGTGGTCCCGCCCGCGCGGTCGGCCGCACCGAGGGCGAGGTCTGCCATGAGTGCAGCCAGCGGCTCCGGGGTGGTGGCGATCTGGCGCACATGGACGTCAAGCCACCGGCGCAGCAGGAACGCGAAGGTCTGTACGCCTCCTTCGCGCCGCCCGAGATCCACAGCCCGTTTGATCAGCGCCCGCGTCTCGTCCGGGAGCTCATCGCCTTCCTCGCTTTCCCGGCCGGAGAGGAGTCGCCCTGCCTTCGCGATGGCGGCCCCAGTCTCGTCGCGCCCCCCGAGCGCCTCGAAGCGGGGCCAGAGCCATTCCCGCTCGGCGGACTTCTTGAGCTTCTTGTTCTCGCGTAGCCAGTTCTCGATGTCGGTCATGGAGAACTGAGGGTTGACGTCGGTGCCAGCGATCCGCCCGGGGAAGGACGGATGCCGCCGCCGCCAGTTGCTCACGGCTGCTCGCCCCACGCCCGCGAGACGGGCGATTTCCGCCAAGGTCACCGGTACGGCACTCGACGTGGACATCTGCACTCCCAGGGCGTTTCTGATTTGCACGAGGACTCTCCCCCAACTGCGGGTGCTTGATCAAGCCACCCTTCCTCCCTCCCACGTCCGCCAGGCTACTACGAGCGTTGACTTTGTTCACAGAGGAAGGTGCTCGGTCGCCCGCTGTACGACACGTACAGTGCCTCCCTGGCCCGGGTGCACGCCACGAACAGCAGACACCGTTCGCTGGCGAAGTCCGTGGCGTGCTGGAGCGGGTCGACGACCTCGGCCGGCGTCACCGCCTTCTGGAACGGGAAAGCGGAGGCTGTCACCCCGGCCACGGCCACGCAGCGAAACTCCAGTCCCTTCAGGCTGTGCAAGCTCGAAACCCGCACCCCGGCCGTGCCGTCGGGCTCCCCGTCCTTGACCCGTACGACAGGCAGCCCGGCCTCGGCGAGCCGCACCCTGATCCGCGCGGTATGTGTGTGGAACCGGGCGCAGACCGCAATCTCCGAGGGTGCGACCCTGGCCGCCACCCAACTTCGGAGATTCACCTCCCGCACGATCTCCGCGAGCCGACCGCCGACGGCAGAGCGCCACGCGGCCGGTTGTGAATTGTGAGTTCCCTGGCTTTTTCCGTCGAGGCCGGTGGTCATCGGACAGAATGACAAAGCGATGACTCCGACGCCTGAGAATCCGGCCTCCACCCCCGCCGGATACGCCCCCTTCGCGCATCTCACCGTGCCCAACGCCGTCCTCTACCGGCGAACGATGCGGACGTTCCTCGTCGCCAAGGAACGGTTCGCGGTGCACCTGCGGCCCGAGGATGTGCATGCCGCGCTGCCGGCCGGTGAGCGTCCGGCCGAGCTCGAGACCGTGGTCAAGGCGCTTGACAGCCTCGTTGAGTGGGGGAATCTGCGGGCCGATCCCGATACCGCGCGGGTCACCGCCGTCGAGGACTTCTACCGCAAGAGGTTCGTCTATCAGCTCACCCGGGCGGGGGAGGCTGCGGAGGAGGCGCTGTCCGCGTATGACGAGGCGCTTGGCCGGCGTGGAGCGCTGCAGGCGGTCGCTCTGCACGACATCGTCACCCAGCTGCGCGCCCTGCTCGTCCTGGGAGCCGGGGAAGAACTCGACCCGGCCAAGACGTACCTCGCACTCGACGTGCTGACCAGCAGGTTCGCGGCCCTCGCCGAGAACGCTCGCGCCTTCATGGGCTCCCTGCAGCGCACCATCGACCTGCACGACGTCGAGGAGGAGGTGTTCCTCGCCTACAAGGACCGGCTCATCCAGTATCTGGAGCGGTTCATCCAGGACTTGATCACCCTCGGCGGGCGCATCGCCCAGCTGATCCTGGAACTGGAGGACGCCGGCTTCATCGTGCCGCTGCTCCGGACCGCCGCTGCCCGCGAGGCCGCCGATGCCTCTCCGGAGGACGCGGCGCACGCAGAGCGGGAGGCGTACACGCGGTGGACAGGGCGTTGGGAGGGGCTTGCCGCGTGGTTCATCAGCCGGGACGGGCGCGAGTCGCAGGCCCGGCTGCTGCGAGGGCGGGCCCTCGGGGCGATTCCTCAGCTCCTGGCGGTCGTACGGTCGCTCAACGAGCGCCGGGCCGGGCGCTCCGACCGTTCCGCCGACTTCCGGACGCTCGCCCACTGGTTCGCCGAGGCGCCCGACGACGATGCCCGGCACCGTCTGTGGCGGACCGCTTTCGGGCTCTACCCCGCCCGTCATCTCACCGTCGACGCCGAAACCCTCGCCGCCCGCACGGCACGGCCGGTCCCTGCCGCCACGCCGTGGGCCGAATCCGATCCCCTGCGCATCAGCCCGCAGTTACGCCGCACGGGCAGCTACGAACGGCGCGGCAAACCCCGCAAGGTCGAGGACCGCTCCGAGGCGCGCCGCCATCTCGCCGAGATCGCCGCCAAGCAGGGGGCCGAGATCGCCGCCGCTCGTGCCCGGCTCGCCACCGGCGGTGTCACCCGCCTCTCGGCGCTCGGTGAACTCGACCCGCTCGCCTTCGGCCTCTTCCTCCAGCTCCTCGGTGATGCCCTGGCCACGTGGCGGCCCGGCATGACCCGCACCTCGGCCACCAGCAATGACGGCTCCATGGAGATCCGCCTCTCGGCGCTCGGTGACGGCGCGGTCGCGGAGATCACCACTCCCGGCGGCAGGTTCCGGGGCCCTGATCACGCCGTTGAGATCGTCGACCTGACGGAGGAGGACGGCAGGCCATGAGCACCCCACTCGCCGAGGTGCTGGACGGGCAGCACGCCGCCGATCTGCGCAAGGCCGCCCGGGCTCTGCTCAAGCAGCCGCTCCTGCTCGCGCACGGCCCGCACTCCGACGACTTCCGGCTCATCCGCCGCCACGCTTCGGAACTGCGGGAGTGGTTCGACCGCAACACCGGCTGGTCCCTCCAAGTGGGCGCCGAGGCGGCCCGGCTGCGGAAGGTCCCCGGCACCCTCGCCGGCCCGGCACACCCCGCTCGTGAGGCCGGCCGGACCGGTGCCCCCTTCACCCGTCGCCGCTACGTCCTGCTCTGCCTCGCCCTGGCCGCCCTTGAGCGAGGCGAGGCGCAGATCGCGCTGGGCCGTCTCGCCGACCACATCGTCCTGGACGCCGCCGACCCCCGGCTCACGGACGCCGGAATCCACTTCACCCTGGACCGGCGGGACGAGCGCCTCGACCTTGCCGCAGTCGTACGGTTCCTGCTGAAGCTCGGCGTCCTCCGGCGCGTCGCCGGAGACGAAGAGGCTTATGTCAGCGGAGCGGGCGACGTCCTGTACGACGTCGAGCGGCGCGTGCTGGCCGGCCTGCTCGTCACCCGTCGGGGCCCCTCGACGGTCCATGCCGGCACCTTCGAGGGCCGCCTCGCCGAACTGGTCGCCGAAACCGCCCTGGACAGCGACGAGCTGCGGTTCCGCGCGATGCGCCGTTCGCTGACCCGGCGCCTGCTCGACGATCCGGTGCTGTACTACGACGAGTTGACGGACGCGGAGCTGGCCTATCTCACCCGGCAGCGCGGCTTCCTCATCGCCCGTATCACGGAACTGACCGGACTCGTCGCCGAGGTGAGGGCCGAGGGCATCGCCATGGTCGACCCCGAAGACGACCTGACCGACGTCCGCATGCCCGAACAGGGCACTCACGGCCACATCACCCTGCTGCTCGCCGAACACCTCGCGGCGGCCGGCTGTCCCGTCACCACCGACGATCTCCAGCAGAAGGTCCGTGACCTTGCCGTCGAGCACGGCGGCTTCTGGGCCAAGTCCGCCAAGGAACCGGGCGCGGAGGGGGAACTGGTCGAACAGGCACTCACCAAGCTCTCCGCCCTCGCACTCATATCCCGTCAAGGCGGCACGGTCGTGCCACGCCCGGCTCTCGCCCGGTACGCCGTCGGCGAGACGGTCGTACGCGAATCCGGCACCCCTCGCACCACGCGCATGCCTCAGCAGCGAAAGGCGAACCAGAGTTGACCGCCCTGCCCGTCCCCGTGCGCACGCGCTGGCAGCCGTTGCGCATCGGACTCGTCGACCTCTTCCACTACGACGTGGAGGAATTCCACTTCCGTGACGGACGCCTCCTGCTGCGCGGCAACAACGGCACCGGGAAGTCCAAGGTCCTCGCCCTGACACTGCCCTTCCTGCTGGACGGAGACCTCACGCCGCGCCGTGTCGAGCCCGACGGCGACCCGGGAAAGCGCATGGAGTGGAATCTGCTCCTCGGCGGCGAGCACCCGCACTCCGAACGGCTCGGCTACACGTGGATCGAATTCGGCCGACGGGACGCGACTAGCGGTGAAGAGCACTTCCGTACCCTCGCCTGCGGCCTCAAGGCCGTCGCCGGGCGCGGCATCGCCCGCCACTGGTACGCCGTCACCGACCAGCGCATCGGCCCGGAACTCAGTCTGGTCGATCCCACGGGCACCGCTCTGTCCCGCGACCGGTTGAACGAGGCGATCGCCGGGCACGGCATGGTGTACGACCAGGCCAGGACGTACCGAAGGGCCGTCGACGAGGCACTGTTCGGACTCGGCGAGCAGCGCTACGCGGCCCTCGTCGACCTGCTCATCCAGCTGCGCCAGCCCCAGCTGTCCAAGCGCCCCAACGAGGCCGCCCTCTCCAGGGCCCTGACCGAAGCACTGCCGCCCATGGACCAGGCGGTCATCGCCGATGCGGCCGAGTCGTTCCGTTCCCTGGACGAGGAGAAGGAGGAACTGCGGGCCGCCACTGAGGCCGAGCACGCCGCCTCGGCGTTCCTGGACCACTACCGGCGCTACGCCCGCATCGCCACCCGCCGCCGGGCACGGCTGCCGCGCAGTGAGCACTCCCGCTACGAGCGCCTCCAGCGGGACCTCACGGAGGAACAGGCGCACAAGGCCCGTGCGGAGGAGGACAGAGCGGCGGCGGGGGAGCGGATCGCCGCCCTGGAAGAGGCCGAGACCCGCCTGCGGGCCCAGGACGCCGCCCTGCGCGAAGGCCCCGAGATGCGCAGTGCCCGCGAGCTGGAGCAAGTGGCCGCGGAGGCGGCCCGCACGGCGCGGGCTCAGGAGCGCGCGGCGGCCGACCGCGAGCAGGCCGCGCGGCTCCACACGCGGGCACTGGAGCGGCGCGGCGCGGCCGAGAACCGGCTCGCCGCGGCGCAGCGCCGGGCCGGAGACGTCCTCGACCGCGTCCGGGGGGCGGCCGGGGACGCCCGCGTCCCGCTGCCTGATGAACCCACCCGGGAAGAGGCGGAGGAGGCGGCGGATCGCCGGCGGCGCACCCTGGCTCATGTCGAGGGCTTGGCGAACGAGGCCGACAGAGCAAAGGCCGAGCGTCACGCGGCCTCCGGGCGGCTCGACGAGGCGGAGGCCGATCTCGCGCTCGCGGCCGCGGCGCACAACCGGGCGGAGGAGGCCGTGGCAGCCGCGGGCCAAGAGCTTGTGGACGCCGTACGCGAGCACGCCCGCACGTGCCAGGAGCTGACGTACCCGGACCCGGCAGGCCTCCTCGACGAGGTCCAGGACTGGGTGCGTCATCTCGACGGGCCTTGCCCAGCGCGCGCCCACGCCTCGCGAGCCCACAACTGCGCCTCGGCGGAGCTCGCCGACCAGATGGCCGTCCTGGCGCATCGCAGGACTGAGCTCGCAACCCGCCGCCAGGACATGGAACGGGAACTGGCCGCACTCGAAGCCGGAGGCCAGCGGGGTCCCGAGGCCCCGTACACCCGTACCCCGGGACTGCGCGAGCGCACGCCGGGTGCCCCGCTGTGGCGGCTGGCGGACTTCCGCGAGGGGCTCGGGGAGGCCGACCGCGCCGGCCTGGAAGCGGCGCTGGAGGCATCCGGACTGCTGGATGCCTGGGTGCGTCCTGACGGTTGCGTACTGCTCGATGCCCGGGTGAGCTCCGATGGTTCCCTCCTCGGTGGTGACGGGCACGACGTGCTGCTCGCCCCGCAGACCGGGTCTGTGCGGGGGCCGTCGCTGGCCGACGTGCTGCGCCCTGCCGTGGACCACGGCGACGAGCGGGCCGCAGCGATCGGCGAGGAGACGGTGGAACGGCTGCTCGCGGCGATCGGGCTGGGTGGGGACAGTGCCCAAGCCGTCCGGACGGCGGGAGAGGGCGCGGACACCTGGGCAGCGCTTGACGGGCGGTTCCGCGTCGGCTCGCTCACCGGCCGGTGGGCCAAACCCGCAGCCGAATACCTCGGTGAAGGGGCCCGTGAACAAGCACGACGATCCCGCATCACCGCCCTGCAGGCCGGGCTCGCCGTGCTCCAGGAGGAGTCCGCGGCTGTGACCGCCCAGGCGGACGCTGCCGCCGTGCGCCGCCGCAAGCTCGGCGCCGAACTGGCCGCCGTCCCTGACGAGGCCCCGCTCAGGCAGGCGTACGCCCGTGTGTCCGCGGCCGCCGACACCGTCCGCCGGGACCGCAGCCGACGCGACGAACGGGCCGCCGTCTTCACCGAGGCTGCCCGGACGGCCGAGCAGGCCGTGGCCGAACTCGACGCGGCCGTCACCGACCTGGGCCTGCCCGCCGACCGGGCCGGGCTCGCCGCCGTGCGCCAGGCCCTCACCGACCTCGCCCTCGCCTTCGCCGCTCTGTGGCCCGCCCTGCGGGAGCGCACCGAGGCGGCCCGGCAGGCAGGGGAGGAGCACGACGAGGCCGAACAGGTGGGGCAGCGGGCCGCGGAGCATGCGTTGCGCGCCGAGGAAGCCGCCCGCGAGGCCGCCGTGGCGGACGAGCGCCACAGCACCCTCCGCTCCACGGTCGGCGCCGCCGTCGCCGAACTGGAACGACGTCTCGCCGAGACTGCCCGCTCTCTCAGCGATTGCGGCACCGAGCAGCGCCGTGCCCGCGAACTGCACACGGACGCTGACCGGCGGGCCAGCCGCGCCGAGGGCCGCATCGAACAGCTGGAACGGGGCCTCGCCGAGGCCACGGACGCCCGGGCCGCGGCGATCGCGGCCCTCCAGCGGTTCGCGACCACGGGTCTGATCACGGTCGCGCTGCCCGACCTCGCCGTACCGCCGGTGACGGAGGGCCCGTGGGCGGCCACCCCCGCCATCGCCCTCGCCCGCTCCATCGAGACCGAACTGTCCAGGACGGATGACTCCGACGGAGCTTGGGAACGCGTGCAGCGGCATCTCAGCGAAGAGTTCAAGTCTCTTCAGGACGCCCTGTCCCGGCACGGGCACACCGTGTCTGCCCGCATGGTCGAGGAAGGCATGGTCGTCGACATCGTGTACCAGGGCCGCGAACGCGCCGTACCCGAACTCGCCGAGGCACTCGCAGCAGAGGTCCGTGAGCTCACCCGCATCCTGTCCGCCCACGAGCGGGAGATCCTCGAAACCCACCTCATCACCGAGGTGGCGGGCACTCTGCAGGAGCTGATCGGCACGGCCGAACGGCAGGTACAGGCCATGAACGCCGAGCTGGAGGAACGCCCCACGTCGACGGGCATGAAGCTGCGCCTGGTGTGGCGGGCCTCGCGCAAGGCCCCGGCGGGTCTCGACCGGGCGCGCGAACGCCTGCGCCAGTCCGCGGACGCCTGGACCCCCGAGGACCGGATGGCAGTCGGCGAGTTCCTGCAGGCGCAGATCGCCCAGCAGCAGACCGGCGACGCCGCCGGAAGCTGGCTCGAACACCTCACCGCCGCCCTCGACTACCGCTCCTGGCACGAATTCGGCATCGAGCGTCACCAGCAGGGCCGATGGGTCCCGGCCACCGGGCCGGCCTCGGGCGGTGAGCGCGTCCTCGCCGTGTCCGTGCCCCTGTTCGCCGCCGCGTCCTCGCACTACGCGAGCGCGGGGAGCCCGTACGCCCCCCGTCTGGTCACCCTCGACGAGGCGTTCGCAGGTGTCGACGACGACTCGCGCGGCAAGTGCCTGGGCCTGCTGCACGCCTTCGACCTGGACGTGGTGATGACCAGCGAACGGGAGTGGGCCTGTTATCCACAAGTGCCCGGCATCGCCATCGCGCAGCTCTCGCGGATCGACGGGGTGGCGGCGGTCCTGGTCACCCGCTGGGAGTGGGACGGCAGTGCGCGGCGGCGTGGCGAGGAACCGGCACCGGCACCGGCATCAGCCCACGGCCGGGAAGCGGCCGGGGCGGAGAGCCAGGAGCCCCTGTGGGCGTGAACTCCCCGCCGCCCCATGGCGTTGACGCCGAACGTCTGCACAGACTCCTCGGCACTCCTGAGCTGGTCTGGCTGGTCGAGCGCATACGCCGACGTCTCGAACGGGAGCAGCCGCTCACCGGGCCCGTCTCGCTGGCCACCCCCACCCAAGGCCAGCGAGCGGCCGTCGAGCGATTGGTGGGCAGGCCTCCGCGCGCCGGCCGGTCCTTGTCCGTACGGCTCGACGCCGTGGACGCCGTCCTGTCTCGCTCCGGCATCAGCCCCGGCGGCCTCGCCGTGGCCGTCACAGCCCTCACCGGGCCCGTCACGCTCCTCAGCCAGGCTCACCGCGACGAGTCCAGTGCCTGGCGGGCGGCGTACGCCGCGCTCGACGCCCTCGGTCACGACCGCCCCCATTTCGCGGCATGGGCCGCCCGGCTACGCGCCGAAGGCCTCGTACGGCGTCTCGCCCGCACCCCCGACGTCGCGCGGACGCTGCTCGACGACACCGCGCGAGTGCTCCGCGAACTCCCGGCCACCCCCGCCGTGTCCCTGCCCGCCTTCTCAGCCCGGGTGCTGGGCAGCGCGCACGCGCTGGACGACGGAACGCCCCTGGCCACCCTCACGCTGTCGGGCGTCCGCGCCCTCACCGGCCTTCCCGGTGGCAGCGGAGCCTCATGGCGGCGCGACGCGTGGGCGTCGGCAGGACTGCTGCGCGACGACTTGTCATCGACAGTCCTCACCCTGAACCTGCGAGGTAACCCCGCCCTCGACTGGATGGCCGACGCGGGGGAACCCTGCGTGCTCACCCTCCGGCAACTCACCCACCAGCCGCCTTCAGCAGTACCGCCGGAGGTACGGATCTGCGAGAACCCCGCCGTTCTGGCAGCCGCCGCCGACGTCCACGGCGCCGGCTGCCCACCGCTGGTCTGCCTCCAGGGCCAGCCGTCCGCCGCCGCCCACACGCTCCTGCGCCACCTCCATGAAAACGGCGCGAGGCTGCTCTACCACGGCGACTTCGACTGGGGCGGGCTGCGCATCGCGACTGTGCTGCTGCGCGGCGTGCCCTGGCGCCCTTGGAGGTACACGGCCGCCGACTACCGCGCCGTGGCCGCCGCCACCCCGTCGTTGCCACCTCTGACGGGCACGCCCACCGAGGCCCCCTGGGATCCCGCCCTGGCACCGGCCCTCACCGAGCTGGGCGTACGCGTCGAGGAGGAGACGACCCTGGAGCTGCTCCTTGCGGACCTTGCGTGACCCGTCCAGCCGTCATCCGGCAGCGGGCCACCGGCCGTTCAGTGGGTGTCCAGGTGTCTTCGGGACAGTCTGGGGTGACTCACCGGCTGTTCGGAGGAGGGCGTGTGGTGGCATCGGGGTGTGCGCGGGAGGGCTTGGAGGGGGCTTCGGGTGCTGAGAGGCCTGTTGGGGCGGGTGCCGTCGGGGACGAGCTGGTTGAGGACGGGCTTGCTCCGCTTGCGGTGATGGTGGCTGCCGTTCTGTCGCTGGCCGTCAAGGACCGGAGGGTGAAGGGCAGTCCGGCACCTTCGCGCTGACTCAGCTTCCCCCGCTCTCTCCGCCGTGGGAGAGGAGAGCCGCCGTCGTGTCGGCCAGCAGGCGGGTGGCGTCCGCGAGGGTCGCGTCGGGGACGGATTCCGTGGTGAGCAGGTGCTGGGCGGCCGTGATGAGGCCGTCCAGCTGCTGCTGGAATTCCTGGCGGGTGCCGGGGTGCGCCTGCGGCGGGGGCGGGGTGGGCCAGGCCGCCCAGCTGAGCCAGTCGCGTTCGTCGGAGGTGCGGGCCGGGCGGTCCATGGCCGTGGTGAACTGCCGGCGGAAGTCACGGACGATGCTCTCGACGTCGCTGCGGATGGCTTCGCTGAGCCGGCCGATGGGGGGTGGCGGGGGCTGCTCGCCGTCCTTTTCCCCCTCCGCTTCTCCCTCTGTTCCGGGCCGGGCGTCCGCGGGCTCCTGGTGCGTGAGCTGTTGCCGGCCGGCGCTGGTGAGGTGGTAGACCTTCCGGCCCCCGACGTTTTCGTGGCGGATGAGCCCTTCGGCTTCCATGCGGCGCAGCCTGGGGTAGACGGCGCCGGGGGAGGGGCGGTAGGTGCCGGCGAACTTGTCGCTGAGGGCGGCGAGCAGTTCGTAGCCGTGCCGGGGCCGCTGGCCGAGGAGGTCGAGCAGGTGGAAGCGGATCTGGCCGTAGCCGATGCGGGGAGTGTCGCTCATCCGCTGTGCGTCTCCTAACGTGCGCTGCCGGGCCCCTCGGCGTCGTCGGTGCTGCCGCCGTTGAGGAGGGCGATGCGGCCGGAGACGCTGTTGGCCCACACCGAGGCACTCCCGTGCCCGAGGTCTCCTTTGGCCCTGCTCTGTCCCGGCATCTTAACCGGGCCGATGGTGCTGAACTGGCTCGAGATGCGCCCGTTGAGGGATTCGAGGTGCACCCGGGCGTCGGCGGTCTGCGGCAGGCAGATGCTGATGTCGCCGGAGACGCTGGAGAGCTTCACGTTCCGGGTCCGGCGCGGGGTGGCGGACAGGGCGATCGCGCCGGAGACGGAGCGGATCTCGACGTCGCCGCTCAGGCCGATGGCGTCGACGTGGCCGGAGGACGTCTCGACCTCGACGGGGCCCGAGAGGTGGTTGAGGGTGGTTCCGCCATCGCCGTTGTGGACCTGGACCGCGGAGGGGCTGTCGCACGCGACGACCTCGGCGGCCACGGACCACAGGTCGAGCTTGCAGTGGCGCGGTACGGCGAGGGAGACGACGCTGCGCCGCGCGTGGCGCTTGCTCAGCCGGCCTTTGAGGAGCTGCTGCCAGGTGGTCTCCTGGTGGCCGAGGTAGAGCAGTCCGTCTTCGCAGCGGACGTGTAAGGGGTGCTGGTCGATCTCCGAGACCTCCAGCGTGACGAAGCTGTCGTCCGTTCCGATCACCTGGAGGCGGCCGCGGACGACGAAGGAGCGGATGGCCGTCACTCCTTCCACGGTCATGCGCTGTGGTCGGCTGATCTTCGTGTGCTTCATCCTGCTCCTTCTGCTCCTTCGATACCCGTGGAGGGTCACGGCCCGTGGACAGGTACGGCCCATGGACCGTCGCACCTGGTCACGGCGGTCGAGGCCCCGGCGGGGAGGTCGCCTCGGGGGATTGGCGTCCGTCCCCGCCGGGGCGGTAGGCGGCCGGATCGCGCTCGGGCGTCCGGTGCGGTGCGGTACGGGTCTCAGGCGTCGACGGTGGGCTTCCCGGTCTTCTCCGCCTTTTCCGGTTTCTCCGCCCCCTCTGTCTTCTCCGGCCTCTCTGTCTTCTCCTGCTTCTCCGGCTTCTCCTGCAGCTTGATCGCCTCGGCGTGCATGGTGTCCGCCGCGCGGCTGACGAAGTCCAGGACCAGGGCCAGTTCGTGCTCCTCGTAGCGGGAGCACAGCTCCAGCATCGAATGCGACATGGAGCCGAAGAGCCCCATCACGGTCATGGGCACGTCCGGGCGGACAGCGATGATCACCTTGCGGCGGTCGTCCGGATCCGGCTGCCGCTCGACGAGCCCGGCCTTCTCCAGGCGGTTGATCACTCCGGTGATCGCGCCCGAGGTGAGCCCGGAGACCTCGGCCAGCCGGCCCGCGGTGACCGGCTCGGGGCCGGAGGCCAGGTCCAGGCACTTGAGGTCGGTGGGGTTGATCCCGAGCCGGTCGGCGATCGCCTGGTGGAACAGCACGGTCTCACCGCTCAGGCGGCGCATCTTCCAGGAGAGCGCTCCGATGAGATCGTCACGCGAGGGCAAGCCAGTTGACATGCTTACTCAAGCCTTCCTAGTATCTTACTTCCTAAGCTAAGATACACAGTGGCGGTGAGGTTCTCAACCATCTCGTCACAACGCTCGTGACAACGCTCGTGACGTCCCGCAAGAATTCTGGCGTCTTCACTGCCACCGTGCCGCCCGTAGCGGCCCCTCTGGGTGACGGTTCCCCCCACTCGCGACTGTGACGCGTAATGCGTGTGCGAGCCCAGCCCGGAGCAAGCAACGAGGAGACTGATGTGACTGCAATCCATACGGACCTGGCGGCCGAACCGGGCGGGGGCGGATCCCGGGAATCCCGGCGGTGGTGGGCGGTCCTCGCACTGCTCCTGGCCAGCTTCATGGACCTGCTGGACGGGACCATCGTCAACGTGGCCATCCCGTCGCTGCAGAGGGACCTCGGGACCAGCAACTCCGACGCGCAGTGGGTGGCGTCCGGCTACGCGCTGGCGTTCGCGCTGGTGCTGATCACCGGGAGCCGGCTGGGGGACATCTTCGGCCGCAAGAACCTGTTCCTGATCGGTGTGGCGGGCTTCGTGGTGACCTCGGCCCTGTGCGGAGCGGCACAGGGGCCGGGGATGCTGATCGCGGCCCGCGTGCTCCAGGGAGCGGTGGCCGCGCTCATGGTGCCCCAGGTGCTCTCCACGCTGATGGCGACGTTTCCGCCCAAGCAGGGAGCCATGGTCGCCGGCATGTTCGGCGGGGTGTCCGGCCTGGCCGTGGTCAGCGGGCCGCTGCTCGGGGCGCTGCTGATCAAGGCCGACCTGCTGGGGCTGGAATGGCGGACGATCTTCCTGGTGAACGTCCCGGTGGGGATCGCCACGCTCATCGTCGCGGCCCTGTTCGTGCAGAACACCAAGTCGGAGCACGCCCAGCGGGTGGACGTGCTGGGCAGCGCGCTGGTGACGGTCGCGATGCTGCTGCTGATGTTCCCCCTGCTCAAGGGGCGGGACCTGGGGTGGCCGGTGTGGACGTACGTGTCCATGGCCATGTCCGTCCCGATGCTCGCGCTGTTCGCCTACGTCCAGATCCGGAAGGGCCGTGCCCACCGCTCCCCGCTGGTCGAGATGAGCCTTTTCCGCAAGGGTCCCTTCAACGGCGGGCTGATCATCGGCTTCCTGTTCTTCGCCGGGCTGATCGGCTTCTTCTTCGTCTTCATGCTGTACCTGCAGATCGGGCGCGGTTTCACGGTCCTGCACGCGGGTCTGACCGCGCTGCCGTGGTCGCTGGGCATGGCGATCGGATCGGCGGTCTCCGGCGCGGTGCTCGCCCCCCGGCTCGGCCGCAAGCTGCTGAGCATCGGCGCGCTGGTGATGGCCGTCGCGTTCACCTCCCTGAGCCTGACGCTGCACTACCAGGGCACGAGCGCCACGTCCTGGCAGCTGCTGCCGAGCCTGCTGCTGGCCGGCCTGGGCATGGGGGCCGTGGTCTCCACGCTGTTCAGCATCGTGCTGGCGGCGGTGGAGCCCCGTGAGATCGGCTCGGCCTCGGGCCTGCTCAACGCCGTCACCCAGGTGGGAGCTTCGGCCGGGGTCGCGATCCTCGGTGTCGTGCTCTTCTCCCTGCTGGGCTCCCAGTCCACCGACATGGCGGACCGGGCGGCGCCCCGGCTGAGGGCCGAACTGTCGGCGGCCCACGTGCCCGGCCCCGTCCAGGACCAGGTGATCGCGAAGTTCCGGTCCTGCTACCACGACCGGATGGCGGCGAATGACCAGTCCGTGGCGCCGGCCGGCTGCGGCGGCGCCGAGCCGGGCGACGGCGAGTCCGCCCCGCCGCAGCAGGTGAGCAAGGAGGTGACGGAGGCACTGGAGCACGCCGGCGCCACGACGAACGGCAAGAACTTCACCCTCGCCCTCGAACGCAGCCTGTGGGGCACGGCCGGGGCCATGGTGCTGGTCTTCTTCCTGTCCTTCATCCTCCCGCCCCGAGCGCGTAGTTGGGGCTGATCACGGCAGCACCCGCAGCAGCACCGATCGTGGTGGCCGGGCTTCCGGCCACCACGATCGGCGTTGAGCCCTCTTCGCCCTCAGGCCTTAGCCGTCAGACCCTCTCCGTCAGTGTCCCCACAAACGCTCGAACCCCCTGCGGGACAGCACCCGTGGCAGCACTCGGCTCAGCGTGATGGCCGTCCGGTACTGCCACCCCGGGATGCACACGGGCTTGCCGGCACACACCGCCCGGATCGCCTCGCGGGCCACCTCGTCCCGGTCGAGCCAGACGAACTCCGGAAGGCGGACGCTGCGCATGCCGCCGTCCGCCCCGCCCTCACCCCGCCGGACGAAACCGGGGCAGACCACGGTGGCGTGGACTCCGGACTTGCGGGCCTCGCAGTGCACCGTCTCCGTCATGGAGGTCAGAAAGGCCTTCGTGGCCGCGTACGTCGCGCCCTGGGGCTGGGGTAGGAAGCCGGCGATCGACGAGACGTTGAGGATTCCGCCGTGCCGCCGGGGGATCATCACGGACAGCGCCGCGTGCGTCAGCCGCAGGGGGGCCAGCACGTTCAGCTCCACCTTGCCCAGCTCGTGGTCCAGCGGCTGGTCCGCGAGCGGCCGCGGAGGCCGGGAACCCGCCCCGGCGTTGTTGACCAGGAGGTCGATCGGCCGGTCCGGGTCGGTCAGCCGCTTCGTCACGGTGGCCAGGTCCTCCGGTACGCACAGGTCGGCCGCCAGCACTTCGACGGACGCTCCGGAGCGTCCGCGCAGCTCTTCGGCCAGCCGCTCCAGGCGGTCACCGCGCCTGGCCACGACCACGACACCGGTCCCCTGCGCCGCCAGACACCTGGCCAGGCTCTGCCCGATGCCGCTGGAGGCCCCGGTCACCAGGGCCGATGTGTAGGTCACCATCCCATGCCACCTCGTCTCGCGGGTGCCTCCGCGCAACCGGGCCGGCAGGCAGCAGGCACCCCGTAGCGTGACGACGATGCTGTCCACGAGGGCTAGCGCGTCGCTGGAGGACGCGTGCGGCCCGGTGCGCAACCCGGTGGACGCCGCCGCGAACCGGTGCTGGAGCAGGGCGCGTTACGCCTGTGCCCAGCTGTATCCACCTGTGTCCAGTGAGCTGCGAGTGCGTGTGCCGACTATCTACCAGTCGTTGCATCAAGAACGCGTTCGCCTCGGCCACCGGGCGAGGAGGGCGCACGGGAGAGGGAGGGTAGACAGTGGTTCAGCACCTCGTCGGCGCCGCGCTCCTGCTCGGCAGCGGGCTTGTGGCCGGGGTGTTCTTCGCGGTGGCCATCAGCGTGCTGCCCGCTCTGGCCGCCATGACACCGGACCGGTATCTGCACGCTCACCGCCTGCTGGGCAAGGGCTATCACCCGACCATGCCGATCCTGGTCAACGCGACACTGCTGGCGGACATCGCGCTGGCCGTCCTGGCGCCTTCCGCGGCGGTCCGCGCCATGCTGATCGTCTCGGCCGTCGGCATCGTGGTGGTGGAGGCGGTGTCCCACCTGTGCAACGTGCCCTTGAACAAGCTGGCCGGGCGGACCGACGCCGACTCCGTTCCCGCCGACTGGCACGATCCACGCCCGCTGTGGCGGCGATGGCATATGGTCAGGACCGGCGCGGCCCTCGCTGTCCTGATCCTCAACAGCTTCGCGATCGCACTCGGAAGTTGACCGCCCGGACCCCGCACGGGCCCGGCTCGCTCCCCGAGCGCTCTGCATCGAATGCATCGAAGGGATCCGCGATGAAACCATGGCTCTACACACTGCTGTACAAGCGAGGCGCCGCATGGGAGCACGTCGGAGTCAGCCCCGAACTGCGCGGACTCCTCGCCGAGGGGAGGATCGCCGCCCCCGTGACGCCCGCCGGCCGTCCGCGCGCCCTCGACCTGGGCTGCGGCACCGGAGCGAACGCGGTGTTCCTCGCGCAGAACGGCTACGACGTCGTGGGCGTCGACTTCACCGAGTACGCCCTCCAGCGCGCCCGCGAACGCGCCCGTGAGGCAGCGGTCGAGGACCACTGCCGCTTCGTCAACGCCGACCTGTCCTCCCCGCGCATCCCCGGCGTCGAGGGCCCCTTCGACCTGCTGATCGACTACGGAACCCTGGACGACACCACCGGGCCCGTCCGCCGGGGCATGGTGAACACCGTGCTGCGGCTCTCGCGCACCGGGACGCAGTTCTTCCTCTGGTGCTTCTCGGCGGACAAGAAGGACCTGCCGCTGGTGGCCCGCCGGAGAATGTCCCGGCTGCTCCACACGGTCATGGCGCCGGGAGAGGAACAGCGCCTGTTCGGCCACGCCTTCGACATCGAGCGGCTTCCCGATCCGCCCCGGCCCGAGCACGCCGCCTGCTTCCTGATGGTGCGCCGCTGAATTCCCTTCGGCCACCACCATGGTGCGCCGCGGCACCTGACTGCAGGATACGCAGTGCCTGATCGAGATCCGTAAACCCCGCAGCCTGTGCACGGCGTCCTCGTCGTGACAGTGACGCAAAACCTTGGACTCGTAGCATTCCTGCTCACTCAATCACACGGGGGGAGTCAGCATGCGATTCAGCATTCTCGGCAGCCTTGAAGTCTACAGTGGTGACACGCTGGTAACTCCGACCTCGCCCAAGCTGCGCCACGTACTGGCGGCGCTGATTCTGCATGCGAATCAGCCCGTACGGCCGGCATCTCTCATCGAAGAACTGTGGCACGAGCCCCCCGCCAGTGCCGCCACTACCCTCCAGACCTACATATACCGGCTGAGAAAGAAACTCGGCGCCTATCAGAGGGCTGAAGAGGAACGGGAAGTTCTGGTTACGATCAATTCGAGTTACCTGGTGCGCACCCGGGCCGACCAGCTCGACCTCAACCTGTTCGAGCGGCTCTCCCACCAGGGCCGGGAGGCGCTGCAGGACGGAAGGCCGGACCAGGCGTCCTCCCTGCTCGACGAGGCGCTGTCGCTGTGGCGGGGGAAGATGCTGGACGGCGTCTCCGTCGGGCCGCTCCTCGAAGCACATCTGGTCCGCTTCGAGGAAGCCCGGCTGCGAGCGTTCGAAATGCGGATGGAGGCCGGCCTGCAACTGGGACGGCATCACGAACTGATCGCCGAGCTCAAGGCCCTGACCACCAGTCACCCCCTGCACGAGGGATTCCCCGCCCAGCTCATGCTGGCGCTGTACCGCTCGGACCGCCGGCTGGAGGCCCTTGAGGTCTACCGCTCGCTGCGCCACCGGCTCGTCAGCGAACTCGGAGTGGAGCCGTCCGGCGAGCTGGTGCAGCTCCACCAGACCATCCTGCGCGCCGATCCGGCGCTGAACCTCCCCAGAACCAACCATTCCGTCGTCCAGCTGCGGAGCACTCCCGCGCAACTGCCGGTCAAGGCAGGGCCGGTGATGCACCAGGAGCGCGCGGTGCAGCTGGGGGCGCTGCTGCGAGCCACGACCTCCGGCAGGCGCGGCTCCTCCGGGCCGCGCGTGGTGTCGCTGCACGGCATGGCGGGAGTGGGCAAGAGCGAGCTGGCACTGCACGTGGCGCACCAACTGCGTGCCGACTTCCCGGACGGTCAGCTCTACGCCGATCTCCGGGATCTGCAAGGCCATTCGGTCCGCCCCTTCGAGGCGATCGCCGGCTTTCTGCGGGCAGCCGGAATACAGCCGGAACGGTTCGGCCGGCTGGAGCAACGGAGGGAACGGTTTCGTTCCTGGAGCGCGGACCGCAAGGTGCTGATCATCCTCGACAACGCCGAGTCGCCCGAACAGGTGCTTCCGCTCCTGCCCGGCGGCCCGGACTGCGTGGCCGTCGTCACCAGCCGGTCCCGGCTGGCAGGGCTGCGCGACGAGGTGGCCCTGGAGCTCTCCCCGCTGTCGGCCGACGAGGGAATCCAGTTGCTCGAGTCGCTGCTCTCCGACGGGCAGGAGCTGCCGGACCGCGAGCTGGCCGAACAGGTCGTCAGGCTGTGCGGCCATCTGCCGGCCGCCATCTGCGCGGCGGCGTTCCAGCTCAGTGCCCGGCCGCAGTGGGGCCTGCGCGATCTCGCCGACTGGCTGACGCATTCCGAGGGCCGCCTGACCTTCCTGACGTCACCGGAGGTGAGTCTGCGCAAATCCTTCGAGCTGAGCTGCCGCAAGCTGGGCCGGACCGGCCTGCAGATCTTCGAACAAATCGCCTCCCTGCCCGAGACCTTCACCCGCGAAGACATCCTGGTGGATGAGCAAGACGCCGACCGGGCGCTGAAACAGCTGGTGGAATGCAGGTTGCTGGAAGAAGTCGTGCAGATGGACGACGGAACCTACCGGCTTGCCTACCGCTGCCACGAACTGGTCCGCCTTTACGCACGCGAACGCCTGATGTCGGCAAGGGACGCCTACGGGCGGCGCGTCGGGCGCCGGCTCCGGTCCGGTGCCGGCTGCTTCCGCCCCTTAAACGGACTCACGGTGCCGGGCTCCGGGCAACTGGTAATGGAGTGATGATGGATCAGCCCACCGATCAGCCCACCGATCAGACCCCCGCTCAACCGGCCCATCAACCGACCGCTCAAAGCACCGCCCTGCCGTTTCCCTTCCCCGGCACCGGGGACACCGGGCCGCTGGAGATAGCCGAGGAGTTCGCGCGGCTCCGCGGCAACTGCCCGGTAGCCCGGGTCCGCTTCGCCACCGGGGACAGCGGCTGGCTCGTCACCCGCTACGACGACGTGCGCACCGTGCTCACGGACTCCCGGTTCAGCCGGGCGGCCGCCGCGCTCCCCGGCGCGCCCCGCATGCGGCCGCTGGCCGCGGACGCGGCCACGATCCTGTCGATGGACCCGCCCGAGCACACCCGGCTGCACAAGCTGGTGGCCCGGGCCTTCGGGAAGAAGCAGATCGAACGGCTGCGGCCCTTCGTCGAGCGGACCGCCGAGGACCTCGTGGCCGTCATCGAGGAGACGGGCCCGCCGGCCGACCTGGTCGCGGGCCTGGGACTGCCCCTGCCGCTCGCCGTCATCTGCCATCTGCTCGGGGTGCCGTTCGCCGATCGCGACCGGTTCTGCCGCTGGGCCGACGTCATGCTCAGCCTCGGCACCCACAGCCCGGAACAGGTCCAGGCGGCACGTGACGGCCTGGCCGGGTACCTGGCGGAGCTGATCGAGGCCAAACGCCGTGCCCCGGGCGACGAGGACCTGCTGGCCATGCTGATCTCCGCCCGCGAGGCCGGTGACCGGCTGAGCGAGCGCGAACTCGTCGTCTTCGGCGTTACCTTGCTGATCGCCGGCTATCACACGACGTCCAGCACGCTGGCGGGCGGAGCCCTCCAGCTGCTGCGCCGGCCCGGGCTGACCGACCGGATCAGGGGCGATCAGCAGCGCATCCGGACGACGGTGGAGGAGATCCTCCGGTACAGCACCGCGGGCGTCAACGGCGGCACCATCAGGGTCGCCACGGAGGACGTCGAGCTGAGCGGAGTCCTGGTGCGGGCCGGCGAGGCGGTCCTGCCCGCGATCACCTCGGCCAACCGGGACGAGACGGTCTTCGCCGACGCCGCCGGCTTCGACCCCGGGCGCGAGGACAATCCACACCTGGCGTTCGGTCTGGGCGTGCACTACTGTCTCGGCTCCCAGCTGGCCAGACTGGAACTGACCGTCGCACTCGACAAGTTGCTCGCCCGCCTGCCGAGGCTGCGCCTCGCCGTACCGGAAGCGGAGCTGACGTGCACTCCGGGTGTCATCCGGAACCTGACCGCACTGCCCGTGGAGTGGTGAGCGACGAGCGCCGCCGGCGAGCCCCCAGGGACGAGCCCCGGGGGCTCGCCGGCAGGGCTGCGAGCAAGGGAAGGGGCCACCGGCCGTGACTGACGACACCAAACACCCGCACCTGCCGGAGCCGGTGAGGATCTCCGACGCGGAGCGGGAGCGACTGGCCGGCCGATTACAGGCCGCTGTGGGCGAGGGCCGCATCTCGTTCGCCGAGCTCGACCACCGCCTGTCCCTCCTCTACGCCGCCCGCACCCGCGAGCAGGCCCAGGCGGTGACGGCCGACCTCCCGTCCGCAGCGGCCCCGCGGTCGTTGCACCTGCGCCGGGTGAAGACGTTCTCCCGGATCGCCGGCCCCTGGGACGTCCCGGCCGTGCTGACCCTCGACGGCTACGACGCAGTGATCCGGCTGGACTTCCGGCACACGTCCATCGAGCACAACGAGGTGCGCATCGAACTCTCGGCGCACAAGAGCGTGGTGCGGCTGTGGCTGCCGGCCGGTTCGCCGGTCTCGGCGCACGAGCTCGTGACCCACAAGGCGTGGGTCCGCAACCGGCACGCCGGGCAGCCGGGATCGCCTGACGGCGTCCGCTTCACGATCACCGGGGAGCTGTCGAAGGCGCTGCTGTCACTGCACTGAGACATCGGCACTGCACTAGGACACCGGCATTGCACTGAGACACCGGCACCGCACTAAGACACCGGCACTGCGCGATGCAGCGGCGGCGGGCCGCGCCCTGCGCAGGGCGCGGCCCGCCGCGCGCTACCACTCCACCGGGATCCGCAGGAAGTTCTGGATCAGGGCGCCCTCGTTCCGCGGCAGCTCTTCCACCGGCACGGCCAGCCGCAGCCCGGGGAAGCGCCGCACGACCGCGTCCAGGGCCACCTGGAGCTCCATCCGGGCCAGCGCGGCGCCGGCGCAGAAGTGGATGCCCGTGCTGAAGGTGACGTGATGGTTGTCCTTGCGGGTGATGTCGAAGGTCTCGGGGGAGGGGAAGACCTCGGGGTCCATGTTGGCCGACTCGATCGAGGGGATGATGCTCGATCCGGCGGGGATGAGGACGCCCCCGACCTCGATGTCCTCCTTGACGTAGCGCAGCATGGACAGCGAGGACCCCATCACCTGCAGGCGGAGCAGCTCCTCCACGGCCGGCGGCACGAGCTCCGGCCGGTCCCGCAGCCGTGCCATGTCCTGCGGCCTGTCGAGCATCATGACCATGCTGGAGCCGAGCTGCCCGGCGGTGGTCTCGTAGCCCGCTATCAGCAGCAGCATCGTCCAGTAGACCAGCTCGTACTCGCTGAGCCCGGACGTGTCGTCGTCCTGGACGGCGATCATCGCGCTGATCAGGTCGTCGCCGGGTTCCGCGCGCTTGGCGGCCACGAGCTCCTGGACGTAGGCGATCAGTTCGCCGCGGGCCCGGCCGATCTCCTCGCCGGTGAAGCGGCTCACCGACAGGAAGTGGTCGGTCCAGGCACGGAACCGGTCCTGGTCCTCGATCGGCACCCCGAGCAGTTCGCACGTCATCCGGATGGTCAGCGGGAAGGCGAGGGCCTCGTTGAGGTCGCCCGGGCGGGGGCCGGCCTCCATCGCGTCGAGCAGTCCGGCCACCACCTTCTCGGTGCGGGGCCGCAGCTCCTCCACGCGCCGGGGCGTGAACGCCTTGGTGATCAGCCGCCGCATCCGGGTGTGCTCCGGCGGATCCGGGCTGATGTGCGGGTCCTGGAACATGACGTTGTCCTTCGTCATGCGGGCGGTGCCCGGCCGGGTCAGGTCACGGCTGACCCGCTCGTCGGACAGGACCGAGCGCAGGTCCGCGTACCGGGTGATGAGCAGGGCGCGGTCACCGCTGGGAAGGGTCACCGGCACGACGGGGTCCCGGCGGATGGTGCGCAACTCCTGCGGCTGTTCGAGCGCGGACGGCCGCTTGAACGGGTACGGGCACGCACCCGTGGACGTGGGGCTCATGGTCATGCGTCTCACTTCCAGGTGGGGTTCCGGTGCCCGGGCCGCCGGCCCGGGCCGGACGCCGGCAGGGTCCTGATGACCGGTGACTGTGGCAGCCGGTGGTGGACGATCACTGGACTCGTAAACGGTGGCCCTCCGACCGGATCCGCCGGATGGCATCGGGCAGTGCCGCGCGTGCGGCATCGGGCGCGGCATGCGCCGGCGGCAGGAGGGATACGGCGCTGCTGCGCCCCGCGGTGACCGCCGGGTGCCGCAGCACCAGGCTGAGCAGGCTCTGCCCGGGACCGGCGTCCACCATCAGGAAATCACCGTCCGAGAGGAGCCGGTTCAGCGCCGGGCCGAACAGGACCGGCCCGGCCACCTGCCCCGCCCAGAAGCGCGCGTCCGTCGCCTCGGCGGCGTTCAGCGGCCGCCCGGTGCAGGCCGAGTACATCCTCAGCGAGGCAGGGCGGAACCGGGTGCGTGCGAAGGCCGGCAGCGTCGAGGCGACCGCCCCGTCCATCAGCGGGCTGTGGAAGCCGTGCCGCGCACGAGCCCGCCGGCACCGTATGCCCTGCCGCCGCAGCAGGCGTTCGGCCTCGGCCAGCGGCCCGTCGGCTCCGGAGAGGAGGGTCTGGGCCGGGCCGTTCACCGCACCGACGACCACGCCCCTCGGAAGCCGCTCCGCCAGCGCCTCGGCAGGAGCGGCCACGGCCAGCATCCCGCCGGGCGGGGTCCGTTGCACGGCCACGGTGCGCAGCGTCAGCAGCCGTACGGCATCCGGGAGGGACATCACACCTGCGACGACCGCCGCGACGGCTTCGCCGACGCTGTGCCCCAGGACGGCCGCCGGCCGCACCCCCCAGCCGCGGAGCACACACGCCATCGCGTAGCCGAGGGCGAAGAGCAGGGGCTGCGCCTGCCCGGCGTCGTCGAGGTCGTCCGCGCGCCCGGCGAGCCAGTCGGCCCGGAGCGCCGGCCCGCCCGGTCCCAGCAGGGCGAAGACCTCGTCCATGGCCGTGGTGAAACGCGGCTCCGTGCCGTACAGGTGCCGTCCCATGCCCGGATGCTGGGCGCCCTGGCCCGCGAACAGCAGGGCCACGGGCCGCGGCCCGGGCACACCGGTGTTGTCCATGCGCTCCCCTTTTCGAGGCGATGCCCGGCTCTTCGGTGCGATGCCCGGCTGTTCGCGGCGATGCCCGACGCGCCCCATCAGGGCGCCGCCCCGAGCGTGGCCGCCGCGGGTCTCGGCCGTCTGGAGGGCGGCTGGACCGGTGCCCTCGCCCGGGCTCCAGCTGATCGCCAGCCCGCGTCCAGCGGAGCGGACCACGGTGGGGGCCACAGGCCACCTCACAGGTGCTGGACGTTCGGAGGAATCGTGTATCAGAACCTGATCGTCGCCCGGATGGATCCTGCGGAGGCGGACTCCGTCGCGAAGATCTTCGCGGAATCGGACGCTTCCGACCTGCCGCACAGGATCGGAGTGTCCCGGCGGACGCTGTGGCGCTTCCACGATCTGTACTTCCACCTCGTGGAGGGCGAGGAGGACATCACCCCGAACCTCTACCGGGCGCGCAGCCACCCGCTCTACGAGGACATCCACGTGAAGCTCGCCAGGCACATCCGGCCGTACGACCCCGCGTGGAGCGAGCCGAAGGACGCCATGGCCAGCCCGTTCTACACCTGGGAGAACCGGCGGTGAGCCCCGACGCGACCAAGACGCCCCGGGCGCCGCGGGCGGACCAGGCAACCAAGCCGACCGACGTGCCCCGGGCAGCCGAAGTGACCCAGGTGACGAACGTGACCAAGGTGGCCTTCACCGACATCAAGCCGAACCGGCGCAGGGGCGGCGACGTCCGCGTCCTGCTGAGCCCGCTGACGGCCGGTGCCACCTCCGGATTCATGGGCACGGTGACGCTGGAGCCCGGGGAGCACGTCTGCGAGCACTACCACCCGTACTCCGAGGAGTTCGTCCACCTGGTCCGAGGGATCGTCTCCCTCACCATCGGCGGCACCACGCTCACCCTGGAACCCGGGGACTCGGCCCTGGTCCCCATCGGTGTTCGCCACCGGCTGGTGAACGCCGGCTCCGTGCAGGCACGGGCCGTCTTCCACCTGGGGCCGCTGGCGCCCCGCCCGGAACTCGGCCACGTCGACACCGAGTTCCTGCCCGGCGCCCGCGACGAGCCCGTGCTCGAAGTCGGCGGAGGCGGAACCCCCGGGGCGGGCTCATGAGAACGATGGACGTCGCCATCACCGGCATCGGCGTCATGGCCCCCGGCGGCGCGGGCCGGGAGGCGTTCTGGGACTGCATCGTCTCCGGCCGCACGGCCACGCGCCGGGTCACCCACTTCGACCCGGCGGGCTACCGCTGCCAGGTGGCGGCCGAGATCGACTTCGACCCGGCCGCCCACGGGCTCACGCCGCAGCAGGCCCGCCGGATGGACCGTGCCGCCCAGCTCGCCGTCGTGGCCACGGACGAGGCACTGGCCGACAGCGGATTCGACACCGGGGGCACCGATCCCGGGCGGATCGCCGTGACCGTCGGCAACGCGGTGGGCTGCACCACCGGGCTGGAAGAGGAGTACCGCGTCCTCAGCGACGACGGCAGGCAGTGGGCCGTCGACCACACCTTCGCCGTCCCGCAGCTCTACAACTACCTGGTGCCCAGCTCGATCGCGACCGAGGTGGCCTGGCGGGCCGGGGCCGAAGGGCCGGTGTCGGTGGTCTCCTCCGGCTGCACCTCGGGCATCGACGCCCTCGGGTACGCCGCCGGCCTCCTGGCCGAGGGCAGCGCCGACGCCGTCGTGGCCGGTTCGGCCGACGCGCCGATCTCGCCCATCACCATGGCCTGCTTCGACGCGATCAAGGCCACCTCCACCTACAACGACGACCCGCAGCAGGCCTGCCGTCCCTTCGACCGCAGCCGCCGGGGGCTCGTGCTGGGCGAGGGCGCCGCGATGTTCGTCCTGGAGGACACCGGCCGGGCCCGTCGCCGGGGCGCCCGCGTGTACGCGCGCATCCTCGGCTACGCCACCCGCGCCAACGCCTTCCACATGACGGGCCTGCGCCCGGACGGCCGCGAGATGGCGGAGGCCATCACCGCGGCCATGGACCAGGCCGAGCTCGGCCCCCAGGACCTCGACTACGTCAACGCCCACGGCTCGGGCACCAAGCAGAACGACCGCCACGAGACCGCGGCGGTCAAGACGAGCCTGGGCAACCGGGCGTTCGAGCTGCCGATGAGCTCCATCAAGTCGATGGTCGGCCACTCGCTGGGGGCCATCGGCTCCATAGAAGTGGCCGCCTGCGCCCTGGCCGTCGAACGCGGCGCCGTCCCGCCCACCGCCAACCTGCACGAGCGCGACCCCGAATGCGACCTGGACTACGTGCCGCTGACCGCGCGCGAGCAGAAGGTACGCGCCGCGCTGTCGGTCGGCAGCGGGTTCGGCGGCTTCCAGAGCGCCATCGTGGTGGCCGCCCCGGGAGAGGCGGCGGCATGAGCGACGCGCACAGGACGGAGGACTCCGCCGGCGCACCCGCCGCCGTCTTCACCGGGATCGGGGTCACCGCCCCCAACGGGCTCGGTACCGAGGAGTGGTGGTCCGCCACCCTGGCGGGCAAGAGCGGGATCGACTTCGTCAGCGGCTTCGACGCACGCTCCTATCCCGCACAGCTCGCGGGAGAGGTCAGGGACTTCGACGCCGGCGCGTACCTCTCGCCCCGGATCGTCGTCGAGACCTCCAAGATGAGCCACTTCGCGCTGGCCGCCACCGCGATGGCCCTGGACGACGCCGCGGTGGACCTGACGCGGATACCGGAGTACGAGCGGGCGGTGATCACCGCGAACGCCTCCGGAGGCGCCGAGTTCGGCCAGCGGGAGCTGCAGAAGCTCTGGCGCGGCGGCCCCAGGGACGTCAGCCCGTACATGTCCATCGCCTGGTTCTACGCCGCGACCACCGGCCAGATCTCCATCGGCCACGAGATGCGCGGACCGTGCGGCGTCGTGGTCAGCGAGCAGGCGGGCGGACTGGACGCGCTGGGCCAGGCCCGGCGGGTGGTGCGCGGCGGCGCCCGGCTGGCCGTCACCGGCGGGACGGACTCCTCGCTCTCTCCGGCCGGGTACGTGTCCCAGCTGCCGACCGGGCACCTCACCACCGTCACCGACCCGGCGCGGGCCTACCTGCCCTTCGACGCCGCGGCATCGGGCTTCGTCCCCGGCGAGGGCGGCGCGATCCTGGTGATGGAGAACGGCACGACGGCGCGTGAGCGCGGCATCAGCGACCCGTACGGGGAACTCGCCGGCTACGCCGCCGCGTTCGACCCCCGCCCCGGCTCCACGCGGCCCCCCGCGCTCGCCCGCTGCATCCGCGCGGCCCTCGACGACGCACGGCTGCGGCCCGAGGAGATCGGCGTCGTCTTCGCCGACGGGCACGGCACCGCGGAGCTCGACCGCCAGGAGGCGCGGGCGCTCGCCGAGGTCTTCGGGCCGCGGGGCGTGCCCGTCACGGTGCCCAAGACCATGACCGGCAGGCTCTACGCGGGCGCCGGAGCCCTCGATGCGGCCGGCGCCCTGCTGGCGCTGCGCGACCAGGTCGTGCCGCCCACCGTCCACGTCACCGGCCCGGCCCCCGGGCACGGCCTAGACCTGGTCCTGGACCAGCCGCGCGAGCTGCCCCTGCGCACCGCCATGGTCGTCGCCCGCGGGCACGGCGGCTTCAACGCCGTGACCGTGGTGCGCCGGGCCCGCTGAAGCGCACGCACAACCGACACGACCACCCCCGTGGAGACGGAGGAACGACCGTGAGCACATTCACCCTCGACGACCTCAGGACGATGCTGAGGGAGGGCGCAGGCGTCGACGATTCCGTGGACCTCGACGTGCCGATCCTGGACATCCCCTTCAGCAGCCTCGGATACGACTCCCTCGCCATGCTGGAGATCGCGGCCCGCATCGAGCAGCAGCTGGGGGTCCACGTCCCGGACGAGCTCGTCGAACGCCTGACGACCCCCCGCGCCGTTCTGGAGTACGTCGGCCGGCACCTCGCGGAGGTGGCCTGACCATGGTGGCGAAGACGGAGAACTCCGTGGTCATCGACGCGCCCATGGACCTGGTGTGGCGGATGACCAACGACGTCGCGTCGTGGCCGTCGCTCTTCGACGAGTACGCGGAGGCCGAGATCCTCGGCACCTCGCCCGACGGGACCGTCCGCTTCCGGCTGACGATGTTCCCCGACGAGGACGGCAAGGTCTGGAGCTGGGTCTCGCAGCGCAAGGCCGACGCCGCCACCCGGAGCGTGCGCGCGCACCGGCTGGAGCCGGGCCCGTTCGAGTTCATGAACATCTCCTGGGACTACCGCGAGACCGGCGGCGGCGTGGAGATGCGCTGGGTCCAGGAGTTCCGCGTACGGCCCGGGCTGCCCTTCGACGACGAAGCGATGACCGCCCACCTGAACGCCGGCACCAAGGTCCAGATGGCCCGGATCAAGAAGCTCGTGGAGCAGGCGGCCGGCCGGTCGGACGGCCCGGACCGATGACGCAGATCCTCCTGCCCCTCGCCCTGATCGGCAGCGGCATGGCGGCGGGCGGCCTGATGATCGCCTCGCTGGGAGGCGCCCCGCTGCTGCTCAGCCTCCCCGCCGACCGCTACGTCCCCGTCCACCAGTTCCTGGTCACCCGCTTCGACCCGTTCATGCCGATCTGCATGGTCACCGCGATGCTCACCGACACCGCCCTCGCGGCCCTGTCCCGCGACGCGACGCGGGTGCCCGCGGGCGTCGCGGCCGCCCTGCTCCTCGGCGCGATCGTCGTCTCGCTCGCCAAGAACGTGCCCATCAACAAGTGGGTCGGCTCCCTGGAGCCGGGCGTCGTCCCGCCCGACTGGGAGCGGGTCGACCCCCGGGCGCGCTGGCGCAACTGGAACCTCGTCAGGACCGGGCTCGCGGTCACCGCGCTCCTGGCCAACGCAACCGCAGCGGCACTCGCCCTGTGACCCACCCGAACGGAGAGAAGATGAACCTGTCACTGGACGGGCAGCACGCGCTCGTCACCGGCGGCACCCGCGGCATCGGCCGCGCCGTGGTCCTGGCCCTGGCCGCCGCGGGCGCCGACGTCATCACCTGCCACCGGCAGGACTCCGAGGAGGCCCACAGCCTCGCCCGTGAGCTGAAGGAACTCCCCGGCGACCACCACCTGGTCAAGGCCGACGTGGGCGACCCCGACGACGTCGACCGGCTGCTGGACGTCTGCAAGAGCCGGTTCGGCACGCTCGACACCGTGGTCAACAACGCCGGGGTCATCTCCCACGTGCCCTTCGCCGAACTGCCCCTGGCCGAGTGGCAGCGGATCATCGCCGCCAACCTCACCGCCCCGTTCCTGGTCGTCCAGAAGGCGCTGCCGCTGCTCGCGGAGACCGCCTCGATCGTCAACATCGGCTCCCGCGTCGCCACCGTAGGACTGCCCCTGCGCGCCCACTACACCGCGAGCAAGGCCGGCGTGATCGGGCTGAGCAGGTCGCTCGCCAAGGAACTGGGCCCCCGGGGCGTCCGCGTCAACGTCGTCGCGCCCGGCGTGATCGAGACCGAAGAGGCGGCCAGGCTCGAACCGCAGGAGTACGAGGCGCTCCAGCAGCGCTACCGCCACATGACCGCCCTGGGCCGGCTCGGCCTGCCGGCCGAGGTCGCGTCGGTGGTCACCTTCCTCGCAAGCCCCGCGTCGGCGTACCTGACCGGCGAGATCATCCACGTCGACGGAGGAATCTGACATGGCGCACCCCGAGACCGTCTTCCGGGTCCTGCTGCGCGTGGAGACCCGCCCCGGCATGGCCGCGGACTTCGAGCGGACCTGGCTGGAGATCGGCACCGCCGTGACCGGGGACCCCGCCAACCTCGGGCAGTGGCTGCTGCGCTCGACCGACGAGGACCACCTCTACTTCATCATCAGCGACTGGACCGACGAGGCCGGGTTCCGTGCCTTCGAGCACAGCGAGCAGCACGTCAAACACCGCGAGCGGCTCCACCCCTACCGGTCCGGAGGCTCGATGGCCACCATGCAGGTCGTCCACCACCTCCCCGCGGCCGGAGCGGTGGCATGACCGGCGGCATGAACGGCGAGGTCCGTGTGATCGTCTACTGCAGGGCCCCCGAGCAGGGCACCGCCCCGGTCGAGGCCGCCTTCCGCAGCATCAACGAGGACCTGGCCGGGGTGCCCGGCCTGCTCCGCAGCGAACTGCTCGGCTCCACCCTCGACGGCGAGGACCGCACCCTGGCGGTCCTGAGCCACTGGAAGGACACCGCGTCCTTCAACGCCTGGGAGCAGGGGGCCGCGCACCGCGCGCAGACCTCCCCGCTGCGCCGGTACCAGGACCGCGAGAGCGGCAGCCGGCACTACGGGATCTACGAGGTCCTCTCGTCCTTCGCCCCCGGCCGGCCCTGACCCGCGCTCCATGCGGCCCGAGAGGAAGCGGGCACTGCGCCGCCTGGCGCGTGCGCTGGGACTGAGCCTGTGCGACGGGCTTCGCGTCCTGGGATCGCTGTACGTCGTCCAGCCCCCGTGGCCGCCCTACGACGACAGCACCCTGGCCGAGCCCCCGCCGGGCTCTCCCGAGCGACTCGACCCCGGCGCCCAGGCGTCGCCGGCCGAACGGCAGCTGTTCGACCAGCTCGGCCGGGACCTGCGGTGGCCCGCGCCGTAGCGCGAGAAAGCCCAAGAAAGCCCGAGAGAACCTGAGAGAAAGGGGCCCTTCGATGCACCGTGCCGCCCCGTCCCGCACCGTGCTCGTCACCGGCGCCGCCGGATTCATCGGCGCCAACTTCGTCCACTACTGGCGCGCCGCGCACCCCGGCGACACCGTCATCGCCCTGGACGCCCTCACCTACGCCGGCAACGAGGAGAACCTCGCGACCGTACGGGACGAGATCGTCTTCGTGCACGCCGACATCGCCGACGGCGCCCGGATGTCACGGGTCCTGCGCGAGCACCGGGTCGAGGTGGTGGTGAACTTCGCCGCCGAATCCCACAACAGCCTCGCCGTCCTCGACCCCGCACGGTTCTTCCGCACCAACGTCCTGGGCACCCAGGCGCTCCTGGAGGCGTCCCTGCGGGCCGGCGTCGAGCGCTTCCACCACATCTCGACCTGCGAGGTGTACGGGGACCTGGCGCTCGACAGCCCCGACGCCTTCCGTGAGGACCGCGCCTACCGGCCCCGCACCCCGTACAACGCCAGCAAGGCCGGGGCCGACCACGCGGTGCGCGCCTACCACGAGACCTTCGGCCTGCCCGTCACCCTCACCAACTGCGCCAACAACTACGGGCCCTACCAGTTCCCGGAGAAGGTGATTCCGCTGTTCGTCACCAACGCGCTGCTCGGCAGGCCGCTGCCGGTGTACGCCTCCCGGGACCACCGGCGGGAGTGGATCCATGTGGACGACCACTGCCGCGCGATCGACGCCGTGCTGACGGGCGGGGAGCCGGGGCGCACCTACCACGTCGGCAGCGGGGTGGAAGCGAGCGTGCAGGACATCGCCGACGCGGTGCTCGCGGAACTCGGGCTGCCCGCCTCCCTGCAGACCACGGTGGCGGACCGGCCGGGCCACGACCGCCGCTACCTGCTGGACTCCACCCTGATCAGGCGGACGCTCGGCTGGCGGCCCACCGTCGAGTTCGCGGCGGGCCTGGCCCGGACCATACGCTGGTACCGCTCCAATCCCACCTGGTGGGAGCCCCTGCTGGAGCGGCGCCCGGTCACGGAGGAGTCCGTCTGGCAGCAGCCGGAGGTCTCGTCGCGATGAAGGCCCTGGTTCTGGCCGGCGGCACCGGCTCACGGCTGCGGCCCATCACGCACACCTCCGCCAAGCAGCTCGTCCCCATCGCGAACAAGCCGGTGCTGTTCTACGGCCTGGAGGCCATCCGCGACAGCGGCATCCGCGACGTCGGGATCATCACCGGAGAGACGGGCGCCGAAGTGCGCGGCGCGGTCGGCGACGGGTCCCGGTTCGGCCTGTCCGTGACCTACATCCCCCAGGAGGCCCCCCTGGGCCTGGCGCACTGCGTGCTCATCGCCCGCGAGTTCCTCGGGGACGACGCGTTCCTGATGTACCTCGGCGACAACTTCGTCATCAACGGCATCCGCGGCTTCGTCGACGAGTTCCGCTCCCGGCGCCCGGACGCCCAGCTCCTGCTGACGAAGGTCGCCGACCCCACGCAGTTCGGCGTGGCCGAACTGGACGTGGGCGGCAGGGTGATCGGGGTGGCGGAGAAGCCGGACCGCCCCAAGAGCGACCTGGCCCTGGCGGGGATCTACATGTTCACGCCCGTCATCCACCCGATCGTGGCGGAGCTGCAGCCCGGCAGGCGCGGCGAACTGGAGATCACCGACGCCATCCAGGAACTGATCCTCCGGCGCGCGGACGTCACCTCGCACGTCATCACCGGCTACTGGAAGGACACCGGCAAGGTCGAGGACATGCTGGAGTGCAACCGCATGGTGCTGGAAGGCCTCGCTCCGCGCATGTCCGGGGCGGTGGACAGCGAGAGCGAGATCATCGGGCGGATGGAGATCGCCGAGGACGCGGTCGTCGTCCGGTCCCGGCTCGTGGGCCCGCTGTCCATCGGCCCGGGCGCGGTGGTCACCGACAGCTACGTCGGCCCGTTCACGTCGGTGGGGCCGGGCTGCCGGCTGGACAGCACCGAGATCGAGTACTCGATCGTCATGGACCGCTCCTCCGTCAGCGGAGTGGGCCGGATCCACAACTCGCTCATCGGCAAGGAAGTCGACATCTCCCCGGCCGCCTCCGCGCCGCGCGGCCACCAGCTGATCGTCGGCGACCACAGCCGGGTCCGTCTCGACCACTGAAGACCACCGGTCTCCACCGCTGAAGACCACCGGCTCCACCACTGAAGACCACCGAAGGAGTTCCCGTGACGCAGTCAAGCCGTCCGCGCGACCGGACGGGCGGAGGTGAACGAGGCGGGCGACCGGACGCCACGGCGCTCCTGGCCGTCCGGTTCGGCCTGTCGGCGGCGACCACCGGCAATCCCCGGATCGCCACCGGGGACGTGCCGGCCTGGCTGGAGCGCGTCCGCCGGCACGGGGGCTTCGCCGTCTCCCGGATACCGTTCGCCGCACTGGACCAGTGGAGCTTCCACCCCGGGACCGGCAACCTCGGCCACAGCAGCGGACGGTTCTTCACCGTCGAGGGCCTGCGGGTGAGCGGCGGGGACTGGGGCGCCGGCGGCTTCACCCAGCCGGTCGTCAACCAGCCCGAATCCGGGATCCTCGGGATCCTGGCCCGTGAGATCGACGGCGTGCTGCACCTGCTCATGCAGGCCAAGATGGAGCCCGGCAACACGGGACTGGTCCAGCTGGGCCCCACCGTCCAGGCCACGCGCAGCAACTACACGCGCGCCCACCGCGGAGGCCCCACGCGGTACCTGGAGCACTTCACCGGCCCCGGACGCGGCCGCGTCCTGGTGGACGTGCTCCAGTCCGAGCAGGGGGACAGCTTCTGGCACAAGCGCAACCGCAACATGGTGGTGGAGGTGTCCGGCGACATCCCCGTGCAGGACGGCCACCAGTGGATGACCTTGGGCCAGGTCCACGCGCTGATGGGGACCGCGCACCTGGTCAACATGGACGTGCGGACCGTGCTGTCCTGCCTGCCGCTGGGAGGCGGGGAGACGCCCGGCCCCGACCTGCCCGGCACGAGCGGCGATATCTCCTTCCACCGGGCCCTGGCACGGTCCCTCGGCCCCGGGGCTCGCGCTGTCCACGACGAGCTGGAACTGCTCAGCTGGCTGACCGACCTGCGGACGGACAGCACCGTGTCGGCCGGGCTGGTCCCGCTGCGCGGCCTGGCCGGCTGGCGGCAGGACGAGGACGCCATCGCCGAGGAGTCGGGCACCCGCCTGAAGGTCATCGCCGTCTCCGTCCGGGCCGGCACCAGGGAAGTCACCCGGTGGACCCAGCCCATGCTGGAGTTCCCCGGACAAGGAGTGGCGGCCTTCGTGGTCAAGCGCATCGACGGCGTCCTCCACATCCTGATGCAGGGCAAGGCCCAGCCCGGGATCCGGGACGCCGTCGAGCTCGCTCCGACGGTGCAGTGCGTGTCGCGCAACTGGGAGGAGGTGCCGCCCCGTTCGCGGCCCCCGATGCTCGACCACGTCCTGCGCGCCGCCCGCGCCCGGGTCCGGTTCGACGCGGTGCTCCCCGAAGAGGGCGGCAGGTTCTACCACCGCGACAACCGGTACCTCGTCGTCGAGGCGGACGACGACTTCCCCGCCGCCGAGCCGGACACGATGCGGTGGGCGACGCTGAACCAGCTCAAGACCCTGATGCGGTACGGCACCTACGTCAACGTCGAGGCACGCACCCTCATCGCCTGCCTGCAGTCGCTCTGGCCGGGGGACCGGTGACGGCCGCCGCATCCGGGGCGAGTCCGGAACGCGCGACGCTCGGGGTCGGGGTGCTCGGCTGCGCGGACATCGCCAGGCGGAAGATGATCCCCGCCCTCCGTGCGAGCTCCCGCGCCCGCCTCGTGGCGATCGCCAGCCGCAGCCCCGGGAAGGCCGCGGACCTCGCGCGCTCCTCCGGCTGCGCCGCCGTCGGGGACTACGGCAGCCTGCTCGGACACCCCGGCGTTGACGCCGTGTACATCCCCCTCCCCACCGGCCTGCACACGTTGTGGGCCGCCCGCGCCCTGGCCGCGGGCAAACACGTACTGGTGGAGAAGTCCGCCGTCTGCACGCTCACGGAGGCACAGGAGCTCGTGGCCCTGGCGCGCCGGCGCGGCCTGGCGCTCATGGAGAACTTCGCGTTCCTCCACCACAGCCAGCACTCGACGGCG
The DNA here is from genome assembly GCF_000719265.1 of Streptomyces roseoverticillatus. GTDB lineage: Bacteria > Actinomycetota > Actinomycetes > Streptomycetales > Streptomycetaceae > Streptomyces > Streptomyces roseoverticillatus. The sequence goes on along the minus strand of NZ_JOFL01000007.1, from coordinate 110,128 downwards.
CAACGGTGGCTGCACGACGGTGAGATCGGCGAACCGCGGGTCCTGCAGGCGTCGTTCGGCATCCCCCCGCGCCCGCCCTCCGACATCCGCTACCGCGCCGATCTGGGCGGCGGGGCGCTCCTGGACGTCGGCGCCTATCCCGTACGCGCGGCGCTGCTGTACCTGGGCAACGACGCCCAGGTGGTGGGCGCGACGCGGCACCTCGACGCGGCGCGGGGAGTGGACGTGGGCGGCAGCGTGCTGCTGGCGTCCCCGTCCGGGGGCACCGCCGAGCTCAGTTTCGGCTTCGCACACAGCTACCGGAGCCACTGCGCGGTGTGGGGCAGCGCGGGACGGCTCGTGCTGGAGCAGCCCTTCACCCCGCCGGCCGGCGCCCGGCCACGGATGCGGATCGCCCGCCAGGACCACCTCCAGGAGTTCGTCCTCGCCGCCGACGACCAGTTCGTCAATACCGTCGGCCGTTTTGCGGACCTGGTCCACGGTCCCGCCGCGGCCCGCGAGGAGCAGTACGGGCAGCTCCTGCGCCAGGCCGCGCTGCTGGAAGCCGTCCGCTCCGCGGCCCGCACCACCTCAGAGAAGACGACCGGACCATCCCTCAGAGACGACCGGACCACCGCTTAGACGGGAGAAACGATGGAAGACGTGAGCACCCCCGTACTCGTCGTGGGCGGGGGGCTGGTCGGGCTGTCGGCGGCCGTGTTCCTCACCCGGCAGGGCCAGCGGCCCTTGCTGATCGAGCGTCATCCCGGCACGTCGCCGCATCCCCGTGCCCGCGGCGTGAACGTACGGGCGATGGAGTTGTACCGGCAGGCCGGCCTGGAGGGCCGGATCCGGGACACCGAGTCCGGCCGCGCGCTCGCCGGCAACAGCGGCATCGTGCGGATGGAGTCCCTGGCAGGACGGCAGGCACCCGGCTTCAGCCGGGACTACCTCGAAAGCGGCGTGGAAGACGTCAGCCCCACCGGATGGACCCTGTGCGAGCAGGACGAGCTGGAGCCGCTGCTGCGGGAGCGCGCCGAGGAGAGCGGCGCCGACCTGCGCTTCGGGCACGAGCTGGTCGGCCACAGCCAGGACGCCGACGGCGTCACGGCCACCGTGCTCCGCCGCGACACCGGTGAGCAGTACACCGTGCGGGCCGGTTACGTGGTGGTGGCCGACGGCGCGGGCAGTCCCGTACGGGAGCGGCTCGGCATCACCCGCGACGGGCACGGAGTCCTGGCCCACTACCTGAACATCCACTTCCGTGCGGACCTCACCGAGCTGCTCGGCGAGCGGCGCTTCGTCATGGCGTACGTGCGCAATGCCGAGGTGACGGCCGGGCTGCTGCCCGTCAACAACACCGACCGGTGGCTCCTGCACGTGCCGCTGAGCCCGGAGGAGGCCGCGCACCGGGACAGCTGGGGAGAGGAGCGGTGCGAGGCGGCCGTGCGGGCCGCGGTGGGCGTCGCGGGACTGCCCGTGAAGATCCTCGGCGCCCAGCCGTGGGAGGCGGCCGGACTGGTGGCCGCCGCGTTCCGCCGCGGCCGGCTCTTCCTGGCCGGGGACAGCGCCCACGTCATGCCCCCGACGGGCGCCTTCGGCTCCGGTACCGGCATCCAGGACGCCCACAACCTCGCCTGGAAACTGGCCACGGTCCTGCGCGGCGAGGCTGGTGAGGAGCTGCTCGACACCTACGAGAGCGAGCGGGCTCCCGTGGCGCGGGCCACGGTACGGCAGGCGGTGCTGCGTTCCCTGGACCGCCCCGGCCACGACGAGCGCGTACCGGAAGGGGCGATCCTGCCCGACCACGTGGTGGCCCTGGAGTACCGCTACCCGGTGGCCGGCGCCGCCCCCGAGGACGTGCTGGCACCGGAGGGCGGCGGGGGCAGGCCGGGCACGCGGGCCCCGCACCTGTGGCTCGAACGCGACGGCGAGCGGATCTCCACCCTCGACCTCTACGACGGCCGCGGAATGGTCCTGGTGGCGGGCCCGCGGGGGCAGCGCTGGTGCGAGGCGGCAGCCCGCCTTTCTCCACCTCCGGCGGTCCACCGGATCGGGGCCCACGGGCTCAGCGACCCTTCGGGGCGGTGGGCCGGCGCCCACGGCGTCCCGTCCGGCGGCGCCGTCCTCGTCCGCCCGGACGGCTTCGTCCTGGCCCGCTTCACCGGGGAGGACGCCCCCGGGACAGCTCTGGCGGAGGCTCTGAGCACGCTGCCGGGAATATCCCGAAACTTCGGTCACCGGGCCGCCGCAGCCCCCGCCGCCGAATCCACGACCGGGTCCAGGAGGCCTGCATGAAGCTGTACCTGTTCCAGCTCGGCACCAACCCGGTCGGCGCGCCCGTGCCCGGCTATCTCGTCCAGCTCGACGACGGCACGCACGTACTCGTCGACACCGGCTTCCCGCGCGACGCGGAGCCCGGGGCCTTCGTCCGTGTGGGGCCCGGCGAGGGGATCGAGGCGCGGCTCGCCGGCGTCGGGCTGCGGCCGCAGGACATCGCAGTGGTGGTGTGCACCCACCTGGACCCGGATCACGCCGGCAACCACGACCTCTTCCCCGATGCGGAGTTCGTCGTCCAGCGCAGCCACTACGAGCTGGCGCGATCGGGCACGCTGGGCCGGCTGGACATGGCAAGGGCGAAGTGGGACCTGCCCCATCTGAAGTACCGGCTGGTCGAGGGCGACACCGAGCTCTTTCCCGGCCTGGTCCTCCTGGAGAGCCCAGGGCACGTCGAGGGCCACCAGTCGGTGCTGGTCCGGCTGCCCCGCTCGGGTGCCGTGCTGCTGGCGGCGGACGCCATCCCCTCGGCCGGCCACCTCGACCCCGACGCGCGGGCCATGACCCCCTTCGACGTCGACGAGGCCGCCGTCCGCTCCAGCACCCGCAAGCTCGTCGAACGGGCGAGGGCGGAGAACGCGCTGCTCGTGCACGGGCATGACGCGCGGCAGTGGCCGACGCTGCGGACGGGGCCCGGCGCGTACTACGACTGAGCCCGCGCCATACGGGCTACCGGGCGTGACGGCGCGGCGGGGGGGGGGGGGGCGGGGGGGGGGGGGGGGTGCGCGCCCCCGCCGCTCCGTCACGCCTGCGCGGACCCGTCCGCGCAGGGCACGCTCACCACCGGACGGGCAGCGCCTTCGGACCCCGCTGCATGCCGTGCAGCACCCACTCCAGCTCCGCCACCGGAACGGCCAGGCGCAGCCCGGGGAAGCGGGCGATCAGCGAGCCCAGGGCGATGCCGAGTTCGGCGCGGGCGAGCTGGGCGCCCAGGCAGCGGTGCGGGCCGTGGCCGAAGCCGATGTGCGGATTGGGCCGGCGCGTCACGTCCAGCCGGTCCGGGTCGGGGAACACACCGGGGTCCCGGTCCGCGGAGATCACGGCCGGCAGCACCGCCTCGCCCGCGCGGACCACCACGCCGCCCAGCTCGACGTCCTCCAGCGCGACGCGCAGCGTGCCGCCGCTGACCGCCGCCGGTGTGAACCTGATCAGCTCCTCCACCGCGCTGTCGAGCAAGGCCGGCCGGGCCCGCAGCCGCTCCCACTGCTCCGGGGCCCGCAGCAGCGCCAGGACGCCTCCGCTGATCTCGTGGACCACGGTCTCCACACCGGCGACCAGCAGGGTCACCCCGAAGGTCACCAGCTCCTCCTCGTCCAGGCGCTCTTCCTCCGGTGCGTGCGCCAGCCGGCTGAGCAGATCGTCCCCGGGGCGCCGCCGCTTGTCGCCGATCAGCCGCGCGAGGTAGCCCTTGAGCGAGGCCGCCGCGTTCTCGATCTCCTCGGCGGAGTGCCCGACTGCGCTGAGGTAGACCCGGGACCACGCCCCGAACCGCGCCTGGTCCCCGGCGGGGACGCCGAGCAGCTCGCAGATCACCGTGACCGGCAGCGGCCTGGCGATCCCGGCGACCAGATCGGCGCCCGGACCGGCCGCGGCCAGGGCGTCCAGCAGCCGGTTGGTGACCTGGCGGATGCGCGGCCGCAGCCGGTCCACGCTCTGCGTGGTGAAGGCCCGCACGGCGATCCGGCGCAGCCGGGTGTGCTCGGGAGGGTCCATGGTGGTCAGCGAGCGGGCTTCCAGCGCTGCGCGCCGGACCCGTGGCGCGCCGGCCCGCGCGGCGGCGGCCCGGCTGAAGCGGGGGTCGGAGAGCAGTTGCCGGTTGTCCTCGTAGCGCGTGGCGATCCAGGCCGTGTCCCCGGTCGGCAGCGTGACGCGGCACATGCGGTCCCTGCCGCGCAGCTCCGCGAACTCCCGCGCGGGCTCCCACGGGTCGGCCGCCGGGAACGGGAAGGACAACGCGGGCTGTTCGTCGGTCGCGTCAGTCACGTCAGTCACGTCAGTCACGTCGGTCTCCTCACGAGGGTGCGGGCGCCAGCACCGGGCGGCGGGTGGCGATGAGTTCCTCCAGCAGGACCGCCAGCTCCCGCGGCGCCCGGCGCGCGGCGAAGGCGGTGCTCATCGCGGACGCCGCCCGCCGGTAGCGGGGGTCGGTGAGCACGGTGTGCACGGCCTTCGCGAGGGCGGGTACCGGAGGGCGCTGCTGCCGCAGGTCGATGCCGGTGCCGCTCCAGGCGACCCGCGCGCACACTTCGGGTTTGTCCTCGGTCCTCCCGGCGGCCACGACCGGGACGCCGTGCGCCAGCGCGAGCTGTACGGTCCCGTAGCCGCCGTTGGTCACCATCGCGTCGAGCCGCGGCATCAGCTTCTCGTACGGCAGGAACGGCTCCACGCGGACGTTGGGTGGCAGCACCTCGGGCCGCAGCGCCTCGTGCGAGGCGCCTCCCGTGGTGACGACGACGGTGATGTCCGATCCCGCCAGGGCACGGACGGTCGGTACGACCAGCTCGCCGAGGTCGCGGGCACCCGTTCCCTGCGTGACCAGGACCGCGGGCCGGTCCTCCGCGAGTTCGGGCCACCAGGCCGGCAACGGGCCCGGCGGCGGGGGAGCGGGGAGCAGCGGTCCGATGAAGTTCACCTGCCCCGGGAGGCGCCGGCGCGGGTACTCGAACTCGGGAACGGTCGCCTGCGCGTACAGGTACGGCGTGAGGTTGGCGTCGAAGGGGCTGTTGCGCACCGGTGGCACTCCGAGGGTCCGCCGGATGGCGTTCATACGGCGCAGCGGGCCGGGGAACCGGCGGCGTTCGGTCGTTTCGGCGTACCAGCGGCGGGCCCGGCGCCAGGGCTGACCGCCCGGCGGCCAGCCCTTCCCGAACGGCGGGACCCAGGCGTCCGGGACCGCCAGCGGCGCCACGCTGAGCGTCGCCCACAGCCTGTGGTCCAGCTCGTGCACGAGCGAGGCGGCGGCGAGCGTGGAGTCGGCGAGCAGGACGTCCGCCCGGTGCCGGGTCATGAGGTCCCGGAGGTCCAGGTACTGCCCCGGCACCGGGCGGACGAACACGTTCTCGACGAACCAGGCGCCGCGGGCGTCGGGCGGCAGCGCGAGGAACTCCGGGTGCTCGTCCGTCAGCCGGTCCAGGTCGGTGAACCCGCCCGCTTCCGGCGCCGCGTACTGCGCCCCCGTCCGTGCCACCCGGTCCGCGTAGGCGGTGCCCGTGTACCAGATCACGCGGTGGCCGCGGCCGGTCAGTTCGGCGGCGACCGGACCGAACGGATTGACATGACCGCTGGCGGCCAGAGAGGCCATGAGGATGGTGGGCATCGTCCGCTCCGATCACAGGTCGTGCCCGCCGCGGGACGCCGCGGGCCCGGCGCGGTAAGGGTCGGCCGCGCCACTGGACACCTGCTGGACGCGCACTGCCGAGGTGCCCCCGGCCTGGTCCGGCACCGGCTCAACCGGCCTGGGCCTCCCCGGGCTGCCGCTCCACACCGATCCCGCGCTTCCACACGCCCCGGACCGCACGGCTGGCCCGGATGTCCGCCGTGGGGTCTCCGCCGACCAGCAGGAGGTCCGCGCGCAGACCGGGGGCGATCCGTCCCCGGTCGGAGAGGGAGAAGAGCGCCGCGGGCGTCGCGGTCGCCGCGGTCAGCGCCTCGCCCGGGGTCAGGCCCGCGCGCACCAGGAGCTCCAGCTCCCGGTGCAGGCCGATGCCGTGCAGCCACATCACCGCGTCCGTGCCGGCGAGCAGGGGAACCCCCGCGGCGTGTGCCGAACGGACCGCGGCCATGGCGGCGGACAGGTCCACGGGAAGCCGGCGGGCGGTGCCGGCCCGGTGCCGGCCGAGGAGCTCGCGCTCCTCGGCGGCGAGGTGGACGGCGACGTCCGGGTCCTCGGCGAGGGCGCCGAGTTCACTGCTGCCGGAGAGCAGTTCGATCATGCTGAGCGTGGGCACCGCGAAGGCCCCGTGCCGTGCGAGCACCTCTCCGAACTCGCGCCCCGGCGCGTGGTCGACGAGCAGATGGGCCAGGCCGTGCGCGCCGGACTCCACGGCGTCCAGCGCCGCCCGCACCGTGCCGGTGTGGACGAGGGTGAGCATGCCGCGCTCGCGCGCCGCGGCGATGACCGCGGCCATGGTCTCCTTCCGGATGACGGGCAGTTCGGTCTCCTCCAGCCGGCCCGCGAGCTGGCCGTCGTCATAGTGGATCTTGATGTAGTCCGAGCCCTCGGCGATGCGGGCGTCGACGAAGCCGGGAGCCTCCTCGGGCTCGGTGAGCGTCGGGATGTGCGGGAAGCGCTCGGAGCCGTGACCGCCGGGGACGGTGGCGGCGCAGCCTGCCGACCGGAGGTCGGCGACGCGGGAGCCGAGCGGGCCGTCCTGCTCCTTCTTCGCGGCGGCCATCGGCTCGGGGAAGTTGGCCATGTCCAGCTCGGTGGTGACCCCCCACACCAGGGCCTGGCGGAGCGCGGGACCGACGATGTGGGTGTGGGCGTCGATGAGCCCGGGAAGCAGGGTGCCTCCGTCGCACTCGACCACGTCGCTCCCGGCCGGCGCCGGGAGGCCCCGGCCGACCGACTCGATGCGTCCCTCGTGGACGACGACGGTGTCGTCGCTCCGGACGCGGTGGCCGTCGAAGACCTTGGCGTTGCGGAAGACCGTGCGGGCCATGGGGCTCCTCCTGGGGATCCGATGCCGCCATCGCGCGTCGACTGAGCGTCCAGCGCGCGGGGCGAGGCTGGGGCAGCGGTCCGGGAGCTTCGCTCCACGCCACGGACTGCGCGTGAGCGGGGGTCGGATCGAGGGGCTGTGGGAAGCCGGTCGGGATCCACCGTAAGCGAGGGAAAGGGCGGCTGTCCACGCTCCGCCGCCCGGGTGGACGTGGCACCAACCCGGCGTATTCAAGGGTGAGTTGCAGGCCGGAGTGACGGCTTCCGAGGGATCCGAGGGAGAGGAGAGCGGCGGTCATGGCATCGGCGACCGGGGTTGTGGTGGTGGGAGCGGGGCCCGTGGGCCTGACGCTGGCGATCGAACTCGCCAGGCGGGACGTGGACTGCCGCATCGTGGACCGCAGAGGGGAGCCGCGCCCGGGAACGCGCGGCTGCAGCGTCTGGCAGCGCACCCTGGAGACGTTCGACCTGATGGGCCTGCCCATGGCGGACTTCCGCTCCCGGGCCGTGGCCTACCGGCGCCGGGTCTACCACCCCTTCGGGGAGCCGGAGCTGGCCGTGGAGCTCGGCGAGGACGAAGGCCCGTACCCGCTGCCCGTGCTGATCGGCCAGCAGGAGACCGAGCGGGCCCTGACCGGGCGCCTGCGGGAACTCGGCGTCGAAGTCGAACGAGGTCTGCGTGCCGTGGGCGTGGAACAGGACGCCGAGGGCGTCTTGCTGACACTGCAACGCGAGGACGGGACCCGGGAGGAGGCCCGGGCGGACTGGGTCGTCTCCGCGGAAGGCGCGCACAGCGTGCTGCGGGACGCGCTCGGCATCCGCTGGCACACGACCCGGTTCGAGGGGACCCAGCTCGTCCAGGTGGACGCCGTGGCGCACGGACTGCCCGGCGACGGCCCAGGAGAGGCGCACCTGTATCTCACCGAGGACGGTTTCCTGGGCGACCTGCCGCTGCCCGGCGGGCGCCGGCGGCTGTTCGCCGCGGTCGCCGACCCCGACCCCGGGAACCGCCTCGACCCGTCCGTGCACGAGGTCGAGGCCTACGTCCGCAAGCTCTCCGGCCGGCCGGACGTACGGCTGGAGTCCCCCCTGCACAACTGGCGCGTGCGGTTGCACAACAGCGTCGCCGAAAAGTTCAGGCAGGGCCGCTGCCTCCTGGTCGGCGACGCCGCGCGCACCGTCATGCCGGTCACCGCCCAGGGCATGAACACGGGCATCCAGGACGCCTTCAACCTGGGGTGGAAGCTCGCCGCCGTCGTGTCCGGAGCCCCCGACGCACTGCTGGACACCTACAGCGCCGAGCGCCTGCCGGTGGCCCACGACCTGATCGCCCGCACCGAGCGTTCGTTCTGGGGCGGTGTCGGCACACCGCCCACCGCCGAGGCCGTCGCCGCGGGGGTCCGCAAACAGCAGCGGGCGCGCTCCGATCAGGCCGTCGGCTACCGGGACGGCGAGCTCAGCCGGCAGTACGCGGAACGCGCCGGCCTGAGAGCGGGCGACCGTGCCCCGCAAGCGCCGCTGACCGGCAGGGACGGGGCCATGACGACCCTCTACGACGAGCTGCGCAGCGGCGACTGGGTGGCCGTCGCCACGACCCCGCTCACCGGCCTGCCTCCCGGCGTGCGCGGTGCGCAACCCGCCGAGGCACCAGGCCCGGAGACGGCCGGCCCTTATGCCCTGGCTCCGGGCGAGTCGCTGCTGATCCGGCCGGACGGATACATCGGCTGCCGCAGCGGACCCGGACAGGAAGAGCCGTACAGCCGCTACCTGGAAGAGGTCCTCGGCGGCTGAACCACGCCCCGCGAGCCTTGGGCACGAGCGGGCGACATGGGCAGCAACGAGGCGAAAACGAGGAGAAACCACATGGCCGGACCGGCGAACGCGCCCGTCGACCGTACCTACGAGATCACCCTTCCCGACACCCGCAGGATCGTGAGCCCGGAGCCCCGCCAAGTGGCCGTGCTGTGGCGGGACGTGACCGGCAACGAGCTGTACGCCCGGGGCGTCGACGGCCTTGCGGCCGGTGACGTCGTCTTCGACGTGGGCGCGAACATCGGGCTCGCCGCCCTCTTCTTCACCGGACTGGTGCCCGGCCTGCGGGTGTACGCCTTCGAACCCGCCGAGGACTGCTTCGCCTGCCTCAAGGAGAACGCCGCCCGCCACGCGCCCGGCGTCATTGCGGTCCAGGCCGCCGTCGGCGCCCAGGAGGGAACCGCAGAGCTGACCTACTACCCGCAGTCGCCGGCGCAGAGCAGCCTCTTCCCCGACGAGGACGAGGACCGACGCAACAGCCTGGCCTACCTGGCCAACAGCGGCATCCACGGGGACAGCGCACGCGCCTTCCTGGCCGAGATGCACCAAGGGCGCCGCTGTCCGGTCCGGGTCACCACGGTGGCCGCGGCCGTGGCGGAACACGCCGTGGACGAGATCGCGCTGCTGAAGATCGACGTCGAGCGGGCGGAACAGCACGTCCTGGACGGCATCGGCGACGCCTGCTGGCCCAGGGTCCGCCGTGTCGTGGCCGAGGTCCACGACACGGACGGCCGGCTGAACGCCATCGCCGGGCAGCTGACCAGCCGGGGCTTCGACGTCGAGACGGATCAGGAACCGCTGCTCGCCGGGACCGACGTCCACATGCTGCTCGCCGTCAGAAGCCGCTAGAAGCCGCTGAAGGTCCCTGCCGGGCGCGGCCCGACCCGACCCGCACCCCGTCGACCAAGGAACGCTGGAAGGCCTATGAGAATCCTCATGACGTCGATCCCCGCCGCCGGCCACTTCACCCCCATGGTGCCGCTCGCCTGGGCCCTGCGCTCCGCGGGGCACGAGGTCGTGACGGTCGCCCAGCCGGAGCTGGTGCCGGTCGTACGGGCTGCCGGCCTGTGCGCGCAGCAGATCGGCGAGCCGGTCGGGCAACTCCTCGGCCTCCGGGGCCTCCTGCCGGACGACATGTCCCCGATCGAAGCGTGGGGACGCGTGATCGACCCGATGTACGCGACCGCCGCCAGGACATGGGCCGCCCAGACGCAGCGCACGATCGACGCGTACGTGGACTTCGGCCGGTCCTGGGAGCCCGACCTGATCGTCGCCGAGCCCTTCGAGTTCTCGGCCCGCCTCATGAGCGGAGTCCTGAAGGTGCCGCTGGTCCGCCACGGGATCGGTCTGACCGGCAAGGCCGAACGCTTCGAGAAGGCCGCTGCCGATGCCCTGGCGCCCGCCGCGGGGCGGCTCGGGCTGGGCGCGGGTGCGCCGCGGCCCGAGCTGACCCTCGACACCTGCCCGCCCTCGTTCGGCCACGGGGAATCCACGACGGCCCGGCCCATGCGCTACGTCCCCTACAACGGCACGGGGACACTGCCCGGCTGGGTCCTCGAACCCTCCGGAGCGAAGCGGGTCTGCGTCTCGCTGGGCACCCAGACCCTGGTGCTCAACGGAGTCCCGCTGCTGCGCAGGATCATCGAGGCGGTGGCCGGGACCGACGGGGTGGAGGCGGTCGTGGCACTCGCGGCGACGGACCGGGAACGGCTGGGGCCGCTGCCCGGCGACGTCCGCGTCGTGGAGTCCCTGCCGCTCAACCTGTTCCTCGGCCGCTGCGATGCCGTGATCCACCACGGAGGGGCCGGCAGCTCCCTGACGGCCACCGCGTACGGACTGCCCCAGGTGGTCGTGCCGCAGTTCCTCGACCAGTTCGAGTACGGCGACCGGCTGGCCGCCGCGGGCGCGGGCATCACCCTCGACACCGCCGACGGGCAGAACAGCGTGGAGGGCATCCGGCAAGCCGTCGTCGACCTCCTCGGCGACCGCGCCTACGCGAAGGCGGCGCAAGGGCTGCGCGACGAGATGGCGGCCATGCCGTCGCCCGCCGGGCACGTCGCGACGCTGGAACAACTGGCGGCGAGCGCCTGACACCGGCACGCACCCGAGCTGTGCCGTGGTGTGCTGTCCCGCGCTGTGCTGCGCCGCCCGGCACCGCCCTGCGCCGCCCGGCACCGCCCCGCGCCGGCCCGCGCCGCGCTGCGAGAAGGGGAAGCCGCCCCCGGCCCGCCCTTCCCGCACCGCGGTCGTCGGCCGGGTCCGAACCGTCGGCCGAGTCCGAACCGTCAGCCGAGCCTGAACCAGTCCTTGAAGCCGATCGCGGCGCCCAGGTCGCCCCGGGTGGTCAGCCGCTTCTCGGCACTGAGGTGGAAACCGCTGGTCTGCCCCGTGGACAGCAGCAAGAGGTCCCCCAGCCCGATGGCCGTCACGGCGGTGGCCGAGGCGCCCGCGCCCCGGCGGGTTTCGCACCGGCCGTCCGACACGAGGACCGTGTACTCCCGCATCCCGGCCTGCGTCGTGACGTCGAACTGGAACTCCCCGGCGACCCCCGAGGCGTTCTCCGGGACGAACGAGTCCTGGAACAGCGCGAAGAGCACGTCCAGGGCCTCCTCAGGGCCCCCGTAGAAATCCGTCGCCTTCGCCTCGGCCTCCTCGGCCGAGCTGCCCTCGACCAGCTTCCGCAGCTCGCCGAAATCCCGTGCACGCGCTTCCATCACCACTCCGATCCCGAGTCCACCGCGCCGGGCACGCCCCGGCCCTGGCGGCACCTTCGCAGGCCTCGCTGGACGCTCCATGGACGCGCTGTCCGCGTGCGGGCGAGCCCCGGCCGGCGACGGCCGGGGACAGCCGGGGACAGCCGGGGACGTCCGGGGACAGCCGCCAGTCGGTGACAGCTCCGGTCCAGCGATCCGTCAGAGCCCTTCGCAAGGCTCGGTCCCCGCAGAGCAGGAAGCCGTCAGGAGAGGACCCGAACCGCATGGAGATCGTCGGAGACGGCTTCATCGCCCGTCATCTGCACCCGCTGGCAGGCCGGCACCCCGGCACCGTGGTCTTCGCCGCCGGCGTCTCCAGCGCCGGCGCCGTGTCACAGGCGCAGTTCGCACGAGAGGCCGGCCTGCTCCGCACGGTGATCCGGCGCTGCACGGCCGACGGCCGGCGCCTGGTCTACTTCTCCACCTGCTCGGCGGGCATGTACGGCGCACGCGACTGCCGGGGACGGGAGGACGAACCGGTCTTCCCCTCCTCGGCCTACGCCCGCCACAAACTGGGCCTGGAAGCGGTCCTCGCGGCCTCGCGCGCCGACCACCTCATCCTCCGCACCACGCACCTCGTGGGCCCGGGCCAGCGGCCGCACCAGCTCCTTCCGTCGCTGATCAGGCAGATCGCCGGCGGCCACGTGGAGGTGCACCGGGGCGCCTACCGCGACATCCTCGACATCCGGGACGCCGTCGCCTTCCTCGACGGGCTGCTGACCGCCGCCGCACCCCGGCAGGTGATCAACGTGGCCTCCGGGGTCGCGGTGCCGGTCGAGGAGATCGTCGCGCACATCGAACGGTCGCTGGGCACCGTCGCCGACAAGACGTACCGGCAGGTCGCCGGCGAGTACACCGTGTCCGTGGAGCGGCTCGCGAGCCTGGTGCCCCACACGTACGCGTCCGTGGCCCGGCCCGGCTACCACCGCTCGGTCATCGACCGCTGTCTCGCCGCGGCGCCTCCCTCCGCCCCGGCCCCCACGGAAGGGGGACCGCGATGACCGCGGGCCTGCTCACCACCGCGCACCGGCACAGCCGCATCGCCGGACTGGGCACGTACCGTCCTCGCCGCACGGTCACCAACAAGGAGATCTGCGAGCGCATCGACTCCACCGAGGAGTGGATCGAGAGCCGTTCCGGCATCGTCACCCGGCGCTTCGCGTCACCCGACGAGACCCTGCCGGCGATGGCCGCGGCAGCCGCCGCGAACGCCCTGACCCACGCGGGCCTGGAAGCGGGACAGATCGACTGCGTCATCGTGGCCGGCATGTCGGACCTGGTGCAGACGCCACCCCTCGCCGTGGCCGTGGCCCACGCCCTGGGCGCACGGGGCGCGGCCGCGTTCGACCTCTCGGCGGCCTGCGCCGGCTTCTGCCACGCGCTCGCGGTAGCGGGCGACATGGTCTCCGCCGGCAGCGCCGCGCACGTCCTCGTCATCGGGGCGGAACGGATGACCGACATCGTCGACCCCTCCGACCGCACCATCGCCTTCCTCTTCGCCGACGGGGCCGGCGCGGTGGTCGTCGGCCCGTCCGACGAGCCGGGGATCGGCCCTGCCGTACGCGGGGCCGACGGTTCTCACGCCCACGCCCTGCGGATGGACAGCGACTGGGGTGCGGTGAGGGATGACCCCGCCCTGCCCCGCCCGTACATGCGCATGGACGGCCGCAGCGTCTTCCGCTGGGCGGTCAGCCGGATCGTGCCCGCCGGGCGCGAGGCAATGCGGGCAGCAGGGATCAGCACCGGAGAGCTGGGCGCCTTCATCCCGCACCAGGCGAACCTGCGGATGACCGAGGTCATGGCCGAGCGCCTCGCGCTGCCCGCGGCGGTCGCCGTGGCCGACGACGTCAAGCACAGCGGGAACACCTCGTCGGCCTCGGTCCCCCTCGCGATGGAGCGCCTGCTGCAGGAGGGCGCCGTGCGCAGCGGGGACACGGCGCTGCTCATCGGGTTCGGAGCGGGGCTCAACTACGCGGGCCAGGTCGTCGTGCTGCCCTGACCGAAAGCCACAGGAGTCAGGACTCAGAAGCCAGGACTGAGGAGCCAGGAGTGAGGAGAGAGCAGATGCGGGAATTCACCGTGACCGACTTCCAGAAGAACGTCGACGCCTGCGTGGGGGTCGACGAGGCCATCACCTTCGACGAGACCACCATGGACGTCGAGTTCACCGACCTGGGACTGGATTCGCTGGCGGTCTACGAGGTGTTCACACGCCTGGAGGAGGACCTGGGCTTCCCCATCCCGGACGAGGACCTCGACGACCTCAAGACGCTCGGCGCGGTCCTCGCGTACGTGCACGGCCGCCTGGCAGCGACGCGGTAGCACGGCGACGGGTACAGGTGGGCGGCGGAACCCCCGGGGTTCCGCCGCCCACCTGCCGTATCCGGGCGCGCCGCCTCAAGCGCCCGTGGAGGCCGTCGCGGCGCCGACGACGGCGGCGTCGGCGTCCCCCTTGCCCTCGGCGATCGCCCGCTCGAAGTAGCCGGACGCGCTCTCGGTCACGCTCAGTTCCAGATCCAGCTCCCGCGCCTCCTCCAGCACCAGACGCAGGTCCTTGTGCATCAGGCTGGTACGGAAAGCGGCCGGCTCGTACGCGCCGCTGCGCATCACCTCGGCACGGAACGACATCACCTTGGAGCTGAACCCGCTCCCTCCGATCGCGGCCAGCAGCAGCTCGCGGTCCAGGCCCGCCCGCTCCCCGTACCGGACGGCGTCCGCCAGCGAGGCCACCTGAGCCCCCAGGAGGAGGTTGAACGCCAGCTTCATGGCCGGTGCCAGGCCGACCGGCCCCAGCACCACCAGGCTGCTGCCCAGCGCTTTAAGCACCGGACGGGCCGCTTCGACGTCCTCCGGCGCCCCGGAGGCCAGCACGCGCACGGCGCCCTCCCGGGCCTGCGCGGGATTGCCGATGAGACAGGCGTCGACCCAGCGCGCCTCCGCCTTCTCCGCCCGCGCCCCCGCGGCCCGGGCGTACGTGGGCGAAACCGTCGACGTGTTGATCACCAAGGTGCCCGGCCGCAGCCGGGCGCTCCCGAAGAGCACCTCCTCGACGGCGGCCTCATCGGCCAGGCTGAGCAGGAGGACGCCGGCCGAGGCCGCGGCTTCGGCCGGCGAGCCGGCAAGGGCGGCGCCCGCCTCCGCGACGGGCAGTGCCCGCTCCCTGGTCCGGTTGTACACGGTGACCCGGAACCCCGAGTCGAGCAGGCGCAGCGCCATTCCGCCGCCCATGCTGCCGAGCCCCATGAAGGCGATGTGTCGGCCGGTCATCAACGTTCCCTCCGGATGAAGGCCCGCAGCGGAAGTCCCGCTGCGGACGGCGAGGTTCGTACGCGCCCGGGCGGCGGAGGACAGCAAGTGCCGCCGCCCGGGCGGGCGGATGTCACTGCTGTCAGAGCTTGGCGAGGATCTCGGGCGGAAGGCTGTCTATGGAGAGTTCCGACAGGCACCGCATCGAGCTGTTGCGGAAGTACGTGAGGAACCCCTCGACCGTGGTGGTGTCGCGCGGCTCGGCCAGATACGGAGCGAGCTTGCGCTCGGCTTCCTTGACGCCTTCCTGGCCCGCCATGTGGCGGCCCACGTCCTCCAGCGTTCCGTCGAACTGGATGAAGCGCACCATCCGGTCGTCCTTGATGAACAGCGCGGTGGCCTTGATCCGGCCCACTTCCTTGCCGTTCCCGTCCCGTATGACCGGCGAGCCGGCCCGCTTGAAGTCGGCGAAGATCGCGGCGATCTCCTCCTCGAACCCGGGCTTGATCCTGTACGTGATCGCGGCCGTAGCCATGAGAAGCCTCCTCGGTAAGGGGAATCGGCGGAGCATGCGATGGAGCAGATTTGATGGAGCAGGTTCGATGGAGCAGGTTTGATGGGCTGCCGGCTACAGACCGCCGTCGACGTTCAGCGTGATGCCGGTGACGTAGCGCGAAGCGTCCCCGGCCAGGAACAGCACGCTCTGAGCGACTTCCTCGGCCGTCACCAGCCGTCCCAGGGCTGACATCCGGGCCATCCGGGCGCGCAGCTCGGCGGGTACGCCGGACCCCGGCGTGCCCGTGTCGACGATGCCGGGTGCCACGGCGTTGACCCGTACGCCCTTCGGCCCGAGTTCTTTGCTCAGGGCCCGGGTCAGACCCACGATCCCCGCCTTGGCGGCCCCGTAGTGGGCACGTCCCGGAACGCCCCGTGCCGCCGCGGAGGAGCCCACCGTCACCACCGACGAGTCCGCGGAGAGCAGCGGCAGAACGGCCCGGGTCACGCGGTACGCGCTTGTCAGGTTGGTCTCGATGACGTGCTGCCAGTCCTCCTCGGGGAGGTCGGCCAGCGGGGCGGAGGCGTCGATGCCGACGTTGTTGACGAGCACGTCGACCGGGCCCGCTTCCCGGCAGGCGTCCATCAGCCGCTCCACGTCCTCGGGACGGGTCACGTCGGCCCGGACCATCCGGTGCTTCCCGCCCGTTTCCCGGAGCGCGCGCAGGACGGCCTCCGCCGCCTCCTCGTCCTTGTGGTAGCAGCCGATGACATCAGCACCGGCCTGTGCCAGGGCCCGGGCCGTCGCACGGCCTATCCCGCGTGTGGCGCCCGTGACGAGCGCCGCCTTGCCGTCCAACCGCAGATCCATGGGTGCCTCCAGAGACGCCGAACACCTCGCTTGCCCCACAGGCTCGTGGACGCGTCTGGACAATTGCTGGACCGCTCGTGCCACGCGGCCGGTGCCGACACCGGGTCCGGCGGTACGGGTACGGGGGCGCCGGGCGGCCCGCACCGGCCGTGCCGCGGTCGAGCGTGTCATTGGTCCCGGCGGGTGACGATTGTCCCTAGGATTGTGGGATGCATATAGCGAGCACGTTCCCCGGAGGGGTGAGCCGGTGAACAGGTCCGAGGCCACCGACGAGCAGTGGGAGGGTCTGGCCGAGGTCGTCCCGCTCCGTGGTCACCACGCATGGCCGTCCTGGCCCAACCACCGGGCCCTGCCCGAGGAGGAGCAGGAGCCCGATCCGAACCAGCGGCGCATGGTCGTGCTGCGGGTCCAGGTCTTCGCGGACGCCCGCGAGGTCGCCGAGCACCTGATGGCGCGGGTGCCGGTGCTGCTGGACCTCACCAGTGCCGACACGGACGTCGCCAAGCGCATTCTCGACTTCTCCAGCGGAGTCGTCTTCGGCCTGGGCAGCGGCATGCACCGGGTCGACACGAACGTCTTCCTGCTGGCCCCAGAAGGGACGGAGGTGGCATCGGGGTACCCCGATCGTAGGAAAAGTGATCAGCCGAAACGGTTTGGCTGATTATGTGACACATACGGTCCGGGCATGGACACTCGCTGTGCCCGACCGGACGTTTCTCCCGGCTCTCCCGGCTCTTCCCGCATTTCTTCCGGCATTCCTTCCGCGGTTTCCCCTGCGCCCTGCGGTACGCAGCGGCCCGTCGTGACCGAGTTACGGCTCTCCGCCTTCAAGTCGCACCGCAACGCCGCCTTCGCGCTCGGCCCGCTCACCCTCTTCCGGGGGCCGAGCGGATCCGGCAAGTCCAGTGCGCTCCAGGCGTACGAGGTGCTCGCGCGGCTGGCCGGCGGTGACGCCCTGGGGGAGGCCCTCTCCCTCGTCGACGGCGGCCCCGGAGCGTGCGTTCCCCAGCAGGCGCGGCCCGACGCCCAGGGGCGGCGCGGCTTCCGCATCGGCTGCACCGTCGAGGGGCCCTTGGGGCCCGTGCGTATCGACGTCGCCGTGCAGGCCGAGCCCGAACTCCGCATCGTCGGCGAACGGATGACGGGCCGCGGCCGCACCCTGCTCTCGACGGCGCTCCGCGACCCCGGCCGCCGCGCCGTGGAGGCCGCCTGGCACACGGCCGGCGCCGCCCCCGTCACCCGCGCGCCCCTGCCGGACGACCGGCTCGGCACCGCCCTGCTGCCCCTGCGCGTCGCGGGCAAGACCGCCGGGCAACGCCTCGTCCTCGACGCCGCCGAGCAGGTCGTCGTGGCCCTGCGCGCGGTCTTCGCCTGTGACCCGCGCCCGGAGCTCATGCGCATGCCCGCCGCCGCGCACGACGGGCTGCTGCGCGGCGCCTGCGACAACGTCGCCGCGGTCCTGGACCGTACGCGTCACGAGTGCGCGACCCGCCACGCGGCGCTCGTGGCGGCGGTGGGCGCCGGGTGCCGCGTGCCGGTGGGCGAGCTGGCCGTACGCGAGGCGGGCAGCGGCCTCGTGCAGGCCGTGCTGGAGCGGAAGCCCGGCGACGGGACGCCCTTGGAGCGGCTGGGCGACGGTGAGTTGCGCTACCTCGCGCTCTGCCTGGTGCTGATGACCGGCCCCGGAGTGCTGGACATGGACCCCGTCGGCGAGGTGCTGCAGGCGCGGCAGGCGCTCACCGTCCTCGCGGACGGCTTCGACCGCTGTCTGGACGCCCGGCAGGCGCGCGAGCTGATCGCCCTGGCGGTACGCATGGGGGAGCGGGGGCATGTGCGGCTGGTGGGAGCGGTGCGGGGAACGGGCGACGGGGATGCGCCGGCGGAGGGGGTCTCGGTGGTAGATCTTGGGGGTGAATGCTGAACACCGAGACGACTGCAAAGACGCTGGACACCGAGAAGGCCGCGAAGACCGGCAAGAGCGCGCCGGGGAGAGCGGGAGCGCGAGCGAGCTGCGCGTGCTGCAGCAACGGCTCGCGGACTTCGCGGCCGCGCGCCACTGGCAGCCGTACCACACGCCCAAGAACCTCGTCACGGCGCTCAGCGTCGAGGCGTCGGAACTGGTCGAGATCTTCCAGTGGTTGACGCCGGAGGAGTCGGCGCAGGTGATGGACCGGCCGGGGACGGCCGAGCGGGTCGAGGACGAGGTCGCCGACGTCCTGGCGTACCTGCTGCAGTTCTGCGAGGTGCTGGGCATCGACGCGGCCGCCGCCCTCGCCGCGAAGATCGAGCGCAACGAGAAGCGGTTCCCGGTGCCGGACCGGGACGCTCCGGATTCGCCGGATCGTCACTCTCCGGAGTGATTGAGTTATCCACACCCCATCTGGTATCCACAGATTTCTGAATTCCCCTGGCGTTTCCGGCGGTTAGTCATCACTCTGGGTAGTGAGAAGGTGTGAGCACGGCACAGTCGGGAAGTTGGGGGACCGGGTCATGGACGCAGTGCGGCTCATCGGAGCCACCCGGACGGCCCTGGCGCAGGCCAGGGCCGTCCACGACATCGTCACCGAGGCATGGCAGACCCAGGCGCTGGCGGGAGCGGTCGGCGGCCATCTCGCGGTCCACGGGCCTTTCGAGGCCCGCGCCGCCGCGGGGAGTCTGAGCGAGGCCGGAGCCCGTGCGTCCGGCGCGCTGCGTCAAACGCTGCGCGCCGGAGCGATACGGGCCGGGCAGCTCACCGAAGTCCGCGATCCCTGGTCCGCGTTGGCCGGGCTCTGCGGGCTCCTCGGGGAAGTGGGCATCGCCCTGGTGGGGGTCGCCTGCTCCTCGGACGAGGACGCCATGTACTGGCAGTGCATAGAAGCGATAGACGCCGCCGACGAGACGAGCGACAGAGTGCGCTGGTTACAGAGACGGCTCGCGTCGCGCGAGCGGGAAGGCGGTGCCGCGTGAGGCGCGGGCGGTCAGCGGGCATCCCCTCCGTCGACGGACGCGTCGACGGGCACATCGATGGGCGCATCGGCGGATGCGCCGGCAGGCGCTCCGGTGGATGCGCCCGTGGCGGCGCCGGCGGGCGCCGGGCGCCCGCCGCGCGGCTGAAGGTCCGCATCGAGCTGCGACAGGTCGGCGTTGAGCGCGGCCATCAGCTCCTCCATCTGCTGCAGCAGGCCCTTCGGCGCTCCGGGCTGCCCGGCGGCGGGCTGGGCGGGCGCCGTTTCGTCGGGCACGGCTTCCTGGGTCATCGCGGCCTCCTCGGCCCCGGCCCTCCCGGTGCGGGAGAGCGGTGTTGCGGTCGTCGCCTCCGGCCGGGTGCACCGGTGCGCGGGCCGGGCGGTCCGGCTCCGCCCGAGCCAACGACCACCGGCCGCGGCGGACACTGGCCGGAGCTCACCCGCGCGGCGGGGGCGGCGGAATTTCACCCGACCGGGGCGGGTGTACCGCCGCAGGGCGCAGTCGGTTGACGCCTGTTCGGCAGTGCAGGATGGAGGCATGGATCTGCGAATCTTCACCGAGCCCCAGCAAGGGGCCAGCTACGACACGCTGCTGACGGTCGCCAAGGCCACCGAGGACCTCGGCTTCGACGCCTTCTTCCGTTCCGACCACTACCTGGCCATGGGCTCCGCGGACGGCCTGCCCGGGCCGACCGACGCCTGGATCACCCTCGCGGGCCTCGCCCGTGAGACGCGCCGCATCCGGCTCGGCACCCTGATGACCGCGGGCACGTTCCGGCTGCCCGGCGTGCTGGCCATCCAGGTGGCGCAGGTGGACCAGATGTCCGGCGGGCGCGTCGAGCTGGGCCTGGGTGCGGGCTGGTTCGAGGAGGAGCACAAGGCCTACGGCATCCCCTTCCCGAAGGAGAAGTTCGGGCGGCTGGAGGAGCAGCTCGCCATCGTGACGGGCCTGTGGGAGACGGAGGCGGGCAAGACCTTCGACTTCGACGGAACGTACTACCGGCTCACCGACAGCCCGGCGCTGCCGAAGCCCGCGCAGCAGAAGCTGCCCGTGCTCATCGGAGGGCACGGCGCGAAGCGCACGCCGCGCCTCGCCGCGAAGTACGCCGACGAGTTCAACATCCCGTTCGCCTCGGTCGAGGACAGCGAGCGGCAGTTCGGCCGGGTGCGGGCGGCTGCGGAGGAGGCCGGGCGCAAGGGCGACGACCTCGTGTACTCCAACGTGCTCGTCGCCTGTGTCGGCAAGGACGACGCGGAGGTCGCGCGGCGGGCGGCGGTCATCGGGCGCGAGGTGGCCGAGCTCAAGGAGAACGGCCTGGCCGGCTCCCCGGCCGAGGTGGTCGACAAGATCGGCCGGTACGCGGCCGTCGGCTCGTCCCGGATCTACTTCCAGATCCTGGACCTGGACGACCTCGACCACCTGGAGCTGATCGCCTCCGAGGTCCAGTCCCAGCTGAGCTGACGCCGTCCCCCTGGCCCGGACCCTGGCTCATGAGTCTGGACTCTGGCTCCTGAGCCCGGACCTGGCGGCCGATCCGGACCCGGTACCCGATCCGGACCTGGCGGCCGGCCCGGCCCGGCAGCCGTCCCCACCGAGGAGTGCCCCTGTGACGCCCGCCCCCACTGTCCCCTTCGCCGATGTGCTGGCACGCGGTCCGCTCGTCCTCGACGGCGGGCTGTCCAACCAGCTGGCGGCGCAGGGCTGCGATCTGTCCGACGCCCTGTGGTCGGCCCGGCTGCTCGCCGACGACCCGGGGCAGATCGAGCAGGCGCACGCCGCCTACGTGCGGGCGGGCGCGCAGGTCCTCATCACCTCCAGCTACCAGGCCACCTTCGAGGGCTTCGCCCGCCGCGGGCTGGGCCGGCAGCAGGCGGCGGAGCTGCTGCGGCGCAGCGTGGAGCTGGCACGGAGCGCCGCGGAGAAGGAGGCCCCGGGGAAGGATGTGTGGGTCGCCGCGTCCGTCGGTCCGTACGGGGCCTTCCTGGCCGACGGCAGCGAGTACCGCGGCCGTTACGGGCTGAGCACCGCGGAGCTGGAGCGCTTCCACCGGCCGCGGATCGAGGCGCTGGTGGAAGCGGAGCCGGATGTCCTCGCGCTGGAGACCGTGCCGGACGCGGCCGAGGCGGAGGCGCTGCTGCGGGCCGTGGCGGGCTGCGGCGTGCCCGTATGGCTCTCGTACAGCGCGGCAGGCGGGCGCACCCGCGCGGGGCAGCCGCTGCGCGAGGCTTTCGCCCTGGCCGCGGGGAACGACCAGGTCGTCGCCGTGGGGGTCAACTGCTGCACTCCCGCCGACGCCGACGGGGCGGTCCGGACGGCGGCGGAGGCGGCCCGTAAGCCCGTCGTGGTCTACCCCAACAGCGGCGAGGAGTGGGACGCCGCCGCCCGGTCCTGGACGGGGGAGCCGGCCTTCACCGCCGACCGCGTCACCGCATGGCGCGAGGCGGGCGCCCGCCTCGTGGGCGGCTGCTGCCGCGTGGGCCCGGACGGCATCGCGGCCCTGGCCCGAGCGCTCGACGCGGGGCCCGCATAGACGGGGCTCGTAGCCCGGCGCGTTCGGCAGGCGGGGGGCGGACGGTCCGGTCGCCAACACCCCTGCATATGAGCCGACTTGGTGCAACCGCGGGTCGGGGCCACCGGTTCACGGCTAGCGTGGTTACGGACGTGAACACAGCGTCACCGGGGGACGAGGACCGGGGGTGTGGAGGGATGGCCCAGCAATCCACCGAGGCGGCAGTCAGGGTGAGACCGGCGGATCTCGCGCCGGGCGCGGTGATCGCGCAGTCCCTGGACAACCAGTGGGTGACCGCGGAGCTGACCAGGGAGATGGCCGCGCGCGGGAAGTCGCTCCAGGACGTCGGGAGCGCGCGGGACAAGGAGGTGCGCGCCGAATACTTCCGCAGCCTGATCAACACCCGGCAGGTGGTGGCCAACCGGGTGTTCTTCTACAACAACGCGGCGGTGAGCTGTGACCTCCTGGAGGGCGGCGCGGCCCGCCGCGCGCATCAGAAGCTGCTGGCGCAGGAGGCCCTGGTGCCCTACCTGCTCAACGAGCGCGACCCCGCCGAGCTGCCGCGCCCCGGCCTGGACTACGACGCGCGGGGGTTCGCCGCCTGGCAGGAGACCCTCGAAGGGATGCCCGCCGGGGAGCGCGTGAAGTGCGTCCGGTTCTCCTGGGAGGACCAGGAGAACCGGGACGCCACCCGGACCGCGCTGTTCAACGCGTTCGCCGCGCGGGTGCAGGCGCTGACCGCGAAGGACATCCCCCTGCTCGCCCGCCAGGTCGGGGTCCCGGAGCCGCGGCACGGGGCGTTCGCGCAGCAGATCGGCGAGGTGGTGCGGTGGAGCAACGAGCAGAGCGTCCGCGGCGACTTCGTCACGCGCAACCTGCTCTACGAGCAGTTCGTGACGGTGCCGGGCACTCCGGTCTCCGAGGGCCGGTACGACGGGACCAAGCCGTTCGCCGCGGAGATCAAGCAGCTCCTCGACCTCATCTACAGCGTGAACCTCGCCGACGCCCTCGGCATGTATCCGCTCACCCCGGCCGGCAGCCTGCGGCGGGTCGCCCTCCAGGAGTGGCGGGACGTCCGTACGACCGCGGCCGGGACGGTCACCGACCCCGAGCAACTGCTGCTGTTCCTCAAGCGCCAGGCGTTCTCGACGGTCCAGGACCGGCTCGCCCTGACCCCCTCCGCCGTCGACGCGCTCGCCCTGGAGGACATCTGCAGCCTGCGCCAGAGCGATGCCTGGAACGCGTACATCCGCGCCTTCGACCAACTGACCGCCGACCCGGCGGCCTTCCAGGAGCGGGTGGGGCCCGTCTTCGACCGCTACGTCCGGCTCAACTCCGAGATCGTCCGCCTCGCCGAGGCGCGCGGTGACCGGCGTGCCGGGGCCAACAGGTGGCTGCCCGTCATCGAGGTCGTCGTCACCGTCGGCGGCGCCGTCTTCACGGCGATCACCGGCGACGAGACCTGGAGCGTGGCCGGCAACCTCGGCGGGATCTCGGCCAAGTACGGCGGTTCCGTACAGCTGGTGCTCCGCAACCGGGTGGAGGGGCGGCGCGAGCAGAAGTTCGCCCGGGAGATGGCCGCGGTCCGGTTCGACAGCACCCGGGAGTGGGAAAGGTTCCACGGCATGGTGAGCAAGCTGCCCGGCTACCGGGAGGAGGGCGGCTCCCCGGCCGCCACCGGCTCCGCCACCGTGCAGGACGACATCCCGGACTACTGACCGAACCGGACGATGGCCGGAGCACCGGCCGGAGTTCCGGCCGCAGCGGCGAGCGGAGTACCGACCCCGTGCCAGAAGAGACCGTGGCCACCCCGTACGACAGGCTGCGCGCCACCCGCCCCGAGCTGTTCGGCAACACCCCGGGCGGGATCGACATCCTCCTCGACCCGGCCGAGGTCGAGGAGGCCCGGCGCGCGGCGCGCGGCGCGGCGGAGGCCGGAGCGCCCCCCGTCGGCGTCGTCTACGCCGACCGCTTCGTCACCCTCGTACGGGACGCCGTCCGTTTCCCCGGCGGCGCCCTCGGGCTCTACGTCCGCATGCTCTCCACGGCCTCAGGCCCCGGCGCCGTCATCCTCCCCCTCACCACCACGGGTGACATCGTCCTCATCGAGCACTACCGCCACGCCACCCGTTCCTGGCATTGGGAAGTGCCCCGCGGCATGGGCGCACCGGGCGCCACCGGCGCGGAAAGCGCCGCCCGGGAACTCGCGGAGGAAATCGGCGCGGAAGCCACCGAATGGATTTCCCTGGGCCGGCTGCATCCCGACAGCGGCCTGCTCGGTGATCACGTCGAGCTGTTCGCCGCCCGTATCGGCGGCTTCGGCCCGCCGGAGACCTCCGAAGGCATCCGGCGGATCGTCACCCGCCCCTGGCCGGAGGTCTCGGAGATGGTGGGCGCAGGGGAGATCACCTGCGGATTCACCATCGCGGTCCTCACCCGCGCCCTGCTGAACGGCCTCCTGGGATGAACGGTTCGGCGCGAACGGACGACCGCGCGGGAGGCCGATTGTCCCGGGACGAACGGCTTCCGGGGAAAAGCCGCCGGCGAAAAGAGTTAGAGGAAAACGGTCGTCTCGGGCGATACTCGACCGCGTGTTCCTGACGATATCCACCACCGGCACGGCCGGATCCCCCGCGACCGACCTCGGATTCCTGCTGCACAAGCACCCTGACAAGGCGCAGCGTTTTTCGACCTCCCACGGCACCGCGCACGTCCTCTACCCCGAGGCCGGCGCGGAGCGCTGCACCGCCGCGCTCCTGCTGGAGATCGATCCGGTCGCGCTGGTGCGGCGGGCGAAGGGCAAGGGCCGTGGCGGAGCGCCCGACTCGGCCCTCGCCCAGTACGTCAACGACCGCCCGTACGCGGCGTCCTCGCTGCTCGCCGTCGCCATCGGCAGCGTCTTCTCCACCGCGCTGAAGGGCCAGTGCAACGCCCGGCCCGAGCTGCCGGGGGCCGCGCGCCCGCTGCGCGTCGAGGTGCCGGTGCTGCCCGCCCGCGGCGGCGCGGCGCTGGTGGAGCGGCTGTTCGCGCCGCTGGGCTGGACGGTGACCGCCGAGCCGGTGGCGCTGGACGAGAAGTTCCCGCAGTGGGGCGACTCGCGCTACGTACGCCTCGTCCTGGAGGGCGAGCAGCGGCTCGCGGACGCCCTGCGCCACCTCTACGTGCTCCTGCCGGTCCTCGACGACGCCAAGCACTACTGGGTGGCGCCCGACGAGGTCGAGAAGCTGCTGCGAGCCGGCGAGGGCTGGCTGGAGGACCACCCCGAACAGCGCCTGATCGCCGGCCGCTACCTGGGCCGCCGCTGGTCGCTGACCCGCGACGCCCTGGAGCGGCTGGCTCTCGCCCGCCTCGCCGAGGCCGACGACACCGAGGCCGAGGCGCTCGACAACGCCGTCGACGAGGAGACGGACACCGAGGAGCGGCCCGTGCCGCTGGCCGTGCGGCGCCGCGCGGCGATCCTCGACGCCCTGCGCGCCGCCGGTGCCGCGCGCGTCCTCGACCTCGGCTGCGGCCAGGGCCAGCTCGTGGGAGAGCTCCTCAAGGACCCGCGGTTCACCGAGGTGGCCGGCGTGGACGTGTCGACGCGCGCCTTGAAGGAGGCCGCGCGGCGGCTGCGCCTGGACCGGATGACCGAGCGGCAGGCCGCGCGGGTCACGCTGTTCCAGGGCTCGCTCGCGTACACCGACCGCAGGCTCGCCGGCTACGACGCGGCCGTGCTCAGCGAGGTGATCGAGCACCTCGACCTGCCGCGGCTGCCCGCGCTGGAGCACGCGGTGTTCGGCGCGGCCCGCCCCGCGACGGTCGTCGTCACCACCCCGAACGCCGAGTACAACGTGCGCTGGGAGACCCTGCCCGCCGGGCGCGTGCGGCACGCCGACCACCGCTTCGAGTGGACGCGCGAGGAGTTCCGCGCGTGGGCGGCGGAGGTCGCGGAGCACTACGGCTACGAGGTCGCGTTCGCGCCCGTGGGACCGGACGACCCGGAGGTCGGACCGCCGACCCAGATGGCCGTCTTCACCAGGACGGAGAAGACGGTGGAGGCGGACGGGACGCAGCGGACGGACGGGACGCGGCAGCCCCGCCGGACGCAGCAGACCAACGGGACGGACAAGGCCACGGAGCAGGAGCAGGAGAAGGCCGCATGACCAGTACGGAAACAGAAGCCGCAGCCGCCGGCAGGGCGAGCCGCACCCTCGCCGTCACCGACCTCTCCCTCGTGGTCCTGATCGGCGCGACCGGATCCGGCAAGTCCACCTTCGCCCGCAGGCACTTCAAGCCCACCGAGGTGATCTCCTCGGACTTCTGCCGCGGCCTCGTCGCCGACGACGAGAACGACCAGAGCGCCAGCGGCGACGCCTTCGACGTCCTGCACTACATAGCGGGCAAGCGCCTCGCCGCCGGCCGCCTCACCGTCGTCGACGCGACCAACGTCCAGCCCGAGGCCCGCCGTCAGCTGGTCCGCGTCGCCCGGGAGCACGACGTGCTGCCCATCGCCGTCGTCCTCGACCTGCCCGAGGAGGTCTGCGCCGCGCGCAACGCCGGCCGCGCCGACCGGGCCGGCCTGCCCCGCCACGTCATCCAGCGCCACCGCCGCGAGCTGCGCCGCTCGCTGCGCGGCCTGGAGCGCGAGGGCTTCCGCAAGGTGCACGTGCTGCGCAGCGCCGAGGACGTCGAGGCCGCCGAGGTCGTCCTGGAGCGCCGCTACAACGACCTCCGCCACCTCACGGGCCCCTTCGACATCATCGGTGACATCCACGGCTGCAGCTCCGAGCTGGAGACGCTCCTCGCGAAGCTGGGCTACGAGGACGGCGTCCATCCCGGCGGCCGCACGGCCGTCTTCGTCGGCGACCTCGTCGACCGCGGCCCCGACAGCCCGGGCGTGCTGCGTCGCGTCATGGGCATGGTCGCCTCCGGCAACGCCCTGTGCGTGCCGGGCAACCACGAGAACAAGCTCGGCCGCTGGCTGCACGGCAAGAAGGTCCAGCCCACCCACGGCCTGGCCGAGACCATCGAGCAGCTGGAGCGGGCGGACGCCGAGGACCCCGCCTTCCGCGAGCGGGTGCGCGAGTTCATCGACGGGCTCGTCAGCCACTACGTCCTCGACGAGGGCAAGCTGGTGGTCTGCCACGCGGGCCTGCCGGAGAAGTACCACGGCCGCACCTCGGGCCGCGTGCGCTCGCACGCGCTGTACGGGGACACGACGGGCGAGACCGACGAGTTCGGCCTGCCCGTGCGCTACCCGTGGGCCGAGGACTACCGCGGCCGCGCCGCCGTGGTCTACGGTCACACCCCCAACCCGTCGGCCACGTGGCTGAACAACACCATCTGCCTGGACACCGGCGCCGTCTTCGGCGGGAAGATGACCGCGCTGCGCTGGCCCGAGCGCGAGCTGGTGGACGTACCGGCCGAGCAGGTCTGGTACGAGCCGGCCCGGCCGCTGGCGAGCGACGCGCCCGGCGGCGAGGACGGCCGCCCGCTCGACCTGACCGACGTCACCGGCCGCCG
This sequence comes from Streptomyces roseoverticillatus, assembly GCF_000719265.1. GTDB lineage: Bacteria > Actinomycetota > Actinomycetes > Streptomycetales > Streptomycetaceae > Streptomyces > Streptomyces roseoverticillatus. Next base: position 83,012 of record NZ_JOFL01000007.1, on the reverse strand, counting down.
CGTCGTCGAGACCCGGCACATGGGCCGGGTCGCCGTGAAGGAGGAGAACGCCGCGGCCGCGCTGGAGGTCATGAGCCGCTTCGCCGTCGACCCCCGGCTGCTGCCCTACCTCCCGCCGACCATGGCACCCTGCGCGACCTCCCAGGAAGAGGGCTACCTGGAGCACCCGGCGGAGGCGTTCGCCGCCTACCGCGCCGACGGGGTGCGGCAGGTGGTGTGCGAGGAGAAGCACATGGGCTCGCGGGCCGTGGCGCTGGTGTGCCGCGACGCGGACGTAGCGCGGGAGCGCTTCGGCGCAACCGGCGGGGTCAGCGGCGCGCTGTACACCCGCACCGGCCGGCCGTTCTTCGACGACCCCGCGATGACCGAGCGCGTCCTGCGCAGGCTGAGCAGGACGGTCGCTTCGGCCGGGCTGTGGGAGGAGCTGGAGACCGACTGGCTGCTGCTCGACGCCGAGCTCATGCCCTGGTCCCTCAAGGCGCAGGGGCTGCTGCGGCACCAGTACGCGGCCGTGGGCGCCGCGTCCGGCGCGGTCTTCCCGCCGGCGCTCGCCGCGCTGGAGTCGGCGGCGGAGCGCGGCGTGGACGTGTCCGGGCTGCTGGACCGCCAGCGCGAGCGGGCCGCGGACGCCGCGGCGTTCACGGAGGCCTACCGGCGCTACTGCTGGACCACCGGCGACAGCGCGCAGGGCTGGCCGGGCGAGCAGGCGGAGACGCAGTCCCTGCGCCGGGTCGGCGCCAGGGGCACGGACGGCCTCGACGGCATCCGGATGGCGCCGTTCCAGATCCTGGCGGTGCAGGGCCGCAGCCTGGCCGCGCTCCCGCACGGCGAGCAGCTCGCCCTCATCGACCGGATGATCGAGGCAGAGATGTACGGCTCGGAGGCGAACAACGGCCTCTGCGCGTACACCCCGGTGTACATGAACCGGCTGCTCGCCCCCACCCGCCGTCTGGTCGTCGACACCGAGGATGAGGCGTCGGTCGCCGCCGGCGTGCGGTGGTGGCTGGATCTGACGGGTGCCGGCGGCGAGGGCATGGTCGTCAAGCCGCTCCAGGCGCTCGTACGGACCGAGGGCGGGCGGCTCGTCCAGCCGGGCGTCAAGTGCCGCGGCCGGGAGTACCTGCGGATCATCTACGGTCCCGAGTACACCCGCCCCGACAACCTGTCCCGGCTGCGCGCACGCCACCTCGGCCACAAGCGCTCGCTCGCCCTGCGCGAGTACGCGCTCGGCCTGGAGGCGCTGGACCGGCTGGCGGAGGGCGAGCCGCTGTGGCGGGTGCACGAGGCGGTCTTCGGGGTGCTCGCCCTGGAGTCCGAGCCGGTCGACCCCCGGCTGTAGGAACGCGGCCCGCCGCCCGTACGGGCGGCCTCCGGTCGCCGCCCCGCGGGGGCGGCGGCATGCTGGCCGCATGAGTACCCCGCATCCGGGCGGCGGCGGCCCCTCGCACGGCCAGTGGGTGCCGCCCCCTGCCCATGCCCGCAAGGGGCGCCGCAAGTGGCCGTGGGTGCTGCTGGCCGCGGTGCTCCTGCTGGCCGGCGGGTGCGCGGCGCTCGTCCTCGGGCTCGCCGAGGAGACCGACAAGACGGTCCGGGTGCGGTACGAGGTGACCGGCAGCGCGAAGGATGTGGCCATCGCGTACACCACCTGGCAGGGCGGGGCCCTCGTCACGCAGAAGGAGGGCCCCCGGGACCTGCCCTGGCGCAAGGAGCTGACGACGAACGACTTCGTGAAGGGCGGCCTGCTGGCGGTCACGACCGGGAAGGGCGGCGGCACGGTCTCCTGTTCGGTGACGGTGAACGACCGCCGGCCGTGGACCGCCACGGCCTCCGGCCCGGACGCGACGGCAACGTGCTCGGGGTTCTGACCCCGGCGCCGTAACCGGGCCCCGCAGTGCCCAGCCGCTGCGTCGGCGGCAAGAAGAATCCCGCCGCACCGGCGCTCCGCCACAGACGCGAGCGTCCGGCGGCGTAGCCGGCCGGCTACGCCGGCACGTCGTCCGTGTCAGCCGCCGCACGGCGTCACGGCAGCATCGCGATCCCGTCCAGCTCCACCAGCGCCTCCTCGTCCCACAGCCGCACCACGCCGACGACGGCCATGGCCGGGTAGTCCCGCCCGGCCAGCCGCCGCCAGATGCGGCCCAGTTCCCGCGCGTGCGCCCGGTAGCCGGCGACGTCGGTGGCGTAGACGGTGACGCGCGCGAGGTGCCCGGGCCCGCCGCCCGCGGCGCGGAGGGCGCTGAGCAGGTTGCCCAGCGCCCGCTCGAACTGCTCGGGCAGGCCGCCCGGCACGACGCGGCCCGCGGGGTCGAGAGCGGTCTGGCCGGCCAGGAACACCAGCCGTCCGCCGGTGACGGTGACGGCGTGCGAGAAGCCCGCCGGCGGCGAGAGCTCCGGCGGGTTGACCCGGCGCACCTCCCCGCCCCGCCCCTCGTCCGCACTCACCGGTACAGCTCCTTCGCGATGATCGTGCGCTGGACCTCGCTCGCGCCCTCGTAGATCCGTGGCGCGCGCACCTCCCTGTACAGGTGTTCCAGCAGGTGTCCCCGGCGCAGGGCGCGGGCGCCGTGGAGCTGGACGGCCGCGTCCACGACGTACTGCGCGGTCTCCGTGGCGAAGAGCTTGGCCATGGCCGAGCGGGCCGCGATGCCCGGCTCGCCCGCGTCGTACGCCGCGGCCGCCGCGTACACCAGCAGCGCCGCCGCCTCCGTCCGGGTGGCCATCTCGGCGAGCTGGTGGGAGACGGCCTGCAGGTCCTTCAGGGGGCCGCCGAAGGCCCGCCGCTCCCCGGCGTGGGCGACGGCGGCGGCGAGCGCGGCCCGCGCCATGCCGACGGCGAACGCGCCCACGCTGGGCCGGAAGAGGTCGAGCGTGCGCATGGCGACGCGGAAGCCGCCGCCCGGTACGCCGAGCACGTCCCCGGCGCCGACCGGCACGCCGTCGAACGTCAGCGTGCCGATGGGGTGCGGGCTGAGCATGTCCAGGCGCCGGCCGGACAGGCCCGCGCTGTCGCCCGGCACGAGGAAGGCCGTGACGCCCCGCGAGCCCGGCGCCTGCCCCGTGCGGGCGAAGACGGTGTACACGTCGGCGTCGGGGGCGTTGGAGATCCACGCCTTCTCGCCCGTCAGGCGCCAGCCGTCCCCGGCGCCGGACGGGTCCGGCTCGGCGCACAGCTCCAGCGCGGCCGCGTCGGACCCGGCCGCCGGCTCGCTCAGCGCGAACGCGGCCACGGCCCGGCCCGCGACGACCTCCGGCATCCACCGGGCGCGCTGCCGTGCGCTGCCGGACTGCACGACGGGGTACGCGCCGAGGCCCTGCAGGGCGAGCGCGGTCTCGGCCTCCGTGCACTCGCGCGCGAGGGACTCCCGGAGCAGGCACAGGTCCATGGCGCGCACGGCGCCCGCGGCGGGCCCCCCGGAAGTACCGTCGGCGGGGAAGAGCCGGGCCAGCAGGCCGAGTTCGCCGAGGGTGGCGACGAGGGGCCGGTTGACGCGGCCCGGCTCGCCCGCGGCCGCGAGCGGGCGCAACCGCTCCGCCGCGAGGGTGCGCAACTCCTCGCGCCAGGCGCGCTGTTGCGGGTCGAGGGCGAACGGGGTGACCATGGGCGGCCCCTTCTGGTCGCTGAGGTCCACGGACTGCTTCCTCTGCCTGCTTCCTCTGCTGCTTCTTCTGCCTGTCTCTTCTACGGTCCGGCTATCGCGCTGTGTTGACTGCCGTCACCAAGTCGCTACGCTGACAGCGGATCCGTACAGCTGGCAAGACCCCCGTTCACCTCCATGTCACCGGCGCGAGGGGGCGCACAGCGATGGCAGCGATGGAGCTTCAGCCCTCGGTCCATGCCGACACCTTCCCGCGCGACCACCTCCCGCCCGCCGGCCAGTGGCCCGACCTCCTTCTCGGCCCGCGGGCCGGCATCCTCCCGGCCTACCCGGACCGCCTCAACTGCGGTGCCGAGCTGCTCGACGCCACCATCGCCCGCCTGGGCCCCGACCGCCCCGCCGTGCACGACGGCCACGGCGGCCTCTGGACGTACGGGGAACTCGCCGCCCACGTCGCCCGGATCGCCCGCACCCTCACCGACGACCTCGGCGTCGTCCCCGGCAACCGCGTCCTGCTGCGCGGCCCCACCAGCCCCTGGCTCGCGGCCTGCTGGCTCGCCGTGATGAAGGCCGGGGCCGTGGCCGTCACCGTCCTGGCCGCCCAGCGCCCGCACGAACTCGTCACGATCTGCGAACTCGCCCGCATCCGCCACGCCTTGTGCGACGCCCGCTCCCTCGACGGCCTGCAGGCGGCCGGAGCGGACCTCCGCGGCCTCCGCGTCACCCCCTACGGCGGCGACACCCCCGGCGACCTGCTGCACCTGGCCGCGGACAAACCCCCATCGTATGCGGCCGCCGACACCGCCGCGGACGACGTCGCCCTCATCGCCTTCACCTCCGGCACCACCGGCCGCCCCAAGGGCTGCATGCACTTCCACCGCGACGTGCTCGCCATAGCCGACACCTTCTCCGCCCACGTCCTGCGGCCCGGCCCCGGCGACGTCTTCGCCGGCAGCCCGCCGCTGGGCTTCACCTTCGGCCTCGGCGGCCTCGTCGTCTTCCCCCTCCGCGCGGGCGCCGCCACCCTCCTCACCGACTGGCGCGGCCCGGAACGGCTCCTCGACGGCATCCGGCGCCACCGCGTCTCCGTGCTCTTCACCGCCCCCACCGCCTACCGCTCCATGCTGGAGCTGCTCGACGAACGGCCCGGCGCGCACGACCTCTCCTCGCTGCGCCGCTGCGTCTCCGCCGGCGAACACCTGCCCGCGGCCCTCTGGCACGCCTGGCGCCGGGCCACCGGACTGCGCGCCATCAACGGCATCGGCGCCACCGAAATGCTGCACATCTTCATCTCCGCCGCCGACGACGCGATACGCCCCGGCACCACCGGCCTGCCCGTCCCCGGCTACGAGGCGCGCGTCGTCGGCCCCGACGGCCGCCCCCTCCCGGACGGCGAACCCGGGCTGCTCGCAGTGCGCGGCCCCACCGGCTGCCGCTACCTCGCCGACGAGCGGCAGCGCGACTACGTGCGCGACGGCTGGAACCTCACCGGCGACACGTACGTCCGCGAGACCACCGGCCACTACCGCTACGTCGCCCGCGCCGACGACATGATCATCTCGGCCGGGTACAACATCGCCGGGCCCGAGGTCGAGGAGGCCCTGCTGCGCCACCCCGACGTCCTGGAGGCGGCCGTCGTCGGGCGCCCCGACCAGCGGCGCGGCGAGATCGTCGTCGCCTGCGTGGTCCTGCGGGACGGCGTGCCGCCGACGCCGGAAACCGCGGCGGCGCTGCGGGAGTTCACCAAAAAGGAGATCGTTCCCTACAAGTGCCCTCGCGAGATCGAGTTCCTGGCCGCCCTGCCCCGTACGCCCACCGGCAAGCTGCAGCGATTCCGGCTGCGTGACGGCTCTTGACGGAGCTTTACAGTTTCCCCGTGACTGACCAGCAACCACTCCCTCCTCTCCACACTCCCCGGTCCCTCATCGTCACGTTCTACGGCGCCTACGGCCGCGGCGGCGCCCGCCACGCGGCCGGCCGCCCCGTGCCGATCGCGGCCCTGATCCGGTTGCTGGGTGCCGTCGGCGTGGACTCGCCCTCGGTGCGGTCGGCCGTCTCGCGCCTCAAACGGCGCGGGCTGCTCGTCGCGGGCCGCGCGGCCGGCGGCGCCGCGGGGTACGGGCTCTCCGACACCGCCCGGCAACTGCTCGACGACGGCGACCGGCGCATCTACGGCCGCGCCCCCGCGCGGACGGCCGGCGGCTGGCTGCTGGCCGTCTTCTCCGTGCCGGAGGAGGAGCGGAACAAGCGGCACCTGCTGCGCTCCCGGCTCGCCCGGCTCGGCTTCGGCACGGCGGCGCCGGGCGTGTGGATCGCCCCGGCCCACGTGCACGACGAGACGCGGCACACGCTGCAGCGCCTCGGACTCGACTCGTACGTCGACCTCTTCAAGGGCTCCCACCTCGGCTTCGAACCCACCGCGGAGGCGGTGGGCCGGTGGTGGGACCTCGACGCCCTGGCCGCCCAGCACCGGGCGTTCCTGGCCGCCCACGAGCCGGTGCTCCGGCGGTGGGCGCGGCGGCGGGTGGTCCCGCCGCGGGAGGCGTACCGGGACTACCTCCTCGCCCTGGACTCGTGGCGCCACCTGCCCTACGCGGACCCGGGCCTGCCGGGGGGCTTGCTGCCGGGGGACTGGCCGGGGGTGCGGTCGGCGCGCGTTTTCGCCGCGCTGCACGCGCGGTTGAGGGAGGCGGGCGCGCGCTTCGTGAGCGCGGAACTCACATGACACCGCCGGCGGTGCCGGGCGGGCTTCGGCCCGTGCGCCACCGCCGGACAGGCCCGCCGTGGCGCGCCGCCGTTGCGGCGGGAGGGTGTTGGCCGGCGTCGGCCCTTCGAATCCGCCGCTGCGATGCGCAACCGCTCCCGACGTACCCGGCGGTGCCGAGCCGGCCTGGGTGCCGTACGGCGCCGTCGCGCGGACCACCGGGCGTGGCCCGGGCCCGGGTGTTCAACCCCGGCCCGTGGGCGGCCGCCGGCTTCCCGCCCGGTACGGCGCGGGCCAGGACGTCCCCGGCCCCGCGTACTCCTGTTCCGCCGCCGCGTGCAGCGTCCAGTGCGGGTCGTAGAGGTGCGGGCGGCCGAGCGCGCAGAGGTCGGCGCGGCCCGCCAGGATCAGGGAGTTGACGTCGTCCCAGGACGAGATCGCGCCCACGGCGATTACGGGAACGCCCGCCTCGTGGCGGATGCGGTCCGCGAACGGCGTCTGGTACGAGCGGCCGAACGCGGGCCGTTCGCCGGCGACGACCTGGCCGGTCGAGACGTCGAGCGCGTCCGCCCCGTGGGCGGCGAAGGCGCGGGCGACGGCCACGGCGTCCTCGGCCGTCGTGCCGCCGTCGGCCCAGTCCGTGGCGGAGACGCGTACGGTCATGGGCCGGTCGGCGGGCCACACGGCCCGTACCGCGTCGAACACCTCCAGGGGGTAGCGCAGGCGGCCCTCCAGGCCGCCCCCGTACGCGTCGTCGCGGTGGTTCGTCAGCGGGGAGAGGAAGCCGGACAGCAGGTAGCCGTGCGCGCAGTGGAGTTCGAGGAGGTCGAACCCGGCCCGGGCGGCGGCCTCCGCGGACCGCACGAACTCATCCCGTATCGCGGCCATTCCGGCGCTCGTCAGCGCGTGCGGGGTCTGGTTGACGCCGGGCCGGTACGGGAGCGCCGAGGCGGCGACGACCGGCCAGTTGCCGTCCGGGAGGGGCTCGTCGATGCCTTCCCACATCCGGCGCGTGGAGCCCTTGCGGCCCGCGTGCCCCAGCTGGAGGCCGATCGCCGTGCCGGGCGCCTGGTCGTGGACGAAGCCGGTGACGCGGCTCCAGGCCCGCTCGTGCCCGGGCGCGTACATGCCCGAGCACCCGGGCGTGATCCGGCCCTGTTCGCTCACGCAGACCATTTCCGCCATGACGAGGCCCGCCCCGCCCAGGGCGCGCGCGCCGAGGTGGACGAGGTGGAAGTCGCCGGGGGTGCCGTCGACGGCGGAGTACATGTCCATGGGGGAGACCACGACGCGGTTGCGCAGGGTCAGGCCGCGCAGCCGGAAGGGGGTGAACATGGGCGGCGTGCCGGGCGGTACACCCGCCTCGTCCTCGACGGAGGCGACGAAGCCCGGGTCGCGCAGCCGCAGGTTGCCGTGGGTGACGCGGCGGCTGCGGGTGAGCAGGTTGAAGGCGAACCGGCGGGGCGGCTGGTCCGCGTGCACGGCGAGGTCCTCGAACCACTCCAGGCTCGCGCGGGCGGCGCGCTGCGTGGAGGCGACGGCCGGGCGCCGCTCGGCCTCGTAGGCGGCGAGCGCGCCGGGGACGTCCGGGTGCCGCTCCAGGGCCTGCGCGAGCGCGAGGGCGTCCTCCACGGCGAGCTTGGTGCCGGAGCCGATGGAGAAGTGCGCGGTGTGGGCGGCGTCGCCGAGCAGGACCGTACGGCCGTGGTGCCAGCGGTCGTTGACGACCGTGCGGAAGGCCGTCCAGGCGGAGCGGTTGGAGCGCAGGGGGCGCCCGCCGAGGGCGTCGGCGAAGTACTTGCCGCAGGCCGCGAGCGTGCCCTCCTCGTCGCAGCGGTCGAGGCCCGCGCGGCGCCAGACCTCCTCGCGCATCTCGACGATGACGGTGCTGGCGTCCTGCCGGTAGGGGTAGCCGTGCAGCTGCATGATGCCGTGCTCGGTCTCGGCGATCTCGAAGCGGAAGGCGTCGAGGGCGAAGTCGGCGGAGAGCCAGATGTAGCGGCAGCGGTGCGTGGTGAGGACGGGCCGGAAGTGGTCCGCGTGGGCCTCGCGGGTGCGGCTGTGGACGCCGTCGGCGGCGATGACGAGGTCGTGGGTGCGGGCCAGCTCGGCGGCGGGCGGCGCCTCGGTGCGGAAGCGGAGGCGGACGCCGAGGCCGTGGCAGCGCTCGTGGAGGATCCCTAAGAGCCGGCGGCGGCCGAGGGCGGCGAAGCCGTGGCCGCCGGAGCGCAGGGTGGTGCCGCGGTGCACGACGTCGATGTCGTCCCAGCGGACGAACTCGCGGCACAGGGCGGCGTGGACGTCCGCGTCGGCGCTCTCGATGCCGCCGAGGGTCTCGTCGGAGAGGACGACGCCGAAGCCGAAGGTGTCGTCGGGGGCGTTGCGCTCCCAGAGGGTGACCTCGCGCTCGGGGGCGAGACGTTTCAGCAGGGCCGCGGCGTAGAGGCCGCCGGGGCCGCCGCCGATGACGGCGACGCGCCGGGCGGTGACTGCCGCCTCGCCGGGCGTCATCGTCCCCGCCACTTCGGCGGCCGCTTCTCGGTGAAGGCGGCGTGGAACTCGGCGTAGTCGGCGCTGTTCATGAGCAGCGCCTGGGTGGCGGCGTCGAGTTCGACGGCGGCGGCGAGCGGCATGTCGAGCTCGGCGGTGAGCAGGGCCTTGGTCTGGGCGTGGGCGAGCGCGGGCCCCTCGGCGAGGCGGCGGGCGAGCGCCTGCGCCGCGTCGCCGGCCTGACCCTCCTCGCTGAGCCGGCTGATCAGGCCGATGCGTTCCGCTTCGGCGGCGCGCACGGGTTCGCCGAGCATCAGTAGCCGCGTGGCGTGCCCGAGGCCGACGACGCGGGGGAGGAGGTAGGCGGCGCCCATGTCGCCGCCCGAGAGGCCGACCCGGGTGAAGAGGAACGCGAAGCGGGCCGTGGGGTCGGCCACGCGGAAGTCGGCGGCCAGCGCGAGGACGGCACCGGCGCCCGCGGCGACCCCGTGGACGGCGGCGATCACCGGGAACGGGCACTCGCGCAGGGCCCGTACGGTCTGGCCGGTCATCCGGTTGAAGTCGAGGAGCTGCCCGGTGTTCATGGCCAGCGTCGCGCCGATGATCTCGTCGACGTCGCCGCCGGAGCAGAAGCCGCGGCCCTCGCCGCCGAGCACGAGGGCGCGCACGGAGCCGTCGCGCGCCAGCTCGGGCAGGAGGTCGCGCAGGTCGGCGTAGGCGCCGAAGGTGAGGGCGTTGAGCTTCTCGGGGCGGGCGAGGGTGACGGTCGCGACGCCGGCGTCGAGGCTCAGGCGCAGGTGCCGCCACTCCTCGGTACGGGACGCGGAGCCGGTGAACGGGCTCACGGAGCGGCCTCCTTCAGCCGGGGGCTGGTGTGTGCCTGCTCCGTGAAGCTATCACCTGACTGTGACTGTCGTCACGAGTGCGCGATACCCTCCGGCGGATCCGGCGAACGCGTCGGCTGCGGTGACCGCAGCCGGCACGTGCGGCGGCCGTCCGCCGGCGTCAGCCGGCCAGCGTGGCGACCATCACCGCCTTGATCGTGTGCATCCGGTTCTCCGCCTGGTCGAAGACGACCGAGTGCGGCGACTCGAAGACCTCGTCGGTGACCTCCAGGGAGGTCAGCCCGTGCCGCTCGTGGATCTCGCGGGCGACGCTCGTCTCCAGGTCGTGGAAGGCCGGCAGGCAGTGCAGGAACTTCACCGCCGGATTGCCGGTGGCGCGCAGCACGTCCATGGTCACGGCGTACGGCCCGAGCAGGGCGATCCGGGCGTCCCACACCTCCTTGGGCTCGCCCATCGACACCCACACGTCGGTGGCGACGAAGTCGGCGCCCTTCACGCCCTCGGCGACGTCCTCCGTGAGCTTGACCTTCGCCCCGCTCGCCGCGGCGAGCCGCCGCGCGTCCGCGATGACCTCGGGGGCGGGCCACAGCTCCTCGGGCGCCACGATGCGCACGTCCATGCCGAGGAGGGCGCCCGTGATGAGGTAGGAGTTGCCCATGTTGTACCGGGCATCGCCGAGGTACGCCAAGGTGACGTGGTCCAGGGACTTGGCCGTGTGCTCGGACATGGTGAGGACGTCGGCGAGCATCTGCGTGGGGTGCCACTCGTCCGACAGGCCGTTGTAGACGGGCACCCCCGCGTGCTCGGCGAGCTCCTCCACCACGTCCTGCCCGTGCCCCCGGTACTCGATGGCGTCGAACATCCGGCCGAGCACCCGGGCGGTGTCCTTCACCGACTCCTTGTGCCCGATCTGGGAGCTCGCGGGGTCGAGGAAGGTCGTACGGCCCCCCTGGTCGCCCGCCGCCACCTCGAAGGCGCAGCGGGTCCGGGTCGAGGTCTTCTCGAAGACGAGCGCGATGTGGCGGCCGATGAGCCGCTGCTCCTCGGTGCCGGTCTGCCGGGCGGCCTTGAGCTCGGCGGCGAGCTCGACGAGGCTGTGGAACTCGTCGGCGGTGAAGTCCGTCTCCTTGAGGAAGTGACGGCCCTTGAGGTCTGTCGCCATGGGGTTGGACTCCTAGCTTGCTCACGGGATGCTCACGACTGCTGCAGAAGAGGGAAACTATACGAACATCCGTATTGCTATGCAATCAAGTGTGCGATGCGTCTCAGTCCCCGGGCTCTCAGACGGCGTCCCGCTCGATCGGGCAGCTCATGCACCGCGGCCCGCCCCGCCCGCGCCCCAGCTCGCTGCCCGGGATGGTGATCACCTCGATGCCGTTCTTCCGCAGGTGCGTGTTGGTCGTCGCGTTCCGCTCGTAGGCCACCACCACGCCCGGCTCGATGGCCAGCACGTTGCAGCCGTCGTCCCACTGCTCCCGCTCCGCCGCGTGCACGTCCTGCGTCGCGGTCAGCACCCGCACCGAGTCCAGGCCCAGCGCCGCGGCGATCGCGCGGTGCATGTGCTCCGGCGGATGGTCCGTGACCTTCAGCTCGCGCTCGCCCGCACCCGGCTCGATCGTGTACGAGCGGAGCATCCCGAGCCCGGCGTACTGCGTGAACGTGTCCCCGTCCACCATCGTCATCACCGTGTCCAGGTGCATGAACGCCCGCCGCTTGGGCATGTCCAGCGCCACGATCGTCCGGGCCGAGCCCGCCGCGAAGAGCCGGTGGGCGAGCATCTCCACGGCCTGCGGAGTCGTCCGCTCGCTCATGCCGATCAGCACGGCGCCCTCGCCGATCACGAGCACGTCACCGCCCTCGATCGTCGACGGATAGGCCGCCTGCCCCTCGGACCAGACGTGGAAGCCGCCGCCCGAGAACAGCGGGTGATAGCGGTACAGCGCCTCGTAGTGCACGGTCTCGTGCCAACGCGCGGGCCAGCGCATCGCGTTGACGCACACCCCGTCGTAGATCCAGGCAGAGGTGTCCCGGGTGAACAGGTGGTTGGGCAGCGGATTGATCAGGAAGTCGTCCAGCTCCATGGCGTGGAAACGCACCGAGACCGGCTCGCTGTGCCGCTCCAGGAACTCCCGCTTGGTCATCCCCCCGACCAGCCACTCGCCCAGCTCCGCCGCCGGAAGGCCCTCGAACGCGTCCCGCAGGTGGCCCGTCGCCAGCGGCCCGTACTCCTTCTCGTCGAAGACCCGGTCCAGCACCAGCTCCCGCGCCTCCGGCACCGTCAGGCTCTCCTCCAGCAGGTCCTGGAAGAAGTGCACCTCGACCCCGCGCTCGCGCAGCACGTCCGCGAACCCGTCGTGCTCGGCGCGCGCCCTGCGCACCCACAGCACGTCGTCGAAGAGCAGAGCGTCCTTGTTGGAGGGCGTGAGCCGCTTCAGCTCCAGGCCGGGGCGGTGCAGTATGACGCGGCGCAGCCGCCCGGCCTCGGAATCGACATGGAATCCCATGCCACCATCCTGACCCGGATCATTGCCGATGACCCGGTTCACCACGATGAAACGTTCACGGTGGTTCGCCGCCCGCACCCACCTCGGCAGCCGTCAGCCGGCCGGGGTCAGCAGCCAGTCGGCGACCGCCGCCGCGATGGGCAGACCGGTTGCGGTCTCGTACCAGGAGAAGCCCGGCGACGGGTTGACCTCGAAGCAGGCGACCCGGCCGTCCGGGAGGAGTTTGAGGTCGACGCCGGCGAAGGGCAGCCCCAGATCGGCGGCGAGGGCGACACAGCGCTCGGCGATGCCGTCGCCGAGCGCGTAGGGGCGCAACCGCGCGTCGGCTCCCACCTGGAGGCGCGCGTAGCGGTAGTCGACCGCGGCGGAGTCGGCCAGGACGGCGAGGGCCCGGTCGCCGACCACGTGGACCCGTACGTCCGGGCCGTCAAGGTGCTCCTGGAACTGGACGGGGCACCACCGCAAGCGGTCCAGCCGGCCGGTGTCGCGGGCCGGATCGAAGGCGGTGACCACCGACCGGATGCCACTGGTGGACTTGTAGACCGCCCCCCGGTGCCGGTCCACGAAGCCGAGGACCTCGTCCGGGTCGTCGGAGACCAGCGTCGCCGGAGTGTAGAAGCCGTGACCGGCGATGAGCTGGGCCTGATACGGCTTGGAGGTGTTGGAGGCCATGGCCGACAGCGGGTTCGCCAGCCGGCAGCCGCCCATCGCGTCGGCGACCTCGGTGAAGCTCAGCAGCGTGTCGTGCACCTGTCGTGCCCGCCCGCGCTCCGCAGGGTCCAGCCCGGGCACGACATCGGGTTCCACCGGGCGTAGGTAGGCGGCCGTGACACGCTCCAGTTCCACCGAGCGCCCGCAGGTGCGGATCACCCCGGCGAGCCGGCCCCCGGGCCGGCCGGGTCCGGCGCCGGACAGCACCACATCGACCGCGGCCCCCGCGAGGGACTGCGGATCGACCACCACCACGTCGGCGCCCCGGGCCGTCAGCGCCCTTGCGACCATGGCCATCGGGGGCTCGGTCGGCACTCCCCACAACATCACGGTCATCGTTGCCCCAGGGCACGGAGCAGCAGCCGGTACAGCCGGTGCCCGCCTGCCCGGAGATCGGGGAGCGGGGACGTACCGGCGAAGCGCCAGTCCTCGCCGTCCACGAGGAAGTCGATGCCGATCAGACACCGGTCCGCGCCGATCGCCGAGCACAGGGCGGCCACCCCGGCGGCGACCCGCGCCGGGACGTCCGGCGCGAGGACCGTCCCGTCCAGGCACACGGCGTGCACCGGCCGGGCCGACGGGCCCGACGCGCGGCTCGCGGCGGCCAGGACCGCCGCGGCCGGATGCCAGGGATCGGCGGTTCCCACCCGCACGGGGGCGCAGGAGAGCCCGGAGGCATGGGCGGCGGCCCAGGACCGCAGCGTGTCGGGTGCGGGACCGGCCAGGCACTGGGGGGTGGGGCGGTTGCGGACGGGGCAGCGCAGTGCGGAGAGCCAGCTGAGCGAGAACGCGTGCAGTTCGGCGGTCGCGTACGTGCGTTCCGTCTCCGCGGCGTGCCGCCAGGCGTCGGCCGGTGGCGCGATCATGCGGTTGAGCACGCCGGTGACGCGGGCGCCGTCGACCACCGTTCCGTCGGTCAGTTCGATGACCGTCCGTGCCTGGCTCTCCCCGCCGCCCAGCCGGTGGGAGCGGCGCCGGGGGAAGGAGAGCTTTTCCGTGGGGAGGACGGTGCAGGGCCGCCCTTCGGCGCGGGCCCGCCCGGCGAACCACAGGGCGTGGGGGTCGTTCAACGGGCACAGCACCAGCAGCACGGCCGTTCCCTCCGGGTCTGCGTCAGCGGCCGGCTCAGGCCATGGGCGTGTCGAACTCGCTCTTCGCCGCGACGGCGTCGGCGACCTGGCGTTCCAGCTCCGCACGCAGTTCTTCCGTGCCGTCCTGCGCCGGCTGTGGTCCGCCCGGGAGGGCCGCGCCGCGCAGGTCGGGGCGCTGCTGCGGCTCGATGAAGCTGCCCAGCCGGGCCAGCTGGGCTTCGACGGCGCCCAGCCGTTGTTCGAGCGAGGTCTGCCCGCCGAGGGGGCCGGGGCCGGGAGGACCGGCCGGTGGCAGCTCATGGGGCTTGATGTGGTCGATCGCGTCCTTCAGCGTCTTGTTGTCCAGGACGGAGTCCTTGCTGAATTCCTTGATGTCCTTTTCCTTGGTGAGCTCCTTGGCGATTTCCTTGTCCTTGGTGAACTCCTTGAGTTCCTTGTCCTTGGTGAGCTCTTTGACGAGTTCCTTGTCCTTGACGGCTTCCTTGTGGTCCCTGACGTCCTTGATCACCGACTTCTCGTGCGGTGCCGGGACTCCGCCCCGGGCCGCCTGCGGCCCCGGGACGCACATGGAAACGTTCAGCTCGGACAGCACGGCGGCGATGGGATTGGCCGAGGTGCTGGAGCCGGCACCGGCGAAGAGCAGTGCCACCACGAAACCGTCGTCGTCGACGATGACGGAACCGGAGTCTCCGTGGTCGGAGAAGAGGGCGTTCCGGGACGTGTCCGCCGCGATGCTCACCTGATTGGTCAGGGTGTGGACACCGAGTCCGTCGCCGTAGTCCACCTGGATGGACCCCGAAAACCCGTCCACCGACCCGTGGGTCAGTCCGGTCGTCCGCCCGCGCTTGCGCACCGCCATTCCGAGGGTGGCCTTCTTGGTGCCCCGCACCGGACCGATCTCATCGATCTCGCACGAGGCGGCCCTGCCGGGGTCGATGGAGATCAGGGCGCCGTCGACGGCGGCCGAGAGCGTGGCGCGGAGGATGGCGCCGAATTCGCCCTGGGGAGCCGCACCGGTGTCGATGAGGCTGGGCTGCACCATGCGGTCGCCGGTCTGGAACGTCGAGTCGACGGCCGCGACGTGGAAGTTGGTCAGGGCCGCCTTGGCCCGGGTGGCGTTGTCGACGACGACGGCACCCAGTGTTCCCGCGAAGACACTGCCGTCGATGACCCTGCTGGGCCCCATGCTCACGCCACCCTTGAGGGTGGAGAAGTGCCGGGTGTCGGCCTGCACGGTCATGTCCACCGGGCGGGAGGCCACCTGGAGCTCGTAGACGCGCTCGACCACGTCCGTGACGAAGCCGTCGAGATTCTCGGGTACCCGGTCGGCGGACGGGACGTCGTCGGTCTTCCGCGCCACGTGCACCCGTACGGCGATCTGGTCCGTGAGCTCACCGCCCACTTCCTTGTAGCCGACGTCGATTCCGGTGACGCCGGGCTGACTGAGGAATCGCTGCTCCACCTTTTGCTTGACGGCGACGAGCTCCGCTACCGACGGCATTCCGGTCTCCTCTCGGTCGTGGATTCCACGCTTGCACGACCTTCCGGGACCCGCCCGAGGAGCTGGGGCAGCAGGGTGGTCCCGCACGCGTTATGCACAATGGCGGAATGGAGATGAACGAGGAGCAGGCACTGGAGGTGCAGCGCCGGAACGAGCAGCGCATCCTCGCGCTGCCCTCCGTCACCGGGGTCGGCGTGAAACTCCGTGAGGGCAGGCTCGTCCTGGAAGTCGACGTCGACCCGGACGCCGAGGTCCCGCCCGAGCTGCGCCGCCCGGAGATCGAGGGGCTGCCGCTGGTCGTGGAGAAACGCCGGTACGAACCGCAATAGGCCCGCTGCCGGCGTCCGCGGGCCCGGCCGGTGGCGTGCACCGGCCGGGCGGCGGCCTCCTAGATGTCCCGGAAGATCTCGATCTGGGCGCCGATCGAGTTGAGGCGTTCGGCCAGGTCCTCGTAGCCGCGGTTGATGACGTACACGTTGCGGAGGACGGACGTGCCCTCGGCGGCCATCATGGCCAGGAGGACGACCACGGCGGGGCGCAGGGCAGGCGGGCACATCATCTCCGCCGAGCGCCAGCGCGTGGGGCCCTCGACGAGGACGCGGTGCGGGTCGAGGAGCTTGACGTCGGCGCCGAGGCGGTTGAGGTCGGTGAGGTAGATGGCGCGGTTGTCGTAGACCCAGTCGTGGATGAGGGTCTGGCCCTGGGCGGCCGCGGCGATGGCCGCGAAGAACGGCACGTTGTCGATGTTGAGGCCGGGGAACGGCATGGGGTGGATCTTGTCGATCGGCGCCCGCAGCTTGGAGGGGCGCACGGTCAGGTCGAGCAGGCGCGTGCGGCCGTTGTTCGCCGGGTACTCGGGGCTGCGCTCGTGGTCGAGGCCCATCTCCTCCAGGACGGCGAGCTCGATCTCCAGGAACTCCACCGGCACGCGCCGGATGGTCAGTTCGGACTCGGTGACGACGGCGGCGGCCAGCAGGCTCATGGCCTCGACCGGGTCCTCGGAGGGCGCGTAGTCCACGTCGCGGTCGATGGTGGCGACGCCGTGCACGGTGAGGGTGGTCGTGCCGATGCCCTCGACGCGGACGCCGAGCTCCTCCAGGAAGAAGCAGAGGTCCTGGACCATGTAGTTCGAACTGGCGTTCCGGATGACGGTGACGCCGTCGTGCCGGGCGGCCGCCAGGAGGGCGTTCTCGGTCACGGTGTCGCCGCGCTCGGTCAGCACGATCGCCCGGGTGGGTGCGACCGAACGGTCGACCTGCGCGTGGTACGTGCCGTCGGTCGCCGTGACCTCCAGGCCGAAGTGGCGCAGGGCCGTCATGTGCGGCTGGACGGTGCGGGTGCCGAGGTCGCAGCCGCCCGCGTACGGGATCTTGAAGTGGTCCATGCGGTGCAGGAGCGGACCGAGGAACATGATGACGCTGCGCGTGCGGCGGGCGGCCTCGGTGTCCATCGCGGCCAGGTCGAGCTCCGCGGGCGGCACGATCTCCAGGTCGTTGCCGTCGTTGATCCAGCGGGTGCGGACGCCGATGCTGCCCAGCACCTCCAGGATCCGGTAGACCTCCTCGATCCGGGCGACCCGGCGCAGGGTGGTGCGGCCCGCGTTGAGGAGCGTTGCGCACAGCAGGGCGACACACGCGTTCTTGCTGGTCTTGACGTCGATCGAGCCGGAGAGCCGGCGGCCGCCGACCACCCTGAGGTGCATGGGGCCGGCGTAACCGAGGGAGACGATTTCGCTGTCCAGCGCCTCACCGATGCGGGCGATCATATCAAGGCTGATGTTCTGATTTCCTCGCTCAATGCGGTTCACGGCGCTCTGGCTGGTGCCGAGGGCTTCCGCGAGCTGCGACTGGGTCCAGCCTCGGTGCTGCCGGGCGTCACGGATCAGCTTGCCGATACGGGCGAGGTATGCGTCGGTCATGCCGTAGACGTTATCTCACATATGAGATTTCATCCGCATGGCGGTTCTGGCCATTGGTTGTTCTATTACGATGCGTACAACTCGGAGGTGACATGACTGTGTCCCCGCGCCCGGTGAGCGGCCTGCGTGCGCCCCTCGTCGTGGCCGCCGCCCATCTGCTGGCCTGCGCCGCCTTTCTGACGGCCTTTCTCATCCGCCGCGACGGCCTGCCCGACCCCGTCGCCACCCACTTCTCCGGCTCCGGCGGCGCCGACGGCTTCACGACCCTCGGCGCCTTCCCGTACGAGGTGCTCGGCATGCTCCTCGTCGCGGCGCTGCTCTGCACGGGCCTCACGTACGCGACGCGCGGCCACCGCCTGCTCGCCGGCCTCGGCTGCGCCGTCGCGGGGCTCCTCGGCGCCGTGGCCGTGGCCGTCGTCGTGAACAACGCCGGGGCGCAGGCGGCCGACGGGGTGCGGCTCGGCCCGGGGGCGCTGGGCGTCGCCGTGGCGGTGGGCGCCGTGGCCGCGGGCCTGGGAGTGCCGGCCGGCGGGCGCGGCCACGCGGCGCTGCGGGCGAAGGCGGCGCCACAGGCCGAGCCGGACGACGCCTTCGCGGAACCGGCGCCCCGCTTCGTGCTCCGCGAGGGCGAGAGCGCGGTCTGGACCCGCGGCGCCGGCTCGCGCCCCGTGCTCGTCGGCGGCGGGTCCCTCCTGGCGGCCGGCGCCGTCCTGACCCCGCTCGCCGGCTGGGCCGCGGGCCTGGGGCTCATGGTCGGTGGAGTGGTGCTGTGCGCCTGCTTCGCCGTCCGCGTCACCGTCGACCGGCACGGCCTCACCGTGAACGTGCTCGGCCTGCCCCGCCCCCGCGTCCGCATCCCCCTCGACCGCGTCGAAGAAGCCACCTGCCGCGACTTCGAGCCGCTGCGCGACCTCGGTGGCTGGGGCTACCGCGCCGTCCCCGGCCGCAGCGGCTTCGCCCTGCGCTCCGGCCCCGCCGTGGTGGTCCGCCTGACGACCGGCAGCGAGTTCGTCGTCACCGTCGACGACGCCGCCACGGCCGCCGCGCTCCTCGGCGCCCTGGCCGAGCGCGAGCGCGAGCGCACGGTGGCCGGCACGACATCCGCAGGGGGCTGAGATGCTCGTCCGCCTCGACCACGGCTCCCCGGTGCCGCTCGGCGACCAGATCGCCGCCGCCGTGCGCGGCGCCATAGCCGACGCCACCGTCCGCCCGGGCGAACGCCTCCCCGCGGCCCGCGCCCTCGCCGACTCCCTCGGCGTCAACGTCCACACGGTCCTCCGTGGCTACCAGCGCCTCCGCGAGGAGGGCCTCATCGAACTCCGGCGAGGCCGCGGCGCGGTGGTCACGGCCGACCCGGCCGCCCCCGGCCGCGCCCGCCTGACGGACGGCGTCCGCGCGCTGGTCGCGGACGCGCGGGCGCTGGGTGTGTCCGACGAGGAGCTCGTCAACCTCGTACGGGGCGGGCTGGCGGGGCGGTAGGGCCGCCGGGTCAGAACTCCGAGGTGCCGAGTTCGAGGTCGAAGGGCTCGGGGAGGCGGAGAGACTCTCCGAAGCGGCAGCTGTCCGACTTCATGTAGCCGAGCTCTCCTGGGCTGCTGAAGAGCGTGCAGGTGCGCTCCTGGCGGTCTACAAGCAGGTATAGCGGCGCGCCGAATTCGGCGTAGCGGCGGCGTTTGACGATCCGGTCCGTGTCTCCGTTGGAATCCGAAGTGACTTCAACCACGAGCAGGGTCTGGTCGGGTACTACAACATCGGCCTCCTCGAGGTGTTCAGGCACAACAGCCATGTCGGGGATGTACCAGTTACTGGTGCCCGGAAGATCGATGTTTCCCGCGCCGATGACGCAGCCCAACTTGTCTGTTGTCGACTCGATCTGCCTGCGGATCTTGGTGATGGGCTTTTCGTGGCCCCAGGTCGGTGACATCGGCTCGATGACCCCCTCAACGATCTGCACCCGGTCGTCCCCCCGGATGTGTTGGATCGCGTACTTCAGTGCGATTTCGGGATCGTCGGCTGCGTAAGAGTGGGGCTGTGTGCTCATCGGTCCTCCCACGGACATCGTGACTGCAGCATGACGACTGTCCAAGGTCTACGGCAATCAGCGCCACTGGCCTGCCCATTCGGCCCATCGGTCACTCGTACTGGTGACCCAGGCCCGATCGCATCCCGCAATCCACCCCCTGTCATGATCGAACCCGCGGCAGCCGCCCGCGCCGCCGCAGGGGGAGGCAGTCCGATGGCAGGCAAGGCGGACAAGGCTGCGCAGACGGCCGCGCGGATCGGCTCCTTCGCCGGCGAAGCCGCCCGCGCCCGGGTCCTCGGCGCCCCGGTCGTCCTGCTGCACGGCCGGAGCGCCACGCCCGCCGAGTGGGCGCCGCACGTCGCCGCCCTCGGCGGGGACCGCCCCGTGCCGGCCGTCGACCGGGCGGGCGAGCCCGGGTACAGCACGCAGACGACCCCCATCCGCACCGCGGACCACATCGCGGACTGGCTGGAAGAGGTCCTTGCGGGCCTCACCACCGGAATGGCCGTACCGGCCACGACCTCTCCGACGGGCCTCCGAGCGCCCCATGCGCCCCCGCACCAGGAGGCCGCAGCCGGCGCGTACGGCACCCGGCCCGTCCGCGGAAGCGGTACGCCAGGCTCCGCGATCCGCCCCGGACCGCGCAGGTCAGTCCCGTCGGAGCGCGGGTCGGTCCCGTCAGGACATGACCGTTCCTCAGCGATGTACTAGAGTTATCTCGACATCGAGATATCTGCCGAGAGGCGTACCGCTGTCGCGCCAGTAAGGCTTGCCTAACTAAGGCACACCTTATCGGATCGGCGGGACCGTGGGGCGGCAGGATGGCCGCAGTACGCGAATTCATGCATGAAGGAGACTGTCGTGTCGGCGAACAGCTTCGACGCCCGCAGCACGCTGCAGGTGGGCGACGAGTCGTACGAGATCTTCCGGCTGGACAAGGTCGAGGGCTCCGCGCGCCTTCCCTACAGCCTGAAGGTGCTGCTGGAGAACCTGCTCCGCACGGAGGACGGCGCGAACATCACCGCCGATCACATCCGTGCGCTGGGCAGCTGGGACTCCCAGGCCCAGCCCAGCCAGGAGATCCAGTTCACGCCGGCCCGCGTGATCATGCAGGACTTCACCGGCGTCCCCTGCGTCGTCGACCTCGCCACCATGCGCGAGGCCGTCAAGGAGCTCGGCGGCGACCCGGCGAAGGTCAACCCGCTCTCCCCGGCCGAGCTGGTCATCGACCACTCCGTCATCGCCGACAAGTTCGGCACCAAGGACGCCTTCGGCCAGAACGTCGAGCTGGAGTACGGCCGCAACAAGGAGCGCTACCAGTTCCTGCGCTGGGGCCAGACCGCCTTCGACGACTTCAAGGTCGTCCCCCCGGGCACCGGCATCGTCCACCAGGTGAACATCGAGCACCTGGCCCGTACGGTCATGGTCCGAGGCGGTCAGGCCTACCCGGACACCCTGGTCGGCACCGACTCGCACACCACCATGGTCAACGGCCTCGGCGTGCTGGGCTGGGGCGTCGGCGGCATCGAGGCCGAGGCCGCGATGCTCGGCCAGCCGGTCTCCATGCTGATCCCGCGCGTCGTCGGCTTCAAGCTGACCGGCGAGCTCCCGGCCGGCACCACCGCCACCGACCTGGTCCTCACGATCACCGAGATGCTGCGCAAGCACGGCGTCGTCGGCAAGTTCGTCGAGTTCTACGGCGAGGGCGTCGCCGCCACCTCGCTGGCCAACCGCGCCACCATCGGCAACATGTCGCCGGAGTTCGGCTCCACCGCCGCGATCTTCCCGATCGACGGCGAGACGCTGAAGTACCTCAAGCTCACCGGCCGCTCCGAGCAGCAGGTCGCGCTCGTCGAGGCGTACGCCAAGGAGCAGGGCCTCTGGCTCGACCCGGCCGCCGAGCCCGACTTCTCCGAGAAGCTCGAGCTCGACCTGGCCACGGTCGTCCCCTCCATCGCCGGCCCGAAGCGCCCGCAGGACCGCATCGTCCTCGCCGAGGCCGCCGCGCAGTTCGCGCAGGACGTCCGCAACTACGTCGACGAGGTCGACGAGGCGGGCAAGGAGTCCTTCCCGGCCTCCGACGCCCCGGCCATCTCCACCGGCGCCCCGTCGAAGCCGGTCACCGTGACCGCCCCCGACGGCTCGACCTACGAGATCGACCACGGCGCCGTCACCGTCGCCGCGATCACCTCCTGCACCAACACCTCGAACCCGTACGTGATGGTGGCCGCTGCCCTCGTCGCGAAGAAGGCGGTCGAGAAGGGCCTGACCCGCAAGCCGTGGGTCAAGACCACCCTCGCCCCGGGCTCCAAGGTCGTCACCGACTACTTCGACAAGGCGGGCCTGACCCCGTACCTCGACAAGGTCGGCTTCAACCTCGTCGGCTACGGCTGCACCACCTGCATCGGCAACTCCGGCCCGCTGCCGGAGGAGGTCTCCAAGGCCGTCAACGACCACGACCTGGCCGTCACCTCGGTGCTCTCCGGCAACCGCAACTTCGAGGGCCGGATCAACCCCGACGTCAAGATGAACTACCTGGCGTCCCCGCCGCTGGTCGTCGCGTACGCCCTCGCGGGTTCCATGAAGGTGGACATCACCAAGGACGCCCTCGGCATCGACACCGACGGCAACCCGGTCTACCTCAAGGACATCTGGCCGTCCGAGGCCGAGGTCAACGACGTCGTGGCCAACGCCATCGGCGAGGACATGTTCAACAAGTCCTACAGCGACGTCTTCGCGGGCGACGCTCAGTGGCAGGCCCTGCCGATCCCGACCGGCAACACCTTCGAGTGGGACACCGAGTCCACCTACGTCCGCAAGCCCCCGTACTTCGAGGGCATGACGATGGAGACCACCCCGGTCACCGACATCGCCGGCGCCCGCGTGCTGGCGAAGCTCGGCGACTCGGTCACCACCGACCACATCTCCCCGGCCGGTGCCATCAAGGCCGACACCCCGGCCGGTCAGTACCTCACCGAGCACGGTGTCGAGCGTCGTGACTTCAACTCCTACGGCTCCCGCCGTGGTAACCACGAGGTCATGATCCGCGGTACGTTCGCCAACATCCGCCTGCGCAACCAGATCGCGCCGGGCACCGAGGGCGGCTTCACCCGCGACTTCACGAAGGCGGACGCCCCCGTCTCCTTCATCTACGACGCCTCGCGCAACTACATCGAGCAGGGCATCCCGCTGGTCGTCCTGGCCGGCAAGGAGTACGGCTCCGGCTCGTCCCGCGACTGGGCCGCCAAGGGCACCGCGCTGCTCGGCGTCAAGGCCGTCATCGCCGAGTCCTACGAGCGCATCCACCGCTCGAACCTCATCGGCATGGGCGTCCTTCCGCTGCAGTTCCCCGAGGGCGCTTCGGCCGAGTCGCTGGGCCTGACCGGCGAGGAGTCCTTCACCTTCACCGGTGTGACCGAGCTCAACGAGGGCCGCACGCCCCGCACGGTCAAGGTCACCACCGACACGGGCGTGGAGTTCGACGCGGTCGTCCGCATCGACACCCCCGGTGAGGCCGACTACTACCGCAACGGCGGCATCATGCAGTACGTGCTGCGCAGCCTGATCCGCAAGTAAGCGGTTCCGGCACACGAGCGATAAGGGCCGCACCCCGTTCCGTACGGGGTGCGGCCCTCGCGCGTCCAGGCGTCGAGGAAGCCGCCGAGCCGAACACGGCGGGAAGCGTTCGGGCGGCCTTGACGCCCGCATAGCGGCCCCAACCACCCACCGCCGGGCGTGCGTTCACCTTTCCACCCGTCCGAGGCGTACATCCAACTCGACCGGGTGATCAGGGGGTTGATGACGTGTCGGGCAGTGATGTCCTGGTTAGGCTCCCGCCCGGGACGATGGGGGAGGGAGCAACGATGGGATCCGCCGTGACCTTCGGGGAGCTCGGCCGGCTTTGCGGTGAGGAGCTTCCCCGGCGGATCGCACTGTCGAGCGTGCTGCTCCCGGCAGCCGCCGGCTCCGAACAGCCCGTGTTTCCGACGCTCGTGAAGTCGGACAACGGGACGACGGTGGCCTACGCGTGTCACTACCGGCAGAACGCCGGCAATCCTCCTCTGCTGGTCGCGCTCGGACTGGCGTCCAGCGACCCCGGCTACAGCACCACGTGCATTCCTGCGGCCGTCGCCAGCCGCTGACCGCTCCGCTTTTCGAGAAGGGGTACGGAAATGGAAAACGCCATCAGCTTCGAGGAACTCGACACCGTCGCGGGCGAGGTGCTGCCCGAGCGCACCGTGATGGGCATCGTGGCCACGCCGCTCGCCGGTCCCTACGGCGACGGTGACGGCGGCTCCGGCGCCGGTGCCGGCAGCTCCAGCAGCGCGTCGGCCTCGGGCGGCGGCGTGTACGCCCCGGCGCCCCACGACCACGGCACCGTGGCGCTCTCCGCCTGCCAGGCCGTGGACCGCCAGGGCACGCCGGGTCTGTTCGGCTCGCTCGGCCTGCCGTCCACGAACCCGACCACCAGCATGACCTGCATCCCGGCGGCCGTCGCCAGCCACTAATTGCGTAGCGGCACCACGTACGCACCTGGGAAGGGCCGGACGCGTCCGGCCCTTCCCCTTGCCCCGACCACTCGTCCCCCGACGGAGAGCGCTCATGGCACTGCCCGCCCTGGTGGCCGGCACGGAACTGGTCGGCGAGTTCGAGGACTCCGGCTACCGCGAGCCGCCCCACCTCGTCTGCCGCCCCGACGGTCAGGTCGTCCGCCTCCCCGTCCTCCTCTACCAGCTCGCGCGGGCGCTCGACGGCCGGCCCGTGGTGCAGGTGGCCGAGCAACTGAGCCGGGAGACCGGGCGGCGGTTCGCCGAGGAACACGTCGTCTTCCTCATCGACAAGAAGCTCGCACCGCTGGGCCTCTCGACCTACAGCGACGGCTCGCCGCCTCCGCCCGTGGTGAAGAGCGACCCGTTCCTGGCCTTCCGCTTCCGGCTGGCCGTGCTGCCGGAGCGTGCCACGTGGTTCCTCGCCGGGCTGTTCGCGTGGCTGTTCCGGCCGGTGCTGGTGGTGGCCGCGCTGGGCGCGTTCACCGGCGGCGAGGTGTGGCTGTGGGCGACCCAGGACACCGGCGCCGCACTCCGGACGGTGCTCACCTCTCCCGCCAGCGTGCTGCTCGTCTTCGTCCTGGCCGTCGCCTCCTGCGTGTTCCACGAGATGGGCCACGGCGCGGCCTGCCGCTACGGCGGCGCACGTCCGGGCGAGATGGGCTGCGGCGTCTACCTGGTGTGGCCCGCCTTCTACACCGACATCACCAGCTCCTACCGGCTGGGCCGCGCCGGGCGCATCCGCGCCGACCTGGGCGGCGTCTACTTCAACGCGCTGTTCGTGCTGGGCCTGCTGGGCCTGTACGGGGCGACCGGGAATCCGCTGCTGCTGGTGGCGGTCCTCTCCGTCCACCTGGAGATGATCCAGCAGCTCCTCCCCACCCTGCGGTTCGACGGCTACTACATCGTGGCCGACCTGGTCGGCATCCCCGACCTGTTCAAGTACATCGCGCCCATCCTCCGGCGGATCGTGCTCCGCCGGCCCCAGGACGAAAGCCTGAAGGCGCTGAAGCGATGGCCGCAGATCGTGGTCGCGGCGTGGGTCCTGCTCCTGGTGCCCGCGCTCGTGCTCCAGCTGGGCATCGTGCTCGTGAACCTGCCGCAGCTGCTGCGGTCGGACTGGCAGACGATCCGGCTCCTGGCCGAGCACACGGGCGCCTCCGGCTACCCGGTCCTCGGCACGGTCGCGGCGTGCCTGCAGGTCGTGCTGCTCACCCTCCCGGTCGCGGGAGTGACGCTGGCCCTGTGGCGGCCGGTACGTTCGCTCGTCCGCGCCGCCGTCGCCAGGGCAGCGGGCCGCCCGGTCAGCCGACCGTAAAGGCCGACCGGGCGGGACGACGGCTCCGCGGACTCCTGCCTGCCCCCGGCGCGGTCAGCCGTTCAGCGCGCGGGCGGCCAGGGCGGTGCCTTCGATCCGGGCACGGATCTTGGCGAAGGCGGTGTCGCGCGAGGTGGAGGTGTCGTCGGCGAAGGGCGAGAAGCCGCAGTCGTCGCAGGTGCCCAGACGGTCGGCGGGCAGGTGACGGGCGGCGGTCAGGACCCGGTCGCGGACCTGCTCGGGGGTCTCGACGCGGGGGTCGATCGGGTCGGTCACCCCGATGAACACGCGGGCGTGACCGGGCAGGTGGTCGGCGAGGACGCCGAGGACCTTGTCCGGCTCCGGCTCACTGGCCAGCTGCACGTAGAACGCCCCCGCCTTGAGCCGCATCAGCCCGGGCAGAAGGGCGGCGTAGTCCACGTCGAGACTGTGCGTGGAGTCCTGATCGCCGCCGGGACAGGTGTGCACGCCGATCCTGGCCCGCTCGGTGGCGGAGAAACGTTCCAGGACACGGTTGTTGAGCGCAATGAAATCCTCCAGTACGCCCCCTGACGGGTCCAGCTTCAGCGCGAGCCGGGCCTCGGTGAAGTCGAGCTGGACGACGTGGGCCCCGGCATCCAGGCAGCCGCGGATGTCGGCCTCGGCCCCTGCGGCGAGATCGTCGAGGAACGCCTCGCGGGAATACCCGTCGATGCCGTCCGGCGGGTAGAGCAGGCTGAGCGCCGAGGGGGCGATCACGGCCTGTTTCGCGGGGACGGTCGCGTGCCGGAGGGCGGCGCGCAGATAGTGCTCGGCGTGCACGGCGTAGCGCAGCGGCCCTGCCGTCAGCCGGGGCAGCTGCCGCTGGTGGCCGTCGGCGAAGGGGATGACGACGCCGTCGGGCGCCAGCCGGTCCAGCCCTGCCAGGGGGTACGTGGCGAAGCTGGGCTTGGCCTGCTCGCCGTCGGTGACCACCGGCGAGCCGAGCTCCTCCAGACGGCGGACGGTGTCGCGGACCGCCTCGTCCTGGACGGCGGCGAGTTCGTCGTCGCCGATCCGGCCGTCGGCGTGGGCCGCCATGGCCGTGAGCAGCTCGGCGGGGCGGGGAATGCTGCCGATGGGCTCGGTGGGAATCGTCATGGCTTCGGGACCTCCAGCTGCGCCTCGCCGCTGTTCCCCCGGAGGCCGGTGGAGAGGCACTCCGTGGGCAGCTGCTTGGGCGGTGCGAAGAACACGGTCCGCCGCGCGGACTGCCCCTCCCCACGCCCCTTGGCGACCCGGCCCGACAACATGACGTCGGCAAAGCCGAGAGCGCGTGCAGTGGTGCCCTGGTCATAGACGATCAACGACTCCGCCCCGTCGTCGTACTTCACCACTTCCGTGATCCGGGGGTTGCCCAAACCGTCACAGGACGCGTCCGGTGACACACCGTCCAGGGAACCGGTGGCCGCTACGGTCCGGCCGGGTTCGATGGTGCACGTGTACCGGGCGTCCGTGTGGACGCGAGTGCTGTGTGACTCGAAGGTGAGGGGTGGGTCGTACGTGCTGTCGCTGGGGCCCTGGCACAGGATGACGCCTCTGTGCCCGCCCGTATGCGCCTGACCGGCCGGGGACCACATCAACGACGACCCCATCAGAGCCAGAACGCCCAACGCTACTGCCGCACCACGTCCGCCGACCATGCGCCCTCCAAGGGACCGGTTTCACTGCCGGCCCTGTGACTACCCCTGCCCGCCTCCGCCGCCCCCGGCTCTTGGAGCGGCCCGGCCGCGCACGTTCCGCCTGCGCGCGGGGCGTGCACGCTGCCGCGACGGCGTCGAACCCCGGTATTCCGGGTAGGGACAGCCGACCGGGAACGAAACCTGATGGAAGGTGCTTCAGTGGACGAAATTGCTGCCAAGCGACTTGTCTTCGCCATGCTGGACGCGGACGGCGACGGAGTCATCTCGAAGGCCGAGTACTCCGCGCGGGTCGAGCGCGTGACCCTGGCGACCGGACGGACGGACGACGACCCTCTGGTCGTCGCCGCACGCGCGAACGGTGCGCGGGCATGGGCGGCGATGGACGCGGACGGCGACGGGGGAGTGACCTTCGACGAGTACGCGGCCTGGGCCGGTGCCGAGGCGTTCGACACCGTCTGCGAGCCCGTGCTCGGCGGCCTGTTCGATCTCGCCGACACCGACGGGGACGGCGCCCTGGACCTGAAGGAGTTCACGACGCTGCGCGCGGCCCTGGGGAACCCGGCCGGCAACATCGAATCGGCCTTCGCCGCGCTGGACGGTGACGGCGACGGCCGGGTCGTCCGGGCGGACTACCTGGCCTCGGTCCGCGCGCACGTCGCCGGGGAGAACTCCCCTGCGGGAGAGGCCCTGTACGCCCGAGCCGCCCCCGCGTGAGGCCGGACGGCTCACGCAGGAGCGGCGATCGCGCGCAGTGCGCGGTGACGCTACGTCAGAACATCAGCCCGTACTGGTTCCAGCCGGAGTTGCCGATCTTCACCTTGTAGTCGTAGGGCTGGTCCGCGCGGCCCGTGCCGCGGTACAGCCACAGCGCGCCGTCCTTGTCCCGGGCGATGAGGTCGGCCTTGCCGTCCAGGTCGACGTCGCCGGTGCCGACCAGCTTGTTGAACTGGTTCCAGCCGCTGCCGATCCGCTGCTTGTACTCGAACGGCTTGGTGTAGTCGCCGGTGCCCTTGTAGAGCCACAGGACGCCGTCCTTGTCGCGGGCGACGATGTCGGCCTTGCCATCACCCGTCAGGTCGCCGCGGCCGGCGATCTCGGTGAACTGCCCCCAGCCCGGGCCGACCTTCTTGCGGCCGGTAAGCGTGCCGTCCGGGTAGGCGAGGTAGAGCCACAGGACGCCCTCGCGGTCGCGGACGAGGATGTCCGACTCCTTGCCGCCGCCGAGGTTGCCGGGGGACATGAACTGGTCGTACTGACCCCAGTCGTCCGCCACGATGCCCGGGCTCTTGCCGGCCGGGGCGAAGATGATGTTCTGCGCGTTGTCGCGGACGTACAGGCCGTCGGCGATGCCGTCCCGGTCGTGGTCGACGCGGGCGGCGGAGTTGATCGCGCTCCAGCCCTTGGTGACGTACTCCTTGGGCGTGATGCCGCCCTTGCCGTCGGGCCAGTAGAAGTACAGGTCGTCGTTGTTGACGGCGCTCAGCGGGAGGAACGGGGCCTCGGCGGTGGCGCCGTCGGCCTTGACGCCCTTGCGGGGGGCCGCGAGGCGCGGGGCCTGCGGGGCCACGGCGCCCGACTTGGGGTAGTCGCCGGACTTCGCCTCGCCGCGCAGCGCCTCGGAGCGGTGCTTGAACGACGTGTCGGCGGGCAGCTTCGCCGCCCGCTCGGCCGCGGTGGCGGCACGCCCGGAAGAGGGGGACTTGGGGCCGTCGGCCAGGGCCGTGCCGGCGGTGGTGCCGACCAGGGCGGCGGCTATCGCCGCGGTGGCGATGCGCTGCACCGCGCGAGCGCGCGGGCGGCCGGGAAGGTGAGCCACGTGGGTTCTCCAGGAGGGTCTCAGCGAAGAGCGGCGTGCCCCCCTGTCAGGAGCACGCCACTGGATCCACGTGATCGTTTCACACTTTCTTTACGGGTCAAGAGGCTTTATGTGGATCTTTTCCCCAATAGTTCGATCTCGGCGAGGACGTGGTCGCCGCCGTCCGCCGGCCGCAGCCGGTAGTGCCGGTACGCGCCGGGCCGTGCCACCGAGAAGACCCGCGTCTGCCGGTCCCAGGCGAAGGCCTCGCCCGTACGCCGGTCGGCCTCCTGCCACTCCCCGGTGCCGTCCCGCGAACCCTCCAGCACCCAGCCGTCCGGGGCCTTGGCCCGGTCCGCCGAGGTCAGGGTGTACGAGGTCACGCGCGCGCCGGACGGCACCTGCAGCAGGGCCGTGCCGAAGGAGACGTCCGTGACCGACGTGTCGTCGGTGAGGGGCGAGGTGCCGGGCGCGGTCAGGTCCTCGTCCGGCACGGGGGCCGCGAAGTCCTTGCTGATGGACGCCGGCCCGTCGGCGCGGCCGCTGCCCCAGGACGACGGCTGCGGGCCCATGTCGAACTCCAGGGTCGCGCCCTTGGCGAGGACCGCGTGCGGGAGCGCCGTCGACCGCCAGGCCTTGCCGTTGACCCGCAGGCCCTGCACGTACACGTTGCGGGCGCTGTTGCGCGGGGCCTTCACGACCACGTCGCGGCCGCCCTCCAGATGGAGCGTGGCCTTCCGGAAGAGCGGCGACCCGATCGCGTACTCGCCGCTGCCCATCACCAGCGGGTAGAAGCCCAGCGCGCCGAACAGGTACCAGGCGGACATCTCGCCGTTGTCGTCGTCGCCCGGGTAGCCCTGCCCGATCTCGCTGCCGAGGTAGAGGCGGGACAGCACCTCGCGCACCTTCTCCTGCGTCTTCCACGGCTGCCCGGCCGCGTCGTAGAGGTACGTGATGTGGTGCGAGACCTGGTTGCTGTGCCCGTACATGCCCATCCGCACGTCCCGCGCCTCGGTCATCTCGTGGATGACCCCGCCGTACGAGCCGGCGAACTCGGGCGCCCCCGTCTCCGGCGTGCCGAAGAACTGGTCGAGCTTCTCGGCCAGGCCCTCGCGGCCGCCGTACAGCCCGGCCAGCCCGCGGGTGTCCTGCGGGGCGTGGAAGGCAAAGTTCCAGCCGTTGGTCTCGGTGTAGTCGTGGCCCCAGACGTGCGGGTCGTAGCGGCCGGGCGGCAGGCGCCGCGAGCCGTCGGCGTTGCGGCCCTGGAAGAAGCCGACGGCCGGGTCGAAGAGCTTGACGTAGTTGCGGGCGCGGTTCAGGAAGTACGCGGACTCGTCGCGGTAGCGGGCCTTGCGGGTGCGCTCGTAGAGGGCCTTGCCCATCGTCGCGAGCCCGTAGTCGTTGAGGTAGCCCTCCAGGGCCCAGGACATGCCCTCGCGGGTGGTCGTGCTCGTCCAGCCGAGGAAGGGGGAGGTCTCCATGCCCTTGCGGCCGACGCCGGGCTGGGTCGGCACGACGGTGGCGTTCTTGAGCGCGGCCTCGTACGCGGCCTCCGCGTCGAAGGAGACGCCCTTGGCGTAGGCGTCGGCGAAGGCCACGTCGGAGCTCGTGCCCGTCATCAGGTCGGCGTAGCCGGGGGAGGACCAGCGCGAGATCCAGCCGCCGTCCTTGTACTGCTGCACGAAGCCGTCGACGAGCCGCCCCGCCTGCTTGGGCGTGAGGAGGGAGTAGGCGGGCCAGGCGGTGCGGTAGGTGTCCCAGAAGCCGTTGTTGACGTAGACCTCGCCGTCGGCGATCCGCGCTCCCGTACGGGTGGGGGTGTTCTCCCCCTCGGGGCGGGAGAAGGGGCTGGCGTAGCGGTGGCGAGGGCGGGCGCCGGTGCCGGTGTTCTCGAAGCCGGAGTTGGGATAGAGGTAGAGGCGGTAGAGGCTGGAGTAGAGGGTGGTGAGCTGGTCGCGGCTCGCGCCCTCGACCTCGACCCGGCCGAGGAGGCCGTCCCAGGCGGCGCGGGCCCGGTCGTGGACGCGGCCGAAGGAGGTTCCCTCGGGGATCTCCTGCTCCAGGTTGGCCTTCGCCTGCTCGGTGCCGATGAGGGACGTCGCGATGCGCAGGGTGACGGTGCGGTCCTTGCCGGGGGCGAGGCGCAGCCAGCCGGTGGTGCCCGCCTTGTCGTCCGGTTCGCTGCTCGCGGTGACGGGCGTGTCGAGCACCCCGTAGACGAACATGCGGCCCGCGCCGACGGACAGCCCGCTGCGCACGTCCGAGTAGGCGGTGAAGGAGCGGGTCTCGGGGTCGAGGGTCAGGCCGCCCTGGTTACGGACGTTGTCGAGGACGAGGGCGGCGCTGTCCGCCGCTGCCCCGTCACCCGGATAGGTGAAGCGCATGACCGCGGCGTGGTCGGTGGGGGCGATCTCGGCTTTGAGGCCGTTGTCGAAGGTGACGCCGTAGTAGTGCGGCCGGGCGGTCTCGTTCGCGTGGTGGAAGGGGAGGGCGCGGGCCGTCCGGCTCGTGCCGGGAGGACCGGTCCCGGGGGCGACGGCCGGCATCACCTGGAAGGTCTGCCGGTCGCCCATCCAGGGGCTCGGCTGGTGGCTCGCGCTGAACGCCTGGATGGTGGGGAGGTTGTCGGCGTTGTTGGCGGCGGCGTACTGGTAGAGCCAGTCCATGGCGCCCGCGTTCGTGACCGGCGTCCAGAAGTTGAAGCCGTGGGGGACGGCGGTCGCGGGGAAGGTGTTGCCCCGCGAGAAGCTCGCGCTGGAATGGGTGCCGCGCGTCGTCACGGCGTAGTCGGCGAGGTGCGCCGGGGGCTTCTCGGCGGGCGCGGGCGCGAGGGAGATGTCGTCGACCCAGCCGCGGAACCGCGCCGGCCCGGCGGGGGAGTCGTACGCCACCAGCACCCGGGCCACGGTCTTGCCCGCGGCCACGGCCCCGATGTGCGACTCCTTGTTGTTCCACTGGTTGACGTAGAGCGTGCGGGAGCCGGCCTGGCCGCGGGGCGTGAGGGGCGCGCCGTGCTGGTCCACCGCGCCGAGGTCGCTCAGATAGGTGCCGTCCGTGAAGGCGAGGTCCAGGGACACGTGGGTGGCGGGGTAGCGCAGGTCGACCTCCGGCATGGAGGGGAAGACCTTGTAGGAGAGGACGGTGCTCGGGGTGACGCGGAGGCCGCCGGTCATCGAAAAGATCTTGTTGTAGGAGTAGGCGCGGCCCATGGCCTGGTGGACGCCGCCGTAGCGCAGGGCGCGGCGCCCGGAGAAGCCGGCGCGCGCCTTGGCGGTCGGGGAGCCCTTGGGGCCGCCGTCGACGTAGCTGCGCATGTCGGAGGGCGGCGGCGGGCCGGTGTAGTACGGCGCGAGCTGCACCTCGGCGAGCTGCGTGATGTCCTCGCCGCTGTTACGGGTTAAGTCGAGCCGGTAGTGGCCGTAGGGGGTGGTGTTGGTGAAGGTGAACTCGCGGGTCTGGAACCGCTTGTCGAAGGTCTCGCCCTTGCGGGTGTCCAGCGGCGTCCAGCTCTTGCCGTCCTGCGAGCCCTGGAGGACCCAGTCGCGCGGGTCCCGGCCGGGGGCGTCGTTGGCGGACGTCAGGGCGTAGCGGACGGCGGTGACCGGCTCGGCGAGGTCGAACTCCAGCCAGGCTCCCGCCTTCTCGAAGGTGAGCCATTTGGTCGTGCTCTCGCCGTCGACGAGGTTCTCCTTGACCTCGCCCGAGCCGGCGTTCTCGCCGCTCGCCCGGATGTCGGTGACGGAGTCGCTGACATTGCCGGGGATACCGCGGGTGTCGTTGCCGTCGATGCCGGCGGTGCGCTTGCGGCCGTCGGGGGTGGAGTCGACGGTGTTGCGCCAGTCGGGCTGGGGGTCGCCGGGTTCGAAGGAGGAGGCGAAGTGGTCGGCGGGGCGGGGGGCCTCGGCCTGCGAAGGGGCGGCCTGAGGGAGCTGAAATCCCGTCATAAGGGTGACGGCCAGAAGGAGCACGAGTGAGGGGGCGGGGCGGGGCCGTCGGTGTCGCCGGGATCTGTGCCAGTACCGCCGCCGTCCCTGCCGCATCGCATGTCTCCCATGTCTCGCAACGTGCAGACAACGTTGTCAAGTGAGCCGCGCAGAGATAAGTAGGGCGTGGGAGGCGGGTGGTGTCAAGGGTCTCGGAGTTGGTGTCGTCACCACCGGGCTCACCGGCCGGAGCGGGACCTCGTACCGCGGGAGGTCTCAACTGAGGTCTCAACTAGAGAAAGACTGGCGGCGGAAGCTGCTCCCGATCTTGCCCAGTTGGTGAGAAGTGGACTATACCTGTCGGCTACCGGGGAGGCTCCGAGGGCCGCTGCGGCGGATCCGGGGGAGAGCGACAGGGGGAACGTCGCGGCCACGTCACCGCTCCCGGCGCGCACACCCAGCACACCAAGCACACACCCAGCACACCAAGCACCACACCCAGCACACCAAGCACCACACCCAGCACACCAAGCACCACACCAAGCTTCAACTGACCCGCGGTGTCGGGCCCTTCGGCAACTCTTGTGAGCAAGGGGAGAACCGGTGCACCGCCTGAGTCCTGGAGAAGGCGAGGACTTGAGCATGGGATCGAGCATGGGATCCACAGGGGAGTTCGGCCGGCGCGACCTGATCAAGAGAGCGGCCGCACTCGGCCTGATCGCGGTGCCGTCGATGGGCGTGCTCAGCGCCTGTGCGTCGGGCGGCGGCAGCGACGACAACAAGGTCGACAAGGGGACGAAGAGCGAGAAGAACCCGCTCGCGGTCAACGAATCCGCGCCGCTCGACGTCGTCATCTTCGACGGCGGTTTCGGCCAGCAGTACGCCAAGGACGCAGAAGCCGAGTACAAGGCGGCGTATCCCAAGGCCGAGGTGAAGCACGCGGCCACCCAGGAGATCCAGACCCAGCTCCAGCCCCGCTTCAACGGCGGCACCCCGCCGGACCTCATCGACAACTCCGGTGCCAAACAGATGGACATGGGCACCCTGGTGGGGAAGAAGCAGCTGACCGACCTCAACGCACTGCTGGACGCGCCGTCGATCGACGACCCGTCGAAGAAGGTACGGGACACGCTGCGGCCGGGCGTCGTCGAAATGGGCCGGTTCGAGGGCCAGGAGACCTGGATCCTCTACTACGCGTACACGGTCTACGGCGTCTGGTATTCGAAGACGGCGCTGGAGAAACTGGACGCGCAGTATCCGGAGACGTGGGACGAGATGCTCGCCGTCTGCGAGAAGGCGAAGAAGAAGGGCATCGCCGGCTGGACGTACCCCGGCAAGTTCCCGTACTACCTGCCGTTCAGCCTCTACCCCTTCATCGCCAAGATCGGCGGCCGGGAGGTCCTCGACCGGATCGACAACCTGGAGCCGAACGCCTGGAAGGACCCGGCGGTCAAGGCGGCCTTCGAGGCGTACTACGAGCTCTACAAGAAGGGCTACATCCTCCAGGGCACCCCCGGCCTCACCCACATCGAGTCGCAGACCGCCTGGAATCAGGGCAAGGCCCTGTTCATCCCCAATGGATCGTGGGTCGAGAACGAGTCGAAGAGGACCACCCCCGCCGATTTCAAGATGGCGGTCGGGGCGCCGTCGAGTCTCGATGCCAAGCGCGACAAGATGCCGTTCGGCACGATCTGGGCCTCGGGCGGCGAGCCGTTCATCGTGCCGAAGAACGCGAAGAACCCGCAGGGCGGCATGGAACTGCTGCGCATCATGCTGGGAAAGAAGTCTTCGCAGAACTTCATCAAGCAGGTCTCGTCCCTGACGTCGCTGAACGGCGGAACGGAAGGCCTGACGCTGCCGCCGGGCCTCAGCTCCTCGCAGGAAGCGCTCGCCAAGGCGGGGGAGAACGTGGTCAATCCGCGGATCCAGGACTGGTACGTCGCCCTCCAGAAGGAGAAGATCGGCGTGGCGGCGCTGGGCGAGATGATGGCCGGCCGGATGACCCCGGACGAGACGATCGCCAAGATCCAGAAATTCGCGGACGGTGTGCGTGCGGATGACTCGATCAAGAAGTACCGGCACAAGTAGTCAGGCGGTAAGGGCTGAGGCAGATCGTAGGCGGCGGCGCGAACCGGGACGGTGCCGCGTCCGCCGCCCCGCATCCGCGGCTCCGCGCCCGCGGGAGATCGGGGTCGAAAGGCAATGCAGCACGGTAAGTACCGGTTCATCGTGGGGTTCCTGGCCGTACCCCTGGTGATCTACGCGGTGTTCGTGATCTCGCCGTTCCTCCAGGCGATCTACTACTCGTTCACGGACTGGACGGGCCTGAGCCCCGACTTCAAGATGGTCGGGGTCGGGAACTACCGGAAGATGTTCGCCGACGACGTGTTCTGGAAGTCCGTCGGCCACAACGTCCTGTTGCTGCTGGTGCTGCCACTGGTGACGCTCGGACTGGGCCTCTTCTTCGCCTTCATGCTGAACGTCGGCGGGCGGAGGAGGAAGAACGCGGCGGTGGCGGGCGTCCGCGGCTCGGGCTTCTACAAGGTCGTCTACTTCTTCCCGCAGGTGCTGTCGATCGCCATCGTGGCCCTGCTGTTCCAGTTCGCGTACAACCCGAACAGCGGCGCGCTGAACTCCTTCCTGAGCGCGGTGGGCCTGGATTCCGTACAGCCGAACTGGCTCGGTGACCCGGATCTGGCGCTGTGGTGCGTGATGGCGGTGATGGTGTGGAGCAACGTGGGCTTCTACGTCGTCCTGTTCTCGGCGGGCATGAGCTCCATCCCGAAGGACTTCTACGAGGCGGCGCTGCTGGACGGCGCGAACCGCATCCAGACCTTCTTCAGGATCACGCTTCCGTTGTTGTGGGACACGGTTCAGACCGGCTGGGTCTACATGGGCATCATGGCGCTCGACGGATTCGCGGTCGTGCAGATCATGACGGTGGGCCCCGGCGGACCGGACTACTCGACCGAAGTGCTCGCCTATTTCCTCTACACCAAGGCGTTCCGGGACGGGCAGGCCGGATACGCGACCACGCTCGGGGTCGCCCTGCTCATCGTCACCATGATCTTCGCCGGCATCGTGATGAAGCTGGGCCGGCGCGAACGGCTGGAGTTCTGATGGGCGTCGCGGAGAACGGTGCGGAAAGCGGTGCAGAAAGCGGTGCGGAGACCGGGGCTCCGGTGGTGGACTCCCCCGAAGGGCGCATGGGCACCGAGGGAAGGTTCCTCAACGTCTTCTCGCACGGGGTGCTGATCCTGTGGGCCCTGATGGTCACGCTGCCGCTGCTGTGGGCGGTGATGAGCGCCCTCAAGGACGACAAGTCCATCTTCACGTCGCCCTGGGCGCTGCCCACGAGCCTGCACTTCGACAATTGGTCGAGGGCGTGGTCGCAGGCGCACATGAGCGAGTACTTCTTCAACTCGGTCGTGGTGGTGGCCGGTTCGCTGTTCGGAACGATGCTGCTGGGCTCGATGGCGGCGTACGTCCTGGCGAGGTTCGAATTCCCGGGAAACCGCTTCGTCTACTACCTGTTCGTGGGCGGGATGAGCTTCCCGGTGATCCTGGCGCTGGTCCCCCTGTTCTTCGTGATGAAGAACATGCAGCTGCTGGACACGTACCACGGCCTGATCCTGGTCTACATCGCGTACTCGCTCCCGTTCACGATCTTCTTCCTGAGCGGCTTCTTCCGCACCCTGCCCTCGTCGGTCGCCGAGGCGGCCCTGATCGACGGCGCCTCGCACACGAGAACGTTCTTCCAGGTGATGCTGCCGATGGCCAAGCCGGGCCTGATCAGCGTCGGGATCTTCAACTTCCTGGGCCAGTGGAACCAGTACCTGCTGCCGGCGGTACTGAACGTGGGCGACGAGGACAAGAAGCTGCTGCCCCAGGGTCTGGTCGCCCTCGCCGTCAGCCAGGGCTACAAGGGCGACTGGTCGGGCCTCTTCGCGGGCCTGGTCATCGCGATGCTCCCGGTCCTGGCGGCGTACATCGTCTTCCAGCGACAGGTCCAGGCGGGGCTGACGGCGGGGGCGCTGAAGTAGCTCCCTGGTGCCTGCCTTCCGGGGGCAGGCACCAGGGAGCCCTGGAGCGCTGCCTACGGGCGGCGGCCGTGGTCGTGGTCGCGGTCGTGGTCGTGACGGTCGTCGTGGTGGTCATCCCGACGGTCATCCCGGCGATCGTCGCGACGGTGGTCGTCGTCCCGGCGGTGGTCATCCCGGCCGTGGTCGTCGTCCCAGCGGTGGTCGTCATCGCGCCGGTGGTCGTCCCTGCCGTGGTCGTCGTCGCGACGGTGGTCATCCCGGCCGTGATCGTCATCGCGGCGATGGTCGTCGTCCCGGCGGTCGTCGTCGTGGTGATGGACCTCGTAGGGGTGCACCCACCAGCCATTGCGGCAGACACGGCCCTCGGCGTCACGGTCACCCTCGTCGTAGACGCCACTGCCTCTGATTTCCCCGTTCGGCCCTGGGCGTCCGTTCGAATAGACGTACCGGCAGTCGGCGGGGGCGGGGGGAGTCCCGGGCGCCGCGGCCTGCGCCACGGGGAGGACGGGCAACGCGGCACCGGTAGCGCAGAGAACCACCAGCGCTGCACGCGCAACATTTCGCATTCGGATCGCCCTTCATTGGTGGGCCGTGCCATCTCGCGGCGCGACCCTGGAAGAACCACGATGTCGAAGGACGAGTAACCCTCTGGGGCGTATCCACACCAAACCACACGAATGCGTATTGTGGTGTGTTAGACGATAAATGTGAATTAGCTGGAAGGCGGGAGCCGGCTGTCACCCAGTGCGCATGACGGTGGGCGGGGTACTGGGCCCCGCCCACCGTCATTCCACGACCCGCCGGTCAGGCCGCCGCGGCCGGGCTGCGCTTCCGGCGCCGGGCGGAGAGGAGTTTCACGCCCGGCTTCTCCACGTACTCGTGGAGGAGTACCGCGCCGAAGAGAGACACTGCCAGGACCAGCCCGAGGTGCAGGCTCACCGGGATGAGCAGGTGGTGCTTCTTGAGGAAGTGGTCGACGCTGAAGATGACCATTTCGTGCACCAGGTAGAAGGCGAAAGAGACCTCACCCAGGTAGACCGTGACGCGGTTCCGGAACGGTGAGGGCTCTCCTCGGACATCGGCACGGGCCGCCGCGGCGATGGTGAGCGTGTACGGAACGACCGTGTCGGCGGCCCAGTGGAAGTCGAAGGGCATGACGTGGGACGGCCCGAAGACGACCAGCACCGAAAGGGCGACGCTGGTGGTGAGCCCCGGGCCGCGCCAGTTCCCGCTCTTCACCAGCAGGGCGACCGCGATGCCGATCACGAACTCGAGCAGCCGGACGGGCGGGAAGATGTACAGCATGAACTTGGGGTCCCAGCCCGTCGCGTGGGCGATCCGGCCGGCGGCGAGCGGGGCCAGGACCACGCACAGATTGCCGGCGATCACGGTCGCCCACAGTCCCCGGGTGGAGAACCGTCGAATGATCTTCACCACGAGCGGGAAGCTCAGATAGAAGAGGAACTCGCAGCTCAGTGACCACGAGACGCCGTTGTACCCGAACCACCAGTCCTTCCGGTTGGGAATCCAGGACTGGGTGAGGCTGAGGTTGGTCAGGGCGATCCGGGGATCGAGGGCCTTGCCCA
Organism: Streptomyces roseoverticillatus; assembly: GCF_000719265.1. Taxonomy (GTDB): domain Bacteria; phylum Actinomycetota; class Actinomycetes; order Streptomycetales; family Streptomycetaceae; genus Streptomyces; species Streptomyces roseoverticillatus. The sequence continues at coordinate 44,756 of NZ_JOFL01000007.1, read as the reverse complement.
TCCAGATCATGGTGAGCACGGCGACGAAGAAGGTCACCAGGTGACTCGGGTAGATCCGCGCGAAACGGCGCCGCCAGAATCCGGTGACGGTGTCGCGGGGTCGTGCGGACCAGGCGAGGACGAACCCGGAGAGGATGAAGAAGAACGACACCGCCGAGGGGCCGGCGTAGACGACCTCCTTCAGCCGGAAGACGTGCACCGAGGTGCCGGTCGACACCTCCTCGTAGAAGAAGTGGAAGCAGGCGACGAGCAGCGCCGCGTACCACCGGAGGCCTGTGAGCGAGTCCAGCCGCACCCGTGAGACGGGGGGTTTGCTGGACACCTCGGTGGTGGTGGGGGTTATCAGACTCACTGTCGGCTATCCCAGGTGAAGAGCAGGCGAGTTCCGCGGCGTGGGTCACATCGCGGAGCCTGGCGAGGGCATGGCGCGGGCCCTGGGCGAAGCGTCCCCGGGGCCCACGGAAAGGCCTGTGTCCCGCCCGGTGGTCGCGGGCAGGGGACACAGGCTGTACTGCGGGTGGCCGGGGCCGCAGGAATGCGGCCCCGGCTGCAGAACGAATGAGCACGAAGCGCCCATCTTATATGCAAGATGGTCACTACACGAGGTGTCTCCGTCACAGGTTCGCCGAGTCGGGGCATCACGACTCGCCCGCGAACTCTGTTACCCACGGTTCCGGTACACCGAAGATGCGGGGAGAGGCAGTTCCCTGCCCGTCTCGGGGGCGCGCTAGATCCGGACCTTGCTGCCGGGCTCGCCGACCCCGGTGGCGAAGGTGCCGCGCTCGGTCCAACTGCCCCGGCCGTCACCGGTGCCGTTGATCCAGGCCTGAATCACTCCGTTGTCCTGGAGGATGAGGTAGTCGGCTTTGCCGTCGGCGTTGATGTCGGCGAAGCGGACCTTGTGCCCGGGCTCGCCGACGCCGGGGATGAAGGAATCGAGTTCGCTCCAGCGGCCGCGTCCGTCGGTGCCCTTGTCGATCCAGGCCCGCACGGAGCCGTCGTCCTGGACAGCGAGGTAGTCGGCCTTTCCGTCACCGTTGATGTCGGCGAAACGGATGCTGTCCTCGTGTTCGCCGACGCCACCGACGATGGTGCCGAGCCCGATCCAGCTTCCCTGGCCGGTGCCCCCGTTGTTGAGCCAGGCCTGCACTGCCCCGTATTTGTGGACCACGAGGTAGTCGGCTTTTCCGTCGCCGTTGATGTCGGCGAAGCGGACTTTGCTGCCGGGTTCGCCGACTCCGGTGGCGAAGGTGCCGCGCTCGCTCCAGCCGCCGTGGCCGGTGCCGCCGTTGTTGAGCCAGGCCTTCACGGTCCCGTCGTCGTTGAGGACCAGGTAGTCGGCTTTTCCGTCGCCGTTGATGTCGGCGAAGCGGACTTTGCTGCCGGGTTCGCCGACTCCGGTGGCGAAGGTGCCGCGTCCGCTCCAGCTGCCGTGATCGGTGCCGCCGTTGTTGATCCAGGCCTTCACGGAGCCGTTGTCCTGGACGGCGAGGTAGTCGGCCTTGCCGTCGCCGTCGATGTCGACCCGGTAGTCACCGGGCGGGGCCGCCCGGCGCGCCGCGGCCGGCCTGACGTCCACGCGCTGCTGAATCCAGCCGTTCTCCGCGGCCCGGGCCACTCCGGCGGCGAAGGCCTCCGCCATCTTGACGTAGCCGCTGTCCTTGGGGTGGAGGTCGTCGGCAAGGTCGTCCGTGGTGACCGCGCTCATGTCGACGTATCCCACGCGCAAGCCCTTGGCTCGCCGTTCCGTCACGAGTTGGGGCACCACGGCATTGAACTGCTCGATGCGCCTCTGGGTATCGGCCGTCGTGGAGGGGACCAGGGAGGAGACCAGCACGGTCATGTCGGGAGCGGCCGACGTGATCTTGTCGATGAGATCACCGAGGCGCCGAGGGGCCGTGTCCACGTGGTAGTTGTCGTTGAGGTCGTTCGTGCCGATGTGCAGGAGTACGACGTTCGGCTTCGCGGCCGGCAGCCACCACTCGATGTTTGTGGAGAGACCGCCGATCTTCCAGCCCCAGTGGCCTTCGTGATCGAGATCGGGGAGCTTGCCGTGCCGCTCGGACCCCACGAAGTCCAGCTGGTCCGCGTGCGGGGCCAGCCGGCTCCACAGTTCGCCGCGGTAGCCGGACTCGGTCGAACTGCCGGCGCCGTGCGTGATCGAGTCGCCCAGAGGCATCACGGTCAGGTGCGGCACCTTCCAGTCCTTCGTGGTGGCAGTGGCCACGACTGTACGACCGCCGGGTGAGGCGTACGGGGGCTGCGGGTCGGCGACGACGGCATCAGCCGCCATCAGGCCTCCTGCGAGTGCCGCGGTCAGCGTGAGTGCGACCAGCCGCGGCGCCGACGGTCTGAGGCGATTTCTGCTCTTCAAATCAATGACTCTCTGTCATATCCGTTTCTGGTACCCGGAATGCTTCCTCGCGGTGCGAGGGGTGGCTTCTCGTGGCAGCCATGGCCGGACGGCGCTCTTTCGCCGCGGCCCGAGAAAGGCATGCGGGTTCTACTGCGGGGCTTGCTGCACCTTGATGGGGCAAGCCTCGGTGTTCTGCCGCGTTGCGGAGCCCCTGGGTGTTACTTGAGAAGAAGGGCTATTTCGCTGTGAGTGTCGTCGGAGTCGGCTGGGCGAGCCTGGCCGGTACCGTCACGGTCGGCGCGCTACGAGCTCGAGAGCCTGCGTGGTACTGCCGTCGTTGCGGTCGGAGGGTCGGCCCCCTGGGGCCGGCTCCCGCGCCCTTGTTCTGTCCGAGACGGACTCTATGGCCCCGCCGTCGGCGTTCACCGAGGAGCGGAGACTGCAGTCACCCGGCGAGACGCGGACGGCCTCGGGGATTTCCAGAAGTCAGGTGCCCGGTCTGGCGGGGCAATTCCCCGGCGACGACTCCTGCGAGCAGGAGTTTGCGGGCACGTGACATCACCTAGGAGTCCTTCCAAGGGTTTTCTCTGCCGCAGTAGCTACGAGTGGTGCTGCGGTGACAGGCGATATGGGCGAACATACCATACAGTCTGAATCGGGGTGCAGGCCCGTCAGGGGCGCGAATGCGACAAGCATGTGACGAAGTGTCATGTACACGGTCACGCTTGCCTTCTTGTTGGATTGGAGCAATCGGCGCCGCCCAACCGGCCTCCAGTCACCCCTCCGTAAGCTGCCGGTCGCCGGGCCTCGGCTGCGCAGTGGTGTCCGGGGGTAAGGGGCCCGTCGTCGGGGGCCGCGCATAGCTACGGGCCATCAGGCACTTTGCCCCGGAGCTCAGTTGACGGTGACGTGATGTCTGCCATCGCAGGTCCAGAGCCCCTTGTTGAATGCGTTTCGTGGGGCACCGGCCCCCGAATTAAGCGTTGGAGCAAAGTGCGTTCGCCTTACTACAGGTGGCCGACGCAGAGAAGGGTAGATGCTCTGAAGGGGTGGGGAGTGTCTCGAAGCTGTCGCGCATGACTGTGGCGGCCACCGTGGCCGCTATCGCTCCGGCCGCCCTGCCTGCGCTGCGGCGGGTTCGTTCGCGCGGTCGGCCCAGGCCTCGGTGGCGAAGTCCGCCGGACAGCAGGGTGAAGGTCCTGCCGAAAAGGACCAGCAGGCAGAGAAGGACCGGAACGAGATCCAGCGCATTATCAGCACCGGGGGTCCTGGTGTGAAGGATGCGGGCAAGATGGCGTTCGGTGGTGCCCCCGCTTACGTGAGGAAGTCCCTTGAGGTCGGTCAGCTTGAGGCCCGGGATGAGGGCAATCAGGTTCTGGTCCCACAGATCATCGGCTCCGGGGGCGCGGAGTGAGGGAAGCCGGCAAGTCGGCGATGAAGGGCACTCCGCAGGATCGGATCACTTCCTCGCGACCGGCCGGTTCGAGGCGCGTGCGAAGGACAAGGAGGCCCAGAAGCAGAGGCTGGCTGAACTCATTTGAAGCCCCGCCAGGAACTTGCGGGGCTTCAAGCCCTCCATGAATGCGGGCTGAGTGAATCCCTTCGAGGGCGGACCTGCACGGACTGTCGGCGGGCACGACGTGGCTTCACTGATTGTGCATACCCCTGTAGGTCATGTTCACGACGAGCCCGGCCATTGGATCAACAAGGGTGATCTTGCTCTTTGCCGCCGCAGGCTGCGCGCGCATGGTTCTGTCGTCGAGGCGTCCCCTCTCCGTATGAGGCCTTCCATACCAGGGCGGCCTCGATGTGCCTCAAGGCCTTGACGGGGGCTCCGCCGGGCGGCTCAGCTTAGGGTTCATATGTTGTATGGATGCCGGGCTCCAGAGCTGTGGTCCGGTACGGGGACGGCCGGCGTGCCGTGTCCGGCTAGGCGGGAGTGGATGGGCGTGGAGACTCCGGGGTCGCAGTCGTCGCTGCACCGGGCCAACCTTGAGCGGGTCGTGCGGGCCGTACGGACGGCCGGGTCGCTCACACAGGCCGAGATCGCCCGGACCACCGGCCTGTCGGCCGCCACGGTTTCCAACATCGTTCGGGAGCTGAAGGAGGGCGGCACCGTCGAGGTCACGCCCACCTCCTCCGGAGGGCGGCGGGCGCGGAGCGTGTCGCTGTCCGGGGATGCCGGGGTCGTCGTCGGTGTGGATTTCGGGCACACCCATCTGCGGGTCGCCGTGGGCAATCTTGCCCAGCGTGTGCTTGCCGAAGACGCCGAGCCGCTCGATGTGGACGCCTCCGCTGCACAGGGGCTCGACCGGGCCGAGCAGCTGGTCAGGCGGCTGCTCGACGATGCCGGGATCGATGCCGGGAAGATCATCGGCGTGGGGCTCGGCGTGCCGGGGCCGATTGACGTCGAGACCGGGACGCTCGGGTCCACCGCCATTCTGCCGGGCTGGGCCGGGACCAATCCGCGGGATGAGCTGGCCTCACGGCTCAGTGTGCCTGTGCACGTCGATAATGACGCGAACCTTGGCGCGCTCGGCGAGCTCGTGTGGGGCGCCGGGCGCGGGGCCTCCGATCTTGCCTACATCAAGGTCGCCAGTGGTGTCGGTGCCGGGCTTGTGATCAACGGGCAGATCTACCGGGGGCCCGGCGGCACCGCCGGCGAAATCGGGCATATCACGCTTGATGAGTCCGGGCCTGTGTGTCGTTGCGGCAATCGCGGGTGTCTTGAGACCTTTACTGCCGCCCGGTATGTCCTCCCCTTGCTCCATTCGGCCCACGGGACCGATCTCACTGTCGCTCGCATGGTTCAGCTTGCGCGCGAGGGCGATCCCGGCTGTCGGCGGGTTATTTCGGACGTCGGTCGGCATATTGGTAGCGGCGTGGCCAATCTGTGCAATCTGCTCAATCCTCGCCGTGTGGTGCTGGGCGGGGATCTAGCCCCCGCCGGCGAGCTCATCCTCGCGCCCATCCGCGAGTCCGTCTCCCGGTACGCCATCCCCAGTGCCGCCCGGCAGTTGGAGGTCGTCCCCGGCGCGCTCGGTGGGCGGGCCGAGGTGCTCGGCGCGCTCGCGCTCGTGCTGAGCGAGATGGGTGATTCCACGCTGCTCGACGGGCATGCTCCGGTCGGGGCTCCGCTGCCCGCCTGAGTCCCGGGGGCATCATCTTTCGGGCTGAGCTCGCCTGCATTCGAGCCGAGCTCGGGCCGAGCCCAGCCCTTGCGTTCATGTAGATAACGAATGGCACCGTTGCCATCTCGTTAAGGATTTACTTCTTGACGGCCCCTTGGCGGCCGAGTTGACTTCCAGCCACCTCGGTCGCAACGACGCGGCCATGTCAGGGAGGTTTCTGTAATGAACACACATCTGCGTCGTGCAGCCGTGGCCGTGGCGGCCATGTCGATGGCCGCCGGGCTCGCCGCCTGCGGCAGCGCCAAGGAAGCCGGTGGCGGGGAGTCCAAGAAGGAGAAGAAGGGCCCGCTCACCATCGGGCTCCTCCTTCCGGAGAACCAGACCGCGCGTTACGAGCGCTTCGACAAGCCGCTGATCGAGAAGAAGATCAAGGAATTGGCGGGCGCGGACACCGTCGTCCTTTACGAGAACGCCAAGCAGGACGCCTCCGTCCAGCAGCAGCAGGTCGACACGATGATCACCAAGAAGGTCGACGCGCTGATCGTCGACTCGGTGGACGCGAAGTCGATAGCTTCTTCGGTGAAGAAGGCGAACGACAAGGGAATTCCCGTCGTCGCATACGACCGGCTGGCCGAGGGCCCGATCAAGGCGTACACCTCCGTCGACAACGAGCGCGTCGGCAAGATTCAGGGTGAGTCGCTGCTCAAGGAGCTCGGCGACAACGCCTCCAAGGGCCAGATCGTCATGATGAACGGCTCCGTCACCGACCCGAACGCCAAGATGTACAAGGACGGCGCCCACTCCGTCCTCGACGGCAAGGTCAAGATCGGGAAGGAGTACGACACCAAGGAGTGGAAGCCGGAGAACGCCAACGAGAACATGAAGGGCGCGATCTCCTCGCTGGGCAAGGACAACATCGTCGGCGTCTACTCCGCCAACGACGGCATGGCCGGCGGCATCATCACCGCCCTCAAGAGCGCCGGCTTCGACAAGCTCCCGCCCGTCACCGGCCAGGACGCCGAGCTCTCCGCCGTCCAGCGGATCCTCTCCGACGAGCAGTTCATGAGCGTCTACAAGCCCTACAAGCCCGAGGCCGACGCCGCCGCCGAGCTGGCCGTCGCGCTCGCCCAGGGCAAGAAGCTCGACGGAATCGCCAAGTCCGCCGTCGACAGCGGGACCCAGAAGCAGATTCCTTCCATCATCGTCACCCCCTTCGCGCTTACCAAGGGCGACATCGCGAAGTACGTCGGTCAGGAAGGCTTCTTCAACCGCGACGAGATCTGCACGGACAAGTACAAGTCCCAGTGCGACTCCGCCGGGCTCAAGTAGTCGAGTAGGGATTCCTCAGATGCCTGCCACCCAGTCCACCGAGGCCGGTGCCACCCCCGTCCTCGCCCTCCGCGGGATCTCCAAGCGCTTCGGCGCCGTCCAGGCGCTCACCGACGTCGACCTGGAGATCCGTGCCGGCGAGGTGGTCGCCCTCGTCGGCGACAACGGCGCCGGCAAGTCCACCCTGGTCAAGACCATCGCCGGCGTCGGCCCCGCCGACGACGGGGTCATCGAGTGGGAGGGGCGCCCGGTCACCGTCGACCGGCCGCACGCCGCCCAGGAACTCGGCATCGCGACCGTCTACCAGGACCTCGCGCTCTGCGACAACCTCGACGTCGTCGGCAACCTCTTCCTCGGCCGCGAGATCGTTCGCGCCGGGGTGCTCGACGAGGTCGAGATGGAGCGCCGCGCCCGTGAGCTGCTCTCCACCCTGTCCATCCGGATCCCCAGTGTCCGGATCCCCATCGCCTCGCTCTCCGGCGGGCAGCGGCAGACCGTCGCCATCGCCCGCTCGCTGCTCGGCGAGCCCAAGATCGTCATCCTGGACGAGCCGACCGCGGCGCTCGGCGTCGAGCAGACCGCGCAGGTCCTGGACCTGGTCGAACGGCTGCGCGAGCGCGGCCTCGGGGTCATCCTCATCAGCCACAACATGGCCGATGTGAAGGCCGTCGCCGACCGCGTCGCCGTCCTGCGTCTCGGTCGTAACAACGGGACGTTCGAGGTGGCCTCCACCTCCCAGGAAGAGATCATCTCCGCCATCACCGGGGCGACGGACAACGCTGTCACCCGGCGCCGGGCCCGCTCCGCGGAGGTTGCGGAGGTTGCGGGGGCTGTGGAGGCCACCGCGGCCACCGCGGCCGCCGGCGCCGCCGAGGCGGCTCCGACCACCCAGGCCGCCGAGCCTGCCCAGGCCGATAAGGCCGGCGAGAAGGCCGACAAGAAGGCCGGCGAGACAGCCGCAGCGGACAAGACCGCCCAAGCTGGCCACGCCGACAAGGCCGCCCAGGCCGACAAGCCCGAGAAGGAGGCGGGCGCATGAGCACCGAGCTGCCTACGTCGTCCACCGAGCCGGCCGCCAACGGTTCCAACGGTTCCAACGGAACCAATGGCCAGGCCCCCGCCCACGACGCCCTCCCCGCCGTCGACCCCCGCCTCCTCGTCCGCGAGGAAGGCTTCGCCGGCTACTGGGGCGAATTCCGCCGCAAGATGCGCAGCGGCGAGCTCGGGTCCCTCCCCGTCGTCGTCGGCCTGATCATCATCGCCCTGGTCTTCCAGCTCAGGGACTCGGCCTTCCTCGGCGCGGAGAACCTGAACAACCTCTTCGTCACCGCCGCCGGCACCGGCCTCATCGCGGTCGGCATCGTCTTCGTGCTGATCCTCGGCGAGATCGACCTGTCCGTGGGCTCGGTCAGCGGGCTCGCGGCCGCCGTCTTCGCCGTGCTCAACGTCAACCAAGGCATGCCGGAGTGGCTCGCGCTCGTCCTGGCGATCCTCTCCGGCGCCGTCATCGGCGCCTTGCACGGCTTCTTCTTCGCCCGGATCGGGGTGCCCGCGTTCGTCGTCACCCTGGCGGGCCTGCTGGGCTGGAACGGCCTGATGCTGCAGGTCCTGGGCTCCAACGGAACGATCAACCTGGACGACTCCGGGCTGGTCGCCGGCCTGACCAACCACTACTTCAGCGACGTCGCCGCTGCCTACGGGCTCGCGACGGTCGCCGTGGCCGCGTTCTTCCTGGTGTCCTTCCGCGACAGCAGGCGCCGCGAGGCCGCGGGCGTGCCCAGCCGGCCGCTCAGCGAGATCGTGCTGCGCACGGTGGCGCTGGCCGTGCCCGCCTACGTGGTGGCGTGGCTGTTCAACCAGTACAAGGGCCTGCCGCTGGCTGTCGTGATCTTCCTCGGGGTCGTCGTGGCGCTGGACCTCGTGCTGCGCCGCACCTCGTACGGCCGGAAGGTCTTCGCCCTCGGCGGCAGCGTCGAGGCGGCCAGCCGCGCCGGCATCAACGTCGCCGCGGTCCGGATCTCCGTCTTCGCCCTCTCCGGGACGATGGCGGCCGTCGGCGGAATGTTCCTGGCGTCGCAGATCAACGCCGCGAACCAGTCCTCCGGCGCCGGCAGCCTCCTGATGAACGCGATCGCCGCGGCCGTCATCGGCGGCACCAGCCTCTTCGGCGGGCGCGGCAAGACCTGGTCCGCCCTCCTGGGCGTGCTGGTGATCCAGTCGATCGCGTCGGGCATGGCGCTGCTGGGCATCGCTTCGGCCGTCCAGTACATGATCACGGGCGCGGTGCTGCTGGCCGCGGTCGTCATTGACTCCGTCTCGCGGCGGACGCAGAAGACGGCGGGGCGGGCGTAGGCCCTGCGGGCTGCGCTCTGCCCACGGCGTACCGCCGCCGTCCGCCGCCCGCCCGGGGCGGCGGACGGCGGTGTCTTTGCGCGCGGGACGCGGCCCGCCTGTGTACGGTGCGCCCGGCTGCGTACGGGTATTGCCGTCGTACGGGTGTACGGATGCGCGGGTCCGTCCGGCCGTTGCCGATTGCCGGTGCGTCGTGGCTGGTCGCGCAGTTCCCCGCGCCCCTTCGGGCGCGGTCGCCCGCCATGCGGCCGTACGTGCGAATGGGGCCGCCTGGTCCTCATCGGACCGCCCGGACCGTTCCCCTATGGTGCGTTTTGCCTTGCCGTCCGTCGCTCGTACGTCCGGTCGGGTGACTCAGGTCGCATCACCCGTTCATCGCCACGCCGGGCGGAACATTAGACTCGACGGATCTAGAGGTTCTTCAAGACTTCTACATGTTTCTACAAGCCGACAGCTCGACGAAGAGGAGGCACGGGTGGCCCTGCTGACCCGCATCAGGGAACCGCGCGACCTGGACCGGCTCAGCCCGGAGCAGCTCGACCGGCTCGCCGCGGAGATCCGCACCTTCCTCGTCGACGCCGTCTCCAAGACCGGCGGGCACCTCGGGCCCAACCTGGGCGTGGTCGAGCTGACCATCGCCATGCACCGGGTCTTCGACTCGCCCAAGGACAAGATCCTCTTCGACACCGGGCACCAGGCGTACGTCCACAAGCTGCTCACCGGCCGCCAGGACTTCTCGAAGCTGCGCGCCAAGGAGGGCCTCTCCGGTTACCCCTCGCGCGCCGAGTCCGCGCACGACGTGATCGAGAACAGCCACGCCTCCACCGTGCTCGGCTGGGCCGACGGCCTCGCCAAGGCCAACCAGGTCCTCGGCCGCAAGGACCACGTCGTCGCCGTCATCGGTGACGGCGCGCTCACCGGCGGCATGGCCTGGGAGGCGCTGAACAACATCGCCGTGGCCAAGGACCGCCCGCTCGTCATCGTCGTCAACGACAACGAGCGCTCCTACGAGCCCACCATCGGCGGCCTCGCCAACCACCTGGCCACCCTGCGCACCACGGACGGCTACGAGCGCTTCCTGGCCCGCGGCAAGGACCTGCTGGAGCGCACCCCGGTCGTCGGCAAGCCCCTCTACGAGACGCTGCACGGCGCGAAGAAGGGCCTGAAGGACTTCATCGCCCCGCAGGGCATGTTCGAGGACCTCGGCCTGAAGTACGTCGGCCCGATCGACGGCCACGACATCGAGGCCCTGGAGTCCGCGCTCCAGCGCGCCAAGCGCTTCGGCGGCCCCGTCCTCGTGCACTGCCTCACCCAGAAGGGCCGCGGCTACAAGCACGCCGAGCAGAACGAGGCCGACCGCTTCCACGGCATCGGCGCCATCCACCCCGACACCGGCCTGCCCGTCGCCTCCGGCGGCGCCAGCTGGACCTCGGTCTTCGCCGACGAGATGGTCAAGCTCGGCCAGGAGCGACAGGACATCGTCGCCATCACGGCGGCCATGATGCAGCCGGTCGGCCTCGGCAAGTTCGCCAAGGCCTTCCCCGACCGCGTCTACGACGTCGGCATCGCCGAGCAGCACGCGGCCACCTCCGCGGCCGGCCTCGCCACCGGCGGCCTGCACCCGGTCTTCGCCGTCTACGCCACGTTCCTCAACCGTGCCTTCGACCAGGTGCTCATGGACGTCGCCCTGCACAAGTGCGGCGTGACGTTCGTCCTCGACCGGGCCGGTGTCACCGGTGACGACGGCGCCTCGCACAACGGCATGTGGGACATGTCGATCCTGCAGGTCGTGCCCGAGCTGCGGATCGCCGCCCCGCGCGACGCCGACCAGGTCCGCGCGCAGCTCCGCGAGGCCGTCGAGGTCAAGGACGCGCCGACCGTCGTGCGCTACTCCAAGGGCACCGTCGGCCCGGCCGTCGAGGCCGTCGGCCGCGTCGGTGGCATGGACGTGCTGCGCAAGCCCGCCGAGGGCGTCACGCGGCCCGACGTCCTCATCGTCTCCGTCGGCGCGCTCGCCCCGATGTGCCTGGAGATCGCCGACCTGCTCGACAAGCAGGGCATCTCCGCGACCGTGGTCGACCCGCGCTGGGTCAAGCCTGTCGACGAGGCCCTGCCCGGCCTGGCCGCCGAGCACCGCGTCGTCGTCACCGTCGAGGACAACAGCCGCGTGGGCGGCGTCGGTTCCGCCGTCGCCCAGGCGCTGCGCGACGCCGGCGTCGACCTGCCGCTGCGCGACTTCGGCATCCCGCCGCGCTTCCTCGACCACGCCTCCCGCAAGGAGGTCATGGCCGAGATCGGGCTGACCGCGCCGGACATCGCGCGTCAGGTGACGGGGCTTGTCGCCAAGCTTGACGGGCGGCTTGAGGATGCGCCCGGGATTGCGGGGGCGGCCCCTGAGGCGTCCGGAGCGTCCGGGACTGCCGCCGAGGCTGCTGCGGAGCCTGTGCGCGACTAGGGCTTGCCCTTCCGTACGGCAGCGCCGTCGGTCGGCCGCGGGCCCGCTGTGGCTGGTCGCGCAGTTCCCCGCGCCCCTTACGGGGCGCGGCTGTGCGCGGCTAGTCGTGCCCACGCGGCGGAGCCGCAGGTTGACACCGTCCCGCGCCCCTTACGGGGCGCGGTCGTGCGTGGCCGGTCGTGCCCACGCGGCGGAGCCGCAGATTGGCACTGCCCCGCTCCTCACGGACCGGTCGTACCACCTATCCGGGTGGTCCGACCGGTCCGTTTGCATATGGACCACTGCGTCCCATCGGGTGAATCCTGTTGAGGGTGGCCGGTCAGGCCCCTGTCCGGCCCGGATCATCGCGGACACTCGCTCAGTTCACGGTGAGCGATGGCGAAGAGTGTGCGAGCAGGTGGAGGTGGGCCGATGAGCACTAGCGAACAGCAACCTCTCGGGGAGCGCCGCGGCAGGCGCGGGATCTTCCGTACCAAATCGGTGGAGCAGTCCATCCGGGACACCGAGGAGCCCGAGCACGCGCTCAAGAAGTCCCTCACGGCCTTCGACCTGACGGTCTTCGGCGTCGGCGTCGTCATCGGCACCGGCATCTTCGTCCTCACCGGCAAGGTCGCCAAGGAGAACGCCGGCCCGTCGGTCGCGCTGGCCTTCGTCCTCGCCGGCGTCGTCTGCGGGCTCGCCGCGCTGTGCTACGCCGAGTTCGCCTCCACCGTGCCGGTGGCCGGTTCCGCGTACACCTTCTCGTACGCCTCCCTCGGCGAGCTGCCCGCCTGGATCATCGGCTGGGACCTGATCCTGGAGCTGGCGCTCGGCTGCGCCGTCGTCGCCGTCGGCTGGTCCGGCTACATCCAGTCGCTGATGGACAACGCGGGCTGGCACCTGCCCGTCGCCCTGCGGGGCACGCACGAGGGCCGCTTCGGCTTCGACCTGCTCGCCTGCATCCTCGTCCTCGTCCTGACCTCGATCCTCGTCCTCGGCATGAAGCTGTCCTCGCGCGTGACGGCCGTCGTGGTCGCGATCAAGGTGACCGTCGTCCTCATCGTGATCATCGTCGGGGCCTTCTTCATCACCGGCTCCAACTACGAGCCGTTCATCCCGCCGTCCCACAGCACCACGGCAGGCAGCGACATCAAGGCCCCGCTCATCCAGCTGATGTTCGGCTTCTCCCCGTCGAACTTCGGCGTCATGGGCATCTTCTCGGCCGCCGCCGTCGTCTTCTTCGCCTTCATCGGCTTCGACATCGTCGCCACCGCCGCCGAGGAGACCCGCAACCCGCAGCGCGACGTGCCGCGCGGCATCCTCGGGTCCCTCGCCATCTGCACGCTGCTCTACGTGGCCGTGTCCGTCGTCGTCACCGGCATGCAGAAGTACAGCGAGCTGTCCACGGACGCCCCGCTCGCCGACGCCTTCAAGGCCACCGGGCACCCGTTCTGGGCCGGGCTCATCAGCTTCGGCGCCGCCGTCGGCCTCACGACCGTCTGCATGATCCTGCTGCTCGGCCAGAGCCGGGTGTTCTTCGCGATGAGCCGCGACGGACTGCTGCCGCGGATCTTCTCCCGCGTGCACCCGAAGTACGGCACGCCCTACCGCTCCACGATCCTGCTCGGCGTGGTCGTCGCCGTCCTCGCGGGCTTCACCTCGATCGACGTCCTCGCCGAACTCGTCAACATCGGCACGCTCTTCGCGTTCGTCGTCGTGGCCCTGGGCGTCATCATCCTCCGCCGCACCCGGCCCGACCTGCCGCGCGCCTTCCGCACCCCGCTGGTGCCGCTGGTGCCCGTCCTGTCGGTCATCGCCTCGGTGTGGCTGATGCTCAACCTGACCGCGGAGACGTGGCTGCGGTTCGCGGCGTGGATGGTCCTCGGCTTCGGCCTGTACTTCGTGTACGGGAAGCAGCACAGCCGGGTCCCGTAGGGCTCAGGCGCTCACCGCGCTCGGCCCGGTCACCTCCGCGCCGAGCGCGGTCACGCGCGCCCGCAGCTCACGGTCGGCCGTGACGACCACGCAGCGCCGGCCCGGCGCCCGGCCCGCCACCACGGCCACGATCGCGTCGTCACCGCTGCCGGACGCCTCCTCGACCCGTACGCCCGGCACCGGCGCGACACCGCGCGCCTTGCCCTCGATCACCAGGACGACCTCCGGCGCGTCCGCGAACAGCGCGGGCGCGCCGGCCGCCGCGTACGCCGCGAGACGGTCCCGCAGCCGCTCGGCCGCGCCGAGCCGGTCCCGCCACCAGCCGTCCGGCACCGAGCCGACGACGTTCGCGGAGTCCACGACGAGGAGAGTGTTCATGCTGTTCATGCCCGCAGCCTCGCACGCCCACTGCGGCGGGACGGCAGGACGGCAGACCGCCCTGACCGGCCACGATGTTATTGTCGAGGGTCGACAAACGGGCTCCGAGCGCAGCGCGACCGAGGCCGAATGCGAGAGCCGCATGCGAGAAAGGCTGGCAGCGAGTCATGGCAGTGCGTACGGCCACCCCGGTCACCGGCTGGCTACTGAGGGGGAGCGACGGCCGTCTGACGGCCTACGCACCGGCCGAGGGCGGTGTCGTGCGCTGGACCGAGACCCGGCCCGGCGGCCCCGAATGGACGGGCCCGGAGCTGCTGGCGGTGCCCGGCCTGGAGCCGTGCCTGTCCATAGCGCAGGGCCCGAAGGGGTACGTCCACCTGGTCGGCGTGCGGCGCCGTGACGTCGAGGGACGCACCGAGACCGACATCGTCTACGCCACCCAGTTCCAGTCGGGCCGGCCGCCCACGAACTGGCGCTCGCTCGGCTCGCCCCACGGCCAGGACTGGCAGCGCTCGGCTCAGATCGGTGCCCCCGCGGCCGCTGTGGACTCCGCCGGCCTGCACGTCTTCGTGCGGAACTCCGGCGGCGGGGTGTGCGGGCGGCGGCAGGATGCCCGCGGCATCTGGGGACCCTGGGCCGATATGAAGGGCAGTCACGTCCTCGACGGGCTGACCGCCGTCGCCACGCCCGCCGGGCGCGTCGAACTGATCGCCCCCGCGGCCGAATGCGTGCTGCGCTGGCGGCAGGAGCAGGCGGGCGGCCCGGTGCGGCGCGTGCGCAACGTCCCGGCGAAGCCCGCGTCCGGGTCCTCCGCCTCGGGCGTCACCGGCGACGACCGCGTCACGCACTTCTGGCGCGACGCGGCGGACGGGGAGCTGCGGACGCTCGTTCCCGAGCCGGTGTCCGGCGAGGCCGAGGCCGGCGCTGACGCCGACGCTGAGCCCGCCACGGTCTCGGTGGGCGGCACCGGCAGCGGGCCGGTCGCCGTGCTGCGGGCCGTGCTCGACGGGCACGAGTGCACGGTGCTGGCCCAGCGGGCGGCTTCCGGCCTGCCGGCCGTCGCGGTGTGTCCCAGCGGGGACGAGACGCTCGCCGCGCAGTGGTCGGAGACCGGCGAGGAGTTCACCGGGGCGCCGGCGCTCGCCCTGGACGCGAACGGGCGTGTGACGGTGGCCGTGCTCGGTGCCGACGGTCACTTGCGCGTGGCCCGCCAGCAGACCGACGAGCCGGGGCTGGCACTCGGGTCCTGGCAGCGGGTGTAGCAACGTCTGACCTTTACGCGGACGTCATTGCGCTCAACGCCGAAGGGCCGCTGGGTGGACAGGCAATGCCTGTCCACCCAGCGGCCCTTTTCCGCTGCGCCGTACATCATTAGGGAGCCGGGTGAGGATTCCCCTTCAAGAGGATCTGCACCTTTGACGGAAACTGCGGGTCGTCCACCATTACCGAACAGAGTACGAACTCGCGCTCTCCCCGGAATTGCATTCGAACATGATCGTTCGGATCGTGCACTGCCAGCCAACCGGACGGACAGGGGAGTCGCTCATCGAGCAACTGTGCTGGCAGAGTGGCGGGGGGTGTAGATCTCCATACTTCGCATTCGACCGGCCCATCGACGCCCGCCTGGACGCCGAAGATGATTGCACTTCCCTCTCTGTGCCAATTGCTTGATGTGGGATCCCAATCTGAGAGATCGGCTTCACTCTCTGTATCCCGCAGGATCAAGCATCCGTGGGCAATTTTTGCCAGAAATGAAACCACGGGCTCATTAGCTACCATTCCTTCTTGCTCTTCCCCTGTGATAGTTGAGAGACAACGCCGCCCTGCCTTCTGGCGCAAGGCTGACAGTGCGGATAGGCCGTCTGAGGAGAACCTGGAGGAACGAGGCCGGACGGAGGTTGGTGATCCGGGATCCATTCCCCCTTCTTAGTGCCCGAGGTCTTGGTCCCACAGGTGTGACAGCCGTGTGTATCGCCAGCTTCATTGATCAGGTCTCGAACTCCGTCTGCGTCAATGTCGCCATTCTCCAGGCCTACCCCCTCTCGGGCATGAGGGCCAGCTCCGAGAGTGAGATCGCATTTCTGTTGTGGTGTTGCATTGTGGACGAGGACCGATGCCCCAGCTGCCTGCACATAGTACGTATGGATCCCGCTGACCGACAGGTTGAACACCTGCTGGACCGCTGTCCACGCCCGCGTCGCCGTGACCTTGACCCACGTGCCCGCCGAAGTGCGGAGCAGCGAGCCGGGCTTGATCTCGCCGGCCTTGGCCCAGGTCTTCTGGTCCTCCAGCCAGATTGGGTGGCCCTCGGTCGCGGTGATGGTGTCGGTGGCGTCGCCCTTGTCGCCATCCGTGTCGACCGTCAGTTTGACGAGATGCTTCTCGCCATTGCCGACGATGACGTCGTCAACGCTCCGGGCTTCCGTCTTTCCCGTGGTCGGGTCGGTTGCCAGGACCTTGTCGCCGACCTTGACATCCTTGATGGGCTTGCTCGTGCCGTCGGCCATCAGGACCGGGGTTTCCGGAGTGAAGCTGTTCGGGGGCTTCCTCTGGCAGGTGGCCCCGCCCAGATCCTCAACCTTCTCTGCGAGCTTTGCGCCCTTCCCCGCGCCCTTCTCCGAGACGAACGCCGTCTTCGCCGCGTGCTCCATCTTCATGCCGGCCCGCGCCGCCTTGGCACCGCGGACCCCCGCCGTGGCGCCCGGCACGAACATGCTGCCGACCGTCGCGATGGTCCACAGGCACGCCTCGACGTCGCCCTTCGTGGCGCATGCGATCGCGTCGTTGACGCCCGTGACCTCGGCCGCGAAGTCCAGCGCCGCCTTCAGGTATGGCGCAGCCGTCTGGGCGAACTCCGAGACCGCGGTGATCGCGGTGTCGACGGCCGAGACCATCTTGGCGCTCACGTCGGCGACGATCTTCGTGACCTCGGTCGCGACCTTGGCCACGTCCTGGACGACCTGCTTGGTCTCCTGGACGATCAGTGCCGGTGCGTGGGCCGCTGCCGCGACGACCATCTTCATGCCCGCGTAGACGGGGCGAAGTGCCTTGGCCAGGACCGGTATGGGGTTGTGGGTGGCGGCGTATTTCTTCGCCGCCCGTGCCGTGTCGCTGATGTAGCGCTTGCTCTCGCGGTAGATCTGGGCCGCGGATTTGTAGATCCGTGCGCCTTGGTTGCGTATGTACCGCGCTCCGGACGAGATCTTGTTGCCCAGCCATCGGGCGCCGGAGGAGATCTTCTGCCGCATCCAGTTGACGCCGGAGGAGATCGTTCGCTCCACGTAGTGGTAGAGCCGCGAGACCTGCCGTTCCGCGTAGTGGTAGATCTGCGAGGCTTTCTGCTCCGCGTAGTGGTAGATCTGCGTGGCCGTCTGCGCGACGGCGCGGCCGGCGGACGCGACCGTCCGCCCGACCTTCTTCAGGGCACCCCGGATGCTCCAGTGCCCCGTCGGGTCCGTGTTGTCCACCGGGTCGCCGTCGCCGTAGGTGTAGCCGTTGGCGCGGATGGACGCGGGGGTCGGGTCGAGGTTGTAGCTGTCGCGGGAGGTGAAGGAGCCGCCGTCGGCGTCGTACCAGCGGGCGGCCATGGAGACCTGCTGGGTGGACGGGTCGGTCCAGTCGCCCTGGTAGCCGATGGAGACCTTGTCGCCCTGGGTGGCCGTGGTACGGCCGAAGGGGTCGTAGCCCGTCGACGACGTGAGCTTCTTCGGGTCGGTGTCCTTGGCGTCCAGCGTGCCGACGACGTCGCCGTGACGGTCGCTCATCGCCAGCCGCGTGGCTCCGTCCTGGGTGATGGAGACCAGCTCGCCGTTGAGTCCGCGGCTGTAGACGCCGCGGCCGTCGGTGACGACCTCGTCGTCGAGACCGTCGTAGGTGTGCTGGGTGCCGTCCCGGTCGACCAGGCGGCCGAGGGCGTCGTACTGGTAGGAGATCTCGCCCTGCTTGGCCAGCTGGCCGAAGGCGTCGAAGCGGCTCTCCTCGGCCAGTCCGGACGTCGTGGAGGACTTCCGGGTGCCGCGTGGGGTGTAGGCGTACGTGGCCTCGCCGTTGGTCAGCATCCGGTTGCGCGCGTCGTACGTCGCCTTCCGCTCGCCCGCCTGGATGCGGTTTCCGGCGTCGTCCCACGCGTAGCCCGTGGTCTTGCCGTCCTTGTCGGTCCAGGAGGTCAGGCGGCCGGCGTCGTCGTAGGCGTACTTCTGCTCACCGGCGTCGGCCGTGCCGGTGGTCTTCTTCGAGACCACGCGGTCGTTGTCGTCGAAGGTGTACTCGAACGAGGTGAGTGTCGTCCCCCCAGTGGACTTGGTGACGTCGGAGACCTGGCGTCCCAGCGAGTCATAGCCGAAGGTGCGGTTCAGGCCGGGAGAGTCGACGCCTTCCAACGCCCCGGACTTGTCGTACCGGTAGGTGAAGAGCCGCTGCGACTGTGCGTCCTTGACGGACTTCAGCCGGCCGTTCTCGTAACCGAACACCGCCGTACCGGCCGCGTCGACCCGGGTGAGCAGACGGCCGTTCTCGTCGTAGCCGAACGTGGCGTCGCCGGAGCCGCCCTTCGCGGAGGTCAGCAGGCCACGGTCGTTGTATTCGAAGACGTTCGTCCCCTTGGGGGCGCCGGCGGAGGTCATCCGGCCTGCCGCGTCGTACTCGTAGACGCGGGAGGGGGTAGAGGCCTCGGCCCCGGAGCCGGTCTCCTGCAGCAGCAGACCGCTGGGGTCGAACGTGCGCTGACGCTCCACCTTGCCGGGCTCGGAGAGCCGGACCGGGTTGCCCTCGGCGTCGTAGGAGGTGGTCCAGGTGCGGTCGGCCGGGGCCGGGTGGTCCTTGGTCTCCGGCTCGATCACCGATTCGGGCAGGCCGAGCGTGTTGAAGGTGTAGCGGGTGGTGTTGCCGCGACCGTCGGTGAAACGGGTGCGGTTGCCGTTGGCGTCGTAGCCGAAGCTGGTCGTGATGGTCTTGTCCGTGCTCACCGGCTCGACCTGCTTCACCAACTGGTTCTGCGGGTCGAAGGTGAACCGGGTGCTCTTGCCCTTGGCGTCGGTGGACGTCGAGAGGTTGCCCGCCTGGTCGTAGCGGAAGCTGCGGTCGCGCAGCGGGCGATCGTCCTTGTCCAGCCAGAGCTGACCGGTCATCCGGCCGGCCTGGTCGTAGTCCTGCCGCACGGTGCGGCCCAGGGCGTCGCTGTTGCGGATGACGCGGCCGGCCATGTCATAGCCGGTCTGCGTCTTCACGCCGGCGGCGTCCTCGGTGCCCGTGAGCTGGCCGAGCGCGTCGTAGGTGAAGCGCGTGGTGTCGCCGCTGGGCGCGGCCTGTGCCACGAGCCGGTCGGCGTCGTCGTAGGTGAAGGTGGTGGAGAAGTAGCGGGTCTGGTCCGACTTGCGCTCCACCGCCGTCGCTGTGCGCTTCCGGCCGAGGTCGTCGTAGGTGCTCTCGGTCCGGGCTCCGGTCGGGTCCGTCACCGACAGCGTCTCGCCCGTGCGGGAGTAGGTGTACGACCACACGGCACCGGCACCTGCCGGAACGTTTTTGCCCGGCTCCGTCACCAGGCCGAGCAGCTTCGAAGCGCGCGGCTCCTCACGCTGGACCATCCGGCCGAGCTGGTCGTAGCGGAAGCGCTGGGTGTTGCCGAGCCCGTCCGTGGTCGCGGTGATCCGGCCCGCCGCGTCGTACTCGTTGCGGCTCACCGGCGTGATCGGCTCGGACGCCCCGGGCGGGGTGTAGGACGGAGAGGTGCTGACCGTCGGGCGGCCGGACTTGTCGAAGACGACGGAGGAGACCCGGCCCTGCGGGTCCTTGCTCTGGGTCGCCTCGTCGAAGGCGTTGTAGCCGGTGGTGGTGGCCGGACGGATCTTGACCGCCTGGGTGTCGCCGCCGTTCTCCACGTCGGCGGCCGGTTCGGTGACGGTCACCTGACGGCCGAGCTCGTCATAGGTGTAGGTGGTGGTGAACGCCTCCGCGCCCGCACCCTCGGCGTTGCCCCGGGGCTCGGTCTCCGCGAGCAACAGACCGCGCTGGTCGCGCTTGAAGGTCGTGGTCAGCCGCTCCTTGCCGTTGAGTGTGGTCTCGCTGAGCTCCCGGCCGGCGGCGTCATAGGTGTAGTCGACGACCTCGGAGCTGCTGCTGGAGAACCCGATGTTGGAGCTCTTGCCGGTGTGTACGACGCGTGTCACGTTGTCGGCGTCGTCGTACGTGTAGCTGACCTTGCGGTCGAGCCGGCCCGGGTCCGTGGTGATGGTCTGGGTGCGGCCCGAGACGTCGTAGGCGTAGGCGGTGACGGTGGTGCCGTTGCCGGTGGTCTTGCGCGTCAGGTTGCCGAGGGCGTCGTAGACGTTCCGTTCGAGCTCGATGTCGCGGGTGGACCCGTCCGGCTGGCGCACGCCCAGGGCGCGCACGGACTTGCTGAGACCGTCGTCGTAGTAGCTGAACGCGCGGATGCGGCCCATGGCGTCGGCGTGCCGGGTCAGGCGGCCGGCCATGTCGTAGGCGTAGGAGTCGGTCACCAGGACCTTCTCGTCACTGTCCTTGGGCGCCTCCTCCGGGTCGCCGTGCCAGTCGCGCACCCGCACCTCGGCCACCTTGTTGCGCGGGGTGTAGGTGTACTCGGTCCGGGTGCCGCTCGGGTCGACCTGCCAGGCGCGGTTGCCCAGGGCGTCGTAGCCGAAGCTGGTCTCGGCGCCTTCGGCGTCCGTCACCCGTACCGGGCGGCCGGAGTCGTCGTACTCGGTGCGGGTCTCGCGGGTGGGATCGCCGCCCGTGGTGTCGGCGACCTCGGAGCGCAGCACCAGGCCGTCCGGGTCGAACTCGATGGTGGTCAGCGCCGTGTGCATGACGCCGGTGACCTGGTTCTTGACCCCGGGCTTGGTCGTGGTGACCGTCCGGCCCAATCCGTCGTAGGTGTAGCCGACGGTCACGCCCTTGGGCTGGGAGTCGCTGATGTCGGTCTCGGTGAGCTTGCGGCCCAGGCGGTCGTAGGTGTACCGGGTGATGAGGCCCGCCGGGTCGGTGGTCTCGGCGAGATCACCGTTGGCGAAGTAGGTGTACTTGGTCGTCTTGCCCTTGGCGTCGGTCATGGACGCCAGCAGGCCGGCAGGTGCGGTGCCCTCGTTGTTGAAGGCGGGCTCCGACCCGGTGGTGAAGGTACGGGTGGCCTTGCGGCCGTCCGGCGCGGTCTGCTCGGTCAGCTCGCCGCGGGCGTCGTAGGAGTACGCCGTCCGGTAGGTGTTGTCCGCCGCGCTCGCCGAACGGGCGTCGCGGGACTCGGTGAGCTTGCCGTTGCGCGGGTCGACCGGGTTCTTCTCGTCGAAGTAGTACGTGTAGTAGGTGGTCTGGCAGTCACCGAGGTCGCGGCAGGTCTTGCGCGTCGCCACGTTGCCCTGGTCGTCGTAGGTCATGTCGATCGCATGACCGTTCTCGTCCATGACCCGGTTCTGGAAGCCCTTTTCGTCGTAGCCGAAGCTGCGCACGCCCATGGCGTTGACGGCGCCGCCGACGAACTCGGGGTCGGGATAGTCCAGCGGGGGGTTGCCGTCGCCGACGACACCGCCCTCGAATATCCCGCCCTCGGTGCCGGGGGTCGGGGAGGTTGTGGGTCTGGGCTTCTGGGGCTCCACCGGCTTGTCGCGCAGCGGCGAGACATAGCGGATGACGCGCCCGGCCAGCGGGTCGTAGTCGTAGAAGTGCCGGCGGTTCCTGGGGTCGGTCACCTGGATGGTGCGGATGAGCTCCTTGCCGTACAGACCCGTGACGGGGACGCCCAGCTGCCACTGGCCGCCGTTGTTGTCGGTCAGCTTGTCGACGCGGTCGACGGAGGTGTCGTACGAGACCTCCACGGCTGTGCGGCCGCCGGGCGTCGTCACCTTGGTGAGCTGGTCGGCCTGCTCACGCGCCGTGTAGAGGGACTGCGCGGCGGCGGTGCCGATCGGCTTGTGATAGACGGCGACCTCGTCGATGTCGCCCTTGAAGTAGACCGCGCCCTTGGCGGGCGGGGAGGGCCAGTCGTAGGCGTAGCCGGAGCCGATCTCGGCGAACCGCTGGTTGCCGTGGTTGACCGGTGCGTCCAGGGTGCCGTGGCGCTTGCCGTCCAGGAACAGGGTCTGCCGGGCGCCGTCCGAGGACAGCACTACCTGGTGCCACTGGCCGTCGTTGACGGCGGTTCCCGTGGTGATCGGGGAGATGCGGCCGATGCGGAACTGCCCGCGGAGCTTGCCGTCCGCGCCGATGTACAGCACGGGCGCGCTGGTGCCGTCGCTGCTGTCGTTGTGCTTGTCGGAGCGGTAGTTCAGCAGCACGCCGCTGCCGGAAGTGCGGAACCACATGCTGACCGCGAGGCTGCGCTGCAGGTTCAGCAGGTTCTCGGGCAGGTCGACGCGAGAGGAGGTGCCGTTGAAACCGGCCGCACTGTCCGAGGTGCCGCTCAGCGGGCCGGTGGCGTCGTGGGTGACGTCGACATACTGGGCTCGGTCCTTGCCCTGGTTGACGGTGACCTGGCTGACAGCGTCGTCGCCGCCGTCCTCACCGAAGCGCCAGTAGGCGTAGGGGCCGGAGTCCAGGGCCACGCTGCGGTAGTGCGAGCCCTTGGCGTATTCGTAGCGGGTGCAGGTCTTCTCGGGGGAGCAGACCTTGGTCAGCTTGTCTCCGTCGTACTCGTACGTCCAGGTCAGCGGGCTGATGCGGAGCGGGTCGGTGCCGACCGCGGTGATGTGGTCGCCCGTCCACTGGAAGAACAAGCTTCGCTTGCTGGCCTCGTTACGGAGCTGGACGAGCTTGCCGTCCGTGTAGGTGAAGGTCTGGGCCAGGCCGCTCGCGTCGGTGATCGTGCCGAGCATTCCGTCGGCACGGAAGGCGTAGCGGACGCCGTTCTTGTCGGCGAGCTGCCAGCCACCGTCCTTGACGGTGGTGAAGACGGCGTCGCGGCCCATGGGGGCGGCGAAGGAGCCGTCGGGGTTGCGGCCGAACCGGACCTGCTGGCCGTCGGGGTAGGTCACGACGACATTGCCGGTCCCGTCGTCGTCCGGCGTCACCTTCATGTCGAGGCGCGAGGCCCAGCCGGTGCCGAAGACGTGATTGGTGGCCGGGTCGAGGCTGTTGTAGGTGCGGGTCACGGTGAGGTCCGGGCCGATGGTGGCCACCGACGCGTCGACCGCCGAGCTGGCGAAGTTGCCGATCTGCGGGTCGAAGGGCTTGTCCGAGGAGCCGTAGGGCGAACCCGCCAGGTGCGAGGTGATGACCGGCTGCGGAACCGCGGTCAGCAGCGTGGCGTAGGGCAGCTCGGGGCTGACGGCCGCGTTGTCCCTGCTCCACGGGCGCCACAGGTAGGTCTTGGACCAGCGCAGCTTGCCGGCCGGGACGACCCAGCTGCGGTCGGGGGACCAGTCGGAGAAGAAGCAGTCCTTCGGCTTGCCGTCCTTGCCGGCTTCACAGACCTCGTAGCGGTACTGCAGCGTCTGCCCGGTCTTGTCCATGTCCCGGGCGTTGGCCCACAGCTCCGGCGTGAGCGTCTGGGACTGGTAGCCGTTGGCCGGGTGGAAGGCGTCGACGACCGGCGGGATGGCCAGTACGTTGAGGCCGATGCGGACCGGCGCGATGTTGTAGTCGGTGAAGAAGCCCAGACCCTTGCGGATCATCGAGAAGTCGATGAGGTACTCGCCCGGGTCGCCCTTCTGGATCGTCGCGTCGAGGGTGACGCCGGCGCCGCGGGGCACGTCCTTGGGGAGCTGGGCCGCGGACACCTCCTTGACCAGCTTGCCGCCCTTGTAGGCGCGGTAGCCCAGCTCATAGGTGCTGGGGGTCCAGGTCTCGGCGCCCAGGTTGGTCACCTTGATCTTGACCTTGCCGTCCTGGCTCCGGCTGACCGGCGGCTCCGGATTCGCGCGCTCAACGGAGTACTTGGCGTCGTACGGCGAGTGCGTGACGTAGAGGGACGGCGGGTTGGCGCTGTTGGTGCTGGAGAACTTCTTCCAGCTCGCCGTGTCGGACTCCGAGCCGCGCAGGGTCAGGCCGTAGTTGGGGCGGGTGCCGTTGGCCCACTCTTCGACCAGGTTGCGCCCCTTGGTGCCCAGATCCATGGCCTCCCAGGCTGCGGGGCAGGCCGAGCTGGACTGGCCCTCGCCGATGAAGCCGTGGGCGAAGGAGGAGCCGGCGATCTTCGATCCGAAGGAGGGGCCGGGGTAGGTGTGGCCCTTGCCCGCCGTCCACGCCTCGGTGACCGGGTGGACGCTCACCTCACGCGGGCGGCAGGACGCCGACCAGTAGTTGAGGACGTTGAGCGAGGCACCGAAGATCTTGTGGTTGCGCAGCTTGGAGGCCACGTTCGGGAAGGCGAGGTAGCTCGCGGCCCGGCTGGTTCCGCCGTCGCTGACGGCGCCCAACTTGAGGGTGTCCTCGGAGCCCGAGCTCCAGTTGTTGCTGCCGGACTTCTCGACGTACATGCTCGACGAGGCGCCGACGGGTTCGACCATGGGAGGGTCGACCCGTACGGGGAACACGCGCTCCGGTGCGGAGAGCCAGCCGCCGTCGAGGTCCACGCGCAGGGCCTGCCCGCCGTCGTGCTCGACGAGCCGGTAGCCGACCTTGGTCGATATCGCGCCGTCGCCGGACTCCGGGTGGACCTTGGAGTCCTCCATGTAGCCGTGCGGGATGCGCACGCGCTGCTTGCCCTCGGCGTCCTTGAGGACGACGTCGCCGTTGTCCAGTGAGGCCGTCAGGCCCTTGGTGCGCAGCGGGAAGAGCCAGCTGCGCGGCGCGTCCTTGGAGCGCAGGACCATGACTTCCTTGAGGCCGCCCGGCCTGGATATCAGCTCCAGGTCGGCGTCCTTGAGGACGTCGGGGTAGGTGACCGAGGACTTGTTCTTGTCGTCGGTCCGGCCGGCGGAGCGGTGCGCTCCGTCGAGGCCGAAGGAGACCTCGTGGTCGCCGTCCACGACGAGCCGGGCCAGGTCCTTGGCATCTGCCTGTGCCGCCAGCCGGATGTCGAGGCTGTCGGCGGTATTGCGCCAACCGCTCGCGTTGCCGTCGCCCGCGCGGACGAGCGTTGCGTCGATGGGCTTCCAGCTGCCGTCGGAGGCCCGGTAGTTCAGCCGCTCCTTGGAGAACTGGGTCGTCTGCGAGCCGTCTCGGTTGCTGAAGGTGCGCTCGAACTCCGACCGCTTGTCGGTGATCTCGTTGCTGCTCTTCGGGTCGTAGCCCCTGACCTCCTTGCCTGGGGCGGTCTCGACCTTGGCCTCGTTCCGGGCGGTGACCTCGGAGGCCTTCGGGTGCTCCGCGGCGTACTTGCCGTGCAGGGTCTGCGGGCCGCGGGACTTGACCGGGGTGGACGTGCCGTCGAGGTGGTCGAGATCCGCCGCACTGCCCCAGCGTTGCCCGTCGGGCCGCTTGGTGTGGCCCTTGACGCCCGGCAGCGAGGGCCCGGACTCCGGCTTGGCCACGGCCTCCGAGGGGGCCGTGGCGGCGAACACCAGCATTGCGGCCGTCGCCGCGACGGTTCTGCTCACCCCCGGTCTGGTGGCGAAGAAGCCGCGGTGCCTGAAGGCGCCGCGGCGGCGTCGCGCGCCGGAGGACCCGGAGCGCCGGCTGCCAAGGAACACGGAGAACACACCCCACCCATAGACCTGGAGGTGGCGAGCCTGCATATGGACATGCGTCGCCATATGGGCATAGGTCGCCACAGACCGCCACAACCAATAGATGGCGGGCATTGAGACGATGTTTTATCTGAGTAAAGATCAGATATGCAAGAGGTTGGGGCAGTTGGAACGGTAGTGACTACACTCCGAAATCGGGAACAGGGCTTATGGGCGATTTGCCGCCATCAACGCTCATCGAGCGTAACTATCCCAAAGGTAGGTACATGGGGTGTGATTACATGCATCCCGCCCCGCCGTCCTCCGGCCGGGACCTCGGCCCCGGCCGGGCCTTGTCGCCCCGTCAGAAAGTGCCCCTCGATGTCTTTGAGTCGCCCCCGCCCGTCTGCCGCCCGCATGGCGGCACTGACCCTCGCAGCCGTCACGGCCCTGCCGCTGGGGCTGGTGTGCGCACCCGCCGCCGTGGCGGACGCGGTGCCGCCTACGCCCGCCGCCGTCTCCCAGGTGACCTGTCGGCCCCAAGCCCAGCTCTACGGTGCGGCCACCGACGGGAAGCTGGAGCTCTTCACCCACGGTGACGCCGCGCAGGGGTCCTTCAACTGGCCTGTGATCGGCAAGCGGATAGGCGACGGCGGGTGGGGCTCGCCCCGCATCACCCTCGGCGGCCCCGGCAACTGGATCTACAGCATCAACTCCGAGGGCGACCTGTACCGCCACCGCTACGATCCGGCCACCAGCAGCTGGGACAAGCCCCGTGGTGAGAAGATCGACAGTGGCTGGGGCAACTTCCTCAACGGCGCCGCCCACCGCAACCGCGTCACCGTCGACGAACGCGGCAACATCTTCGCCGTCCACGACGACGGCACTCTGCGGATATACCGCTACGACGAGAAGACCGGGGCCCCGGTGCCCGGCAACGGCCGTGTGATCGACACCGGCAACTGGGGCGGGTACAACCTCGTCGTCGCTGCCGGAGACGGGCTGATCTTCGCCCGCCAGGGCAAGGACATGTACCGCTACCGCTACGACGTCGACCGCCAGCAGTGGCTCGAGCTCAAGGCGCCGGCCTGGATGAGCGGCTGGGAGAATTTCCGGGAGATCCGCTCGGCGGGCGGAGGCACCCTTTACGGACTGTACGCCGACGGCTCGCTCTACTGGTTCCGCTACGACGTCAGCGCCGGTGCCTGGGTCGACACCAAGGGCCGTAAGGCCGGCTGGAACTTCGAGACGTTCCATGGAATATCCATGTCCACGGACGCCTGCAAGACTCCGGCCCAGCCCCCGAAGTCCCCCGTCGCACCGCGGCCCAACATGCCCGCCGCGATCCGGCAGGGCAGCGACAAGCTCATCCAGCAGTTCTACGTCGATGAGCGCGGCTGGCTGATAAACGGTGTCCAGCGCGATCCCAGGGACCTGGGCACCGTGGCCTACAGCACCGTGCCCGGCGCGCGTGACTTCGTCGACCAGCCGGTCGTCATGGAGCAGGCGGACGGTACCCCGATGGCCTTCGTCCTCGGCAAGGACGGCCACGTCTGGATGACGAAGCGTCAAGCGGGTGGAGTCTGGTCCGCTTTGGCGGACCTCGGCGGCGACTTCACCGGCGCGCCCACCGTTTCCAGGAACACCCAGGGCATCGTCGGGGTCCATGCCTTCGATCGCGACGGCAAGATGTGGTACCTGAACCAGCAGAGCCCGAACAGCGACAACTTCATCCCGTGGCGTACCCGGGACGCCTACTCTTCCATGCCTGCCGGGTACGAGAAGTCGTCCTTCGCCGGTACGGGCCAGGTCGCCTCGGTGGACGCCAACGCCGACCGCCCGTTCATCCTCGGGTTGGACAAGCAGGGCCGCCTCGGGATGAACCGTGCGGACGCCAAGCGCGAGGGCTGGTGGGTTTGGGGAGCCTCCGACGTGAGCGGCCTCGGCGGCACGCCGGCCGCGGCGCGCGGGGCCGATGGCAAGGTCATGGCCTTCGCCCGTACCAAGGACGGCGAGATCTGGTCGGCCAAGGAGTCCACTCGTACCGATGCGGACACCAAGCTCCCGCTCAACGGATTCTTCGGTGACGGAACCGTACTGTCCGGCGTGAAGACGACGGGTTCACCTGCGGTCGCCGTCAATCAGGACAAGTCGCTCGGGGTGGTTGTGCGGGACGAGAAGGGTTATGTCCACTACGCCCGTCAGCTGGGCCCGGACGGCGACTTCAGCAGGTGGAGCCTCGTGGCCTCGAAGCAGGCGGCGACCGACCCCGTGGTGGTACAGCTCGCCGACGGGCAGTGGGCCGTGTTCTACGTCGACACCGACGGCCTGGAGCGGATGTACTGGCTCTCCGATGCGGACGGCGGCAGCGCTCAGCCCCGCTCCCTGACCAGGGCGAAGCGCAGCACCCCGGCCGACCCGGTGTTCACCGGCGGGGTCACCGCAAGGTCCCATGACGGCAAGCCGGTGGCGAAGGAAGGCCGATAGTGGTGGTGGGCGGGAGGCACGCTTCCCGCCCACCCCTCGCACGGCTTGTTCAGTCCTCCAGAATGCGCCAGTGCCCGTCGGTGCGCTCCACCGTCACGGTGCTCTTCCTGGCTCCCTTCGGCCCGGAGCTGACCTCGACGCGGGCGACCTTGCCCCCGCCCTCGACCCGTGCCGCGTGGACGTCGATGTCGCCTACCCTGCGCTGTTCCTTGCTGCTGAGCCGGTCACCGATCTGGGCGCGCATGGCCCCGGGGCAACCGCCCTCGGCCTCGGCCATGGAGGAGACCACCTTGGGATGCATCAGGCGGCACGCCTCGCGCATGTCGTCGTCGGCCAGCGCGTCGATGTACGCCATGACGAGCTTGCGAGCGCCCTTGGCTCCGGGATCCGCTCCGGGATCGCTGTCCCAGAAGACCAGGACGCCAGTGACGGCGGCGGCCAACAGGGCGGCCGAGGTGCCGATGGTCGTCAGCCGGCGCCTGCGGGTCGACCACAGCCGCGTGCGGGCGCCGCGAGCCGCGCGGCCGATCCGTTCTCCTGCGCTCCGTTCTCCGGACGAGGACTTCACCTGCTGGGGCACGGTCTCACACTTCTCTCGCGAACCACCTGTGAACCGGGCAAGTCTGACACGGAGTTCCGGCAAACGGAATATTTGGGCAGGTATTGCTGAGGGGGCGTCAGAGCCGCTTCGCGCTCCGCAAGCCCGTCGCGTAGAAGCCGTTGCCGTCCAGGCGGGCGGTGCCGCCCTTGTCGCCGAAGGTGGGGCCGTTGGCTTCTTCGCGGCTGGAGATGAAGCGGGGCTTGCCGTCGGTGTCGAGGCCCATGTAGATGCCGACGTGGTCGAGCCGTTCGCCGGTGCGCTTGTCGATCTCGAAGAAGATCAGGTCGCCCGGTTGCAGTTTGTCGATGCTGTCGGGGCGCTTGCCGGTGAGCTCCAGCACCGGCACGCCGGGGGAGAGGCGGGCCATGCCGTCGGCCGTGCGCGGCAGGCCGTCGCCCTTGATGTCCTTGGCCATGAGGGGGTAGCGCGCCCGGTAGCCGAAGACTGTGCGGACGAAGCCCGAGCAGTCCATGGCCCGGAAGCGCGCCGTCTCGGGCTGTTCGACGGTGCCGTCGCGGAAGCGGTACGGGATGCCCAGGTAGTCGTAGAAGTCGGACTGTTCGAGGCGCAGGTCGCCGGCGACGGAGCCGTTGGGGTTCGGCGGGCCGAACTGGGCGTCGCCGGAGTACGGGACGCCCTTGGCGTCCTTCTTCTGCGGGGCGCCCTCGAGGTACTCCATGGCGAAGGCGAAGACGTCGGGGTCCTTGCTGCCCAGGGACGTGCTGAACCAGTTCTTGAACCAGGCCGCCTTCTCGGCGCCCTCCTTCCACGCCTCGGGCAGCAGCCGCACCCAGCTGTCCGTGGTGACCTTCGCGTCCGTGTACTTCGGCTCGGTGAAGGTGCGGCTCGCGCCGGTGAGGACCGCGGTGCGGGCGCCGTCGGTGAAGGTGGCGAGGACGCCGCCGTCCGCCGCGCGCACGACCGTGCGGGCCGGGCCGGTCAGCCGCTCGAAGCGGCGCTCCCCGGAGGCCGGCTTGCTGCCGGACGCGGCCCCGGCGCCGGAGACGGACTGGACCGGCGGCGCGGTCCCGTCCTGCTTCTCGCGCAGCTCCACCGTGAGGTACGCGCTGGTGCCGAGCAGGCCGAGCACGACCAGGGTGTGGAGGGCGTGGCGGCCGGTGACGCGCTTCTTGCGCTTGCGGTCCTTCTTCATGGGGCTCTGCTCCGTAGGGCTCAGGCGGTGGGCATGAAGCCCAGCAGGATGCCGGCGGTCAGGACGACGTAGTTGGCGAGCGAGACCGTGCCGGTGGCCAGCAGGGTCGCGCCGCGCGGCTGGCGCACCAGCTGGTAGGCGATCAGGCCGGGGACGATGAAGCCGAGCGTCTGGTTCGCGTACATCAGCGGGAACTGCTGCTGCAGGATCACGTAGAGCGTCGCCTGCAGCACGACGCCGGTCAGCACGACCGCCGCGAACAGCCGCTTGCCGTAGAGGATCACGTACCGCTGCAGCAGCAGGGTGGCCAGGTACGTCAGGACGGTGATGCCGACGACCATGGCGGCGCGCTGGAGGCTCTCGACGAGGGTGAGGGCCAGCCAGCCGGGGGTGATCATGCCGCCGGGGGAGAGGTTGGTCGTGAGGTAGCAGACCAGGGAGAACAGCAGGCCCAGGGCGATCCCGATGGCGGCGATCTCCGGGGTGAGGACGGCGGGGATCAACGGAAGTCTCCTGTGAAGTCCGGGTCTATGTAGGTCGGGACGTATACCTGGGGGTCCTCCGGATGCTGCGTCCGGGACGGCTCCGGCTCGTCGTCCGCCGGCAGTTCCGCCAGCCGCTCCAGCAGCAGCTCGCCCTGTCCGTGGATGTTGCCGATGGCGATGAGCGAGGCGCCCGGCCCGAGCCGCTCCAGGATCTCCCGTTCCAGTTCGGCCGGGTCGCGGCGGTCGCCGCCGAGGTCGACGATGCGCGAGCGCCACTCGGCGGGGATCGCGTCGGCGGCGCTCTTCGCCGGGTGGCCGATGAGGAAGACCGACTCGGGGGCGAGGCGGGGGATGAGCTCGCCCATCTGGCCGTTGCGCTCGACGCGGTCCGGGCGGCAGTTGATGAGGACGTGCAGGGGCCGGTCGATGGCGCCGAGGCTGAGCAGCTGCTCGACGTTCATGAGCGTCGACTCGGGGTCGTTGGCCGCGAAGATGTTGGCGAACCGGAACGGCATGCCCCCCGGGGTGCGGTAGCGCTCCACGGACAGCACGCCGGGGTCCGGCGGCGCGTCGTACATGCCCTGCAGGGCGGTCGCCCGGTCGACGCCGAGGAGCTCGGCGACGGCGAGAGCGATGGCGACGTTCTCCTTGAACGTGAACCAGCTGAAGCCGCGCAGCTCCGCGTCGGTCACCGTCTCCGGGTCCACGGCGATCAGCCGGCAGTCGCGCTTGGCGGCTTCCTCGCGCAGGATGTGCAGCCGGTCGCGTTCAGCCGTGACGCAGATCCCGCCGTGCGGCATGGAGCGGCTCAGCGAGCGGGCCACGTCGTCCAGGGTGGGGCCCATCTCCGCGAGGTGGTCCTCGCGGACGTTGCACAGCACGCCGATGGTGGAACGGATCAGCTTGGTCTGGTTGACCTCCTGCAGGGCCGGCATAACGGCCATGCACTCGATCACCAGCGCGTGCGGCCGGTACGCGGCGGCGCGCCGCACGATGCCGATCTGCTCCACGACGTTGGCGATGCCGAACTTGCGGTAGACGGGCTCCTCGGTGGCGTCCGGGTGGATGAAGCGGGCCGCGGTGCCGGTGGTCTTGGCGACCGTGACCAGCCCGCCGCCGCGCAGCGCGCCCGCGCACAGCCGGGTGATGGAGCTCTTGCCGCGGATGCCGTTGATCAGCACCCGGGTGGGGATCATGTCGAGGTTGGTGAAGTGCCGGCGCTGCTCGATCACGCCCGCGACCAGGACGATCGCGCAGCAGATCACCAGGACCGTGTAGAGGAAGAGCACGCGTCAGTTCCTTCCGGCCGGCGGTCGCTCGGCGGTACGCAGCTGCTGCCGGATCAGTTCGAGGTTGCGGACGACCGCGCCCGCCTCGTCGTGGTGCTGCGGGAAGAGCACCGTCTTGCGGTCGCCGCCGGCCAGCGCCTCGGCCTGGTCCGCGAGCGTGCGCAGCGGGCGGACGACGATGATGTGCAGCCAGCCCAGGCAGGCCACGGCGGCGGTCACGCCGAGCAGGCCGGCGAGCATGGTGTGCCGCTGCGCGGTGTACTCGGGCAGCTCCAGCCAGGAGGCCGGCTGCTCGCTCACGACCTGCCAGTTCAGGTCGCGGACGGCGCCGCCGCCGGTGAAGGACGCCGCGGCCGCGAGGGAGGAGCCGCCGCCGGAGCGGTGCAGCAGGGCGGTGCCGTTGGTGTCCTTGCGCGCCTTGGTGACGAGGTCGCCGAGGTGGCTGCCGGGCAGCTTGGAGAAGGCGCGGAAGCCGTGCTGGCGGTCGGCGGCGATGATGCGGTGCTTGTCGTCCACGAGCCAGACCTGGCCGAGGCCGGGCCGGGTGACCATGGAGATCAGGAACTGCGGGTCGTACTCGCCGACGACGGTGCGGCCCTTGCCGCCGGGCACGGCCGCGTACGCGGCGACGGCCGGCTCCTTGCCGGAGGTGTTGAGCTGGGCGACGGAGTCCGCGTAGGGCTTGCGGTCGGCCGGGTGGCGCGGGGAGGCCCCGGCGCGGGTGAGGACCTTGCCGTCGGCGTCGAGGACGTAGACGGAGCGGTAGCGGGGGTGCTCGCGCAGGGTGGTCTGCAGGACGGCCTTGGTGGCGCTGCCCGCGTCGGCGTCCTCCTTGTCCCCCTTTTCACTGCCCGCGCCGACGATCTGCGCGACGGAGGCGACGTCGGCCCAGCCCTCGTTGAGGGCCTTCCGGACGCGGTCGGCGGCCGTGTCCGTACGCCGCCGCTGGTCCTCGACCAGCTGCTTGGGCACGGTGACGCCGCTGCCGGCGCGGTTGAGCAGCAGCAGGAGCGGTGCGGCCCAGGCGAGCAGGACGACGCCGCAGACGATCACGGTGGTGCGGGTGCCGATGCCGCCGCGGGCCCGGCCGGCGCGGGTGGGCCGCCCGCCGAGGAGCTGGCCGCGCAGGCTCTCCAGGGCCGCGCCGGTGCGGGCCGGCTCGCGGCCGCGGAACGCGCGGACGGGCCGGTCGAGCTCGCCGCGGCCGAGCCGGCGGCTCTCCAGGTACAGCCCGATCAGCGGGCGCTGGACCGTACGGATCAGGACCCAGGTCACGAGCACGGCGAGGAGCAGCAGCACGGCGGCGGCGACGAGGCCGAAGGCCTGGGTGCGCACCGCCTTGGCGTCCTCGGTGACCTTGACGGAGGTGACCACGGACAGGCCGAGGCCGCCCGCGGGGCTGGTCTCGCCGGGCGCGCGGCCGGCGGCGGCGTAGCCCACGGCCGTGCGGTGCTTGTCCGTGCCGCCCATGAGATTGCCGCTCGCGCCGGGGTGGCCGCCGGGCTCGGGGATCTTGGCGAAGGCCGCGGCCGCCGTCTTCGCGGCGCGCTTGGCCCACGCGGTGCGGGCGATCGACGGGCCGTCCTTCGCGAGCACCGTGCCGGCGGAGTCCACGACGAGCAGGGAGCGGTTCTCGCCGGTGGAGATGCCCGGCACGTTGAGGGTGCCGGAGGCGACGAGGAGGCGCGGCTTGTCGCCGCCGCGCAGGGCGGCGGTGACGAGCATGCGGGTGTCGCCGGAGGACAGCTTGACGAGGCGGGGGGCGGGGGCGCCGTCCTTGTCCGCATCGGTCTTCTTGCCGGTGAGGGCGTCGGCCAGCGGGATCGTTTCGCCGCGGGCGGCGAGGAGGCTGCCGCCGGCGGGGTCGATGACGGCGAGGCCGCGCCACTTGTTGTAGACCTTGCCGAGCTTGTCGAGGACGGTGTCGGCGGGCACGGCCTCGGGGCCGGCGAAGAGCGCGGCGGCGCGCTGGAGGTCGGTGACGCTCTCGTCGAGGGAGGCGCGCAGAGCGAGGGCGCCGTCCTCCGCGACCCGCTGCTGCGAGGAGAGGACGGCCTTGTCGACGGCGGTCCGGTCGTGGTCGCCCAGCACGAGGGCGGTCGCCCCCGCGACCAGCAGCAGGAGTGCGAGGAGCGCGGCGATCGGCGGGCGGGCCCCGCCGAGGAGAGGCATGTCGGCGCGTCGGCGCAGCTTGCGCCGGCGCGCGCCGCGCGGGGCGGACAGCGGCATTCCTGGGTATTCCTTTCGGCCGCGGCTCGGCATTGCTGACTTGACCGGGTCGGCGGAATGCCTTGTTCCGCTTGCCGCACATCAGGATGAACTATCGAGAACCGCTGAATTCTAAGTGGAAGTTAAAGTATCGACAAAATTTTGGCGGCGCGTGTGTCATATGCGTGCGCTGCGGACGTAGTTGGAGTACAGGCGCGGGGGCCGGCCGCTTCCGCGGTACTTTTGCCCGCATGACGACCCAGCCGGCCGCCCGCAGCACTGCCGCCCGCACCGCACGCGCCGTGCTGTCCTGCGTGCTGCTCGGCGCACTGGCCCTCACCGGGGCCACCGGCTGCGGCGGCCCTTCGACGGCGGACGCGCACAAGGAAGCCCCGGCGTCGCGCAAGGCCGCCCCGGCGGACCCCGCCGGCACCGTCGACCTCGGCCGCCACATCACCGACTACACCGCCGGCATCACCGCCGACGGCAGCTACCGCATCCCCACCGACCGCGAGCGCCGGGCCGTCGCCGACGGCGTCCGCGCCCTCCTCGACGGCGACCGCGCCACGGCCGCCCGCCGCCTCGCGGGCGTGGGGTACGCCGTCCGCACCCTTGTCGACAGCGGCGGCGGCGCCCGGTACGCGGAGATCGCCGACGCCACGCGCGAGGGCGAGGTCCGCCGCGGCTGGGGACGCGTCTACGCCGACCTGCGCGGCCCGGCCCGCTGGCAGGTCCAGGTCCCGCACCCCTCCGCCGACCAGCGCACCGAGCAGCTCGGCATCGGCCTCCTGCGCGGCGCGCCCGGCGGCGTCCTCGTCCTCGCCGGCGCCCACCGCGCGGCGGACTCCGGCGCCGGCCCCGACGCCGCGGACGTCGCCCACCGCCGCGACTCCGTCTTCGCCGCCGTCTCCGACACCCTCGCCGACCGCCGCCTCCCCGCCGTCCAGGTCCACGGCTTCGCCGACAGCAGCCTGCCCGACCACGACGTCGTCGTCTCCCCCGGCAGCGGCGAAGCGGGCCTCCCCTCCGCCCGCCGCCTCGCCGCCGCCTACCGCGCGCAGGGCATGCGCGTCTGCGAGGTCTGGGAGCGCTACTGCGGCCGCCTCGAAGGCCGTACGAACGTGGAGGGCGAGTATGCGGGGGAGGCCGGCGTGCCCTTCGTACACGTCGAGCACAACCGGCGCGTACGGGACGACGACGGGCTGGTCGCGAAGGCGGTGCGGGCGCTGGTGGAGATCGCGAGGACGTGGGGCGCGGGGCGTTAACCCTTTGCGGGTGGACGGCAGGAGCAGTTACGTTCCCCGGACGTCGTCACGTTGTTACGTGATTACGCCGTCACGCCGTCACGCCGTCAACAGGAGGTGTGGAGCACATGCGCACGAGTGCCCAGCAGGTGATCTCGCGTACTGACGTTCGCTGCTTCCTCACGACGGAGACACCTTGTCGTTCCACCTCACCGCACTGACCGACCCCCAGGACAGCCCGTACAGCCGGCGTCTCGCATGGCTGGCGAGCGATGCCGACGGCGCTCCCGCCGGTACGGCCTTCCTGCGGCTGTTCACCGACGCCGGGCGGGACCACCTGGCCGAACTGACCCTCCACGTCCACCCGGCGGAGCGGCGGGGCGGCGTCGGTTCCCGGCTCCTGGACGCCGCTGCGGCGGCTGCCCGGGCCGATGCCCGGCGCTGCGTCGTCGCGGAGGCCGAGGCGGGAACGCCGGGCGACCGGTTCCTGCCGGCCCGGGGCTTCCGCAAGATCCTCACGCTGCAGTACACGCGCCTGGCCCTTGCGGGCGTGGACCTCGCCGCCCTCGCGACGATCACCGGGCAGCCGCACCCCGGCTACCGGCTCGCGTCCTGGCAGGGAACCGTCCCCGACGACCTCGCCCGGACGTACGCCGCGTCACGCCGGGCTATGGACGACATGCCGATGGGCGACACCGATCAGGGAACGCTCACCTGGGACGTGGACCGGGTCCGGGCCGTGGCGCGGGTGGTCGAAGAGCGCGGCGACCTTCTGCACACGGTCGTCGCCGTCGACGCGTCCGACGGCTCCGTCGCCGGATTCACGGAGCTGGTCGTCCCCGGCAACGGCAAAGGCGACGCCCGGCACTACGGCACCGCGGTCCTGCCCGAGCACCGCGGGCACGGCCTCGGCCGGTGGATGAAGGCCGAGTCCATCCGCCGGGCCCGCGTGCGGCACCCGGACCTGGCAGGCCTGCTGACCGACACCGCCGACGTCAACGCGCCCATGCGGCGCATCAACGACGGCCTCGGCTACGTCCCCACGCACGAGGTGCGGCAGTACCGGCTCGACCTGTAGGGCCTTGAACCCTCGGGTCCCGGGTCAGCTGAAGTCCAGGCTGCCTGTACGGGTGCGCTTGAGCTCGAAGAAGTCCGGGTAACCGGCCAGCAGCCGCACGCCGTCGAAGATCCGGGCGGCTTCCTCGCCCCGCGGGATCGCGGTCAGGACGGGCCCGAAGAAGGCGACCCCGTCGATGTGGATGGTCGGCGTCCCGACCTCTTCACCGACGGGGTCCATGCCCTCGTGGTGGCTCTTGCGCAGCGCCTCGTCGTAGTCGGTCGAGTGGGCCGCGTCCGCCAGCGACTCCGGGAGGCCGGCGTCGGCCAGCGCCTTCCTGATCAGCTCGTCGGAGACCTCGCCGTCGTCGTTGTGGATGCGGGTACCCAGGGCCGTGTACAGGTCGCGCAGCACGTCCTCCCCGTGCTCCTGCGCCGCGGCGGTGCACACGCGCACCGGGCCCCAGCCGACGTCGAGCAGTCTGCGATAGCGCTCGGGCAGGCCGGCCCGGCCCTCGTTGAGGACGGACAGGCTCATGACCCGGAACCGGAGGTCGAGGTCGCGGTGGCGCTCGACCTCCAGGATCCAGCGGGAGGTGATCCAGGCGAAGGGGCAGACGGGGTCGAAGTAGAAGTCGACTTTGCGTGTCATGACCATGAGGCTACGGGGGAGGCGGACCGGTGGTCAGGTCCACTTCGCTCCATGGATCATGGGCCAATTCCTGTGGGTGCCCTTGGTCAGACGGTGATGGCGAAGACCCACAGGTGAGGGTTAGGGCCCATGAGGATCGCGTAGTGGACGATGGCGGCGCTCGTCGTGGCGATGCGTACGGTGTCGTCCATCTCGTACTTGTCGGCCTGAGGCCAGGACCAAGGGTCGGAGCACGCCCGCAGCATCGCTTTGTGCAGCTCTTCCCTCGCGGCGACCGGCAGGCCCTTGATGGTTTCGCCGACGCTTGCGGCGAACCGCGCGGAGATGGCAGTCACGTGCCGAAGACCTCGCTCATGTCCATCGCGCCCTCTTCGGATCCACCGCTGGCTTTCCACTTCTTGTAGGCCGCGAGGGCGTGCATCTGCGCGCGAGCTTCCCTCAAGGCCGGGCTGCCGGATGCCGCGGCCTGGTCGGCGGCGAGTACGTCGCTCACGTAGTCGCCGATGGACATGCCCGCGCGCGCGGCGGCGGCCCGTACTTGCTCGGCGAGCTCTTCAGGCACTCGCGCGTTCAACTGGGTTGTAGCCATAGCAGAATGCTAGCCATCTGCTACGCGTCACTGGTGCTCTTTCTGAAGATGCTCCCTGCGCCGGTCCTCGATCTCCTCGACCGCGGCGAGGCCCTGCCGGTAGGCGTTGGCGCGCTTCATGACGAGGATGGCGCACGTCAGACATGAGGCGGTCTTCGCCGTACGGCTGCCCTCGTCATCGTTGTACGGGTGGGCGTTCGCGCGTGCGTTCGTCTTGTCCGGCCTCCGTTGGGTCTTGCTCGCCCGCAACGGGCAACGACAGGCGTGCGTCATCGCCGAGTACACCTGTCAGGTGGTTCCGGGCCTCCTGCAGACGGCGGACTTCACCCGCGCTCTCTACAAGATGCATTACCCGCGCCACACAGAGGACGCCATCGAGGAA
Source organism: Streptomyces roseoverticillatus (assembly GCF_000719265.1). Lineage (GTDB taxonomy): Bacteria > Actinomycetota > Actinomycetes > Streptomycetales > Streptomycetaceae > Streptomyces > Streptomyces roseoverticillatus. The sequence goes on along the minus strand of NZ_JOFL01000007.1, from coordinate 7,143 downwards.
GCTGTGAATCGCCGGATGAGTCGACAAGCCGTGTTCCGGCGCGACAATCCGCCGGAATACTCGGCGATTCTCGATGAGGCTGTTCTGCACCGCGGCTTCGGAGGGCCTGCTGTCATGCGGGCGCAGCTCGCCCGGCTGATCGAGCTGATGCTGACGTCCGCGGGCGTGGTGCAGGTGTTGCCGTTCGCCTACGGAGGGCACCCCCTGGTGGGCGGCTCTGGCGCTGTTCACCCTGGCAGACGACACTCAAGTGGCCTGGGAAGAGAGCTCTGACAACGGGACGCTGATGGAGGACCTCGAAAGGGTCGTCGCCCGTCGGCGTTCCTACGATCTGCTCAGGTCCTGCGCCCTGTCACCGTCGGAATCGGTGGCGTTCATCCAGTCGGTGATGGAGACGCTGCCCGAGGACTACGCCCCCCTGACCTATCCGACTCCCATGGGCCGACCCCCGCACCAGCGGTAATGCTGTCGTCGACCGCGTGGGGCGGCGCTGAGGCCGGGCCGCACGTGCCCACGGCGCCGCACCGACAACGAGGGCCGTACGGGGAAACCCCGTACGGCCCTCGTCTCGGCACAGCGTCAGCGACTACGCGGGGACGCTCGCCACGCCCACCGGCAGGAACCGCTTGCCGTTGGCCTTCTCGGCGATGCCGACCCGGTCCAGGTACGGCGTGATGCCGCCCAGGTGGAAGGGCCAGCCCGCGCCGGTGATCAGGCACAGGTCGATGTCCTGCGCCTCGGCGACGACGCCCTCGTCCAGCATGAGGCCGATCTCCTGCGCGACCGCCTCCAGGACGCGGGCGCGCACCTGCTCCTCCGTCAGGACGGAGTCGCCCTGCACGAGGAGGGCAGCGACCTCCGGGTCCAGCTCCGGCTTGCCGGAGTCGTAGACGTAGAAGCCGCGCTTCCCGGCCTTGACGACCGCGGCGAGGTTCGGGGAGACCTTGAAGCGGTCGGGGAACGCGCCGGCCAGCGTCTCGGAGACGTGGAGGCCGATCGCGGGGCCGACGAGCTCCAGGAGCACCAGCGGGGACATCGGCAGGCCGAGCGGCTCGACGGCCTTCTCCGCCACCGCGACCGGCGTGCCCTCGTCGATGACGTTCTGGATCTCGCCCATGAAGCGGGTGAGGATGCGGTTGACGACGAACGCCGGGGCGTCCTTCACCAGGACCGCGCTCTTTTTCAGCTTCTTGGCGACGGCGAAGGCCGTGGCCAGGGAGGCGTCGTCCGTCTTCTCGCCGCGGACGATCTCCAGCAGCGGGAGGATGGCGACCGGGTTGAAGAAGTGGAAGCCGACGACCCGCTCGGGGTGCTTGAGCTTGGACGCCATCTCGCTGACGGACAGCGAGGAGGTGTTCGTGGCGAGGATGGTGTGCGCGGGCACGACCGCCTCGACCTCGGCGAACACCTGCTGCTTGACGCCCATCTCCTCGAAGACGGCCTCGATGACGAAGTCCGCGTCGCCGAAGGCGGCGGCCTTGTCGAGGGAGCCGGTGACGGCGGCCTTGAGGCGGTTGGCCTTGTCGTTGCCGATGCGGCCCTTGGCGAGGAGCTTGTCGATCTCGCCGTGGACGTAGCCGACGCCCTTGTCGATGCGCTCCTGGTCGATGTCGGTGAGGACGACCTGGACCTCCAGGCGGCGCGCGAAGAGCAGCGCGAGCTGGGAGGCCATCAGGCCGGCGCCGACGACGCCCACCTTGGTGACGGGGCGGGCCAGCGAGCGGTCGGGGGCACCGGCCGGGCGCTTGGCGCGCTTCTGCACCAGGTTGAAGGAGTAGATGCCGCTGCGCAGCTCGTCGCCCATGATCAGGTCCGCGAGGGCCTGGTCCTCGGCGTCGAAGCCCTGGCGCAGGTCGCCGTTCTTCGCCGCGGCGATGATGTCCAGGGCGCGGTAGGCGGCCGGGGCGGCGCCGTGGACCTTGGAGTCGGCGATGAAGCGGCCGCGCTCGACGGCCTGGTCCCAGGCCTCGCCGCGGTCGATCTCGGCGCGGTCGACCTGGATGTCGCCCTTGAGGACGGAGGCCGTCCAGATGAGGGACTGCTCCAGGAAGTCGGCGCCGTCGAAGAGGGCGTCGGCGATGCCGAGCTCGAAGACCTGCGCGCCCTTGAGCTGGCGGTTCTGGTTGAGCGAGTTCTCGATGATGACCGAGACCGCGCGGTCGGCGCCGATGAGGTTCGGCAGCAGGGTGCAGCCGCCCCAGCCGGGGACCAGGCCGAGGAAGACCTCGGGCAGGGAGAAGGCCGGGATGGCCCGCGAGACGGTCCGGTAGGTGCAGTGCAGACCGGCCTCGACGCCGCCGCCCATGGCCGCGCCGTTGTAGTACGCGAAGGTCGGGACGGCGAGGGAGGCGAGACGCTTGAAGACGTCGTGGCCGCCCTTGCCGATGGCGAGCGCGTCCTCGTGCTTCTTCAGCAGCTCGACGCCCTTGAGGTCGGCGCCGACGGCGAAGATGAACGGCTTGCCGGTGAGGCCGATGCCGGTGATGGAGCCCTCGGCGGCCTCCTTCTCGACCTGGTCGATCGCGGCGCTGAGGTTCGCGAGCGACTGCGGCCCGAAGGTGGTCGGCTTGGTGTGGTCCAGGCCGTTGTCCAGCGTGATGAGCGCGAAGCGCCCGGCGCCGAAGGGGAGGTCGAAGTGGCGCACGTGCGCCTGGGTCACGACCTCGCCGGGGAACAGCTCCGCCGCACCCTTGAGAAGTTCAGCGGTGGTGCTCACTTGTTGCCTCCGTCGAAGTGCGGGTTCTCCCAGATGACCGTGCCGCCCATGCCGAGGCCGACGCACATCGAGGTGAGGCCGTAGCGGACGTGCGGCTGCTCCTCGAACTGGCGGGCCAGCTGGGTCATCAGACGGACGCCGGACGAGGCCAGCGGGTGGCCGAACGCGATGGCGCCGCCGTACTGGTTGACGCGCGGGTCGTCGTCGGCGATGCCGTAGTGGTCCAGGAGCGCGAGCACCTGCACCGCGTAGGCCTCGTTGAGCTCGAACAGGCCGATGTCGTCGATCGTCAGGCCCGCCTTGGCGAGGGCCTTCTCGGTCGCCGGGATCGGGCCGTAGCCCATGACCTCGGGCTCGACGCCCACGAAGGAGTACGAGACGAGGCGCATGCGGACCGGCAGGCCCAGCTCGCGCGCGACGTCCTCGGCGGCGATCAGCGAGGCGGTGGCGCCGTCGTTGAGGCCCGAGGCGTTGCCCGGGGTGACCCGGCCGTGCGGGCGGAACGGCGTCTTGAGGTTCGCCAGGCCCTCCATGGTGGTGCCCGGGCGCATCGGCTCGTCGGCCGTGACCAGGCCCCAGCCCAGCTCCCCGCCCTCGGGCGTGGTGCGGCGCACGGAGATCGGCACGAGGTCGGCCTGGATCTTGCCGTCGGCGTAGGCCTTGGCGGCCTTCTCCTGGCTGCGGACCGCGTAGGCGTCCGCGCGCTCCTTGGTGAGGTGCGGGTAGCGGTCGTGCAGGTTCTCCGCCGTCATGCCCATGACGAGGGCGGACTCGTCGACCAGCTTCTCCGAGAGGAAGCGCGGGTTCGGGTCGACGCCCTCGCCCATCGGGTGGCGGCCCATGTGCTCGACACCGCCCGCGAGGGCGACGTCGTAGGCACCGAAGGCCACGCCGCCGGCGACGGTCGTCACGGCGGTCATGGCACCGGCGCACATGCGGTCGATGGACATGCCGGGCACGGTCTGCGGCAGGCCCGCGAGCATGCCGGCCGTACGGCCCAGGGTCAGGCCCTGGTCGCCGATCTGCGTGGTCGCGGCGATGGCGACCTCGTCGATCTTGGCGGGGTCCAGGTTCGGGTTCCGGCGCAGCAGCTCACGGATGCACTTGATGACGAGGTCGTCGGCGCGGGTCTCGTGGTAGATGCCCTTCGGGCCCGCCTTGCCGAACGGGGTGCGGACGCCGTCGACGAATACGACGTCCCTAGCGGTACGAGGCACTTGGCTCTCCTCCTGTGCGGGATCGCTGCGCGCGGGCATGCCGGGGGGACGGCTCCGCCGCGGTGCGGGCTGACACCGTCATGCTACTTACGGGTAACTAAGTTGCCCAGCCCCCTCGGCGGGCGGCGAAGGTCACATTCCGTGTGCGGAGGGGGCTACTGCGGGTTCGGGCCCGGCGGGGGCGCCGGGGAGGGAAAAGGGCCTGCGCCCCGGCCCCTCGTCGGGATGCTGCCGGCGAATCCGGGGCCCGGTGCCGGCGCACACGTGAACAATCGTGCCCAACTGCGTACAGCTGAAGTGCTCAGCAGTGCGAATGCCCAAGGGATTCCTTGACCTGAATCATGATTGAGGTTCTACCGTGGCGTCTGGTTGATCATCTGACGACGGGAAACAACTCATGATCCTCGTGACCGGAGCCACCGGAAACATAGGCAGTGCCCTGCTGGAAGAACTGCACGCACGCGGTGTCGGTCCGCTCAGAGGACTCACCCGTGATGCCGCACGGGCCGTCTTCCCCGAAGGGGTCGAGGCCGTGGAGGGCGACCTCGCGAAGCCGGCGTCGTTGAAGCCCGCGCTGGACGGGGTGCGCTCGCTGTTCCTTGTGTCGCGCCTGGGGCCGGACGCCGGCATCCTTGAAGTTGCCCGGCAGGCGGGTGTGGAGCACGTCGTGCTGGTGTCGTCGATTACCGTCCAGACCCACCCCCGCCTCGGCCCTGCCGGCGAGAACCTGGCGGTGGAGCAACTGCTCAAGGCAAGCGGCATGGCCTGGACGATCCTGCGGCCGACGCAGTTCGCCTCGAACACCCTCATGTGGGCGGCTTCCATCCGTGACCACGAGACCGTCCACGCGCCGTACGCGGACACTGCACTGCCCACCATCCACCCTGCGGACATCGCGTCGGTGGCACGGGTGGCACTTACCGAGCCCGGCCACCAGGGGCGCACGTATGCCTTGACCGGTCCGGAGCCGGTGACCGCTCGGCAGCAGGTCGAGGCCATCGCGGCAACACTGGGCCGGGAGGTCCCCTTCGCCGAGGTCAGCCGCCAGGAGGCCCACGCGCAGATGGCCGCGGTCTTCGGGGCCGAAGCCGCGGACGCGGTGCTCGACGTCATGGGCGGAGACGTGAACGACGAGCTGCTGATGGTGCGCGACACGGTTTCACAGGTCACCGGAACGCCGGCCCGCCCGTTTCGGCAGTGGGCTTCAGAGAACGCCGGCGCCTTCCAGCGAATCGTCTGAGCCTGAGTGCGTTGATCCGTGTCTATCCGCGTGCGGCGTCCCAGACCGCGCTGGTCCCGAAGTAGGAGTCGTACAGTTCCTGGACTTCGAGAAGGCTCTCCGGCGGCACCTTGCCGTAGCGGATGCGCTCAAGGTGGCGGAAGTACTCGAAGCGCTCCACCCCGGGCGTGATGATGACGAGCATGTCCGCAATCTCACCGGGCGCGGCGGCAAAAGCATGCTGCGTGCCGGGCGGTACGACGACCACGTCCTGAAATGTTGATCACGCCGAAACGTACGTCATGCGCCGGATCTGCCGGATCTCAGGCCGCGGCGGCTTCTGCCGGACAGTGATCACCAGCCGGACGGTCAGGACAGCGCGCCCCGGTTTCCATGGCCGACAACGCCGTAAGACCCGGCTCCACCCCTGGTTCACCGCAGCCGCGAGCAACCTCATCCGGCTCGGTGCCTGGACCGCGGACAGGCCCCGGCCCACACCCGGACCTCCCGCCCGGCAGCGCTTCGTCCCGCCGGGTGAACCCGGCGGGACGAAGTGATCAAGTCCCGAATGCGTCAACAGCATCCCGAAGAGGAGCCGGGGCGCAGCCCCGGGAAACGGTCGTCAGGCCGTGGCCTCCGTCAGAGCCTCCACCAGGACCGGGGTCACCTGTTCGACCTGCCACGGGCGGGCGCCGTGCGCGGAGAGGACCTCCGCCACCGCCTCCGGCGTGGGACGCGCCGGCGGCTCCCAGCACAGGCGCCGCACCGTGTCCGGCGTGATCAGGTTCTCCTGCGGCATCGTGAGGCGCTCGGCGAGCGCGGACACGGCCGTACGGGCCGCCGTGAGCCGGGCCGCGGCCACCGGGTCCTTGTCGGCCCAGGCGCGCGGCGGCGGCGGGCCGGTCAGCGGCTGGCCGGGCTGCGGCAGCTCGGCGTCCGGGATGGCGCGGGCGCGGTCGACCGCCGCCTGCCACTGCTCCAGCTGCTTGCGGCTCATGCGGTGCCCGAAGCCGGGCAGGGCCGCCAGCGCGTGGGCGTTCGGCGGCATGTTCAGGGCGGCCTCGACGATCGCGGCGTCACCGAGCACCTTGCCGGGCGAGACGTCGCGCCGCTGCGCCACCTGGTCACGAGCGGTCCACAGCTCGCGCACCACCGCCATCTGGCGGCGCCTGCGCACCTTGTGCATCCCGGACGTACGGCGCCAGGGGTCCTTGCGGGGCGGGGCGGGCGGCGCGGAGGCGATGGCGTCGAACTCCTGCCGAGCCCACTCCAGCTTGCCCTGGCGCTCCAGCTCCGCCTCCAGGGCGTCGCGCAGGTCGACGAGGAGCTCCACGTCGAGGGCTGCGTAGCGCAGCCAGGGGTCGGGCAGGGGGCGGGTCGACCAGTCGACGGCGGAGTGGCCCTTCTCCAGGGCGTACCCCAGGACGTTCTCCACCATGGCTCCGAGACCCACCCGCGCGAACCCGGCGAGCCGTCCGGCCAGCTCCGTGTCGAACAGCCGCGTCGGCGTCATCCCTATCTCGCGCAGGCACGGCAGGTCCTGGGTGGCGGCGTGCAGCACCCATTCGGCGTCGGCGATGGCCTCGCCGAGCGCGGACAGGTCGGGGCAGCCGACCGGGTCGATGAGCGCGCTGCCGGCGCCCTCGCGGCGCAGCTGTACGAGGTAGGCGCGCTGGCCGTAGCGGTATCCGGAGGCGCGCTCGGCGTCGACGGCGACGGGGCCGGTGCCGGCGGCGAACGCGGCGACGACCTCCGCCAGGGCATCGTTGTCAGCGACGACCGGCGGGATGCCCTCGCGTGGCTCCAGTAGGGGGATCGGCGCCGAAACGACGTCGTCCGGGGGGCCGCCCCCGGTGGTTCGCAGTGGTGTGTCTGCTGCGGTTTCTTGGGCGTCGGTCACCGGTCAAGGGTATCTGTGTATGGCAAGCGCCCGCCGACGGAACGTCCCGTCGACGGGCGCGGCGTGTGGGGCCGGCGGGGGAGAGGGGGCG